>CAVRYX010000001.1:0-250001 GCA_963725535.1 uncultured Solirubrobacterales bacterium
ATCCCTGGTATGTCACAGGTCTGACGGAGGGCGAGGGATGCTTTTGCGTCTCCTTGGCCGTCCGGGCGAAGTTGCGAACCGGTCTCGAGGTGAGGCCATCGTTCTCGCTCTCACTCAACGAGAAGGACCTGGGATTGCTGGAGGGTCTGAAGGCGTTCTTTGACTGTGGTTGGATCCGGGAGTCGAAGGGAGATCGCACCTTCAAGTACGAGGCGCGGTCGATCAGAGACCTCACCGGAGTCATCCTTCCGCATTTTGAGCGCTTCCCCTTGCGGGGACACAAGGCGAGAAGCTGTGCAGGCTTCTCTCGTGTGTGCCGGATGGTCGAACAGGGAGACCATCTGCAGCGGGATGGTTTGCGAGAGATTGTCGGTATCGCCTACCAGATGAATCTGGGAAAGCGCCGCCACTCGCAGGCCGCACTCCTAAGGGTGCTGGATGAGGTGAAGGGATAGTCTGCGCTCTCGGATAACGAGAGAACACGCGAAGTTCCGACCTGCACGAATGGCGTAACGACTTCAGCACTGTCTCAACGAGGGGCTCGGTGAAATTGCAGTCTCGGTGAAGATGCCGAGTACCCGCGGCTAGACGGAAAGACCCCGTGAACCTTTACTACAACCTGGTATTGGGATTCGGTGCATCTCGCTCAGGATAGGTGGGAGGCTTTGAAGCGCCGGTTGCGGCCGGCGTGGAGCCAACCTTTAGATACCACCCTTGGTGTATTGGGTTTCTAACAGCGTGCCGTGAATCCGGGCGCTGGACATTGCCAGGCGGGTAGTTTGACTGGGGCGGTCGCCTCCCAAAATGTAACGGAGGCGCACAAAGGTTCCCTCAGCACGGTTGGAAATCGTGCGTAGAGCGCAAAGGTAGCAAGGGAGCTTGACTGCGAGACTGACAGGTCGAGCAGGTGCGAAAGCAGGTCTTAGTGATCCGGCGGTAGCAAGTGGAAGTGCCGTCGCTCAACGGATAAAAGGTACTCCGGGGATAACAGGCTTATCGGGCCCAAGAGTCCACATCGACGGCCCGGTTTGGCACCTCGATGTCGGCTCGTCGCATCCTGGGGGTGGAGTCGCTCCCAAGGGTTGGGCTGTTCGCCCATTAAAGCGGTACGCGAGCTGGGTTCAGAACGTCGTGAGACAGTTCGGTCCCTATCTGCCGTGGGCGTTGGAGAATTGAGAGGATTTGTCCCTAGTACGAGAGGACCGGGATGAACGCACCTCTGGTGTATCTGTTGTCCTGCCAAGGGCATTGCAGGCTAGCTACGTGTGGATCGGATAACCGCTGAAAGCATCTAAGCGGGAAGCCGGCCTCAAGATGAGTTCTCCCATCCCCTAGAGGGAGTAAGACCCCTGGTAGACCACCAGGTTGATAGGCCGGATCTGGAAGGGCGGTAACGCCCGTAGGAGACCGGTACTAATGGTTCGAGGGCTTGACGGATTTTTTTGATCAGGGTGGTACCCGTGTGGCGCTGTGCAGTTTTGAAGGACCGGGGAGGCGGTCTCTCGCCTTTTTCCGGTGGCCTTGGCGAGGGGGAAACACCTCTTCCCATTCCGAACAGAGCAGTTAAGCCCCTCAGCGCCGATGGTACTTGGCTCGCAAGGGCCTGGGAGAGTAGGACGCCGCCGGTTCTTTTCCACACGGGCCGCCCCTCAAGGGCGGCCCGTGTGGTTGTTGGGTCGGGAGCGCCTGTCGGATAGGCTTGCGGCTATGTCTCGTACCGCCGACTTCTACGCCCGTCTCACCCCGCACCTCGCGCACCGCCCCGGTACCGCTCGCGCTACCCAGGCGCACGCCTGGATCGTACGACGTACGGGAGGGCGGCTCGGTGGGCGAGCGCTGGGGGCAGAGGTCCTCGTGCTACGCACTCTCGGCCGGCGCTCCGGCCAGTGGCGCGATGCGCCCGTGTTCTTTGTCCCTCGCGGCGACGGGTTCGCGGTCGTCGCGTCCAACGCAGCGTCCACCCGTCCACCCGCGTGGTGGTTCAACCTGCAGGACCACCCCGACGCTGATGCGCTGGTGCGCGGGCGCACGTACCCGGTCCGCGCTCGCGCCGCCAGCGAGGCCGAGATCACCGAGCTCTGGCCGCGGCTCGTGGAGCTCTACAGCGGCTACGAGCACTACCGGTCGATCGCGACCCGCGAGCTGCCGGTCGTAATCCTCGAACCGCGCTGAGCGCCGCGCACGACGTTGGCCTCACCGTGTCCGGCGACCGGGCGGGCACACAGCTTGGACGGCTGGGTCGGACAGAGGCACGGTTGCGGCGAGGGCGCCGGTTGGCCCCCTCGCCGCGGTGCCCGCTCTCGACATAGCGACCGAAGTGGGGAGACACTCGCCTTCGGCGAGAATCCCCCGTTCGACCAGCGGTGCGCGTGAGCCCACGTGGGCTCGTTGTTCGCTTCCGCGGGCTCCCCCTGGTCGACCTCCCAGTTGACTGGATCGTCGTCCTCGAGCAGTAGGAACGCGCGGGTTAGCGACAGCGCCTTGTGGGCGCGCTGTGCGAGCGTCGATGTCCGGGTTGAGCAGAACACGTGTTCGTAAGATACGGGGGTCGTCGGACGGACCCGTTCGAACATACGTGCGCCACCGGTCCTGCGGGTGCGAATGTGGCTCAACTGAGCCAGATCGACTCCTTAGGTCTGCAACGGAAATTGCAGCGCCGTTCCTTGATGCGATCAGTGGTGGGCTGGAAGGGGCATAATTTGGCAAGCCGGGCGCTCCCGATGCGCTCTAGGATCTTGTGCGATTGCATCGAAGCGCAGGACTGCTCGCCACGTGCGCATCCTGTCGCCGCTCCACATGGCATCCTGAATCACTGGACCAGGCTGTGCTTGGAGTGCCTAACAAAATAGGCGGTGCGTCCGGGGCGTTCCTGGACCAAGCTGGGCGACGCGGGCTGGCGCAGCCCGTGCTGGTAGCACGGGCAAGGCGGACCGTGGCGATCCAGCGCCGCGTCCAGGGACGCATCCGGGCGTGCCGATCTTTTTGTTAGGTGCTCTTAGGCTCTGGGCGATGCGTGGTGCAGCGTTTCGTCCGAGGCGCACCGTAGGGTCGAACACATGTGCCTGCCAACCATCACCCCCGAGATCGAGCTTGAGCGTCTCAACTCGCGCGAGCGGCGGTACAAGATCGGCCAGTTCTTCACGCCGGCTCCGATCGCTGAGCTGATGGCCGACGCCGTCAACGAGATCGAGCCGGCGACGGTTCTCGATCCGGGTGTCGGAGGGGGCGTTCTGCTTCGTGCCGTGGGAGATGGCCCGAGGCTCTTCGGCCTCGATATCGACGCGACGGCCGTTGAGCTCGCGGCAGCATCCACGCCCGGCGGACACGAGCTCGCGGTGGGCGACTTCCTCGACGCGGAACGCTGGCCGCTTACCGAAGCGACCTTCGATGCTGTGATCGCAAATCCGCCCTACGTTCGCCACCACAATCTGTCGGCCGAGCACAAGCTGCTCGCGCGACACTACTCGGCGCAATTCGGCTTGAAGGTGTCGAGCCTGTCGGGTAGCTACGTCTACTTCTTTCTGGAGGCGCTTCTGCGGCTGAACGAGGGTGGCCGGCTGGTCTTCATCACGCCTACCGAGTTCCTCGATGTGCGGTACGGGCAGGCTGTCAAGGAAGCGCTTCTCGATCGCTGTGAGATCGACGAGATCCTCGTGCTGGAGATGGACGAGCTTGCGTTCGAGGGCGTCCTGACGACTTCAGCTATCACTATCGCCACAAAGCGCGAGTCTCCGTCCCGACGCTTCCGACTCGTGGAGGGCAGGCTTAATGGCTCCATCGAGAAGGACCGAGAGGTCGAGTTGCTGGCCGACGTGGCGCCCGCCGCGCTGCCCTGGACCCCGCTGCTGCCGTCTCGTGCGGAGCGCATCGCCCCCCTCCTCGACGGACGCACAGCGAAGCTTGGCGACTACTGCCGGGTACGGCGCGGGATCGCGACGGGGGACAACTCGTTCTTTGTCTTGACTCGCGCTGAGGTCGAGGAATGGGGCATCGAGGAGCGGTTTCTCGTCCCGGTAGTCCTCGGATCCAGGGATCTTCCGACAGAAGGCCCACTAGATGCGGATTTCCACGCTTCGCGCATCGAGGGTGGGGCACGCGCTTTCCTCTTCTTCTGCCACGAGCCGATCGAGGCCCTGCGCAGAACGAAGGCGCTGCGGTACATCGAACATGGACTGGAACTCGGCTTGCACGAGCGCTTCAACTGCCGTACCCGCAAGCCGTGGTACGGGGTCGAGCCGGTTGCGCCAGCCGACTTCTTTACGACGTACATGTCGCGCAAACGGGCTCGCATCGTACGCAACCTGATTGGTGCCCGGTGCATGACCTCCCTCCTCAACGTTTGGGCCCTGTCCGGCGTTGACCCTGAGGCCCTGCGGCCGTCGCTCGAAGATTCCACCAACGCACAGCTTCTACGCGAGTTCGGTCGCACCTACGGAGGTGGCCTGGCCAAGATCGAGCCTGGCGATCTAGTCGCCTTGCCGATCCGTCCACCGGCCGGCGTCGAGCAACCCGGGCAGAGCCGACTGCTTTAGCCCCTACGTGATCCCGAGGTGCGGCGCGAGATCGCTGAGTCGGTGATCCCACGCCCAATCGATCCCTGCGGCAGCCTCGAAGCCGAGGTAGGGCCCAAAGAGTTGGAGCAGGAACACTGTGCTCTCCCCGTGTGTTCTCCTCAGCGCATCGTGCTTGTCGGACTCCTCCTTGCGCCGCTTGTTCACGTTCGTGAAGTCGCCGGCCGACTTCAACTCGACACAGGCCAGAGGCAATTCCGCGTCGAGCGGAGACACGACACAGTCCACGGGAAGGTTCTGCGGTTCGCCGTCCTCTCGGACCACTCGTACGTTCCGACCGAAGCTAAAAGTTCCAGGCGGCATGTCGAACGGAGGTTTGGGGGACTCCTCGAATCCTTCCCCTTCGAGGTAGGCTCGCATCAACTCCTTCTGTCTTGCCTCCTGCGCGTTGCGGAGCGCCGGTAGGTAGAAAGCAGTCGCCAGCCGCTCACCGATGACCAGCAGCGCCTTATCGCGCTCTTCGGCGGTTGGCGTGCGGTTGTCTTCAAGCCAGCAGAAGAGCCCTGGATCGAGCAGCGGTCGGAGAAAGTCGCACATCACCTGGAGCTGCATGCGAAGCCGGCGCGTTCTGGCTGGGATGACTCCCTTCCGCTCCATCACGGTGATGAGGCTCTTGTTTGCCCCGGAGAAGCCGACGAAGCGATCCCTGGCCATCGGAGGCGAAACGCACATACGGGCGACGAAGAGCGCTCCCGGCCGGGCCATCAGCGTGTCTGCGTCGAACATCCTGAAGTCGTTGGTTGCCCGCATTGCCTCTTCGACCTCGACGACGGCACGCCCCCTCGCTTCCGCGAACATCCCCGGCGACTCGGTGAGATACCACTCGTCGTACTCGGCGACACTTCGGTCGATGTCTGGTTGCCACTCTGCGGGATCTCTCAACCGGTTCGCCATTGGAGGCGTATTCGCTCAGGGGCCCGGTCGTCCTGCGCGCCGCAATCAGCCGCCCACAACCTGCAAGCGGTTCGCAGCATCGGCCACTTCACGGATTGGCGTGCGGTTCTATCTCGAGCGCGGGCGGCAAACGTCGGCAACAAGAGGGGCATCGTCGCCAGGCGCACTCCAGTCGAAGGTCGGTGGACGGGGCCGCCGTGGTCAGCCGCCAATCACCGCGAGGGCTGCGGTGGCGGTCCGGCCGGCAGCTGCCACGTCCAGATCATCATCGTCTGCGAAGAGCTGATCGTAGTCGGGCAAAAGTAGGATGACGCCGCGTGCATGCTCGACCAGGGCTCGTTGGCGTTGCTCCTCGCTCATCGGCTGCGGCGGCTCCTCGCGCCCGTTGGCGTTCTGCTTCCATGCCACATAAGCGCGCTTGAGCTTGTCCTCCTGGATCCAGAGGTTGGCCACGGGTGACCCCGACGGCCAGGGCATAGCGGTCCTTGCGCCCATCGAGACCACGGTCGCCGACGCGAGGAGCAGTTGCCGAGAGGTAACCATGCAACTCGCCAAAGCGTTCGTTGAGGACGATCGTCGGAATGGTTTCCTCGACGCCCTTGAGGTCGCCGTATGCCTTGGGGTCAAGCTCGGCCAGCTCATCACCCTTGAGATCTTGAAGCTCACCGACGATCTTCTCGTGCCAATCGTTGTCCTCGTTGGGCTGCTGCCAGAGAAAGGCGATCTGGCCGCGGTCGGCGCGACCGGTGCCCTTCTTGCTCATGCTCTTGGTCTGGGGGCTGGGCGGTTTCACCTCGGCCACGATCTTCACTTGCACGGGCCAGATCAAGGAGGTACAGCCGCCGGCGGCCCGCAACCAGGAGAGGGAGACCTCCATCCGGTAGGTGCCAAGAGTCGCGCTCTCGGGCACCAAGACGCTGATCTGCAAGCGCCCGTGGCGCAGATCGCCGACGCCGTAGGAGAAGTCCGGAGCCATCTCCTCGGTGTTGATGTCGATGTCCCCGCCGTCGGGCACGAAGCCGTCGACTGCGTTGGCCTGCATGTAGAAGACCTTGCGCCGGCCCGGTATGACCTCGATCTGCTCAGGGCCGGTGAAGGTGGTGGGCTCGGCGTGCAGATCCTCACGCTGCTTGGGCCGTGGCGGACGCCCATTGAGACGCCCAGGACTCCCGGTCGCCAGGCCCGGCACGCGAGTGCGAATGGCGCGGTTGAGCCGCTGGCGGAAGGCCTCGGTGACTCCCTCTCCTGTCGAGCGCAGGGCCTGGCGCGTGAAGCGCGACTCGGCCTCGTCGAGATCGGCGTCGTTGCCCAGCCACTCGGCAATAGCCTGCTCAAGGGCCAGGCCCTCCTTCATCTTCAGCACGGCGTCGCGGAAGGAGGAGAAGATGCGCACGCGCTGCTTTTGGGGGATGCCCTCGGTATCGACCTCGACGATGATGCGCTCGGCTACGCGCCGCCGGCGCTCGACCAAAGTGGTGAAGCGTTGGCGGTCCCAGACGTGATGGACATGGCCGCCGGTGGTGAAGAGCACGGTGTGGCTCTTGGCGGCGCGGCGCCGGACACGATCTGAGTCCTCAAAAAGCCACCATCGCACGCGGACCTCGCCGAGGGCTGGCACCGAGATGGTGGCCGGACGGCTGGCGTCGATTAGGCCGTCACCGGTGCCCTCGAGACGTTGGCCCAGACCCATAACTGTCTCCGGCTTGGCACGGCGCTCTGCGGGCCGGCGGTTGGACTCATCGCTGCGGGCGTCCTGGAGGCCGTAAGGCATCGTCGGCCGGAAGAGCAGCGTCTCGGCATAGGCGTAGATCGACTCCTCGTTCTGCCAGCTCTGCAGGCCCATGCGCTCGGCCTGGTAGCCGACGTGCAGGACCAGGGTGCCGGGCTCGAAATCAGGGGCCTCGCACGCGGGAACCGAGTAAGGCAGGTCATCCGGCCCGACCAGGTAGCGGAAGAAGGGCAGGCCGACGTCATCGGCGTCGCCCTGACGCACGATTGCCAGCGCCACGCGATCCTCTTGATCCTCGCCGAGCAACTCCGGCTGGCGGCGGGTGACGATGATCGTGGCCATGCTGAACATGCAGGCCACCGAGCCGCCCTTGCCAAAGACGCCGTGCGTGTAGGGCTTGCGCAGCTTGTTGGAGCGCTCGAGTGAGAGAATCGTATCCGGCATCTGCTCCGCGGTTAGGCCGATGCCCAGATCCCGGAAAGCCAAAGTGGGGCGGCTCACGGGGTCGTCGGAGTCGCGCAACACCAGCACGGCCCGGGCCGCCAGGGCCCTGCGCCCGGCCTCGGTCATTTCGCTCGGGCCACCTAGTTAGGAGTCAAGTATATAAATACCGACTAGCTTGGCATATAGGTCTTGATTTTAGAGTCGCCGGCCATTTGCCTGGTCCTGTATCCGCTGACATATCCGCGGCAACCGAGGCGGCACGCCGTGCGGATCGCGACGCGCGCACGCGATCTCGCTACGTGTCCACCAGGATCGATGGACTCCGACGGACGTGCACGTCCCGAGACCCCGTACGCGAACGCCTGCACACCACCCACCACCGGTGGACGCCCCCGGCTCGTGCACGTCCCGAGGCCCCCGTACGCGAACGCTGCGCCCCAGCCAACCGCAGGTCGAACGCCCCGCCCGTGCAGGTCCCCGGGCTCCGTGCGGCGAACTCCCTATCCACATGGCTGTTACCCTTGCCGGCAGACGCGGCGGCGGTTCGATCCTGGGCCGGCGGGCGCGTGCGAAGCCCATGGAGAAGCTCGTCATCGACGGCGGTGTCCCGCTCTCCGGCACGCTGACCCCGGCCGGGAACAAGAACGCGGCACTCCCCGCTCTTGCTGCCTGCGTCCTCACCGAGGACGAGGTGGTCGTGCGCAACGTGCCGCGCATCCGCGACGTCGAGGCAATGGTCGCGATCCTGGAGCAGCTCGGGGTGCGGGTGAGCTGGCTGGGGCCCAACGAGCTTTCGCTGTGCGCCGCCGGGGTGGACGGCGTCGAGGTCGACCCCGGGCTCGCCGAGCAGCTCCGCGCCTCCTTCCTGCTCGCCGGGCCGCTGCTAGCGCGCTTCGGGCGCGCTGTGATGCCTCCGCCCGGGGGCGACGTGATCGGGCGGCGGCGCCTGGACCCCCACCTGGACGCCTTCCGCGCGATGGGTGCCCGCGCCGACTGCGGGCGCGACATCGTGCTCACCGCCCCCCGCGGGCTGCGGCCCACGGACGTGTTCATGGACGAGCCCTCCGTGATGGCCACCGAGAACGCGCTGCTGGCCGCTGCGCTCACACCCGGGCAGACGGTGATCGGCAACGCCGCCTGCGAGCCCCACGTGCAGGACCTCGCGCGCCTGCTCGTCACCATGGGCGCCGACATCCAGGGCATCGGCTCCAACCTGCTCACCGTCCACGGCTGCGACTCCCTGCACGGCTGCACCCACGTCATCGCCCCCGACCACATCGAGATCGGCTCGTTCATCGCGCTCGCGGGCGTCACCGGGGGGGAGCTGCTGGTCAAGGACACCGTCCCCTCGGATCTGCGGATGATCCGCCTCGTCTTCGAACGCCTCGGTCTGCGCACCGAGCTGCACGGGGACGACGTGTTCGTGCCCGGTGGCCAGCGCCTCGTCGTGCAGGCCGACGTGGGGGAGTACAAGAGCAAGATCCAGGACGGCCCCTGGCCGGCCTTCCCCGCGGACCTGACCTCGATTGCGCTCGCGCTCGCCACTCAGGCCGAGGGGTCGATCCTCGTGCACGAGTGGATGTTCGAGAACCGTCTCGTGTTCACCGACAAACTGATCCTGATGGGGGCCGACATCGTCCTCTGCGACCCCCACCGCGCGATCGTCACCGGCCCCCGGCGGCTGCGCGGGGAGCGCGTCGAGTCGCCCGACATCCGCGCCGGGATGGCGATGCTGCTCGCCGCTCTCTGCGCCGACGGGCGCTCGGAAATCGGCAACGTCCGCCAGATCGACCGCGGCTACGAGCGTATCGACGAGCGTCTGCGCGAGCTCGGAGCCTCCTGCGAGCGCGTCGCCGTCGAGCCCGCGCCCGCGCTTCACGTCTAGACCGCCCCGCCGCGTGGCGTGCCGGCTCGGCAGCTCACCACGCGCCCGCCCTCGCACCTGTCCCCGTCGCGTCGTATATATGTCTCCGCCATGATCCACCCGATCCCCTCCGGCACCCGCGACGTGCTGCCCGACGAGATGCGTGAGCTGCGCCACATCACCGAGGCGCTGCGCGGGGTGTTCGAACGCCACGGCTACGGTGAGGTGTACACCCCCGCGCTCGAGTACGAGGCGGTGCTTGCGCGCGCGGACGCGTCCCCCGCCGCGCCGCCGGTGTACCGCCTGTTCGATGAGACCGGGGCGCTGCTCGTGCTGCGCTCGGACATGACCGTGCCGATCGCGCGCCTCGCGGCCACCCGCTACCCGCACGCCCAGCCGCCTCTGCGCTTCTGCTACTTCGCCCACTGCTACCGCGCGGTGCTCCCCTCCCGGGGGCAGCCCCGCGAGCTGCTGCAGGCCGGCATCGAGTTGCTCGGCTCGTCCGCACCCGAGGGCACCGCCGAGGCGCTCACGGTGCTCTGCCGCGGGCTGGACGCCACCGGCCTCGAGGACTACCGCGTGGGCCTCGGCGACGCCTCTCTGTTCCCCGCCCTGATGGCGGGCCTGCAGGTGCGCGAGCCCGTCCGCCCCGACCTGCTGGAGGCGCTCGCGCGCAGGGACTTCGTGGGGCTCGCCCGCCGCCTCGAGGAGGCCGGGCTGCCGGCTCCCGACGCGGAACTGCTGCTCGACGTGCCCCTCCGCCGCGGGGGCCCCGAGGCGCTCGAGGGCCTCCCCGGCCCCGCGGCGGACGCCGTCGCGGGGATGCGCGCGGTGTACGCCCTGCTCGACCCCGACGTGGCAGGACGTGTGATCTTCGACCTCGGTCTCGTGCGCTCGCTCGGGTACTACACCGGCGCCGTGTTCGAGGTCTACGACCCCGCGCTCGGCGCACCCCTCGGCGGCGGCGGGCGCTACGACGAGCTGCTCGGATCCTTCGGGCGCTCGCTGCCCGCGGTCGGCTTCGCGCTGGGCGTCGACCGCCTGCACATCGCGCTCGCCGGCGAGGAGCGCGGCCGCGGAGCGGGGCTGACGCGGTGAGCGGACTGGGCGGCCTCACGCTCGCCGTGCCGCGCGGCGCCCTCTTCAAGGACACGGTCGCGCTCCTGAGCGGCCTGGGGGTGGACACCGAGGAGCTGCGCTCCAACGATCGTCGGTTGCTGTTCGCGGAGATCGGGGTCATCACGATGCGCCCCTCCGACGTGCCGACCTACGTGGAGGCCGGCGCCGCGGACCTCGGGATCACCGGCAAGGACGTGCTGGTCGAGCGTGCGCTCGGCGGCGTCGGCGGCGTCGGCCGCTCGGTGACCGGCCGCGAGGTGTACGAGCTGCTCGACCTCGGCTACGGCCGTTGCACGATGGTGCTGGCCTCCGTCGCCGGCGACCCCGACCCCGCGGCGCAGGCGCTGCGCCGCCTGGGGGTCGTGCGGGTCGCCACCAAGTACCCCCTCACGGCCGCGCGCCACTTCGAGGAGACCGGCCGCCAGGCGGAGATCGTGGAGGTCAAGGGCTCCGTCGAGCTCGCGCCGCTGACCGGGCTCGTCGAGGCGATCGTGGACCTCACCGCGACCGGCACCACCCTGCGCGAGAACGATCTCGAGGTGCGCGAGTCCCTCTTCGAGTGCACCGCCCGCCTGATCGCCAACCCCGTCGCCCACAAGCTCAAGGCGGCCGCGATCGACGACCTGCTGGAGCGGTTTCGTGCGGGTTGAGCGCCTGGACGCGCGCGAGCTGCCGAGCGGCTACGACGCTCGCGGGAGGCTGTTGAGCGGCCCCGCCGCGGTGGCCGAGCGCCTGCGCAAGCTGGCTCCCCCGCCCGGTGACGCGCGGGACGTGGTCACGCAGATCCTTTCGGTGGTCGCCCACGAGGGAGACGAGGCGGTACTCGAGTACACCCGTGAACTGGACCTCGCCGGGGCGCCCCCGCGGCCGCTGCGGGTCCCTGCGGAGGAGCTCGATGAGGCGATCGTGCAGCTGCCCCTGGAGGCCGTGGCAGGACTGCAGGTGGCGATCGCTAACGTCGCCGCGGTCGCGCAGGCCGGCGTGGGGGAGGACGTGTCGGTGCACCTGCCTCAGGGCCACTCCGTCACGGTGCGCGAGCTGCCGGTCAACTCCGCCGCCGTGTACGTGCCGGGGGGACGCGCTCCGTACCCCTCGACCGCGGTGATGGGTGTCGTCACCGCCCGCGCTGCCGGGGTGCTCGACGTGGTCGTGTGCTCCCCGCCTGGGCGCGACGGGCAGGTGGATCCCCTGATCCTCGGCACCTGCCGCCTGCTCGGGGTGGAGCGGGTCTACCGCATGGGCGGCGCGCAGGCCATCGCTGCGCTGGCCTACGGGACGGAGACGGTGCAGCGCGTGGACGTGGTCGTGGGGCCCGGCAACGTGTACGTGCAGGAAGCCAAGCGCAAGCTCTCCGACGTGGTGGGCATCGACTCCTTCGCGGGCCCGTCCGACCTGCTGGTGGTGCTCGACGCCGACGCCAACCCGCGGCTGCTGGCACTCGACCTGCTCGCCCAGGCTGAGCACGGGGCGGGGAGTTTCGTGGCCGCGCTCTCCCCCTCCGCCGAGGCGCTGGACGCGCTCGCAGCCGAGGTGGAGCGGTTGACGGCGCAGGACACCTCGCCGGCGGCGGGGGCCACCGGAGTGGTGACCGGGGTCGGTGGGTCGGCGGCGGGGGCCACCGGAGCGGTGACCGGGGTCGGTGGGTCGGCAGCGGGGGCCCGTCCGAGCGTGGACGCGCCACGCTGCGTGCTGGTGCAGTGCGCAGACACGCGCGCCGCGGTGGAGATCGCCAACGAGTACGCCCCCGAGCACCTCCAACTCGTCGGCGCCGAGCCCGAGGCGCTGGCCCCGCAGGTGCACCGCGCCGGCTGCGTGTTCGTGGGTGCGGCCGCGGGCACCGCGTTCGGGGACTACGTCGCGGGCTCCAACCACATCCTCCCGACCGCGGGCGCCGCGCGCTTCGCCTCAGGGCTCTGCCCGCGCCACTTCCGCCGGCGCCAGGCGGAGGTGCGCCTCGGCGCCGTGGGTGGGGACGCCGTGCGCAAACTTGCCGCAGCCGGTGCCCCCGTCGCCCGCGCGGAGGGCTTCGAGTGGCACGCGCGGTCGATGGAGGCGCGCGCGGGGGGCATGGGGGAGAATCAAGAGCCATGAGTCGCACCGCCACCCTCGAGCGCCGTACGGGAGAGACCGACGTCACGCTGACGCTCGCGCTCGACGGCACCGGCGCGGGTGTGCGGGCGACAGGGGTGGGCTTCCTTGACCACATGCTCGACCTGCTCGCGCGCCACGGGCGCCTGGACCTCGACGTGCGGGTCTCCGGTGACCTGCAGACCGGCGCGCACCACACCGTCGAGGACACCGCGATCGTGCTCGGCCGGGCGCTCGACGCCGCGCTGGGCGACCGCGCGGGGATCGCGCGCTACGGGTCGGCCGTGGTACCGATGGACGAGGCGCGCGCGAGCTGCGCCGTCGACATCTCCGGGCGTCCCTTCACGCTGTTCGAGGCCGCTCTGCCACCGGGCTCGACGGGGGGCTTTGAGCACGAGCTCACCGAGGAGTTCTTCCGCGCGGTGGCCACCGCCGCGAAGCTGACGCTGCACCTGCAGGTGCAGGCGGGCACCAACGCGCACCACCAGATCGAGGCGGCCTTCAAGGCGTTTGCCCGCGCCCTTCGGGCCGCGATCGCGCTCGACCCCTCCGAGACGGGGGTGCCGAGCACGAAGGGGACGCTGACCGGATGAGCAGCGCGAGCGGGCCGCGCATCGCGGTCGTGGATTATGGGATGGGCAACCGCCGCTCGGTGGAAAAGGCTCTGGAGCGCGTCGGCGCGCGGGCGTTCGTCAGCCGCGACCACGCGCAGTTGCGTGCGGCCGACGGCCTGCTGCTCCCCGGCGTGGGGGCGTTCCCCGCGGCGGTGGCCGTGATCCGCGAGCTCGGCCTCGACGAGCTGTTGCGTGAGCGGGCGGGCGCCGGGACGCCGGTGTTCGGGTCGTGCATGGGGATGCAGCTGTTGTTCGAGCGCTCCGAGGAGCACGGCGGCGCGGAGGGGTTGGGGCTCCTGCGGGGGGAGGTACGCAAGCTGTCGGCCGGTTCGCGAGCGGCCGCCTCCGGAGCGACGCCCACACTGAAGCTTCCGCACATCGGCTGGAGCGAGGTCTCCTGGCAGCGGGCGACCCCGTTGGGCGAGGGCCTGCCGGACCCGACGTTCCTGTACCACGTGCACTCCTTCGTGGCGCACCCCGCGGACCCCGAGGTGGTGCTCGCCACGGCGGAGTACGGGGAGACGTTCCCCGCGGTGGTCGGCGCCGGCAACGTGTACGGGGCGCAGTCGCACGTGGAGAAGTCCTCGACTCACGGCCTGCGGTTGCTGGGTAACTTCGTGGGCCTCTGCGCCGCCGCGGCGGCTGCGCGGGTGCCACTGGCGTCGTGAAGGGGGGCACGCTCCCACCGCGCATGGTGCTCTACCCGGCGATCGACATCATGGGCGGCGCCGCGGTGCGCCTGACGAAGGGAGAGTTCGACGCCAAGAAGGTGTACGACGAGGACCCGCTGTCCGCGGCGCGCCGGTGGGTCGGGGAAGGAGCCGACCACCTCCACGTAGTGGACCTCGACGGCGCCCGCGCGGGGCAGCCGGTGAACCTGGAGCACGTGCGCCGCATCGCAAGCGAGCTCGGCGTGCCGACGCAGCTCGGCGGCGGGCTGCGCACGCTGGAGGCGATCTCGCAGGCGCTCGGCACAGGAGTCGAGCGCGTGGTGCTCGGCACCGCGGCGTTCACCGACCCCGACCTGCTGGAGCGCGCGCTGGCGGAGCACGGCCCGGAGCGCGTCGTGGTCTCAGTGGACGTGCGCGGCGGGCGCGTCGCCACGGCGGGCTGGACACAGACCACCGAGGCGACCGCGGCGCAGGTGGTGAAGAGCCTGCACGAGCGGGGGGTGGAGGAGCTCGTCTACACCAACGTGGACCGCGATGGGATGCTCGAAGGGCCCGACCTGGAGGAAGTCCGCGCGGTCGCGCAGGCGGTGCGGGGACGGGTGGTGTACTCGGGCGGCATCGGCTCGCTCGCCGACCTCGAGGGCCTGGCGGCGCTCGCGCAGGAGAGCCTCACGGGGGTGATCGTCGGCAAGGCGCTGTACGAGGGGCGCTTCACGGTGGCCGAGGCGCGCGCGGCACTGGGGGGGTAGGTGTTGGGATGAGGGCCGCCCCGAGGCGGCCCCAGCGGGGTTCGCGGTGCGGGACCAGGCGCAGTGCACGTGCCGCGGGACCGCGGTTGCCCGCCCACCCGGCGCCCGCGCTACCGTGAGCGCGTGCACCTCAAGCGCGTGATCCCCTGCCTGGACGTGGACGGCGGCCGTGTCGTGAAGGGCGTGGAATTCGTGGATATCCGCGACGCCGGGGACCCGGTGGAGCTGGCCGCCCACTACGACCGTGAGGGGGCCGACGAGCTGGTGTTCCTCGACATCACCGCTACCCACGAGCGGCGCGAGACGATCGTCGAGCTGGCGCGACGTACCGCCGACGAGGTGTTCGTGCCGTTCACGATCGGCGGGGGCATCCGCTCGGTGCAGGACGCTCAGGCGGTGCTGGACGCCGGGGCGGACAAGGTCTCGGTGAACTCTGCGGCGCTCGAGCGGCCCGAGCTGATCGACGAGCTGGCGCGTGTGTTCGGCGCGCAGTGCGTGGTGCTCGCCGTTGACGCCAAGGCGCGGGTGCGCCCGGCCCCCACGAACGGCGCCCGCGCGAGTTCCGCAGCCGGTGCGGACCTCGGCCTGCAGGCCACGTGGGAGGCGTACGTCGCCGGCGGGCGCACCGCCACCGGGCGCGACGTGGTGGAGTGGGCGCGCGAGGCGACCGCCCGGGGGGCGGGGGAGATTCTGCTCACGAGCATGGACCGGGACGGCACCTCCGACGGTTACGACCTGCGGCTGACCGCTGCCGTGAGCGAGGCCGTGGGGGTGCCCGTGATCGCCTCCGGCGGTGCCGGCGAGCTCTCGCACCTCGCCGAGGCTCTCCACGCGGGCGCGGACGCGGCGCTGTGCGCGTCGATCTTCCACTACGGCCTGCACACCGTGGGGGAGGCGAAGGAGTACCTGGAGCGCGCCGGCGTCCCGGTGCGCAGGTGAGCGCGTGTGCCAGGTGAGGGGCGGCCGGTGAGCGAACCCGGCCGCGGCCGACTCCCTGGAGCGCCCCCCGACCACGACGTGGGCGGAGATGAGGTGGTGGACGCGTCTACGCTGCCCACTCCGGCCGACCTGCTGGGGCGCCTGCAGGCGGAGCCGGGCGGGAGTGAGCTGCTGGCGGCTGCCACCCCCGGGGCCTTTCTGGTGGGGGGCGCCGTACGGGACCTGCTGCTGGACCGCCACCCGCGGGAGCTGGACGTGGTCGTGGAGGAGGGGCGCCTGCCGTACGGACACTCTGCCGCGCTGCTCGCCGGTGCGCTCGCCGGCAGCTTTGGCGTCCCTGCCGGCGCCAACGAGCACGAGCGCTTCGGCACGGCGATCGTGGAGTGGGACGCCGGGCGGATCGACGTCGCCGCGGCCCGCCACGAGCGCTACCCCGCGCCGGGGGCGCTGCCGGAGGTCGAGCCCGCGCCGCTCGCGGAGGATCTGCTGCGGCGGGACTTCACCGTCAACGCGCTCGCCGTCGCGCTCGACGGCGAGCGCCCCGGGGAGCTGCACGCCGCGCCCCACGCCTTGGAGGACCTGCGCGCCGGACGCCTGCGCGTGTTGCACGAGCGGAGCTTCCGCGACGACCCCACCCGCCTGTGGCGTCTGGCGCGCTACCGCGCCCGCCTGGGCTTCGCGGTGGAGGAGTACACCGCGCGGCTCGCCGACGCCGCGGTCACGGAGGGCGCCCTGCAGACCGTCTCCGGCGCGCGTGTCGGGGCCGAGCTGCGCCTCGCGCTGGCCGAGCCCGACCCGCTCGCCGCCCTCGCCGAGGTCGAGCGCCTCGGGCTGCTCGCGGCGTTGCACCCCCGCCTGCGCTTCGAGGCGCCCCTTGTGCGCCGTGCCCTGGAACTGCTGCCCGCGGACAGCCCTCGGGCGGGCGGCGCAGAGGTGGGCCGCCCCGACCTCCTACTGCTCTCCGCGCTCGTACTACCGCTCGCGCTCAGGGCGGACGGCGGGGCGGGTGGGCACCCCAAACCTGAAAGCGCCGCGCTGCTCGACCGCCTCGAGTTCCCCGCCTCAGAGCGCGACCGTGTAGCCGCCGCGGCCGCCGCGGTGCCGCGCCTGGTCGAGGAACTGCCCCGTGCAGACCGCCCCTCTGAGCTGCGCGCCGTCGCCCTGCCGGTCCCGACCGAGGGGATCGCACTGGCCGGCGCGGTGAGCGAGGCTGCCGCCCCTGCCGCGCGCCGGTGGCTGGCGGAGACATGCCACGTGCGCCTAGCGATCACCGGCGAGCACCTGCTCGCGGCGGGGGTGCCCCAGGGTCCGGAGGTCGGCCGCCGCTTGGAGGCCGCCCTGCGCATGAGACTGGACGGCGAACTGGCTGAGGGTTCCGAGGCGGAGCTCGCTGCGGCGCTGGGGCGTGATGGGATCAACTAGCGAGACCGCGCCGGCACGGCCCCCGCTGCGCTTCGACCTCCCCGGCGGTGGCCACGCGCTGTTCACGACGCGCGCTGATGGCAACCTTCTCGACGGCGCGCGGTCCTGGTCACGAGCACGGCCGCCGCGAACGCGACCGCCTGTGCGAGGAGCTCGGGCTGCAGTGGCTGTGCGCCAGCCGCCAGGTCCACGGCGCCGCTGTGCAGCGCGTGAACACTCAGGAGGGAAGCAGTGGGGAGGCCGTGGCGATCGACGCCGACGGGCACGCCACGGCACTGCGCGGGGTGGGCGTGATGGTGCTGGTGGCAGACTGCCTGCCCGTGGTTATAGGGTCCGAGGGCGCCGTGGCGGTGCTCCACGCCGGCTGGCGCGGCTTGGCCGCCGGGGTGCTCGAGGAGGGGGTGCGCGCCTTGCGTGAGCTCGGCGGCGAGGGGGAGATCGCCGCGGTGATCGGGCCCGGCGCGGGTCCGTGCTGCTACGAGGTCGGCGAGGAGGTCCACGCGGTGTTCGGCGAGCGCGCTACACGTGCCGGGCGCAGCGCGGGGCACAACCTCGACCTCCCTGGCCTCGCACGCGAGCGTTTGGCGGCGGCCGGGGTCGCGCACGTCGAGGACGTGGGCGTGTGCACGATCTGCGACGAGCGCCTCTTCTCCCACCGCCGCGAAGGTCTCGAGGCCGGACGCCAGGCGGGGGTCGTGTGGCTGGGCTGATTGGCGACACCGGTGTCGAGTGCGCCCGGGAGTGCCTCGCCCAGGCGCGTGTGGATCGCCTTCGTGGCTACGTGCGCCGGCGGGTGGCGTGGTGGAGCTGATCGCCGACGTCCGCGCCGAGCGCGTGCGCGAGAACCTGGCTCGTGCGCGCGAGCGGATCACCCTTGCTGCCGCCCGCGCCGGACGGGACCCTGCCGGCGTGCAGGTGCTCGCCGCCACCAAGTACATCGCTCTGGAGGATCTGCCCACGCTCGCCCGCGCCGGGGTGCGGCTCGTGGGAGAGAACCGCGCCCAGGATCTCCAAGCCAAGGTCGCGGCTCACGGCGAGCTCTTCACGTGGCACTTCATCGGCCAGCTCCAGAGCCGCCGCGTGTCGCTGGTCGTGCCGCACGTACGGCTGATCCACTCGCTCGCCTCCGAGTCTGCTCTGCAGGCGTTCGAACACCACCGCGACGTCGCCCTCCCGGGCTTGGAGGTGCTGGTCCAGGTCAACGTCGCTGGCGAGCCCGGCAAGGCCGGCGTGCTCCCCGAGGAGCTTCCGCTCTACCTTGAGCGCTCCACCTTCCCCGTCGTCGGCCTCGCGACCATGCCCCCGCTTGCCACCACCCCCGAGGCGAACCGCCCCTGGTTCGCCGCTCTGCGCAAGCTCGCCGACGCTCATGGCCTGCGCGAGCTTTCGATGGGGACCTCTCAGGACTACCCCGTAGCGGTCGAGGAGGGCACCACGATCGTCCGGCTGGGCGCTGCTCTCTACGGTCCGGCGGAACCTGTGTAGACGGGAGGGGGGTTTGAAGGCCCGCCCACCCGGGCCTGCCCTCCCCCAGCTCAGCAGGGCGCCACGATCGTCCGGCTGGGCGCTGCTCTCTACGGTCCGGCGGAACCTGTGTAGACGGGAGGGGGGTTTGAAGGCCCGCCCACCCGGGCCTGCCCTCCCCCAGCTCAGCAGGGCGCCACGATCGTCCGGCTGGGCGCTGCTCTCTACGGTCCGGCGGAACCTGTGTAGACGGGAGGGGGGTTTGAAGGCCCGCCCACCCGGGCCTGCCCTCCCCCAGCTCAGCAGGGCGCCACGATCGTCCGGCTGGGCGCTGCTCTCTACGGTCCGGCGGAACCTGTGTAGACGGGAGGGGGGTTTGAAGGCCCGCCCACCCGGGCCTGCCCTCCCCCAGCTCAGCAGGGCGCCACGATCGTCCGGCTGGGCGCCGCTCTCTATGGTCCGGCGGAACCTTTGTAAGGGGAGGGGGTTTGAAGGCCCGCCCACCCGGGCCTGCCCTCCCCCAGCTCAGCAGGGCGCCACGATCGTCAGGCTGGGCACTGTGCTTTACGCATGACCGACTATCCAAACCGCAGACGGCTACGATATGCAGGGAAAATCGCAGTTTCAGCGAACAACGACCCCTGATGGCCTTTCGCGACTCCTGGCACCGTGCGCTCGTGTACTTCGGCCTCGCCGAGGAGTACCACGACGAGTACGAGGACGACGCCCCCCAGGAGGCCGCGCTCGAGGACCACTACCGTGAGCGCCCCAACGTCCGGCGCCTGCGGCGCCGTCGCGACGAGGTCGACGACATCTTCGCCGAGGACGAACCCCGCGCTCGGGCTGGGGGGGCGTCCACGACGAACCTGCGCTCCGTCGGTGCCCGCTCCAACGGCGACGTGCGTGTCCATCTCGTGGTCCCCAAGTCCTTCAACGACGCCCAGCAGGTCGCAGACCGCTTCAAGGACTCGATCCCCGTGATCCTCAACCTGCAGGGCACCGAAACCGATCTCGCCAAGAGGCTGATCGACTTCGCCTCGGGTCTCACCTACGCGCTCGACGGAGGGATGCAGCGGATCGCTGACAAGGTCTTCATGCTCACGCCGCGCAACGTCGAGATCTCGGCCGAGGAGCGCGCCCGTCTCATAGAGAAGGGCTTCTTCAACCAAAGCTGATGCCCCGGTGCTGGGCAGCGAGTAGGGTAGGCGCGCTATGCAGGTTGGTCTGATCGGCTCCGGCAACATGGCGCGCGCGCTTGCCCGCGGGTGGGGACGGCCGGTGCTGTGTTTCGACCCTGTGGCAAAGCGGGCCCGCGCGCTGGCAGAGGAGATCGGAGGAGAGGCGCTCGCGAGCAACGCCGAGGTCGCCCGGCGCGCCGAGCTTGTGGTGCTCTGTCACAAGCCCGCCCATCTCGACCGCGTCGCCGAGGAGGTCGCCCCCCACGCGCGCGCGGTCGCCTCGATCCTCGCCGCGACCCCGCTCGACGCAGTGAAGGAGGCGTACCCCGAGCGGCCCGTCTACCGCTTCATGCCCTCGCTGCCGGTCGAGGTTCGCGAGGGGGCCGTGGTGCAGGCGGCCGACCCGGAGCGGGAGAGCGAGGCGCTCAACGAGGACGCCCTCGACGCGCAGGTGCGTGAGCTCTTCGCCGAGCTCGGCTCCCTGGTGGTGCTCGACGACGCGCTCGTGGACGTCGCGATGGGCCTCATGTCCTGCGCACCGGCCTACGTCGCGCTCGTTGCCGAGGCCCAGGTTGACGCCGGCGTACGCCGCGGCATCCCGGCGGCCGAGGGCGCCCGGCTCGTCGTGCAGACGCTCGCCGGCACGGCGGAGCTGCTGCGTCGCCGCGACTACGACACGCTCGCCCTGCGCCGCGAGGTCTCCTCTCCGGGGGGACTCACCGCGCGCGGGGTGGACGCTTTGGAGCGTGGGGGGGTCCGCGCCGCGTTCAGCGACGCGCTCGACGCCGTGCTGCGGCGCCGGGGGACAGGCGGCCGGCGTGGGGGGCCGCCGCGGCGGGGGAGTGGCCGATGACGCTCCTGCTCGCCAGCGCCCGTACGGAAGTGGCCAACTACCTCTCGACGCTGATCTACGTCTACATCCTGCTGATCTTCGCCCACATCGTCGTGGGGTGGCTGTTCGCCTTTGGCGTGCACCCTCCCTACTCGCGCGTCTCCAACGCGGTGATCGGCTTCCTGCGCGACGTCTGCGAACCCTTTCTGCGGATCTTCCGCCGCATCATCCCGGGCATGGGGGCCTTCGACTTCAGCCCGATCATCGCGATCGTCGTGCTCGAGCTCGTCAACAGCGTCGTCGTGCAGGGCATCATCGGCGGTTGACCTCCCCCCGCGACCCTCCTCGGCCTGACGCGAGCCTCGCCCCCTCGCCAGGCTCCCCGCCCCGCGTGGGCGTCGTGCGGTCGCTGTGGGCCTCGCCCTGGACCCGCGTTGCGCTCGTCGCCCTCGTAGTCGTAGTCCTCGACCAGCTCTCCAAGAGCGCCGTACGGCACTCGATCGTCCCCGGCGAAGAACGCCGGGTGCTGCCCGGGGTCGAGCTGGTGGACACGCGCAACCACGGGGTCGCCTTCGGCTTCCTGCCCGGCGACCACGTCGCCGTCACGATCGTCATCGGCCTCGCGCTGCTCGCGCTGCTCGCCTACTTCGCGCGCCACGCCGCGCGGCCGTGGATCTGGCTGCCCACGGGGATGCTGCTCGGCGGTGCACTGGGGAACATCGTCGACCGCGTGCGCGAGGGATCGGTCACCGACTTCGTCAAACTCCCGCTCGGTTGGCCCCCGTTCAACCTCGCCGACGTCTCGATCACCCTGGGGGTCCTGCTCCTCCTGCTTGTGATCGAGCGCCCCGCGGGCGACTCCTCGCGTGCACCGTCAGGGCCCGAGAGTCGCGGGGCCTGATGGCCGGGGCGGGTGCGGTGCCGTTCAAGATCGTCTACAAAGACGAGCACCTGCTGGTCGTCGACAAGCCCGCCGGTCTCGTCGTGCACCCCGCCCGCGGGCACCGCGAGGGCACGCTCTCGCAGCTGCTTGCCGGCGTTGCGGCCGGGGGGGAGCCAGAGCGCGCCGGGATCGTGCACCGCCTGGACCGCGACACCTCCGGCCTGCTCGTCGTCGCGCGCTCCGAGGAGGCCCACCGGCTGCTGCAGCGCGCGCTCGCCGCACGGGGCATCGAACGCGAGTACCTGGCGCTCGTGGAGGGCCGCCCCCCGGCGCGCAGCGGCACGATCGAGGCTCCGATCGGGCGCGACCCCCGGGTGCGCACCCGCAAGGCGGTCGGCGGCGACTTCCCGCGTGAGGCCCGCACGCGCTTCACGCTCGAGCGCGCCCTGCCCGAGTACTCGCTGTTGCGCGTGCGGCTCGACACCGGCCGCACCCACCAGATCCGCGTGCACCTCCAGGCGATCGGCCACCCCGTCGCTGGGGACCCCGAGTACGGGACCCCCGGCCTGCTCGGCCTGCAGCGCCAGTTCCTGCACGCCGCCCGCCTTGCGTTCGAGCACCCCTTCACAGGGGAGCCGCTGGAGCTGCGTTCGCCGCTGCCGGGCGACCTTGCCGCCGCGCTGCAGCGCGCCGAGGGCTGAGTCGCCTTCGCACCGGGCCACGCTGCTCCTCAACCCCGGGGCGACGGCCACCGGCGGGACGGAGGGGGTTTGGGCTATCCTGACCCGTCAACTCACCTCGACCCGTACGGAGCACGGATCGCGGCCCTGCTCACAGGACACCGGCCTGCGCCGGTCTTCCACTGTGAGTCCGCGGCTCGCCGGACGGCCTGCAGCACCAACCCACCAAGGCATACACAAGGGAGCAACCGTGGCTCAAGTCGGAATCGCGGAACTGCTGGAGGCCGGCGTTCACTTCGGCCACCAGACGCGCCGCTGGAACCCCAAGATGCGCCGCTTCATCCACGGCGAGCGCGCCGGCATCTACATCATCGACCTGCTCAAGACGGCTGCGCTGCTCGAGCAGGCGCGTGAGTTCGCCGGCACCCTCGCCCACCGCGGCGGCACGGTGCTGTTCGTGGGCACCAAGAAGCAGGCCCGCGACACCGTCCGCGACGTCGCCACAGCCGCCGGGATGCCCTACGTCAACCACCGCTGGCTCGGTGGGCTGCTGACCAACTTCCAGACCATCAACCTCCGCATCCGCCGCCTGCACGACCTCGAACGCTTCGAGGCCGAGGGCCAGCTCGCGCTGTTGCCCACCCGCGAGCGGATGGCCCGCCAAGCGGACCTCGCCAAGCTGCGCGCCAACCTCGGCGGGGTCAAAGACATGCAGCGCGTTCCCGACGCGATGTTCGTGATCGACCTCAAGACCGAGGAGATCGCCGTACACGAGGCCCAGCGGCTGCGGATCCCGATCATCGGCCTCGTGGACACCAACTGCGACCCCGACGGCATCGACTTCGTGATTCCCGGCAACGACGACGCGATCCGCTCCTGCTCGCTGATCACCCGCGCGATCGGTGACGTCGTCGCCGAGGGCCGCTCCGTCTTTCGCGCCGAGGAGGAACGCGCGCGCCAGGAAGCCGAGGAGCGCGCCCGCGTGGAAGCCGAGGCGCGCGCGCGCCGCGAGGCCGAGGAAGAGGCCGCCCGGCGCGAGGCCGAGGAGCAGGCCGCACAGCAGGCCCAGGAGCGCCTCGCCGCACAGCAGGCCGCCGCCGCTGCCGCGGCCCCCGCACCTGAGCAGGCTGCTGCTGCCGCCACGGAGGCTCCGGTGCCCGAGCCGGTTGCTGCCGTTGCCGCGGAGGCCCCCGCACCCAAGCAGGCTGCTGCCGTTGCCGCGGAGGCCCCCGCACCCAAGCAGGCTGCTGCCGTTGCCGCGGAGGCCCCCGCACCCAAGCAGGCTGCTGCCGTTGCCGCGGAGGCCCCCGCACCCAAGCAGGCTGCTGCCGCCGCCACCGAGGCTCCGGGCCCCGAGCCGGCTGCCGCTGTCGCCGTAGAGGCTCCGGCGGTGCCCGGGCAGGCTGCCGCTGCTGCCGCAGAGGCTCCGGCCCCCGAGCAGGCCGCCGCGCCGGAGACCTCCGAGAGCGTCGAGGTCCCGCCGCCGGTCGAACCCCAGCCGGACGCCGATGCCGCAGTCCTGGAGACTCCCGAGGAGGCCAACGCACAGTGAGCACCACCGAGATCGGTGCCAAGGACGTGAAGGCCCTGCGCGACCGCACCGGCGCGGGGATGATGGACTGCAAGAAGGCCCTCACGGAGGCCGCGGGCGATGTGGAGAAGGCGATCGAGATCCTCCGCCTGCGCCAGGGCAAGAAGATCCAGGACCTCGGCGAGCGCACCGCCACCGAGGGGACGGTGCAGGCTTACATCCACCCCGGCGCCCGGGTCGGGGTGCTGATCGAGGTGGACTGCAACACCGACTTCGTCGCCTCCAACGATGACTTCACCGGCTTCGCCCGCGACGTGGCGATGCAGATCGCCGCCTCGCCCACCGTCGCCTACGTCAGCCGCGAGGACGTACCCGCCGAGCGGCGCGACGTCGAGGCGCGCCTCTACGAGCAGGAGGCCGCCGACAAGCCCGAGAACGTGCGCGAGCGGATCGTCTCCGGCAAGCTCGACGCCTGGTACCAGACGATCGTGCTGCTCGAGCAGGAACTGCACCACCCCAAGTTCGAGGGTCGGACCGTCCAGCAGCTGCGCGACGAGCTCGCCGCCAAGACCGGCGAGAACGTGGTGATCCGCCGTTTTGTGCGCTTCGCAGTCGGGCAGTAAATCCCCCCAGGGCCGTGGACGCGGCGCTGGCCGAAACGGGGATTCGCGCCGAAGGCGCGTGTCTCCCGGCTTCGGTCTGTGTCCTCGGTCGCTCGTGTGCTTAGCACACTTCGCTCCCTGCGTCCGTGCTCGGCTTGGTCCACGGTCCTGGGCTGTGGGAACCACGTGGGCCAGATAGGCTCTCTCGCTGAGATGGCCCCGGCGTTCAAACGCATCCTCCTGAAGCTCTCCGGCGAGGCGCTGATGGGGGAGCTCGAGTTCGGCACCGACCCTGCGCGCGTGGCCGCCGTCGCGCGGCAGGTCGCCGCGGTGCGCGAGCAGGGGGTGCAGGTCGCGATCGTGGTGGGCGCCGGCAACATCTACCGCGGGATGCTGGGCGTTGCCGCCGGGATGGACCGCTCGACCGCCGACTACATGGGGATGCTCGCCACCGTGCTCAACGCGTTGCCGCTCCAGGACGCCCTGGAGCGGACCGGCACCGACACCCGGGTGCAGTCCGCCCTGGCGATCTCCGAGGTCGCCGAGCCCTACATCCGCCGTCGCGCGATGCGCCACCTCGAGAAGGGGCGCGTGGTGATCTTCGCCGCCGGCACCGGCAACCCGTTCTTCACCACCG
Source organism: uncultured Solirubrobacterales bacterium (assembly GCA_963725535.1). Taxonomy (GTDB): domain Bacteria; phylum Actinomycetota; class Thermoleophilia; order Solirubrobacterales; family Solirubrobacteraceae; genus Palsa-744. The sequence goes on from CAVRYX010000001.1 coordinate 24,912, forward strand.
ACACCGCCGCCGCCCTGCGCGCCGCGGAGGTCCACGCCGAGATCATCCTGATGGCCAAGAACGGCGTCCAGGGCGTCTACACCGCCGACCCCGCGCTCGACTCCAGCGCGCAGTTCCTCCCCGAGATCACCCACATGGAGGCCCTGGAGCGTCGCTTGCGCGTGATGGACTCCACCGCGCTCGCGCTGTGCATGGAGAACGGGATGCCGCTCAACGTCTTCAACATGGACGACGAGCACAACATCTCGCGGATAATCTCCGGGGAGCGCGTGGGCACCCTGGTAGCGACAATGCCGAGCGAGGAGGACGGTAAGCGTGGCTGAGATGATCGACGAGCTGATCGAGGACGCTCGCGCACGGATGGCCAAGTCCGTCGAAGCCACCCAGCACGAACTGGCCACCGTGCGCACCGGCCGTGCGAGCCCGGCTCTCCTGGAGCGCATCGTGGTCGACTACTACGGCGCCCCCACTCCGCTGAACCAGCTCGCGACGATCTCCGCGCCCGAAGCGCGCCTGCTCACCGTGCAGCCCTACGACAAGTCCTCGATCAAGTTCATCGAGAAGGCCATCAACGAGTCCGACGTTGGCCTCAACCCCTCCAACGACGGCTCCGTCGTGCGCCTCGCCGTGCCCGAGCTCACCGAGGAACGCCGCCGCGAGCTGGTCAAGGTCGTGCGCCACCTGATCGAGGAGGGACGCATCAAGGTCCGCAACGTGCGCCGCGACGTGATGCACGACCTGCGCGAGCTCAAGGAGGCCGGAGAGACCGGTTCCGACGACGAGCACCGCGCCGAGGTCGAGCTGCAGAAGCTCACGGACGCCCGCGTGGCCGACCTCGACGGTGTGCTCAAGGCCAAGGAAGAGGAGATCCTCGAGGTCTGATGGCGGGGGTCCGATACCTCGCGATCATCACCGACGGAAACGGACGCTGGGCGCGCGCTCGCGGGGTCCCCGTCAACGAGGGGCACGACGCCGGCGCCGAGGCCGTCAAGGCGCGCTTGCGCGACGCGGCCGAGTTTGGGATCGAGGAGTTCACCGTGTACTCCTTCTCCACCGAGAACTGGTCCCGCCCCGCCGCCGAGGTGCAGGGGCTGTTCGAGATGTTCTCCCGGCGGATCGCGCACGAGACGCCCGAGTTGCACGCTGAGGGGGTGCGGATGCGCTTCATCGGGCGACGCGAGGGGATCCCTGACGGGCTGGTGGAGCAGATGCGCTGGGCCGAAGAGCTGACCGCGGCCAACGCGAGGATCACGCTGTTCGTCGCCTTCAACTACGGAGGGCGTGCGGAGATCCTTGACGCTGCCAAGCGCTTTGAAGGCGAGACCGAGGAGGAGTTCCGCCGCTGCCTGTACGCGCCGGAGATGCACGACCCCGACCTGATCATCCGCACCTCAGGCGAGCGGCGCCTCTCCAACTACCTGCTCTGGCAGTCCGCCTACTCCGAGCTCGTCTTCTGCGAGGAGCTCTGGCCCGACTTCACGCGCGAGGCTTTGGAGCAAGCCCTTGCTGAGTTCAGCGCGCGGCGGCGGCGCTTCGGCGGGCGATGACTCGCGAACGCTCGGACTTCGCCGCCCGCCTGCTCGCCGCGCTGCCGGCGATCGCGTTCGCGCTGTTCATCGTGATCGAGGGTGGGGTTGTGTTCGCGCTCGGCGTGTTCGCGCTCGGGGCGGTCTGCCTGCACGAGCTCTTCTCGATGTACGACCGCGCCCACCCGGTACGCCTCGCCGGGCTGATCGGACTCGCCGGGCTGCTCGTCGCCGCCCTCTACGGCGGTCCCCCGCAGGTGCTGTTGGCTGCCGTCGCTGCGCTGCCCCTGCTGTTCGCGCTGACCCTCGCCCAGCGCCGCCCCAGCGTCGCGGGGATGGTCGTCACGCTGTTTGGGATCTTCTGGATCGGCCTCGCCTTCGCTCACGCCGTGCTGCTGCGCAAGCTGCCTCACGGCGAGGGCATCGTCATCGACGTGCTGGTCGGGACCTTCCTCGGGGACACCGGCGCCTACCTCGGCGGACGCCTCTTCGGTCGTCGGCCGCTCGCGCCCTCGATCTCGCCCAACAAGACCGTCGAGGGGCTGGTGATCGGGATGACCTGTGCAGTGGTCGCGGTGTGGTTCGCCGGGCGCTACCAGGAATGGCTGCCCGGGACGCACGCGCTCGTACTCGGCGCCGCCGTCGCCCTCGCCGGCCCCGTCGGGGACCTGTTCGAGTCGTTCGTCAAGCGTGAGGCGGGCGCCAAGGACACCGGGCGGTTGTTCGGCGCCCACGGCGGCGCGCTCGACCGTCTCGACGGGGTGCTTTTCACGGCGGTCGTGGGCTACTACGTTTGGCTTGCCTATGTCCACTGATGGCCTACGCGCTGAGAGGCTCTGGGGGAACCAGCCTGGGCGCCTGGCTGCGGCGGGACGCCGATCCCCCGCGCGCGCGCCACGCCACTACCCTCGGGGCCGATGCCCAAGCGCCTCTTGATCCTCGGCTCCACCGGCTCGATCGGCACGCAGGCGCTGGACCTTGTGGGCCGCAGCGGGGAGCTCGAGCTGGTCGGCCTCTCCGCCGAGCGCTCGTGGGAGGCGCTGCTCGCGCAGGCCCGCGCCCACGGGGTGGGGCGGATCGCGCTGGTCGACCCCGCCGCTGCCGCGCGCGCCGCGCAGGCGTGGGACGGGGGGGAGGTGCTCGGCGGGGCCGAGGGCCTCGTGCGGCTGGTCGTCGAGTCTGGCGCCGAGCTCGTGCTCAACGCGCTCGTCGGCTCCGCCGGCCTCGGGCCGACCGTGGCGACGCTCGGCGAGGGCATCGACCTCGCGCTCGCCAACAAGGAGTCGCTCGTCGTCGGCGGCGAGCTCGTAACCGCGCTCGCCGAGGCGACCGGCGCGCAGATCGTGCCCGTGGACTCCGAGCACACCGCCCTGCACCAGCTGCTCGCGGGCCAGCCCCCCGGAGCTGTCGAGCGGCTAACGATCACGGCCTCCGGCGGCCCGTTCCGCGGGCGCACGCGCACGGAGCTCGAGGGGGTGACGGTCGCCCAGGCGCTCGCCCACCCGACGTGGGCGATGGGGAGCATGAACACGATCGGCTCGGCGACGCTGATGAACAAGGGCCTCGAGCTGATGGAGGCCCACCACCTGTTCGGCACCCCCTACGAGCGCCTCGACGTGGTCGTCCACCCGCAGTCGCTGGTCCACGGGCTGATCCAGCTTGCCGACGGCGCGCAGCTCGCCCACCTCGGCCCGCGCGACATGCGCGTGGCGATCTCCTACGCGCTGCACGGGGGGGAGAGCGTGGAGCTGCCGATCGCGCCGCTGGACCTCGTGAGCGTCGGCGAGCTGACCTTCGAAGCGGTCGACCTCGAGGCGTTCCCCTGCCTGGAGCTGGCGCGGGCGGCGGCACGCGCAGGAGGCACGGCGCCGTGTGTGCTGAACGCGGCCAACGAGATCGCGGTGCACGCCTTCATCGAGGGGCGCCTCGCGTTCAACGGGATCCCCGCGGTGATCGAGCGGACGCTCGCGGCGCTGCCCGCCGCTCCCGTGCGCGCGTTCGAGTCGCTGTACGAGGCGGACCGCGAAGCGCGTGCCGTCGCGGCCGAAGGGGTTGCTGCGCTGGGGTGATCGCCGGAAGTCTCGCCGCCGCCTGCCAAACTGAAAGGCATGAGCTGGGCCATCACCATCTTCGGCATCGCCGCCCTCGTCGTCCTGCACGAGCTCGGGCACTTCACCGTCGCCAAGGCGGTGGGTATGCGCGTGGAGCGCTTCTCGCTGTTCTTCCCTCCGAAGCTCGTGGGGGTGCGCAGGGGGGAGACCGAGTACATGATCGGGGCGATCCCTGCGGGCGGGTTCGTGAAGATCACCGGGATGAGCCCCCAGGAACTCGAGGGGCTCGAGCCCGACGTCGCGCGACGCGCCTACTACAACCAGCCGCCGTGGAAGCGCATCGTCGTGATCCTCGCCGGCCCCGGCGTGAACCTGCTGATCGCCTTCCTGCTGTTCTGGGCGATCCTCTTCTCCGGCAGCCTCGACGGCGCCACCACACTCGAAAACCTCAATCCCTCGATCCACACGCGTGTCCCGAGCACCACCGTGGCGGCGATCGAGAAGGCGGAGCCCGCCTACGGCACGCTCGCGCTCGGCGATCGGATCCTCGCCATCGACGGGCGGCCGGTGACCGTCACCTCCGCAATCCGGGCGATCGGCGCGCACCGCTGCGCCGGGACGCCCCGCGCAGGCTGTCGCGCCGCGACGCCCGTGCAGCTCACCGTCGAGCGCGCGGGGCACGTGGTTCGGTTGTCCGTCTACCCCCGCTACTCAGCCCCTCTGCACCGGATGCTGATCGGCTTCGACTTCGGGGCCGCCACGAAGCACTACGGTCCGTTGGCCGCGGCCGGGGCTGCGCTCGGCGAGATGTGGGGAATCACCGCCCACACGCTCACCAACATCGGCCACGCCTTCACCTCCGCGAAGGTCCGCAAGGAATTCAGCAGCATCGTGGGGATCACCGTCGTCACGCAGGAAGCTGTGGTCCTCGGAGCGGGCTACGCGCTCGTGATCCTCGGCTTTGTCTCGCTCGCGCTGGCGATCGTCAACCTCTTTCCCTTCCTGCCGCTCGACGGCGGCCACGTGCTGTGGTCGGTGGCCGAGAAGGTCCGCGGGCGACGGGTCTCGCTCGCCGCGATGTGGCGCTTCAGCTCGATCGGCATCGTGCTGCTCGCGTTCCTTGTCCTCAACGGCGTCTCCAACGACATCAGCCGTTTGGGGGGCTGACACAGACCCAGCTCTTGACTAGCGGGCCCCACCGCTCGGGCAGCGCGGGACCGAACAGTGCTTCGAGCTCCCCGCGGCGTAGCAGCTCGATCTCCTCCCACTCGCCGGCGGCCCCCAGTCGCCAGTAGGGGCGGCGCAGGCGCGGGGGTAGCCAGTGGGCCCCCGGCAGCAGCGCGTGCGGCTCGAGCGGGAACGAGTACGCCGGCGTCTGCACGAACCAGCCGCGGCCCACCCGGCGCAGTTCTGCGGCGAACGCCTCCCGCCGCGGCGGCGGCACGTGCTCGATCACGCTTGAGCAGTACGCGAGGTCGAACTCCCCGTCTGCGAACGGCAGCCCCGCGGCTGCGTCCGCGCGCACGAACGGCCCCGGGTAGTCCGGGCGTTCGACCAGGTCCACGCCGGTGACGTCCAGGGTCGGCTCCAGGGCGCGCAGGCCGAGCGCGCCGCAGCCTACGTCGAGCACTCGCGCGCCCTCCGGCAGGCGTGTCAGGGCAAAGAAGCGCGCGTGGCGGCGTCTGCGGGCGCTCGCCGCCAGGGGCGAGGCGATCCGCGCGAGCGGGCCACGCGCGGTGGAGTAGACGTCGGGCATCGTAGAATCACCGTATATGGCCTCGGAGCGGCAGATCGTTGTGGGAGGCGTCGCGATCGGCGGCGGCGCGCCCGTCGCCGTGCAGACGATGACCAAGACCGAGACCGCGAACCTCGCGGCGACGATGGAGCAGATCCTGAAGGTCGCCGATGCCGGCGCGGACATCGTGCGCGTCGCCGTGCCCCGCGAGCAGGACGTCGAGGCGCTCAAGACGATCGTCGCCCAGTCCCCGATCCCCGTGATCGCGGACATCCACTTCAACCACACGCTCGCGCTGAAGGCGATCGAGGCCGGTGCCCACTGCGTGCGGCTGAACCCTGGCAACATCGGCGGCCCCGACAAGGTCGCCGAGGTGACGGCGCTTGCCAAGCGGCGCGGCACTCCGCTGCGCGTCGGCGTCAACTCCGGCTCGCTGCCCCGCCACCTGCGCCAGCTCGAGTACGACAACCCGGTGCAGGCGCTCGTCACCGCGGCGCTGGAGACCGTCGCGCTGATGGAGTCCCTGGACTTCTACGACTTCAAGGTTTCCATGAAGTCCACCTCGGTGCCCAACACGATCGCCTCCAACCGCCTGCTCGCCGAGCGGATCTCCTATCCGCTGCACCTTGGGGTCACGGAGGCCGGCACGAAGTGGGCGGGCTCGCTGAAGTCCGCGGTCGGGCTCGGCACGCTGCTCGCCGACGGCATCGGCGACACGATCCGCATCTCGCTGTCCACCTTCCACGCCGAGGAGGAGGTCAAGGTCGCCTGGGAGATCCTCAAGGCTCTGAAGCTGCGCCAGCGCGGCCCCGACCTGATCGCGTGCCCCACCTGCGGGCGCCTGCAGTTCGACATGGACTCCGTCGTCGCGGAGGTCGAGCGCCGCCTGGAAGCGTACGAGGACCCGATCGAGGTCTCTGTGCTCGGCTGCGCGGTCAACGGCATCGGCGAGGCGCGCCACGCCGACTTCGGCATCACCGGCGCCAAAGACATGGGGATGATCTACTCCAAGGGCGAGCCGCTGAAGAAGGTCCCCACCGAGCAGCTCGTCGACGAGCTGTTCAAGGAGATCGACCGCTACTACGCCGCTGGCAAGACCGTTCAGCGCGACGAGGCCGCCGCCGCGGAGGCGCGGGAGTGGCTCGCCGCCAACGAGGACGACACGCAGATGACCCCCGAGCGCATGGCTGCCCTGGAGGCCGCCGCGGCCGAGAGCGATGAGGCGGCCGACGCCGTGCTCGAGTCGATGCTCCTGCCGGCCGCGGGCAACGGGCGCTCCGAGGCGCCGGCGCGGCTCGACGAGGCCGTCTCGCCTGTTGCCGGCCGGCGCTTCTCGCGGGGCTAGGGTCCGTCGGGGATTTCTCGACGGACCCCCAAAGCACCGGCACGCGACCCATCCCGGCGGAGCGGGCTCGGCCCGCGGAGCCTCATCCCCTTCTTCAAGGCGTCTCAGCTGGCCGCTGCGAACCGGTCCCCGACCGTCGCCCAGTCCACCGTGGACCACCACGCGTCGAGGTAGTCGGGGCGGCGGTTCTGGTACTTCAGGTAGTACGCGTGCTCCCACACGTCCACCCCCAGCAGCGGCGTCTTGCCGGCTGAGATCGGGTTGTCCTGGTTGGCGCTGCCCACGACCGCGAGGCCCGAGCCGTCGTGCACGAGCCACGACCAGCCCGAGCCGAACTGGTTGACGCCTGTTTCCTTCAGCTTCGCCTGGAAGTCTGCGAACGAGCCGAACGCCGCGTCGATCGCCGCCGCCAGCGCGCCGTCGGGGGCGCCGCCGCCGTCGGCGCTCATGCTCTCCCAGAAGAGCGTGTGGTTGTAGTGGCCGCCACCGTTGTTTTTGACAGCCGTGCGCTTGTCCTCAGGGACCTGGCTGAGATCTTTGAGCACGTCCTCGATCGGTGTGTTCTCCAGCGGCGTGCCCGCCAGCGCGGCGTTGACCTTGTCCACGTATGCCTGGTGGTGCTTGTCGTGGTGGATTTCCATCGTCTGTTTGTCGATGTGCGGCTCCAGCGCGTCGTACGCGTAGGGCAGCGGCGGAACTGTGTAAGCCATCGGGGGCTCCTTCTCTCTCTTCGGGGACGCTCGGCTGTTGGTCGCTGTTCTATCAAAGCCTTGACTGAAAAGAGAGGGGCCCGACCGAAGCCGGGAGACACTCGCCTTCGGCTCGCACCCCGTTTCGGCCAACCGGCCTCCGGCCGGCTGCGCCACCCTCTAGGCTCCCCTCTCGTGACCCGTCTCACCCAGTACCTGCTGCCCACCGAGAGGGAGGCTCCCGCCGACGCGGAGGCGATCTCGCACAAGCTGATGGTGCGCGCCGGGCTTGTGCGCCAGATGGGCGCCGGCATGTGGACGTGGCTGCCCGCCGGTTGGCGCGTGCACCAGCGCGTCGTGGCGATCATCCGCGAGGAGATGGACGCGATCGGCACGCAGGAGATGCTGATGCCCGTGCTGCAGCCGGCCGAGCCGTGGCGGCGGACCGGGCGCCTGGAGATCGAGGAGCTCTTCAAGCTGACCGACCGCAAGGGCTCGGAGCTCGTGCTCGCGATGACCCACGAGGAGGCCGTCACCTTCCACGTCGCCCAGCTGGTGCGCTCCTACCGCGACCTGCCCCTGGCGCTCTACCACTTCCAGGTCAAGGAGCGCGACGAGCCGCGCCCGCGCGCGGGTGTGCTGCGCACGCGCGAGTTCGTGATGAAGGACGCCTACACATTCGACCGCGACGCCGCGGGGTTGGCCGTCAGTTACGAGCGCCAGGTGGGGGCGTACGACCGCATCATGGCCCGCACCGGCCTGCGCTTCTACCGCGTCGAGGGCGACGTGGGGATGATGGGGGGCTCCGGCGCGCACGAGTACATGGCCCCCTGCGCCGCCGGGGAGGACGAGGTGGTGCTGACCGAGTCGGGCTACGCGGCCAACGCCGAGGTCGTGCGCGCGCGGCTGGGCAGGAACGAGCTGCGGGAGGGCGAGGAGCTCGACGGCGAGCCGCTGCGGATCGAGCCCGCGATCGAGATCGCCAACATCTTCAAGCTCGGCACCCGCTACTCCGAGCCGCTCGGGGCGCGCTACCTCGACGAGCACGGCGCCGAGCACCCGATCTGGATGGGCTCCTACGGGATCGGACCCGCGCGGATCGTCGCTGCCGCCGTCGAGCAGTACGCCGACGAGCACGGCATCTCCTGGCCCCGGGCGCTCGCGCCCTTCGCTGTGCACGTGGTGGCCCTCGGCAAGCCCGGCACCCCCGAGCGCGACGCGGCCGACGGACTGTACGAGACGCTGCGCGCCGGCGGCGTGGAGGCGCTCTACGACGACCGCGACCTCGGCACCGGAGAGAAGTTCGCCGACGCCGAGCTGCTCGGCTGCCCGCTGCGGCTCACCGTCGGGCGCCGCTCGCTGGAGTCCGGTGAAGTGGAGGTGCAGCTGCGCCGCGGTCGCCAGAGCGCCCCCGGGCTGCCCCTGGGCGCCGAGCGGGAGGCCCTGCTGCGGGCGGTGGACGAGCTGTGCCAGACACTTCCCTGACTGCACGTCGCTTGGTCGGCCTCGACCGCTCCGGCCCACCTCCTCCTGAGACGGCCGCCGGCCAGCCGCTGCGGCCGTGGACGGTGCCCAACGCGATCGGCTACCTGCGGCTCGCGCTGATCCCCGTGTTCCTCGTGCTCGCGTTATCGAATCCCGCCCACCCCTCCGACGGCGTGGGCACGCTGCCCGCGGTGCTGTTCGCAGTGATCGGGTGGGGCGACTACGCCGACGGGATCGCCGCTCGCGTGACCCGCCAGTACAGCCGCCTGGGAGCGCTGATGGACCCGCTCACCGACCGCCTGCTGGCGATCTCCGGGGTCGTGGTCTGCTGGCACTTTGCGCTGCTGCCCCGGTGGGCGCTCGCGGTGCTGGTGGCGCGCGAGCTGGCGATGCTCGCGCTCGCGCGCTACGGCCTCGCGCACGGCGTGGAGCTGCGCATCAACTGGCCTGGGCGCCTCTCGGTCGCGCCGCTGATGGGCGCGTTCTTCTTCGCGATGATCGGCCTCGAAGGGCTCGGGACGGTGCTGCTGTACGTCGGCCTCGCGCTCGCGCTCGCGGCCTCGGTGCTGTACGTGCGTGACGGCCGGGGGCCCCGGGGCTCTCCCCTGGCCGAGCCCTAACCTCGATTGTCGGTTCGATAATTCGATTGAGGATTTTGGCGTTTTGAGCTATCGGGCGGGGAAGCTGTAGCTGAGGGTGCGTCCGCCCCACCAGGGCACCTTGATGCGCTTGTCCTGGTATGCGGCGTCGAGCAGCGCAGGGGTGTGGGTGCGGCGTCGGAGGGCGACCTCAACGTGGCCGGGGCTGAAGCGCAGCTCGCCGATCCCGTCGATCAGCTGGGCGCGGAGCGTGTCGGGGCTCTGGCGGCGGTAAGCGGCGTGCAGGCCATGCGCGAAGTGCCGGTAGACGATGTCGGCCAGGACGGTGAGCGCGATGTCGAAGTCCACAGCGAGCGGCACCTGGGAGCAGAGGGAGTCCAGGTGGAAGGCGCGGATCTGTTCGGCGAGCTGGTTCTCGATCCCCCAGCGCTTGGCGTAGCGCTCGATCAGCTGCTTGGGCGTCATTTCCTGGCGGTTGGTGAGGATCAGCGTCGGCTGGTCGCGGCCGAGGCCCTGGACGGCGAGCTGGCGGAAAGCTCTGCCCTCGATCGTGACCTGCTGCTCGTAGTAGCTGGCGGTCTTGTGCTTGCCTGCACGGTCGAGCCGGGTCTTGGTCCAAGCGCTGGCGGGGAGAGCTTCGAGCATGCCGATCAGCTTCGGGGAGCGCTGACGCAATGTGATGAAGCCGACCTCGATCTCGTCGAGCTCGGCGAGGTGCTCGTGGGTGGTGAGCTTGCCGTCGAAGACCAGCAGCTTCGGCAGCTCGCCGTGGGTCTTCTCGTAGAAGCGGCAGAACTCGATCACCTCGCCGGACTGCGCGCGGGCGGTCAGTTCGGCGTTGGCGTAGATGATCGTGTGCTCAGCCCCATCCTGGGCGATGAAGCTCAGCACCGAGCGAGTGCGCTGTGAGCGGCGGGGAACGTAGTGCTTCTCGAGGATCGTCTCCTGCCCGTAGCTCATGATCGCGTGAAAGTCGAGGTTCAGGCCCTGCTCGCCGCGCAGCCCGGCGTCGCGCAGCCGGGGCTGCAGCGCCTCAAAGAACGCGAGCTGCTGGGCGCGGGTGGTGCGATATGAGTAGGTCTTCAGGTGCCATGTCTTGGGCAGCGCGTTCAGAGAGCAGAACAGGCCGAGTGCCGGGTCATGAACGACGTTTGCCACGTGGCTGCGCCGCCGGCGCCCGGAAAGCTTGAGCGCCATCAGCGCCAGCACCGAGTGCAGCGCGTCGAGCTGGCTGGTGGACGGCCAGCCGGCCGCATCCACCAGCCCGGGCAGGTCGAGTGCGATCAGGTCCCCGATCAACAGGAACAGCCCGGCGTGCTGGGTCTCAAGACGCCCCGTCTCGGGCCACTCGCCCTCTCCCAGCACGCGCACCTTCTCCGCGGCAAGCCGCCCTGGCTCTGGCCCGGTCTTCGGTGGGAAGGCCGGCCTGGGCATCCGCGAGAGCCCCTCCTCCCGCAGGATCTCCCACACCGCGGTGCGCGAGAGAGGCGTCCCCGCCCGCGCAAGCTCTGCGACGATCTCCTCGATCCCGTGCCGCTCACGGCGCAGGACGAGCACCCGCTCGCGGGCGGCGTCCTTCTTGGGCTGGCGCTTGGGACCAGGGCGCGAGCGGGCGAACAGCTCGGCGAGGTCCGCCTGCCGGTAGCGGGAGATCAGTGTCTGCACGCTGCCCTTGCTGTAGCCGAAGCGCTCAGCGATCTCGCCAGCCGAGCGCTCCTCGACCCAGTACGCACGCAGCGCCTCGTAACGACGCTGCGCGGCGAGCGTCGGCTCGGTGAAGCGCTCATGTCCTGAACGGCCCATCTCTCAACGCGATTGGTGGACGATCATGGGAGTATTGTTGCAGTGGCTTCGGACGGAATCGTCGCTACGATCACGCCCCACCAAGCCAAGCACGCCCAATCCGTGGCCCTGGCTGCCGACCCGCGCCGGCCAACCAGATCACGCACTGCGCCGGGCGCGTCCACTCATTCCGCTGAGGCACGCCCCACCCGACACAGCGCAAGCCCCACGCCACCAGCCCATCGCCGCCCACCCACTCGCCCCGCTTACAACGAAACTAGTGGTTCATCCGGCAGGTTCGTTGGTGCATGAGGCCGGCTGCACCAAGCCTACGAGCCATTTCAACCGCCCGCGAACTACGAAAACGGTCCACTAGTGGACAAACCCCCCGCCGACCATCCAGGCTAAAGCTCAGCTTGACGTTTGGGCTATAGTGAGCTCACAACCGGACCGGCGCCTCAGGCGCGAACAGACACCCCCGAGAGGAGCACCGCCCGCATGGACACCTTTCCCGACCTCGGCTCGCTCTCGGACGCAGAGCTGAAGGATCTCATCCGCGAGCTCACCGACGAGGAGACGGACATCTCCTACCGGCGGCGGATCCTGCACGGCAAGATCGACATCCTGCGCGCCGAGCTCGTCAACCGCCTGCAGCAGCGCCACGGCAACGGCGAGCAGATCATCACCGGCGCGGACGTGGCGCACCTCACCGAGATCCTGGCCCGGCGTCAGGCTGGCGCCACCTAGAGGGGCAGTGGGTCTGATGGCGGTGAACTGCCCCGAGTGTGGTCACCCAGGCGACGAGGGCGCGAACTTCTGCCAGCACTGCGGCGCCTCGCTGCGCGGCGAGGGCCCCGGTGAGGTGGCCGCCGAAGGGGCGGGCGGAGTTGGCACGAGCGAAGGGGCGGGCGGGGGGTTGGTGGGTGGGGACCCAGTCACCGCGACGTACCGCATCGACGAGAGCGGGGAGCTCGTGCCGGTCGAGCTCGGCGAGGTCACCGCGCGCGGCCCCGCGCTCGTGATCCGCGCCGGCGGCGGGCGCGTGGGCGAGAGCTTCCCGGTCGCGGGCGAGCGGATGAGCGTCGGCCGGCGCCCCGACTCCGACGTGTTCCTCGACGACGTCACCGTCTCGCGCGACCACGCGCTGCTGATCGGCCGCGGCGACCAGTGGCACATCGACGACTGCGGCTCGCTGAACGGCACGTACGTCAACCGCGAGCGGATCGAGTCCCACCGCCTCGAAGACGGCGACGAGCTGCAGATCGGCAAGTACAAGCTGACCTTCCACGCGCGCTGACACTGAGAGAGATGGCCTCCGCACCGACAACCACCCCCGGCAGCGCCCCCGGCGTCGACGTCAGCGAGCTCGAGCGCGGCCTCCCCGCAGGACGCCCGAAGTCGATCACGATCGGCGCGGTGTGCAAGGCGCTCGTCCAGGAGTTCCCCGACATCTCGATCTCCAAGATCCGGTACCTGGAGGACCAGAAGCTACTCACCCCGCGCCGCACCCCCGGCGGCTACCGCCTCTACACCCAGGGCGACGTGGCGCGCCTGCGCACGATCCTGCGGATGCAGCGCGACGAGTTCCTGCCGCTGCGCGTGATCCGCCAGGAGCTCGCGGCTGGTCGCAGCGGCGAGACGCCGCCGCCGGGCGGCGACGGTCACCCCGCCGGCTCCTCCACGCCCGGGGCGGGCGGGCCGCGCGTGGCCCGGCGCGCGAGCGTCACCGTGCGCGGGGACTCCGGCGCGCTGTACTCGCTGGAGGAAGTCGTCGAGGACACGCACGCCGACGCGAAGCTCGTGCGCGAGCTGGAGGAGTACGGGGTCGTCCGCGGCGAGCAGCGCGGCGGCGCGCGGTACTACGACGAAACCGAGCGGGAGATCGTGCGCGCGGTCGCTGAACTGGCGCGCTACGGCGTTGGGGGCCGCAACCTCAGGACGTTCCGCTCCTCCGCCGACCGCGAGGCGAACCTGCTGCAGCAGATCCTCGCCCCGGCGCTGCGCTCGCGCAACCCCCAGCGGCGCAAGGAGGCGCTGGAGGCGCTCGAGAACCTCGCCGCGGTGACCACCAACCTCCGCCATCTGCTGTTGGTACGCGATCTGCGCAAAATCGCGGGCTGAGGCGGCCGGGCGGGCGGGAACCGAACGCGCGTGCCCACCACCCGGCGCACCCGCACCGTGGCCGCGCCCGCGGGGGAGGTGTGGGAGCTGCTCAACGACCCCCACCACCTGCCCCGGTGGTGGCCGCGCGTGGCGCGCGTGGAGGCGGTCGAGCGCGACGCCTTCACGGAGGTGCTCGCGAGCCCGCGGGGGCGGATGGTGCGCGCCGACTTCCAGGTGCGCGCCGACGAGCGCGCGCTCGTGCTGCGGTGGGCCCAGCAGATCGAGGGCACCCCGTTCGCCCGCGTGCTGAGCGCCGCGGAGACGGAGCTGCGCCTGCAGCCCAACGGGAGGGCGACGGACGTGACGATCGAGCTGCGCCAGGCGCTCAAGGGCCTGTTCCCCCACCTCGGCGCAAGGCGCATCCGCCGCGCGGCGCGCGCGACGCTCGAGGAGGCGCTTGACGGCCTGGAGCGGATCGTTGGCTGAGGTCCTGACGTCCGCGGCTCACAAGGCTCCCCCGGTGCGCGGTTGCTGCTCCTGCCCGGCAGGCGCTCACGCGGGTGGGGGGCCGGTGGGGAGCCGATGACCAAGGTCCCGGCAATGCGGTGGTGGGGGTGGGGCGATCCTGCCCGCCCGCTTGCGCTGGGGCCACGCGCGCTCGAGCTCGTGCGCGAGACCGTGGGGATCGAGGGCGCTCCGAGCGCTCGCTCGCGTCCGCCGGTGGCACTCGCGAGTGTGCAACTGGAGCCGGCGGCGCTGCCCGAGGGCGCCCTCGCCGAGCTGCGCACGGTGCTTGGCGCGGAGGGGGTGCGCGACGACCACACCGAGCGCGTGGCGCACGCGGCCGGCAAGGGCTACCCGGACCTCGTGCGCCTGCGCGCGGGCGAACCCGAGGGCGCGCCGGACGCGGTGGTGTACCCGTCCCACCCGGAGCAGCTGCGCGCGGTGTTGGAGGTGTGCGCGCGCCACGGGGTGGCGGTGGTGCCGTTCGGGGGCGGCACAAGCGTGGTCGGGGGCGTGGCGCCCCTGCGCGGTGAGCACGCCGCGGTGATCGCGCTGGACCTGCGGCGCCTCGGGGAGGTCGTGCGGCTGGACCGCGAGTCGCGGATCGTCACCGTGCAGGCGGGGGCGCGCGTCTGCGCGCTCGAGCGGCGTCTGGCGGCGGAGGGCCTGACGCTGGGCCACTTCCCGCAGTCCTACGAGCACGTCTCGTTGGGCGGCTGTGCGGCGACCCGCTCGGCGGGCCAGGCGTCCACCGGCTACGGGCGCTTCGAGGAGCTCGTCCTCGGCCTGCGCGTGAGCGCCCCGGCGGGGGAAGTCGAGCTCCCGGCGTACCCGGCGAGCGCCGCGGGACCGGACCTGCGCCGGCTCGTGGTCGGCTCGGAGGGCACCGTGGGGGTGATCCACGAGCTCGACCTGAGGGTCCGCCCCGCGCCGCAGGCCGCACACTACGAAGGGGTCTTCTTCGAGGACTTCCGGGCGGGCGTGGAGGCCCTGCGCGCGATGGCGCAGGAGCACACGGCACCAGCGGTCGCACGGCTCAGCGACGAGGCGGAGACACGCCTGACGCTCGCCCAGGCGAGCGCGGGCGCGGAGGGGTGGAGCGCGCTGAAGGGCCGCCTCGGCCAGGCGTATCTCGGCCTGCGCGGCTACCGCACGGGCTGCCTGGCGATCCTCGGCTTCGAGGGCGCCCCCGAGGAGGTGGAGCGCCGCCGCAGGCGCGCGCACGAGCTGATCCGCGACGGCGGTGGCCTCTCTGTGGGCCGCTCCCCAGGGGAGGCGTGGAAGGCCCAGCGCTTCGCGGCCCCGTATCTGCGCGACGAGCTGCTGACGCACGGCGTGATGGCCGAGACCCTGGAGACGGCGACCCGCTGGTCGAACCTCCCACAGCTGCACCGCGCGACCACCCACGCGATCGAAGGCGCGCTGAGCGGCCAGGGCACCCCGGGCGTGGTGGGGTGCCACGTCTCGCACCTCTACGAGACGGGCGCGTCGCTGTACTTCACGCTGCTGGCGGCCCAGCGCGAGGGCCACGAGATCGAGCAGTGGCGGGCCGTCAAGCGCGCCGCGAGCGATGCGGTTGCCCAGAACGGCGGCACGATCACCCACCACCACGCGGTGGGCCGCGACCACGCCCCGTGGCTCGCGGGCGAGGTGGGCAAGCAGGGCGTGGAGGCGCTGCGCGCGTTGAAGGAGCGGTGGGACCCGGCGGGCATCATGAACCCCGGCAAGCTCCTGCCCTGAGTGGGTTTTTTTGGGGCGCGTCCGCGCAGGTGGGTGGGGGCCGCCCGGGCGTCGTGCGCGCGTGGCCTCCGTGCCCCGCGGCCGTGCCGCGTGCGTACATCGCTTGCAATGACGTTACGGATCTTGTAGGACAGAGGCCCGAGTCAACGTTTCTCCCGCGAAGACGGATGGGTGCGTGTCGTGCCCAGCGGTTGTACCTCGCTTCGGAGAGACTTGACGGCTCTATTTCCTTGTGCTCTTCCTGCGGGCCTTGTGGATCGTCTTCTTTGGGCACCTGGTGACGCTGATGGGTGTGGACCGGCGGATCACCGCGCTGTCCTGCGCGACGAATTCGGTTGGCATTGCGAGCCTGCTCTTGCACAGGTCGCCGTGTGCCGCCAGGGCGGAGAACAGGCCCTCCGGGAGCGTCAGTTCGAAGGACTCGACGGGGACGTCGGGGACCGTCTTGAACGTGCTGCTCGTGATCCCGTGTTTGCTGATGAACGTCGTGCCGACGAGGTCAACCGTCACGCCGTAGCCCTGCAGGACCATGATCAGCGAGGGGAACGCTTCGTCGCCGTGGGAGACGAAGTACGCCGGGCCTTCCAGCGGCACCGGCAGGATCGGCGTGAGTGCCTTGGCGTGCCCCACCACAGAGGCCGCAGGGCAGTTTGCGGGGTTCGCTTCGAACGTAGCGGCCACGCAGGCCTTCTGCAGCGTCTTCAGCCGCGAGGGCAGCTGCTTGGGCAGTTCGACTTTGACCTTCGCGATGTTGACCTGCGTGCCCTGCGGCACTTTGGGGAAGCTCAGCTTCGCCGTGAGGCTCGCGCCGTCCGGGCGGCTCGTCTTCCCGGATGTCGAGACCTTCAGCGTGGGCTTGAACGCCAGCGCGGCGCAATTGGTCGCCTGGAAGTGGTAGGTCTGCTGCGAGCTCATCCCCTGGGTGCTGGACAGCGTCCCGTCGACGCTCATCGGTTCGCAGCTCGTCGGGTTGAAGACGAATTCCGAGCGGTTGATGTCCACGTTGACGGTCTTGACCTGGAAAGGTATGCCGTCCTTCATCGTCGGCAATGCGCCGCTGGAGACCGTCAGCTGCGCCGTATGGGGGTTCACGCTGACCGTGGCCCGCACCACTTCGCAGTCGCACGAACCTTCGCCAAAGTCGAACGGCCCGGCCTTCTCGGGCACGTCGATCGAGAGGCCGAACGGGGCGCCCTTGTACGGACCGGTCAGGTACACCCTGCCCCCCTTGATGAAGTACGGTTCGGGACCGGGGCCGGCACCGGCAGTGAGTACGCCGATCTGGCTCGCTTCTGGGCAAGTGCCCTGCGCCGCCTGCGGTTCTCCGCACAGCGGAACCTTCGAGAGGTTCCCGGACAACCCCGGTGGGGTCGTGACTATGATGCCGCCGAGATCCTCGTCGGCGTCTTCGCGCGAGAACGTCACACTCAGCGGGCTGTACCCGCCGGCCTGGTTGCTCGTCGTGCCAGCAACGAACGATGGGTCGAACCGTGGCGACTGGCAACCCGTGATCTCGAACGGGAAGCTGGACGGCGTCGCGTCCGGCTCGAACGGCGAGGTCCACGGGGTCAGGTCGCTTTCGGCGTGGTACCCGATCGGTTCACCGTGTTCGTTGTCGCACACGCTCGGGTTCGCGACCGTCGCGCGCGACCCGCCGTTGAGCTGCACTTTCAGTTCGCTGAACGGGAGCTCCGGGTTCCTGTCGAACGTCGTCGTGAGCTGACCCGTCACGGGGTCGGGTTCCACCGTCCCCTTGACCTTGACCAGTACGCCGTGGCCTGCGAGCGTCAGGTAGACCGTGAACGGCGGGCCGGTGATCGGCCCCGACGGTGGGCCCCCGAGATAGAGAAAGCCCTTCAGTTCGCCAGTCAACGCTGGGGTGACCAGTGACACGTCCCCGAGCTTCGACGCGTTCGGGCACTGCACCGAGCTTTCGCTGCCGAGCCCGATCTGCGCTTCGGTGCACGCTTCGAGCCCGTTCGCGGCCGACGGGGAAAGTACGACACCAGCCGGCATCTTCATGACCACGTCGCGGAGATCCGCCGTCGCGAGCCCTTCCGCGCCTTCGGTCTGCGGGACCTGCAGATCGATCGCGTATCCTGTCGGGGTTGTCGCCTGCGTCTGTTCCGGCTCGACCGAGATCGTCGGCGCGAAGTCCAGCGATTCACAGCCGGTGAACGGCCCGATGGACGCCTTTTCGGTGGGCGGTTTGGCGCCTTCCCACGATTCGACGGTCACTTCCGCCTGCAACGGTTCGCTCGTGCACTGCGTCGGGTTCACCAGGAACGGCACGAGGTTTTCGTTCGCTACGGCTTTGCCGCCTTTGCATGTCCTTGTTGCTTCTCCTGTGAACTGCCTGCATTCGAATTTGTTGCCGCGTTCAGCGTTGTGTCTGGATTCGGCGGGAACGCCCCACAAGGTCAGCGACTGCCGTGTGACTTCGGTGATCGAGAATACGTTCGTCGCGGTCGCGTGTAGCCTATAGTCG
Source organism: uncultured Solirubrobacterales bacterium (assembly GCA_963725535.1). Taxonomy (GTDB): domain Bacteria; phylum Actinomycetota; class Thermoleophilia; order Solirubrobacterales; family Solirubrobacteraceae; genus Palsa-744. The sequence goes on from CAVRYX010000001.1 coordinate 42,959, forward strand.
GGGCCGACCGACACGACGATGTTGGAAGAGATCTCTTCTCCTACGAAAAAACCAAATACGGCCGTCGAGTTCGGCGGTGGCACCATGTTGTACACAGCAGTTGTGATTGTGTCATAGTAGCCGGGTTCGATCCTCAGCACCACTTCTATCGTGCCGATCTGGGAGTCAGCGGGGCATTCTTCCAGCTGCAACTGCGGTGGCGTGCAGGTCTTAACCGACGGCGGATAGCCCGCGAACCCGACCGGCAGGACGACTTCGACATTGCGAAGGAGCCCTCCGACCCCGCCATTTTTGTTTGACTGGAACGCGAAGCTGGTCGTAAGGTCGGCGTGTGCGCCGACCTGATCGCTCGACGTACTCACGGCAAAGCTTCCAGGCTGGATTTCAAAGGAGGCTCGAGCCGCGACGGGTACAGCACAAGCACAACTACACACAAGGACAGTCGCACAACTCGCTACCAATGCCTTCAACCGAGCCCTCATGATCGCTTCTCCGTCCTGCTCGCGCGTTCCGGCTTACCGCTGGGCCCAGCGATCTCAGACCCAGTTTTGTGCTTCGTGCTGTGCTTCTTCTTGTGTTTCGACTTCACCCTCTTTTTCGGTGCTTTCGTCTTTTCTTCCACAATGGGCACCACTGGATTAGCACCCCCCGCAAACGACCCGCTCGCGGGGGTGTTGAACAGTGGCGGCGGGCTGCCCACGCCCTGACAGCTCGAGCATTCAGACGGGGATGGCGGGGGCGGGAATCCGCCTTCCACGCGTGCGTCGTAGATGTTGTGAAATTCGGGGGTGGCCTGCGGCACGAGCCGCGCCGCCGTCGCGAAGAACACATTGCTGCCGTCACTGCTCGCGCCCAGAAACGTGGATGGTCCGGAAGCTTCACCTGAGGAGAGCAGGTATGTGCAGCCCTGGCTCAATCCACAGCCCCCGGAGCCATCGGCCTCCCACTCATACACGTCCAAGCCTGGATGACGTCCAATTTCTGGTTCTTCGTCACTATTGGTGTCCTGAGGCACGAGCTGCGCGGTCGTCTGAAAGAACACCTCCTGGCCATCTTCGGATATCTGAGTCACACGAAGCCCCTTTTCGAACGATGCGGTTGCCGTCGGTTCGATGACTTCCCCCTGCGCGAGCGTTGTTTTGCCCTCACCGCAGCTCACACACATCACGCTTCCGTTTGCGTTGTCATAGCGATAGAGCTGGTTGTTGTGGCCCTGGCCACGCGGTTCACCTTCGACACCTACGCTGGTAAAGAGAAAGAATTCGCCGTTAGGCGTCGTGTACGCAGGTTCATCTTCACTTTTTCCCTGTTTAGCGATGGCGACAGTAGTGCGTTCTCCGGTGCTTGTGTCATAGCGATAAATCTTTGGGAACTGCTGAACATAGACGGCCGAGCCGTCTTCGGAGAAGATATAGGTCTTTGGTCCCATTCCAGGGGGTTCGCTGGCCACGCCGCTTGCAATGAGTCTCAGTCGGTGCCCTTCGGGGGATTCTGTGTCGTACTCGAACAGCTTGTTTTCGTTCTGCTGTTCAGCTGTCTCACCGGGCGTCAATACTGTCTGGGTGCTGAAGAACACCTTCGAACCATCCGGGGTCGCATAGAGGTAATGCACCGGCAGCACTGCAGAAGGTACAACTTCCTCGGGTTCTGACACTTCGATCGTTTCGCGGTCATCGATACGCATATACAGGCGGGTGGGCAGTTCACAGCCCGGCTCTGATGGTGTTTCCGCGTTTCGATCGGGACTTGTAAAGAAGATCTTCGAACCATCCTGTGAGACAGCATTGATCGTGCCAGAGTTACGTGCTTCGGTTACGAAGCCGTCGCCAAGCTCGGCGCCGCACGGATCGGCCAGCGGACCGCCCTGAACGTTGACGAGCTGGAGATGGCCACCCGTCCAGTCATACAGGTCATGCGCGCCCGCGTCGGTGCCGGTGGGGCCGCCCAGCAGATTGTGGTCCGTCGAGACGAACAGGACATCGCTGAAATTCCCCGACGCACCGATGAGTTCCGGCAGTTCTTCGTATGGGACGCTCGCCATGCGTTCGTACGGGCCGCCAACGGGACCGGCGTCAAGCGTCACATCGCGCGAATGTTCAGCAAGGTTACTCCGTGTTACCCACTCGAACGCGACCTCAGAGAAATCGGGGCTGAGGAGACCGCTGAGGCCACCACTCAAGAGGATGCTGAACTTCTCTTCGCTGGCTCCAGGTTCCACGACAGACTTCACGTCCCAGCCTTCAGGGGTACGCGTGAATACGGCGCGAGCGCCGAGCGGGCTCGGTTCCGGCCCGAACTCCACAGGCGATTCGAGCGCGAGCGCTTCGCCGTCGGCCGCGACCGCGGCGAAGTCCACGCCGGAGGAGAACGCGAGATCCTGCGCGCGGCCCAGGTTTTCGGGGGTCACCAGCTCATATGCCCGGCAGTCGGGCAGGTTCGCCGAGCGTCCGGTGCGGAACTCTTCGTTCTTGCACGCCTCGGCGATGGTTGGCGCGAAGCCTGCGAGCCCCACGAAAAAGGCGAGCACCAGCCCGATCGACGCCGTGAACCGGGCGTACCTGGCCACGTTCCCGACGCGAAAGCGATGGCCGCTCGTATGCCCCGTGCCGTCAACTTCACCCCTCCGTCGTCCCATGACTCCCTCCACTCTCGCATTGCAAGTGCTCGATACGCCCGTCGCTCGCACGGCTTTCAGCTACTTCAAGCCTTGCGAGCAATACTTACAAACTCAGGTGGGGCCGCACAATGCCCCGGCCCCACCCAAGCAATCGACGGTACTCAGAATGCACATCTACGGGAATTCAGCCTACGCTGACCGCGAGCCCGCCGCCGCTCTCCCGTAATATAGCTAGACTGCCTTCCACTTCGCCTGATTCAGCTCCACCTTTCGTACATTCTGCTTTTCTTTTCTTCTCGAACGTAGCCAATACTAACTGTTCAGCACCTGTGCGTGTTGTTTCCGCTAACAGTAATTCCGGCTTTCCTGCTTCGGACTTACATTCGTCTTCCGACCCCACGCCTGCCACTTTGCATTTGGCTTTCCATCCTGGTTCACCATTGCCGTCAGCCAGAAGGCGTATTAAGACCTTGCTTTCCGTTTCCTCGAGTTCCGTCTTCCACGGCAGATCTACTGCTTTGGCTTCTGCGCCTGTTTTTTCACAGGTCTTGGTGCCTTCGCACGATGAAACGGTCACCGAGGTTATCGTACCGGTTGGTTCGCTTGAGATCGATCCTAACGATATACCGCTGCATCTGATCTTTGTTTCTCCCACGGGCGATTTGGTATCAATCAAAGTCAATGTGCCCTTGAGCTCGACCGTCTCCGAGGTGCTGGTTGGAATCCTGCTCCAAGACCATTCGCCCCCCGAGGAAGCTTCGCTGCACTGACTGCTCGAATACCTCGTGGTAGTGCTTGCTGGATTGTTTAAGCATTGTAACCAGTGTGCTGCTGAAGCGGAGGTCGCCAGCGCCATGCTCATCGTGAACATGGACGCGAGGCAGACCCCCGCGATCCGTAGGGACTTCATTTTGTGTAGCTCCTTTGATCTCGATCGTTGACTTTGGGTTCAGGAAGCCAGCCCGGAGCTCTCGCCCTTGGCGGGAGGGAGCGGCACCGGCTTCGTCTCTCCTGTTCGTATGGGTCATCTGTCTATTCGTTGGGTCTACAGGTCCTCTGCCAGCCTCTCCTCGTACCCCCGCTCAGATCGTGACCGTCAGGTCGATTCGAGGTTGCGAGATGAACTCTACAGTACCTCCGAGCCAAAATCAAGTCGGTTAGCACCGACCGTCCTAACAGGTGATACAGAGAGCCGATGGAACGACGGGAACTTCGATCCACCGGCTCCCGCAATGCGGGTGCCCGCGGTGCGGAGATTGCCTCAGGGGGGCCTCGGCCGGCCCTACCATGGGCTCGCGCGGGCGGAAAGGTCGGCGCGCTACCCGACCTTGAACGTCCCGCTGAGCACGATCGGGCCAGGCTGGGCCGGCTTTTCGCTGTGCTCCTCGGTGAGGACGATCGTGCCGTAGTGGCTTGCGTTCGCCGGCAGGCCCCCCGCGGCCTTGAGGACGCCGTTCGAGCCCACTTTCGGGCCGCTGCCGAGCAGCAGGGCGTCGGTCGGGGAGTTGTACAGCCACGCCGCGTAGCGGAACCCCGTCGTCGGCGGCAGGTGTTCGGCCACCACCAGGAAGGCGTGCACGCTGCCGCGGGAGATCACCTCGACGATCCCCAGCGACTTGTCGGCCGGGTTGGGCGAGGTGAGCGGGATCGTCGCGTCGATGCGGGGTTCGCCGGCCGCGGTTTTGGATGTGGACGAGCCTGTGGTGGAGGTCGAGTTGGCTGCCGGCGTGGAGCTTGTCGTCGAGGTCGAACTCGTTGTGGGCGTGGTGCTTGCCGCTGTCGTCGAGGTTGTCGCGGGCGTTGAGCTCGCTGCGGCGGTTGAGCTTGGGTTGGAGCTGCCACCGCTGCCGCCGAGGCCCACGATCAGCGCCACCGCCGCGATCACCACCGCGGCTGCCACGCCCAGCACGATCATGCCCCCCCGCCGCGAGCTGCGCGCCGTCTTTGTCGCCGCCGGCGGCTCACGCTCCGCGGTGGGGTTCGCCGGGGGCAGCTCGCCGGCGGGCGGGGTGGCACTCAGCGGCGGTTGCGTGGCCTCTGGCTCGACGGCGCTAGGGGTCGCGCTCGGCACCGGCTGCGCGGCCCCCGGCGCGGCGGCGCTCCCAGCGGGGATCTCGGGCAGCGGCCTGCTGGCCAGCGGAGCGAGCTCGGCGACGAGCGCCTGCGCCCAGGCCCTTGCGGGCGCTTCGTTTTCCAGGTGCGCGCGGGTCTCGCGCCGGCTTGCGGGGTTGTCCTGTCCGAGCACGTACTCGCCCACCCGCTCGCGCTGTGCGGCGCTCAGCTCGCGCGCCTGGCGTGGGGCGAGCATCGCGAGTGCGGCGTGTGCGCGGTCGTGCACCGCGCGCTCCTCGATGCCCACCATCCCCGCCACCTCGGCGTAGCCCTTCTGCCGGCACAGCACCAGCGAGAGCACCGCGTGCAAATCGGGGGGCAGGTCTTCCAGGCGGCTCGTGGGGTTCTCTGGGTTCACTGGTGCGGGTCCTTAGGCTATCGTGGCGCGTCGATGGGCACCCCCGGCCCCGATTTCGTCATCTCTTCCTTGACGGCCCCTGAGCAGATCAACGCGGCGCTGCAGGGGTTCGACCGCCTGTACGGCCTGGAGCTGCTGGAGATCACCGACACCGACGTGCGCGGCGAGGTGCGGGTGCGCGGAGAGGTCAAGCAGCCCTTTGGTCTCGTACACGGCGGCGTGTACGCCGCGATGGCCGAGTCGATGGCCTCGCTGGCTACGGGGCTTGCGGTGTTCCCCGAAGGCTCGGTCTCGATGGGCCTCTCCAACAGTACGAGCTTCCTGCGCCCCATCACCGCGGGTACGGTCCACGCTCACGCCACGCGCCTGCACCGGGGGCGCACCACCTGGGTCTGGGACGTGCGCTTCAGCGATGACGCCGGCCACCTCTGCGCGGTGACGCGCATGACGATCGCCGTGCGCCCCCTACCGGCGGACTCGGGCCCTTAGCCTGGATGGTCGGCGGGGGGTTTGTCCACTAGTTTCGTTGTAAGCGGGGCGAGTGGGTGGGCGGCGATGGGCTGGTGGCGTGGGGCTTGCGCTGTGTCGGGTGGGGCGTGCCTCAGCGGAATGAGTGGACGCGCCCGGCGCAGTGCGTGATCTGGTTGGCCGGCGCGGGTCGGCAGCCAGGGCCACGGATTGGGCGTGCTTGGCTTGGTGGGGCGTGATCGTAGCGACGATTCCGTCCGAAGCCACTGCAACAATACTCCCATGATCGTCCACCAATCGCGTTGAGAGATGGGCCGTTCAGGACATGAGCGCTTCACCGAGCCGACGCTCGCCGCGCAGCGTCGTTACGAGGCGCTGCGTGCGTACTGGGTCGAGGAGCGCTCGGCTGGCGAGATCGCTGAGCGCTTCGGCTACAGCAAGGGCAGCGTGCAGACACTGATCTCCCGCTACCGGCAGGCGGACCTCGCCGAGCTGTTCGCCCGCTCGCGCCCTGGTCCCAAGCGCCAGCCCAAGAAGGACGCCGCCCGCGAGCGGGTGCTCGTCCTGCGCCGTGAGCGGCACGGGATCGAGGAGATCGTCGCAGAGCTTGCGCGGGCGGGGACGCCTCTCTCGCGCACCGCGGTGTGGGAGATCCTGCGGGAGGAGGGGCTCTCGCGGATGCCCAGGCCGGCCTTCCCACCGAAGACCGGGCCAGAGCCAGGGCGGCTTGCCGCGGAGAAGGTGCGCGTGCTGGGAAAGGGCGAGTGGCCCGAGACGGGGCGTCTTGAGACCCAGCACGCCGGGCTGTTCCTGTTGATCGGGGACCTGATCGCACTCGACCTGCCCGGGCTGGTGGATGCGGCCGGCTGGCCGTCCACCAGCCAGCTCGACGCGCTGCACTCGGTGCTGGCGCTGATGGCGCTCAAGCTTTCCGGGCGCCGGCGGCGCAGCCACGTGGCAAACGTCGTTCATGACCCGGCACTCGGCCTGTTCTGCTCTCTGAACGCGCTGCCCAAGACATGGCACCTGAAGACCTACTCATATCGCACCACCCGCGCCCAGCAGCTCGCGTTCTTTGAGGCGCTGCAGCCCCGGCTGCGCGACGCCGGGCTGCGCGGCGAGCAGGGCCTGAACCTCGACTTTCACGCGATCATGAGCTACGGGCAGGAGACGATCCTCGAGAAGCACTACGTTCCCCGCCGCTCACAGCGCACTCGCTCGGTGCTGAGCTTCATCGCCCAGGATGGGGCTGAGCACACGATCATCTACGCCAACGCCGAACTGACCGCCCGCGCGCAGTCCGGCGAGGTGATCGAGTTCTGCCGCTTCTACGAGAAGACCCACGGCGAGCTGCCGAAGCTGCTGGTCTTCGACGGCAAGCTCACCACCCACGAGCACCTCGCCGAGCTCGACGAGATCGAGGTCGGCTTCATCACATTGCGTCAGCGCTCCCCGAAGCTGATCGGCATGCTCGAAGCTCTCCCCGCCAGCGCTTGGACCAAGACCCGGCTCGACCGTGCAGGCAAGCACAAGACCGCCAGCTACTACGAGCAGCAGGTCACGATCGAGGGCAGAGCTTTCCGCCAGCTCGCCGTCCAGGGCCTCGGCCGCGACCAGCCGACGCTGATCCTCACCAACCGCCAGGAAATGACGCCCAAGCAGCTGATCGAGCGCTACGCCAAGCGCTGGGGGATCGAGAACCAGCTCGCCGAACAGATCCGCGCCTTCCACCTGGACTCCCTCTGCTCCCAGGTGCCGCTCGCTGTGGACTTCGACATCGCGCTCACCGTCCTGGCCGACATCGTCTACCGGCACTTCGCGCATGGCCTGCACGCCGCTTACCGCCGCCAGAGCCCCGACACGCTCCGCGCCCAGCTGATCGACGGGATCGGCGAGCTGCGCTTCAGCCCCGGCCACGTTGAGGTCGCCCTCCGACGCCGCACCCACACCCCTGCGCTGCTCGACGCCGCATACCAGGACAAGCGCATCAAGGTGCCCTGGTGGGGCGGACGCACCCTCAGCTACAGCTTCCCCGCCCGATAGCTCAAAACGCCAAAATCCTCAATCGAATTATCGAACCGACAATCGAGGTTAGCGCAGCACTGAGACCCACCCCATCGGCGCCGCCGTGGGCTGCTGGGAGGGCAGCGGCTTTTCGCCGAAGCCCGTGTTGGGCAGCGGCTTGGGCAGTGGCGCGCCGGGGGTGTCGGGCGTGCCGATCGTGACCACCGTCGCGGCGGCCGCGCGCGCAAGCCCGGGGCGGTCGGCGTAGATGTCGACCACCACGCCCCCCGTCGCCACCGTCAGCGTCTTTCCGCCCCTTGCCGCTAGGGCGCGCACACCTCGGATCGGCACTGCTCGCCGCGGTGCTTCGCCTCCGGGGAGGAAGCTGTTGTCGGGCGAGGTGACGACTTTGAGCGGTGTCACGCACGTGTTCTCGCCGCCCACCGTGCAGTTGCCGTACTGGATTTCCCAGGCCCCGCTTGGGTCGAGCGCGACTCGGGTGATCCCGAGCCCTTGGAACGTGCCCCCGAGCCAGTACACCGGGAACTGCTCTTGGCGCACCGCTGGCTCGAGGATGCTCGGCGCCACCGGCTGGTCCTGCAGGGTGTTGCCGCACGCGCCCACCCCCACCGCGCAGCCGACCGCCGCCGCGGCGAGCGCCGTCCGGCGGGCACGCCTCACTGTCAGGAGGGCGCGGGTTGGGAGCCGACCCATCAAACTCGCCCTGGCGGGCGTCACCTGCACCTCACCCTCGGTACCTGTTGGTGATCGGCATCCGCCGGTCGCGGCCGAACGCCCGGGTGGTGACCTTGATGCCCGGGGGAGCCTGGCGGCGCTTGTACTCGGCGCCGTCCACGAGTCGCACCGTGCGGTCCACCTCCGCTGCGGGCAGGCCTTCGGCGATCAGCTGCTCGCGGCCCTGGTCGCGCTCTATGTACCCATGCAGGATGCGATCGAGCAGGGGGTAGGGAGGCAGCGAGTCCTCGTCGCGCTGGTTCTCGCGCAGCTCCGCGGTCGGGGGGCGCTCCATGATCGAGGCGGGTATGGGGGGCGCCGGCGGCGCGGCCGTGTGGTCCCCGGTGGTCGTCCCGGGGCCGGCGGACGCCGCCGCGGCGCAGGGCCCGCCGGCGCGGGCTGCCTCGGAGTTGCGCCACTCGCACAGTCTGTACACGAGTGTCTTGGGGACGTCCTTGATGACCGCGAACCCCCCCGCGAGGTCTCCGTACAGCGTGGTGTACCCGACCGACATCTCAGACTTGTTGCCGGTGGTCAGCACGAGCCACCCGAACTTGTTGGAGAGCGCCATCAGCAGGTTGCCGCGGATGCGTGCCTGCAGGTTCTCCTCGGTGAGGTCTGCCGGACGCCCGGAGAACTCCTCGACCGAAGCCGGGGGACACCGGCCTGCGGCCGGCATCCCCGTTTCGGCCAGCGTGGCGGTGTACGCGCCCATCACGACTTCGATCGGGAGCTCGTGGGTGCGCACCCCGAGCGCGGCGGCCACCGCGTGGGCGTCGCCCTGGGTGTCGGGGGACGAGTACGGGGAGGGCATCACCGCGGCGCTCACCCGCTCGGGCCCGAGCGCGTCCGCGGCCAGACACGCCACGAGTGCGCTGTCGATCCCGCCGGAGAGGCCGAGCACCACGTGGTGGAAGCCGTTCTTCTCGACGTAGTCGCGTAGCCCCAGACACAGCGCGGCGTAGACCTCGGCCTCCTCGGGGGCGAGAGGCGCGGGCGGCGACTGTCTCGGCGCTCCGGTGGACGGCGCGGCGGTCGCTGGAGAGACCGAGTGCCCGCCCGCCGCTCTGCCCGCTCTCCCCACGCGCGCTCCGAGGTCGATCTCGCACAGCAGCAGCTCCTCCTCGAACTGCGCGGCGCGCGCAACCGTCTCGCCGGCTGGATCGAGGACGAACGAGTGGCCGTCGAAGACCAACTCGTCCTGGCCTCCAACCATCCCGCAGAAGGCGATGTACGTGCCGTGCTCGCGGGCGCGCTGCGCGAACAACTGCTCGCGCTCGAGGCCCTTGCCGGCGTGGTACGGGGAGGCGGAGACGTTGAGGATCAGCTTCGCGCCCGCCTTCGCCTCCTCGGCGGCGGGGGCCCCGGACCGCCACAGGTCCTCGCACACCGTCAGGCCCACGGGGTGCCCACCCACCTCCGCGACCGCGCCCGCGTGCCCGGCCGTGAAGTAGCGCTGCTCGTCGAACACGCCGTAGTTGGGGAGGTGGACCTTGCGGTACACCGTCCGCACGGCCCCCTCCGCGAGCACCGCCGCCGCGTTGTAGACCCGCGGTGCGCCCTCGTGCCCGCCCGGTGCCCGCTCGGGGAACCCGACGACCGCGACGATCCCCTCCGTATGGGCCGCCACCTCCTGCAGCGCGGCGCGGGCGTCGCCGAGGAAGTGCTCGCGCAGCAGCAGGTCCTCCGGCGGGTACCCGGTCACGGCGAGCTCGGGGAACGCCACGAGCTCCGCGCCCGCTGCGCGCGCGGCGTCGATGCCAGCTTGGATGCGCCGCGCGTTGCCGGCGATGTCGCCGACGGTGGCGTTCATCTGGCAGAGGGCCGTACGCACTAGGCGGCGGGCCTGCCGGCGGGGCGGGTGCGTCCGCCGGCTCCCCCGTTGCGAGCGCCGGCCTTGGCGCGGCCGGCCTTTGCGGGGGCCTTGGTCTTCGTCGTGCCGGGGGTTTTCGCTGCTCCGGGAGCTTTCGCCGCCCGAGCGGAGCGGGCACGCCCGCCGGCCTTGCCCGGGGCGCCGTTGGTGCGCTTCGCCGGGGAGCCCGAGCCGCGCGCCGCGCGCACGCCCGCGGCGCGCGCGAGCCGGCGGATCGCGTGCTCGAGGTCGAGCGCGATCGCGTCGAGGTCCCCGAGCGCGTCGTAGTCGGCGAGCAGGCCGAAGCCGAGGTGGCCGTTGTAGCTCATCACCGCGATCCCGAGCGCCTGGCGGCGCGCGAGCGGGACCACCGGGTAGAGCGAGCGCAGGCGGCGGCCGAGCAGGTACAGCGGGAACTGAGGCCCGGGCACGTTGGTGACGACCAGGTTGAAGTACCGCTGGCGGGCCTGTAGCCGCGCTGCCTGGCTCAGAATCGTGGGAGGGGCGAAGCCGGCGAGGTTGGTGAGCGTCTGGGCGCCGACCGCCTGGCCGGAGCGCTTGATCTCCTCCATCGCGGCGCCGATCTGCGCGAGACACTCCGCGGGGTCCTCGACGCCGACCGGCAGCGGCGCCCACATCGCCGCGACGCGGTTGCCGAGCGCGGGCGGGCGGGTCCCGCGATCCGCCACGGCGCGCACTGAGACCGGCACCATCGCCTTCAGCACGAGCCCCTCGGTCTCCTGGCCGTGTTCGCGCAGCCACCGGCCGAGCGCGAGGCTGACGGCCGCGAGCACCACGTCGTTGAGGGTCCCCCCGAGGGAGTCCTTGATCGCCTTGAACAGCGCGAGGTCCACGTCCACCCACGTGTAGCGGCGGTGCGGGCCGATGTCGACGTTCAGCGGCGAGGGAGGCGCCGGCGCGTTGATGCCCGCCAGCGTGGTGGCGCCGAGGCTCGCGAGGCCGTCCCGCAGTTGCTCCACGGCGCGGCGCGGCGCGCGCACCATCCGCCGCGCCCCCCGCGCGATCTCCCCTGGCGCGGTGGCGCGCTCGAGCAGCGCCTCGCCGAGCAGCTTCGCCCCACCGGGCAGCGGGCGGGGGGTCCACGGCTCGGGTGGCCCCGACGTCGCGGTCGGCTCCGGCGTGGTGTCGAACAGCACGGTGGTTATGTCCACCCCGGAGATCCCGTCCACCAGCGCGTGGTGGGTCTTGGCGATCAGCGCGAACCGCCGGCCCGCCATGCGCTCCACCAGCCAGATCTCCCACAGCGGCTTGGAGCGGTCCAGGCGCTGGGAGAAGAGCCGCCCCGCGAGCCGCTTGAGCGCCGCCTCGTCGCCGGGCCGCGGCAGCGCGGTGTGGCGGATGTGGTAGTGGGGGTTGAAGTGCGGGTCGTCGGTCCACACCGGCCGACCCTGGTCGAGCGGCACGTACGCGAGCCGCTGGCGGTAGCGCGGCACCAGGTGCAGGCGGCTCAGGACATGGTCTACGAGCTCCTGTGGCGTGGGCGCCTGGCCCTCGAAGATCATCACCGACGCGACGTGCATGTGCGCCGTGGAGTGGTTCTCCAGGTGCAGGAACGCCGTGTCGAGGCCCGTGAGGCGGTCGGAGTTGGCCATGCGCTTGATTGTCGCTGCTCGGGGGCGGCGCGTCAACGACCGTGCCCGAATCTTTCGCCCCGAGGGCTCATCGCGGGGCCTGGAAACACTTTCAGCAAACTGTCTCGTGGCGCGATCCCCCGCCCCGCCTGGGTTTGTCCGCCTGGCGCCCGTTCCTGTGTGATGGCGCGCACAGTGGCCTGGGATGAGACCTCTATCCTCCCCCGGTCTTTTGAATCTGCCGAATCGCCGCCGTCGTTGGGGGCGAACGGGGGACCCACTGCCGGACCGCTTCGTGCGGCCCGGATGGGGCGAATCCGCCGCTGCTGCGGCGGTAACGCCTCGCTGACGCACGCCCTTCGTGCGTTTGGCGGCGCGTGAGCCCGACAGCTAACCCCGTAGGCGGTGACCAAGGAGGACTGTATGTACGTACCCGCCACGCCTGCGCTGACTGCGCCACCCCTTGCTCCGGTAGGGATAGCGGCGGGGGTGGACGAAACCCGCGCACCCGCCCCGCCCGCCGCGACATCCTCGACCGTGCGCCACGCCGCGCACCGCCGGGTGGGGCACCGGAAGGTCTACCGCCTCGTCGAGGTCTCCTGGTACGGGGGCGGCGGCAGCCTCGCCTGCGGAGGCTCGCTGACCAGCTCCACGATGGGCGTCGCCAACAAGACCCTGCCGTGCGGCACGCGCGTGACGCTGCGCTACCACGGGCGCACCGTACGGGTGCGGGTGATCGACCGCGGCCCCTACGTGGAAGGCCGCGAATACGACCTCACCGAAGCCACGGCGCGCGCGCTCGGGTTCGACGGCGTGGGGGAGATGTGGGCGAGCGCGTGAGTGTGGGCGTCCCCCAACGATTCAGGTGGGGCGGCGTGCGCCGGCCCCACCCACAATCGCAACTCAGAGGTCTTGGAGTGGCCTTCGGACGTTTCTTACGATACCTGAAGCCCCCCGACTTTCACTAAGTGGCCGATGCTGCCCTTCGCCGAACCCGTTTCTTTGCCGCCCTGTTTGCAGTCTCCTTTGGCGGAGCCGGTGAACGTCTCTAAGAGTAACGGTACGCCGTTTGTTTCTACGTTTTCGTCTGCCAGGCGTTCGGGCGATCCTTTTTCACCCTTGCATTCGTCTTCTACTTCGACCCCCGACACTTTACATTTTATGTTCCATCCCGGTTCGCCGTTGGTGGTGCCTTTCAGGGTTTGCAGCACTTTTTTCTCTGTTTCAAAGAATTCTGTTTCCCAAGGCAAGTCAACCGCGCTGACCGTGGGTGTCCCTTCGCAGACTTTGACGCCCCTGCAGTTAGTGGCAGTGACTTTTTCCGCCTTCTCGACGCTCCCGCCGGCCGGCCCTTCCGCTTCCACGAGGCATTCGACCTCCGATTCTCCCGCGAGGGTTTTGGCGTCCTTCAACGTCACCGTGCCCCTCACGTGGATAGTCTGCGGCGCGCTGGCCGGTATCTCCTGCCACGCCCACCACCCCGATCCGGACGCTTTGTTGCACAGGTCTTCTGTATATTTGGTGGCGGCCGTTGCCGCTTTTTCTGTCGAACACTGTTCCCAGACCGGCGCTGCTGAAGCAGTGGTTGCGATGACCACGCTCAGCGCGAGCGTGGTTGCGAGGCAGAGCCCCGCGATCTTTAGGTGTTTCATGTCGTGCTGCTCCTTGGCTTGGTGATTGATCGTGATGAGCCGGTTTCGCGTACATCGCGATTACCGGCCTGATTCTAAATACGGGCACAATTTTACACGGCCCATCGGGACGGAGGGGCGAGTCCAGGGCTGCTGGTAGAGTGCTCGCCGCGGCGAGTCTCCAGAAAGGGCGCGCAATGAGCGAGCAGGTCCCCTACGCCAACTACCAGTACGAGATCTACCTGCGCGGGCTGGGCGGGCAGCGGCCCACGCGGCCGCTGGACTGGCGGGCGCTGGAGCGCGACGCTTACCACCTGCTCGCGGAGGGCCCGCGCGGCTACATCGCCGGCGGCGCGGGGCTGGGGGAGACGATGCGCGCCAACCGCGAGGCGTTCGACCACTGGCGCCTTGCACCGCGGATGCTGCGCGATGTTTCCGAGCGCTCGCTCGCGCGCACGGTGCTCGGGACGCCGCTGCCCGCGCCGGTGCTGCTCGCCCCGATCGGGGTGCAGACGCTCGCGCACCCCGAGGGGGAGCTCGCGATGGCGCGCGCCGCCGCGGAGGTCGGGGTTCCGTTCGTCGCGAGCACCGCGGCTGCGCATACGATCGAGCAGATCGCACAGGCCGCGGGCGAGTTGCCGCGCTGGTACCAGCTCTACTGGCCGCGCGACCGCGAGCTCGCGCGCAGCTTCGTGGAGCGCGCCGAGCGCGCCGGCTACAGCGCCGTGGTGCTCACGCTCGACACGTGGCTGCTCGGCTGGCGCCCCGCCGACCTGACCAACGGCTTCCTACCGTTCCTGTGGGGCGAGGGTAACCGCAACTACCTCGAGGACCCCGTCTTCCGCGCCGCGCTGCCCGTCCCACCCGAGGAGAACATGCAGGCCGCGATCGGCCACTGGGCGTGGCAGTTTGCCAACCCCACCGTGACCTGGAAGGACCTCGCGTTCCTGCGCGAGTGCACCGAGCTGCCGATCGTCCTGAAGGGCATCCTCCGCGCCGACGACGCCCGCCTCGCCCTCGAGTACGGCGTGCAGGGCGTGCTCGTCTCAAACCACGGCGGGCGCCAGGTGGACGGCGCAGTGGGCGCACTCGACGCGCTCCCGGAGGTCGTTGCAGCTGTCGATGGCCGGTGTGAGGTCCTCTTCGACAGCGGCATCCGCTCCGGGGCGGACGCCCTGAAGGCGCTCGCCCTCGGCGCTCGCGCGGTGCTGCTCGGCCGCCCCTACATCTGGGGCCTCGCGGTTGGCGGCGCCACGGGGGTCGTCGAGGTGCTGCGCTCGTTCCTCGCCGACCTCGACCTCGCGATGGCGCTCAGCGGGTACGCGTCGATCGACGAGGTCGGCCCCGGAGCGCTGGTCGCGCAGACCTGACGGTCAGAGCTCCGAATCGCCCGCATGGCGATTCTGGATTGGTCGCTGCCCCACGGCCCAGGTGGGTCTCTCGGCGAGCGCATGTGGGCGATGCCGATTCAAGCGCGTGGATCTGACGCCCGCCGCAGCGGGCGCTAGATTCGCTTGAAAGTGTCCGCTGAGTCCTCTGAACTGCGCACCGCCCACATCGACTGCGACGCCTTCTACGTCTCGATCGAGCTGGGGCGCCGGCCCGAGCTGCGAGGGCTGCCGGTGGTCGTTGCGGGGAGCGGGCCGCGGGCGGTGGTGACCACCGCCAGCTACGAGGCGCGCCGCTTCGGGGTGGGCTCGGCGATGCCCGCGGCGCGCGCGCGGCGGCTGTGCCCGCAGGCCGTATTCCTGGCGCCGGACTTCCCCACGTACCGGGAGGTCTCCAGGCGGGTCATGGAGATCGTGCGCGGGACCGTCGAGCGCGTGGAGGTCGTGGGGCTCGACGAGGCGTACCTCGACGTGGGCGGCCTGCTCTCCCCGCGCGCGGCGATGCGCCGGCTCGTGACCGAGATCCTCCGCGAGACCGGGATCGCCTGCTCGGTGGGGATCGGCCCCAACAAGCTCGTCGCGAAGGTCGCCTCCGACGCTGAGAAGCCCGCGGGCTTCGTCGTGCTGAGCCGCGAGCAGGCGTGCGCGCGCTTCGCCGGCTCGCCTCCGGGGCTCGTCCCGGGGATCGGGCCGAAGACCGTCGTGCGCTTGGCCGAGCTGGGGCTCACCACGCTTGCCGCCGTTGCGCAGGCCCCCGAGCGGGTGCTGAGGGAGCGCTTTGGCCCCAACCTCGGCCGGGAACTCGGTCGCCGCGCGCGCTTTGAGCACGACGGGGAGGTGGGGGCCGCGCGCAAGGTCGTCTCCGAGTCGCGCGAGCGCACCTTCGACCGCGACGTCCACGACCACGCCCTCCTGCGCGCCGAGCTGCAGCGGATGTCGCGCGAGCTCTGCGCGAGCCTCGCCGCGCACGACCGTAGTGGGCGCACGGTTGGGATCAAGGTGCGCCTCGATGACTTCACCACGGTCACCCGCGCTCGCACCCTCGAGGAGGCCACCCGCGACCCGCAACTCGTGGACGCCATCGCCCAGCGGCTGCTGCGCGAGTACGCCCCCGCGCGGCCCGTGCGGTTGCTGGGAGTACGCGTGGCCGGCCTCGGCGGGAACGGTGCCCGTGAGCGTCGAGCGGAGGAGACCGGGGCGCCCGCTGAGGATCAGCTCGCCTTGCCGGTCTGAGGGGTCTTTTGGGATCGTCCACGCGGCGCGGTGGGACCATCACGCTGGTGGGCGCTGGGGCCTCCGTGCCCCGCGGCCATGCGTCCCGCGATCCACCGGGGTGGCCGTGGCGCGGGCTTACACCACGAGCAGGTACGTAAACCCGACTGCACTCGGGCTCGCCACAAGTGAGCCGGCGTAGGAGGCGTTCGCGCGCCAGTTGCCCACCGCGGGGGGTGTGAAGGGGATTTCCGCGACGCCTTCGCTGACCTGCGCTTCGATCTCGCGGTAGTACTGCCAGCCGAAGACCGGGTCGAAGCGCTGCACTTCGACCTTCACCGGGCCTGAGGCGCCCGGCAAGACGCGGACCTTGATCGGGACCGTCTGGCCCGCGGTTCCGTGCGCGGCGCCGAAGGCGATCTTGGTGTGGGTGATCGTGCGCGACTCGCGCGTCAGGGTGTAGTTCCCGGAGGTGTGGTTGCGCACCGACACCACCGCGTAGTAGCGGCCTTTGCGCAGCTGCTGCTGCACCTTCTGCGAGCCGCTGCCGCTGCAACTGCACGCGATCACACCGCCGTTCTGTTCGCGCAGCTGCAGGTTGAATTCGGCGCTCTGTGGCGCGCTCAGCCTCAGTGTCAAGTTAGAGTGGCTGGTCACGTCCACCCGGTACAGGCGCAGCACCTGGATGCCGGTGCCTTCCAGGCGCCCGCTCGCGCGGGCGTAGTTGCCGAGCGGCAGCCCCGGAGCCGTCTGCGTGCTGTTCGCTCGCGCGACCTGCAGGTGGTAGCGCTGCTCGCCCTTGCGTTCGGGGCTGGGCGTAACCTCGAAGCTGTACAGGCCGCCCTTGCCCGGACCGGGGGTGAATAGCCGGTAGCCGCCGCAGTCCACGCGGAAGCGCGCGCTGGCGCCTTCGAAGGAGGTCGTGCCCGGTGCGAACAGCGCACCGTTCACGCACCCGCCCTGCGTCTCGTTGGCGAGGTTGATCAGGTAGCTGACCCCCGCGTGCAGGCTGACCGAGTACGCCGCGTTGCTGTTCTGAATGCGATCGACCTGCCCGCTCGCGCCGCCCGCGGGCAGGCGTGGACCGGGCGGGGGGACCGCGGGGGTCGGCTGGAAGACGTTCAGCGTGAAGCCCGCGAGCTGAGAGTTTGCGAGCGCCGCCACGCGGATGTCGTAGGTGGTGTTCTTCTTCGCCTTGAACGACAGCGACGCCTTGCCTTCTTCTTCGGTCTGCGCGCACGCCACCGGCTCCAGCTGCGAGCGCACCGCCTTGTACACGTCTACGGTGCCGTCGAGCGCGCCACCGGCGGCCACTTCGACCGCGACCCGCTCGGCGCTCGCGGTGTGCAGGCTGTACCACACCGAGGCCACCGTTCCCCCGACGCAGCCCGACCCCGGTTCGCTCGTCACGGTCGTGGCGCCCACCGTCGTACCTTCAACGCTCGCCGGCAGCGAGTGAATCGCCTGGGCGTTCGCGACTTCGTCGTTCGCCGGCGGCTTCGGCGCTTCGCCCGACGCCGCCACGGCCGCGGGTACCAGCGCTGTTCCGACCGTCAGGGCCAGTGCGAGAGCTGCCGCTCGTGCGAATCGTGCCACTTGGAGAATCGTACGGAGGAACCCGGATGGATCGCCCGCACGGCGCCCTTGCGACCCCGGCCGGCGAGTGCGCAGACTCCCCACGCGTGGCCGCGGGGCACGACGCCCCGCGCGCACCCGCCCTGATGGTCCCACTGCGCCGCGCGGACGATCCCCAAAGATCCACCGACGGGTACCATCCTCGGATGCCCCTCGCACGCGTCGGTGACGTCGCCCTTTCCTACGAGCGCACCGGCTCTGGGCCTCCGCTGCTGGCGATCAACGGCATGAGCGGCACCCAGCTCAGTTGGGGCGAGCCCTTCCTTGACGCTTTGCGCGAGCACTTCGAGGTGCTCACCTACGACCACCGCGGCGTTGGTGACAGCAGTCGCATGGAGGCGCCCTTCACGATCGCCGACCTCGCGGGGGACGCCGCCGGGCTGCTCGACGCGCTCGAGCTCGACTCCGTGCACGTGCTCGGCATCTCGATGGGCGGCATGGTCGCCCAGGAGCTCGCGCTCGCGGAGCGGGCGGGCCCCAATCGCGTTCGGTCGCTCGCGCTTGGCTGCACCTACTGCGGCGGGCCGGGATCCTCGCTCGCCTCGCCGGCGGTTGCCCAGCGGTTGGTCGAGTCGCTGCGCTCCGGGGACCGCGACCTCGCGCTGCGCACCGGCTGGGAGATCTGCATCTCACCACGCCTTCGCGACGATGTCGCCCTCTACGACGCCTACCTCGCCCGTGTGAGCGCTCGGCCCGTCGCCCGGGCGGTGATCATGGCCCAGATGCAGGCCATCGCCGCGCACGACACCTCCGCGCGGCTCTCCGAGCTTGGGATGCCGACGCTGATCGTGCACGGCACCGCGGACGACCTGATCCCGGTCGAGAACGCCCGGGTGCTCGCGGGGCACCTGCCCGACGCTCGCTTGGAGCTCCTCGATGACGCCGGCCACCTCTTCTTCTGGGAGGAGCCGCTGCGCTCTGCCGAGCTCGTTCGGGACCTTGCGGCTGTGCCTGCGTAGGCGTGGCCTCGCGCGAGCTAAGCGTCCGCACCGACGACGGGGTGCTCCTCGCGGGGGAGCAAACAGATCCCGCGGGACCGGATCCCGCCCGCCCGCCAATCGTTCTGTTGCACGGGCTCACCGCCACCCGCCGCTACGTCGTGATGGGCTCCCGGCTGCTGGAGCGCTCCGGGCACCGCGTTGTCGCCTACGACGCCCGTGGCCACGGGCGCTCGACTCCCGCGCCGGACCCGGCCGCCTACGGCTACGAGCGGCTCGCCCGCGACCTGGAGGCAGTGCTCGATGCTCTGGGCATCCCGCGCGCCGCGCTCGCCGGCGCTTCGATGGGGGCTCACACGGCTCTGCGGTTCGCGCTCGTTTGTCCTGAGCGCGTGGCCGCGCTCGGGCTCGTGACGCCGGCCTTCGATCCCTCCGTGCCGGCCGGCGACACCGCCGCGGGCGGCGGCACCCTCGCTACGGCTTCGCCGGAAGGCGACCGCGACGTACTCGCCCACGCGCTGCGCACCGGCGGCGTCGATGGGTTCGTGCGCGCGTACGACTTCTCCACCGTTCCCCCCGCCTGGCGGAAGACCGTCGAGCAGGTCGTCCGCCAGCGGCTCTCCCTCCACGAGCATCCTCTCGCCGTCGCGGACGCGCTGGAAGTTGTGTCCCGCTCGCGGCCCTTCGAGGACTTCGCCGAGCTGGAGGCCCTCGCCGTGCCCACCGTCGTCGTTGCGAGTCGTGACGAGGTCGACCCCGGGCACCCGCTCGCCGTGGCCGAACGCTACGCGCGAGCCATCCCTGGGGCCACGCTTACCGTCGAGGACGGCGGGGTGGGCGGGCAACCGATCCGTTCTCCGCTCGCGTGGCAAGGGGGGCAGCTTTCGAAGGTCCTCCTGGAGCTCCTAGCCCGCGACGGCGTATGTTCGCGTGCCTGATGTTGTGTTGTGTTGTCGGTCTTTCTTTTGGACCCCATAGTGGGGTGTGTCGGTCTTCTTTTCGGACCCCATCGCGTGGTGTTGTTGTCTTTCTTTTCGGGGCCTACATCGCGCGCGCGTGCGCCCGTGCGCGATATAGGGCCGATTTTCTTTACATCCACCACCACCCCCGGTGGGAAGCGTGGGACATCGGGGCCGTGCGTTATACATAAGCCATGACCGTACGCGAGTGGGACGGCAGCGTCTACGACCGTATCTCCGCGCCGATGGAGGCGCTGGGGCGCGCCGTGCTCGACCGCCTGGAGCTGCACGGCGATGAGACCGTGATCGACGCCGGCTGCGGCTCGGGGCGCGTCACCGAGGCGCTGCTCGAGCGTCTGCCGCGGGGGCGGGTGATCGCCGTGGACGCCTCGGCCTCCATGGTCGCCGCCGCGCGAGAGCGGCTCGCAGGCGCGGGGATCGGCCCCGAGCGCGTCGAGGTGCGGGAAGAGGACCTGCTGGAGCTGGAGGTGCAGGAACCCGTGAACGCGATCCTCTCGACCGCGACCTTCCACTGGATCGCCGACCACGAGGCGCTCTTCCGCCGGCTGCGCCCCGCGCTGGCACCGGGGGGACAGCTGGTCGCGCAGTGTGGGGGAGAGGGCAACATCGACGTGCTGCGCGGGGTCGCCCACGCGATCCTGGAGCGCGAACCGTACGCCGAGCACTTCCGGGACTGGCGTGCGCCGTGGAACTACGCCGGCCCCGAGGCCACCCGCGAGCGCCTGCTTCGCGCGGGCTTCTCCTCGGCGGAGTGCTGGCTGCAGCCTGCGCCGCAGCAGCCCGAGCACCCGCGCGAGTTCCTCTCCTCGATCGTGCTCGGCCCCCACTACCAGCAGCTGCCGGAGGACCTGCGCGAGCCGTTCATGGACGCCGTGCTCGCCGAGCTGGGGGAGCCGGTGGTTGTGGACTACATCCGGCTCAACCTCGACGCAGTGGCGTAGGCGCTTGCCGCCCGCCGCGGAGGTTGGCCAGCCACACGGGGGTCAGCGGCCCGCTGCGGCCACACGGGGGTCAGCGGCCCGCTGCGGCGACCTACGCCAGCGCCGCCGAGTCGGTCTCGGTCCGCCCGGTGAGGGTCGCGTAGCGTTCGCCCAACGCCAGCAGTTCCTCGTGGGTGCCGCGCTCGACGATGCGCCCGCTGTCGAGCACGAGGATCTGGTCGGCGTCGCGCACGGTCGAGAGGCGGTGGGCGATCGCGATCGTGGTGCGGCCCCGGGAGAGGTCGTCGAGCGCGAGCTGCACGGCGCGCTCGGTCTCGGTGTCGAGCGCGGAGGTGGCCTCGTCGAGAATCAGCACCGGGGGGTTGCGCAGGATCGTGCGGGCGATCGCGATGCGCTGCTTCTCCCCGCCGGAGAAGCGGTACCCGCGCTCGCCGACGGGGGTGTCGTAGCCCTCGGGCAGCGAGGCGATCAGCTCGTGGATCTGTGCGGCGCGCGCGGCCTCCTCGATCTGCTCGTCGCCGGCGTCGGGACAGGCGAAGCGGAGGTTCTCGCGGATCGAGGCGTGGAACAGGTAGGTCTCCTGGGAGACCAGCCCCACCGTGGCCGCGAGCGACTGAAGCGTCACGTCGCGGATGTCCACCCCGTCGATCGCCACGCGCCCGCGCTGGGGCTCGTACAGCCGCGCGACGAGGTAGGCGAGCGTGGTCTTGCCGGCGCCGGTCTCGCCGACCAGCGCGGTGCGCGTCCCCGCGGGGATCTCCGCGTCGATCTCCTGCAGCGTCCACGGCGCGTCGGTGTCGTAGCGAAACCACACGTCTTCGAGCGTGACGTCCCCGACCACGCCCCCCGCGCCCGGTGCGCTGCCCCCGAGCGCGCGGGCGCCGGGCCGCTCCACGATGTCCACGGGCAGGTCGAGGTACTCGAAGATCCGTCCGAACAGAGCCAGCGAGGTCTGGACTTCAAGGCCGACCGACAGCAGCGACTGCATCGGGAACAGCAGGCGGGTCTGCAGCGTCGTGAACGCCACGATTGTCCCGACCGACAGCGCGTCGTTGCCGTGGGCGATGCTGTAGCCCCCGAACCAGTACACCGCGGCGGGCATGATCGCGAAGCTCATCTGCACCGAGGCCATCCGCCAGCGCCCGGCCATGCGCGCGCGCACCTCCAAGTTGGCGAGCTCGGAGGACTCGCGCGAGAAGCGGTCGACGAGCTCCCCGGAGCGGCCCATCGTTTTGCCGAGCAAGATGCCGGACACCGACAGCGACTCCTCGACGAGCGTGGACATGTCGGCGAGGCGTCCCTGGCGTACCGACTGGATGCGCCGGCGCTCGTTGCCGACGCGGCGCGTCAGCCACACGAAGAACGGCAGCAGCACCAGCGAGAACACGGTCAGCTGCCAACTCAGGGCGAACATCGCCACGACCGTCGCGACCACGGTGGCGACGGTCGAGACGGTTGAGGTAGCGGTGCTCGTCACGACGTCGTCGATCCCCCCGATGTCGTAGGCGATCCGTGCCTGCACCTCTCCCGAGCGGGTGCGCGTGAAGAACGCCAGCGACATGCGCTGCAGGTGCGCGTACACCGCGGCGCGCAGGTCGTGCATCACACGCTGGCCGACCTCGTTGGAGATCCACGTCTGCGCGACGCCGATGACCCCGTTGACGATCGCCAGCGCGATCATGCCGGCCACCATCCACGTGAGCAATTCCAGGTCGTGCCCGAGGATGCCCTTGTCGAGCGCTTCGCGCAGCAGGAACGGCGAGGCGACGCTCAGGATCGAGCCGAAGACGATCAGCCCGAGCAGCAACGACAGGCGCACGCGGTACGGGATGAACAGGCGGCCGATGCGCCGCAACGAGACCGGCTTGTCGGGGACGTCCTCCGGGCGGAGCTCTTTGCGGGCGCCGGGTGGGCGGGCACCCGATCTCCCGCCGCCGTCGCGGCCCTCGCCGTGGAAGCTCACCGCCTCTCCGCGGATGCCTGATCGCTCATCCCAACGACTGTACCGTCACACTCCACACTCCTAGACGGCCGAGAGGCAAGCGAGGCAAGGACGCAAGGAGCGAAGTGTGCTCGGCACACGAGCGACTGAGGACGCAGCATCGCGCCGCCTATCGGCCGTCTAGCCGTAGTAGCGGGCCACTACCTGCAGCTGGCTGAAGAGGTCGTGCCCGAAGAAGAGGACCACCATCGCGGCTCCCACCACGGGCATCCACCGTCGCCCGCCGCCGCGCACCGCAAGGGTCACCACGGCGCCGAACAGGGGCAGCAGTGGCAGTAGGTAGCGCGGCTCGCCGAATGCCAGGTGGTGGTCGACCACATCGCTGAAGTACGAGGGGGCCCCCACGATCACGAGGACCCCCACGACCGTCAGGGCGTAGACCCCGAGTTCGGGCAGGCGCGCCCGGAGCGCGTCTCTGCGCACGAAGAGCTCGCGGCCGCACAGCAGCGCGACCGCGGCCGCCGGCACGAGGGCGACGTTGTCCACCCACCCGGGGAACATCGTGTCCATCCAGCCGTACAGGCCGACGGAGCGGTCGAACCAGATGTCCTTGTACGTCGTCATGCCCTGGAAGTAGTGCGCCATCCCCGGCAGGCGCGGCAGGTACAGCTGCCAGATATAACTGACCACGGGCGCGGGCGCTTCGAGCACCTGCTTGACCTCCGACACGGCCCCCAGCGCCGGGTGGTGGGACAGGAGGTTTCTGAGTACGTACAGCGCGACGGGCGCGAGGCCGATGCCGGCGGCGATCGCGGGATACCGTAGTCCCTCCCACCCTCGCCGCCGCCCTCCGCGCGCCGCCGCCATCGCCAGGTACGCGAACACGCCGATCGCGAACCCGACGAAATCGAGCTTGGTCAGGAAGCCCGCCGCGGTCAGCAGCCCGAGCGCGACGGCCAGACGGGGGGTGAGCCCGCGGCGCAGCGCGCGCGCCAGGCAGAGCAACACCCCGGCTGCGATCGCATACAGCATCGTGTCGGGGTTGACGCTGCCCGACATGAACGCGAACGTCGGCTGCAGCGCGACGCACAGCGCGCCGACGGTCGCAGCCCACCGCGCTCCAGGCAGGATCTCGCGCAAGAAGAGGAAGATGAGCAGCGCGGTCACAGCTCCGAAGAGCGCTCCGAACAGCCTCATCAGCTGCAGTTTGGCGAGCACGTCGCCGCCGCCCAGGGTGTAGGGAATCGTCGCGAGCGCGTAGTACAGCGGTGGCTCAGGCGTGGCCACTCCCGCCGCCCCGTTCCCTCGCAGCGAAGCGCGCGCGTCCACGTCCCTGGCAAGGGTACGCTGTTCGGCCGCCGAGGAGATGGTCGGCGTCTGGGGCGTGAACTCGACGCTCGAGTAGTGCAGTCCCTGCAACACGAGCATCTCCTTTGGAGAGTACGTTTCGCCTTCGCTGTCGGGCAGCGTCCGATTCTCGGCTAGCTGGTTGACGTAGGCGAAGTGGGCGACCTCGTCCTTGCCCTCGAAGGGCGGCACCACGAGCGACCACGCGGTGGCGTTGAGGAGCGCAACCGACGCGCACACCCAGGCTGCTCTCGGCACGCGCCTGAGCGCTGCCCTCACATCGATCGAGCGTCCGTTCGACGGCGGCTTCGCCGCTTCGTGCCCTGTCCGTCCTCGCGTGGCGCGCGCCGGCTCGGACTCCCGCGTTCGGGCGGCGGATCGCGAGCGGCTGGAAGCCTTTCCCGATCGCGCCCGTCGGCTCTGGGTGGGTGGGCTCTGATCCCGCGGCCCGTCCTCGGTGGATCCAGGCTCACTCTTCGCTGGGAGTTCCTGCAAGGTGAGCCATACCGCCAGAAAACCCACGGCAGCCACGAGCGCGGCTGTCAGCAACACCACCCAGGTGCCGCTGAAGGCGCGGCCGATCGCCATGTGCCGTACCACCGTAGGGATGCGAGACCACCACGAGCCGCGACCGGAGGCCAGGTCTTCGACGCTCACCCTGCCGACAATCGTTCGTCCTTTCAACGTGGCCGCTTCTCGCTTGGGCGTTTCGACCCCCCCGACGTAGACCGGCTGACTGTTCGGTCCAATGTCGATGCAGAGCTTCACGTGCGAAACGGTCCGGTTCAACGGGGTGACGGGCACCGTCACCGATTTGCCCGTCCAGTCAGCGCCCCGCCTGCCTTCTGTGAGGATCTGCGACCCGGAGAACGCCCGCACGAGGACCGTGGCTCCGAAGAACGCCTGCAGCGGGAGGCGGATCGCGGACACTCCAGCCGGCAGCACTTCGTTTTCCTGGCAGATTTCCGCGCTGCCGGCGGTGGTCCCCAGCAGCACTTCCACGTTCGAGGACACTCGTAGCACGCGCGGTGGTGAGCGCGTGAGCGTCAGAGCGCTCACGGCGAGCAGGAGCACGAGGCCCACCCCGAATGTTGTCCTGGCTGCCCTCGCGGCTCGTGCGCTCTCACCGCGTGAGGACTGTCCTGGCCGGAAGAACACGAGCGCGCAGTGTGGACGGGGGGCGAAACGTGCGTCAAGCGCGACGCATCCGCGGCCTGCCCGCGAGGCGGCCACGCGAGGTCCACGCGCCCTCGATGTCCTGCAAATCGCAACTATCTGGGTCCGAAGGATGGCGCTTGCCGTTGAGAAACAGGGGCGGCAAATGTTTCCGACGCGTCCAGCCACGGCCGGGAGGCGGTCCGTTGCGCAGCGGGCCCCCTGGGTCTCGGTGCGGCATCATAGGCTTTGGGTCATGAACCTCTCTGCGCCGGAGATCCGCGTGCTGGGCTGCCTGCTGGAAAAGCAGCGTACGACCCCGGATGCCTACCCACTGAGTCTCAACGCGCTGCGGCTGGCGTGCAACCAGTTCGACCAACCGCGATCCGGTGGTGCAGTACGACGACGCCGTGCTCCGCGATGCGCTGCACCGCTTGGAGCGTCGTGGCTACACGCGCCTGGCCAGCGGCGCCGGCAGCCGCGCGCCGAAGTACAGGCACCTGCTCGCCGAAGCGCTGCCGATGGCCGAAGATGAGCAGGCGGTGATGTGCGTGCTGATGCTGCGCGGCCCGCAGACGCCCGGGGAGCTCAAGCAGCGTACGGAGCGGATGAACGCCTTCGCCGACCTCGGCGGGGTGCACGAGACCCTGCAGCGGCTGATCGGCCGTGAGCTGGTGGCGGCTCTGGAGCGCCGGCCGGGGCAGAAGGAGGAGCGCTATATGCAGCTGCTGGAGGGCGAGGAGA
The DNA here is from genome assembly GCA_963725535.1 of uncultured Solirubrobacterales bacterium. Taxonomy (GTDB): domain Bacteria; phylum Actinomycetota; class Thermoleophilia; order Solirubrobacterales; family Solirubrobacteraceae; genus Palsa-744. The sequence continues at coordinate 68,610 of CAVRYX010000001.1, forward strand.
CGAGCTCTGGAGGTTCCGGCGCTGCGGTGCCGAGCCAGCCGATGGCCGCGCAGGTCCTGCTCTCGCCCCACCAGCCAATTCACCAGGCGGGCGGGGCCGCCTCGGCGGAGAGCCCCGCGGCTGTGGAGGCTCTGGAGGAGCGAGTGGCGCGCCTGGAGCGCGAAGTCGCGCGGCTGCAAGCAGCTCTGGGAGACCGGGCCGGGGAGCAGGACGAGGTGGAGGAAGGGACGGGGGTCGCAGAGGATGCGGAGGAAAGGGTTGAGGAAGGGATGCAGGTCGCAGAGGATGCGGAGGCCAGATGGACGTGACCCACGCCACGGCGATCCTCGCCGCCACGGGCTCCTCCGGCGACACCGCCACGGGGGTCGGCATCCCGCTGGCGCTCGCTGCGGGCCTCGTGTCGTTCCTCTCGCCCTGCGTGCTGCCGCTGGTGCCGGGCTACCTCTCGACCGTGATCGGGGTGGCCCCGGCGGACATCCAGGGCGCGGGCGCGCGGCGGGTGCTCGGGCCGAGCCTGCTATTCATCGCGAGCTTCTCGCTGATCTTCATCCTGCTCGGGCTGACCGCCACACAGGTGGGCTCGCTGCTGAACAACCACATCTCGACGCTGCGCACGGTGGGGGGAGTGCTGATCGTGCTGATGGGGGTGCTGTTTCTCGCCACGCCCTTCGTCGACGCGCTCAACTTCCAGTGGCACTCGGAGAGGCTGATGCGCCTGGCGGGCCGCGGGGGCCCGCTGCTGGCGGGCGCCGCGTTCGCGATTGCGTGGACCCCCTGTACGAGCATCACGCTCGGCGCGATCCTCACCCAGGCGGCGGTGTCGAGTTCCGCCGCGCACGGGGCGCTGCTGCTCGCCTTCTACTCCGCGGGCCTCGCGATCCCGTTCCTGGCGATCGCGCTCGCGTTCGAACGGATGACCGGCGCGCTCGCGGTGGTCAAGCGCCACTTCCCTGTGATCGTGGGCGTCGGCGGCGCGGTGATGATCGCGCTGGGGCTGCTGATCCTCACGGGGGAGTTCACGGTGCTCAACGCCAAGGCGAACAGCTTGCTGCAGGGCACCGGGCTGGCGGGTATTTGAGTGCCCGGCGGTAGAGGCCCAGGCAGCGTCCTCAGACCGCTCCCTGTGAGGCCGACCGGGAGCGCGCCTCAGCGCACCAGCGAGTTGTAGGCCGTGCCCGAGATTTCGTGGGCGCCGGTGTCCACGAGCAGCGGCGTCAGGCTCATCCGCACTTCTTCTTTGGTGCTGAGCGCTTCACCTTCGTCAGAGCCCCAGGCGTAGACGTCGCCGCCCGTGGTCAGGCCCAGCGAGCAGGCGCCTGAGGCGACGACGTGCACCAACCCCAGCGAGCGGGTCTCGGTGGCGCGCACGGGCAGGAGTTTGTTGTCCGTCGCCCCGTCGCCGAGCTGGCCGTAGCTGTCTTCCCCCCAGCCGTAGACGGCGCCTTCGACGATCGCCAGCGTGTGCCCGTCGATCGCCTTGTTCCCTCCGCAGGAGATGGCGCTCGCAGGTCCTGGAAGGGAGACGTGAAAGGGTTCGAAGACGCTCGCTTCTTCCGCGCCGTTGCCCACCTGCCCGTTGGCGTCCCCGCCCCAGTCGTAGACGGCCCCAGAAGATGTGCGCGCGCACGAGGTCATCTGGCCGGCGGAGATTTCAACGACTTTGGAGAGGCCCGGTACCGGAAGCGGCGATTCGCTTTTCCTCACGCCCGGGCCGACGCCGAGTTCGCCGCGATGGTTGGAGCCGCAGGCGTCGAGGGTGCCGTCCTTGAGCAGCCACAGCACGTGGTGCGCGCCGCCCTGGACGGCCGTCGCGTCCGTGATCCCCGGCACCTTCGCGGGAGTGCTCAGATCCACGACCCGTTCGCCCAGGCACAGGCTGCCTTCGCCGCCTCTGCCCCACGCCCAACCCTGCCCGGTGGAGTCGATCGCGAAGCCCTCGGACTCCGCCTCGCCGACCGCCACGATCTTGACCCCGGCGGGGAACTGAACGCGGACGGCCGTTTCCAAGCTGGCTTCTTGGAGCCCATCGCCCAGCTGACCCACCGCGCCTTCCCCGAAGGCCCACACGGTGCCGTTGGACTCCAGCGCATAGCTGGCGGAGTTGGCGGCGTGGATCGCGACGACGTTTTCGAGGTTCGTCACAGCCGTTGGCAGCTGCTGGGTGTCCGCGGCGCCGTAAGAGCCCCATCGCTCGACCGCGCCGGAGGCGGTGGTGGCGAGTAGGAGGACGGAGCAAACTGCCGCTAGCAGGGTGAGTAGAGGGCGTGGCATGTCTTCCTATCTATCTGAGTTGGCCAGTTGCCCGCGCCGCCGCCGCTCGGGGCTCCTCGGTGGGGACCGGGCGGCCAGCGCGGCGGGCACTATAGCGCCGTTCCCACGCCTCCTGGTTACGTTTTGCGTCCCTGATGAAGGGCGAGATTGCGATCGCCTTGACGATCAGCCGGTTGATCACCGACTCCGGGAAGGGCAGGGGGCGCAGCACGTCAACGAACAGCACCACGCGGGTCTCGTCGGTGTCGTTCCAGACCTCGTGGTTGAAGGTATCGTCGAAGACCATGCTTTTCCCCGCCTCCCAGTGGCGGATCTCATCGCCGACGCGGATCCGGCACGCCTGCGCGTCGCGGGGGACGATCAGGCCGAGGTGGTAGCGCAGCACGCCCTTGTAGGGGCCCCGGTGGTCGAGGATGTGCTTGCGAGGGGAGAGGATCGAGAACATCGCTGTGGTCATCCCCGGGATTTCGCGCATCAGCGCCGCGGTGCGCGGGCACATCTCCACGCCGAGCTTGGCCTCGAAGCCGTACCCGTACAGGAAGAACGTCTTCCAACGGTCGTCGTCGGTGATCTCGACCTGGTCCTTGGAGATGTCCTGGAAGTTGGGCAGCGCCTCGCGGTCCTCCAGCACCCGCTGCAGCTCCTCGCGGATCGCCTCCCAGTTGCGCTCGATGTGCGCCACCCAGGGGAAGCGCTCGAGCGGAAAGAACTGGGCGTCGCCCACCAGCGAGCGCCGCCCGATGAAGCGCTCGATGGGGGCGAGAATCCGTTCTCCTACGGCGATCGTCCATTGGACGACACGGTCCCACATACGGCTTAGATCTTAGGGACCTATCCCGATTGGGGCGTGCGACCCAAGAGGGATAGGCCCTTAGGCTGCCTCACGTAGAGCCGCAAGCTCCGGCGACTCGGCGAGCTTCTTCAGCGCGCGCTGCTCCAACTGGGAGGCCCGCTCCGCGGAGAACCCGAGGCGCTTGCCGATCGCGGTCAGCGTCTGCGGCGCCTCGTGGCCGGTGCCGAAGCGCAGCGTCAACACCGTGCGCTCGGTTTCGGGCAGCTGCGAGATCGCGAGGTGCACGAGGCGCTCGCGCTCGTTCTCGTAGGCGGTCTCCTCGGGCGGCTCCTGATCGGAGGGCAACAGGTCGCCGAGGGCGGTGTCGCCGTCCTCGCCCACCTGCTGGTCGAGGCTCACGAGCGCGGCGCGCTGGTGGCGCACTTCCTCGACCTGCTCGATCTCGAGGCCCGTCTCCAGCGCGATCTCCTCGGTGGTCGGCTCCCGTCCCAGGCGCACCGAGAGCTCGCGCTCCACGCGCCCCACCTTGCGGGTGCGCTGGGCGACGTGCACCGGCAGACGGATCGTACGGCCGGAGTTCTCGAGACCCCGCTGGATCGCCTGGCGGATCCACAGGGTGGCGTAGGTGGAGAAGCGGAAGCCCTTGCGCCAGTCGAACTTCTCGCTGGCGCGGATCAGGCCGAGCATCCCCTCCTGCACGAGGTCGGCCAGGGGCAGCCCCTGGTTCTGGTAGCGCCGCGCGTTGGAGGCGACCAGGCGCAGGTTGGAGTTGATCATCAGTTCCTTGGCGTGCAGGTCTCCGCGCTCGATCCGCTGGGCCAGTTCGATCTCCTGGTCGGGGGTGAGCAGGGGGTAGCGCCGCGAGTGCGCGAGTAGCTGGTCGACCGACTCGGGAATGAAGCTTTCGGGCTCCGCGGCCACCGGACGCGGCCGGCTGGCGGGTGCCGGTCGGGCCTCCCCGTAGGCGGGGTCGAGCGCGACGGTGCTCGCCATCGGTCCCTCGGCGGTCTCAAGAGTGTCTAGTGTGGTGATCTGGGGCTTGTCGTCTGACATGGTGCTTTCCTTCTATGGGGCTCGGTCCTTAGAATGCCGATGCCTGGAGTCGGAATTATAGGGCACAGTAGTTGCGTTGTCAATCATTCTCTGTGGAGTGGCTTCACGGGAGCTATCCTCCACCCTGTATACGTGGAGGCTTCCCCCTTGGAGACCGTTGGCCTCCCCGGAAGTTGCTGTCCCTACAAGGTGAGCTACCCGTCGGGCCGGTGGGTTATGCGGTCGTTACGGCTTGTCGTGAGCTTCTTATTCGTGCGCGAGGTCGAGAAACCTGCGCCGCTTGCCGTTCGACTCATCGGACCGCCACCACGATCGCCCAAGCTTCGCGGCCTCAGGCTGGCCGGGTTGACGGTCCTGGGCCCAGGACCTACGACGCCCGCGTGTGTTCGGCCCCGGTCTTCGTGGTGAAGATCGAGGCGCCGCCGCTCCTCACGGTGCGGCGTACGACCCCCGGGAGCAGCAGTCGCGCCGCGCCCGCGAGCGCGTAGGCGCGGGGCACGTAGCGCTCGGGGCGCCGGCGCAGGCCGGCATCGACGATCGCCTCCGCTGCGCGGTCGGGCGTGGAGACGATCCACGCGGTGGCCCGCCGCGCGGTCAGCTCCCGGGCGGGGAAGCCCTCGGTGGCGATGTAGCCGGGGAACACGGTGCCGACGTGCACGCCGTTCGCGTGCTCCTCGGCGTAGAGCGCGTCGCTCCAGCCCGTGAGCGCGAACTTGCTCGCCGAGTAGGCGCCCGTGCCGGGACGCGCGACGCGCGCGGCGGTGCTCGACACGTTGACGATCGCGCTCGGCGCCGAGGCGCGCAGTAGCGGTAGCAGCGCCTCGGTGAGCCGCACGGGCGCGTCGAAATTGAGCTCCATCGTGCGCCGCACGTTGGCGTAGCCGCCCTCCGCGAAGCTCGCGCGCCACGAGGCGCCGGCGTTGTTGACGAGCAGCGTGAGGCGGCCCCCGCAGTGCTCCTGTACGTGTGCGAGCACGCGCGCTGGCGCGTCCTCGTCGGTCAGGTCGAGCGCCAGGCAGCTGCACGGCACGGCCAGCGTCTCGGCCAGCTGGCGCAGACGATCCTCGCGGCGCGCCACTAGCACCAGGTGCGACCCGGCCGCCGCGGCCGTGTGCCCGGCGCTGCCGTTGGTGGAGACGGCCCCGGCGGCCGGGAGTGTCGGCAGCTCGCGCGCCAGGTGTCGCGCCGTCGCCTCCCCGATGCCGCTGGAGGCGCCCGTGATCACCGCGACGAGTGGTCCGCTCACGTGCCGCTCGTTTCCAGGCCCGTTCCCACGGCCGCGACCTTACACCAAGGCCATCGCCGCCCGGTACTCTGTGGTCATGGAGCCCTCGGGTCAGATGCTGCCGGTGGAGGGCCACCGCCTGACGGGCATCTCGCCCCGGGCGTTCCAGCATCCGGCGGATCGCGCCGCCACCGCGGCGCTCGGGTCGATCCCGTACCTCGACACGGTGGTGCGCAAGCTCATCGAGCTCGGCTACGAGCGTGCGCTGCGCCAGAGCTACCTGGGTTCCGCGGTGCGGCTCTCCGAAGAGCAGCTGGGAGACGTGTGGCGCGAGCACGCGATCGCCTACGCCACCCTGGACATGGCCGACGTGCCCGACCTGTACCTGACCCAGTACCCCTCGCCGAACGCGATGGCGATCGGCTCCAAGCGCCCGATCGTGGTGGTGCAGTCCGAGCTCGTAAGCCTCTTGGACGTGGGGCAGCGCCGGGCGGTGTTCGCCCACGAGGCCGCCCACATCCTGGCCGACCACCAGCTGTACCGCACCGCGCTCTACATCCTGATGCTGCTGACGCGGACCTCGCGGCTGCTGCTCCCGCTGGCGCCGATCCGCACGGCGCTGATGGAGTGGGAGCGCGCGACCGAGCTGAGCGCCGACCGCGCCGCTGCGCTCGTCACGCGCGACCCGCTGACGGTGTGCCGGACGCTGATGTGCCTCTCCGCCGGCGCGATGGTCGACGAGCTCGACCTCGACGTGTTCATGCGCCAGGGTCTCGACTACACCGAGAAGGGTGGCGGCCTGGAGCGTCTCACGCGCTTGCTGATCGACCTGGGTCTCAGCCACCCGATGCCGGTGAAGCGCACGCACGAGCTGATGGCGTGGGTGCGCTCAGGTGAGTTCGACCGGATCGTCGCCGGCGAGTACCCGACCCGCGACGAACCCGTCGACGCCCGCGCGGAGGGCAGCGACGCCGTTTCCCACTACTCCGAGCGCTTCCGCGACGCCTTCAGAGACGCCGGCGAGTCGATCAACTCCGTCGGCCAGGAGCTCGCGGGCTGGCTGCGGGGATCGGGTGGGGGAGACGTGGAGGACGAGGAAGACGAAGCGGACGACGATGAGGCGTAGGCCCTACGGGCGCCACTTCCCCTGCCCGTAGCGGGCGAGCTCCAGCCGCGCGATCACGCCGCGGTGGACCTCGTCGGGGCCATCGGCCAGGCGCAGCGCACGGGCCACCGTCCACGCGGCGCCCAGGGGGAAGTCGTCGCTGAGGCCCCCGCCGCCGTGCAGTTGCATCGCCATGTCCACGACCCGCTGGGCCATGTTGGGCACGGCGACCTTGATCTGGGAGACGGCGCCGAGCATCTTCGGCGAGGCCGTGTCGATCAGCCACGCCGCGTGCAGGACGTGCAGGCGCGCCTGGTCAATCGCGATGCGGGCGTCCGCGATCCGCTCGCGGTTGCCGCCGAGGTTGGCCAGCGGCTTGCCGAACGCGACCCGCTCGGTGGCGCGGCGGCAGGCGAGCTCCAGCGCGAACTCGGCGAGGCCGATCAGGCGCATACAGTGGTGCACCCGCCCCGGGCCGAGGCGCGCCTGGGCGATCGCGAACGCCTGGCCGGGCCCGCCGACGATCGCGTTCGCGGGCAGGCGCACGTCGGTGAAGGAGACCTCGCCGTGCCCGCCGGGGGCGTCGTCGAAACCCATCGTGGAGAGCATCCGCTCGACCTTCACACCCGGGGAGTCGAGCGGGACGAGCACCATCGAGTGCTGGTGGTAGCGGTCGGCTGCGGGGTCGGTGAGACCCATGAAGATCGCCACCCTGCAGCGGGGGTGCCCGACGCCGGTGCTCCACCACTTGCGCCCGTTGACCACGACCTCCTCGCCCTCGAGCGTCGCGGTCGCCTGCATGTTGGTCGCGTCGGAGGAGGCCACGTCGGGCTCGGTCATGCAGAACGCCGAGCGGATCTCCCCGTCGAGCAGCGGCACAAGCCAGCGCTCGTGCTGCTCGGGGGAGCCGAAGTGCAGCAGCACCTCCATGTTGCCGGTGTCTGGGGCGTTGCAGTTGCACACCTCGGAGGCGATCAGCGAGCGGCCCATGCGCTCCGCCAGCGGGGCGTACTCGACGTTCGAGAGCTCCGCGCCCTGGACGCGGCCGCCGAGCACGGGGCTGCCGGGCAGGAACAGGTTCCAGAGGCCCTCCGCGCGGGCCTTCGCCTTGAGCTCCTCGATCGCCGGGTGCACGACCCACGGGTTTGCGCTCGCGAGAATCTCCCGGTGGTAGGGCTCCTCGCGGGGGGTCACCTCGCGCTCGAGGAACGCGCTCAGGCGCTCCAGCAGCTCGCTCGCTCGGGGGGAGTGCTCGAAGTCCATCACCGCACCTCGAGGACGACCTTGCCGGTGGCGCGCCGCTCGTCGATCTCCCGCAGCGCCTCGGCGGCGCGCTCCAGCGGGAAGCGCGCACCGACCAGCGGACGCACGAAGCCCCCGTCAATCAGACGGGCGAGCTGCTCGCCGATCTCGCGGCAGAGCTCTGGGCGAGCGAGCGCGTAGGCGCCCCAGCCAGCGCCGACCACCTCGACGTTGCCGAGCAGCAGCCGGTTGACGCGCACCTCGGGGATCGAGCCGCCGGTGAACCCGACCACGACGAGGCGCCCATCGGGGCGCAGCGAGCGCAGGCTGTCGGTGAAGCGCTCGCCGCCGACGGGGTCGAGTACGACGTCCACGCCGCCGCCGGTGAGCGCCTTCGCCTCGTCCTTCCAGGGGCCGTCGCAGCGCAGCACCTCACCGGCGCCCGCAGCGCGTGCGACCTCCTCCTTCGCGTCGGAGGAGACGACCGCGATCGTGCCCGCACCGAGGCCGGCAGCGACCTGCAGCGCCGCGGTGCCGACCCCGCCGGCGGCTCCGTGCACGAGCACGGTCTCTCCCTCCCGCAGGCGTCCGCGTAGGGCGAGCGCGAAAAAGGCCGTGTGGTAGTTGAGGATCAGCGCCGCGCCCTGCGCGAAGTCGAGCACGTCCGGCAGGGGGAAGGTCAGGAAGGGGGGCGCGACGGCGACCTCGGCGAAGCCGCCGAGCGCACAGAACGCGGCTACGCGCTCACCCACGGCGGGCGTGTGGAAGCCCGATCCCTGCCCGTCCCCGGCGGGCGCGCTGCGCACCACCCCGGCGACCTCGCTGCCCGGGACGAACGGCAGCGGCGGTTTGAGCTGGTACTCGCCGCGCGTCTGGAGTACCTCCGGGAAGGAGACGCCGGCGGCGTGCACGTCGATCACGACGCCGCCCTTCGGGCTCAGGGGATTCGACGAGCTCTCGGGCTCGGGCAGGTCGAGTAGTCGCAGCGCGCCTGCCGGGCCGCTGAGCTCCACGATCTGAACCGCTCTCATCGCATCTCCTCTGTGCCGTCGCGGGAGGGGAGGGCACATTCAACACGCTTGGGACGCGCGGGGGGCTGCCCTTACCCTTGCTGTGGGCAGGGCACGGTGGTGTGGGCGGCGGCGTGGGGGGCGTGCTGGAAGGTGAAGCGGGCGGCGAACTTGAAGCCGCCGGGGGGGCAGGTGCGCGGCAGGACGATGCCGCGGGGGTGGTAGGGGAGGTAGCGTCCGCGGACGCGTTCGTAGTAGGTGAGGTGCTCGGGGCCGATTGTGGTTGAGAGTTTTACGACGGAGGCATCGGGCGCTCCGGGGAGTGTGGGGACGAGCGGGATCGTGGTGGAGAGGTTCCCGCCGTAGGGGTCGGAGGCGGGGAGCACGAGCCCAGGGAAGACGATCTGCGCGGAGACGGGGGTGTAGCCGACGGCGTAGAAGACGAGCCCCAGGTGACCGTGGTTGAGGTGGGCCATGAAGACTCTGGTGGTTGTGGTCTCCTGCAGGGTCTCGGGGCCGAAGGGGACCTCCACGAGTCCTTCGCCGTAGCCCATCTGGGACTCGGAGGGGCAGCCTTCGGGGCCGAGGTTTTCGAGGGTCGTGGCGGTGCAGGTGGCGAGGCCGAGGCCGCTGGTGGCGAGGCCGAGGTTCGCGGGGTAGAGCAGTTCGACGCCGGTGAGGGGGGAGGGCACGTGGCCGGTGGGCGTGGAGACGGTGAACGCGAAGGCGATCGTGGTGCCCGCGCCGAGCCGCTCAGGCGTGAGCGAGGCGTGGAGCTTGACCGTTTGGGCAGCGCCGGCGGCGGCCGGCAGGCACGCGCAGAAGAGGAGCACAAACGCGGCCGGCGCGACGGTGAGGAGCGTTCGGATTTCGAAGACGGTTCTCCTCATACCTGCATAAACATACACCTTCGACATCCCGTCTAGCAGGTCTGTTTCTGACTATTGTCTGTTGCTACGCGCCCAGCCGGCGACTCGCGACGCTGGCCGCCCACCGAGCTCGCCCGGGACTACACCAAGGTGGCTGGAGCCAGTCCCGGCTCAGCCTCTGACGATCTGCGGCGTGGGCTGGCCGCGTTCGATGCGGGTCCGCTCGACGGCGGCGACTCCCTCCAACTCGGGCACGCAGGAGCCCCGCAGCTGCGAGTCGGGCGCCAACGGGCGCACGAGCCGTGCCGCGGCGAGCGCCACGCGGCAGCCCGCCGCGTGCGCGGGGGTGTAGCGCAGGCCGTACAGCTCCCGCACCCGCGGTGGCAGCGAGCCGAGCATCACGAGATCGTGGACACGTTTGGCGAGCAGCCGCGAGGGCGCCGTGGGGATCTGGAAGGCCGAGGCGTGACCCATGTAGCGGGCCTCCTCGGTGAGGAACAGGTCGGGGCCCGCGAGCTGGCGCTCGTACCACGCGCGGAACTCCCGGTAGGTGGGTGGCAGGCTCTCGCGGGGAGCGCGGAAGAGCTCCGCGAAACGGACGTAGTCCTGCCACAGAGCTTCGCGCTCGCTGTCGGCCAAGGGGCCGACGAGGTGCTCGTAGAACCACTGCGCCGAGTCGGCGATCACGGCGACCGTCCACAGCATCAACGCGGGATCGAGCGCCGCGTAGGGAGTGCCGGCCGGGTAGTGGGGGCCCGCGTCCTCGGGGAGCGAGCCGACCACACGCTCGTGCATGCGGTGGGTGGCCGCAAGCACACGGTCGGCCTCGGCGCGGGGGCCGAAGAAGACCGCCTCGAACATCGCGCCGGTGTGGGTGATGCGCCGGAAGGGGTTCAGCTTGTTGTGCGTGTGCAGGGAGGTCCCCATGTAGTTGAGGGGCTTCAGCGCGCCGATGCACAGCGCGCGCTGCCCGTACATGAGGCCCACCGCCTTCTCTTCGTGTACCCGTCGCAGCAGCGAGCGCCCACGCGGGAAGTAGCCGTCGTCCACGCCCCCAACTCTAACTACGCCTCGTCGTGACTGGCGGCGGGCCGGAGTCACACTCAGGAGAGGGCGGGAGGCGCCAACGCGCGCGTGGGCAGGCAGCGCCACGGGGGCCAGCGGAACTCGCGGCCTACGCACGCTCCCACGCGGCGAGGCGTACCAGCGTCCCGGCGTTGACGGCCCGCGCGGTGAGGATGCAGGTGTGGCCGGCTTCGCGCCAGGTCACGACCGTCGGGGCGGCTGCCCTCACGACGTGGAAGCTGACGCCGTGACGCTCGATCGTGGCACTCCCAGCCGGGACCGGCAGCGCGGCGCCGGAGACGATCGAGTACCAGACGCGCCCCGTACCGCGGTGGGTGTAGAAGACCGTTGTGACGGTGCGCCCGGCGACGGTGTCGGTGCGGGCGCCGGCCGCCTGCCAACCGAACCGGTCGCCCCAGTAGGGGAAGGCGATCCCCGCGGCGGAGGCCGCGAGCAGGTTGGGGTTGTGGGGGCTCTTCGCTGGGACGGGCTGCGTGGAGGGACCGAGCCCCGAGCTGGAGGCCTGCAGCAGAGTGGGTGCGGTGGTGGGGGTGCCCGAGCCGCCCGCGGTCAGCGCCAGGACCACCGCCACCACCGCGGCCGCCGCCAGCGCCACGGCGGCGCCCGCCTGCAGCCGCAGAGGCACGGTGCGCCGCCGGCGGGGAGGGCTCGTGGAGCGGGTGTTCCCAGGTTCCTCTCCACCGGCCGTCGAAGTCTCGATCGAGCGGCGCAGCAGGGAGGGCGCCTCGACGCTCTCCAGCGAGCGCATGATCGCCACGGCGCGGCGCTGGCGCTCGAGCTCGGCGGCCAGGTCGGGTGAGTCGGCGAGGAGCGCGAGCAGCTGCTCACGCTGCGCAGCCGGCAGCGTGCCGTCGGCGAGCGCGGCCAGCGCGGCGTGGGTGTCCTCGGGCTTGCGGCTCATAGGGGCCCTTGTTGAGTAAGACTCCGCGGAGGCGGCTGACCTTCCCGTTGCAGGTCGGTCTCCTCCTCGCCTGTGAGCCTGCGGGCCACCTGCTCGCGGGCGCGGAAGACTCGCGTGGCGATCGTCGCCTCGCGGGTCTCGAGGACGCCCGCGGCCTCGCGGTAGGAGAGCCCGACGACGTCCACAGCGACCAGCGCGAGGCGGTAGCGCTCGGGCAGCGAGGCGATCACGGCGAAGACCTCCTTGGCCTGGAGGGCCTCCTCGGGGCGCGCCCCGGTGCGAGGGTCCACCGGTTCGAGGTCCTCGAGCGGAGTGGCGCCGGTACGCGGGCGTCGCGCCGCGGTGCGGCGCTCGGTGAGGAAGGTGTTGCGCAGCACCGTCATCAGGTAGGCGAGCTCGTCGTGGCCGCGCAGCCGCCGGGGCCGCGCGAGGACGCGCGCGAACGTCTCCTGCACGAGGTCCTCCGCGTCGTGGGGCGAGCCGCACAGAGCCCACGCCGCGCGGTAGAGACGGTCGAGGTGGCGCGGTAGCGACTGGGGGTCGAGCGCAGGCACCAGGCACGACTGTAGCGGCCAGTCCGCCGGGTGGTGAAAGGTTTGTTCCGGTTGTGGAGTCTGGAGGTGTGAAGGTGTGAAGCAGCGCCAACGTCAAGTAGCGTCAACCAACGACTCAGGAGGTCAGGGTGCGACACCCGTCCACGTTTGCAGCAGCCACCCTCGCAGCTGCCGGACTCGCCTTCGCAGGCTGCGGCTCGAGTTCGAGCAAAACCGAAGCGAGCGGCTACTCCTCGGCGGCCACGTCCGCGTCACAGAAGGCGGCCGCCGCGACGTCGAGCGCCAGCGCCTCGGCCGCCACCGGGACGGCGGTGACGACCGTGCACACAAGCCTCGGCACGATCCTCGCCGCGGGCCCGAAGCGACTGACGGTGTACCTGTTCGCGGCGGACACCGGCGCGGCTTCCACGTGCTCGGGCGCGTGCGCGCAGGTGTGGCCTCCGGTGACCACCAGCGGCGCCCCAAAGGCCGAAGGCGCTGCGGTGGCGGCGGACCTGGGCACGATCACCCGTGCGGACGGGACCAAACAGCTCACCTACAAGGGCCACCCGCTCTACTACTACGTGAGCGACCAGCAGTCGGGTGAAACCACGGGTCAGGGTGTCAACGGCTTCGGCGCACTGTGGTACGTACTGTCTCCTCAGGGGAACAAGGTCGAAAACTCCTAGAAGGGCGGGAGGACGAGCAGAGATGCACACCATCAAGATGCGCGCGGTGCTCGCGGTGCTCGCCGTGAGCGCGATTGTCCTACCGGTGGGCGCGCGCGGCGCGAGCTCACACGAGGTGGTGCTCAAAGGGCTGCGGTTCCACCCGAGCACGATCACGGTCAACCCCGGTGAAAGCGTGACGTGGGTGTGGGAGGACGGCGACATCGCGCACAACGTGACCGGCGGCAGCTTCCGCTCGCGCACGCAGGCGCACGGCTCGTTCACGGTGCGGTTCACGCACGCGGGGACGTTCAACTACCGCTGCACGATCCACGAAGGGATGGTCGGCAAGGTGGTCGTTCGCTGAGCGAGGCCGCCCGCGCACCAGGAGGGCGCCGCCGGCCGTGGGAAGAATCGTGCAGCGCCGGCACGTCGGGAAGAATCGAGCGGCCCTCGGAGTCACAGGTGTCGAAGGAGCCCCTGTCAGGGCGCAGTACCCGGTGAGCGGCCGCCAAGGAACGGCGGCCGCTCACCGGCCGGACTGAGGGTCTATCCCTCTAGGGTCGCACGCCTGGATACGGCCGATGGCCTTACCCCTCCGGGACCCGTCACCGCGGCCTCGACGTGGGCCCACCACGCCTTCGGCCTTGCGTCCGCGCCTCGCTCGACCCTCGACCGCCCCTCCGCACGCCCTATCGAGATAGACCCTTCGAGCTCTCGACGAGCAGCGCGAAGGTGGGGCAAGCAAGGGCGGCGCGACGGGCGTGGGCGAGTAGCTCGGGGGGAAGGGGGCTGCCGTCGAGCAGCGGGTAGCCCCACTCGTCGAGGGAGATGCGCTCGGGCAGCAGCTCGGCGCACATCCCGTGCGCCTCGCAAGCGATGGGGTTGACGCGCAGGCGGTGGCTCATCGGCGTGAGGGACTCGCGAGGCGGGGCAGCGGAGCAGACCCAGCCTCTCGCCGCGCGGGCGCGCGAGTTGCTGAGGAGCGGGCTCGGTCTCCGTTGCCGTCACGGACCGCGGTGCGGGGGCGAGGCAGCTCGGAGGGCCGGGCACAGGCGGCGCAGGGGCCGTGGTGGGCGTGGTCGGTGAGCTCCTCGGCGAACACGTCGAGGGCGCTCGCGACGAGGCGGGCAGCGCCGTCGGGGTGCGAGCAGGCGCCGCGGCGGTTGACGAGGCCGGCGAGGGTCGCGATGCGAGTGATGGCACCCCTCCCACCCCGCTCACCGGGGGTACCCCCGCGCACGAGCTGCTCGAACGCGGCGGCGAGGGCGTCGAGGCCGAACACGCAGGGCCCGCACTGGCGGGCGGACTGCCCGGCGAGCCAGCGCACGAGACGGGCCATCTCGGCGACGGGACAGGCGGTGGCGGAGAGCAGCACGACGACACCGGCGCCGAGCGTCGCTCCGTGGGGGGCGAGGTGCTCGTCGGAGAGCGCCACGCCGCGCAGCAGCGAGGCGTCGAGCCAGGTGCCGGCGTAACCGCCGAGCAGCACGGCCCGCAGCGGCGCGGTGGCGCCCTCGGCGGCGTCGAGTAGGGCGGTGAGGGGGGAGCCGTGCTCGAGCTCGTAGACACCGGGAAAGGCGACTGGCCCGGAGAGCGTGACCAGCGCGGACCCGGGCTGCGCGGGTGTCCCGAGCTCGCGAAACCAGTCCGGCCCGTGCCGCGCGAGCAGCGCGAGGTGGGCGAGCGTCTCGACGTTTGAGACCAGCGTGGGCCGTCCCCGCACCCCGCGGGCGGAGGGCCGCGGTGGGGTGAAGGTGGGCAGCGGGGCGCCGCCACCGAGCAAGGAGACGAGCGCGGACTCCTGCCCGGCGACGTAACGAGAGGGCACTGCGACCAACTGAACGGTAGGCACCCCGCGGCGAGGGGCCCCCCGCTCGGCGAGCGCGAGCGCGCAGGCGTCGAGCGCGGAGGGGGCAGACTCACAGACACCGAGAAGGATCTCGTGCGCTCCCACGGTGGCGGCGGCTAGCAGGGCGCCGTCGAGCACGAGGTGGGGGAGAGAGCGCAGCAGCGTGCGGTCCTTGGCGCTCGCGGGCTCGCCCTCGGCGCCGTTGACGACCACGACGGGCCGGCCGCCGAGGGGGGAGCGGGAGGCGCCGGCGACCGCGCGAAGCTTGGTGGCAAGGGGAAAGCCCGCCCCACCACGGCCACACAGCCCGGCGGCCTCAACGAGCTCGATCAGATCAGGAGACCCGCGCCGCCCACGGGATGGAGGGCTTGCCAACCCCGCGGGCAGTGCCCCGTGCAGGTCGAGGTGGGCGCTGAGGGAGAGCGCCCCGCGGGTGGGGATCCCGGCGAGCAGCCGCGGTAGCCCGGCCGGCAGACCGTCGGGCCCCGGGCCGTCGGAGCCGGCGGGGACGAGGGAGCGCTCGGCGAGCCGTCCGTAGCCGCTCACAGCGAATCCCTGGCCGGCCTCGCCCACCGCCGTCTCACGGGCTCACCACGATGCGGGAGGAGGAGCGGGACGCGGAGGAGCGGCCCAGCAGCGAGGCGGGGGTCCCGGAGCGCCGCGCCCATTCTGTGCCGAGCGGCCCGGAGGGCAACCACAGCAGGAGGCCCACGGTGAAGACGGCAGTGCCCCCGAGCGCGAGGCCGCGTACGCGCGCGGGCGCCGCGGTCCAGGAGCCGAGCGTGCGCACGACCACGGCAGTGACAACAACCGCCAGGCAGGCGACAGACAGCACCAGCAGCCACGTGGACCGGACGTCCGAGCCGGTGCCAAGCGTGTGCAGCAGCGCCACCGGCCAGCAGGCGTAGGCCAGCCAGTGCGTGGCGCGCCAGCCGCGAGCCCCGACGCGGGTGCGCAGCAGGCTCGTGAGGATCACGGCGAGCACCAGGTCGAACGCGACGGCCCCGAGCCCCAGCCAGAAGGGCCGGTAGGAGCTCACGAACGGCACGAAGGCCGCGAGCAGCGAGATCGGCGCGAACGTGTCGAGCACGGCGGTGAGGATGTGCAGCACGAGGAACACGAGCGCGAGCAGCGAGACGGAGCGGTGCAGGCCGTCCACGACGAACCGCGGCCAGCGCGGCGAGGACCAGCGCCGCACGTCGGCGACGCCGAGCGCGACAGCGAGCGTCAGGAGCAGCAACGCGACGGCGCCGGTGGACCGGGTGAGGTACCAGTCGAGCGACGGGCCGACCGAGGCGAGGGGGGAGAGGGGGAGAGGAGGGGGGTCATAGGGGATCGTCCACGTGTGTGGGTGTCCCAACGAGCGGGTGCGCGCTGGCCGAAACGGGGATGCTGGCCGAAACGGGGATGCGCGCCGGAGGCGCGTGTCTACCGGCTTCGGTCGAAGGCGAGTGTCTCCCGGCTTCGGTCGTCGTGCCCCGCGTCCAGGCCCGGTGTGCCACCGACGCGGCGGGCCAGTCGGCGAGCGTCAACACAGCGCCGTCGTGGGCGACAAAGCGCGCGGGCAGGCCGAGTTGCTCGAGCCAGGCCGGCGCACGCGCCTGGCGCACGAGCGCGGCGGTGGCGGCGATGTTGGCATCGGCGCAGGAGGCCGCGGCGACGCTGACGGTGCGCCATGGGCCACGCACGGGAGCGCCGGTGGCGGGGTCGATCAGGTGGTGCGAGGTGGCGCCGGCGTGGCGCCAGCGGCGCACGGCGGTGGAGGAGGTGGCGAGGCCGCCGGAGGCGATCGTGACCGTCTGCCCGGGAGCGAGGGGGTCGGCCCGGTGGTCGTCGGTGACGTGGACGCGCCACCCGCACGCGGGGGCGGCGCCGGCGGTGGCGAGGTCCCCGCCGAGGGAGACGAGCACCCCGCAGCCGCACGCGGCGTGGATGGCCTGGGCCGCACGGTCGGCAGCCCACGCTTTGGCGGTGGCGCCGAGGTCGAGCACCACGCCGCGGGGAACGCGGACGGTGCGCGCCGAGGTGTCGAGGGCGACGGTGCGGTGGCCGCTGCGAAGCCCCACGCGCACCACCGGAGGAGCGGGTCGTGAGTGGCACTCCGCGCTGCTCGCCCCGGAGTCGGCGGGAACCGGCTCAAGCAGCCGCCAGTCGCGGTCGTAGCCGGCGAGGATCAGAGCGGCGCCGACAGTCGGGTCGACGTCGCCGTCGGTCTGCTCCGCGGCGCGCAGCGCGACCAGGAGCGCCTCGATCAGCAGCGGGGCGACCGGCACGGGTCGCCCCCCGGCACAGGCGTTCACACGAGAGAGGTCAGAGTCGGGACGAAAGCGACTGCAGGCCCGGTCGAGCGCGTCGAGTTCGCGCGCGAGGAGTGCGCTCGCACGGGGCAGCCAGAGGGGGTCGAGGACACGCAGCACGACAGTCGTGCCGAGTGCCTCCCAGCGGGCCGTCGCCGGCGCGGCGGTGGGTGTGGAGGGGTGGGGGTGCGGGTCGGGGCGCACGGTGCGGAAACCCTCACGATCCGCCGGAGACGACGGTGCCGCTTGCCTGCGCGGGGGTCGATCCCTGGGTGGTGGTCGAGGATTCCTGGGTAGGCGCAGCTTCCCGAGAGGACGTCGATTCCTGCGCTGACACTCCTGACGAGGCCTCCCCGGTGCTCGCCGCGGACGAGGCTTCCCCGGAGGGAGTTTCCCCGGAGGGTGTGCCTTCCTGGGCGGCAGTCGATTCCTGGCTCGGAGTTGTCTCCTGGGTGGTGGTGGACTGCGGAGCCTGTGCGGGGGGCTGCAGCGCCGCGTGCGAGGAGCGCGTGGAGGCCCCTGAGTGCTGCTGGTGGGAGGCGCGTGTGCGCTGGGCGGCGGTCGAGGCGGGGCCGCCGGTCGTCTTGAGGGTCCTGCCGGGGAAGGCGGAGGCGGCGACCGCGGTGAGCACCCCGGTCAGAGTCGCGCTGCCCGCGAGCAGCCAACGGTTGGCCCGTGCCAGCCGGCGCAGAGCGGCGTCGCGGGAGCGGGGTGTGTGGCCGGGGTCGGGCATCGGAACGAGGGTGGGTGGCGAGGCTACGAAGTCAGTCTGCCCGCGTTGCAGAAGCTCGAACTAAAGGACGGGTGAGAAGTTCCACAAGGGTTCGTGTGCTCGACGTAAGACCTCGAGGGGGAGCATCCAGGCGAGCGTCGGCGCGCCGCCCAGAGAGCCGCGTGGGCGCTCGATGAGAGAGCTCATAGAATCGTGGTCGCCACCGGGAGCGCCGTACCGGGCGCCCCTATCCTGGGCTGGGTGCAGCGTTCCCCGGAGCCCCCAGTGCAGGCGGCCCCACCGCAGGCGGCGATGCGACCGTCGATCCTGCTGGTCGAGGACGAGCCGGGAATCGTCGATTTTGTGCGCAGGGGCATGGAGGCGGAGGGCTTCGAAGTCAGGGCCGAGCACGACGGGGCCGAGGGGGAGCGCCGTGCGCTGCAGGAGAGCTTCGACGCGGTCGTCCTCGACCTGATGCTCCCGAGCCGCGGCGGCATGGAGGTGCTCGCCACGCTGCGGGCCGCCAAGCCGACCCTGCCGGTGATCGTGCTGAGCGCCAGAGGCGAGGTGGAGAACCGCGTCGCGGGTCTCGACGCGGGCGCGGTGGACTACCTGGTCAAGCCCTTCTCCCTGGCGGAGCTGCTGGCGCGGGTGCGCGCCCAGCTGCGCAGCGCCACGCAGGGTGCGCCCACCACGTTGCGGGCGGAGGACATCGAGGTGGACCTTCTCACCCGCAGGGTGCGCCGGGCGGGTCAGCCGGTGGCGCTCTCGACGACCGAGTTCGAGCTGCTGGTGTACCTGGCGCGCCACCGCGGCACGGTGCTCTCGCGCGAGCGGATCCTGAGCGCGGTGTGGGGCTACCAGCACGACCCGGCGACGAACATCGTGGACGTGTACGTCGGGTACCTGCGCCGCAAGCTGCGCGGGGTGGGCGGGAACCAATCCCCGGCGCCGATCCACACCGTGCGCGCGGTGGGATACCGCCTGGGCCGTGCCGGCTGAACGACGGAAGGGAGCGAGTCTCCGCTGGCGGCTGGCCGGGTGGGTGGCATTGGTGGTGGTGCTCTCCACGGGGGTCGCCTTCGTGGCGGTCTACCGCGGCACCGGCACCCAGCTGCACAACCAGATCGACCACGAGATCGCGGGCGACGCCGGCGAGCTCGTCCACGCGCTCTCCTCCTCGGGCGCGCACACCCCCCGCCAGACGCTCTCCGCGGCCCGCGACTACGTAAGCGGTCAGCCCTTCAACGCGAGCTCCACGCTGCTGTTCGCGCTCGTCCCCGGCGCTGGGACTGCCACCAACACGCCAGAGCTGTTCGGCAACCCCGCGCCCGACGACGGGGAGAGCGTTGCGGTGCAGGAGCAGGAGAACCGGCTCTCGCACAGGTTGCTCACCGTGGGCGGAGGGTTCTCGACCATGGACCTGCCGGACGTCGGCTACCTGCGCCTGCTCAAGCGGCAGGTACGCCTCCCCGTCGGCCGCGCGCGCACCGACCGAAGCCGGGGGACACTCGCCTTTGGCTCGCATCCCCGTTTCGGCCAGCAGCTCGTGACGGTCGGCGTGGGGGAGCCGCTTGCGAGCGTGGCGCGCGCCCAGCGCGGTGTGGCGCGTGCGTTCATCCTCGCGGGCCTGCTCACGCTCGCCGGGGCGCTACTTGCCTCACTGGCGGTGGGCGCCCGCTTCTCGCGCCCGCTGCGCCGCATGGCAGCGGTGGCGGCACAGGTGGACGCCGGCGACCTGCACCCCCGCATCCACGACGTCGAGCGCGAGGGTCAGGAGGTGCGGGTGCTCGCGGACGCCTTCAACCACATGCTCGACCGCCTCACCGACGCGTTCGCGGGCCAGCGCGCGTTCGTCGCTGACGCCTCGCACGAGCTGCGCACGCCGCTGACCGTGATCCGGGGCCAGCTCGAGGTGCTCGCCGCCCAGCAGGAGCCCTCCGGCGAGGAGGTGCGGTGCGTGGAGCGCCTTGTGCAGGCGGAGATCGCCCGCGTCACCCGCCTCGTGGACGACCTCCTAGTGCTCGCCAAGGCCGAGCAGACGCAGTTCCTGCGCCTGGAGCCGATCGAGCTCGAGCGCTTCGTGGAGGAGCTGTGGGGCGGCACCACCCTGCTCGCGCCGCGGCGCTTCGAGCTCGGGGAGGTGCCCGCAGGCACGCTCCTTGCCGACCCCGACCGGCTCGCACAGGCGCTGCGCAACCTGTTGAGCAACGCAATCGCTCACACCGGGCGGGTGGGTCACGGGCCTGGGCTCGTGCGCCTGGACGTCGAATGCTCGGACAGTCGCGGTGCGGGGTCGGGGCGTCCCGAGAGCGAGATCCCGGGAGCCCGGGGTCGGGGATTGGGGTGGGGGCCACCGACTGTCGAGCTGCCCGAGTGCCGGGGGCCGGGGCGCGAGTGGGTGCGCTTCGTCGTGCAGGACGACGGGCCTGGGATCCCCGAGGCGCAACGCGAGCGCGTGTTCGACCGCTTCCACCGCACCGACGCCGCTCGTGACCGCGCCTCCGGCGGCACCGGCTTGGGCCTCGCCATCGTGCGCGCGATCGCCGAGGCCCACGGTGGGCGGGTGTCGGCGTCAGAGAGCTTCGCCGGTGGCGCCCGCGTGGAGCTCGAGCTACCTGGCTTCAACCATGCACCCCCGCCCAAGGCGAGCGGCCCTGAGTCCGTGCCGAGCGCCCCTGAGTCCGTGCCGAGCGCGCCCGAGTCCGTGCCGAGCGCCCCTGAGTCCGTGCCGAGCGCGCCCGAGTCCGTGCCGAGCGCCCCTGAGTCCGTGCCGAGCGCGCCCGAGTCCGTGCCGAGCGCCCCTGAGTCCGTGCCGAGCGCCCCTGAGTCCGTGCCGAGCGCGCCCGAGTCCGTGCCGAGCGCCCCCGGGATAGTGCGGAGCACCGCTCGGTCCGCGCCGTAGGCAAGCGGCTTGGCTGGTCGGTCGCCACCTTGCTCGCCGTCGTCGCACTCCCCATAGCCGGCACTGCTCGCCTGCGGACTCTCGCTTACCGTTGGGTGTCTGCGCCGGCGCAACTCTGCGCGCAGGTCTTAAAATCCCTTCCCGCAGCGCACCGTGGATGTGTGCGCGTTGTTTCGGAGTCTCAGTGGTGCCTCTCGACCAGACCGACACTCGAGCTACCAGCGACCGCCGCACCTTCCTCAAGCAGGGGGTGCTCGCCGCCGGCTCGCTCGCGCTCGGCTCCAGGGGCGGCAGCGCTCCCGGGCGGCCCGGCGGGCGAACGGGTTCCTCGGGGTCACGCCCGCGGGCCCGTAGGGCGCCGAACATCCTCGTGATCGTTGTCGACCAGCTGCGCACGCCGGTGTGGCTGCCGCCCGCCGTCCAGTCCGCCGCGCTCACCCCCAACCTAGCCGCGCTGCGCGCCGGGGCTGTGAGCTTCGAACGCCACTACACCGCCGCCAACGACTGCACCCCCTCGCGCAGCGCGCTCGTGACCGGCCTGTACTCCCAGCAGACTGGCTGCCTGATCACCGGCGACAGCCGCCTGGACCCCGGCTTTCCCACATGGGGAACACTGCTGCGCGAGCTCGGCTACCACACCACGTGGTGGGGCAAGTGGCACCTGAACCCCAACCCCGACGCCTCGCTCGAGCCCTACGGCTTCTCCGGGGGCACCTACCCCTCGCCCAACGGAGCTCCCGGGCAGGGCACTGAAGTCGACCCCGCGATCGCCGCGCAGTTCGCCGAATGGCTGCGCGAAGAGGGGGGCGCCGAGCCGTGGTGCACGACCGTCTCGTTCGTCAACCCGCACGACATCGCGTGGTGGTACCGCTTCACCAGCCAGGTGCCCGCTGAGAGCTCGCCGTCGGGGCTCGCTGAAGCGCTGCCCCCCAACTACGAGACCCCGGAAGCGCTCGAAGCGCAGCGCAAGCCGCGGCTGCAGCGCTCGTTGCAGGACACCGCGGCGCGCTCCTTCGGGCCCGTCCCGTTCGAGGGCGCCGAAGCGCTGCAGGCGTGGACCGGGCTGATGGACACCTACCTGATGTTGCAAAGCTACGTCGACGCGCAGGTCGGCGCCGTGCTCGCCGCGCTCGCCGCCCAACCCGCCGTGCACGCGAACACGGTGGTGCTCTTCACCTCCGACCACGGCGAGTACGGCGGCTCCCACGGGCTGCGCGGCAAGGGCGCGTCCGCCTATGAGGAGGCGATCCGCGTGCCGCTGTACGTGCGCGACTTCCGCGGCCTCGCCACCGCCGCGCCCGCGGTCGGGCGCACCCAGCTCACCTCCTCGGTGGACGTCGCCGCGCTGCTGCTCACGCTTGCCACCGGCTCCTCCACGTGGCGACGGGAGAGCCGCTACCGCCACCTGGCTGCTCGCCACGACCTCGCCGCGATCTGCGCTCACCCCGGCGCTCCGGGGCGCCCCTGGGTGCTGCACGCCACCGACGAGGACGTCACCGAGTTCGCCACCGAACCGTACGCGGCCGAAGCGCCCCGCCACGTGGTCGCGCTGCGTACCCCCCGCGGCAAGCTCGCGCTCTACTCCAACTGGAGCTCCGGCTCGGTCGCGGTCGAACCGGCCGGTGCGGAATTCGAGCTCTACGACTACTCCTCCCAGACTGGGCGCGCCGAGCTCGAAAACGCCGCGGGCGCCGCCGGCGCGTTGGAAGAGGAACTGTGGGTGACCCTCGAAGAAGTCGCGGTCCCGGACGAGCTGCGCGCGCCGCTGCCCTACGCGCTGCGCGCCGCCCAGCGTCGCGGCATGGCCGACTACCAGGCGGTCGAGGAACTCCAGGACCTCAGGGTCTACGCCAACCAGCACTCCTCCCCGACGGCCTCCGAACCGGCTGCCACACCTGAGTAACCCGTCCCTCTACGGACGTGGCAAAGGTTCGCTTTGTTTCCCCTACCCCGTTCTTGGGTAGCATTCGATCAACCGGATTAAGGGAGGGAATCAGTGCCACGAACGCTGCCGCCTGAGAACGAGTGGACGATTCCGAGTCTGCGCGAGCCGCGTTACTCGCAGTCGCTGGAGCGCGGCCTGGCGATTCTCGGCTGCTTCACGCCCGACCGCCCCGTGCTCGGGATCGCCGAGATCGCCGATTCGCTCGGTATGAGCCGCTCGACCACCCACCGCTATGTGATCACCCTGGTCGCGCTGGGCTACCTGGAGCAGGACGCCTCACGCAAGTACCGCCTCGGGCTGCACGTCACCGACCTCGGGATGTCCGCGCTGAACTCCACGTCCCTGCGTGAGCACGCCCAGCCGTACCTGGACGAACTGCGCCGGCGGACGGGGTACACGATCAACGTCGCGGTGCTCGACGGCCCCGAGATCGTCTACATCGCGCGCTCCCGCTCCCACCGCCGTGCCCAGCAGCGGATCGACCTGGGGCTCGCCCTCGGCTCGCGCCTGCCGGTGTACTGCACCTCGATGGGCAAGCTGCTGCTCGCGCATCTCCCCGACCGCGAGCGGCGCGAGCTGCTCTCGGAAATCCGCCTGGAGCGACGCGCTCCCAACACGATCACCAACAAGCGGCTGCTGCAGATCGAGCTGGACCGCATCCGCGAGGACGGCTTTGCGATCAACGACGAAGAGCTCACGCCCGGCCTGCACTCGATCGCCGCGCCGATCCGCTCGGACTCCCGCGAAGTCGTCGCCGCCGCCAACATGGCGGCGCACAGCTCGATGATCGTGCTGCAGGATCTCATCGACCACCTCGGCCCCCACCTGATCGCCACGGCCGACCGCATCTCCGCGCGCCTGGGCTACCGCCGCGACGACGAGCTCGCAACGACAGACGTCCGCTGATCGAAGCCCGGGAGACAGGGGCCTCCGACCGAAGCGGGGGACACTCGCCTCCGGCGAGCATTCCCCGTTCGGCCAGCATCCCCGCTTCGGCCAGCGCGATGCGGCGTCCTCGGTCGCTCGTGTACCGATCGTCGATCAGGTGCGATCGACTGGTCGGCCAGCACACTTCGCGGGGTGGGCGGGCCTTCCAATCCTTGCCTCGCTTGCTCAGCGAACGCCTGTCGGAGGTCGCGACCGTGCCCTTCTGGGTGTACTTTTGTCTCTTCAGTCGGTTGGCAGCGCGGGCGGACGCGGCGTGGCGTCAGGCGCGGCGTTTGGGGTTGGGGCTGGCGCGTAGGGCCTGCGCTGCCGTGGAGACGCGCAGCAGCACCGTCGAGTCCGCGGGCACGCTCGCTGCGATCGCGCCCGTCGTGCTGGTGACCGCGCCGGTCCACAGGTTGTGCACGTCGTAGCCGCTGCTCTTCGGCATTCCCACGGCGGCGGCGCTGGTCGCGATCTCGATCGACTTTCCCGAGCGGTTCAACAGCGCCACCGCGCGGGTGCCGTCGCTGAGCGGCTTGACCCACACCTCTCCCGAACCGCTAGAGGAGAGCAGCCGCGCCTGCACGCCCGCGGGGTCCTGGTCGATCGCGACCGCTTCGCGGTTGGAGACGGTGGTCTGGGTGGCGCTCGACATCGACACGAGGTCCTCGCTGATCATCAGCGGGGCCGCGAGCATCGCCCACATGCTGAACTGCGTGCGGAACTGGGCGGCCGACATGCCCTGGTCGGGGCCGAGGTAGTCGGGGTCGTTCCAGTGGCCCGGCCCCGCCGCCTGCGGCTGGGCGGCATCCGCATCGAGGTTGCGCAGCACCGCGGTGAATTCCACGTCCCCTGGGACTCCGACGTCGGTGTCCGTGCGCCAGCTGTTGCCCACGCTCGGCCCGAATGTGTACGAGGCGAAGTTCGAGCCCGCGAGCGTCGGGACTTCGCTTTCGTACTGGCCCGGCTGCAGGAAGTTGCAGATCGACAGCAGCACCGGGCGGTGGCTTGCGTTGTGCACGATCGCTTCGTGGAAGGCTCCGTACGCCGCCGCCGGTTCAAGGTGCTGTTCGATACCTCCGCAGTAGTCCACCTTCACAGCGTCGAAGCCCCACGCCGCGAACGTGTTCACGTCCTGCTGGTAGTGCCCGTAGCTGCCCTGCCCCTTCCCGCCGCAGCCGTTTGTGCCCGCGTCGGTGTACAGGCCCACCTTCAGCCCCGCCGCGTGCAGCACGCTCGTCAGCCACGCCATCCCGTGCGGCCACTGCGTGGGGCTGACGACGATTTCCCCGGCGGCGTTGCGCTGGCCCTGCCACCAGCCCACGTCCAGCCACACGTAGTTGTAGCCGTCCCGCGCCAGGCCGCGCGTGATGAGCTGGCTGGCCTGCTCGAGCACCGTCGCCTCGTCGTAGTGGGAGCCGAACGCGAAGTAGCTGTCCCAGCCCATGTACGGGGTCGGCGCCAACACACCGGCTGGGGTAGCGCCCCCACTGGCCTTGTTGGCGGCCTGCTGGTGCGCTCGCGCATCGGCGCTCGGTGCCGTCCCCAGCGCAACGATTACCACGCAGACACCACAGATCGCAGCCTGGATCCACCGATAACGGGCTGAGCATCCGGTGCCGGTGACCGAGCCAGGGGCAATCGACCGAACCTCCGTAGGGTGACCCCTCGGAGGGAGGGCGATTGATCCTGGCGATGCGTCATCCGGTGCCGGTGCGACCCCGGGATCGGAGGATTCAGGCTTAGTGATGGCGCTCATCGCCTGTGGTGAGATGACGCCCTTCCCCCTTTGCTCAGCGTGAGCGTAGCCGTCCTCAGAGTGGCGCTGAGCGCGCCCACCACCGTGCCGCTCACCGCGAGCCTCACCGGCACCTGTCGCAGGTGTGCGAGCAGGCGCCTGCCCGTGGCGTTCAGGGTGAGGTTGACCGTCAGCTGCTGGCTGGGTTTCAGGTGCACGGTGCTCGCGCTGACCGTCACCGTCGCGCGCCGAGCGCGCGCCGCCGCCACGGCCACCACGCGGGTGCCGTGGAGCGTCTCCACCACGGTGAGGCGCAGCGTGATCGTGCAGCTCCCCGCGGCCTGCGCCGAGCACCTCAGCGGCACGCTCACCGTGGCGCCCACCACCCGTGGGGTCCCGACCTGGGTCTCCGAGATCGCCCCGAGGCCGCCGGCGGGCACGGTCACGAACGAGCTCGTCGCGCTCTCGCTGCCGCCCGCGTTGGTCGCGGTCACGCGGCACTGCAGGTGGTGGGTCACGTCTGCGCTCGAGACGGTGTACGTGGAACTGCTCGCGCCGGCGACGGCGTTCGTGTCGCGCAGCCACGCGTAGCTCAGTGTCGCGCTCGCACTCCCGCTCCCGCTCACGCCGGACTTGCACGTGAGCCGCTGCCCGAGCGCGGGGATGCCACCGATCGAGGGGTGCGGCTGGACGAGCGGGGGGGCGAGCGTCTTGAACGTCTCGCCCAGACCCATCGACGTGCCACTCGCGCTGCTCGCCACCAGCCGGTAGTGGTAGGTCGTTCCGGCCGCGAGGGGGCCCAGCGTCGCGGTCACCGCCTGCGTCGCGCCACCCGCCGGGAGTGGAGTCGCGCAGGGCGCGCTCTGCCCGTACGCTTCGCTCGTGCCGTATTCGAAGGTGCAGCTCGTGAGCGTCGCGTCGTCGGGGTTCACCGTGCCGGAGACGTTCGCCGCGGTTTCGCTGAGGGCGGTCGGCGTGCCGGTGGCGGCGGTCGGCGGGGGGACGCGCGTGACGAACACCTGGCCGGCGCTGTCCACGGCTGCGCAGAGCCCTTCGGCCACGCACGAGACTCCCGACAGCGCCCTGCCGGGGTCGATGCCGTCGAAAATCCACGGGGGCGGCGTAGCGGTGGGGTTATCGCCGGCGTAGGCGCCCCCGCCGCTGTCCACGGACACGCACAGGCCGGAGGCAGCGCACGAAACGGCCGTGGGCGCGCCGGGTGCTCCGAGTGCGGGCGCGAACGCCGGCGTCCAGTTCCAGGTGGGCGCTTCGTCGGTTGGGTCCCCGTTCGCCAGCACGTTGCCTTCGCCGTCGACCGCCACACACACTCCGGCAGGAGCAGGGGCACAGGAGACCGAGACGAGGTTCGGGCTCAGGTCGATCGGGCTCGGGTGCCACGCGCCCCCGGCCGGTTCGCGGCTCACGAGCGCCTGGCCGGCGTTGTCCACCGCCACACACAACGCCGTGGAGGCGCACGAGACCGAGCTCAACGCGTGCCCGGAGTCGATCGGCACACGGCTCCACCCCGCACCCGCGCCGGCGGTGGGGTTGGTGCTGAGGTACGCGTCACCGGCCTTGTCGACGGCTACGCACAACGCGCTTGACGCGCAGGAGACCCCGGTGAACGCCGGGGCTCCCTCGATCGCCACACCGCTCCACCCCGCGCCCGCCCCGGCGGTGGGGTTGGTGCTGATGAGCACGCGGCCTGCTCCGTCGACGGCCACACAGAGCGCGTTGGCGGCGCAGGAGACCCCGGTGAGGGCCGTTTTGTCGTCGATTTCGTGCTGGCTCCACGTCGCACTGGCACCGCTGTCCGGGTTGGTGCCGATCAGCGCGTGGCCTTCCTTGTTGACAGCCACGCAGAGGGTCTCCGAGGCGCAGGAGACTCCGGTGAGGCCGGCGCCGTCGACTTTGACCGTGCTCCACCCGAGGGTGGGCGCCGCTCCGGCGGGCGCAGCCGCCAAGCAGGCGCACGCGACGGCGCACAGCAGCGCCGTGAGCGTTGCGGGGATGGTGGCCGTGGGACGGTCCAAACGCACGCCTCCCCGTAACACGGGCCGCGACCCACGGTTGCGCTGTGCTCTGGCCCCACCGCTTAAGGGCCTATCCCGATTGGGGCGTGCGGCTGAGGCGGTCGAGGGTCGAGCGAGGCGCGGACGCAAGGCCGAAGGCGTGGTGGGCCCACGTTGAGGCCGCGGTGACGGGTCCCGGAGGGGTAAGGCCATCGGCCGTATCCAGACGTGCGAGCCAAGAGGGATAGGCCCTAAGGCTGCGCCGCGTCCACATCGAGGGACCGTCCAGCGGCGCGCACGGGAGCGCGGTGGCGGTGGGGGGGACGCCGGGGATCTTGTGTGCTGGCGTTCGAGCTTCAGACGCCGGAGGTTAGCGAGCCCTTCAGTCGTCACGCGCTGGTGGCAGGGGAGGACCCGGGTCGCAGAGACATTAGTCTACAATCCTCTGTGAGCCACCGAAGCTCCGTCTGGTTCCTGTCTCTCAAATGACCTGCTTGTAAAAACCATTCGACCCACGTGACCTGTACGCCCGAGTTTTGGTGTACGGTCTCTTGTGTATATGCCACGGAAACGACTGGTTGGCTTATCGGCCGGGGAGGCTGTACTGGGGCTCGTGATCGAGCAGCCCGACTCCGCCTCGCGACTCGGCGCTCGCCTAGTCGAGCGCTTCCGCTCCGCGCAGTTCACCCGCTCCACCGCCCACAACGCGCTGAGCCGCCTCGCCCGGCAGGGACTCGTGCAGGTTCTCGCCGAGGAGGACGGGGCGCAGGAGCACCGCTACGAAGCCACGCCGCTGGGTGTCGAGCACTTCCGCGCGTGGTTGCGCGCCTGCACCACCGCGGCCCCGGCCCTGCGCGAGGAGCTGCACGCGAAGGTCGAGTTCTGCACCTCCGCCGACCTGCCGCGGTTGATCGAGGCGATCTGCGCCGAGGAACGGGCCTGCGCGAGCATGTTCGCGGCCGCCCAGGGGCGTCTGTCGGAGGCCGAGCTCGTCGCCCCGCGGTGCTCCACCGTGCAGGAGCGGTGGTCGGCGCTCGCGCGCCGCGCGGTCCTGCGCGACGAAGCGGCGCTGTGGGGCACGCGGTTCAAGCGCCTGGAGCGCCTGCGGGCGCGCCTGGAGGAGTTGGGCGAGGTCGCAGAGGAGCCGGTGCGCGGGGCCGTCGCGGGGCCGGACGAGGAGCCGGCGCGCCATGAAGCGCCGCGCGGGGTTGCCGGCGAGCGGGCGCGCGAACTCGCCGAGGAGCCGCTGTTGGGGCGCGGCGCGCCGTCGCTGGGCACGACGACCGAAGCAGGTAGACACTCGCCTTCGACCGAAGCCGGGGGACACGCGCCTCCGGCGCTGGCCGATTTGGGGATGCGAGCGGAGCGAGCGTCTCCCCAATCGGTCCCCGGTTCGGCCAGAATCGCCGGTTCGGCCAGCGCACACGCGCTCGGTGGGTACCCCACACACGTGGACGATCTCCCCCGATGACCGTCCTGTCTCTTCAGGGTATCGGCCTGCGCTACCGGCGCGGGGACCTGGCCAGGTGGCTGCTGCGGTCGGTCTGGCTCGACGTCGCGCCCGGGGAGGTCGTCTCGGTGGTCGCGCTGCGCTCCCAGGGCAAGACCACGCTGCTGCGGCTCGCCGCCGGCATGGTGGCGCCGGACGAGGGGCGCGTGCTGCTCGGGCGGACGGACCTCGGCGGCCTCTCCGACGCCGCCCACGCGCGCGTGCTGCGCGAGCAACTCGGCTGGGCGGGCCGCCTCGGTCCTGGCCTCGGCGTGCAGATGCTCGACTACGTCGCGCTGCGCCTGGCGCTCGGCGGGCGGGCCCACCGCTGCGCCGTGCGGTCGGTTGCGCTTCAGGCGCTCGAGCGGTTGGGCGTCGAGCACTGCGCCGAACGGCGCTGGGGTGAGCTCTCCGACTGGGAGCGCGTGCTCGTGGAGCTCGCCCAGGCGCTCGCGGGCACTCCGCGGCTGCTGCTGGTTGACGACCTCCTCGACGGACTCGGGGCGCGCGAGACCGAGGAGGTCTCGGTGCTGGTGCGCGCACTCGCCGAGGAGCTTCGCCTGGGCGTGCTGATGACCGTCTCCGACCCCGAGGCGGCGCTCTGCTCGCACCGCGTCCTCTCGCTCGCCGGCGGTCGCCTGACGGCGCTCTCAGGCGGGGGCGCTTCCGAGCCCGGTGTCGTGATCGACTTTCCGCACGGGCGCCCTCCAGGCCTGCGCGACGCACGTTGGGGGTGAGGCGTGGGGGAGCTGCGCCTGCTGGCTCCGTGGGAGCTCCTCTACATCTACCGCGCCCGCCTGCGCGCACGGCTCGTGCTCGTCCAGGAGCTGCTCGCGGTGCTGGGGCTCTCTGTAGGGGTGGCGCTGCTGTTCGCCTCGCAGGTTGCCTCCACGAGCCTCGCCGGTTCGATCCAGCAGCTGACCGCCGGGGTCGTGGGCCGCGCGAGCCTGCAACTGGTGGCGCGTGCACCCGCCGGCTTCGACGAGCGGCTGCTGGGCCGGGTGGGTCGGCTGCCCGGAGTGCAGGGGGCCGAGCCAGTGCTCGAGCAGCGCGCCACCGTCCTCGGCCCGCTCGGGCAGCGCTCGGTCGACCTGCTCGCGGGCGAACCCCGCTACCTGCTGGCCGATCTCCGATCGGTCGGCGGCTCCCTGCCGCAGGGCTTCACCGCCACGCAGCTCGCGTCGCTGCACGCGCTCGCGCTGCCCACGCCGGTGGCGGAAGCGATCGGAGTCGACTCGCTGCAGACCCTCACGCTGGAGGTCGGCGCGACCCGGCTCACTGCGCTGATGGGAGCGAAGCTCGACGCCGGCTCCCTCGGCGCGCTCGTCGACAGCCCCCTCGCGATCGCTCCCCTCGTCTACGCGCAGACCGTGACCGGCCTGCGCGGCCGCCTGACACGCATCCTCGTCCGTACCCTCCCCGGGCGCCAGCGCGAGGTGCGCCGCGAGCTCGGCGCGCTCGCTGCGGGGCGGCCCGTGAACGTCGAGGCGGCGGACTACGACTCGCGGCTGTTCGACACCGCCGCCGCGCCCGCCGACGTGAGCACCAGCCTGTTCTCGGCGATCTCCGCGCTGGTGGGCTTTCTGTTCGCGTTCAACGCGATCCTCATGACGCTGCCCCTGCGCCGCACTCTGATCGAGGCGCTGCGCACCCGCGGCGCGACCCGCGCGATGACGGTGCAGGTGCTGCTGTTCGACGCGCTTGTGCTCGGCGGGCTGGGCTCGCTGTTCGGGCTGGTCCTCGGCGAGGCGCTCTCGCTCGTGGTGTTTCGCGCGAATCCCGGCTACCTCTCGTTTGCGTTCCCGGTCGGCTCGCAGCGGATCGTGACCTGGCAGTCCGTTGCGCTCTCGGTGACCGCGGGGTTGGCGGCTGCGGGCTTCGGCGTGCTGGTTCCGCTCAGGGGGACCCTCGCCGGCCCCGTGCGGAGCGGCGGCGGACGGTTGCGCCGGCACCCGGGCGCGAGGACCCTGAGCCTGGCGGCCGGGGTCGCCTGCCTGGCGGGCACCACGTTCGTCTTGCTCGCCCGCCCGCAGGCCGCCGTGCTCGGCAGCCTCGCGCTCGCCGCGGCGCTGCTGCTGATCCTGCCCTCCGCCTTCGACGTAGGTCTCGCCGCCTCCGAGTGGTTGCAGCGCCCGCTCTACGCAGCCTCCACCCGCCTTGCCCTCGTCGAGCTGCGGACGCCCGCGACCCGTGTGCGTTCGCTCGCGATCGCCGCGACGGCGGCGCTCGCGGTATTCGGCAGCGTCGCCATCCAGGGGGCGCAGGGCAACCTCCAGAGCGGTCTGGACCGCACGGCGGCGCAGGTCAACCGCCTTGCCGCCCTGTGGGTCTCGCCGGCGGGCTCGGGCAACACACTTGCGACAACCCCCTTCCCGAGCGCGGGCGCCGGCCCACTCGCACGCCTGCCCGGGATCGCGGCGGTCGGCGTCTACCGCGGCGGCTTCCTGGACGTGGGCCCCCGCCGGGTGTGGGTGCTGGCCCCGCCGGCCGCCTCGCCCGACCCGATCCCGCCGAGCCAGCTCGTCAGCGGCGAGGAGGCCGTGGCGAGCGCGCGCCTGCGCGGTCATGGGTGGGCAGTGCTCTCACAGGTCCTCGCCGCCGAACTGCACCTGCGCCTCGGCCAGCCCTTCACGCTCCCCGCGCCGCGCCCGACGGTGTTCCGAGTCGCGGCGTTGTCCACCAACCTGGGCTGGCCGCCCGGCGCGATCATCCTGGGCGCCGCGGACTACGCGCGGGCCTGGGACAGCGACGCAGCCAGCGCCTACCTCGTCACGCTGGCGCCCGGTGTGTCGCCTGCGCGCGCCAGCCGTGAGATCCGCCGTTTGCTCGGGCCGAGCTCGGGGCTGGCCGTCCAGACCGCCGTCCAGCGCACCCGCCAGTGGGAGACCACCGGTAGCCAGGGGCTCACGCGTCTGACGCAGATCGCGGCGCTCGTGCTGATCGCCGCGATCCTCGCGACGGCCGGGGCGATCGGCTCGATGATCTGGCAGCGCCGACCCCAGCTCGCCTACATCAAGCGCCAGGGGTACAAGCGAGGCGTGCTGTGGCGCTCGCTGCTGTGCGAGAGCGCTCTGCTGCTCGGCTGCGGCTGCTCGCTCGGCGCCGTCTTCGGACTGTACGGTCAGCTGCTGCTGAGCCACGCGCTGGCGAGCGTCACCGGCTTTCCGATCGTGGTCTCGGTCGCCGGCGCCGTCGCGCTCTTCAGCTTCGCGCTCGTGTCCGCAGTGGCACTGGCGATCCTCGCCCTTCCAGGGTATCTTGCAGTGCGTGTACACCCGACAACTGTCAGCACAGCCTGACTCTGAGTGCTCACGCCGGCACGCCTCCTGGCGCGTGGCCCGCGCGTCCCAGCGGAGTGGCCGGGCCGCGCGATCTGCTCCCGCCGTCCACCGTCCAGGCGCTGTCGCTCCTGCGCGTCGCTGCCCGCCAGCTGCTCTGGGGCCTGCCGGCGGTCGCGCGGGAGGTGCGGTGCTGGCGGGCGCGAGCGCGGGCGATCCCAGACCGCACGCTGCGTGCTGACGGGCTCGGCTCGTTGGCCTGCAAGCGTGCCAGCACCGACGGAGCGGCGCTGTTCTGGACGCTGCCCCGCGCGCGCTCCGCCCACCTGCTGCGTCTGCTCGTGGCCTACGAGGTGATGGCCGACTTCCTCGACTCCGTCAACGAGCGAGCGGCGCGCGCCGGCACGCTCAACGGCCGCCAGCTGCACCTCGCCCTCAGCGAGGCGCTCGCTCCCGGCACCCCGGCCTCCGACTACTACCGCCACAACCCGCGTCGCGCCGACGGCGGCTACCTGGGAGCGCTGCTCGGCGCCTGCCGCACAGGCTGTGCGCTGCTCCCGTCCTACCGCACCGTCCGGCCCCTCGCGATTCGGGCCGCGACGCTGACCCAGGTGCTCGGGCTCAACCACGAGCTCGACCCCGTGGCGCGCGAGCAGGCGCTCCGGGAGTGGGCCGCGTCGCACTTCGACGCGCCTGACGGGTTGGTCTGGTTTGAGCTGACGGCGGCGGCGAGTGCGTGGCTTACGATTCTCGCGCTGCTAGCGCTGGCGGCCGCGCGGGGGCTGGAGGACCGTCGCGTGCTCGACACCTACACCGCCTACCTGCCCTGGATCTCGCTGGTGGGCACGATGCTCGACAGCTACGCCGACTCCGCGCAGGACGCGGCTGATGGGGAGCACAGCTACATCGCGCACTACCCGTGCGCCGAGGAGGCGGTGGAGCGTCTGGGGGTGCTGGTGCGCGAGGCGGCGCTGCGGGCCCGGGCACTGCCGGACGGCCCCCGGCACGCGGTCCTGGTGGCCTGCATGGTCTCGATGTACCTCTCGAAGGACTCCGTGCGCACGCCGGAGCTGCGCGCGAGCACGCTGCACCTCGCCCGCGCCTGCGGCTCGCTGGCGAGAGTGCTTTTGCCGGTGCTGCGCGTGTGGCGCGTGCTCTACGCGCAGCGCGACGAGTAGCCGACGAGTGGCGGCCTGCCCCGGTGGCGCTCACCGACCCCCGAGCACAGCTTTTTGTCTGCGCATTTCTCGTTTTATGAAAACACGCTGAGCGCTCGGGTGCTGCCGTTTGCGCAACGATCGGCCGCGTGGGTCACCAGGAACGCAGCTCCGCTCGGCCGGCCGGCGTCGGGTGGGCGCCTGAGGAGAGGTGCGGTGGGGGAGAGCCGCGGTCGCGGCCGTGAGCGGGTTGCGTGACCGAGGCGTGGGCCGTGCGTCGCCGGGGGCGCGCGGCCCACGCGCGGGTGCGGAGGCGTCCGGGCCGTCGGCGCCGGTTTCGCGCGGCCGGCCGCCTCGCGCGACGGCGGTTCGCAGCCCCGGCGGCGAGTGGCGCGAGCCCGTTCCCCACCTGCTCGAGTCGCGCTACTCCCAATCGCTGGAGCGCGGCCTCGCGATCCTCGAGTGCTTCACCCCGGAGCGTCCGGTGTGGGGGATCGCGGAGCTCGCCGACGAGCTGGGGATGAGCCGCTCCACCACGCACCGCTACGCGCTCACGCTGACGGAGCTCGGCCACCTCGTTCGGGCCCCGCACCGCCGCTACCGGCTGGGTTTGGGGGTCACCCGGTTGGGGCTCTCGACACTGAGCTCGACGAGCCTGCGCACGCACGCCCAGCCGCACCTGGAGGAGTTGAGCAGGAGGGTCCCCCACACGCTCGCGATCGCGGTGCTGGACGGTCCCGAGGTCCTGTACGTGGACTGCGTTCGCGGCAGCCGCCGGGGGCGCCACCCGGTCGATCTCGGGTTGGGCGAGGGTACGCGCCTGCCGGCGCACTGCACGGCCATCGGCAAGCTGCTGTTGGCGAACCTCCCGCCGGCTGTGAAGCACGATCTGATCGCCGAACTCAAGCTGGCGCGGCGGGGACCGTGCACGATCACGAGCCGGGCCGTGCTGCGCCGAGAGCTCGCCCAGATTCTCGAGGTTGGTCTCGCCACGGGCGAGGAAGAGCTCGCGCCGGAGCTGTTGGAGATCGCGGCGCCGGTGCGCTCGCAGGCACGGGAGCTGCTTGCGGCGGTGAGCCTGGTGGCGCACCGCTCGACGATCTCCCTCGAGCACCTCGTCGAGCACCTCGGTCCCCACCTGATCTCCACCGCCGACCGCATCTCCGCGCAGGTCGGCTTTCGTCGCGAGGACGAGCGTGTGGTCGGAGGGTAGGGGGAGGCGAGGAGGGTGGCTAGGGGCAGGATCAGAGGGAGGGGTGGGAGAGCCCTACGGGCAGGTGACCATCAGCGAGAACGGGTTGTCGGTTGGGGTGGTGCCGTCGTAGGTCACCACCGTGACGCTGTGCGCGCCGGTCACGGCAGCCTGGGCCGTGCTCTCGGTTTCGGCTGCGTTGACGGTCACCACGACGGCGCAACCGGTGAGCGTTACGCCTGTATCCGTCAACGTGTACGTGCCGGAGGACGGGTGTTCGACGGTGAGGGCGTCACCCACCACCGCGGTTGCGACCCCTTCGGAGGTGACGGTCGCCACCTCTGTCAGGCCGGCGCCCGTCGGTCCGGCTGGACCGGTCGTGCCAGTCGCTCCAGTAGCACCAGTGGCGCCTGTCGCCCCTGTGGTTCCCTGCGAGCCCGTTGCACCGGTGGGGCCCGTCGCTCCCGTGGTTCCCTGCGAGCCCGTCGGTCCGGTTTCACCGGTCATACCAGTTTCACCCGTGGCTCCGTGCCGGCCGACGGCTCCGGTTGCGCCAGTAGGTCCGGTTTCGCCGGTCATACCCGTCGCGCCGGTCACACCAGCAGCGCCAGTGGCGCCAGTCACACCAGCAGCGCCGGTGGCACCGGTGGGGCCCGTCGGGCCGGTTTCACCAGTGGCACCCGTGGCTCCTGTTGCTCCCTCGATTCCCTGTGGGCCTTCGAGGCCGGTTGCGCCGGTTGGGCCAGTCGCACCGCCGCCGGGGCCTGTTGCGCCGGTCGGGCCGGTCGCACCGGTGGCACCACCACCCGGGCCCGTCGCGCCCTTTGGCCCGGTCGCGCCAGTTGGTCCGACTTCGCCAGTCACACCGGTTTCGCCGGTTTCGCCGGCGGCTCCGGTCGCGCCCGTGACCCCCCGAGGTCCTTCGGCACCCCTTTCGCCGTTCAGTCCGTTCACTCCGCTGGCGCCGGTTGCGCCAATCACACCGGGAGGGCCGGTGGGCCCAGCGGGGCCCCGCAAAATGACCTTGCTTCTCGGCTTCATCTTGGAGTGGCCTGCGGACCGAGCCCTGGCGGCGTCGGCCGGAGCGGTGGTCGTGCCCAGTGCGAGCACGCTGAGCAGGCCACCTCCGAGTAGGCTTCGACACACCTTGAGACTCGTCTGACGTACGGGGTGCATATGCACGCTAGTTCAGCAGATTAGTATACCTGGTACACAATGGTCACCGGCCGGCCGTCAATCTGCCTGTGCATGATCGTCAAGGACGAGGTCGCGTCCCTGAAGCGCTGCTTGGACTCCTGCTGTGAGCTGATCGACCACTGGGTGATCTGTGACACGGGGTCCACCGACGGCACGCAGGATCTGATTCGCCACGAGCTCGCGGGAATCCCAGGTGAGCTCCACGAGCGCCGCTGGATCGACTTCGGCCACAACCGCAGCGAGCTGATGCGACTGGCCCGCGGCAGGGGAGAGTACCTGCTGCTCCTCGACGCCGACTGGACGATCGAGGTCAGTCCCGACGCGCTGGGTTGTCTGGTGGCCGACTCCTACCTGATCCGCCACGCCGGGGAGGTCGAGTTTCACAACAAGCGGCTGGTCAACGGTCGTCTGGAGTGGCGCTACACCGGAGCCACACACGAGTACATCTCGAGCGACGCCGAGCGCACCTGCGAGCGCCTGGAGGGGGTGGTGATCCACGTGCACTCGGTTGGCGGGTCGCGCACCGGTCGCTGGCAGCGCGACGCCGAGTTGCTGGAGGCGGAGCTCGAGCGGGACCCCGCCGACGCTCGCGCAGTGTTCTACCTCGCGCAGACCTACCGTGACCTCGGCGCCGAGAGTGACGACCGAGCCCTGCTTGGACTTGCGCTCGAGCACTACCGGCGCCGCGCGGGGTTGGGCGGCTGGGCGGAGGAGACGTACTACGCCCACTACCAGGTCGGTGTCCTCAGCGCCCGACTGGGCGACTGGTCCGGGGCCGTCGATGCCTTTCTTACAGCGTGGGAGCAGCGCCATGCCCGGCTGGAGGCGGTGCACGATCTCGCGGTCGGCCTGCGCGAGCGCGGCCTGTACCACGCAGCACACCGCTTCACGAGCCTGGCTGCGGACCTGCGCCCGCTGACGGTGCCTGAGGACATCCTGTTCGTGGCACCCTGGATCTACGAGTGGGGGATGCTGTTCGAGTACTCGATCACCGCTTACTGGTGTGGGGAGTTCAGCGCCTCGATCCTCGCCTGCAAGCGACTGCTAGAGATCGATTCGCTGCCTGAGCCCCACCGCCGCCAGACTCGCGCCAACCTGCAGCACGCCTTCAGAGGGGGGGTTCGCCGGGCGGCCGAGCAACCGCCTCTGCCACCGCGCAGGCTGCCGCACACCGGAACCTCAACGCACGGGCGCTCTTAGGTACGACTTTCAAGACCAGCTAACCACCGAGTCAAGACCGGCTTAACCACCGAGGGCCCGCACTGGGCGGGCCCTCGGTTCTCACTTGGCGCGATGTCCTACTTCTTGCTCTTCTTGCCCTTCTTGCCACCCTTCTTCTTCTTGGCGGCTACATGCGCCTTCTTGCCCTTGACCTTGACCTGCGCCTTGGGCGGGTCGGTGAGCGCCCCGGGGAGCGTCGTCACCAGCTTGGTCAGTGCACCAACTTCTTCTTCGTGCTTCTTGAGTTCTGC
This sequence comes from uncultured Solirubrobacterales bacterium, assembly GCA_963725535.1. Taxonomy (GTDB): domain Bacteria; phylum Actinomycetota; class Thermoleophilia; order Solirubrobacterales; family Solirubrobacteraceae; genus Palsa-744. Next base: position 105,539 of record CAVRYX010000001.1, read on the forward strand.
TTCGCGCCTTGCCTTTTCGGCTGCGGCTTCCGATTCGCGCCTTGCCTTTTCAGCGGCTTCTGCCGCTTCGCGCTTTTCGGTGTTGACCTTGATTTCTTCGGCGGTTGCTTTTTCTTTTTCTTCTTTCGCCTTTTCTTTTTCGTTCTGCCGCTTTTCGGCTTCTTCTTCCTTCGTGTTCTGCCGTTCTTCAGCGGCCTGTTCCTTTTCGTGCTGGGCTTTTTCGGCGGCTACTTCCTTTTCGCCCTGAGCCTTTTCAGCGGCTTTCTTTTCTGCGGCCGCTTTTTCTTCAGCGGCTTTCTTTTCTTCTGCTGCTTTTTCTTCGGCCGCTTTCTTTTCTTCTGCTGCTTTTTCTTCAGCGGCTTTCTTTTCTTTCGCCCCGATGTTCGTCGAGAAGTCGACGAGGTGGTCGCGGACGATCTCCTCGCCTTCATACCTGGCGGTCAGATCGACCGATGAGGTCGTGCTGTTGACCAAGTCGATCGCGGCCAGGCCCAGGTCGTTGGTCGTCACACAGAGGTGATCGGAGCCTTCGTCTGAGGGATCCCTCACATAGCTGCCGCCCAGGTAGACCACGCTCCCCTTGCCCAGCAAGTCACTGGGATCTTCCAGCTCATCTTCGTTTGTGGGGTTGGTGAACTGGTAGAGCCCGGTTTCCTGCTGTGCGTGGAAGCACACGGTCTCACCGACGATCGGCCGTCCGTCGATGTCCTGCGCCTTGGCGACGACGATCCGAACGTTCTGTTCTTCTTTGCCGTTGCCCTTGGGGAACTCAAAGAATTCCTTTTCCCACAGCGACCTGACTTTCTTGGTCAGCGATCCTTCCGAGTTCTGCGAGCTGTAATCGACCGACTGGTACGGATACACAGCAGTGGCAGAGATCGACGATTCGCCGATGACTTCTTTGTACAGGCCTTTCAGATCGCAGCCACCGTCGGCGTTCTTGACGATCTTGCCCGCTTCGCTTTCGCCTTCGGCTCCACCGAAGACCGGGATGTGGTTGAAGTAGAACCCGTCGCCCGGCGTGTACTTCACGAGCACTTCGCCCCGCTCATCCGTGTAGAACGTTTCATTCAACGAACCACTCGGAGTCTGGTAGTAGCTGGGGCCCTCGCCTTCGGTGCGCTGCAGGCATCCCGTCGATCCCGCGACGCGTTCTCCGCTGCTGTGAACCGAAGTCCAGAACGTATACGGTTCGGGGTGTTTGTTCAGGAACGCCGGGAAGTCCCCGCCGGGGCTCGGTCCGTCGATCCCAGACGCCTGGGGAACGGGACGATCGGTGGCGGGGATGTACGCGCCGTAGTAGGGGTTGGCCGAGTAGATTTCAGCCTTGTCCGCGCCTGAGATCTGACCCACGCCGCCAAGGCCGCCTTCGTTCGGCGCGAGATGCACGTCGATGCGAATCGCGGGCATCGGGGCGTCGTCAGCGTTGAGAATGCCATTGCTGATGAGCGTTTCGGGGGCCTCCGGATCGTACGGTCCGAATACGCTTGTGTTCAGGCTGTCTTCCGGGCTTCCGTGGATGTCCCACAGGTCCGGGTTGGTGCCCTCCGGTTCCAGTTCTTCGGAGCTGGTCGCCAGCGTATCGGCCAGGGTCGGCCAGCTTGCAGGCAGCGTGTAGCTCGTTTCGGGGAGGAGGTTGTGCAGCGCTGAGCCCGGTTCGACCGGGAAGCTGCCCGTCACCTTGACCTGAACGAGACCCTTGTCCGCGTTGGTTTCTGGTTCCGAGAACGGCGACGGCACGAATTCACCGTTGCCCGAGGGGTCGCCCCCGTAGGGGAGCTCGGCCAGCGACGGCTTGTTGACCGTCAGCCAGATCACGAGGAACTGATGCGAGAACACGATCTTGCCTTCTGCGTTCGTGACGACCGCCCTGATCCGGGCGAGGCCTGGATTCAGCGACTTGTAGTCGATCTTCACGCACCCGGCTTTGATCGATTCCTGGGGGCTGCCTTCGCTCGGAGCGAAGAACGCAGAGGACCCGGCATCAGGGGCTGGGAGCTCGGCCGCTTCCGGCCGGCCGGACCAGTCCTCGAGCTGGAAGTTGACGAGCTGGCCGCTTTCTTCGCTGGTTGCGATGGCCGGGTCGCACGCCACGAGGCGCACGTGCTCGCCCACCCACGCCACATACGGGACGTTGGCGCTCTGCGGGCCGTCACCTGCCGGCCCCGGATTGGGAGCGGCAACGGCGCCTGCCGTGAGCGAGCCCAGGGCCAGCACCGCCGCTCCTGCCGCGGAAGCGAGTCCCGCGATCATTTTCCTTTTGCTTTGTGGTCGCATTTGTGTGCGGCCTCCTCCTTGAATGAGAGTGGACTGAGTGCCTTCCGATTGGCAGGACGGTGCCTTCCAATCGACACGACAGGCGCATGACAGACCGCTACCGGCCTATCAGCGGGCCGGATACTATGGGCACCGCAAGTTCTCCACAATCATCAGGTGGGATAGTCTTTTACCCCCTGTCAAATGGGTAGGTAGTCCCCACCCCAAGCGACACACCGGGTGAGAATCATTACTGCTGGAGCTAAAAACTCCGTGGCAGGGAGGTGGTGATCAGCGTGTGTGGAGCTGACCTGACGGAGTTGCCGGCTCGTCGCTGCCGGACATATTCGAGCTTTCAGCGCTGTCTTCCTGCTGGCGACTGACGGCCTGCATCGCCTGTACGCGGTTGCGCACGCCCAGCTTGGAGTAGATCGTGCGCAGATGGAACTTGACCGTGTTGGAGGAGATTGTCAGCTGCGCGGCGATCTCCTTGTTGCTCATCCCGTGGGTCAGCAGCTCGAGCACCTCGCGCTCGCGCGCGCTCAACACGGCAAGCGGGGCGTCCGGCTGCAGCGATGCCGCCTGCCAGCCGACGGGCATCACCGCGCGGCCCTCGAGCACGTGGCGCAGGGCGAAGGTCATCTCCTCGACCGTGTCGGAGGTGAGCACGACGCCCTCCGCCTGCTCGTCGATCGCGCAGCGCACCACAGCCGGCGTGGCGACCTCGCAGAGCAGCAGGATCTTCAGCTCTGGATGCGCGCGCTTGATCTCGGCCACCGCCTCCGGACCGGCCTCGGGATCGTCGGTGTAGACGATCGCTGCCTGCAGGTTCAGCTCGTCTGCGCGCGATCCCGTCTCCAGCTCGCGGCAGCTCGAGTAGGCGCCCACCACGCGGTTGCCGCTTTTCGTGAGCATCCATGCGAGCGCCTCGGTGGCGAGCGCTCCAGCTCCACCGACGATCGCAATCCTGGGCTCAAGTGCCGCCACTGGTCATCTGCGCATACTGGTTGGCGGCCTCGACGCGATTGCGCACCCCCATCCGTGCGTACATGGCGCGGACGTGGAACTTGATCGTGTTTGGGCTGAGGTTGAGATCCCTGGCGATCTCATCGTTGCGCCGCCCTTGTGCGATCAGCGCGAGTATCTGCCGATGACGCGGGCTCAACCCTCCCTGCGTTCCTGGGTGCGCGGCGACCACCCGCTGCCAGCCGGCTGGCATGACGGTACGTCCGGTGGCCGTGTATCTGATCGCGGCCCGTATGTCCTCAGTCGAGTAGCTCTTGAGGAGCACCCCGCTCACCCGGTGGTCGATCGCGCAGCGCACCACCTCTTCGCAGAGCCCCCGGCAGAGCATCACGATTCTGGTCTTCACGTGCGATGAGCGCAGCGCGCCGACTGCACTCTGGCAATCGCCGGGCTCGCCTCCATCACAGTCGAGCAGGAGCACCGCCGGTAGGCTCTTCACGTCGGCGGACTGGAAGTGCGCGGCGGACTCGAACGTCCCCAGCACATTGAGCCCGTCCTGCGCCGTCAGCAGGCTCGCGGTGGCTTCCCGCAGTAGACGCTGCCCGCCGATCAGCGCGAGCGTGATAGTCGGGTTGGGGCGGAGGAGGGGGGAGGAGGGCGACCAGCCGCCCCACTCGGCCGGTCCGCTCGCTACGCTGGCGGCGCCTGGCGGCGCGTAGACAAGGGCGCCTAAACCCTTGTCTGTGTCACGGCGCGACTCGTTGGTCTCCGACGGCATTTATTCACCATTTCTGTGCGCTATGCGCTGGTCACTGCTTGGCATGCAGGGCTGCCACCTGCCCGGAGCGGCGCGCATGGGGGCTGGGGGACATGGGCCATCGGCCTCTAGCGCAGGTCTGGACAGTTGTGTCAGTCGGAACCATACCAGGGATCGTCGGTTCGCGGTGTAAGGCGTGTTTACGCCAACCTGGTTGAGTAGTTCTGTCTGCTCGGAGAGCCTTTAGTGTCGCTCGGTGTCGAACATCGCCAGCGCGTGGGCGCCGGCGGGATGGGCGCGCAGCTCGCGCACGACCCCAGCGGCGTAGGCGGGCAGCTCGTCGGGCCGCGGCAGCGTGACCCCGTAGCCGGAGGGCATCAGCATGGGCGCGGCCAGCGCCGAGAACGTCAGGTCGGCGGCTGTGAACGCCTCGCCGCAGATGTAGGGCCGACCGTCGGCCAAGCGCTTGCCGACCGCCTCGAACGTGTCTCGCACCTCGGCCTCGGCTGCAACCGCCGTGGCAGGCGTGACCTCGAGGACACGCGCGAGGAGCGCCCGCATCGCGGGGTAGCCGACGCGCAGGCTCGCCCGCTCCCAGGCCGGGACGCCGGCGCAGCCGTAGGAGAGCGCGAGGTCGCGGCGCTCACGCAACTGCTGGTACATCCAGCACCGCGAACTGGGGCCCAGGCGTGCATTGAAGTCGGCCTCGCACAGCCGAACCTCCGCAGCGCGATCAGGGTCCACTGGGTACAGCTTGCGGCCCGGCGGGGTCTGCCTGTCGGCCCACGCGAGGATGTCTCCGGAATCGGCCAACACGCCGTCAGGGCCCACGAACACGGGTGCGGTGAGGCCACCGCCGGCGCGCAGCGTCGCGGCACGATGGAACGCCTGGACATGAGCGCGCTCCCGATACGCCACGCCGGCGCGCTCGAGCGCCCACCTCGCCTTCTCACAGTAGTGGCTGATCGGGATCGTGACGAGCGTGTTCGTGGTCTTCTGCGTGGGCATGGCTCCCGCTCCAGGTTACGTCATCGCAGCAGACACAATCGGGCAAAACCGAGGAGTTCACAGGAGCCCGTGCGGCGCCTCGCCGATAAGATCGTCGTCTCCCCGTCCGTTTCAGGCGGGGCCACTCACCGGTCTTGAAGCAGCCCGAGAACGTTGCCGTCGGGGTCGGTGAAGGTAGCCACGGTGCGGCCTGGACCGACCTCGTGCGCGGGCTCCTTCACGGTGGCGCCCGCGGCTGTCACCTCGGCGAGCTTTGCCTCGATGTCCGGCACTTGCCAGTAGGCCACCGGTGAGCTCATGCCCTGCGGTCCGCCGCCCGGCACCAGCCCGATGTGCTGGCCCTCGGCGTCGAAGCCGACGTAGTAGGACGAGTCGTGCTGCGGGGGCATGCCGAGCAGGGCTGTGTACACCGCCTTGGACGTCGCCAGGTCGGAGACGGGATGCAGCACGGTCTTGATTCCCTGGGTGGAAGAGCCGGTCATGGTCACTCCTGAGGTCGTGGGTCACATCGACCCGATGGCTGGCTATGGATGCCCAGCAGCGTAGCCGGGCTCGGTGGATGTGGCCTCACGAGCAGAGCCCATGTCGTTATGTCCTGGTCTGGGCTGCGGCCACGGCGGCCTGAACGGTCGGGTAGAAGTGGGTGATCGCGGGGCTGTCGATGACGCTGCGGAGGATGTCACGGACCTGCCCGATGTCGCGTGCGAGGAGCAACTGCACGTCGCGCTGGGCCAGGTCTTCTGCGAGCGTGGCGAGCATCCGAGCGGCGGTTACGTTGACGAAGGGGATCGTCTCGGCGTCGAGGATGACGGCGGTGATGCCCTCGGCCTCGGCGGCGTGCACGACCCGGGTCCGCACGGCGTCGGCGTTGGCGAAGTACAGGCTGCTCTCGATCCGCAGACGCCCTCACCGCCGCCGGGGCGGAGGTGCAGCGCGGCACTCTCGACGACCTCGACGTTCTGCGAGATGCGGCTGACGCCTCAGATGGAGTGATCCACCTCGCGTTCAAGCACGAGCTCGCGTTCTCGGGTGACTTCCAGGCGGCCGCCGACGCTGATCGCCGCGCCGTCGAGACGTTCGGCGAGGCGCTCGCGGGCTCCGACCGACCGCTCCTGATCGCCTCGGGGATCCTCGGGCTGGCCCCGGGGCACGTGGTGACCGAGCAGGACGGTCATGGTTCCCACGCGGCCATCTCGGCCTTTGGCGGTGGTCCCCAGACTCGGTGGGAGACCGCGGAGCTCACGCTGTCCCTCGCCTCCCGCAGCGTCCGCTCGTCGATCATGCGACTCCCTCCGACGAATCACGGCGACGGAGACAATGGCTTCATCGCGACCCTCGTCGGCATCGCCCGCGAGAAGGGGGTCTCCGGGTACATCGGCGACGGCACCAACCGCTGGCCCGCCGTGCACCGGCTCGACTCGGCGCACCTGTTCCGTCTCGGGCTGGAAGAGGCACCAGCAGGGACGACGCTGCACGCAGTCGCCGACGAGGGCGTGCCGGTCAGGGAGATCGCCGAGGTCATCGGGCGGCATCTGGACGTCCCGGTCGTCTCCGTGTCTACCGAGGACGCGGAGGAGCACTTCACTTGGCTGGGGGGGTTCCTTGGGCTCGATGCTCCAGCTTCCGGCGCGTGGTCGCGGAAGCTACTGGGGTGGGAGCCGACCCACCCCGGGCTCATCGCAGACCTCGACCAAGGGCATTATTTTCATTAGGCGCGGGCGAGGCTCTGCATCTTTATGCGGTAGCGCTACACTAATATGCGTGCGCACGACCATTCAGCTCGATGACGAAGTGTTCCGTGCTTTCAAGCAGCGCGCCGCGGAGCGCGGAACGTCGCTGGCCCACGAGATTGAGGAGGCGTTGCGCTCGGAACTGGCCGCATGTGTCGAGGCGGCAAAGTCTGAGCTCTACCGAGTCCCGACCTTTCGTGGTAAGGCACCAGTGCCCGGCGTTGACCTGAACAGCAATGCGGCGCTGGCCGACATCCTCGAGAACGCCGGCGGGTGATCCTCTTTGACGTCAACGTGCTGCTCAACGCCCATCGGGTCGAGCAGCCTGATCACGAGGTCGCACGCGATTTGCTCGAACGCACCGCTGGGGCGGTACACCCCTTCGCTCTCTCCGAGTTCATCCTCAGCTCCTTCGTGCGCATCGCCACGCACCGTCGCGCACTGAACCCGCCGACCCCTCTCGGTGATGCTCTCGACTTCTGTGACGGTCTTCGCGCCCGGCCCAACGCACGTATCGTCGCTCCCGGTCGCCGCCACTGGACGCTGTTCGCTGACCTCTGCCGGCGAGTCGACGCCGTCGGCAATCTGGCGGCCGACGCGTACCTAGCAGCGCTCGCGATCGAGTCTGGCTGCGAATGGATCAGTTTCGACCGCGACTTCGCGCGCTTCTCCGGGCTCAACTGGCGCTCGCCCGCAGACTGAGCCGCGTGCGGGCGTCTCACCGAGATCGGGTACGTTCGCTGAGGCATGGAGCTCGAGCACGCAATCCGAACGAGGCGCACCCACAAGGTGTTCGCCCCAGAGCCGGTGGCGCCGGAGCTGCTGCAACAACTGTTCGAGCTGGCCCGCTGGGCTCCGAACCACCACCTCACCAACCCTTGGCGCTTTCGGGTGCTCGGCCCAAGCACCGTCGAACGGCTCAAGGGGATCGCCGAGGACGCCGCCCCCGGTTCGGCGAGCAAGCTCGATCGCGCCCCCACCCTTGTTGTTGCATCGGTTTGCACGCAGGGTGACAGCGCTCAGCAGAGAGAGGATCTGCTCGCGAGCGCGGTCGCCGCCTATCTGGTGCTACTCGCCGCCCACGGGGCAGGGCTCGCCGGCTACTGGCGGACTCTGCCGCTCCTCGACTCACCGGCCGGCCGGGAGGTGCTCGCACTCGACGCCCTCGAGACCCCAATTGGGCTACTCCACCTCGGCCGCCCTCGCCAGGACCAGCATGTGCCCGAGCGGGCACCCGCCGCCGACTTCGTGCGCCACCTGCCCTAGAAACCGGTGGCGTCTCATCGTCTGAGACTGATGGCTGACTGGAGTTCTGGGATCGAGACTCGCGACGGATCTCGCTCGCCGAAGCGGGTGCCTGATGGAATCCCGTCCCAGGCGTCTCCCAAGACTGGCGAGGCGGCTGGTGGCGGGCGGACCGGTCAGTCAATCCGCTCCGCCAGCTCGACGATGATCCCCTCGGGGCCGCGGACATAGCAGAGTATGTAGCTGTCCTGGTAGCGCCCCAGCTCGCCGACGAGCTCTGCGCCGCGGGCTCGGAGGCGAGCGAGGACGGCGTCGATATCCTCGACGGCGAACGCGACGTGGCGGATACCCGAACCGTTCGCCGGCGCGCGCTGGTCGCCGCCGTCGGTCAACGGCGTGTGAAACTTCGTCAGCTCGAGCCGTCCGTGCCCGTCTGGAGTCCGCAGCATGGCGATCTGCGCCCGGACGCCCTCGAGCCCGATGATGCGGTCCACCCAATCGCCCTCGACCGGCGCTTCGCCCTGCAGCTCGAGTCCGAGCTCAACGAAGAACGCCACCGCGTCCGCGAGATCGTCGACAACTATGCCCACGTGGTCCATCCGCTGGATTGTCATATGCTCGATGGTAGGCACGCGACTGAGCCCCAGTGCGGCAGCTCATCGATTCGAGATAGGCCAATCTCATCCATGTGAGACAGTAGGCGTCTCATTCATGTGAGACAGCCAGCCAGCCAAACGGACGCCATGCACCCGATCACCAAGAGCTACGGGACCTGCTCATGATCGACCTCTGGAGCGCCGTCAAGGACCTGCCGATCGCGATTGAGTCGTCCTCGTTCGAGGCACTTGTGCCGAGCGGCGCGACCGGGCTCGAGGACCACTCGACGACGCAGCTGCGACTGCAGGGCCGTGGCGAGGAGGGCGTCGGCGAGCAGGTCGGCATGGGGGATGCCCAAGAGAGCCTGCGCGCGAGCGACTTCCCGCTGACCGGCGAGTGGGCTACGCTCGCCGGCTTCCTCGTCCATGTCGACGCGATCGACATGTGGCCCGAGCCGCCCGAGTACGAGCTGCAGCGCAACTGGCGGCGCTGGACGTTCGAGTCTGCGGCGCTCGATCTCGCGCTGCGCCAGTCGGCCACGAGCCTGCCCGAGGTCCTCGGCCGTACGCCCCAGCGGGTGAGGTTCGTCAACTCGTTCGGGCTCGGCGATCCACCGGACATCGACAAGGTCGCCGACCGGCGGACGCTGCATCCGACGGTCGGCTTCAAGCTCGACGTCGCGCCGTCGTGGACGCAGGAGATCATGGATCGCGTCGCGGCGGTCGAGGGTGTCGCGACGATCGACTTCAAGGGCCAGTACGGCCTCGAGGTCGAGGACGAGACGGCGCTGCTGGCGATGTACGAACGCACGCTGGCCACGTTCACCGAGGTCATCTTCGAGGACCCGCACGACCACCCTGCGGTGCTTGAGCTGCTCAAGCCGATCGCGGATCGCGTCTCCTACGACGCGCCGATCACGAGCGTAGCGTCGATCGGCGCGACCCCCATCAGGGTACGGATCGTCAACGTCAAGCCCTGTCGCGTCGGCCGCCTGGAGGAGCTCAGCCGCTTGTACGCGCACTGCGAGTCCGCCGGCATTCAGATGTACAACGGTGGCATGGGCGAGCTCGGCGTCGGCCGCGGGCAGGCCCAGCTGCTCGCGTCGCTCTTCCATCCCCGCGCGCCCAACGACATTGCGCCTTCGGGTTACAACCTCAAGGATCCACCGCCCGGTCTGCCGCCGAGCCCGCTCGATCCCACGCCGGACCGCGGCTTTCGCCGCCGGTAACCCGCAACGCCCATGGTGCGGCGTCCCGCCACATACGTGCGGCGTCCCGCCAATCTGAGACAGCCGAGTCCCATTCATCTGAGACCTTGACGTCCCGTCCATGTGAGACTGGGTCGCCGGAGCGGCTGTGTTCGGGGCACGGACCCGCGAGTAGAGCGGGGGACGTCCTGGAGCCTTGGTTAGGCCGTTTTCTTCGGTGTCGAGGTGAGGGCTGGTGCCGGCTGCAGAGCGAGGCCCCAGCCGGCGGCCATGTTTTCGAGGGCGTGGGGAGGAGGGTCGGTCAACGGGACCGGGGCGTCGATGGCTTCGAGGCTTGCGCGACCCTCGAACAGTGCGTAGCAGGGCAGGCCGTCGAGTCGCGAGGGGAAGCGAATCCCAGCGTATCCGAGCGCATCGTAAGCATCCGTGGCGATCCCGCGGGTCACGGCGCGGCGCCGGAATGTGACCTCCGCGATGTCGAAGTGGGCCATCCCATGAGCAGCGAGCAGGGCGGCATGGCGTTGCTCGATATCGTGGCGAACAGCGGTGTCGGTGAGATCGAGGATCTCGCCGTCGCTGTCGATCCGGCAGGAGGCGAGCACGTTCTGTCGCCGCCAGTCGGCAGAGATCTCCTCAGCCGGCAGGTCGGCCCTTGCCTGCTCGCCGAACGCTTCGAGATAGCGTGCCACCTCGTGGGTGTTGCGGCGCAGGTCGGCGAGCACCTCACGCAGAGCCGTTTCTGGGCGGATAGCGCAGTAGAGCGTGCGGAAGCGCTGCATGGCGTCATCGAAGCGATGGTTCCAGGAGCATCGCTCCCACGGGACGAACCCGATCGGGTCAGAGATGTGGCCGACCCGCCAGCGGACGTCGCCCGGCGCCTCGAGACCGGGGGTGCTCACACGTCTGCGCTGGCGAACTGCCGCGCGGCACGGACGACAGCGACGAAGTCCTCGGGTACCGCGCCGTTGCGCAGCACCCCGATCGGTGCCTGATCATCGAGGCGGCTGTTCGTGCCGAACAGCCAGTTGCGGGTCGTGGCCTCGTCGTAGCAGTCGAGGAGCATGCGCACGACCTTGTAGCCCTCGCGCAGTCGCAACTCGACCTGCGGGGTTGGCGTGGGCCCGCCGGGCTTGCGGTAGCGACCGATCTGCTTGATGTCGTTGAGACCCGCAAGGTAGGCGGTCATCCGCTGCCCCAGGGCGTTCTGCAAGCAGTCGGCGATCACGGCGATCGATTTCGTAGCTGCGTCATGCTCAAGCTGCTCCGCGGTGCTGAGAACGAGTGGCATCGGGCTCCTCCTTTTCGTCGTGGATCACACACTACCATGTTATCGACCCTAAAACAACCGTCTAAACACACCTAATGCGATCTCGTTCGACAGGCTTGCGCCGCCTACGTGTGCGCCGCCGGATCCACTGAGGGGGAGCACTGGTCCCAAGCGCCTCACTCCAGGTCGAGCAGGCCCGGCAGCTCATCGAGCGAACGCAGCACTCCCGCTCCGGCGTCCAGCAGCGCCTGCTCGTTGCTGTCCGCCACGTAGCCAAGAGCACGCATGCCGGCGTGGACCGCGGCGGCCGTAACCCGCCTCGTCCGACGGGTGTAGTTCTGTCCTAGCGATGACCTTGACTGTCCACATCTCCCTTCTCGCAACGAGCGTCTGAACATGGCACGCGGCGATCACATCTACGTCGAGCGCTTCCAGGGCGTCTACTCCCACCACGGCTTGGATCGCGGCGACGGCACTGTGGTCCATCTGTGCGCTGACGAGGGTGCTGGGAAGCTCACCTCGGCGGTTCGCTGTTCCAAGATGGTGGACTTCGCTCAGGGAGCCGAAGTGAAAGTGATGCGCTACGGCGAGAGGCTCTCTGGCGAGGAGGCGGTCGCGCGCGCGGAATCGCTCCTCGGATCCTCGGGCTATGACCTCTTCAGCAACAACTGCGAGCATTTTGCGTGCTGGTGCGTGACTGGGGAGCGGCTAAGCGAACAGGTGCGCGCGGCGGGGGCTGGGGCTGGGCTGCTCGGCACCGCGGCGCTGGGTCCGCGAGCCGGAGTGGGTCTGGTGGCCGGGGTGGGGGAGACGCCGGCGTTAAGCGCGCCGAACCTGATGTCGGGTCTGCGTAAGGTTGGTGGCGGCAACGCAGTCGGCGGCCTCGCGGTGCTCGCTGGTGCCGGTGCGGTTCTCGGCGGCGGCGCTGTATGTCTAGCGTTCAGGGATAGGTCTTGCCTGCCAGACGAGGAGCGAGATGCGCGTCGCGCTGCACGCGCGGCCACTGTCGCCGGCGGCGCGATCGGTACGGTCGGAGTTGTCTACGCCGTCGGTCGCCTGGGCGTCCCAGGCTACGGAGCGGCAGGGATCAGCTCGGGGCTCAGTGCACTGGGCGCGCCGCTCGGCGGCGGGATGGTGGCTGGAATGACGGTCTCAGTGCTCGCGCCTGCATTGCTGGCCGCAGCGCTCGCGGTGTTGCTCTACGCGCTCGTCCGCTACATACGACCACGTCGCGCACCCGTTTGTCCAAACGGGTAGTGGGTCAGTTTCAGGATCGGCCCCATAGGGGCCATCGCAGGGTTTAGGCTCGTCCGATCCCATCCAAGAGTTGCCCCCCGCGCTGCGCAAACAGCCGGGGGGCGTGGCACAGGAAAGGACGGACCTTCCCCATGCAGGACCCATCCAATCAGGACGGGGGGACTGGTAGCCCCCTGGTCGAAGAGCTGATCGTCCTCCAGGTGCTCCGCGACGATCGCCCGGACGGCTGCTCAATCAACGAGCTGCACAAGGAGATCGGCTTCGAGCGGGAGGACATCACCGACGCGGTTGACAGCCTGAGGTCGCGTCCCGTGAGCCGGGGGAATTGAGGTTGCGGGCGTAGCCTCCGCTTTGACCCTGAACAAGTCGAAGATGGAGGTACGCCCGCATGGAGAAGGTAGCCCCGAGCGAGAGGTTTCGCCTAGAGCTGGATGAGGTGTTGGCCGGTGTTGACCGGGAGCAGGACCCGGTGGAGGTGGTCGGCCGGCTGGGAGCCCGTTTGATCTTGCAGCAGGCGCTGGAGGACGAGGTTACGGAGTTCCTCGGCCGTCGTCGCTATCAGCGTGCCGAGGAGACGGTCAGCCACCGCAACGGGCACGAACCGAAGACGATCAAGACGACGAGCGGCTCGATGAACGTGGAGCGCCCGCGAGTCCGCGACGCGGGGAAGCTGGGGTTCGTGAGCAAGATTCTCGGTAAGGGCGTAGCTCGCACGCACGCGTTGGAGTCGCTGGTGATCAGCAGCTTCCTGCGTGGCCTGTTGACGAGGGATGTGGAGGCGACGTTGGAGGAGGTCTTCGAGGAGCCGATCGCGTCCAAGAGCACGGTCTCGCGGATTTGCGAGGACACCCGGGAGCGATACCGCCGCTGGTGCGAGTGGCGCCTTGAGGAGCACGACATCGTGTACTTGTTCCTCGACGCGATTTACCTGAAGCTGCGCCCCGAGGATCAGCCCGCGGAGGGCGTCCTTGTGTGCTGGGGCATCACCCTGGAGGGCCGCAAGGTCCTGCTCGGGCTGGCCCTGGGGAGCCGTGAGAGCTACGACAGCTGGCTCGCGTTCGCCCGGGACATGATCGCCCGCGGTCTGCGGCCACCGGCGCTCGTGATCGCCGATGGAGCACCCGGGATCTGGAAGGCCGTCCGGGAGATCTGGCCCGACGCTCTCGAGCAGCGCTGCACAGTCCACGCGTTGCGCAACGTGACGAGCAAGCTGCCCGAGCGCCATCACCAAGAGATCAAGTAGTGCTTTGTTAGTTTTGTTGTAGGAGTTTGCTTGGGTTGCGGCGAATCCTTCTCGCGTTTGGTTGTCAACGTGAGGAGTGATGATGGTCGCGGTGAGCGAAGCGAATTCGGGTGTGAGCGGAAGGGTTGATGTGCCGTCGGTCGTGTTGGGTCGGCTGGAGGCGTTCGGGGTTGAGGTGCTGGCGCCAGCGATGAACCGGTCGGTGCAGGTGCTCAACGGCGGGGTGTATCTGCGTGGGTTGATCGAGCAGGGGGCTCGCAAGTCGCTTGAGCCGATGGTTCATCGCCTCGGCGGGGAGGCTGACTATCAGAGCTTGCAGCAGTTTCTGGCTGACAGTCCGTGGGATCCTGGGCTGGTTGTGCGTGCGGTCGCTGAGCGGGTCGCGCCGCGGATTGGTGTTGAGGCGTGGGTGTTGGACGACACTGGGTTTCCGAAGGACGGGAAGGACTCGCCGGGGGTCAAGCATCAGTACTCGGGGACGTTGGGGAAGACGGGGAACTGTCAGATCGGTGTGTCGGTCCACGCGGTCGGAAGACGGGGGACGGTTCCTTTGGGGTGGGCGCTGTATCTACCGGAGGACTGGTGCGAGAACGCGGAGCGGCGACGCAAGGCGAAGATCCCGGATGAGGTGATGTTCAAGACCAAGCCGGAGCTCGGGGTCGAACTGGTCCAGCGCGCCGCCAGTTGGGATGTGCCGAAGGCGCCCGGGTAGGCGTCGCACTACTCATGTTGTTGATCCTTTGCCGGAGCGGGTGCGGCTGGTGGGGGCTCCGGGAGAGCTGCGGGATGTTGAGCTCGAGGTGCGTGGGTGGACATCGGAGACGGGCGAGACCGCCCTGATCTGTCGGCTGGTGGATGGCAGTACCGGGGCGATCCCGGCGCGGTGGACGGATCTGCCGTGGCGAGCCCAGCCTGAGCCTGCGGTTGGTGGGTTGGCCTCGCCGGCGGGGTGGCGGTTATTGCTGGCGCGGGCGGAGCGGGTGCGAGCGCGTCGTCCGGGTCGCGGTCGAGCCTCCAGCGAAAACGGAGGCGATGATGTCGGGACAGCTCGCGCTGGTGATGAGCGAGGAGGTGCTGGTCGCGGCGGCGGTATGGGAGACGCTGCCACCGGAGCATCGGGTGCAGTTGACGCGCAGGCTCGCGCGGCTGCTGGCACGGCTGATGGAGGCCGAGCGCGATGAGTGACCGTCAGAAGATCACCGAGACGCATCTGCGTCGGCGCGCGGTCGTCTATGTGCGCCAGTCGACGGTCACACAGTTGGAGCGCAACCATGAGTCGCGGGCGCGTCAGTACGCGTTGCGTGAGCGCGCAGTCGAGCTCGGGTGGCTGGCTGGGTCGGTCACGGTCGTTGATGAGGATCTCGGTCGTTCGGGTGCCTCGACAGAGGGGCGGGTCGGCTTTAAGGATCTCGTCGCGGAGGTCGGACTCGGCCAGGTCGGGCTCGTGTTAGCGCTCGAGGTTTCGCGTTTCGCTCGCCGCTCAGCTGACTGGCATCAGCTGCTCGATCTGTGCGCGCTGACCGGCACGCTGATCGCTGACCAGGACGGGATCTACTCGCCGAGTGACTTCAACGACCGTTTGCTGCTGGGGTTGAAGGGCACGATGAGCGAGGCGGAGCTTCACTTGATCCGCGCACGGCTGAACGGCGGGCTGCGCAACAAGGCAGAGCGCGGCGAGCTTGAGCAGAACCTTCCGGTTGGCCTTGACCGCGAGGAGGACGGCGGGATCGTACTCGCCGCGGATGAGCAGGTACGTCACGCGATTGCCCGGGTGTTTGAGCTGTGGCGGCGCGTCGGCTCGGCACGGCAGGTCGTTGTTTGCTTGATCGAGGAGGCGCAGCGGCTGCCGCGGCGCACGGTCGGCTCGCGGAGGGTGCGCTGGGCGCCAGCGAATTATCCCGCAGTGCATGATTTTCTCACCAATCCGGCGTATGCGGGGGCGTTTGTGTTCGGCCGTACCCACCAGCAGAAGTCACTGGACGAGCACGGCCAGGTGCGCTGCCGTACCGTGGAGCTGCCGGTCGAGCAGTGGTCCGTCTGCCTGCCCGAGCACCATCCAGGCTATGTCAATTGGGATGAGTACCTGGCCACCCGTGCGCGGCTGCGAGCGAACGTGAGACCACGCGGGCAGGGCGGTGGCGCCGCGAGGGAGGGCGGCGGGCTGCTGCAGGGCATCCTGCGCTGCGGTCGCTGCGGTCGGCGGATGCAGGTCACCTACTCAGGTAACGATGGCCGCACGCCTCGTTATGCGTGTGTGCGCGCCAACAACTTCCACGGCGGGCAACGCTGCCAGTCCCTCGGCGGACTACGGCTCGAGAAGGCGATCGCCGCCGCGTTCCTGGAGGCGATCACACCCGCCGGCGTGTGCGCGTGCGCCGAGGCGATCGGTGAGATCGAGCGCCAACACGAGGAGCGCCTCGCCGGCCAGCGACTCGCGCTCGAGCGCGCGCAGTTCGAGGCCGGCCGCGCGCGCCGCAAGTTCGACGCGTGCGAGCCGGAGAACCGCCTCGTCGGCCGCACGCTGGAGCGGACGCTGGAGGAAGCCCTCGGCGAGTCCGAGCGTGAGCAGCGCAAGCTCGCCGAACTCGAACACCGCCGGCCAGAGCCGCTCACGAGCACCGAGCGTCAAGCACTCACGCGCCTGGGCCGCGAACTCCCACGACTATGGACGGCCGAGACGACAACCCCGCGTGATCGCAAGGAACTGCTGCGGACCCTCATCAGCGAGATCATCGTCACCGTGAGAGAGGACCCCCGGCGCGCTGAGATCGAGATCGTCTGGGAGGGCGGCGCCCATACCGAGCTGCTGGTCCCGCTCATTCGCCGCGGCCCCGAGACGACGCGCACCAGCGAGGACACGATCGAGCTGATCCGCCAGCTCGCCGCGCACCACCCCGACCACCAGATCGCCGCGATCCTGAACAAGCAGGGACGCCTGACCGGCACCGGCCTGCCGTTCACCGAGCCACGCGTCAAGCGCGCTCGAAAACAGCACCAGATCCCCGCGGCGCCACCACCAGACCCCGACAGCGGCATCTTCTCGATCGCCCAAGCAGCCGACGAGCTCGGCGTCGCGCACACCACGATCTACCGGTGGCTGCAGGCCGGGCTGCTACCCGGCGAGCAGACGACCCCGCACGCCCCCTGGAGGATCCGGCTCACCAACGAGATCCGCGCCCGGTTCGTGCCCGACGTGCCCGACGACTATGTGCCGCTCGCCGAGGCCGCCAAACGCCTCGGGGTCGCCCGCCAGACCGTTTTGCACAAGGTCCAACGCGGCGAGCTTCACGCCATCCAGGTCACAACCGGACGACGAAAGGGCCTGAGAATCCACGTCAACGGCGCCACGACTGGACTATTTGACCAATGACGATCACGAGGAGGGCAGTATGAACCAGGACCGCTGGTGCTCGGCGATCACGCGTACGGTGAGAACACCAGGCTGCGAGACCGTCTCGATCAGGCCGGGTGCGAGTATGTGCTGTCGGTTGGACCGACCACGAAGGTGTTCGAGCACGGCACCGCCTTTGCGGTGCCAACCCCAAAGGGCAACGACGGTCGCGTGCCGTTCAGGCCGCGGCCGGACCGCAAGCCTGAGCCAATCGGCGATCTGATCGGCGGGCTCGGAGCAGACACCGCCCAGACGGTCGCCTTCCGCGACGGACCCGACGGCGAACCGGTCTCCTCCAGGTTCATCTTCGCGCGCGTTTACGCCGCTCACGGCTGGCGCGACGATCAGCACCGCAGCGGATGGCGCGAGGGCGCCGAGGTTTCCCCGCGCGAGGAGTGGCTGATCGCTGAATGGCCCGAGGGCGAGAACGGACCGACCGACTACTGGATCTCAAACCTCCCCGCCGACACCCCGCTCGAGCGGCTCGCGCGGCTCGCCAGGATGCGCTGGAAGATCGAGCTCGACTACAAACAACTCAAGGGCGAGCTCGGCCTCGACCACTACGAGGGCCGCTCATGGCTCGGGTGGTATCACCACACCGCGCTGGTGACCGCCGCTCACGGATTCCTGACCCTGGAGCGGCAGTACCCAAATCACCCACGGCCGGCCTGACCCTCCCTCAGGCAATCCTCCTGCTCCAGCCGCTGTTCAAGTGCTGGACCGGTCGCTGCCAAACCTGCTCCCAGCCCGTCGAACTCGACCGGCTCACCCTCAACAACCCACCCCGACAAGATGAGTGAACCTAACAAAGCACTACAAGGCGCGCTGGTGGAAGACCTTCGATGAGGCCCGCTCCCCGGGCGAGGCCCGCCGGGAACTGCAGGGCATCATCGAGGACTACAAGGCCGCGTACCCCTCCGCGATGGCCGTCATCGAGAACGACCTGCCCGCGCTGATCACCCATCTGCGGTTCCCCTCCCAGCACCGCAAGCGGATCAGGACCACGAACCTGCTGGAGAGAACGTTCGTGGAGGTCCGCCGACGTACCAAGGTGATCGGACGGTTCCCCGGAGAGACCTCCGCCCTGTCACTCATCTGGGCCGTCCTGGAGCTCACAAGCCGCGGCTGGCGCGGCGTGAAGATGAACCCCAAGACCCTCGCCGAGATAGAGCGCCTACGCCGCGAGCTGCGCACCACACCCGCACAACCCCCGGCCGAGAGCACCCAGGAGGTGATCGCCGCATAACATCCCACCCCAGCGGGGGCTACACCCAGCCAATTCCCCCGGCACCTGGGACGCGACCGCTTCTCGTCTCCGCCCTGGCAACTATCGAGCGTCATCACGTCCTCAAGCTCGTTGAGCGCCAAGACCAGCGACGCTATGCCCTCATCGACCCAGGCCGTGACCTTGACGGGAACCTCGTGATGCATGATTGACCTCCGCTGTACATCTGCCCGGTCCGCCGCGTGCTCAAACTGACCCACTACCTCCAAACGCTCGATAATGGATGTTATGTAAACCTATAAGGGTGATGGAGTCGGCACCTCGCCCTCCAAGCATTCGGCCGGCGGGTACCGTCCTCCCGGCCGGAGCGGCTCAGCCCAGTTCGTAGACCAACGCGATCTGCGTCGAGAGTATGCACGGCGGTTCTGCCTCGGACTTCTTGGCTGAGTGTCGCCTGTGATGCTTGACGGGCGGTTTCGCGGCGGGTGTCTTGTGGACGGTTGGGGTTGCCCGGCCCGCAGCCACGGGCGGACTTGCGACCCCAACCAGCTCACCGATGGCGGAGCCGAAGTCGGGCTGGGCGCCCTGGTATTCATCGTTTTCGGGGCACTGGATGTCGCCGCCGCCTTCGCCGATGCTGTGCACCTGCCCGAGCGTGGTGCCCGCCTTTTCGGCGAGGAACTGGGCCTTGGCCTGGCCGTCGGTGATCGCGGCGGCCATTGCCTGGCGATAGACCGTGGTCGCCGCTTCGGCGCTCGCCGCCGAGTCGATTGGCTCGTTCGCGACACCCTGGACGCTCACGGTGCGCACCGGCGCGCTCGCCGGCGGCGTCGGGGTCGTTTCGGCTCCTGCCGTCATCACGATCACCCCTCCGGCCACCAGAACGGTTGCCGCCAAGCCCGCTACTACGAACGCGATCCTCATAGGGTCTCCCTGCCGCGGTTTGTTCTGCCGCACACAGCGTAGCGCCACGCCAAGCGGCCGCGTCGCACTGCGCTGTGTGGCTCAGACCCCCAGCGAGCGGCCGACGATCTCCTTCATGATCTCCGTGGTGCCCCCGTAGATGCGGGTCACGCGGGCGTCGGCGTAGGCGCGGGCGATCGGGTACTCGAGCATGTAGCCGTAGCCGCCGTGCAGCTGCACGCAGCGATCGACCACGCGGCCCTGGAGCTCGGTGCACCACCACTTCGCCATCGCCGCGTCCTCCGCGGACAGCTCTCCCCGCACCAGCGCCAGCACCGCCTGGTCGACGAACACCGTTGCCATCTCGATCTCCGTCCTAATCTCCGCCAGCGCGAAGCGGGCGGACTGGAAGGCGCCCACCGGCTGGCCGAACGCGGTGCGCTGCTTCACATAATCAAGCGTCCAGTCAAGCGCCGCCTGGGCCGCCGCCACGCCGGCGATCGCGATCGACAGCCGCTCCTGGGCGAGATTGGAGACGAGGTAGTGAAAGCCCCTCCCCTCCTCGCCCAGCCGGTTCTCCACCGGCACCCGCACGTCGGCGAAGAACAGCTCCGCGGTGTCCTGTGCGTGCATCCCGACCTTCTCCAGGTTGCGCCCGCGCTCGAAGCCCGCCATCCCCCGCTCCACGACCAGCAGTGAGATCCCCCGGTGACGCTCGGAGGGGTCGGTCTTCACCGCGACAATCGTCAGATCCGCGTTGATGCCGTTGGTGATGAACGTCTTCGCCCCGTTGAGGACGTAGTGGCCATCCTCGCGGTGCGCGCTCGTGCTCATCGACGCGAGGTCCGAGCCGATCCCCGGCTCGGTCATCGCCAGCGCCGTGATCGCCGAACCGTCGGCGATGCCGGGCAGCCAGCGCGCGCGCTGCTCCTCAGTGCAGTAGCTCAGGAAGTACGGCAGGCAGATGTCATTGTGCAGCGTGATCCCCAGGCCGCTGCCGGCGACGCCCGCATAGGCCACCTCCTCGACCACGATCTGGTTGAAGCGGAAGTCCTCCACGCCCGCCCCGCCGTAGGCCTCCGGGACCGCCATCGCCAGCACCCCGCGCTCGGCCGCCTTCGCGAACAGCTCCCGTGGGACGATGCCCTCGCGCTCCCACTCCGCGTGGTGCGGAGTGACCTCGGCGGCGATGAACCGCCGCACCGACTCCCGGTAATCGCGGTGCTCGTCCTCGAAGATCGTGCGCCTCACTGCCCGGACACTACGCCCTCTGGGCCTGGCTCTGAACCCACCGTCTCGTGCGGTCGTTCTCGCTGCGCCGTAGTAGCATCGGATCGATGCACGGGTGGATCTGGTTGGTGCTCCTGGCGTTCGGGTTGATCAAACTCCCGATCGCGGCACTCATGCTCTGGATCCCCTTTCGATCTGACGCCGCGGTCTCGTCGCTTCCGCTCTACGACGCCGGCGAGTCAGACCAGGAGGACGAAGGAGGCAGCAAAGTTGTTCTCCCCGGCGGAGTGGATGGTCCTCGGGTGAGCCCTCACCCCCACCCGCGTACGCCGCTCGGCGGCCGCGGGCCCCGTCGCGGACCTCACGGTGGCGCGGCGGGTGGACGGCCCGCATCGCCGGCGCGGGTTCGTGGCGCGCGTCGCCGCGCCACACGCGTCAGGGCTCGCCAGTAAAGGCCCAGTAACGCGGAGCTCTGTTCCTCTGAGCTCTGTTCCTATCTCTTGCGGTGGCGCTTGCGCTGGAGCCGCGCCGCCTTGGCTCGCGCGCGGCGCTTGCGCAGACGTCCCTCCGGGTTGCGCGTGCCGCCGGTCGCCAGGCCCTCTGTCACCGGCGCGACCGAACGCGCGTCGCGCAGGATCATGTACGCGATCCCCACCAGCAGTGCGCCGCCCGCGATCAGTGCCAGGATCTCCGATGTGTTCGTCCCCGAGCTCGATTCCTGCGTACTCGTGCTGGTGTTCGCAGTCGTCGTCGTTTTTTTCGCAGCCGCCACCTGCGAAGGGAGGATCGCGCCCTTCGGGGCGGTGGCTGTCGAGGCTTTTCGCACGCCCGCAGCTCGCGCCGCCGTCTTGCCTGCGCTCGACGCCGACGTCGGAGACGTGCTTGCCGCCTTGCCCGCGCCACTCGCCTGTTTTGCCGCCGACGGAGCGGCCGGCGCGGCCGGCGCGAACGGGTTGGCCGCTTCGCTCGCTGCAGCCACGGCAACGGGCACCATGAGCAGGAGCGCCACTGTCAGCGCCGCAATCCGACTCACCTTGATCTGAAGTGGACGCATCGAGTCGTTTCCTCGCCGCGAGCATAGCGCTCAGAACGTGTTTTGAAGTAGGAGGTGCGACCGGGACGTTCCTGGACCAAGCTGGGCGACGCAGGGCGGCGAAGCTCATGCTGGTGGCACGTGCGAGCCGTCATGTGGCGATCCAGCGCAGTGTCCAGGGATGTATCCGGGCGTGCCGGTCTCTTCAAAACACGTTCTCAGACCGTAGAATGCTCAACCGATGCCCCCCAAGCAGCGTCAGATCAAGATCGAACAGCGCGGCGCCATGGAGGCGATCCAGGCGCTCGAGCAGCGCACCGACGAGGAGCTCGAGGCCGAGACCAAGTTCAAGTCGGCCGCCCTCTCGATCCTCGGAGCCCGTGCGGCCGAGCGCTTTGACGCCGATCAGGCCCGCGCCTACTTCCAGCGCTCGATCGCGGCCGCCCGCCCCCAGGAGCGCATGCAGATCCGGCGCATGGCCGACGCCTCGCTCGCGCTCGCCGAGCGCCGCCCCGGCGATCTGCGCGAGGCCGTGCAGCGGCTCGGTCAGGAGCCCCCGTCCGGCCGGCAGATGCTCGCGCTGCGCGCGATGGGGCTGCTGATTCCCCAGCCTCGGCTGGCATCCTCGCGCGCGTGCGCGGCATTCTTCTGATCGTCCTGTTGGTGATCGTCCTGCTCGCCCTTGGCCTCGGCGTGGTCGAGCTGATCTCGCTCCCCTTCGGCGGCCTCGGCCTCGCCCCCGGCGTTCTGCTCGGGCTGTTCCTCGTGATCGCTGTGCTCGCCGTCGTCGCGCTCATCGGGCGCCGCCGGCGCGACCGCGCTCGTGAGGCCGCGCGCGGGGCGCCGCCCGGCTGACGGGGCCTCTCCGGATAGTGGTGTGCGGCTGGGGCGGTCGAGGGTCGAGCGAGGCGCGGACGCAAGGCCGAAGGCGTGGTGGGCCCACGTCGAGGCCGCGGTGACGGGTCCCGGAGGGGTAAGGCCATCGGCCGCCCCAAGCTCAGCTTTCCGAGAGGCTCGCCCTGCTGATCACAACTGGATGAATCGGCTCCCCGTCCTGCGGCGGAATCGTCGGGAGCGCGGCGATCGCGTTCACCCCCGCCATCGTCCCCACCACTTTTCCCACCAGTGCGTACTGCGGTGGCAGTTCCGCTTCCTGCTCGGTGACGATGAAGAACTGGCTCCCCGACGCTCCCGCTGGGTCGGTGCCCGTCTTTGCCATCGCCACCGTCCCGCGCGTGTAGCGCAGGTTCGCCGGGGGGCGCTCGACGATCGTGTAGCCCGGTCCCCCCGAGCCGTCGCCGTTGGGGTCTCCCCCCTGGATCACGAAGTTAGCGGCCACCCGGTGGAAGGTGAGATCGTTGTAGAAGCCGCGCTTCACCAGGTAGGCGAACGACGATGTCGTCCTCGGCGCCTGCTTCACGTCCAGCTGGATCGCGATCTGTCCGCAGTTCGTCCTCAGCGCCACCACGTAGCGCTTCGCCGGGCTCAGCCTCTGCGTCGGCGGCGGCACGTGCTGTGCCCCCTTCGGCACCGGCGCGCTCACGCGCCGGCAGGCTTCGTGCGAACCGCCCGAGGAGGTGGAGGCCACGTCGCTGCTCGAGTTCGCCGAAGCACTCGCGTGGCTCGAGCTCGTGCCGCACGCCGCCAGTCCGAGCGCGATCGGGGAGACCGCTGCGATGGGACCGACAATGCGCATGGCTCTAGCAATGCGTGAGGACGTGTTTTGAAACAGGCGGTGTGTCCGGGGCGTTCCTGGACCAAGCTGGGCGACACGGGACGGTGAAGCTCGTGCTGGTGGCACGGGCAAGCCGGCACGTGGCGATCCAGCGCGGTGTACCAGGGGCGCATCCGGACGTGCCGATCGTTTCAAAACACGTCCCAAGGCTCGAGGTCGGGCGACGAGCATTTCGCCAGCTTAGACGCGAGATCCCTCACAAATGCGCGCTCTTCGCGCGATCTTAAGAAACTCTTATCCGGGGGTCTGCATTGGAACTGTCACACCTCGACCCACAGCTCGCGACCCGCTCCGGCGCCACCGCGCACGGTGGGGCGGGGCCCACTCAATACGCTAGCGCGGTGTCCGCTCCCATCTGCCTGATCGTCAACCCCGCCGCGGGAGGTGGGCGCGCGGGGCGCGCCGCGCCTGCGGTAATGGACGCGCTGCGCGGGCACGGGCTCGAGGTGCGGCGTGCCGACACCCGCGACCTCCCCCACGCCCGCGAGTTGGCGCTCGAGGCCGCGCGCACCGGTGAGACCGCTGTGACGCTCGGCGGCGACGGGCTCGCAGGCGCTGTCGCTGACGCGCTGCGCGATGTGCCCAGCGCGCTGCTGGGGGTGTTGCCCGGCGGGCGCGGCAACGACCTCGCGCGCGTGCTCGGCCTCCCCCGGGATCCGGTGGCCGCGTGCGCGGTGATCGCACACGGAGTGCCGCGGGCGCTCGACCTCGGTGTGGTCAGCGAGGCGCTCGGCGACGCGGGTGGCCGGGCGTTTGTCGGGATCGCCTCCGTCGGCTTCGACAGCGACGCCAACCGCATCGCCAACGAGGCTCCCGCGTGGCTCGGGGGGCTCGTGTACGTCTACGGGGCGCTGCGTGCCCTCTGGTCTTGGCATCCCGCTCGTTTTGAGATCGAGCTCGATCCGCCGGGCGCGCGCCACAGCTTCACCGCCTACACAATCGGAGCCTGCAACTCGAAGACCTACGGCGGTGGAATGCGCGCGGCGCCGGACGCGCTGCTCGACGACGGCCTGCTCGATGTGGTGGTCCTCGAAAGCGTCCCCAAGCTCACCTTCCTGCGCAAGATCCTGCCGAAGGTGTTCAGCGGGACGCACGTCCGCGAGCCCTGTGTGCACGTCTTCCGCGCGCGCGAGGTCCTCGTCAGCGCAGACCGGCCGTTCGCCATGTACGCCGACGGCGACCCCATCGGCGAGCTGCCGGTGCGCGTGTGCGCCGTTCCCGGTGCCGTGCGGGTGCTGGTCCCCGTCGGCGTGCGCCCCGACTCTCCGTTCTCGAACCCCGCGCCTGAGCTGCCCGGCGCCTGATGGCCGGCCCGCTCGCACCCACGGGCGCGCGGGGCCTTGGTCCGAAGCTCGCGCTCGCCCGGGCCGCCGGCGCGCTCTCGCGGCTGCGCGGCGGCGGCGCCACCTCTGTGCCCGGCAAGGTGCTCTTGCGCTTGGAGCCCAGCGCGATCGGTCTACTTGGCGCGCGGCTGCGACATGGCAGCGTTTTGATCTCCGCGACCAACGGCAAGACGACCACCGCGGCGATGGCCGCCGCGATCTTCGCGCAGGATGGTGTGGAGCTTGTTCACAACCGCGCGGGGGCCAACATGGCCGGCGGCATCGCCTCCACGCTGCTTGCCTGCGCTCATGGGCGCAATTCGATCGCCGGCGAGCTCGGCCTGTTCGAGGTGGACGAGTTCTGGCTCGACCGGCTCGCCTCCCAGCTTCGCCCCCGCGCGATCCTGCTCGGCAACCTCTTCCGCGACCAGCTTGACCGCTACGGCGAGCTCGATTTGATCGCCGAGCGCTGGGCGCACACGGTCCGCGACGGCGCCGGCCGCGACGCCCGATTGGTTCTCAACGCCGACGACCCCCTGGTCGCCGACCTCGGCCGCGAGCGCGTCGGGGCGGCGGGCGTCCTGTACTTCGGGGTCGCCGACGACTCGCTCGCGCTCCCCCGCATGGCGCACGCCGCCGACGCCAAGCACTGCCGCAACTGCGGCGCCCCTTACGTCTTCGACGCCGTCTACCTCGGCCACCTTGGCCGCTACCACTGCCCCGCTTGCTGTCAGACCCGTCCGACGCCGGAGGTCTTCGCGACAGCTGTGCGGCTGGACGGGGTTCGTGCCGCGCGCTTCACACTGCACACCCCCGGCGGCGAGGCCGATGTCGCACTGCCTCTTCCCGGCCTCTACAACATCTACAACGCGCTCGCCGCCGCGGCGCTCGCCCATACGCTCGACGTTTCGCTGGAGGGCACCGTCTCCGGCCTGCAGAGCACGCGGGCGGCCTTCGGCCGCGCGGAGATCGTGCTGCTCGGGGAGCCCGCCCACCCCCGCACTATGCGCATCCTGCTCGTCAAGAACCCCGCCGGGGCCAACGAGGTGCTGCGCACGCTCGCGCTGGAGCCGGGCGAGCACGACCTGCTCGGGGTTCTCAACGACAACACCGCCGACGGGCACGACGTCTCCTGGATCTGGGACGCCGACTTCGAGCTGCTCGCGGGGCGCGTTCGGCGTGCCACCTGTAGCGGCACCCGCGCCGCCGAGCTCGCGGTGCGCCTGAAGTACGCAGGCGTGGAGCCCGAGCGCATCCACGTACTTCCCGACCTCGCCGCTGCCTTGGCTGACGCGCAGGCCGATGAGCCGCCCGATGGTGCGTCTCTATATGCGCTTCCCACCTACACCGCGATGCTCTCGCTGCGCGAGCTTCTGAGCGCCGACGGCCACACCCGGAGCGCGCTCTCATGAGCACCCTTCGGGCCTGCGCGCTTTACCCCGACCTGATGAACATCTACGCCGATCGCGGCAACCTGCTCGTGCTGGAGCGCCGCTGCGCCTGGCGCGGGCTCGGCTTCGAGCTCACCTCGGCCGGTCTAGGGGAGCCGCTGGACGGAAGTACCCACGACCTCTTTTATCTGGGCGGCGGGCAGGACCGCGACCAGCGGCTCTGCGCCGAGGACCTGCTCGTTACCAAGCGCGATGCGCTGCACGCCGCCGCGGCGCGCGGCGCTGTCGTTCTGGGTGTGTGCGGTGGCTACCAGCTTCTGGGGCGCTCCTACGAGCTCGGCCCCGGCGAGGAGCTGCCGGGTGTTGGGCTGCTGGACGTTCGCACAGTGCGCGATGACGACTCACGCCTGATCGGCAACGTCGGGATCGAGGTCTCGCTCGACAGCGGCGACGACCGCGTCCTTGCTGGTTTCGAGAATCACGGCGGGCGCACATACCTCGGCGTGGGCCAGGATCCGCTAGGGCGTGTTTTGAAGGGTTACGGCAACGACGGGCGCAGCGGCTTCGAGGGCGCGCGTTTTGGCAACGTGATTGGCACCTACCTGCACGGACCGCTACTCCCTAAGAACGTCTGGTTTGCCGACTGGTTGATCGCGACCGCGTTGGGGGTCGATTCCGCGGAGCTCGCGCCACTCGACGACGCACTCGAGGAGGAGGCCCACCGTGGCGCGCGCCAGGCTGCCGGGGTCTGAGCCACGCTGATCGTGGTTGTCAGTCGTTTGGAGGTAGCTCCTCCTACACCCGCACCCGACCCGCTCCGGCGGGTCGAGATCTTCAAGCCACCGCGAACCGCGCGAAGCGCGCCGCCGTACGGGCGGGTACAAGTGCTCTGACGCGGACGCCCTCGGGGGTGTCGAGGCGGGCGAGGTCGCCTGCCAGCTCGTGCAACTCGGCGAGGCTCGACCCGTTGGCGTACGGGACCAGCAGCTCCACCGGACACAGCGTGTGGCGCAGCTCGCGCTCGATTCGTGCAACCAGGTCCTCCAGGCCCTCTCCTCTCGCCCCGCTGACGAGCACCGCGTCGGGGTGGCGCAACCGCAGCTCTTGGCGCGCGGGCTCGTCGAGCAGGTCCACCTTGTTGAGGACCAGCACCCGGGGGTTGGAGTCTGCGCCGATCTCCTCCAGCACCTCCTCGACCGCGCGGCGCATCGCCTCCCCCTCCTCCTCCGGCGCGGAGGCGTCGAGCGCGTGCAGCAGCAGGTCCGCGCGGATCGTCTCCTCGAGCGTCGCCCCGAATGCGTCCACAAGCTGATGGGGCAGCTTGCGGATGAAGCCCACCGTGTCGGTCAGCAGGTGCGGGCGCCCGCCGAGGCGGATCGTGCGGGTCGTCGGGTCGAGTGTGTGAAATAGGCGGTCGCGCACCTCCACCTCAGGGCCCGCGTCGGCGCCCGCGCGGCGGCCGTGCGCTGCGGTCAGCGCGTTGAGCAGCGTCGACTTGCCCGCGTTGGTGTAGCCGGCGAGCGCGATCGTCGGCAGCGCCGCGCGCTCGCGCTCAGCGCGCCCCGTTGCGCGCGAGCTGCGCACGTGCTCCAGGCGCCGGCGCAGCGCCGCGATCCGGTCGCGCGCGAGGCGGCGGTCGGTCTCGATCTGGCTCTCGCCCGGTCCGCGGGTGCCGATCCCGCCGCCGAGGCGCTCGAGGTGGCTCCACAATCCGCGCATCCGCGCGAGGTTGTACTCCAGCTGCGCGAGCTCCACCTGGAGCTTGCCCTCCGCGCTGGCCGCGTGCGCGGCGAAGATGTCGAGTATCACGGTGGTGCGATCGACCACCGGCAGGCCCATCTCCTGCTCGAGGTTGCGCTCCTGGCGCGGGCTTAGTTCGTCGTCGCAGGCGACCACGTTGGCGTCGCACTCCTGCGCGGCGCGCTTGGCCTCCGCGACCTTGCCCGGCCCGAGGTACGTGTTGGGATGAGGCTGCTCGCGGCGCTGCACCACTTCCCCCACGCTCGCCACCCCCGCGGTGAGCAGCAGCTCCTTGAGCTCCCGCACGCTGCTGTCGTCGCCGTCGGGGAGCGCGGCGATACAGAGGGCGCGCTGACGGGCGCGAGGCGTCGCTTGCATCATTCACCCCAGTGTAGGTGGCGCGCGGGCCCGCCAGGTGGACGCCCGGCGCGCAGACGCGGGGCACGGAGGCCCCTGCGCACACGCCCGCGGTGAACGCACCCACCCGCGCGGACGATCCCCCCAAATCAGCTCAGGTCATCGAGGCCAACCGCTCGACGGCCTCCGCCAGGCGGTCGTCCGGGGTGGTCAAGGAGATGCGAAACCACCCCTCGCCGCTGGGGCCGTACGCGCTGCCGGGGGAGATCACCACGGCGGTGCGCTCGAGCACGTGCTCGCAGTACGCGACGGAGCTCTCGAAGCCCGCGGGGACGGGCGCCCACACGTAGATCGTGCCCTTCGGCGGGGTCACGTGCACGCCGGCCTTCGCGAGCGCCTCGCACACGAGGTCGCGGCGCATTCGGTACAGCTCGTTCATCGAGGCGACCTCGACGTCGGCGTCCGGGGAGAGCGCCGCCACGCCCGCGAGCTGCACCGCCTCGAACAGCCCGGAGTCGATGTTCGTCTTCAGCCGCCAGTACGTCTCGATCGCCTGCGCGTTTCCGACCACCGCCGCGCAGCGCCAGCCGGTCATGTTGTAGCCCTTGGAGAGCGAGTACACCTCGATCCCCACCTCCTTCGCACCGGGGGTCGCCAGGAACGAGGGCGGGCGGTGGCCTTCGAAGGCGATCTCCGAGTAGGAGTTGTCGTGCACGACGAGCACCTCGTGCTCACGCGCGAACGCCACGACCCGCTCGAAGAAGCCCTCGGGGGCGAGCGCGCCGGTCGGGTTGTTGGGGTAGTTGAGGTACACCACCTTCGCGCGCGCGCTGTCCGCCGGGGCCACCGCGTCGAGATCGGGCACGAAGCCCAGCTCGGGCACGAGCGGCAGCGGGACGGCGTCGGCGCCGGCGAGCAGCGGCCCGCCGGTGTACACGGGGTACCCGGGGTCCGCCGCGAGCGCCGCGTCGCCGGGGTCGAGGAACGCGAGGTTGAGGTTGAAGATCGCCTCCTTGGCGCCGATCGCGGGGATGACCTCGCTCTCGGGGTCCACCCGCACGTCGAAGCGGCGCGCGTAGTAGTCGCTGACGGCCTCGCGGAAGTCCTTACGGCCGCGGTTGGACGGGTACTGATGGGTCTCGGGCTCGGTCACGGCCTCGCGCATCGCCTCCACCACCAGCGCCGGCGTCGGCCGGTCGGGATCGCCGATGCCGAGGCTGATCACATCGACCCCTTCGGCCTTCTTCGCGGAGATCTTGCGCTCCAGTTCGGCGAAGAGGTACGGCGGTATGCGATCCAGGCGCTTACTTGGCTTCATGATCTCCGTCCGTTGTCAAACGCTTTTTGTGGGAGGGAGGGCCCGCCCTTCCCCAGCTGGCTGATGCGGTCCAGGCGCTTACTTGGTCTCGGTGTCATCGGTCTCCTTGAGGTGGTCTCGCGGGGGGATACGGCCTGGGCGCTTCACTCGGTCTCGTGCAGCTCCCTGAGGAAGTCCTCGCTCAGCTGGCCGTCGAACACGGGTCGCGCCCAGCCGGTCAGGTGCACGCGCAGATCCTCCCCCACCTCCACGTGCAACTCGCCGCCGTCGAGGGCGACGGTTACCGTGCCGGCAGGTTGCGCGGGGCTGGCGCCCGGAGGGTGGTTGGCGTCGTTCGCGTCGGCGCGCGGCGCGCGGCGCTGGGCCAGGATGTGGGCTACCGCGGCGCCTGTGGCGCCGGTCCCCGAGGCGAGCGTCTCCCCCACCCCGCGCTCGAAGATCCGCGCGCGCAGCCGGCACGGTTCGGTCTCGGTGTACCACGAGACGTTGGTGCGGTGGGGGAACAGCTCGTGGCCTTCGATCGCGGGGCCCACCGCAGGCAAGTCCAGCGCCAGCAGCGCGCCGAGGTCCTCGACGTGGATCGCGCACTGCGGGTTGCCGATCGAGACGTGCTGGAAGCGCCACCGGCGCCCACCTGCGCTCAATTCGCCGCGGCCGTCGGGCGGGCCACTCGGGAAACTCGGCGACGTCAGCGTGGCGACACCCATGTCGATGCGGCAGCTGTGGGGGCTGAGGATCGTCGGGGCGATCGGTCCCGCGGCCGTCTCGATCGAGAACACGTCCTCCTCGGTCCACCCGTGGCGGCGTAGGTACAGCACGGCCTCGCGCGCGCCGTTGCCGGAGAGCTCGGCCTCCGACCCGTCGGGGTTGTAGATCTCAAGGCGCGCGACGTGCCGCGGGTCCTCGCAGTGGCTGAGCAGCAACACCCCGTCTGCCCCCACGCCGAAGTGCGGGGCGCACAGCTTGCGCACACGCGGTGGGGTGAGCTCGAGCGGCAGTTGCTCGCGCTCCACGATCAGGTAGTCGTTGCCGAGCGCCTGCCACTTCTCAAACAGAAACGGGGGGTGGTCGGGAGGGGGGCCTGCCCCCCTCCCGCTCAGCGTCTGCCACTTCTCGAACCGCAGCGGGTGGGTGTCCTCGTCGGTGCTCATGCGCCGCCGGAGTTTACGATCTCCACGGCGACCTCCTCCGGCGTGCGGTCGGTCACGTCGATCACGTGCACGCCCGCGAGCTTGCGCATCCACGTGAGCTGGCGACGCGCGTAGTTGCGGGTGCGGCGCTGCCACGCCTCGACGTCGCCGGCGAGCAGCTCCTCGAAGCCGAGCGCCTGACGCGCGCCGGCGGAGGCCCCGGCGGCGTGCGCGCGCAGCACCTCCTCGCGGACCCCCGCGTCGCGCATCCCCCGCACGCGCGCGTCGATCCGCTCGTAGAGCGCCTCGCGCTCCATCGTCAGCCCCACGAGCAGCGTCGGGCGGCGCACCTCGGCGGTCCACAGCTGGGAGGGGCCCTCGGGTGGCTCGAGCTCACCGGCCTCGAGCGACTCCAGCGCGCGGACGATCCGCTGGCGGTCCGCCGGGTCGATGCCCTCGGCTGCCCACGGGGCGCGCTGGGCGAGGCGGGCGTGTAGCGCGCCCGGCCCGTGGCGTTCGAGCTCGACGGTCAGCCGCTCGCGCACGCCCTCGGGGGGCGGGGGGCGCAGGCGCAGCTCGGTGAGCGCGGCGCGCAGGTACAACCCCGTGCCGCCGACGACGATCGGCCGGCGCCCCGCGGCGAGCAACCCATCGATCTCGGCGTGCGCGAGCTCGGCGTACTGGCCGGCGCTGAAGCTCACATCGAGCGGCAGGAACGCGACGAGGCGGTGCTCCAGCTGCGCGCGCTCCGCGACGGAGGCGACCCCCGTGAGCGTCTCCAAGCCGTCGTACACCTGCAGGGCGTCGGCGGACACGGCCACCGGGTCCTCCCCGGCTGCCCGCAGCCGCACGGCGAGCGCGACCGCCACCGCGGTCTTGCCGACGCCGGTGGGGCCGAAAAGCGCGAACACCTCCACTGACGTAGCCTTGCACCTGGTGAAGATCCCGGGGTCAACCGTGCTGCTCACCGGTGCCACGGGCGGCATCGGCCACGCTATCGCGCGCGAGCTGCACGGGCGCGGCGCGCGTCTGATCCTCACCGGCCGGCGCGTACAGGTGCTCGAGGAGTTGGCGGCGGAGCTCGACGCCCAGGTGCTGGCAGCGGACCTGGCCGACCGCGCGCAGGTCGATCGCCTACTGGGAGAGGCGGGCGCGGTGGACATCCTCGTGGCGAACGCCGGCCTACCCGGGTCAGGGCTGCTGGAGGACTACTCCATCGAGGAGCTCGACCGGGTGCTCGACGTGAACCTGCGCGCCCCGATCGTGCTGGCGCGCGCGCTGGCGCCGGCGATGGCGGCCCGCGGCGTAGGGCATCTGCTGTTCGTCTCCTCGCTGTCGGGGAGGGCGGCGTCTGCGCGATCGGCGATGTACTGCGCTACGAAGTTCGGTCTGCGCGGCTTCGCGCTGGCGCTGCGTACGGACCTGCGCGCGCAGCACGTGGGCGTCTCGCTGGTGTACCCGGGCTTCATCCGCGAGGCGGGCATGTTCGCCGACTCCGGCGCGAAGCTCCCGCCGGGCGTGGGCACGCGCAGCCCGCGGGACGTGGCGCGCGCGTCGGCGGAGGCGATCGAGCGCAACCGCGCCGAGGTGGACGTCGCCCCCCTTCCGCTGCGGGCGGGCGCCATCATCGCGAGTGTCGCCCCCGGCCTCGCGGCGAGCGTCACCCGCTTGACGGGCGCCGACAAGCTCGCCGACTCCTTCGTGGCGGGCCAGCGCGACAAGCGCTGAGGGCCTATCCCGATTGGGGCGTGCGGCTGGGGCGGTCGAGGGTCGAGCGAGGCGCGGACGCAAGGGCGAAGGCGTGGTGGGCCCACGTCGAGCCCGAGGACAAAGCCTTGCGAAGGCCATCGGCCGTATCCAGGCGTGCGAGCCAAGAGGGATAGGCCCTAAGGGCCAAGGCCCGTAAGAGCACTCCTACACACTCCTTCGGGGGGGTTTAGCGGCCCGTTGCGGTCCGCTTAGCGGCAGCGCGCAGACTGGCTGGCGTAAAGGAAGAGCCCTCACGACCACAGGAGGTTCGCATGAGCAAAGCAAGCACCATCAGGGCAGTGCTCGTGGTGGGCGCGCTGGCAACGGGAGGCGCGGTGGCCGGCATCGCCGGTGCGGCCGCGGCTCCGAGTGGATCGAGCACGGCGACGGGCACCACCCAGACCCAGTCGACGCCGAGCACGACGACCACTCCGTCCACCCCGTCGAAAACGACCCCGGCGCCGAACACGACGACGCCGTCGGGCCACCACTGCCCGCACATGGGTTCGGGGTCGAGCTCGGGTTCGAACTCGGAATCCGAATCGGGCACGAGCTCCGGCAGCTTCTCTGGCGGACCCCCGGGGCCTGCTCCCACCAACCAGTAGTCCAAGGCGAGGTTCACGCCTGGCGTGGGCCTCGAGTGCAGAGACGGCGGGCCGTCGCTCGGTCGGGACGGCCCGCCGTGTTCCAGGGGATCGGAAACACCGCCGGCGCATTGCAGTCGAACGCGCCGGTGGCACGCTCGCAGCGCTCCAACGGTCCGCGGTCCAGCGGTGGTGGGGAATTCCGGCCGGGCGCACGCGACTTAGAACCCGCGAGCCCTCGCGGCGGGAGCCGAGGATCGCCAGGAGGTGTGGTTTCGGCGCGGATAATCGGTGCGCAACCCGACGAGCCACGAAGGAGCGCCCATGCCCCGCAAGAGCAGCAGGAACCGCAGACCGACGACGATCGCGCTGGTGCTCGCCGCGCTCGCCTGCCTTGGTTTGGCGGCGTGCGGGAGCTCCTCCGGTGGGTCGTCGTCCAGCGCGTCTACCCCGACGGCCGCCAAAACGACGGCGGAAGCGACGACCCCCACTAGCAGCACTCCCACCACACCCACGAGCACGACCTCCGAACCAACCATCACCACCCGCGCGCAGTTCGTCGCGGTGTTCGAATGCCTGCGCCACAACGGGATCAAGCTGCCCCCGCTCAAGGAACTGGGAGGCAAGAACAAGGTCAACGCGAACACTCCGCAGTTCAAGGCGGCCAGGACAAAGTGCCTGCACGCCGTGCTCGGCGCCAACACGACCGCAGAAGCGACTCCCACGACCCCGACGACCACGACGCCGACGACCACGACCGCTGAAGCCAGCAGGGCTCATCGCCGTCAGCTGGCGGCGACGGTGGCGAAATGCCTGCGCAGCAACGGCGCCCAGGTGGCCGAACCGAGCGCGGAAGGCTTCCTGAAAATCGAAGGACCGGCGTCGCACACTCCCCAGTTCCACGCGGCCGTGACGAAGTGCCACTCGGTCATCGCCAAAGCGTTCGCGGAAGCGTCCAAGAAGTAGCGTTCAGAGCGCCCGGACCAGCAACTGCTCCTCGCCGGCGAGCGTCTGGCTGGTGGCGGAGTCGATCCGCACGTGGGTGAGCTCACCGGGGGCGGCGAGGCCTGTGAAGTTGACGACCTTGTTGTGGCGGGTGCGCCCGCGCAGCCGCTCCGGGTCGGTGCGGGAGGGGCCCTCCACGAGCACCTCCACGGTGCGCCCGACGTAGCGCTGGGCGCGCTCGCGGGCGTGGCGCTGGACGGCCTCCACGAGGCGCTCCATGCGCTCCACCTTCACCGGGTGCGGGACGAGGCCGTCGGTGAGCTCTGCCGCCTCGGTGCCGCGACGGGGCGAGAACAGGAACGTGAAAGCGCCGTCGTAGCGGACCTGCTCGACGAGCGAGAGCGTCTGCTCGAAGTCCTCCTCGGACTCCCCGGGGAAGCCGACGATGATGTCGGTCGTGAGCGCCACGTCGGGGACGTGCTCGCGGATCAGTGCGACGCGGTCGAGGTAGCGCTCACGGTCGTAGGTGCGGCGCATCGCCTTGAGGATGCGCGAGGAGCCGGACTGCAGCGGCAGGTGGATGTGCTCGCAGAGCGACGGCAGCGTGGCGTGGGCGCGGATCACGTCCTCGCGCATGTCCTTGGGGTGTGGACTCGTGTAGCGGATGCGTTCGATGCCGTCGACCGCGTCGAGCGCGTGGAGCAGCTCGGCGAAGCTGCGGCGACCCGGACGCAGGTCGCGCCCGTATGAGTTGACGTTCTGGCCGAGCAGTGTGACCTCGCGCACCCCGTCGGCCGCCATCCCGCGCACCTCCTCCACGAGCTCCTCGAAGGGCCGGCTGACCTCGCGCCCGCGAGTGGAGGGCACGATGCAGTAGGAACAGCGGCAGTTGCAGCCGACGCTGATCTGCACCCACCCCTGGAAGGGGCGCTCGCGGTGGGCGGGCAGGCGGCCGGTGAAGCCCTCGAACTCGAAGTACCCCTGGGCGGTGAGCGAGTCGGAGGTGAGGAACTCCGCGAGGCGGTGCACCTGCCCGGGGCCGAACGCGACGTCGACGAACGGGAAGCGCTCGAAGACCTCCTCCTTGACCGACTGCGCCCAGCACCCCCCCACGCCCACGATCCGCCCGGGCCGTTCGCGCTTCAGACGCTTGGCTTCCCCGAGGTGTGCGAGGAAGCGGCTGTCGGCGGACTCGCGGATCGAGCACGTGTTGAAGAGGATCAGGTCGGCCTCGGCGCGCTCGGGCGCCTCGCTGTAGCCGAGCGACTCGAGCATCCCCTTCATCCGCTCGGAGTCGTGCTCGTTCATCTGGCAGCCGAAGGTGGTCACGTGGTAGCGCATGACCACCTCAAGATAGCCGCCGAGCGACCGCCGATCCACTCCAGCGGCCGCCATCGAGTGCAGTGCGAGATCAGGCAGCTACGGGCTCGCGGTCCAGCGGTCTCCGCTTGGTGACGAGGGGCTCTGTATCCGCAGCGGCAGAGTCAGCGACCTCCGGCGGCGTCGAGC
This sequence comes from uncultured Solirubrobacterales bacterium, assembly GCA_963725535.1. Classification (GTDB taxonomy): domain Bacteria; phylum Actinomycetota; class Thermoleophilia; order Solirubrobacterales; family Solirubrobacteraceae; genus Palsa-744. The sequence goes on from CAVRYX010000001.1 coordinate 140,634, forward strand.
CGTCGGCGGTGACCGCCTCCAGCGGCACGGCGAGGCCGTCGGGCGAGAGGCCGCGCGCGGTGAAGATCTTCTCGCGCAGCTCCTTCGCCATCGCGGGGTGCTCGTTGAGATAGGCCTTCGCGGCGCCGCGGCCCTGGCCGAGGCGCTCGGAGCCGTAGGAGAAGAACGAGCCGGACTTGGTGACGAGGTTGTCCTCGAGGCCGAGGTCGATCAGGCAGCCGGCGGTCGAGATGCCGCGGCCGAACTCGATGTCGAACTCGGCCTGGCGGAAGGGGGCGGCGAGCTTGTTCTTGACGACCTTCACGCGCACGCGGTTGCCGACCGCCTCGGTGCCGTCCTTGAGCGTCTCGATGCGCCGGATGTCCAGACGCTGGGAGGCGTAGAACTTCAGCGCCCGCCCGCCCGGCTGGGTCTCCGGCGAGCCGAACATGACCCCGACCTTTTCGCGGATCTGGTTGGTGAGAATGCAGAGCGTCTGCGTGCGGTTGAGGTTGCCCGCGAGCTTGCGCATCGCCTGGGACATCATGCGCGCCTGCGAGCCGACCGTCTGGTCGCCCATCTGGCCCTCCAGCTCCACGCGCGGGGTGAGCGCGGCGACCGAGTCGATCGCCACGACGTCGACGGCACCTGAGCGCACGAGCATGTCGGCGACCTCCAGGGCCTGCTCGCCGTAGTCGGGCTGGGAGACGAGCAACTCGTCGATGTCGCATCCGATCTCCTTTGCGTACAGCGGGTCCATCGCGTGCTCGGCGTCGATGAACGCGCACACCCCCCCCAGCTTCTGAGCCTCGGCGATGACGTGGTAGATGAGCGTGGTCTTCCCCGAGGACTCGGGGCCGAAGACCTCAACGATGCGCCCGCGCGGGACCCCCCCGATCCCCAGCGCGAGGTCGAGCGAGAGCGCGCCCGTGGACACCGCGGCGACGCGCACCTGCGCGCCCTCGTCGCCCATGCGCATGACGGTGCCCTTGCCGAACTCGCGCTCGATCTGGGTGAGCGCGCCCTTCAGCGCGGCGTCGCGGGCCTTGGCGGCCTTCTCCTGGTCGGTGGTTGCGGGCATCTTGGACTCCTCCGAATCGAGTTTGGTCGGCATACCGTAGGGACCGCTCCGGACAGAACAGTTGTTCGTATCGGGGGGCTAGTTGAGGGACGGCTCTCCGTGGGCAGGGAGGGCGGGGCCACATCTCCCTACGAGGTCGCGAGGGAGTGTGTTATGAGCCCCTCGTAGACGGCCTCAGTCGGTGTGAGCCACGATCGGAAGAGCGTCACGGACTGCGGAGAGAACGACAGCGGGGGCGTGGCCGGGAGGCCGCGCAAGCGGGGAGCGTCTCCGGCGCGCATGCGGGCGACGGTCACGTGCGGGCGAAAGCGCTCGCCGCGACGCGAGGTGCTCCGCCCGCCTGCGCCCCCGGCTCGCGGGGCGAGGTCAAGGTCGGAAACACCGGCGAGCGACTCGGCCACGACATCGTGCAGAGCCCCAAGCGCCTGAGTGCTGTCGTCGTGTAGCTCGACAGCCAGCGCACGGGGCCGGCGTGGAGGCAGCCAGAGCGGGGCGCCCACCGCGAGTTCCCCCACCGGGGGGGCCTCGGTGCACGCCGCGGCCAGGGCCTCGCCGAGGACCTCGATCTCCCCCACGGGACGGGAACCGAGGAAGCAGAGCGTCACGTGGAGCGCGTCGGGCTCCAGCAGCCGCAGCCTGCCGGCGGCGGGCCTGCGCGCGGCGGCAGGGCGGACCGCACGGGTGCCAGGTGGCGGTGCGGCGTCCGTACCTGAAGCGGGCTGAGAGGTGGCTCGCACGCTCGAGGCGGCAGCGCGGGCCCAGCGCGCGAGCTCAGTGCGCACCGTGGCCGGCAGGTTGACCGCTACGAACAGCCTAGCCTCGGCGCCTCGGGTCATCGCTGGATTGTGAAGGAGCGCGCCATTCCAAGGCGTGGCGGAAGAGCGCGAGATCACCCGGCCAGCCTGTCCTTGATATAGCGGTCATTGTGTCCTTGACACCACAGCGGGCTGGCGGTAGACTGCGTCCTGCAGTCTGGAATCGAGCCAACGATCGTAATACGAGTCGGTGTGCTTCGAGGAGGGGCTGAAGACCAAGACCAAAGCTATGCGACCTACGAAGACAGCACATCAGAATCCGGCGCCGGAGATTCTCGCCTTGAAGGCGAGCGACCTGGGGCTGGCCAACCCTAAACCTCGAATAGAGGTCAAGATACTAGGAGATGTAGATCATGAAGTCGATCAAGATCACGGGGTTCTGCCTCGTGGCCATGACCATGCTCGTGGTGAGCATGGTTGCGGCAGGGACCGCTTCGGCGGCTCCGCACTGGTTAGTGTGCTTAAAAGAAAATACAGGTACTACTACGACGAAGTGGAACAGCAGCCAATGTACAACCGCCGCTCCAAGTGGCGGATGGGAATGGAGTGAACTCAAAAATACGGAACTACCGGTCGTAACCCATGGTACGCTGACATTGGAGGATGAAATCTCCAGTGGCACAACAGTGGCAGTCACGTGTTCGGGTAATGATACAGGAAGAATTACCGGCCCCAAAACCGGAAAGGTAGAAACAATTACGGGAATAACCTGTGCAAAAGGTGAAAACTGTGGAACGCTCGACAAAAATGCTGAACCGGTACACCTGCCGTGGAACACGGAATTGTATGAAACCGAAGGCGCGATACGTTTAGCGATCAAGAGCAGCGGCGCAGGAAAGCCCGGCTGGGAAGTTGAATGTACGGTCGCTGGCATCAAGAAAAAGGATGAATGCACCAGCGAAGGCGGGAATGCTGTGCTGGAAAACAAGGCGACCCCGTCATTATTAGTGTTAATTACCTTCTCAAAACCGAACAATCCAAAGGCAGAATGCTCGCTGACCAAAGCCCTAACCGGTGATGTATTAGGCACTATCGCCCTCTTACTCACAAGCGGCCAGGCACTGGCGGTATCTAAATAAGGCATCTAATTACTGCAATGTTTGGGTGGGGGCCGGTGTCGTGCCGGTCCTACCCAGACATCGTTATTGGCAATGAAGGAGGGCAACGGAATCAATGAAGGAGGGCAACGGAATGGAGGAATCAGATGCGGAGAGGGAGAGGCGAGGTCGATCGAGTTCAGGTTGGCGGTGTCTATTCCGCCATCGCCCGGGGGATGCGTCAAGTGGGCTTCGCGCGATTTGCGGTCGTGATTGGGTTGGTACTTGCGTATACAATGAATCTGTGTGAATTGGGGACGGTGGGAACCGTGCCGGCTTTTGCCGACGCGTGCATAAACGCAGCGGTTCGCACCGGCCCATCGGCGACCCTGCCCGACTGCCGCGCCTACGAGCAGGTGACCCCGGCCGATAAGGGCGACGCCAGCCAGGACATGGAACATGGCGGGATGACAGCCTATGCAGCTGTCGACGGCGAAAGGCTTGGCCTCGAAACTCTCGCCACCTTCGGACCATCACCCCAGGAGAATGGCAGCTTCTCCGTGTTCTCGCGTACAGCCTCCGAATGGAAGACCACGTCGGTGAGGCCCACAGACTCCGGCTCGGCTGTCTACGAAGGCATCCAGGTTGTCAATCCAGACCTTACCCAGCTCGCTGTCCAGTCGGCTACGGAGTCCCCATTCTCACCTGACCGTACATTTCAGGTTGGTGTTCCGGGTGGTCCGTTCACGACCCTCGCGGAAACGCCGGTTGAAGATGAACACCCCGACGCGAAAAGGGACAGAATCGTGGGCGCCTCCGACGATTTCAGCCACGTTGTCTTTGCCTCGGTTGACCATGCCCTGCTGCCCATTGGACCCACCGGTACCGACGAAGAGGCGTATGACCTCTATGAGTGGCCTGGCGGCGGCGCATGCGGCTCGGTTACGTCGGACTGCAAACTCATCAATGTCAACACCGAAGGCAACCTGCTAAGTAAATGCGGCGCAGCGCTCGGCGACGGGGAAGCATACAGTCAGGCCCACGCCTTTCATGACGATCTCGCGCACAATGCCGTGTCGGCGGATGGGTCGAGGATCTTTTTTACGAGCCCCGACCCAGAGGGGAAGGGCGAAGGCTGCCCCATCACTAACTACGAACGGGGGCCGAACCCGATACGTCTTTACATGAGTGTCACCGAAATGGTCGGTGGTCACGAACAGAGCAGGACGGTCGAAATGGCGAAGCCGGCTCCTGGCGTCAAGCTCTCAGAAGAAGAAGAAACCGAATTTCCGGTGTTCTACCAGGCCGCCACCGCGGATGGATCGAAGGTATTCTTCCTCACGGAAAGGGCGCTGACGCCCGATGCTGTCAGGGGCTACCATCACCTGTATGAATATGACACTGGGGTCCCGGAAGAACAGGGATTGAAGCTCATCTTCCAGAGCGAAAATGGAGCTGAACCATATGAGGAAGCAGTGCCAACGGTATTCCCCTCAGAAGATGGTTCGGTCGTCTACTTCTACTGGAATGAATCCACAACGATTTACCGTTATGAAGCTGGGGCGGGCCCGCCCCAGCAGATCGCGTCAGCGATCTTTCCCGAGTCTGACGAAGGTCCGTATTCCACGCCTGACGGTGAATTCTTCATGTTCGCGAGCAGGGGGGTTGCTGGCGAACCGCGCGGTGTGGGACGCAACGAGATCTATCGCTATGACCACGTGGACGGCAGCGTGATGTGCGTCTCCTGCGGCCCCGGTGCCCCGCCCCCCACCGGTGAAGCGTACACGGGTGAGGCTAAGGACTCGATCAACACCACTGGGACCCTTGCTCTGACTCCTGAATTCATACCGATGTCGGCCGACGGCAGCGAGGTATTCTTTGACAGCAGCGCGGCGCTCCTACCCCAGGTGGTGAACGAAGGCGAGACACCGGAAGGCGAACCCCTGATAAACGTGTATGAGTGGGAGGCCGATGGCGCCGGCGGATGCACGCAGAGCCTCGGTTGCACGTATCTGATCTCTCAGGGCAACACCCAGAACAGCTCTTATCTGATCGGCGCGAGCGTGGAAGGCAACAATGTGTTCTTCATGACCGAAGCCCAGCTCGTACCGCAGGACACCGACACCGCGAACGACATCTACGACGCCCGCGTCGGCGGCGGTTTCCCGGCCCCGACGGAATCCGCGGCGTGCCTGGGCGATACCTGCCAGAGCGTGCCACCGGCTTTGAATGACCCGACCCCGGCCTCGCTGTCGTTCTCCGGTCCCGGGAATCCCGTGGCGGTCCTGACCACGGTCAAGGCCAGGGTGAAGAAGGGATGTGGGAAGGGCACGGTGCGCAGGAAGGGCAGGTGCGTGAAGCGGCGCAGAGCAAGGAAGGGGCGGAAGGCCGATCGAGGAGCCGGCGAGCGCGACCGTGGAGGTTCCAGGTGAGCGCGCGTCGATATGACCATGTCGGTATCGCCGGTGTCGCCGCGGTCTGCTGCGCGCTTGTGTTTGCGGGTTTTGCTCCAGCCCGGGCATCGGCTTTCGCGGATAACCCGGCGTGGACGGTGAGCGCGGTCGCCACCCCGACGAACTTCGCTCTGGGCGCGCGCAGCGGCGAAGACTACTATGAGGTGACGGTTACGAACACGGGCGATGCCCCCAGCAGCGACGAACTGGTCACGATCGCCGATATGCTGCCCGTGGGTCTAGCGCTCGCCCCGGCGGGCATCTCGAGTAAGGATCTGCTGTCTGAAGCAGAATTGAGCTGTAAAAATTTGACGTGCACGCATGAAGGTGTCGTGGCCGCTGGGGATATGTTCACGCTCAAAATCCCTGTCGAAGTCAAGGCGACAGAACCGGGGCCTTTGGCCCCGAATGTGGTGGCGGTCTCCGGTGGTGGTGCTGGCGAAGCTTCGGCGAGCACCCCGACTATGATCTCAGAAACCCCGTCTCCGGGTTTCGGGATCGCTCCGGGCTCCTTTTCGTCAACCCTGTCCAGCGCGCAGGCCGGGGCGCACGCCGATCTGACGGCGAGCTTCGCCTTCGACACGGATGGTTCGATCGACGATGGCGGCAGCACCGAGGGCAACCTGAAGGATACGGTCGTCAACCTGCCCGTCGGATTCGCAGGCGACCCGGTTGCGACCCCGACCTGCAGCCAGCGCCAGCTCAACGAAGGCGGCACCGGTTCTCCGGGGACGTGCCCGCTGAGCTCGCAGGTCGGCACGATCACCACGACCATCAGCAGCCCGAACGAAGGAAGCTTTGAGCGTGGACAGTTCGTCTCTCCGGTCTTCAACATGCAACCGTTGGGGGGCGAAGTGGCGAGGCTCGGCTTCAAGACGATCGTGATAACGAGCGACATAGCGATCACGGTTCGCCCCCCGGGCGGTCCCGGTGGCTACGGGTTGCAGGCGACTGCTCCGAACCTGATCGCGGGGAACTTCGAGATTGACGCGGTCAGGCTGACCGTGTGGGGGGTTCCTGCCGACCCGAGCCACGATCGGATGCGCGGCACGCTCTGCCAGCTTGGCTCCTGCTTTGGACCCGGAGGACGCCCGGTCGGCGAAGGGGTCCCGCCGCCTACCCCGGCGGTGCCGTTTCTGTCGAACCCGACGGAGTGCACGCAGGAACCGTTGACCTCGACGATCAGAGTCGATACGTGGCAGAACCCCGGCATTCCGGATGAAGACGAACCGTCGACGCCCCCGTCGGCCCTCGGCCCGATGACCGGTTGTGAACGGCCGGAATTCAACCCCAGCCTCTCGGCGCAGGCCACGAGCGCCCAGGCGGAAACGCCGACGGGGCTGGACGTCACCCAGACGGTGCCGCAGACCTATGAAAACCCGGTTGCGCTCGCGACGTCGAACCTGAAGAGCGCGACCGTCACGTTGCCGGAAGGGATGACGGTCAACCCGTCCGCAGGCGAAGGGCTCGGCGCGTGCACCCCTGCGCAGTATGAAGCCGAAGCCCTGGAAACCGCGCCCGGCGCGGGGTGCCCGAACGACTCCAGCCTGGGCACGATCACGATTCACACCCCGGTGCTCAAGGAAGAAGCGACCGGCTCGCTCTTTCTCGCTCAGCCGTATGAGAACCCGTTCGGCTCGCTGCTCGCGATCTACGTGGTCGCGCGGATCCCGGAGCGCGGGGTGATCGTCAAGCTCGCGGGGAGGGTCACGCCCAACCCGGTCACGGGGCAGCTCGTGACGACCTTCGAAGGCCTCCCGCAGCTGCCGTTCGACAAGGCGACGTTCAGTTTCCGCCCCGGTGAGGCCGCGCCGCTGGTGACTCCGCCTGCGTGCGGCGGTTACAGCGCGCAGGGCGAGTTCACGTCGTGGTCTGAGCCGCTGGATGTCCTGAGCGGCTCCAGCCTTCCGTTCGAAGTCACCCAGGGCGTCGGCGGCGGCACGTGCCCCTCCGGCGGCGTCCCCCCGTTCAACCCACAGGTGATCTCCGGCACGCTCTCGAACGCCGCGGGCTCCTACTCTCCGTTCTATCTACGGATCATCCGCAACGACGGCGAACAGGAGATCACCCACTTCTCGACGGTCCTCCCCCCCGGGCTGTCGGGGAATCTGACCGGCGTCCCGTTCTGCCCTGAAGCGGACATCGAAGCGGCACGGAGCGTGACGGGCACCCAGGAGAACAGCGAACCGTCCTGCCCCGCTGCGAGCGAAATCGGGCACACCGTGGTAGGCGCGGGCGTCGGCGGCGTCCTCGCGCAGGCTCCCGGCAGGGTGTATCTCGCAGGTCCGTATCACGGCGCGCCGCTGTCGATCGTGTCGATCACCTCGGCGACCGTCGGCCCGTTCGACCTCGGCACCGTCGTGATCCGCTTCGCGCTGCAGATCAACCCGATCACCGCCCAGGCTGAAATCGACGCCGCCGGCTCGGAACCGATCCCCCACATCATCCGCGGGATCGTCGTCCACGTCCGCGACATCCGCGTTTACATCAACCGGCCGAACTTCATCTTCAACCCGACGAGCTGCAACACGATGTCGATCGCGGCGACGATCACCGGGGGAGGCGCGAACTTCGCCAACCCCGCCGACGCCGTGCCGGTCGCCGTCGGCGATCGCTTCCAGGCGGCAGGCTGCGCCAACCTCGCGTTCAAACCGACCTTCAAGGTCTCCACCGCCGGGCACACCTCCCGCGAGCGCGGCGCGAGCCTCTCCGTGAAGCTGACCTACCCCCGCACTCCGTTGGGCACCGAGGCGAACATCGCGAGGGTCAAAGTCGAACTGCCCAAGCAGCTCCCCTCGCGGCTGAAGACGCTGCAGAAGGCGTGCCCGGCGGCGACGTTCGACGCGAACCCCGCCGACTGCCCAGCGACCTCGGTCGTCGGGCACGCCAAGGCGATCACGCCGATCGTCCCAGTCCCGCTGGAAGGCCCGGCGTACTTCGTCTCCCACGGCGGCGAAGCGTTCCCGAGCCTGGTCATCGTCCTGCAGGGCTACGGCATTACCGTCGATCTCGTCGGCACGACCTTCATCGACAAGCGCGGCATCACCAGCTCCACGTTCAAGACCGTCCCCGACGTCCCCGTCGGCAGCTTCCAGCTGACGCTCCCCGAGGGTCCCTACTCCGCCCTCGCGGCACCCACGAACCTCTGCAAGGCCAAGAAGCTCACGATGCCGACCGAATTCCTCGCGCAGAACGGCGCCGCGATCCACCAGACCACCACGATCAAGGTCACCGGCTGCCCAAGGAAGAAGGCCGCGCTCAGGGCCCGCAGGAAAGCCAAGAAGAAGTAGTCAGCGACTTACCCAAGTCCTAAACATGAAAGATCAAGGAGAAGCACGACATGAAACACCTACAGATCGCGGGGCTCTGCCTCATGGCCCTGCTCGCGATGAGCGTAGTCATGGCAGCAACCGCCTCGGCCACCCCGCACGGGCTAGTGTGCTCACCAGCCACCTCAGGAAGTTCGGCTACGAAATATTCCGCAAATCAATGCGCCAAAGCAGAAGCAGGTGGCAACTGGGAATGGAGCGAACTCGATACGGAACTACCAGTCAGAGGTCGTGGTACGCTGAGGTTCGAGGATGAAATCGCCAGTGGTACGACAGTGACGATCATTTGTTCAGCCGAAGGCACAGGAAGAATTGGCCCCGGAAATTCCGGCAAAATCGAGACGATTACAGAAATAAAATGTGAAAAGGGTGAAAACTGTGGAGCACTCGACAAGAGGCCGAACCGGTAGACCTGCCATGGAACGCAGAATTGTATGAAACCGAAGGTACGATACGGGGCGCAAGGAAGAACGGTGGAAGTGGAGAGCCCGGCTGGAAGTTCGAATGTACGGTCGCTGGCCTCAAAACAAAAGATGAATGCACCGGCGAAGGTATGAGTACGCTGCTGGAAAACAAGACGACACCAGGTGTAGCAGGTGAATTATTAGTGCTGGCTACTTACTCACAACCAAATAACCCAAAGCAAACCTGCTCAGTTACCAAAAAAGAGACCGGTGATGTGTTAGGCAGCATTGCGGGCTTATTGGCAAACGGCTGGGGGCTGCGAGTGTCCAAATAAAGGCATCTGATGTTGTGAATACATGGGTGGGGTCGGTGTTCCGCAGGCCCACCCGTGTAAGGGCCCGCTACCGGCGGTCTGGGTGCAGGCAAGACGACTCGACCAGCACCCGGCGCACCAGGTGCAGTGCGACCGTGGTGGCGCGGTCGCGCACGTCCTCTCGGCCGCCCGGGAGGGTGACCGTACGCGTAAGAAAGGCCCCGCTGGGGCCAGCGACGGCGAGGCAGACGAGACCCACCGGCTTCTCGGGGGTGCCGCCGCCGGGGCCCGCGACCCCGGTGACGCCCACGCCCACGTCGGCCCCGAGGCACGTGCGCGCGCCCTCGGCCAGCGCCGCCGCGACCTCCGGGGAGACCGCGCCGTGGCGCTCGAGTAGCTCCGCGGGGACGCCCGCGAGGGCGACCTTGACCTCGTTGGAGTACGCGACGACCCCGCCCCGCACGTACGCGGAGGCGCCCGGCTGCTCGGTCAGGCGCGCGGCAAGCAGGCCACCGGTGCAGGACTCCGCGGTGGCGATCGTGCGGGCCCCCCCACCATCGACCGATCGGAGATCGGCCAACAGCAGCGCGGCGACCTGCTCGTCCACGGTGGCCCCGTCCTCGGAGAACAGCGTGTCCGCGTGGCGCGCGCGCACGACCGCGACGAGCGCGTCGTAGGCGTCCTGCGCGGGCGGCTCGTAGCGGGTCACGACCTCGACCTCACCCCGTTTCAGGCACGTCGTGATCTCCAGGCGATCCAACTCGACGCCCTCCGCGGAGGCCACGCGCAGCGTCTGGGCGATCTCCGACTCGGGTATCCCAAACAGGCGCAGCGTGCGCCGGCGGTAGACGGTCGCGCCCGCGAGCACGGAGCGCAACGCGTCGCCCTGGACGGCCAGGCGCCACATCGGCTGCAGCTCCCGCGGGGGGCCGGGGAGGACGACCACCGTCGGGCCGCGCGCACCGTCCGCGGGCGCCACCACGAGGCCCGGGGCGGTGCCGACTGGGTCGAGCACCACCGCTCCGGCGGGGACCGTCGCCTGCTTGCGCGTGCCCTCACGCAGCGCGTCGGGGTCGACGTTGCGCCACCGTCGGGACAGCGGCGCGACGATCGCTTCGATGCGCGCGTGGAGCGCCTCGTCCCACACCGGCTCGCGACCCTGAAACTGACCCACGACCTCCGCGGTGAGGTCGTCCGCCGTCGGACCGAGGCCCCCAGTGGTCAGCACCACATCGAGCCCCTCCGCGGCCATGAACCGCAGCGCCGCCAGCAGGTCCGCGCGGCGGTCGCCCACGATCACCACGTGCGCGAGGTCCACCCCGAGCTCCTCCAGACGGTCCGCGAGCCACGGGCCGTTGCGGTCCGCGACGCGACCCGTGAGCACCTCCGTGCCGGTCACCACGATGCCCGCGCGCACGCTCGTACTCACCTCGTTTTTTCCTTGATGAAGACCCCCACAAGGGGGGTCGGGAGGGGCGTTCGCAGTGCGGAACCGGGCGTTGCCGCAAACGGCCCGGCGAACGGTCGGAGGCGCCTCACTTGCACGTCGGCTGTTCGGCGGACGGCAGCGGGCGCAGTCCCGCCCGCGTGATCGTGTACCCGATCGCCTGCGCGGACGCCGGCACGGTGTGCGGCGTGCCGTTCACCACCAGTGTCACCGCGTCGTTGCCGAGCGTCAGTTCAAAGCGCCGCGCGTGATAGGTCGGAAGGACTGTCGCCGGGGTCAGGATCAGGCCCGGGATGCGCTTGCGACCGTCGCCGACCAGGCACACGTACACTTCCGCGGTCGGTTCCACCTTCAGCGACGCCAGCGCCGCGGTTGGGCTCACCGCTGCCGTGCCCCTGTGTGGAGAGTGACTCCTGCGCGTACTTCCGTGCGAGGCGGCGACGGTCGGAGTGCTCGCCGTCGAGCTGGGGGAGGAGCCGCCCGAGAGCAGCGCGTACACCAGCAGCACGATCACCACCGCCACCGCACCCACCGCGGCGATGTAGCCGCGCGAGGGGCCCTGGCGCGGCGGGGGCGGGGGGGCTCCCGATCTCGCACCGCCGCGGCGGCGGGGTCCCCCTCCGGTGGCGCGGCTGCGTGTCCACCGCTGGGAGGACGCCGCCGGCTGCTGGACGGGCTCCGACCCCTCCCCGGGGTGCTCGTAGTGCAGCTTGTACTCCTCCACCAGCGCCCGTCCGTCGAGACCCAGCGCCTGCGCGTAGGTGCGCAGGAAGCTCTTGACGAACGTCGGGCCCGGCAGCAGGTCCCACTCTTCGTTCTCCAGCGCCCGCAGGTACTTGGCGCGGATCTTCGTCTGCGCCTCGATCTCCGACACGTCGATCCGCGCGCGCATACGCGCCTCGCGCAGGGTGGCTCCGATCTCTGCCATCTCGGCTGAAGGCTAGTTGACGGCCCGCTCCTCCAAGGCTGCCAGGACTCGCTGCACGTCCCCCTCGCCGATCAGCACCTGGCGGGGCTTCGAGCCCTCGTAGCCGGAGATCACCCCGCGGCGCTCGAGCATGTCGATCAGGCGGCCCGCGCGCGTGTAGCCGAGGCGCAGACGGCGCTGCAGCATCGAGGTTGACGCGGTCTGCATCTCCGCGACCAGCGCGATCGCCTCGCGCAGCAGCGGGTCCTCGTCGGGGCTGAAGTCCTCCGGCTGGCCCTCCGCCTGCTCGCTCGGCTCGACTTCCTCCAGCAGCTCCTCGCGCAGCTCCGGCTCGCCCTGCTTGCGCCAGTGGTCGGTCAGCTTCTCGATCTGCGGCTCGTCCACGTACGCGCCCTGGATGCGCTGCAACCGCGAGGAGCCCACCGGGCTGAACAGCATGTCGCCCTGGCCCAGCAGCGACTCAGCGCCGTTCTGGTCGAGGATCACACGCGAGTCGGTCTGTGAGCTCACCGCGAACGCGATCCGCGAGGGCACGTTCGCCTTGATCATGCCTGTGATCACGTCCACCCGCGGGCTCTGCGTCGCCAGCACGAGGTGGATGCCCACCGCGCGGGCCTTCTGCGCGAGGCGGATGATCGAGTCCTCCACGTCCGCCGGCGCGACCATCATCAGGTCGGCGAGCTCGTCGATCACGCACAGGATGTACGGCAGCGGCGGCTCCCCGCGGCCTTCGCGCACGCGGTTGAGCTCCGGCAGGCTGCGCGTGCGCGCCAGTGACATCGTGCCGTACCGCTGCTCCATCTCCTTGACGAGGTTCTGCAGCGCGTTGGCCGCCATCCGCGGGCTCGTGATCACGGGGGTCAGCAGGTGCGGGATCGACTCGTAGTGGTTGAGCTCCACCTGCTTGGGGTCCACCAGCACGAGGCGCAGCTCGTGCGGGCTCGCACGCAGCAGCACGCTCGCGAGCATCGCGTTGATCGCGCCGGACTTCCCCGCGCCCGTCGTGCCCGCCACGAGCAGGTGGGGCATCTTCGCGAGGTCCGCCCCGATCGCCTTGCCGGCGACGTCCTTGCCGAGCCACACCGTCAGTGGCGACCAGTCGGCCGGGGGCTCCTGGAAGACGTCGCCGAGGCGCACGATCCGTCGCTTTGCGTTGGGGACCTCCACGCCCACCGCCTGCTTGCCTGGGATCGGTGCGAGGATGCGGATGTCCGTCGCGGCCAGCGCGTACGCGAGGTCGTCCTTCAGCTGCGCCACCTTGCCGACCTTCGTGCCCGGGGCGAGGCGCAGCTCGTAGCGGGTGATGTGCGGGCCCGCCACCGTGCCGATCACCTTCGCCTGCACGCCGAAGTGGCCGAGTGCCTCCACGAGGCTTACCGCCGTGCGCTCCTGCCCGGCGGTGTCCGGGCGCGCCTGCTCGGCGGTCGAGCGCGAGAGCACCTTGTTGGCCTGCGGTAGCTTCCACACGAAGTCGGGGTCGTCGGTCACTCGCTCGCGCAGGCGGCCCTGGGGAGTGAGGTTCTCCGGGTCTGTCGCCGCCACACCCGCGATGGTCTCCTCCGCTTCGTCGGCCTCCCCGTCCGCGTCGCCCACCGCGTCGGCCTCTATCCCGCTGTGCGCGTCCTCCCTCGCTGCGCCCTCGGTGCCCTCCTCCGGTGTCCACGGGTCAAGCGGTTCGGGCACCTCTCCGTCCACGGACGGGGCCTCCACGTGCGTCGCCCTCACCACGAGCCTTCCCGGCTCGGGCTCCGGCGGGAGCAGCTGGTCCATCGGGTGCGGCGGGAGCTCGAAGGGTGCAGGCTCGTCCACCTCGCCCACGACGCGCAGCGCGCGGTCTGGGCGGTGCTCCGCCACGCGTGTGCGCAACCGCTTGGTGCTGTCCACCACGCCGTTGCCGGTCGCCCGCAGCACGGTCGCCAGCGAGGCGCCCGTCAGCAGTACCAGGCCGACCACGAACAGGAAGACGACCAGGATGTCCACGCCCACCTGCTGCACCAGCCGGTGTGCCACCGTGTACAGCGCCTCCCCCACCGCGCCCCCGCGCGCCTGCAGGAAGTGCGCCGACCACTGCGAGCCGTGCGTGCCGGGACCTTCGCTCACGCCCAGCGTGCCCGCCGCGAGCGCCAGCACCACTGCGCAGGCCAGGCAGAGGCTCCCCGCCCGCAGCGGGCGCAGCGCCGGGAGGACCGGGCGCATCAGCAGCACCGCCCCACACCCCACCAGCGCGATCGGCGCCAGCACCCGCGCACGGCCCACGCCGACGCCCAGCGCCACCGCGAGGGCGTGACCCACACCACCGCCGGCCTGGGTGCCTGCGCTTCCGTACAACACGAAACCCATGTACGCCCCCACCGCGATCAGCGCGAGCGCGAGCACATCTCGCTGACGTTGGTCGAGCTCGAGTAGGCGTGGCGGCCACCACGGCGGCGGCCAGCGTGCGGCCTTTCGGCGGCGGCGTGTCTTGCTGGCCGAAACGGGGATTCGCGCCGAAGGCGCGTGTCTCCCGGCTTCGGTCGATCTTCGAGCGGCCGGAGGCCTGCGCGTGCTGCGCTTTCGGGTGGCTGCCATCCCTCCGCAACTTCGACGCCGGAGCCCGAGAACCTGCTGTGAAGCCTTACCATCGCTTTAGCGCAGATCGCTACAAGGAGCCTGTATGAACGACTTCGACCGTGCACCCAGAGTTCTTGTGATCGAGGACGACGAGGACATCGCCCAGGCGCTCCAGCGCTCGCTGCGCATGGAGGGCTACGAGGTCCGCATCGCCGCCGACGGGGTCCAGGGCCTCGAGCAGGCGCGTGCGTTCGTCCCCGACCTCGTGATCCTCGACCTCGGCCTGCCCCGGCTCGACGGCATCGACGTGGCCCTCACCCTGCGCCAGCAGGACGACGTGCCGATCCTGATCCTCACCGCTCGCGACGCGCTGGAGTCCCGCGTCGAGGGGCTCGACGTCGGCGCTGACGACTACCTCGTCAAGCCGTTCGAGCGTCAGGAGCTGCTCGCGCGGATGCGTGCGCTGCTACGGCGCCGGCCCCCCCGTGGTTCCGCGCCGCTGCGTGTCGGGGACCTCTCGCTGAACGCCGACACCCACGAGGTCAACCGCGCCGAGCGGGCCATCGACCTGACCCAGCGTGAGTTTGAACTTCTCGAATACCTGATGCGCAACGAGCGAATCGTCATCTCCCGCCAGCGGCTGCTCGACGAGGTCTGGGGGTACGACCCCTTCTCCACCACCAACACGATCGAGGTATTCGTCTCGAACCTCCGCCGCAAGCTCGAGGCCGAGGGCGAGCCTCGTTTGTTGCACACCATCCGAGGAGCCGGTTACGTCCTACGTGCGTAACCTCGGCGTGCGGATCTCGACCGCTTTCGACCGCCTGCCGATCCGCACCCGCCTGGCCGGCGTCTCGGCGCTGCTCACGTTCGTGATCCTCTGCGCGTTCGCGCTGATCGTCGGCTCCCTCACCGTGCACCGTATCCGTGCGGACTTCAACCGCGAAGTGTCAGCCTCCGCGGCCGACCTCGCGGGGCTCCTGCAGATCGGCGTGACCGGCTCCTTCAGCCAGGGTTACGTCATCACCGTGCAGCCCAACCTCGACGAATACGCCGCCCCCGACCACGCAGCCATCAAGGTGCTCACCCCGGTCAACGAACGCGTGATCGCGCACACTGCCCACGCCCCCGACCTCGGCCGTGAGAGCTCTCCCCGCATCACCGGCGACCGCGTCGAATCGATCCTCAAAGGCCACCAGAACATCGACGGCTACCGGGTCGAATCCGTCGAAAAGGCGCTGCCCCCGCCCACCGGCGGCGACGTCGTGATCCAGTACGCCCGCCCCCTCTCCGATGTGCAGGGCACGATCGCGCGCGTCGAGCTCCTGCTCGTGCTCGGCACGCTCGCCGGCTCAGGCCTCGCGCTGCTCGCCGGCGCGATGATCGCGCGCCGCGCGATGCAGCCGATCACCACGCTCACGACCACCGCCGCCGAGATCGCGCGCACCCGCGACTCCTCGGCCACGGTGCCCCAGTCCGAGGCCGACGACGAGGTAGCCGAGCTCGCCCGGACGCTGCAGGGGATGCTCCACTCCCTCGACGACGCCCACGCCGAGACCGAAGCGATGCTCGCCCGTCAGCGCCGCTTCGTCGCCGACGCCTCGCACGAGCTGCGCACACCGCTCACCTCCGTGCTCGCCAACCTCGAGCTGCTGGGCGAATCGCTCCGCGGCGATCAGGGCGACGCAGCGCGCTCGGCGCTGCGCTCCTCGCGGCGTATGCGCCGGCTCGTCGCCGACCTGCTGCTGCTCGCCCGCACCGATGTCCCGCGCGACGTCGCGCACGAGCCCGTAGACCTCGCTCAGGTCGCCCTCGACGCCGCCGCCGAGCTCGGGCCGCTCTCCGGCGAGCACGACCTTCTCGATCGACGCCCTTGCGGCGGTCGTCTTCGGCGACCACGACGAGCTCTTTCGCCTCACTCTGAATTTGATCGAGAACGCTCTGCGCCACACCCCGCCGGGGACCGCGGTCCACGTGTCCGTCGGAGCCGCGGGAGCCGACGCCCTACTCGTGGTCGAGGACAACGGCCCCGGCGTGCCCCCGGAGATCGCCCCCACCCTCTTCGAGCGCTTCGTCCGCGGCGCCGGTGACCGGGGCGGCTCCTTCGGCCTCGGCCTGGCGATCGTTCGTGCCGTCGCCGAGTCCCACGGGGGTTCGGTTGTGCTGGAGGAGGCAGTCCCCCACGGTGCGCGCTTCACCGTGCGGTTGCCGCTGGCCTCGGCGCAGGCCACGCCGGCCGGTCAGCCCGCGACGCTGCGGGCCAGTTGACCTCGGCCGGGAAGCTGTTCTCTACGAGGCCTCTATAGGCCGTATATGCCAGTTGACCTTGGCTGGGACGTTGTTCTCCTGGAGCCCTATATATAGGCCGTACGTACAGAGAAACATCGCTACACCTCGACAACGACCGGCAACACCATCGGCCGCCGGTGCAGCCGGTCGTAGACCAGTTGCGCCAGGTCGTCGTGCAGCGCCTGCTGGATCAGGTCGACCTCGTGCAGGTCCTCCTCCGCGGCGCGGCGCAGGGACTCCTCGACGGTGCTGCGGATCTCCTCGACCAGCTTGCCCGCCTCGTCGAGGAACGGGACGCCGCGGAAGATCACCTCCGGGTCGGCCACCGAACGGCCGTCCTGCTCGGCGATCGTGGCCACCACGATGAAGATCCCATCAGCGGAGAGCATTCTGCGGTCGCGCAGCGCCACATCGGCCATGTCGCCGATCTCCACCCCGTCCACGAACACCATCCCCGCCTGCTCGCGCTCGCCGAAGCGCGCCCCGTTTCCGTTCAGCTCGAGCGGCAGGCCGTTGTCCCCCCGGAAGATGTCCTCCGGAGGGATCCCCACCGCCTCCGCGAGCTGGCTGTGCAGACGTAGGCGCTTGAAGTCGCCGTGGAAGGGCATCACGTAGCGCGGCTGCACGAGGTTCAGCATCAGCTTCACCTCCTCCGCGTAGCCGTGGCCAGAGGCGTGCACCGGGGCGTCGGCCGGGGTCACAACGTCGCAGCCGATGTGATACAGCCGGTCGATCGTCTCGTTCACCGCGCGCTCGTTGCCCGGGACCGGGGTTGCGGAGAAGACGACCGTGTCCCCCGCTCGCAGCTGCACCTGCGGGTGGTCGCGGTAGGCCATCCGCCGCAGCGCGCTGAGCGGCTCGCCCTGGGAGCCGGTGGAGATGATCACGATCCGCTCGTCCGGGAAGTCTTCGATCTCGCGCGTGCCCACCAGCATCCCCTCGGGCACCTCGATGTGCCCGAGCGTGCGCCCGATGCCCACGTTCTTGCGCATCGAGCGTCCCACCAACGAGACCTTGCGCCCCAGGGCCTGGGCCGCGTCGACGACCTGCTGCACGCGGTGGATGTTCGAGGCGAAGCTCGTCACCACGATCCGCCCCTCGCAACGGGCGAACACCTCCTCCAGGTGGCGCCCCACCCCCGACTCCGACGGGGAGAAGCCGGGGCGGTCCACGTTCGTGGAGTCCCCGCACAGCAGCAGCACCCCCTCGCGCCCCAGTTCGGCCAGGCGCGAGACGTCCGCCGGCGGCCCGTCCACGGGCGTCTGGTCGAACTTGTAGTCGCCGGTGATCAGCACCGTGCCGAGCTCCGTGCCGAGCGCCACAGCGCTCGAGTCCGGGATCGAGTGGGTCATGTGCACCATCTCCATCGAGAACGGCCCCAGCTCGAGCACTTCCCCCGGCGCCACGTCGGAGAGTTCGACGTCGCGCAGCTTGTGCTCCTCGAGCTTCGAGCGGGCCATCGCCATCGTCAGCGCCCCCCCGTACACCGGCGGTGTGTCGCCGTGCTCGGTGAGCTCGCGCAGCACCCACGGCAGCGCCCCGAGGTGGTCCTCGTGGCCGTGCGTCACCACGATCGCCTCGATGTCCCTGGCACGCTCGCGCAGGTAGGAGAAGTCGGGCAGCACCAGGTCGATGCCGACCATCTCCGGCGTCGGGAAGCGCAGGCCGACATCCACCACGACGATCCGCCCGTCGTACTCCACGACGGTCATGTTCTTGCCGATCTCCCCCAGCCCGCCGAGCGGCAGGACGCGCAGCTTCGAGGCGCTCACGCGTGCTGCGCCTGTGCTGAGGGCGCGGGGGTCTCGCTCGCCGAGCCCGAGATCCTGCCGGCCCGGACGGAGGACGCGGAGCTCTCGCTGGTCGGCGACGCGGCGGGCGCACCGGTCGACGACGAAGCCTCGCCGGCCGCCAACAGGTTGTGGCGGACGAGCATCGCCCGGACCGCCTCGAGCTCCTCGGGGGTAGCCTCCACGATCGGCAGGCGCACACCGCCGACGTCGTGACCCAGCAGGTTGAGCGCAGCCTTCGTACAGGTGGGGCTCGACGTGAGGAACAGCGTGCTGTAGACGTCCTGCAGCGACGCGTCGATCGCGGCGCGCTGCTGGGGCTCCTCGACCATCCGGCGCATCTCGTCGCCGACGACGTGGCTCGAGACGCAGACGCCACCCGCCCCGCCGATCTCGAGCGTGCGTGCGAACGAGCTGTCGTCGCCGGCGTACACGGCGAGCCCATCGATCAGCTGCAGCTCGTCCGCGTTGGCCTGCTTGACCCCCTCGATGTGCTCGATCTGCGCCAGCTCTGCGAGCAGCTCGGGACCGATGTTCGTGCCGGTGCGACCCGGAATGTTGTAGAGCAGGATCGGCTTGTCGGTGGCGGCGGCGACGGCTTCGTAGTGGCGCTTGAGACCCAGCGGGCTGGGGCGGTTGTAGTAGGGCGTCACCGAGATGATCGCGTCAGGGCCCAGCGCGCTCGCGCGTTCGGTCAAGAGGACCGCGTGACGCGTGTCGTTGGTGCCGGCGCCGGCGACCACCGTCTTGCCCGCCGGCCGCTCGGCGATCGCCAGCTCGATCAGCGCGAGCTGCTCGTCGTCGGTGAGCGTGGCGGCCTCACCGGTGGTGGCGGCGACCACGAAGCCATCCGAGCCGTGCGCGGCGAGGTGGTGCATCAGCGCCACGAACGCCTCCTCGTCGACGCGCAGCTGCGCGTCGAACGGCGTCACGATTGCCGTCAGGATCGTTCCCAGGTCTGCCATCTGCGGCATTATTCCACGCTGCCGGTCAGTGTCTGCCCGGGGCTCATGCAGACGGACGGAGTTGACCGGGGGTGGGTGGGCACTCATCGTTGAACAACAGGCTCTCCAGGCCCACGGTGAGCGGCTCCTCGAGTGCCGCGATCCGGCGGACCGCCAGCAGCACCCCGGGCATGAACGACTCGCGGTCGATCGAGTCGTGACGGATCGTGAGCGTCTGGCCGAGGTCGCCGAGGATCACCTCCTGGTGGGCAACGAGGCCGGGCAGGCGCACCGAGTGGATCGGCGGCTCCGCGCCGCCGCTCGCCGCCGCCATCAGCTGCGCGGTGCGCTTTGCGGTGCCGCTGGGCGCGTCGAGCTTGCGGTCGTGGTGCAGCTCCACGATCTCCGCCTTGGCCATGTGCGGCGCGGCCTGCGCGGCGAGGCGCATCATCAGCACCGCGCCGATCGCGAAGTTGGGCGCCACCAGTACGTTCGCGTGCGTCGACGCACGCTCCGCGGCGCACGCTCGGCCCAGCGCCTCCACGTCGAAGCCGCTCGTGCCGACCACCACGTGCACGCCCGCCCGCACGCAGGCCAGCGCATTCTCTGGAGCGGTGTCGGGCCGCGTGAAGTCCACGACCACGTCGGCGTCTGGCAGCACCTCGGCGAGCGTCGTGCCCAGCACGGGGTCGGCTCGGCCTGTGAGCTCCATGTCCTGCGCGCCCTGCACCGCGGCGCACGCCGCCTCGCCCATACGGCCTGCGGCACCGGCGACTGCCACACGGATCACGCCGCCACAGCCTCCAGTGGCGCGAGCGCCCCGAGCAGCGCACTCTCGTCGGGGCCGATCGCCGCGACCGACAGCTCCTGCCCGCGGAACAGCTCCCCCGCGAGCTCGCGCAGCTCGTCGGCCGTGACTGCGTCGATGCGCGCGATGATCTCCTCCACCGAGAGGATCGGCAGGTCGTTCAGCACGGACGCCCCCAGCCGGTTCATGCGCGCCGCGGTGGACTCCAACGAGAGCGCGAGGCGGCCCTTGGCGTTCTCACGCGAGCGCTCGAGCTCCTGCGCGTCGGCGGGTTCGCGCACGAAGCGCTCGAGCTCGGCCGCGATCACCTGCAGCGCCTCCGCGAGGTTCTCCGGGCGGGTGCCCACGTACAGCCCCACCTCGCCGGTGGCGGAGTAGAGGTTCGAGAACGAGAACACCGAGTACGCCAGACCGCGGCGCTCGCGCACCTCCTGAAAGAGCCGCGAGGACGCGCCGCCGCCGAGCACGTTGTCGAGCACCCGCAGCGCAAAGCGGCGCTTGTCGTCGTGCGCCATCCCGCGGCCTCCCAGACACAGGTGGTACTGCTCGGTCTCCTTGCGCAGGAAGCGCACCCGCCGTTCAAATCGAGGCCCGGCCACACCGTCCTGCTCTTCCGGGGCGTTCTCACCGTCCGGCTGCGCGGAGGGTGCCTGCGGGCACGCCCCTTGCGCCAGCTCCACCAGCGCGTCGTGGTTGACCGACCCAGCGGCCGAGATCACCACGTCCGTGGGGTCGTAGCACTCGGCGTGGAAGTCCCGCAACTGCTCGCGGGTGAGAGCTCCCACCACCTCGGCACGGCCGATCACCGGGCGCCCGAGCGGGTGCTCGCCGAAGACCGCCTCGCCGAGCACGTCGAACACGCGGTCCTGCGGGTCGTCCTCGTACATCGCGATCTCTTCGAGCACGACCTCGCGCTCGGCCTCGAGCTCCCCCATGCAGGGGCGCCACACCATGTCGGCGATCACGTCGAAGGCGCGCTCCAGGTGCCGGTCGAGCACGCGTGTGTACACCGAGGTCGCCTCCTTGTCGGTACCCGCGTTCAGCTCTGCGCCCATCGCGTCGAAGATCTGGTCGATCTCCTCAGAGCCGTAGCGCTCCGAGCCGCGGAACAGCATGTGCTCGAGCAGGTGCGAGATTCCCGCCTGCGCTTCGCGCTCGTGCGCCGAGCCCGCGCCGATCCAGAAGCCGAGTGCGACCGAGCGCACCGCCGGCATCGGTTCGCTCACCACCCGGACGCCGCAGTCCAGGGTGGTGATGCGATGGGACGGCTCACTCATAGCGGTGGCTGCGCAGGGGTCGTGGAGCTTGGCGGGGTGATCCGGGTCCTCCCGCCCACCCCGCGCACAGTGACGTGTTGCGGCCGGCCCCGCCTCGCGGGCTCAGAACCGGTCGCGGTCGCGCCCGGAGCCGTGACGGGGACGGCCGGAGCCGCGCTCTCCGCGCTCGCTGCGACCACGGTCCCGATCGCCGCCGCCACTGCGACCTTCACGGCCGTTGCGCGAGGGACCTGACGAGCGACCGCCTCCGCCTCCGGCGCCGACCGTTGCCAGCTCCTCGACCGACTTGCCCGCGATCTCCGGGTCGTCTGCCAGGCGCAGGCCGATGCGCCCGCGCTCGCGGTCCACCTCGACCACGCGCACGTTGATCTCATCGCCCTTGTTGAGGACCTCCTCGACGCTCGCGATGCGCTCGCCCGGGGAGACGTTTGAGATGTGCAGCAGGCCGTCTGTCCCCTTCGCGAGCTCGACGAACGCACCGAAGGTGGTCGTCTTGACGACCTTGCCCACGAACTCGTCGCCGACCTCGACCTCCTTCATCATCATCCGGATGCGCTCCGCGAGCTCGTCGGCGAGCTCGCCGTTGGCGGAGTAGATCAGCACCTGGCCCTCGTCGTTGACGTCGATCTGGGATTCGAACTCCTCCGAGAGGCCGCGGATCGTTTCCCCGCCCTTGCCGATCAGCAGGCCGATCTGCGAGGGGTCGATCTGGATCGTCTGGATCCGCGGGGCGTACTGGCTGAGCTGCGAGCGCGGGCCCTCGATCACCTCGGCCATGCGCCCGAGGATGTAGGAGCGCGCCTTGTGCGCCTGCGTGAGGGCGTCGCGCAGGATCTCGAACGTGACGCCCGAGATCTTGATGTCCATCTGCAGCGCGGTGATGCCCCGCTCGGTGCCCGCCACCTTGAAGTCCATGTCTCCCAGGTGGTCCTCCACACCGGCGATGTCGGTCAGCACCGTGTACTGCTCGCCCTCCTTGATCAGACCCATCGCGATCCCGGCGACGGGGCGCTTGAGCGGCACGCCCGCGTCCATCAGCGACAGCGAGGAGCCGCACACCGAGGCCATCGAGGAGGAGCCGTTGGACTCGAAGATGTCCGAGACCACGCGGATCGTGTAGGGGAACTCCTCGATCGAGGGCACCATCGGCACGAGCGCCCGCTCGGCCAGCGCGCCGTGGCCGATGTCACGGCGCTTGGGGCCCATGCGGCCCGCCTCGCCCACCGAGAACGGCGGGAAGTTGTAGTGGTGGAAGTAGTACTTTTTGCTCTGCAGCCCCAGTGTGTCGAGGCGCATCTCCTCCTTGAGCGTGCCGAGCGCGGCGACGCTCAGCGCCTGCGTCTGCCCGCGCGTGAACAGCGCCGACCCGTGCGTTCTCGGCGTCACGCCCACTTCGATCGAGATCTCGCGGATCTCGTCCTCGGCGCGGCCGTCGGGGCGCTTCTTGTGCACCGCGATGCGCTCGCGGATGATCGCCTTCTCGAGCTTGTCGAACGCGAGCTGCGCCGCGGCGCGCTGCTCGCGGGCGGCCACGAGCGCCTCCTCGCCGGCACCCTCGGGCGCCGCCGGGGCGTAGTGCTCGAGGATCGCCTGCTCGACCTCGGTGGTGGCCTCCTGGCGCTCGAGCTTGTCGACCACCTGGGTGGCCGCGTCAAGTGCGCTCCCGTGCGAGCCGCGGATCGCTGTGAGCAGCGACTCGTCGGCGACGGGCGGCGCCACCGCGACCTTCTCCTTGCCCACCCGTTGGGCGAGCTCGCGCTGCAGCGCGCAGATCTTCTTGATCTCCGAGTGCGCGATGTCGAGGGCGTCGAGGATCTCCGCCTCGGAGATCTCGTTCGCGCCCGCCTCCACCATCAGGATCGCGTCCTCCGAGCCGGCCACCACGAGATCGAGGTCGGAGACGACCTCCTCGCCGCCGCCGGGCAGTTGCTCCTCGCTGGGGTTGACCACGAAGTTGCCGTCGACCTTGCCGATTCTGACCGCCCCCACGGGGCCGGCGAACGGCACCTCGGAGATCATCAGGGCCGCGGAGGCGCCGTTCATCGCGAGGATGTCGTACGGGTGCACGTGGTCCACCGAGAGCGGGATCGCGACCAACTGGGTCTCGCGGTTCCACCCCTTCGGGAACAGCGGCCGCAGCGGGCGGTCGATCATGCGCGCCGTCAGCGTCGCCTTCTCGCCCGAGCGCCCCTCGCGCTTGAAGAACGAGCCGGGGATCTTCCCGGCCGCGTACATCCGCTCCTCCACGTCCACGGTGAGCGGGAGAAAGTCCACGTCGCGGGGGTTGCCCGCGGTTGCCGTCGCCAGGACCATCGTGTCGCCCTGGCGGACGACCACTGCGCCGGAGGCCTGCTTGGCCATCCTGCCGGTCTCGAACGAGATTTCGCTGCCTGCGATCTCCACGGAGACCCGCGTCACGGCGTCGCTACTCATATCCACTGCCTTCCTGTCCGCCCGTCGGTCGGCGGCTCTTGTCTCTTTTATCTCTGTTCCGAACCAGCGGAGCTTAGCGGATGTCTTGGGGAGGGCCACATGTGGCCCTCCCGGAACGGCCGCATGCGGCCGTTCCTCGCCGCCGCACATGTGCGGCGGCGCCGGTGGGCACATGTGCCCACCGGAACAGCAACTCCCTTAGACCTGCTTCAAGCCTCCGAGGATCATGTGCACGCCGGGAAGGTCGGCGGGTGAGGGGGCCTGGTAGCTCCAGCGCACGACCCCATCGGGGCCGACCACCACCAGCGCGCGCTGGGGGAAGCCGCCCTCGTGGAGCACCCCGAAGGCGGTGCAGGCTGCGCCCTTGGGCTCAAAGTCCGAGAGCTGCGGGATGCTCACGCCGAGCTTTTCGCGGAACGCTTTCTGTGCCCATGTGCTGTCGCATGAGACACCGTAGATCGTGGCGCCGTCCGCTGTGATCTGGTCAAGTGCCTTCTCGTACAGCTGCAGCTGGTCGGTGCACACGGGGCTGAACGCGAATGGGTAGAAGACGAGCACGGTTGTGCCGCCGTGCAGCTCCTTCTCGGTGAAGCGCTCGCCGCTTTCGGTTGTGAGCGAGAAGCTTGGAACCTCGGTGCCCTGGTCGAGGACGGTCATGCGGCCCGTTTACTTGCGGAGGCCGAGCTCTTTGATGAGGGCGCGGTAGCCCTCGAGATCCTTGCGCTGCATGTAGTCCAGGAAGCGCCGGCGGCGGCCCACCAGCATCAGCAGCCCGCGGCGCGAGTGGTGGTCTTTCTTCTGCTCGCGCAGGTGCTCTGTGAGGTGGTTGATGCGCTCGGTCAGGAGCGCCACCTGCACCTTCGTGTTTCCGGTGTCGCGCTCATTCGCTCCGAACTTCGCGGCGAGCTCGCGCTTTCTCTCGGTGGTCATCGTCATCGGCAGCCGCACACGCTAGCAAAGAGCGTCTCGCGCACCGCTCAGGGGCTCTCTGGCGAGGGCCTCAGCTCGGCGACGACCCTGCGGGTCAGCTCGACGTCGTCGTGCATCTGCTCGATCAGCGCCTCGGGGGTGGCGAAGCGCCGCTCCCCGCGCAGGCGGCGCAGGAAGTCGATGCGCAGCTCGCTGCCGTACAGGTCCCCGTCGAAGTCGAGCAGGTACGCCTCGATCAGCTCGCCGCGGCCGGTGGTGAAGGTCGGGCGCACCCCCACGTTGACCGCGGCCGCGTGACCAGCGGCGAGGCAGGCGTAGATGCCGTGGCCGGGGCACACGAGCTCCTCCTCGGGGACCAGGTTCGCGGTCGGGAAGTCGAGCGTGCGCCCCCGTTCGTCGCCGCGCACCACCTCGCCGCGCAGCTGGAAGGGCGCGCCGAGGAAGCGCGTCGCCTGGTCCACCTCGCCGGCAAGCACGAGGCCGCGGATGTGGCTGGAGGAGACGATCTCCCCCGCGACCTCCAGCAGCGGGTGCACCGTCGTCTGGAAGCGCTCGTCGGCGGCTAGCAGCGCCGTGTCACCCTTCGCGCGGTTGCCGAAGCGGAAGTTCTCGCCGACCGACACCCGCACCGCCCCCAGCGCGCCGACCAGCACCTCGTCGATGAACTCCTGCGCGCTGCGCGCGGCGAAGGCGGCGTCGAAGGGAATCACGATCAGCTCCTGCACGCCCAGCGCGGCGATCAGCTCGGCCTTGTGGTCGAGCTTCGTGAGCAGCTTTGGCGCGTGTTGGGGCGCGACCACGGAGACCGGGTGGGGCTCGAACGTGAGCACGCTGTCCGCGCCGCGGATCACCTCGCGGTGGCCGAGGTGTACGCCGTCGAAGGTCCCTACCGCCACCTGACGCTCGCTGGCCGATCTTGGATCGGTCTGCACATTCGGGAGCCAGGTGACCTTCACCGACGGGAAGCCTAGTCCAGACTGCCTAGCGCCTGCTCGATCGAGATCGGCTCTTGTGGCTGCCACGGCTCGCCGCGGCGAGGGGGCGCCACGGCATCCTCCACCTTGAACGGCCCGATCGCCGTGCGCCGCAGCTCTACGCAATAGGCGTCGCCTAGGTCGGAGATCAGCGAACGCACGTACGTGCCGGCTGAGCACTCGATCAGATACCCCCCGCGTGGGTCGGCGGGATCTTCCTCCCTCCACAGCTGCTCGAAGCGGTAGACCGTCACGACGCGCTCGGGCATCTCGAAGCGCTCGCCACGCCTGGCGCGCTTGTACGCGCGCTCTCCGCCGATCTTCACCGCCGAGTAGATCGGGGGCCGCTGGCGCACCTCGCCCGTCGGTAGGGGCGGCGGGTTCGGCGGGATCCGGCCGGTCTGAGTGATCTCTCCCTCCGGGTCTCCCGTGCTCGACACGGCCCCAAGCCGCGCCACGGTCTCATAGCGCTTGGGGAGCCCCATCAGCTTCCCCTGGATGCGCGTCGCTTTTCCCACCAGCACGAGCAGCAGACCGCTGGCAAAGGGGTCGAGCGTCCCCGCGTGCCCCGTCTTGACGCCCCCCAGCGCACGGCGCACCGTGGCGACCACGTCGTGCGAGGTGCACCCCACGGGCTTGTCGATCAAGAGGACCCCGTCCATCACACGCCGGATCGGCGGCAGCGGTCGAGGGGAGGCCGGGTGCACATAACGCCTGCCTCTGAGCGCCGAGCCGGCAGCGTTCACGCCGGCGTCGGCGCGACCGATCGTCCGGGATCGGCCAGCAGCTGCGCGGCGATCTCGCGGCGCAGGAACTCGATCAGCTCCTCCGGCTCGAGCGTCGTGGAGAAGCCAGCGGCGCGGCGGTGCCCGCCTCCCCCCTGGGCGCGCGCGATCACCGACACGTCCACGTCGTCGTCCACCGCTCGCAGCGAGACCTTGCGCTCGCCGCGGCGCTCCTCGGCGGTGAGCTCGCGCACGAGCGCCGCGACCTTGGTGCCCTGTACGGCGCGCAGGTGGTCGACGATGCCCTCCGAGTAGCTGTCCTCGGCCTCGGCCCGACGGAAGTCCTCGGCGCTCAGGAACGCCAGCGTGAGCTCACCGGAGTCGAAGCGGCGCACTTGCCCGAGCCCCAAGGCCAGCAGGGTGAGCTTGGCGTATGGCGTCTCCTCGTAGAGGCGGCGGTAGATCGCCTGCACGTCCACGCCCGCTTCGATCAGCTCGGCTGCCATCACGTGCGCGCGGGGCCCGGTGTTCTCGTACATGAAGCGTCCCGTGTCGGTGACCAGACCGACGTACAGTGCCTCGGCGACCTCCGGCGTGGGCGCAACCCCCAACCCGTGCATCAGATCCCAGATGATCTCTGCGGTGCACGACGCGTCCGCCACCACGTGGTCGAGGGTGCCGAAGCGGGTGTTGTCGTGGTGGTGGTCGATGTTCAGCAGGTACGCGCCGTCGCGCAGCACCTCGGCGGAGTTGCGGTCGATGTTGCCGCAGTCCAGGAGCACCACGGTGCGCTGCGCGATGTCCGCCGGTGGCGCCTCGATCACACGGTCGAGCTCGAAGAAGCGGTACTCGATGGGCAGCGGCAGCTCCCCCGCGGGGATGAACATCAGCGAGTCCTTGCCGAGCGCGGTGAGCAGCCCGTGCATTCCGATCAGCGAGCCGATCGCGTCGCCATCCATGTTTTCGTGCGTGGCGAGCACGAAGTTGTGGTCGCTGCGGATGTGCTCCAGCACAAGCGCGCGGGTCTCCGCCGTGTCCCCCCCGGCCGCTGCGCCGTTCTCACCCATCGGCGTCGGTCTCCGCTTGCTTGGCCCCAGTCCCCGGCTCGTCGGCCCCGGTCTCCGACTCCTCCAGCAGCTCCTCCAGGCGCATCGCGCGGTCCGTCGTGTCGTCGTAGAGGAAGTCCAGCGTGGGCGTGCGCTTCAGGCGCAGCTCGGAGGCGAGGCGCCGCTGCAGGTAACCGTGCGCGCTGCGCAGCCCTGCGAGTGTCGCCTCGCGCCGAGGCTCGTCGCCAAGCACGCTCACGTAAACGCGGGCATGGCTAAGGTCGGCGCTTGTCCTCACATCGGTCACGGTCACGAATCCCACGCGGGGGTCCTTCAACTCGCCTGCCACCACCTCTCCGATCACCTGCCTGATCGCCTCATCGACGCGGCGCATGCGGCCGGAACTCATCCTACTCTCCCCGCCCGTCGGGTCTGCACGCCGGGTATCAGGTCAGTTCTCGCTCGACCTGGCGCGTCTCGTACGTCTCGAGCATGTCGCCCTCGCGGAGGTCCTGGAAGTTGGCGAGCACGATCCCACACTCGAACCCGGCAGCGACCTCGCGCACGTCCTCGTTGAAGCGGCGCAAGCTCGCAACGGTCGTGTCGTAGATGACGGTGCCCTCGCGCACCACGCGCACCCGCGCACCACGCGTGACTTTGCCCTCGGTCACATGAGAGCCTGCGATCACCCCGATGCGCGAGGCGCGGAAGAGCTGGCGTACCTCCGCCTGGCCGAGCGTGCTCTCGACCTCCTCGGGCTCGAGTAGACCCTGCATCGCGGCGCGCAGCTCCTCGATCGCGCGGTAGATCACCGCGTAGGAGCGGATCTCCACGCCCTCGCGCTCGGCCAGCTGACGGGCGTCGCCGACGGGGCGCACGTTGAAGGCCAGGATCAGCCCTTCGGAGGCAGCGGCGAGCATCACGTCAGACTCGTTGATACCGCCGACTCCGCGGTGGATGATGTTGACCTTCACCTCCTCCTGCGGGAGCTTCGCGATCTCGTCCTCGATCGCCTCGAGCGACCCGGCCACGTCGGCCTTGATGACCAAGCCCAGCTCCTTGACGGCGCCCTCGCGAGCGAGCTTGAAGACGTCCTCGAGCGAGAGCTTGCGCCCGGAGCGCCGGGCCAGCGCCTCGGTCTTCAAGCGGTTGGCCCGTTCGCCCGCGAGCTGGCGCGCGCGGCGCTCGTTCTCGACGACCCGCACCAGCTCGCCGGCCTCGGGGACCCCGTCGAAGCCGAGCACCTCGACCGGGTCGCCGGGCTGCGCGCGCTTCACGCGCGCCCCGGTGTAGTCGTGCATCGCGCGCACCCGCCCGAAGTGCGCTCCCGCCACCAGCGAGTCGCCGATGCGCAGCGTGCCGCGCTGGATCAGGACGCTCACGACCGGGCCGCGGCCGGGGTCGAGCTTGGACTCGATCACCGTCCCGGAGGCCTCCGCCTCGCGGTTGGCGCGCAGCTCCTCCAGGTCGGTGACGACGAGGATCGTGTCGAGCAGCTCGTCGAGGCCCTGGCGGGTCTTGGCGGAGACGTCCACGTACTCGGTCTCCCCGCCCCACGCGGCGGGCTGCAGCCCGCGCTGGGCCATTTCGGTGCGCACCCGTTCGGGCTGGGCGCCCTCCTTGTCGACCTTGTTGACCGCCACCACGATCGGCACGTCGGCCGCGCGGGCGTGGTCGATCGCCTCCTCGGTCTGCGGCTTGACCCCGTCGTCGGCCGCGACCACGATCACGGCGAGGTCGGTCACCCGTGCTCCGCGGGCGCGCATCGCGGTGAACGCCTCGTGGCCCGGGGTGTCGAGGAAGGTCACCTGTTTGCCCGCGTGGCTCGCCTGGTAGGCGCCGATGTGCTGCGTGATGCCGCCCGCCTCCCCGGCGGCGACCTCGGTCTCGCGGATCGCGTCCAGCAGCGAGGTCTTGCCGTGGTCGACGTGGCCCATCACGGTCACCACCGGCGGGCGCTCGACGAGGTCCTCCTCGGCGTCCTCGAAGACCGGCTCGAGCTCCACGTCGTCGGCGGCGTGAACGATCTCGATCTCCTTGCCGAACTCCTCGGCGACCACCTGGATCGCGTCGTCGGAGAGGGTCTGGGTGAGCGTGGCCATCTCCCCCAGGCTCATCAGCTTCTTGATTACCTCAGGCACCGGCACGCCGAGGTACTCGGCGACGTCCTTGACGGTCGAGCCGGAGTTGATGCGCACGAGGTTGGCGTCGCGGATCGCGGCGGTGTTGTCGATCGGGGCGATCGTGTCGTCGTAGGTCCCGCGCCGCCGGCGTCCGCGGCGAGGGCGGCGCTGCGGCTGGTTGGCGGGACCCGCCTGCTGGCGGCGGGAGGCCTGCGAGTCGATCACCACGCGCCGACGCCCGGGCGGCCCAGCGCCAGCGGGGGCGCGCTCGCCGGTGCGCGAGTCGCGCGTGGGGCGCACCCGCTCGGCGGGGGTGCTCGGTACCCCGTCCACAGGAGGGGGTGCGGCGGCATGGTCGGCTGGCACCGCGGGTCGAGGGGGCGCAGGGTGATCCCCGATCGGCGGTGGCGCGGTCGCGACGGACGCCTGCGCGGGATCGGAGACTGCCGCCGCGGGCGCCACAGTGCGCGCAAGGGGCGTCGGAGAGGGTGTTGACGTCGGAGAGGGTGTCGGCGCCGGGCGCTCCACGACTGGAGGAGTGGGAGGCTTCGCCACGGGCGGCTCGACCACAGCAGTCGCGACCGGGGCCGCTGCTGCGGAGGCGCTGTCCCCTCCGAGCGCGCGCAGCGCGAGGGACTCCTCGACCGAGGAGGACGCCGTCTTGACCTCGACGCCGGCGGCCCGCAGCCGCTCGATCAGCGCCTTGCTGGCGAGGCCCTGCTCCTTGGCGATCTCGTGTACGCGCTTTTTGCTCATGATTTTGAAATAGCGAGGGGCCCGGCTCCCCGGCCTTCGGCCGGCTGCGCCACCCTCTTAGCCGATTCTACGATCTCAGGAGCGAGGGTCACCGCGCAGCGCAGCGTGCGCGCGATGCCTCGGCGTCGTTCGGCGAGCCGCAGGCAATCCGGATTCGGCTTCGCCTCCGCGGTGCGGGCGCGACAAAGGTAGGCGCCGCGACCGGGCAGCGTGCCGGCGAGGTCGATCACCGCACGCCGGGGGCGTCCCTCGCCGGCGCCGGAGACGGCGAGGCGCACGAGCTCGGACTTCGACGCGATCCGCCCGCAGCCGACGCAGCGGCGTCGGGGCACGTGGCCCGCTATGGCGCTTGCCCCCCTGCGCTCTCGGCCTCGGCGGCAGGCTGCTCCTGCGTGACTCCGGGAACGACTTCGGTGGCGGGCTGCGCCGCGGCCGCGGATGCGGCCTGGCCCACGGTCTCCTCCTGCGCGGCCTCGGCGACGGGGTCGCCCTGCACGGCCTCCGCGGCGAGCGTCGGGGGAGCCTCGCCGGGTGCCGCGCCGTCACCGTTGAGGTCGGCGACTCTGTCGCCGGTGATGCCCGCCAGCGCTTGGTGGGTCTCGAGACCGCAGTAGCGCGAGCCGGACAGGGCCGCGTTGGGGCAGCGCCGCCCGTTTGAGAGGATCGCGGCACAGCGCCCGGAGACCTCCTCCTCCTCGTAGCCGTGCTCGGCCTCCTCGGCGGCGAACTCGGTCTCCGAGCGGATGTCCACGCGCCAGCCCGTCAGCCGGGCGGCCAGGCGCGCGTTTTGGCCTTCGCGGCCGATCGCCAGCGAGAGCTGGTCGTCGGGCACGATCACCGTGGCCTGCTTGGCCTCGTCGTCGACCAGCACCTCGCGCACGCGCGCGGGCGAGAGCGCCTTGGCGACGAAGCGCGCGGGCTCGTCGTTGAAGGGGATGATGTCGATCTTCTCGCCGCGCAACTCGGAGACGACCATCCGCACGCGCGAGCCGCGCGGCCCGACGCAGGCGCCGACGGGGTCCACGCCGTCGGCGTGGGAGACCACCGCGATCTTCGAACGGTAGCCCGGCTCGCGCGCGACGTTGGCGATTTCCACAAGGCCGTCGGCGATCTCGGGGACCTCGAGCTCGAACAGCTTCTTGATCAGCTCGGGGTCGCGCCGGGAGACGATGATCGAGGGCCCCTTGGTGGAGGGGGAGACCTCCTTGATGACGGCCTTGATGCGCTGCGAGTGGTCGTAGCGCTCGCCGTCGACCTGCTCGGACTTGGGCAGCAGCGCCTCGACGCGCTCGCGCAGCTGCACGAGCGTGTAACGGGAGTCCGACTGCTGCACGATGCCGGTGATCAGCTCCCCCACGCGGTCGCGGTACTCCTCGAACATCATGTCCCGCTCGGCCTCGCGGATGCGCTGCAGGATCACCTGCTTGGCGGTCTGTGCCGCGATCCGCCCGAAGTCGTCGGGGGTGACGTCCTGTTCGCCGA
The DNA here is from genome assembly GCA_963725535.1 of uncultured Solirubrobacterales bacterium. GTDB lineage: Bacteria > Actinomycetota > Thermoleophilia > Solirubrobacterales > Solirubrobacteraceae > Palsa-744. Next base: position 172,548 of record CAVRYX010000001.1, read on the forward strand.
TCTGGTCGCGGTACTGCTCGAACTTGGCGGGGTCGATTTCGGGCTCCTCGGGCTCGCGCAACTCTCCCGTCTCGGGGTCCACGACGGTGCCCTCGTCGATCGTCTCCACGATCAGGTGCGCCTCCAGGCGCTCGGGGATGATCAGTTCGATCACGCGGAAGTCGGCCGTCTCGCGGTCCATCTCCACGCGGGCGTACTTCGCGGAGCCGGGCTGCTTCTTGTAGGCGGAGAGCAGAGCGTCCTCCAACGCGACCATCAGCTTCTCGGGCTCGATGCCCTTCTCGCGGGCCAGCGCGTGCATCGCTTCAAGGATCTCGCGTGACATGGCCTATTCCTCAAGGAGGTTGGATCGGCGGATCTGCACGTAGGGGATCGTGACCAGCGCGCCGTCGGCAGCGAGCGTGATCTCGGTGTCCGAGGCCCCGACGAGCTCCCCGGTGTAGCTGCGGCGGCTCATTGCCTGCCCACTAGTGGGCAGGCGGGTCGAAGGCGCGGGCTGATCGCCACGGGTGCGTACCCGCGCGCGGCGGCCGACGAAGCGGCGGAAGTGGTCTGGCTTGGTCAGCGGCCGCTCGGGTCCCGGCGAGGAGACCTCCAGGGTGTAGCGCTCGCGCAGCTGGGCGAGCGCCACCGTGACCCGCTCGCAGAGTGCGAGCGTGACCCCGTCGGGGTGGTCGATGAAGATCCGCAGGGTCCCGCCGCCGACGACCTCGGCGAGCAGCACCTCGACGTCGGGCTCGCACGTGGCGAGCTGCTCTTCGATCTCCCTCTGCAGTGTTGTAGACATACGCCCTCCAGAAATGAAAAAAGCGGGCGATCCGCCCACTCTCGGTCCGACAGCCGGCATCCTTACGCCGGCACGAAAGCTGTCGGGCGAGCATAGCATCGGCGGTCTAGGAGCTGTGGGTGGCGCGGCGGGCGCGGTCGCGGTAGACACGGTAGTCGCGGCGCTCGGGGCGCAGCGAGCAGGCGAGCGCGAGCGGATGACGGGCCTCCTCGTGGCGGCCCAGCTGCTGCATCGAGCGCCCAAGGCAGAACAGCGCGTAGTCGTTGGTGGGCGCCTGGGCGACTACGCGTGAGAACTCCTCGGCGGCAGCCTCGTAGCGCTGTGCGTGAAACAGCGCGCGGCCGAGCGCCTCGCGGATCGAGGCCTTGTCGGGCTCCTGCTCGCGCGCGCTGGTGAGCGGCACGATCGCGGCCTGATAGTCGCCGTGACGGAGCAGGTCGCAGCCGCGGCGGTAGAGGTCGTAGACGCTGTCCATGGTGGTCCCCTCCACTGTAGAAAGGAGCTCAGCCCGTTCGCAGGCGCTCCACGGCGTCGAGGATCGCCTCGGCGACCCGCTCCTTGGAGGCGCGCGGCACGTGTTCGTCGCCCTGGGCGGTGAGGATCGTGACCTCGTTGGAGTCGGCCCCGATGCCGATGTCAGAGCGGGAGATGTCGTTGACCACGACGGCGTCGAGCCCCTTGTCCTGCAGCTTGCCCCGCCCGTAGTCGATCGCGCCCGCTCCGTGCTCGGCGGCGAACCCCACGAGCGTCTGCCCGGCCTGCCGGCGGGCAGCGAGCGCGCGGAGCACGTCCGGGGTCGCTTCGAGCTCCAGACGCAGGCGCTCGCGGTCAGCCTTCTTGAGCTTCCCGTTCGCGGGCTCGACGGGGCGGAAGTCCGCGACGGCGGCGACCATCAGGAGCACATCGCAAACGGGAAACGCCTGCTCGCAAGCCTCGGCGAGCTCGGCAGCGGTTGAGACCTCACGCCAGGCGACGCCCGCAGGGCGGGGCAGCGAGACGTTGGCCGCTACAACCGTCACTTCGGCTCCGCGCGCGTGGGCTGCTTGGGCGAGCGCGAGTCCCATGTGCCCGGAGGAGCCGTTGCCGATGAAGCGCACGCTGTCGATCGGCTCGCGGGTGCCACCGGCGGTGACGAGCACGCGCAGCCCGCGCCACGAGCTGGTGGGAGCGCCCCCGCCGGCGAGGATCGTCTCGCAGACCTCCAGCAGTCGCGCGGGGTCGGGCAGGCGCCCCACTCCCTCCTCGCCCTCGGAGGCCAGGCGTCCGCGCTCGGGCTCGACGACGCTCACGCCGCGCGCGCGCAGCGTCTCGAGGTTGGCCTGCACGGCGGGGTGCTCGTACATGCGGTTGTTCATCGCGGGGGCCACCACGAGCGGGCAGGTCGCGGCGAGCGCGGCGCTGCAGAGGAGGTTGTCGGCGAGACCGTGTGCGAGCTTGGCGAGCGTGTTCGCGGAGGCGGGTGCGATCAGATAGAGCTCGGCGTTGCGCACGAGCTCCAGGTGGCTGATCGGCTCGTGCGCCGGAAGCTGTTGGCCGGGGAACGCCCCGCGCGCGGGGTCGCGCTCGAACTCGTCCACGAGCACGGGTGCCCCGGTGAGCGCGGCGAAGGAGGCGCTCCCCACGAAGCGACGACTGGCGGGCGTCTGCACGACCCGCACCGAGTGGCCGGCACCGGTCGCCAGACGCACGAGCTCGAGCGCCTTGTACGCGGCGATCCCGCCGCTCACCCCGAGCAGGATTCTGGACATACCCGGGTTTTAGAGCGCCCGACGAGAACTGGCAAGCCCTGAGCGAGGGGTTGCGGCGCCATTTGTAAGAACCAAGCCTCTAGGACGGCCGCTGGGCAAGCGAGGCGAGAACGCAGGGAGCGTGGCGTACTCGCGTACGCGAGCGGGCGAGGACGAATGCATGCGCTGGCCGAAACGGGGGATGCGAGCGAAGCGAGTGTCTCCCGGCTTCGGTCAGCGGTCGCCCTAGCGGTAGTGGTACTTGATCTTCCCCTGTGCTACCTCCTCGAGGGCGATCGTGAGGTAGTTCTTGGAGGTCGTCTCGATCATCGGGGGCGGGAACTCGTCGAAGGTGCCCTCGCCGAGGTTGTGGTAGTAGCTGTTGATCTGGCGGGCGCGCTTGGCGGCCACCACGACGGAGGCATAGTTGGAGTCGAACGTTCTCCAGCAGACGGTCGATGCGGGGTGAGATCACAGGGGCCCTTTCGTGGTTGAGCGTCAAGTGTAGTTCAGCGCGGCGCTGACGATCTCGGTCAACTGTTCGAGCGCCTCGTCGAGGCGATCGTTGATGACCACGTGGGCAAACTCAGACTGCGCCTGCAACTCCTGCTCGGCCACGCGCAGGCGCCGCTCGACCTCCTCGGCCCCGTCGGCCCCGCGCCCGATGAGGCGGGTGCGTAAGGCATCCAGCGAGGGGGGCGCGATGAAGACCTGCAGCGCCTCGGGCGCCGCGGCGCGAACCTGGCGGGCGCCCTGCACCTCGATCTCCAGCACGACGGGCACGCCGGCCCGTACGCGCCCGTCGAGCTCGCTGCGCAGCGTGCCGTAGCGGCGCCCCGCGTAGTCGGCGTGCTCGACGAAGTCCCCCGCCTGCACGCGCCGCTCGAACTCCTCGGGGGCTAGGAAGTGGTAGTCGCGCCCGTCCTGCTCGCCCGGGCGTGCCGGGCGGGTGGTGGCGGAGACGGAGAGCTCGAGTTGGGACAGGCGCTCCATGAGACCCCGGATCAGAGTCCCCTTGCCCACGCCCGAGGGGCCGGTGATGACGAAGACGCGCGCCACGGTCGGCACCCTACGCGCTCGGGCGGCTGCCAGGGCCTATCCCAATTGGGGCGTGCGGCTGGGGCGGTCGAGGGTCGAGTGAGGCGCGGACGCAAGGCCGAAGGCGTGGTGGGCCCACGTCGAGGCCGAGGACAAAGCCTCGCGAAGGCCATCGGCCGTATCCAGGCGTGCGACCCAAGAGGGATAGGCCCTCAGCGACGAAGCAGCGACACCAACTCCGAGCGCTGTCTCTCGGAGAGCCCACCGATCGTCTTACTGGGGGCGATGCGGCAGTGGGCGAGGATCTTGTTGACCTTCACACGCCCGTACTTGGGGACGGCGAGCATCATGTCGAACACCTTCGCGGTCTCGATGTACTCAGGCGGGTTCAGCAGGAGCGTGTGGATCGAGTACCGCCCCGCCTTCAGGTCCCGCTTGAGACGAGCGCGTTCGGTGCGGATCAGGTTGGCCCTCGCGAGGGCGTCCATCCGCTGGTTGAGTGAGCGCTCAGGCGCGGCCGAGTGCTTGGTGGGCGTTATACCCGTCCCCATTGCCATGGGCGGCGAGTCTACACACCCGCGGCCGACGATCAAGGCGCGAGGTGCCAATTCACCTAAAGCTCAACTCGAGGTCTAGGTATGTGGAGGCTAGTGGATGGTGCGGGGGCGTGTTTGCAGGGGTTTTTGTCCACCGCTCCACTGGCTGCGCAGCCAGTCAAGCGGTGAGCCCCCGCGCGATGCGCCCGCCGGCGGCAGGGTCGCGGAAGCTCTCGGTGCCGACCGCCACGAGCGTGGCGCCCACGTCGAGCAGGTCGCGCGCGTGGGCGGCGCTCTGCACCCCGCCCATGCCCACGACGGGGACCGTGACGGCCGCTGCGACGGCGGCCACCTGGGCCAGTGCGACCGCACGGATCGCAGGACCGGAGAGGCCGCCGGTGCCTCCGCCGAGCCACGGTGAGCGCGGAACTGAACGGATCTCTGGAGCGAGCGCGGTGGCGCGTAGCGTGTTGATCAGCGACACGGCATCCGCCCCGCCGGCCTCGGCCGCCCGAGCACAGGCGGCCACGTTGGCGGTGTTGGGGGTGAGCTTGACGATCAGCGGCTTGGAGGTGCGGGGACGCACCTCGCGCACCACCTGCCCCAGCGTCGCGGGGTCGGCGCCTACGTCGAGGCCGGTCGCGACGTTGGGGCAGGACACGTTGAGCTCGAGCGCCGCGATCTCGGGGCGCTCCTCGCAACGCTCCAGCAGCGTGGCGATCTCGGTGGCAGTGGAGCCCATCACGTTGGTGACCAGCGGCACCGCAAGCTGCGCCAGCCCGGGAAGATCGTGCTCCAGGTATCCCTCCAGGCCTTTGTTGGGGAGCCCGATCGAGTTGATGAGACCCGCCGGCGCCTCCCACAGCCGCGGCGGGGGGTTGCCGTCGCGAGGCTCCAGTGTGATCGTCTTGGACACGAACGCCGAGAACGGGAACTCGGCGTCGAGGGCCTCCCCGAAAGCCGCACGGGCGGCGGGCACGTCGAAGGTGCCCGACGCGTTGATCACCGGGTGAGCGAGTTCCAAGCCGCAGAAGTTCACGCTCACGCCGGGGCCCCCGCGTGGGCGTCTACGCGGTCAAGGTGGGCGGCGTCGATCACCGGGCCGTCCACGCACACACGCAGGTAGCCCCCTCCGCGGCGAGGCACGACACAGCCAAAGCACGCACCGAAGCCGCAGGCCATCCCGGACTCCAGGGCGAGCTGGGCCGGGAGAGAGCGCTCGGCGCAGAGTGCGCGCACGGCCTCGAGCATCGGCGCGGGGCCACACGCGTAGACGGTCGCGTGGGACCGATCGGAGATCGGCCAGCCTGCGAGCTCGCGGGAGAGCAGCTCCGTGACGAGGCCGTGGTACCCCACGGAGCCATCGTCGGTAGCCACCTGGGCGCCTTGCAGCAGCCCGGCTCCCTGTGCGTGGGCGCGGTCGCGAAAGCCGAGCAGGACGGTGGGAGCCTGTACGGAAAGCGGTTGCTGCGCAGACCCAGAGTCCGCCTGCAAGCCAGGGGCGTGCGGTGCTGAAGCGGGGGCCGCTGCGTCGAGCGCGTCCTGCCAGATCGCCAACGGCGCGACCCCCGCACCACCGCCCACGAGGATCGCGCGGCGCCCGTCGGCGGGAGCCGCGAAGCCGACGCCGAGCGGCCCGAGCAGCCACACCCCCTCCCCGGGGCGCAGCTCGCACAGCCTGTGCGTGCCGGGGCCGACGTCCTCGAGGAGGAAGTGCGCCTCGCCCTCGGCGGTGACGCGCGCGTAGGAGAAGGCGCGGGGCAGGTGGGGGCGCTCGTCGGCCCCTCCCCCCACCGCTCTGCGGCGGCGAGCATCGCGAACTGGCCGGGCGCAGGTGCCGCCCCACCAACAGGGGCGTCGTCCGCCGGCCCCACCATGGCGACGCGCAGCACGCGGTAGGCGCCCAACTCCTCGTTGCCGGTGACCCTCAGCAGGCGCCGGCCGAAGGGGGCCGTGGGCCGGCTCACGCCACCCCGGCCCCGGGGCGCTCGGGGGCGTCCCCGTGCGGCGCGGCCGTCGCACTCGCCGCGGACGAGCCCTCCCCGCGCGGCGCGGCCGTCACCGCAGCCGCGGAGGAGCCACCCTTGCGCCGCGCGGCGCTCACCTGCGCCACCGATGGGCCGCCCTCGCGGTGGAGCTCCTGCAAGCAGAGCACCGGCGGAGGGCCGTGCTGGCGAGCGCTCGCGATCGCGCGCGCGGCGGAGACGCCGGCGGCGAGCGTGGTCAGGCAGGGCACGCCGCGGGTCACAGCGGCGCGGCGGATCAGGCGGCCGTCGGTGCGCGCACCGGAGCCGGTGGGGGTGTTGACGACGAGGTCCACGTCGCCGCGCTCGATCCACTCGACCACGTGCGGGGAGCCCTCGCCGACCTTGTTGAGCGGCTGCACGGGGATCCCCATGCGCGCGATCGCCTCGGCGGTGCCACGGGTGGCGAGGATGCGAAAGCCATTGTCGTGCAGCGACTGGGCGACGGCGAACGCGCCGGCCTTGTCGGCGTCGGTGACGGAGATGAACGCGGTGCCGCGCAGCGGCAGCGGACAGCCCGCGGCGGCCTGGGCCTTGGCGAACGCAGTGGGGAAGTCGCGCGCGATCCCCATCACCTCCCCGGTGGAGCGCATCTCAGGACCGAGCACCGCGTCGGCGCCCTCGAAGCGGTCGAACGGCAGCACAGCCTCCTTGACCGAGACGTGGTCGCCGAAGCCGAGCCCTTCGCGCTCGCGTGGCAGGCGCAGCGAGGCGATCGACTCTCCCAGCTGCACGCGGCACGCGAGCTTCGCGAGCGGCAGCCCCACGGCCTTGGAGACGAACGGCACGGTGCGCGAGGCGCGGGGGTTGGCCTCCAGCACGTACAGTTGCCCGTCCACCACTGCGTACTGCACGTTGAGCAGACCCACCACCCCGATGCTCAGCGCGAGCTCGCGCGTGGCCTCGCGGATCTGCTCGAGCATCTCCCCCCCGAGCGAGTGCGGGGGCAGCACGCAGGCGGAGTCCCCGGAGTGCACGCCGGCCTCCTCGACATGCTGCATGATGCCGCCGACCCACGTCTCGCGCCCGTCGCACAGCGCGTCAACGTCGACCTCGATCGCGTTCTCCAGGAACCGGTCGAGGTAGATTGTGGTGCCGTTTTTTTGATGAGGAGGAGGGGTCGCGTCCGGCGTGGTCGCGGCGGGTGCGGCGGCGGCGGCGGGCGACGTGCCGGGAGCGTCCTGGGCGCGTTCGTCGGGCGCACCCGCGGCTGGGGCACGTGCACCGGCCGACGACCCCGCGGGTGCGGCGCGGTCGCGCTCGTCGCCCTCCTCGGCGGGCAGCTCGCGGCGCAGGTAGTCCGCGAGCCCCTCACGCGAGTACACGATCTCCATCGCGCGGCCCCCCAGCACGTATGAAGGGCGCACCAGCAGCGGGTAGCCGACCTCCTCTGCTCTCTGCAGCGCCTCCTCCATCGAGCGCGCGGTGGCGTACGGAGGTGCCTGGTAGCCGAGGCGGCCGAGCAGCTCGCCGAAGCGCCCGCGGTCCTCCGCGAGGTCGATCGCCTCGACGCTCGTGCCGAGTAGCGGCACGCCTGCGGCGGCGAGGCCGGCGGCGAGCTTCAGCGGCGTCTGTCCGCCGAACTGCACGATCACGCCCTCCGGCTGCTCGACTTCCACGACGCCGAGCACGTCCTCGAGCGTGAGCGGCTCGAAGTAGAGGCGGTCGGAGGTGTCGTAGTCGGTCGAGACCGTCTCGGGGTTGCAGTTGACCATCACCGCGTCGCGCCCCGACTCGCGCACGGTCTGCGCGGCGTGCACGCAGCAGTAGTCGAACTCGATGCCCTGGCCGATGCGGTTGGGGCCCGCGCCGAGGATCACCACCGAGGGGCGCTCGCCGCGCTGGACCTCGTGGGCGGGCGCGCGCGGCTCGGACACGGGTGCGGAGTCCCCCTCAGGCGGGGCCGAGGATGCCGGCGGGCGCTCCCACGCCGAGTAGTAGTAGGGGGTGCTCGCGGGGAACTCCGCGGCGCACGTGTCCACCGCCCTGTACGTGCGCTGCCCCGCGAACGGCGCCTCGGGGTCCTGGGCAAGCGCCTGCAACTCGCGCAGGAACCACGGGTCCACCGCGGTGCGCTCGTGGACCGCCTTCACCTCGACGCCGCGGCGGAACAGCTCTAGGACCACTTCGAAGCGCTCGGGCGAGGCGGTCGTGAGGCTCTCGAGCAGCTCCGTCTCTGAGGTCTCGCCCAGGCGCGGGGTCTTGTCGAGCTCGCGCGAGCGCAGCGCCTTCGCGAACGCCTGGCCGAAGGTGCGCCCGATCGCCATCGCCTCGCCCACCGACTTCATATGCGTCGTGAGCGTGGACTCCACGCCCGGGAACTTCTCGAACGCGAACCGCGGCCACTTCACGACCACGTAGTCGATCGTCGGCTCGAAGCTCGCGGGGGTGGAGCGGGTGATGTCGTTGGGGATCTCCTCCAGCAGGTACCCCACCGCCAGGCGCGCTGCGATCTTCGCGATCGGGAAGCCCGTCGCCTTGGAGGCCAGCGCGGAGGAGCGCGAGACACGGGGGTTCATCTCGATCACGAGGACCTCCTCGGTCTGCGGATTGACCGCGAACTGCACGTTCGAGCCGCCCGTCTCCACGCCGACCGCGCGGATCACCGCGATCGCCTGGTCGCGCAGGCGCTGGTAGAGGCGGTCGCTGAGCGTCTGCTGGGGGGCCACTGTCACCGAGTCGCCCGTGTGCACGCCCATCGGGTCCACGTTCTCGATCGAGCACACGATCACCACGTTGTCCGCGCGGTCGCGCATCACCTCCAGCTCGAACTCGCCCCACCCGAGGACCGACTGGTCGAGCAGCACCTGGCCGATCGGCGAGGCTTCGAGGCCCCGCGCGACGACCGTGCGGAACTCCTCGGGGGTGCGCGCCACGCCGCCCCCGCGCCCGCCGAGCGTGTAGGCGGGGCGCACGATGCACGGCAGTCCCACCTCGTGCATCACGCCTTGCGCCCGTCCCACCCCACGCTTGACGTCGAAGCGCTGCTCCTGCTCGTCCCAGCTCGAGACCACCGCGTTCGCCGGCATCTGCAGGCCCGCCTGGGCCATCGCCGCGCCGAAGCGCTCGCGGTCCTCCGCGCACGTGATCGCCTCATAGTTCGCTCCGATCAGCTCCACCCCGCAGCGCTCCAGTGTGCCGTCGTCGTGCAGCGCCTTGGCGAGGTTCAGCGCCGTCTGTCCCCCCAGTGTCGGCAGCAGCGCGTCGGGGCGCTCGCGCTCGATCACCTGCGCCACCGGGCCGGGCAGCAGCGGCTCGACGTACGTGGCGTCGGCCATCTCCGGGTCGGTCATGATCGTCGCGGGGTTGGAGTTCACGAGCACCACCTCGTAGCCCTCCTCGCGCAGCACCTTGCACGCCTGCACGCCGGAGTAGTCGAACTCCGCGGCCTGCCCGATCACGATCGGGCCCGAGCCGAGGATCAAGATCTTGTGGATGTCGTCACGGCGGGGCATCAGTGTCCCCCGTCCGTTCCGTGCGACGCCGTCCCCCACGCCCGCACCACTCTCGCGCCGCCGCGCGCGGGCGTTGCGGCTGGCCGGCCTTTCCGCACTACGAACGCCGCTGGGACCCCCCCCTGGGGGTCCTCATCAAAAAATCCCTTCCCCTGCGGATGCCTCACGCTCCGGCCTCCGCGATGCGCTGCAAGAAGCGGTCGAACAGGTACACGCTGTCGTGCGGGCCCGGCCCCGCCTCGGGGTGGTACTGCACCGAGCCGCCCGGCACGTCAAGCAGTTCGAGGCCCTCCACGGTGCGGTCGTACAGGTTCACGTGCGTCAGCTGCGCCGCGCCGTAGTCGGTCTGCCAGCGGACGGGTTTGGTGCCTTCGATCGTGCCCTTCCCGCTCGGCCCCACCACCGCGAAGCCGTGGTTCTGGGAGGTGATCGCCACGCGGCCTGTCTGTAGGTCCTTCACCGGGTGGTTCGCGCCGCGGTGGCCGAACGGCAGCTTGAACGTCTTCAGCCCTACCGCCCTGCACAACAGCTGGTGGCCGAGGCAGATCCCCCACACCGGCTTGCGCCCGACCACTTCGCGGACGGTCTGCGTCACGTACTCCACCGCCGCCGGGTCGCCGGGGCCGTTGGCGAGCAGCACCGCGTCCGGGTCGCTCGCCAGCAGGTCCGCTGCGCTTGTCGCGCACGGGTGCAGCGCCACCCGCGCCCCCCGCGCCACGAGGTTACGCACGATCGAGCCCTTGACGCCGGTGTCGATCACCGCGATCCGCGGGCCCTCGCCGTCGCCGTGATGGCTCACCTCGGTGGGGCTCACCGTCGCCGCGAGGTCCTGCCCGTCCATCCGCGGCTCGGACTCGACCTTCGCGTGTGCCTCGGCCGGGGACACGCTGGCCGGGAAGATCCCGCCGCGCATCGCGCCCGCCTCGCGGATGTGGCGCACCAGCGCGCGTGTGTCCACCCCGGTGATCCCCGGCACCCCGCAGTCGGCCAGCCACGCCAGCCACCCCCCCTCCGCGCCGGGGGCGTCTTCGCGGTCGCACGCCTCGCGCATGATCGTGCCGCGCGCCCACGGGCGCTCTGACTCCATCGCCTCCGCGCTCACGCCGTAGTTGCCCACGTGGGGGTACGTGTACGTGATCAGCTGGCCCGCGAACGAGGGGTCGCTCACCGACTCCTGGTAGCCCGACATCCCCGTCGTGAACACCACCTCCCCCACGGCGCTGCCCTGCGCCCCGCACGCCTCGCCGTCGAAGCGCGCGCCGTCCTCCAGCAGTACGTACGCCGTCGGGCTGGTCACAGGATGAGCCTCTGCACTTCCTTGAACTCCGGGGTGCCCGCGCGCTCCAGCAGCTCGAACAGGGCCGCCTCGACCGTCGTCACGACTGCTCCCGCGCGCTCCATGCGCTCCAGGCCGCGCTCGTAGTCGACCTGGTGGCGCGAGCCCACTGCGTCGGCCGGCACGTGCACCTCGACGCCCCGTGCGAGCAGGTCGTGGACGGTCTGCGAGACACACACGTGGGTCTCGATCCCGCACACCACCGCCTGCTCGCGCCCTGCGAGGTCGAAGCCCTCCGCGCGCGCGGCTGAGAAGACGCTCTTCTCGATGCGCGGCTCGTCCTCCAGACCCACCTCCGGGGCGGTGTGGCCAAGGCCCTTCGGGTACTGCTCGCTGACCTGCGTCGGGAGCCCGAGGATGCGTGCTCCCCGCACGAGCTTTGCGCAGGACTCGGCGACCCCCGTGAAGGACGCGTACGGACGGAACGCCTCCTGGACGTCCACCACGACCAGCGCGGCGCGCTCGCGCGAGAGCAGGCTCACGGGGCACGCCGTCCCTGAGCCGCCGCGCCCAGACTTGACACGCCCCGCAGGGCGCGACCCTGCGGGTGCTCGCGCCTCATACGGCCACCACCCGACCCCTCTGGCCGCCAACACCGTCCCCCACCGGCGCGCGCCAGGCCACCGCGCCCGCGGCCACCGTCAGCAGCACCCGGCCGCGCAGGCGCCGGCCCGCCAAGCAGCAGCTCTCCGAGCGGCTCTGCCAACCGTGCTCGCCTGCCACCCACTCGGCGTCCAGATCGATGAGCGCGATGTTTGCCTCCTCGCCCCTCGCGATCGTCGGGACGGGCAGCTCGAATAGCTCCGCGCCCGCGGTCATCCGTTCGACGAGGAGGTCGAGACCGAGCACTCCGGGCAGCACCAACTCTGTGTACAGCGCGGCGAACGCCGTCTCCAGGCCGGTCGTGCCCATCGGGGCCTCTGTGAACGGGAGCGCCTTCTCCGCGCTGGCGTGCGGGGCGTGGTCGGTGGCCACGCAGTCCACCGTGCCCGTGCGCAGCGCCTCCACGAGCGCCTTCCGGTCCGCCTCGGTGGCCAGCGGAGGGTTCATCTTCGCACGGGTGTCCGGGTGGTCGTCCACGCCGCGCACGGCCTCCTCGCTCAGCAGCAGGTGGTGCGGCGTCGCCTCTGCGCTGACCCTCACTCCGTTGGCCTTCGCGGCCGCGAGCGCCTGCACCGAGGCGGTGCAGCTGAGGTGCTGGAAGTGCACGCGTGCCTTCTCGGCCGCCGCGAGCACCGCGTCGCGTGCGACCATGCTCGCCTCGCTCGCGCACGGGACGCCGGGGATGCCGAGCTCCGCGCTGAGCGCGCCCTCGTGCATGGCGCCCCCGCGTGAGAGCGTCCGGTCCTCCTCGTGCAGCGCCACCACGCCGCCGCACGTGCGCTGCGTCTGGAGCGCTTCGCGCAGCACGCCCGCGCTCGCGACGGGGTTCCCGTCGTCGGTGAAGCCCACCGCGCCGTGCTCGCGCAGCGCGGCCATCTCCGTCAGCCGCTCCCCGTCGAGACCTCTGGTGAGCGCCGGCAGGAAGCCGACCGGCACGTGCGCCTGCCGCGCAGCGGTCTCGCGCACAGCCCGCAACCGTTCGGGTGAGTCCGTCGGCGGCTTCGTGTTGGGCATCGCCACCACCGCGCAGAACCCCCCTGCGGCGGCAGCGCGGGTGCCGCTCTCGATGTCCTCCTTGTGCTCCTCACCGGGGCTGCGCAGGTGTACGTGGGGGTCCACGAAGGCCGGCACCGCGCGCAGCCGCCCGTGACCCTCGAGCACCTCCACCTCGCCGTCCGCAGGGAGCGTCCCCGGCGCGCCCACCTCTGCGATGACACCGCCGCGCACCCTCACGTCGCGGCGGGCATCCCAGCCGGCGCGCGGGTCGAACAGGTGGACGTCGCGCAGCAGCAGTTCGGCGGCGCGGGCGGGAGCACGAACGAGTGGGGGCGAGCTCACGTTGGTGAGCTCCTGCGTTGTGGACTCAGTTCTGTGCGACGAGACAAGCTCATGGGATTATCGGGGACGCGACCGCCTCCATGTCCTGCGGGGTGCGGACCCCCGCCCCACCGCGGCTCTCCTCGCCCTGCTCGCCCTCGCCCCCCGCACTGCTCCCTCCCGGACGCGCGGACGCCGTTGCCGTCGGGCGGTTGGACCACCGGACCAGCCGCGCGGGCCCGCGCTCGGGGAAGGGGACCTCGACGGTGTCGAAGTCGCGAGGGACCTCCGTCGTTGGGAACACCTCCCGGGCCTCGCTCTGGACCTCTCCCCCCGAGTACCGCGTCGAGAGGTGCGTCAGCACGAGCATCCGCACCTCCGCGTCCCGCGCCAGCTGCGCCGCTTGGCGCGCGGTGCTGTGGCCCGTCTGGCTTGCTCGCTCGCTCTCCTCCTCGACAAACGTCGCCTCATGCACCAGCACGTCGGCCTGATGGGCGGCCACCGCCAGCGCCTCGCACGGCGCCGTGTCGCCGGAGATCACCACCTTGCGGCCCTCCCGTGCGGGGCCCACCACCTGCTCGGGGGCGACCCCGTTCACGCTCTCCCCGCGCACCAGCCGCCCGAAGTCCGGCCCCGGCCTTACTCCGAGCCGCTCTGCGAGCTCCGGGTCGAGCTGCCCCGGGCGGGTGTCCTCCACGAGCACGTACCCCACCGCCGCCGCGGCGCGGTGTGCCACCGGGACCGGCGTCACCCGGTAGCCCTCGCGCTCGACCGCCTGCGCGGGTTCGAGCTCCACGACCTCCAGCTTGTACGGCAGCCGCCGTCCGTAGATGAAGCGCGTCTGGGCCATCAGTTCTTTCAGCCCCGCAGGCCCGTACACGCTCAGCGGCTGCTCGCGGTCGCGCAGCGCGAAGGACTTCAGCATCCCCGGCAGCCCCAGCCAGTGGTCGGCGTGGAAGTGCGTTATGAACACGCACTCCACGTCCGCCAGCCCCACCGATTTCAGCAGCTGGCGCTGTGTCCCCTCCCCGCAGTCGAATAGCAGCCTGTCGCCCCCGTGGCGCACCAGCACCGCGGGCAGCCCGCGCCGAGGGCTCGGCACCGACCCGCCGGTTCCCGCGAAGAACAGGGACATCTCCATGCCGGCAACGGTAGCGGCGCGTCCGATCCGAAGCCCGCCCACCCGGCTCGCGCCGGTGGCCACCGACCCTCAGGGCGCCGGTGGGCCTACTCGCTGCCGCTAAGCTCCGCAGGTGCAGGAGGTCATTTACGACGTGGCCTCGCTGCGCCCGTAGCTCAGTGGATAGAGCGCTCGCCTCCGGAGCGAGAAGGTCGCAAGTTCGAATCTTGCCGGGCGCGCTGAATCACGCCGTCACCGTCAAGAGGCACCCCCGAGGAGATAGCTGCGTGCAATCCCCGCCCGATGCCCGTTCGCGAGCCTCGACAACCGGCTTGAGAGGGGTCTTCAACGATGCCCGCCGCGACCCCGAGTTGGCTGTGCTCGAAGGCCTGCACGCGCTCAAGCACGCGCTCCGCTTCGGCGCGCAGGTGCAGCGTGTGGTGCTCACCGAGCCCGAGCAGGTGCGCACGCTTGTGCAGGCGCTTGCGCCCGACGTTGCAGAGGGCATCTTCGCCGACGCCCAGGCAGTCTCTCCCGAGGTGTTTGCGGCCCTCGCCCCGCAGGCGCCCTCGACCGGCGTGCTCGCCGTCGCCCGGCGTCGCCGTGTCGATGTCGCGGCGCTGCTCGTCGATCTCCGTCCCGCGCCGATCGTGCTGCTCGAGCAACCTCGCAACCTCGGGAACCTCGGCGCATGTGTGCGCGTCGCGGCCGCCGCTGACATCGCGGGGGTGCTTACCACCGGCGTACACGACCCGTGGGACCCCGCCGCGCTGCGCGGCTCCGCCGGCCTGCACTACGCGCTGCCTGTCGCGCGACTCGGCGAGGACGCACTGGCCGGCCTTGGCAGCGCGCGGGGAGAGCTCGCGGGCGCCGGGGCGGGCGCGGCCGACGAGGACGCTCGCCCGCTGGTCGCTGTTGACCCCGACGGTGAGGATCTGCGTCTCGATCGACTCCCCCCACGCGCGATCCTCGCGTTCGGCAGCGAGCGCCAAGGGCTCTCCGAGGAGCTCCTGGGTCGGGCCGACGCGCTGGTGCGCCTGCCGATGCGCGAGGGCGTCTCAAGCCTCAACCTCGCCACCTCGGTGGCCGCGCTGCTCTACGCCTGGCGCTTGTCCTGATCCTTGCCGATCCGCTTGGTGCTCCACCAGCCCCAGCCGCCCACGGCGAGCACGGGCGCGACGTACATCGCGGAGGTGTACCAGTGATAGAGGCACGCGAACACGGCCATCGCGTACAAGCTACCACGCTCGCCTTCGGTCGGAACCTGCCGCTCCAGGTGCATCCCGGTTGGAACCTGCCGCGCCGGGCGTGTATAGGCTGAGAAGCTGTGATCCCCCCGCCTCCGCTCGCGGTCTCCACCGAGCTGCTCGCCGCTATCCAGCTCGGGCCCCTGATGATCCTCGGCCTGCTCTACGCGCGGCGCGTGCGCACGCTTGCGCTGGGCGGGCGGCCCGTGCCGGGGTGGCGGCAGGCTTGCTTCTACTCGGGGTTCGTCGTGATCGGGGCCGCGCTGACCTCGCTTGGGAAAGCCAGCCAGGAACTGCTGTACGTGCACATGATCGAGCACCTGCTGCTGGGGGACGTCGCGGCGCTTTTGATCGTGCTCGGGCTCACCGCCCCGCTGATCGCCCCGATCCTCAAGATCCGCTTCTTCGACCGCCTGCGGGTGCTCGCCAACCCGCTGATCGCGTTCCCCCTGTGGACGATCGACCTCTACGCCTGGCACCTGCCGGTCTTCTACCAGGCGGCGCTTGAAAACTCGTGGGTGCACGCGCTCGAGCACACGATGTTCCTCGGTTTTGGGATCAACATGTGGATGTGCCTGTTCGGGCCGCTGCCGATGCCCGCCTGGTTTGGGAACCTCGGCAAGCTGCTCTACATCGTCGCGGTGCGACTTGCCGGGACCGCGCTCGGCAACATCTTCCTGTGGTCTGGCACCGTCTTCTACCCCTACTACCTGCGCACCGACTCGTTGCACCACATCTCTCCGCTTGCCGACCAGAACCTTGCTGGGGCGATCATGATGATTGAGGAGAGCTTTTTGACGATCGGCCTCTTCTGCTGGCTGTTTCTGCGGACGGCTCGCGAGGCTGAGGAGCGGCAGGAGCTGCTTGACTTCGCTCGGCTGCACGGGGTTCCGCTCAGCGACAAGCGGGCTGCTCGGGCGGTGTCCGCGGGGCGCGGGGCGGAGTTGCGCCAGCGCCTCGAGAACCGTGCGAATGCTGGCGATGGCTCGCCTGCGCCGGCTTTGACTCCTGACTCCTCCTGACGGGGGAGGGGGAGGGCCAGCCCTCCCCCTCCCCCGTCGCCCCCACCCCCTCCCGTTTTCAATCGCGTCGCTTTCGACTACGATCTGGGCATGTGCGTTGGATGCGCTATGGCGGCGGCCTCGGCTGCCAGTGGGTTTCGGACCTGGCTTCAGACCCACCACATGGGGTGGCTCACGCCTCGTCGTATGCGTGCGCTGACGGTCGGCGCGATGTGCGTCGCCGGGCTTGTCTCCACGATCGGGGTCAGCGGTTCTTCGATACCGACGGCACCCGCGCATAGCGCGCCTGCGGCAGCGCACTCCCGCTGAAGACCAAGGCCTAGCGGCTCAAGCCGACTAGGGCGCCGTAGGCCAAGCGATACAAGGACGCAGGGAGCGAAGTGGGTCGCGTCTCATTCCCCGGGTGAATTCGTTTGGGGGTAGCTCCGCTTGAGGGGGATGTTATGCGGCGATCACCTCCTCGGTGTTCGTCGTGGCTGGTGGAGCGGCGTTGGTGTCGCGTAGTTGGCGTCGTAGGTGCTCGATCTCGGCGACGGTCTTGGGGTTCATCTTCACGCCGCGCCAGCCGCGGGAGGAGAGCTCCAGCACGGCCCAGATCAGGGATAGCGCGGAAGTCTCGCCGGGGAACCGGCCGATGACCTTGGTGCGCCGGCGGACCTCCACGAACGTTCGCTCGAGGAGATTCGTTGTGCGGATCCGCTTGCGGTGAGCGGACGGGAACCGCAGGTGGGTGACGAGCGCTGGCAGGTCCGTTTCGATGACGGCCATCGCCGAGGGGTACGCCGTCTTGTAGTCGGCGATGATGCCCTGCAGCTCGCGGCTGGCCTCGGCCGGGGAGCGCGCCTCGTCGAATGCTTTCCACCAGCGTGCCTTGACCTCCTGATGGTGGCGCTCGGGGAGCTTGCCGGTGACGTTCCTGAGCGCGTGGACGGTGCAGCGCTGCTCCAGTGCCCCGGGCCAGAGCTCCCGCGTTGCCTTCCAGATCCCGGGTGCCCCGTCGGCGATCACGAGCGCTGGTGCCCTGAGGCCGCGGGTGATCATGTCCCGGGCGAACGCGAGCCACGCCTCGTAGCTCTCACGGCTCCCCAGAGCCAATCCGAGGAGGACCTTGCGGCCCTCAAGCGTCACGCCCCAGCACACCAGGACGCCCTCCGCCGGCGTGTCGTCGGGGTGCAGCTTCAGATAGATCGCATCCAAGAAGCAGTAGACAATGTCGTGCTGCTCCAAGCGCCGCCGGCACCACTGGCGGTATCGCTCCCGGGTGTCCTCACAGATCCGAGAAACCGTCGCCTTCGACGCAATCGGCTCCTCGAAGACCTCCTGGAGCGCGGCCTCCACATCACGGGTAGACAGCCCCCGCAAGAACGAGCTGATCACGAGGGACTCCAGCGCGTGCGTTCGCGTGACTCCCTTGCCGAGCACCCTGCTCTCGAACCCCAGCTTGCTCGCGTTGCGCACCCGCGGACGCTCCAACGCCACCGAGCCACTCGTCGTCTTCACCGTCCTGGGTTCGTGGCCATTGCGGTGACTGACCGTCTCGCCAGCGCGCTCATACCGCCGACGGCCGAGGAACTCAGTCACCTCGTCCTCGAGCACCTGCTGCAGGATCAGCCGCGCTCCCAGCCGCCCGACCGTCTCAATCGGGTCCTGCTCCTCGCCGACACCGGCCAGCACCTCATCCAGCTCTTGGCGAAACCTCTCGCTCGGGGCTACCTTCTCCATGCGGGCGTACCTCCATCTTCGACTTTGTCAGGGTCAAAGCGGAGGCTACGCCCGCAACATCAAATCCCCCGGCTCATGAGACGCGACCGCGAAGTGTGCTCTGCACACGAGTGACCGAGGACGCCGTAGCGCGCCGGCATACGGCGCCCTAGCCGCCGGCTACCGCCGGCAGGATCGTTAGCTCGGCGCCGTCGGCCACGGGCGTTTGCAGGCCTTCCAGGAAGCGGATGTCCTCGCCGCTGAGGTAGACGTTCACGAAGCGCCGCAGCGAGCCGTCGCCGTCGGCGATCCGCTCGCGCAGCTCCCCGAAACGGTCGAACAGGCCGTCCAGCACCTCTTGCACGGTCTCGCCTTCGAACTGCGCCTCCGTGGCGCCCTCGGCTGCGGCTCGCAGCTGCGTGGGGATCTTCACCGTCACAGCCATCGAGCTCAACCCCTCTCGCTGCTGCCGCCCGCGAGTGCTACGTCCCTCACAGTGGTCTGGAAGCGAGGCTCCACCTTGGTTTCGAACTCCTCGACGCTCGGGGCGATCGTGTGGGTCTCGAAGCGGCCTCGCACTGCGTCCAGTGTCTTGAGGCCCTCGCCCGTTATGACAAGCACCACGCGCTCGCGCGGGTCGATCTCTCCGCGCTTGGCCAGCTTTGCGAGCACTGCGGTGGTGACGCCGCCGGCGGTCTCGGTGAAGATGCCGGTGGTCTGGGCGAGCAGTTCGATGCCCTCGCGGATCTCCTCGTCGCTGACCGCGTCGATCGAGCCGCCGCTTGAGCGCGCCTCCTCGAGGGCGTAGGGGCCGTCTGCGGGGTTGCCGATCGCCAGGGACTTCGCGATCGTGTTGGGCTTCACCGGCCTGCAGACCTCCTGGCCGGCGGCGTACGCGCTCGCCACCGGGGCGCAGCCCTCGGCCTGTGCGCCGCTCATGCGCGGCAGCTCGCCGCTCACCAGGCCGAGCTTGCGCCACTCCGCGAAGCCTTTTGCGATCTTCGTGAACAGCGAGCCTGAGGCGATCGGCACGACGCAGCGGTCGGGCAGCTCGAAGCCGAGCTGCTCGGCGATCTCGAACGCGAGGGTCTTCGAGCCCTCGGCGTAGTAGGGGCGCAGGTTGATGTTCACGAACGCCCACTCGCGCTCGGCGGAGAGCTCGGTGCAGAGGCGGTTGACTTCGTCGTAGTTGCCTTTGACGGCCACCAGGCGGGTCCCGTAGACGCCTGTCGCTAGCACCTTCTGCTCCTCCAGGTCCGCGGGGATGAACACGTAGGACTCGAGGCCCATCGCTGCCCCGTGCGCCGCTACGGAGTTGGCCAGGTTCCCGGTGGAGGCGCACGCGATCGTCTGGTAGCCGAGCTCGCGGGCTCGCGCCGCCGCGACCGCGACCACGCGGTCCTTGAAGGAGTGGGTGGGGTTGGCCGCGTCGTTCTTGACCCACACCTCCCCCAGCCCCAGCCGCTGGGCCAGGCGATCGGCGCGGACCAGCGGGGTGCACCCCGCCGGCAGGCCCGTGCGCGAGGCGAGCCGCCCGGAGGGGCCCGGGGGTCCGCCCGCGAGGGGCAGGAAGTCCGCGTAGCGCCAGATGTTCTGCGGGCCACCCTGGATGCGGCGGCGCAGCTCCTCCACCCCGCCCTCGACCAGGCGACTGTGGTCGTAGCTGACCTCCAGCGGGCCGAAGCACCGCTCGCACACGTACAGCGCCTCCAGCGGGTACTCCGCCTCGCACTCTCGACACTTCAGGTTGCTGGCAGCCACCTTGGGGCTCCTTTCATCGTCTTCGCCTGTTCCCGTGTGGCGTAAGACGTGAAGCCCGCCACACATCTGTCTGGAATTGGCACCTTCCGCGTTGGGACGCGGTGGTTGCCGGGGCTTCGTCGGGCCAGTCCCTCCACCCCTCTTGATGTGTACTGCTGGTAGGCAGTATATCGGATGCACGGCGGAAACGCATGAGCTGCTGGTAACGCTCTTGCGCGCACGGTGTACGCAGGTCAATGAGCACCCCTGTACACACCCCGGAGCACGAGGAGCACGGCCGCGACCGAAGCCGGGAGACACTCCCCTCCGACCGAAGCCGGGAGACACTCGCCTTCGGCTCGCATCCCCGTTTCGGCCAGCTCGCGCAGACGCAGCGCCAGGGACAGGACGAGGAGAGCTTCGATCTCGCCTCGCCGGTCGCCAAGAAGCGCATGCTGATCATCGTCAACCCCTACGCCTCCACCGTATCCGACGGCTTGCGCCACCTCGTCGTGCACGCCCTGCAGGGCCGCTTCGAGGTCGACGCCGTCGACACTGAGTCCCGCGGCCACGCCACCGAGCTCTGCCGCGAGGCCGCCCAGGAGGGCTACGACGTGGTCGTCGCCTTCGGCGGGGACGGCACCGTCAACGAGGCCGCTAACGGCCTGCTCGGCTCCCCCACCCCGCTGACCTGTCTACCCGGCGGCTCGGCCAACGTGTTCGGCAAGATGCTCGGCATCCCCGGGGACCTCGTCGACGCCACCGAGCACCTGCTGAGCATGGCCGATGACTGGCGCGTACACCGGGTGGACCTCGGCGTCGTCAACGGGCGCTGCTTCACGTTCGCCTCCGGCCTCGGCCTCGACGCCTCGGTCGTCCAGCGCGTGGACGCCCGGCCGCGGCGGAAGGCCAGATGGGGCCCCTGGTTCTTCACGTGGGTCGCCGTCACCACGTTCGCGCGGCGCTACCTGGTACGCCCGCCACGGCTGCACACCCACCTCGCCGGCGAGGAGCACTCGGGAGTCACCGCGGTCATCCAGAACGGCTCCCCCTTCACCTACTTCCGTAACCGCCCGATCGAGATCGCCGACGACGCCACGCTCGACTCCGGCACCCTCTCCACGAGCGTCCTTCACCGCGCCCGGCCGCTCGACATGCCGTTCATCGCCTGGCGCGCCTTCTCCCGCCGCGCGCGCCTCTCCCGCCACCGCCAGATCACCGCGCTGGCGCCCGCCACCGAGCTGACCGTCCGCTCCGCCGACGACCGCCCGCTGCCGCTGCAGGTGGACGGCGACTACCTCGGCGACGTGGCCGAGGCGCGGTACTCGATCATGCCCCGGGCACTGAACGTCGTGGCTTGAGCGGTCCAACCCAGCCCCGACTAGAGGGGGCAGGGGGGGTTCGGGGGGGATGGGGAGGGTCGCCCTCCCCGCTCCCCCCCGGTCAGGCGGCGCCTGGTGTGACGCGGTAGGCGTCGAACACAGACTCCGTGTTGCGCAGGCGGTTGATCGCGCCCTTCAGCGAGTGCGTGTCCGCGACCTCGACCACGAAGCGGTTCTTGACCATCGGGGGGTTCGACAGGCACCGCGCTTCGACGATGTTCGCGCCCGACTCCGAGAACACGCGCGAGAGGTCCTCCAGCAGCCGGTGGCGGTCCCATGCGTCGATCTGGATTTCCACGACGAACGCGCTGGACTGCTCGCCCTCCCAGTAGACGTGGGTGAAGCGTTCGGGGTTCTTGCGCAGCACCGTCGCGTTGGGGCAGTCTTCGCGGTGGATCGTGATGCCCCGCCCGAGGGAGATGTAGCCGACGATCGGGTCCCCCGGCACCGGCCGGCAGCACTTCGCCAGGCGCACCATCACGTCCTCCACGCCCTCCACCTGGATCCCGTACTGGCCCGAGGAGCGCGTCGGGCGCCGCGGGGAGCGCCCCACCCGCAGCAGGTCGCTCGCCGCCGTCGCCCCTCCGTCGGCGGCCTCGCCCCGCTTGAGGCGCTGCATCACCTTGTTGACCACGATCTTCGGCGAGACCTTCGCGGCGCCCAGGGCGATGTAGAAGTCGTCGGCCTTGCGGAAGCCCATCTCGCGGATCACGTCCGCCAGCAGCGCCGAGCCGGTGATTCGCTGGGCCGGCAGGCCCTGTTTCTTGAGGTGCTCTTGGAGCACCTCGCGGCCGGTGTGCTCGGTGTCCTGGCGGGACTCCGCTTTGAACCACGCCCTGATCTTGTTGCGCGCGCGTGTGGTCTTGACCATCGCCAGCCAGTCCCGCGAGGGCCCGCGCTCGCGCTTGGCGGTGAGGATCTCCACGATGTCCCCGCTGCGCAGCTCGTAGTGCAGTGGCACGATCTTGCCGTTCACCCGCGCCCCCACGCAGCGGTGGCCGATCTCGGTGTGCACCTCGTAGGCGAAGTCCAGCGGCGTCGCGCCCGCCGCCAGCGACTTGACCTCGCCCTTGGGGGTGAACACGTACACCTCGTCCTCGAACAGGTCGATCTTCAGGCTCTCCATGAACTCCTGCGGGTCGGAGGCGTCCTGCTGCCAGTCGAGCATCGAGCGCAGCCACTTGAGCTTCGCGTCCTCCGGCCACGTGGAGGCCGCCTCGCGGCCCCCCGCACCACGGGCGGGCGATGCGCCATCGGCAGGAGCTGACGGCCCGCCCGCCGGCTGCCCACCGGCCTGCCCGGGGTGGGCGTGTCCTGCTCCACGGCGCTGCTTGTACATCCAGTGCGCCGCCACCCCGAACTCCGCCATTTCGTGCATCTCGTCGGTGCGGATCTGGATCTCCAGTGGCCGCCCCTCCGGCCCGATCACGGTCGTGTGCAGCGACTGGTACATGTTGAACTTCGGCATCGCGATGAAGTCCTTGAAGCGGCCCGGCAGCGGCTTCCACAGCGAGTGGATCACCCCCACGGTGCCGTAGCAGTCCTTCACGGAGTCCACGATCACCCGCATCGCGGTGAGGTCGTAGATCTCGTTGAACTCCTTGCCCTTCTTGGTCATCTTCGAGTAGATCGAGTAGAAGTGCTTGGCACGGCCTGCGATCTGCGCCTCGATCCCCACCTGGCGCAGCTCGCCCGTCAGGTACTCGCCGGCCTCGCTGACGTAGTGCTCGCGGTCGTCGCGCTGCTGGGCGACGAGGCCCTTGATCTCCTGGTACTTGCGGGGGTGCAACGTCGCGAACGCGAGGTCCTCGAGCTCCCACTTGATCGCGTGGATCCCCAGGCGGTGCGCGATCGGTGCGTAGATCTCAAGGGTCTCCCGCGCCTTGTCGATCTGCTTCTGCTTGGGCATCGCCTCGATCGTGCGCATGTTGTGCAGTCGGTCGGCGAGCTTGATCAGGATGACCCGCACGTCGGTGGCCATCGCGACCATCATCTTGCGGTAGTTCTCCGCCTGCGCCTCGTCGCGTGAGTGGAACGTGATGCCCGTGAGCTTCGTCACGCCGTCCACCACGTTGGCGATCTCCTCGCCGAAGCGCTCGCGCACCTCCTCGATCGAGGCCGAGGTGTCCTCCACCGTGTCGTGCAGCAGCGCCGCGCACAGGGTCTCGGTGTCCAGGCGCATCCCCGCGCAGATTCTCGCCACCCCGACCGGGTGCACGATGAACTCCTCGCCCGACTTGCGCCGCTGCGCGGCGTGGTGCTCGCAGGCGAACACGAACGCCTCCTCCACACGTGCGCGGTCGACGTGGACGGCTGAGTCCGCCGCGTGCTCGGAGACGATCGCGAACAGGTCGCCGAGCAGCCGCCGCTCGAGCTCGCCCAGGTGCTGGGTCGGCTCCTTCACCGGGCTCTGCTGATCCTGTGGTGTGGCCATTCCCTTAAGGGTAGGGGACCAGTCGCGTCAGTCAGGCAAAGAGGACAAGCTTTAGCGGGAGGGGGGCAGGCCCCCCTCCCGACCACCCCCGCACCGGGTGAGACACGCTCCTCGCAGCGTCGCGGTCTCCCTCATGCGAAGAGGACTAGCTCTTCCTGGTCGATCGCTGGGTCCCGCGCGGCCCGCCCGGGCGCTCCGGGCTGCGTGTCCGCCGGGTCGGGGGCCTCGCCCTGCGCCTGCGCGGGTTGCGCGTGGCGCAGCACCAGGCGCGGTTCGCTCACGCCGCCCCACTCGTTGACCTCCAGCGCGAACGTCGCATCCGCCGGCTTGCCGTCGCCCACCGGCAGGCTCGTGCCGGCGCCGAACGCCACCGCGCGTGCGCGGGCGCCGTCCGCGAGCACCGCGAAGCGCACGTGCCTGCCCTCCCCCATCGGCCGGCGCTCGGCGAAGCGCGCGCCCCGCACCAGCAGCGAAACCGCGGGGTTCGCGCACCCGAACGGCGCCAGCGCCCGCAGTTCCTCCGCGAGCCCCATCCCCAGCTCTCCCCCCGTCACGACGGCGTCCACGCGCTCGCTCACCACCCTCGCTTCTTCGCTCAAGACACGCTCGGCGTGTGCTGCGAACGCCTCTCCAAACTCCTCCAGCCTCCCGCGCTCGATCTCAAGGCCCGCTGCCGCTTCGTGGCCGCCGTGGCGCAACAGGTGTCCCGCGCACGAGTCCAGCGCGCCCAGCAGGTCGAAGCCCGCGATGCTGCGACCCGACCCGCGGCCCCGTTCGCCCTCCAGCGCAACCAGCACGAACGGGCGGTGGTGGCGCTCGGCCAGGCGCGAGGCCACGATTCCGATCACCCCCGGGTGCCACCCCTCGCCCACGAGCACGTACCCTGCGCGCTCGCCCGCTGCCGCCACCTGACGCTCGGCGTCGAACAGGATGCGCTGTTCGACGTGCCTGCGCTCGTGGTTGGCGCGGTCGAGCTCCGCTGCGATCTGCTGCGCACGCGCCGGGTCCTCAGTCAGTACCAGCTCGAGCCCTGCGTCCGCCCGGTACATCCGCCCCGCCGCGTTCAGTCTCGGCGCGAGCGCAAAGGCCACCGTGCGCTCGTTGACCTCGCCTGCAGATGACCGCGCAACCGCCAGCAGCGCGCGCAGGCCCGGCTTGGCCGTGCCCGCCAGCGCTCGCAGCCCGCGACGCACCAGGGCGCGGTTCTCGCCCAGCAGTGGCACGACGTCCGCGATGCTCGCCAGCGCCACCAGGTCAAGGTCCTCGCGCGGGTCGTAGCCCACGTCCCCGCACAGCGCCTGCGCGAGCTTGTAAGCGACAGCAGTCGCGCACAGGTTCGGACACGGGTACCCGCACACCGCGGGGTGCACGATCGGCGCCGGCGGCAGCGCCCCGTCCGCGCGCGGGGCGTGGTGGTCGCTGACCACGACCTCCACTCCCTGCGCCTGCGCGAGGCGCACCTCCTCGACGGCTGTGATTCCGCAGTCGGCGGTGAGCAGCAGGCGCGTGCCGCGCGCCGCCAGACGCGCCACCGTGCGTGTGTTCAGCCCGTAGCCGTCGCTCGCGCGATCGGGCAGGTACCAGTCCACGTCCGCTCCCACCGCCCGCAGCGCCCGCACAAGCACCGCCGTGGAGCAGATCCCGTCCACGTCGTAGTCGCCGTGTACCGTGATCCGCGTGCCGGCGCGCACGTGGGCGTGGATCGTCGCGATCGCCTCGCCGATGCCCGCAAACGCGGCGGGCGGATGCTCCTCCTCGGCGGCCAAGAACGCGCGTGCGCGCTCGGGGTCCGCGAAGCCGCGGCGCACCAGCACCTGGGCCAGCGCCTCGCTGACCCCAAGCTCGCGAGCGAGCTCGCGGACCTGCGCCTCTGGGCACGGCGCGATCTCAAAACGACGGGGCTGGGCTACCATCCCGGCCCACACTACGGGTGGGTCTGGACGGAAGGTTCGTCAGGCGGGCGCGCCGGCCGACGGTCGGCCGGCCTGTTCGCGGCGCAGCCCCTCGAAGTAGACCGCCGCGATCCCGAGCAGCGCGCCGGGCACCGCGTAGAGCACCACGGCGACGTCGGTCGCCTTTTCTCCAGGTATCAGACCGGTGCCTTTGACGCTCGAGATCAACATGCCGACCACGATCGCGCCGAGGAGCGCGCCGACGAGCGCGCCGACGATCCCGCCCCAGAAGCGATCCGGCAGGAAGATCGTGTAGTGCCACAGCGCGAGGCCCATCATCACCCAGCCGAGCAGTCCCACTATCGACTCCTCCCGTGGCGGCGGTTGCGTGGACGCCTCTGGCGCTTGGGCTGTTCCTTCAGCACCAGGTCCTCCGGGGTCAGATCGGCCGCTGGGTCCTGCGGAACCGGCGAGGGCTGCGACTCCGCGGGCGCGGCAGCGGGGACCGTCGGGGCGCTCGCCCTGGGCGGTGGGGCCGCTGTGCCGGTACCGGCGCCCGACGGTGGAGGCCCACCCACCCGGCCCGCCCGTCCGCGCGTGCCGTTGCCCCTCGCACCACGGCGACCGACCGCGGAGCGCCCGGCGGGACCGGTGAGGGCCTGCTCGCCGTCTCGCTCGATGTCGAGGTCGCGCACCATCTTGTCGAACTCCTCCTGGGAAACCTCGTCCCCAGCTCCTCCCGCCGGCGTGGGAGTCCGGTTGCCGAGCGGCCCGGCACTCCAGCTCCCGGTGCCAGCGCGCTCCTTGCGCGACTTGCGCACCGGCTCCACGTCGATCGGCGTGCCGTCGAGCGCGGTCGCGTAGGGGGGCACGAAGCCGAGGTCGCGTACCAGGCGCGCGCGGCGGTTGCGGTAGGAGCCCTCGCGTTCCTTCCAGTGGGTCAGCACCGGGGAGGCGATGAAGATCGAGGAGTACGCCCCCGAGGCGATCCCCACCATCAACGCGAACGCGAAGTCCTTCAGCGTTTCCCCGCCGAACAGCAGCAGCGCGAGCACCGGCAGCAGCGTGCAGAAGCTCGTCGCCAGCGAGCGCGTCAGCACCTCGGACATCGAGCGGTTGACGATCTGCGAGAACGCCGCGCGCGGCATTCGCGGCACGTTCTCGCGCACACGGTCGAACACGATGATCGTGTCGTACAGCGAGTACCCGAGGATCGTCAGCAGCGCCGCGACCGTCGAGGTCGTCACTTCCCGGCCGGTGAGCGCGTACACGCCCGCGGTGATCAGCAGGTCGTGCATCAGCGCGATCAGCACCGGCACCGCGTACTTCCACTCGAAGCGCAGCGCGATGTAGGCGGAGATCACGATCAGCGAGGCGATGATCGCGAGCACCGCGCTCTTGGCCACCGACTGCCCGAAGGTCGGCCCGATCGAGGTGTCCGAGTTCGAACCGGGCCGAATCGTGAAGGCCTTGTTCAGCGATTCCTCGACCGACACCACTTCGGTCGGCGTCAGGTGCTTGAGCGAGATCTGGTAGCCCGAGCCGCCGATGTTCTTGTCGGCGGTGAGCTTCTGCACCTGGGCGTCTCCGTGTTTGTCCGCGCGCAGCACCGTGCGGATCTGTTCCTCTGAGACCGGCTTGACGAACCCCGTCTCGATGCGGGTGCCCGACTTGAAGTCGATCCCGAAGTTCACCCCTTTGGCGCCGATCGCGAGCGCCCCGATCAACAGGATCGTGCCCGACAGCGAGAAGAACCACTTCGAGGCGCCCATGAAGTCGAAGCGCAGCGCGCGCCGCCGGCGGGCGGCGCCGAGCATCGCGGGGTGGCCCACCAGGCGCGAGCGGCTCATCGCGCCGAGCGCGGCCTGGGTGGCGAGCACGGCGGTGAACAGCGAGAGCAGCGTGCCGATGCCGAGCGTGAACGCGAAGCCCTGGACTTCGGAGGTGGCGAGCGCGAACAGGATGAACGCGGTCATGAACGTCACCACGTTGGCGTCGACGATCGCCGCGAACCCGCGTTTGTAACCGGCGGCGATCCCCGCCGGGATCGAGCGCCCGGCGCGGATCTCCTCCTTGACGCGCTCGAAGATCACGATGTTCGCGTCCGCCGCGATCCCGATCGTGAGGATCAGGCCGGCGATGCCCGGCAGCGTCATGACGATCGGGATCGCCTTGATCAGCGCGAAGTAGTAGATGCTGTAGATCGCGAGGCCCGCGATCGCGACCATCCCCAGCACGCGGTAGAAGGTCAGCAGGAACAGGCACACGATCAACAAGCCCGCCAGCATCGCGAGCAGGCCCTGGCTCAGCGCCTGTTTGCCGAGCGTCGCGGAGACCAGCGATTTGGCGATCAGTTCCAGCTTGATCGGCAGCGCGCCCGACTGCAGCTCGTCGGCGAGGTTCTGCGCGGAGGTGAGCGTGAAGCCGCCGGTGATCTCCGAGCCGTTGCTCGCGTCGATGCCGGTCGGGTACTGCGTGTAGTCGACCTGCGGCGCCGTGATCACCTGTTCGTCGAGCACGATCGCGAAGTGCTGCTCCGCGTTGGCCTTGGTGATGCCCGGCAGCTGGGCGTTCTGGCCGCGTTCGGCGATTTCCCTGGTGACGCGTTCGAAAACTTTGGCCCCGTGCGAGGAGAAGTCGAAGTTCACGTCCGGCAGGCCCGAGCCGGAGCCTTCGTTCTGGAAGCCCTGCTGAGGGTTGTTGATTTCGTTGCCGTTCAGCACGGGGTCGTCGTTGAGCACGTAGAAGGCGTTCGGTTCGGGCTTGAGGACCTTGCCGCTGAAATTCTTCGGGATGCGCCTCGACGAGCACCGTGCCCGGGTTCACGCGCACGGCCTTCACGTGCGCGTCGGCCGGCGGTTTGTAGCCATCGGCGTAGAGCTCCGCCTCCGTGTCCACCGGGCCGCAGATCGGCTTGTTGCCGGGGCACAGCACCTTTTCGTGCTTGGTGTCGAGCAGGTACCACTCGCCGTAGATGCAGCCGTCCACCTGCGCCGGCGTGCAGCCCCGCTGGTAGGTGGTGTCGTTCGGACGGATGATCGCGGGGCGTTTGGCGGCGCGCAGGACCGCCTGGTACTGGAGCACGCCCGACGTGATTCCGCCGGCCCCGTCTACGCTCCCGTCGCCGGTGGCCGCGCGGTTGCTCGGTTCCACCGTGCCCGAGGGGCCGATCACGTTCGGCTCCCAGTCGTAGAAGTTCAGCTGCGCGACCTTGCCGACCTGTTCCTGAGCGCGCTTGGCGCTGCTCACCGCCGGCAGCGAGACGTCGATTTCGTTGTTGCCCGTGGTCTGGATTTCCGGCTGGGCGACGCCGAGCTGGTCCACGCGTTTGCGCATGATGGCGATCGTGCGGTTGAGCGATTCGGAGTCGACTTTCGACTGGGCGGTCGGGATACCCTTGTAGACGAGCGACACCCCGCCCTTCAGGTCGAGGCCCAGACGGGTCGGCTTGGTCGCGATCACTACCGCCGAGACCGCCAGCAGCGCGGCGACGAGCAGCAGAACCAGGGAGTTGCGGCGGCGGTCGCTCATCTCAACAAGAGGCTAGCCGCGCCGGGCGCTACACCTCGCCGGTAGCGGAGCCGAGTGGTCGAGGGCCCGTGCGGCCCTGAGGGCGGCCTGTCTGTCCCACCAGTGGGAACGCAAGGCCGGGTTGGAGGCGCGGTGGTCACCACTGAAGACTACCTGTCGGGAGTGAGCACGAGCAACAGTCCGCCCTCGTCGTCGTACGCGGGGAACATGTCCGCGCGCGCGGTCGCCGGCATGTCGCGGTCGCCGTTGACGCGCACCGGCTTGCCCAGCGCGCGCACCCCCCACTCGAGCACCGTGCCCACAGGGTCGTCCCCGCCCGAGAACTCCAGGCCGAGTGCCTGCGCGACGGGCCGGCCGATCACCGCTTCCTCCTCGAGGCCCGTGAGCGCGAAGGAGTTCTTGCCGCAGCCGATCACCCGCCCCTCGCGGTCGCAGACGAAGAACGCCGCGTCCGGGGCGGGGTAGTAGTCGTCGAGCAGTTCGAAGAGGAACGCGAAGCCGCACTTCGAGCAACCCTTCGGTTGGCGAGTGAAGCCGAGGTTGCGGTCAAGCTCGCTGTAGCGGTGACCGCAGTTGGGGCAGATGAACGGATGTGTCATGGGCACGGTGGGTGGGCCGGGGGCTACTAAGACTAGGGTAGGCGCCGCACACAGGCCCCGCTCCCACTGGGGGCCCGTACGGGCCGGCGCACTCCCCGAGGCCCGCCCGTCCCGCGTGAGCTCGTCGAGGCTCCAAGGCGAGACGGGCGGACACCGCAGGGCGAACGCAGGCCGAGTGGGCTCGGCACTCCCGTAGGGCACCTCCTAGAAGAGCGCCGGGCCGGTGCTCTTGGCCGCGCCGGCTCGCTCACTCACTCGTCCAGCCTGCGAGAGGCTGTCAGGGACCTCCAGGCCGAGGTGGGCAAACGCCGCGGGGGTGGCGGCGCGGCCCCGCGGGGTGCGCTTGAGCAGGCCCTCGCGCAGCAGGTGGGGCTCGTAGACGTCCTCGAGCGTGTCCTGCTCCTCACCCACCGCCACCGCGAGCGTGGAGAGGCCGACGGGGCCGCCGTCGAACTTCTCGCAGACCGCGCGCAGGATCGCGCGGTCCAGGCGGTCCAGGCCGCGCCCGTCGACCTCCAGCAGCTCCAGCGCCGCGCGCGCGGCGTCAGCGGAGATGACCCCCTCCATACGCACCTCTGCGTAGTCGCGCACCCGCCGCAGCAGGCGGTTGGCCACGCGCGGGGTGCCACGGCTGCGCGCTGCGATCGCCTCCGCGCCGCCCTCCTCCAGGGGGATCTCGAGGATCCCGGCGGAGCGCCGGACAATCGCCACGAGCTCCTGGATCGCGTAGGGCTCAAGGCGCGCCTGAATGCCGAAGCGGTCGCGCAACGGGGTGGTGAGCAGGCCGGTGCGGGTGGTCGCTCCGACGAGCGTGAACGGGGGCAGGTCGAGCGTCACCACGCGCGCCCCGGCGCCCTGGCCGACGGTGATCGGCAGGCGGCGGTCCTCCATCGCGGGGTAGAACGTCTCCTCCAGGGTGCGCGGCAGGCGGTGGATCTCGTCCACGAAGAACACCGAGCGCGGCTCCAGGGCGGTGAGGAACGCTGCGATGTCTCCCTTTCGCTCCAGGGCCGGCCCCGCGGTCTGCACGAACGGCACCCCGAGCTCCTCCGCGACGATCTGCGCGAGCGAGGTCTTGCCGAGGCCCGGCGGGCCGGCGAGCAGCAGGTGGTCGAGCGCCTCCCCCCGCGCGGCCGCGGCCTCGATCGCAACCGCGAGCTGCTCGCGTAGCGCAGGCTGACCCACGAACTCGCTCAGCCGCCGCGGGCGCAGCGAGAGCTCGAGCTCCTCCTCGAGCTCGTCGTGCTCGTCCAGGTCGGGGGTCTGAATGCGTGTCACGACTCCCTGCTCATCCCGCCCGAGCCGTGCGCAACGCTTGGGAGAGCAGTTCCTCGGCGCTCTCGCCCTCGGCGCCGTCGAGCAGCGCCTCGGCCTCGCCGTGGCTGTAGCCAAGCTCCAGCAGCCCGTCGCGCGCGAGCGTGCGCGGGCTCTCGACGCGGCGGGCCTTGATCGCTCCACCGGCCGTCCCGACGCCGGCGCCCACATCGAGGTCGGCCACGACCCCGACCTTCTCGCGCAGCTCGACCAGGATCCGCTCTGCCGTGCGCTTGCCGATCCCGGGCACCGCCTGCAGGCGCGCGGCGTCGCCGGCGGCAAGCGTGGCGAGCAGCTCGCGGGGGGTGCCGGCGGAGAGCACCGCGAGCGCGACCTTGGGGCCGACGGCCTGCACGGAGAGCAGCATCAGGAAGAGGTCGCGCTCGGGCTCGGAGTGAAAGCCGTAGAGCGCCAGCGCGTCGTCGCGCACGATCAGGTGGGTGTGCAGCGTGACCTCGCCCCCCACGGGAGGCACGTGGCGCAGCGTCTCCGCGGAGACGGCGGCGCGGTGGCCAACCCCACTGCAGAGGACCACCACGTGGTCTGAGCGGCGCACCGCGACCTCGCCTCGTAGCAGCGCGATCATGCGTGCGCCCCCGCGTCTTGACAACCACGCCACCATGGGCCCGCAGGGCAAGCTGGACAAGGACGCACTGAGCGAAGTGTGCTCTGCACACGAGCGAGGGAGGACGCCGATCCAGCGCCGCCATGTGGGTTCATGGAGCGGCGCACCGCGACCTCGCCTCGTAGCAGCGCGATCACGCGTGCGCCCCCGCGTCTTGACAACCACGCCACCATGGGCCCGCAGGGCAAGCTGGACAAGGACGCACTGAGCGAAGTGTGCTCTGCACACGAGCTAGGGAGGACGCCGATCCAGCGCCGCCATGTGGGTTCATGGAGCGGCGCACCGCGGCCTCGCCTCGTAGCAGCGCGATCATCGCGCCCCCACGGCCTCTGCCTTGGCGAGGGCGAACGCCAGCGGTGCGGCGTTCATGTGGCAGAGGGCCACTGCCAGCGCGTCGGAGGCGTGGTCGGGCCGCGGCAGCTCGGGGAGACTCAGCAGCGTCTGCACCATCCGCGCGACCTGGTCCTTGCCCGCGCGGCCGTTGCCGCAGACGGAGGACTTCACGCGTTGGGGGGTGTAGGAGAAGCACGGCACCCCGCGCTGCCCGGCGGCGAGCATCGTGACACCGCGGGCGTGCCCGACGGCGAAGGCGGTCTGTACGTTCTGGCCGAAGTACAGCTGCTCCAGCGCCATCGCGGTGCAGGCGTGCTCGTCGAGCAGCTCCCCCACGCGCTCGTGCACCCTCGCCAGGCGCGCCTCCAGCGCGAGACCGGCAGGCGTGTCGATCACGCCCCCGTCGAGCGCAGCGAGGCGCCGGCCACGGCGGGCGACTACGCCGTAGCCGGCGTTGGCGAGGCCGGGGTCGATCCCCAGGACGATCATGGGCGAGCGCTCTCTCGCGGGTGGTGGGCGGGAGGGGGCCCTGGGGGAGGGCCTGCCCTCCCCCAGTCCAGATCGGGGTCGATGCCGAGGACGATCATGGCCAGTGATTCTGCGCGGGCGGTCGGACGCCTGCTCAGCGGACCCACGGCGCGGCACCCGACGCCCACAGGTCGTTCAAGGCCACGGCGTCCTTGTAGGTGTCCATGCACTCCCAGAAGCCCTCGTGGCGGTACGCGCGCAGCTCGCCGGCGGCGGCGAGGCGCTGAAGCGGCTCGCGCTCGAGCACTGAGTCGTGCGCGAGGTACTCGAGGGCGCCGGTGCGCAGGCAGAAGAAGCCGCCGTTGACCCACCGCTCGGAGCGGGGCTTCTCGTGAAAGCCGCGCACGCGGCCGTCGCGCCCGTCGAGCTCGGCCACCCCGAAGGGCAGCTCGGGGCGCACGACGGTCATCGTGGCGAGCGCGCCGTGGCCCTCGTGGAAGGCGAGCAATTGCTCTAGGTCCACGTCGGCGAGCCCGTCGGCGTAGGTGACACAGAACGAGCCCCATTTCGCGCGTGACGCGCGCGCGCCCGCGACAGAGGCTCCAAAAAGTTCGACCTCTCCCGCCCCCCGCGCCGTTCCGGCCGGCGTCCACCAAGAGCTTGAGACGACCGCCCGTGGGGGTGTCGAGGCCGGTGTCCACACACTGCACCTGCACCCCCTCTGGCCAACGGCAGGCCGCCGCGAAGCCCTCGATCAGCTCACCGCGGTAGCCGGTGGCGAGCAGGAAGTGGCGAAACCCCTGAGCGGCGTACAGCTCGATCACGTGTTGGACGATCGGCCGCCCCCCGATCTCAACGAGCGGCTTGGGGATCTCCCGGGTGCGCTCACGCAGGCGTGTGCCGCGCCCACCACAGAGGATCACGACGGGTGGCAGGTCCGTCTGGTTCATTGGGGATCGTCCACGTGTGTGGGTGGTGCCAACCGGCGGGGGTGCGCCGGGCCTCCTACCCGGCGGCCGCGCGCGCGAGCAGCTCCGCGGGAACGTCGAAGTTCGCGTGCACGGCGGAGACGTCGTCGTTCTCTTCGAGGCCGTCGATCAGTTTCATCAGCTTCACGACCTGGCCTTCGTGCTGGATCGGCACGAGGCTGGAGGGGCGGTAGGTGAGCTCGGCGCTCTCCAGCTCGACCCCGGCCTCCTCGAGCGCCCGCCGCACAGCGGTGAAGTCACCCAGTGCGGTGACGACCTCGAAGACGTCCTCGTCCTCGGAGAGGTCCTCCGCGCCGGCCTCCACCGCGACGAGCAGGTCGTCCTCGGTGTAGCGCGAGGCGTCCACCACGATCACGCCCTTCTTGTCGAACAGGTACGCCACCGAGCCCGGCTCGCCGAGCGAGCCGCCGTATTTGGTGAAGAGGTTGCGCACGTCCGGGCCGGTGCGGTTGCGGTTGTCGGTGACGGTCTCTACCAGCAGCGCCACCCCGGCGGGACCGTAGCCCTCGTAGACGACGGTCTCCAGTGCGTCCGCGTCGCCGCCCTCGCCGGTGCCCTTGGCGATCGCGCGCTCGATGTTGTCCTTCGGCATCGACGCCGCCTTCGCCTTGCGGATCGCGTTCTCCAGGGCCGCGTTTAGATCGGGATCCCGCCCACCCTCTCTTGCGGCCACGGTGATTGCTCGAGTCAGCTTCGTGAACGCGGCCCCGCGGCGGGAGTCCACGACGGCCTTCTTGTGCTTGATGCTCGACCACTTGGAGTGTCCTGACATGCCCTAGAGCTTAGGATGCAACCCACTGTGCGTGCTCCCTCCCCAGACATCTTCAAGGCCTACGACATCCGCGGCCTGTACGGCGATCAGCTCGACGGCGACACCGCCGAGCTGATCGGCCGGGCGTTCGCGCGGGTGCTCTCCGACCTCGAAGGCAAGCCCACGGGCGAGCTGCGCGTGGGGCTGGGGCGCGACATGCGCCTGACAGCGCCCGAGCTCGCGGGGCGCTACCGGGAGGGCCTGCTGACCGAGGGCGCGCACGTGCTCGACGCCGGGCAGGTGGGGACCGAGATGCTCTACTACCTCGTCGGCTCGCGCGGCCTGGACGGGGGGCTGATGTGCACCGCCTCGCACAACCCGAAGGCGTACACCGGCGCCAAGCTCGTGCGCGAGGGGGCGCTCGCGCTCTCGGGGGACAGCGGTATCCAGGACATCCGCCGGCTGTGCGAGGCGGGGCTGGAGGAAGATGGGAGCCCGCCCACCCCGCCCACCCCGCGCGGCGCGGTCGAGGAGGTGGACATCGCCGCGGAGTTCCGCGAGGCCGCGCTGCGCTTCATCGACCCCGAGACGATCCGCTCCGCGGGGGCGCCGCTGAAGGTCGTCGTGGACGGTGGCAACGGGATGGCCGGCCCGATGGTCGGCCCGCTGCTGGAGCGCCTGGGGCTCGACCTGATCGAGACGTACTGGACTCCGGACGGCTCCTTCCCCGACCACGAGCCCAACCCGCTGCTGCCCGAGAACCGGCAGTTCGCGATCGACAAGGTGCTCGAGACCGGCGCGGACCTCGCGATCGCGTGGGATGGGGACGCCGACCGCTGCTTCTTCATCGACGACACCGGACGCTTCGTGGACGGCGACTTCCTCACCGCGCTGCTGGCGGAGTCGCTGCTGCGCAAGCACCCCGGTGAGGCGATCCTCTACGACGTGCGCGCCTCGCGGGCGGTGGCCGACACGGTCACGCGGGCCGGGGGCACGGCTTATGTGAACCGCGTGGGCCACGCTTTCTTCAAGACCCGGATGCGCGAGGAGGGCTCGCTGTTTGGCGGCGAGGTCTCTGGGCACTACTACTTCCGCGATTTCTACTGCGCCGACTCCGGCACGCTGCCGGCGCTGCTGATCCTCGAGCACCTCTCGCGCACCGGCCGGCGCATGTCCGAGCTGTTGGCGCCCTACCGCGAGCGGTACCACATCTCCGGGGAGATCAACACCGAGGTGGCAGACCAGCAGGCCAAGATGGAGGAGCTCGCCGCGCGGTACGCCGACGCCGAGCAGAGTCGCCTCGACGGGATCTCCGTCGACTACGAGGAGTGGCACTTCAACGTGCGCCCCTCCAACACCGAGCCGCTGCTGCGCCTCTGCCTGGAGTCGCTGCGCTCGCAGGAGGACATGGAGCGCCGCCGTGACGAGGTGCTGGCGTTGATCCGCTCATGAGCCCCCGCAAGGCGACCAAGGCCAACACGAAGCCAGCCAACCCCAAGCCGGCCAACCCCACCGCCAAGCCGGCCCGGGGCGCGGGCGCCGCAAAACGTGGTGCTCGCGCCACCGCGAAAGCGGCCAGGCGGGGCGCAGCCGACGAGGCCGCCGCGCTCAAGCGGGCCGCGCAGGAGGGGATCCACCGCCTGGCGGTCCCCACGCCATTCGCGGTCGGGCGCGTCAACGCGTACCTGATCGAGGACGAGCCGCTCACACTGATCGACTCGGGGCCGAACTCCGCCAAGGCGCTGGACGAGCTCGAACAGGCGCTGGCAGCGCGGGGACACGCGATCGAGGATCTGGAGCTGCTGGTCGTCACCCACCAGCACATCGACCACTTCGGCCTCGCCGCGATCCTCGCGCGACGTTCCGGCGCGCAGGTCGCCGCCCTGCAGGGCCTTGACCGTCGCCTGCGCGATTTCCGCACGGACGCCGAGCTCGACGACCGCTTCGCGGCGCGCATCATGCTCCGCCACGGGGTCCCCACCGACGTCGTCACCGCCCTGCGGGCCGTCTCGGCGAGCTTCCGCGCGTGGGGGTGCACGGTGGAGGTGGACCGCCCGCTCGCCCCGGGGGAGGCTCTGGAGCTGCGCGACCGCACCCTCACGGTCCTGCACCGTCCCGGCCACAGCCCCTCCGACACCCTCTTTTGGGACGAGCGGCGTTCGCTGCTCTTCGCCGGCGACCACCTGCTCTCGCACATCTCCTCCAACCCGTTGATCGCGAGGCCCCTGGAGGCGGAGGGCGACTACGACGGCCCCCGCCCGCAGGCGCTGCTCACCTACATCGACTCCCTCCGCAAGACCCGGGAGATGGAGCTCGACCTCGTGCTCTCCGGCCACGGCGTCCCGATCGCCGACCACGCCGCGCTGATCGACGAGCGCCTGCGCCTGCACGAGCGGCGCGCCGAGCGCATCCGTCGGCTGATCGCCGAGCGACCCCGCACCGCCTACGAACTCGCGTGCGAGATGTGGGGCAACGTCGCCGTCACCCAGGCATACCTGACGATCTCCGAGGTCCTCGGCCACATCGACCTGCTGCTCGAAGACGGCCGCACGGTCGAACACGAGGACGACGGGATCGCGCGGTTCGCGGCCACGTAATCCGCAGACGGCTCTCGGGCAGCGCGGGACCCCCGGTCAGCTGACCTGCAGGCTTTGCACGAGCCTCGGAAGCTCCGCGGCGGGGGCCGCGGCCAGACGCTGCAGACGATGCTCCTCGTCCGGCAACGCGGCGAGCGCCTCCTTGATCAGCCGACGCAACTCGATTAGCTCCTCGTCACTGCGTGGCTCACCTGCCAGCGCCATCGTCCGCAATGTCGAGCTGATCCCGCCGAGCGTGTGCTGAAGATGTTCCTCGCGCGTCCACGGCGAGGATCTGGTGAGCGCCGGCTCGCAGTGGTAGCAACGCCAAGTCCCCTCGTCGGCGCGATACCACTCGTGGGCGCCACAGTCGCGACGACCCTTGGGCACGAGATCCGCCAGCGCACCGGGTAGACGACCACGCAGCCAGGTTCTGAGCCGATAACGGCCACCGCTCATGCTCACCATGCTATCTCGCTCACGGTCCTTTACCGCGCCTACGCTTGCTTCGCAGCCCACGGAACTTCTCCTCGCGCTGATAGCGGCGGCGCTCCTCGGCCGGAAGGCTCTTGTCACGAGCACGGCGAGCAACCTCATCGTCGCTGAGGTTCTGAAACTCGCTCTCTCGTTGCCGTCGTCCCATCGGCAAGGCAGGGTAGATCGCGCTTGGGACGAAACAGTTCGACGCTGTGGGCGCAGCACCGAGTCTCTACTCTCCCTAGAAACGTCAGCGTGTGCTAAAGTCTATGACAGTTCGCTGATCGTTCGTACAGGATCAGCACGGTCGGCGGGAGCGGGAAGCGAGGGTTCCGATGGGGTCGCATCGCACGGGGAGGGTGCAGTGGACAGCGCCACCGCCAACCCGCACCTGAACGTCTTCGACCCGTATCGTGACCTCGGGCGCACGCACGAGGACCAGCTCACGCGCGCCGCGATGATCGTTCTGCGGCTCGTCCCGTTCGCGCGCGAGACGCTGCTGCGGGCGATCGGTGAGCCCTCGCAGAGCGAACTGCCCGACTGCACCGTGGACATGCAGGCCACGCACATCGTCAACGCCTCGGAGGAGAGTGCCTCAGGCGGGGAGGTCAAGCGTGGGCGACTGGTTTCGGTCTTCTTGACCCCCGACTCCGAAGCGGCCGAGCCCGACGGGGAGGTCCGCGACACGAGCCGCGGGCAGCGCTTCGACGGCGTCCTGCGCTTCGACCCTGAGCTCGTGGTGCTGCTGGAGAGCAAGGTCTGCACCCGGTGGGCGCGGCGCAACGGCCACCGCGTCGGTGAGCTCAACCTCGGCAGCGCCCGCTTCGCGCAGCGGCGCACCTGCGTACTGCGCTGGCACGACCTGCTGGAGTCGTGGTGGCGGCTGGTCGAGCTCGGCGTCCTCTCCCCCGCCGAGCGCGCGCTCGTCCAGGACATGCTCGCCTACGCCCACCAGGACTTCGCACACCTGCTCCCGTTCGGCTCGCTGCGGCGCGTCGGCGAGGACCCCGTGCGGCGCAAGTGGCGCCTGCGCGCGCTGTTGCGGGAATCCACGGGCCTCGCGCCCGAGCGCATCGGGCTCGCGCACGTACGCCTGGACACCGCGCTCGGCGCGGTCACCGTGCAGCGCGCGGCGCTCGACTTCGACGGGCAGGAGCTGCTGCTGCACATGTGGCCCGGCGAGCTCAAGCGCCAGGCCGACCACCTCTACAGCTCCGGGCTGGCCACACGCCTCGGGGAACTCGCCGCCGGCCCCGGGCCCTGGCGCGTGGAACCCCAGCCGCAGCTCGGCTTCCGCAACGCCCCCGCCCGCACCCGCGTGTACCTCACGTGCCGCCTCGACGCCGCCACCTACGTGCACCGCTGGCAAGGCGAGGACTTCAAACAGGTCGGCGCCCACCCCCCCGACACGATCCTCAGCGAGCTGTGGCCGTGGATGCTGCGCCGCCGCTACGCCTCCGCCCGCGACAAAGCCCGCCTGGAGGCCTTCCTACGGACGCTCGGGCGTCGCGCCGCCCACCTGCGCCCCTCCCTCCACGTGGCGCGCGCGTGGCCGTTCGAGGAGGCCACCCGGCTCGACGACGAGGGCCTGCTCGCGGGTGAAATACGCGACGCGATCAACCTGGTGCTGGACCTGCTCGAAGAGCCCCCGATCCCTGCGCCCGCCGACGCTGGACTTGACGGGCCCGTACAGCCTCCAGAAACAGCCGGTGCACTCGGTCGTCTGCGGTGAGCTCGGCGTGGAAGGCCACCGCCAGGCGCTCGCCCTCGCGTGCCGCCACCGGACGGCCGTCCACCTCGGCGAGGACCTCCACCCCCGGGCCGTGCTCCTCGATCAACGGAGCGCGGATGAAGACGCCGCGCAGCGGCGTGGCCGGGTCGCCGATGCCCCGCACCGTCACGTCCGCCTCGAAGCTGCGGGTCTGACGGCCGAACGCGTTACGCCGCGCGCGCAGGTCCATCAGCCCCAGGTGCTCGCGGTCGAGCAGAATCAGCCCCGCGCAGGAGCCGAGCACTGGAACCCCCCGGCCGCGCGGCGGCGGGGCGCACAGCTCGCGCAGCGGCTCGGCGAGGCCCTCGCGCTCGATGCCCAGTGTCATCGTCGTGGACTCCCCCCCGGGGATCACAAGACCGTCGAGGCCCACGAGGTCGGCGGGCACCCGCACCTCGCGCACGCGCGGGGGGGTGGGCCCCAATCTCCGCAGCACCCGTGCGTGCGCCTCGAAGCCGCCCTGCAGGGCGAGCACCCCCACCAGCGGCGCGCCGTCGTCTCCCACTGCACCCCCTCCGAGCGCCCGGGCGTTACCAGCCGCGGTGGGCTAGGAGCTGCTCGTCCTGAAGCTTGGAGCTCTCCAGGCTCGCCATCGCGGTGCCGAGGCCGCGCGAGGCGCCTGCCACACGCGCGGGGTCCTGCCAGTGCGTGGTGGCCTCCACGATCGCGCGTGCGCGGCCGGGGGGGTCCTCGGACTTGAAGATACCCGAGCCCACGAACACCCCTTCAGCTCCGAGCGCCATCATCAGCGCGGCGTCCGCCGGCGTGGCGATGCCGCCCGCGCAGAACAGCACCACCGGCAGACGCCCCTCCGCGGCGACCCGGCGCACCAGATCGAGCGGCGCCCCGTGCGCCTTGGCGGCCGTGGCCAGCTCGCTCTCCTGAAGGATCCCCAGGCGGCGCAGCTCGCCGGTGATCAGGCGCATGTGGCGGACCGCCTCCACGATGTCTCCGGTGCCCGCCTCGCCCTTGGAGCGGATCATCGCCGCGCCCTCGCCGATCCGGCGCAGCGCCTCGCCGAGGTTCGTGGCACCGCACACGAACGGCACCTTGAACGCCCACTTGTCGATGTGGTTGGCCTCGTCCGCGGGCGTCAGCACCTCCGACTCGTCCACGTAGTCCACGTCCAACGCTTCGAGCACCTGCGCCTCCACGAAGTGGCCGATACGCGCCTTGGCCATCACCGGGATCGAGACCGCCTCCTGGATGCCCGCGATCATCTCCGGGTCGGACATTCGCGCCACCCCCCCGTCGCGGCGGATGTCCGCGGGCACCCGCTCGAGCGCCATCACCGCCGCGGCGCCGGCGTCCTCGGCGACCTTCGCCTGCTCGGGGGTGACCACGTCCATGATCACCCCGCCCTTGAGCATCTCCGCCAGCCCGGCCTTGACCGTGAACGTCGCCTCGTCGCGCATGAGCTGAAGTCTATCCGCCGAGGCGGGGTTACTTCAGGCGAAAGGCCTTGATGCGGTCTTCGTACTGGGCGCTGTCGCGTGAGTACACGCCGTAGGCCAGCGCCTGGATGAGGCTCAGCAGCGCCGTGTGGGAGCGCACGTACGCGGGGCTGTTGGAGGAGTAGTACAGCTTGATCTGTGCGAGCTTTGCGACCTCCGAGAGGGTCGCGTCGGTGACTGCCGCCGTGCGCGCCTTGCGGTGGCGCGCGAGCTTCATCGCGCGCACCACGAGCGGGTGCGGGCGACCCGCGGAGAGGCCGATCACGAGCGTCCCCTCGTCGATCCGCCCGAGGCGGCTGAGCGCCTCCTGGGAGGGGCTCGCGACGACGTCTACCCGCAGGTCGAGCAGCATCAGCAGGTGGCGCAGGTAGCTCGCGAAGAACGCCATCTGGTCGGTGCCCGCCACGAGCACCTTCTCGGCGCTCACCACCGCGTCGATCAGCGCGTTGACCGACTCGCGGGAGACCTTGCGCGCGGTCTCCTCGACGTTCAGGTGGTCGGCCGCAAGTGCCGCCTCGAACTCGGTCTGGTCGAGCGAGAACAGCGGTGTCGAGCTGCCGTTCGCGGCCGGCGCCGGCCCGGCGTGCACGCGCCGGTACTCCTCGCGTGCGGCGGCCTGCAGCTCCGGGAAGCCCTCGAACCCCAGCGCCTGGGAGAAACGCACAACCGTAGAACTCGACGTGTTCGCGCGGCGCGCCAACTCCTCCGCGGTCTGGAAGGCTGCCTCGTCGAGGTGGTCCACGATGTACTGCGCCACGTCCTTCTGGGAGCGGGAGCACCCGTCGAAGCGCGTCTGGATGTACTTGGAGAGGCTCTGGTTCTCGCCGGCCTTGCCGTTCAGGGGCACCTCGACCGTCGGAGTTGCGGCTGTTCGCTTCACGGCCCCCTTGTTCGACGTCCGTGGCTCGGACTCCTCCCGCGGCGCCTCGGATCTTCGGGGCGAAGTGTCGAGGCTCACGCCGGCTCGGCTCCCGCGCGGTCCTCGGCGTGGCGCTCAGCGCAACGTCTGCGCGAGGCGCACGAAGTAGTCGAGCGCCGCCGGGTTCGCGAGCGAGTCCACGCTCGCGGTCTCACCCGGTTCGGCGCCCATCAGGATCCGCTTCACCGGCACCTCGAGCGCCTTGCCCGAGAGCGTGCGCGGCACCTCCTCGATCTGCAGGACCCTGTCCGGGACGTGCCGCGGCGAGCAGTCCTCGCGGATGCGCCGCTTGATCGCCGCCGTCGTCGTGTCGTCCAGGTGCGTCCCGGGGCTCAGCACCACGAACAACCACATCTGCAGCTCGGGCGCGGGGGCATCGGCCGGTGGTTGGAGGCCGGCCTCTGCGTGGGTGCCGGCGGGCGGGTGGTCCTCGACTCTGGAGGGTATGTCCACCACGAGCGCGTCCACGAC
The DNA here is from genome assembly GCA_963725535.1 of uncultured Solirubrobacterales bacterium. Taxonomy (GTDB): domain Bacteria; phylum Actinomycetota; class Thermoleophilia; order Solirubrobacterales; family Solirubrobacteraceae; genus Palsa-744. The sequence goes on from CAVRYX010000001.1 coordinate 214,187, forward strand.
CTCCTCCACCGCGCTCGCCGCGCGGTAGATCTCACTCGTGCCCATCCGCACCCCCTGGCGGTTGATCGTCGCGTCCGAGCGGCCGTAGATCACCGCGCCGCCGCGCGGGGTGATCTTGATCCAGTCGCCGTGGCGCCACACCCCGGGGTACATCGAGAAGTAGCTCTCGCGGTAGCGCTCCCCCACTGGCTGTCCCTCGCCTGGCGCCTCGTCGAGAACGTTCGTGGTTGCGGGCGTGTCCGGCGCTCGATCGGCAGGCGCATCGGGAGTGAGTGCGTCGTGGGTGGGCCGGTCGTGGGCGGGCTGGTCCCCCCAAAAAAACAGCGGCATCGAGGGCAGCGGCTCGGTCAGCACCAGCTCGCCCACCTCGTCGACGAGGCTGTGGCCCTGCTCGTCCCACGCCTCCACCGCGCACCCCAGCACGCGGCACTGCAGCTCGCCTTCGTACACCGGCAGCAGCGGGCAGCCGCCGACGAACGCCGTGCACACGTCCGTGCCGCCGCTCGTCGAGAACAGCCACACGTCCGGCTTGACCCGCTCGTACACCCACGCGAAGCTCTCCGGCGCCAGCGGCGAGCCGGTCGAGCCGATGGAGCGCAGCGCGCTCAGGTCGTACGCCTCGCCCGGTCGCACGCCCGCCTTCTCACACGTCGCCAGCAGGCCCGCGCTGACGCCCATGCACGTCATCCCGGTGCGCTCCGCCAACGCCCACATCGCGCCCACGTCGGGGTGGGCCGGGCTGCCGTCGTAAAGCACGATCGCCGCGTCGGTGAAGAGGCAGCCGATCAGGAAGTTCCACATCATCCAGCCCGTCGTGGTGAACCAGAACATGCGGTCCCCCGGGTGCAGGTCGAGGTGCAGGTGGCTCTTCTTGAGCTGCTCCACGAGGATCCCGCCGTGGCCGTGCACGATCGCCTTCGGCAGGCCCGTCGTGCCCGAGGAGTACAGCACCCACAGGGGGTGTTCGAAGGGCACCTGCTCGAAGACCGGCTCGCTGGCTGCCCCTTGCCCGCTCGCGCCGCGCTCGCACAACTCGCCCCACGTGAGGCCGCCCGGCCAAGCCGCGGGAACCTCGGGCGCAGCCTCCTGCAGGTAGGGCACGAGCACCGTGTGGGCCACGGTCGGCAGCTCGGCGAGGATCTCCCCGACGACGGCGCGCCGGTCGAAGTCCTTGCCGCCGTGGCGGTAGCCGTCCACCGCCAGCAGCACCTTCGGCTCGATCTGCCCGAAGCGGTCGGCCACGCTGCGCGCCCCGAACTCCGGCGCGGCACTCGACCAGATCGCGCCCACGCTCGCCGTGGCCAGGAACGCGACCAGGGTCTCTGGAATGTTCGGCATGTACGCCACCACGCGGTCGCCTCGCCCCACTCCCAACGCACGCAGCCCGCTGGCAACGGCGGCCACCTGCGCGGAGAGCTCGCCCCACGTCAGCTCCGCGAGGGGACGCAGCTCTGAGGCGTGAAGCACCGCGACTTGATCGGGATCCCGCCCACCCTCACGGTCTCGCCGCAGCATGTTCTCCGCGTAGTTGAGCTCCGCTCCCTCGAACCACCGCGCGTCCGGCATCTCGCGCGAGGGCAGGACCCGCTCGTAGGGGCGCGAGCTGCGCACCCCGCAGAACTCCCACACCGCCGCCCAGAAGCGCTCCAACTCCTGTACCGACCACTGCCGCAGCTGCTCGTAGTCCTCGAACTCCCTGCCCTCTCGCTCCCCCACCCAGCGCATGAAGCGCGTCATGCTCGCGCGCTCGCGCTGCTGGGGGGTCGGCGTCCACAGCGGCGCCTGCCGTCCGCGCGGGGGGACGTCCGGCGGAGTGGGTCGGTCCGTACCGCTCACCGTGCCTGCCCGCTCGCTTCGTCCCGCTCCCGCCCCGCCTCGCGCATCGTCCCTCCACCGCTCGTTCCCTGCGCTCCCGTACCTACCCTCGCTTGGGAGCCTGCCATTCTTTTGACTCGTTCCGAGTGATTCGGATATAGCGAAACCTCAGTATGTCAGGCCGCACGCATTTGCGCGGTTATCCTCCCACCCGTGGACGCCCCCTCCCCGCCAGCAGCTCTCTCACCGGTGGCCCCGAACCAGCCTGTGGCCGCGAGCCCGCCGGCGGACGCAGCCGGCGCTCCCCGGGCTCTGAGCCCCTCGGCCGCCCGTGCGCTGCGCGAGCGGTTCCCCGTCCTGCGCCACTTCGCGTACCTCAACGCGGGCACCGACGGTCCGCTGCCCCGCGCCGCCGTGCGGGCCGCCGCCCGAGAGCTGCGGTGCGAGGCGCAGGAGGGCCGCGCTGGCCGTCACTTCGAGCGCCGTGGCGAGCTGAACAGCTCGCTACGCACCGCCTACGCCTCCCTGCTCGGGTGCGCCGCTGAGGACCTCGCGCTCACCACCTGCACCACCGAGGGTCTCGCCGTGGTACTCGGGGGCCTGCAGCTCGCCCGCGGCGAGGAGATCCTCACCAGCGACGAGGAGCACCCCGGCCTGCTCGGCGCGCTCGCCGCCGAGCGCGAGCTGCGCGGCGTGACGGTCCGTATGGCGCCGTGGGCGGAGTTGCCCGCCGCCGTCGGCCCCCGCACCCGGCTCGTGGCCGTCTCGCACGTGAGCTGGATGACCGGGCGCCTCGCCCCCACCGCGGCGCTCGCCGACACCGGGGTCCCCGTGCTGCTCGACGGCGCCCAGGGCGTGGGCGCCGTTCCCACCGACGTGCACGCGCTGCGCTGCGCCGCCTACGCCGGGGCGGGCCAGAAGTGGCTGTGCGGCCCTGACGGGACGGGCCTGCTCTACGTCGCGCCTTCCCTGCGCGAGCGGCTCGCCGTCACGCGCCGCGGCTACGCCAACCTCGCCGATCCCGGCGCGGGGCTCGACGCCGGCCTGCGCGAGGACGCGCGGCGCTTCGACACTCTCTCGCTCAGCGCCGAGACCGTCGCCTGCGCGCTGGGCGCCTTCCAGGTGCTCGAGCGCGCCGGCTGGGCGCGCCTGCAGGAGCGCGCCCGGCTACTCGCCGCGGAGCTCGCCGCCCGGCTCGCCGCCGGCGGGCGCGAGGTCGTCGCCCGCCACCGCGGCACACTCGTCACCTTCACCAGCCCCGACCCCCCCGGCGAGCGCGAGCGCCTCGCCGCGGAGGGGATCATCCTGCGCAACATCCCCGGACGCCCCTGGCTGCGCGCCTCGGTGGGGGCGTGGAACGACGAGAGCGACCTCGAGCGCCTGCTCGACGCGCTGGCGCGGTGACGCTCGGGGCGACGGCGTGAGACAGGCTGCGCATCCAGTATCCACGCGTGCGGTCTCGACCCCCCTGCGGGAGGGCTCGGCTCAGCTGGAGAACACGTGGGCCACCGTGCAAGGGACCTGCCGGCACCAGCGACGCTCTTACTGCACTCTTAGGTCTTAATGCTCTCTTAGCACGGTTTCCGCTTTGCTTTGCCTCGCGCGGGCGAGGCTCCGCCGCGCCTCCCGACCACACGCCCTCGATGAGCACCTCGCCCCCTCCAACGCCCACCCCTCACGCTCCAGCCCCGGAGCCCTCCACTCCCGAGCCCTCTGCGCCCGAGCCGCCCACGGGTGTGCCGGGCTCGGATTCCTCGGACGCTCCGACTACCCAGGCGCCGACGCCCGCGGCGAGCCCGCGGCGGACGATCCCCACGCCGGACCTGCGCTCCGTGCCCGGGTGGGTGGCGCTCGCGCCGGTGCTCGCGCTCTCCGCGGTGCTCGGCACCGAGCGGCTCTCCCAGAATGGCTACGCCAACGTCTTCTACGCCGCCGCCGTGCGCTCGATGCTCGACTCCTGGCACAACTTCCTGTTCGCCTCCTTCGACCCCGGGGGGCTCGTCACTGTCGACAAGCCCCCCCTCTCGCTGTGGGTGCAGGTGGTGAGCGCCCGGCTGTTCGGCTTCTCCCCCCTCAGCCTGCTGCTGCCCGAGGCGATCATCGGAGTGCTCGGAGTGGCCGCGCTGTACGCCGCCATGCGCCGGTCCTTCGGACAGCTCGCCGCGCTCGCCGGCGCGCTCGCGCTCGCGGTCTTCCCCTCCTACGTCGCGGTCTCCCGCGACAACGGCGTGGACCCCTTCCTGATCCTGCTCCTGATCCTCGCCTGCGGCGCCGCGCTGCGCGCCATCCGCACCGGGGGCTGGCTCCCGCTGCTCGCCGCGGCCGCGCTGGTGGGACTCGCGTTCAACGCCAAGACCCTCGCCGCCTACCTCGTCGTCCCCGGAATCGCGCTCGGCTACCTGCTATGCGCGCCCGGGCCGCTGCTGCGCCGGGGGCTCAAGCTGCTCGCCGCCGGGGTGGTGCTCGCGGCGGTCTCCTTCTCGTGGACCGCCCTCGTCGAAGCGACCCCCGCCTCCCAGCGCCCCTACGTGGGGGGCTCCACGAACAACACCGAGCTCAACCTGACCTTCGGCTACAACGGCCTCGGCCGCGTCGAAGGGCAGGTCGGGGGGCCCGGCGAGATCTTCATCCGCCTCGGCGCCGTCGCGCCCTTCCCCGCCCGCGTGCGCACCGACCTCACCGCCAAACGCAAAGCCGCGCCGAAAGTCCTCCCCAACCCGATCCTGCCCGACGGGCACCACGCCAACCCGATCCCCTTCGGCGGCCCGGTCGGAGCGATGCGCGTCTTCCACTCCGGCCTCGGCGGCCAGGGCGGGTGGATGCTGCCGTTCGCGCTGCTCGGGCTGCTCGCGGTGGCCCTGTCGGTCCTCTGGCCGGCTCGCGGGAGCCGCGGCCCGGTGGAGCCCCCGCCTACCGCCGCGCACGACGGCCCGGAGCTCGCCGGCGCCACAGCCGACGGAGCGCCGCCGCACGGTCTGCTCGCCGCGGCCGACGGAGCGCCGCCGGACGGTCCGCTCACCGCACACGCGGCCGACGCCGCGGGTACGGCGGACGGCGCCCACTCCCCGCCCGCCCCTCGACCGCTCGAGCGCATCCGGCGCGACCCGCGCACCGCGGGGCTGTTCGTGTTCGGCGGCTGGTTCCTGGCGGAGGCGTTCATCCTCGACTTCTCCAAGGGCATCGTGCACCCCTACTACGTCTCCGCCCTCGGCCCCGGGGCCGCCGCGATGATCGGCGCCGGCGCGGTCGCCTTCGCGCAGTTCGGCCGCGGACGCGACTGGCGCGTCGTGCTGCTGCCGCTCGCCGTCGCCGCGACCGTCACGGTGCAGCTCGTGCTGCTGCGCCGCGAACACTACGCCCACTGGCTGCCGCCGGTGCTGATCGCCGCCACCGCCGCCGGCGTGCTGGCGCTGCTGGCCGTACGCCGCCTCGCGGCCCCCGCGATGGTGCTCGTGCTCGCCGTGCTGCTCGTCGCCCCCACGGCGTTCGCGACCACCACGTGGTCGGCCCCGGTCGAGGGCACCTTCCCCGCCGCCGGGCCGCGCGCCGCCGGCTCGCTCGGTCCGTACGGGATCACCGACCACGACGTCAAAGTCGACCGCGACCTGCTGCGCTACATCGATGCCCGTCACCCCACCCGCCGCTGGGAAGTGCTGACCGTCTCCTCCAACACCGCCGCCTCGATGATCCTGCTCGGCTACCGCGCCGGCGCGGTCGGCGGCTACTCCGGGACCGACCCTGCACTCAACGGCCCCGGCCTCGCGCGGCTCGTGGCCCACCACGAAGCGCGTTACGTGGTGCTCGGCGGCGCCTACTCCTCCCGCGGCGGCAACCTCGCCACCCAAGCGGTGATCCGCGCCTGCCGCTACATCCCCTCCGAAGTCTGGCTGCACTTTCCGCGCTGGTCGATCTACAGCCTCACGCTGTACGACTGCGCGGGGGCCGAGCGGCGGTTGGCGACCTCCTGAGCCACCCTCGGTGGACTCCTTGCGCGCCGCCACGGAGCACGGAGGACCGAAGCCGGGAGACACTCGCCTCCGGCGAGCATCCCCGTTTCGGCCAGCGCGCACCCACCCCGGTGTACGCGCCCACCCGCGCGGACGATCCCCCCTGAACCCCCTCGGCTCGCCCGCCTTCGCCTTGGGCCTATCCCTCTAGTAGTGCTTTGTTAGGTCTCTGGTGGGGTTCGTTGGCTGGGTGGCGAACTCTCGTTGCGTCTGTGTTCCCGACGTGAGGAGGCATGATGGCTGTTGTGGCGGTGGCTGATACGGATGAGATGGTGGGTATCGATCCCCTGACGGCGGTGCGCGAGCGGTTGGAGGCGTTCGCGGGCGAGGTGTTGGCTGGGGCGGTGAATCGTCCGGTGCAGATGGTCAACGGCGCGTTGTATCTGCGGGGGTTGATCGAGCAGGGAGAGCGTAAGTCCCTTGAGCCGATCGTCGAGCGGTTGGGCGTGGAGGCTGACTATCACTCGATGCAGCAGTTCCTTGCGGACAGCCCGTGGGATCCGGCGCTGGTGGTCAGGGCGGTCGCGGAGCGGGTGGCGCCGGCGATCGATGTGCAGGCGTGGGTGCTAGATGACACGGGGTTCCCGAAGGACGGGAAGGACTCGCCGGGGGTCAAGCGTCAGTATTCGGGGACGCTGGGGAAGACAGGGAACTGCCAGATCGGCGTGTCGGTGCACGCGGTGGGAGGGCGTGGCACGGTGCCGTTGGGGTGGGCGCTGTATATCCCTGAGGAGTGGTGTGAGGATTCTGAGCGTCGCCGCAGGGCGAAGATTCCCGAGGAGGTGGAGCTCAAGACCAAGCCCGAGCTCGGCGTCGAGCTCGTCGAGCGTGCTGCTGGCTGGGAGATTCCGAAGGCGCCGGTGCTCGGAGATCAAGCGTACGGTGAGAACACCAAGCTACGCGATCGCCTGCATGACGCGGGATGCGAGTACGTGCTGTCGGTCGGACCAACGACGACGGTGTTCGCACCAGAGACCATCTTTGCGGTGCCATCAAACGAGGGCAACATGGGTCGTTGGTATTCCCGGCCACGGCCGGATCGCCAGCCCGAGTCGATCGGCGAGCTGGTCGGGCGTATGCGGAGGACCGGCCAGACTGTCGCCTTCCGTGACGGTCCGGACGGCGAGCCTGCCACCTCCACGTTCCTCTTCGTGCGCGTGCGTTCCGCTCACCACTGGCGAGCGGACGAGCGGAGGTGGACCAAGGGCGGACGGATCCCCCCGCGCGAGGAATGGCTGATCGCCGAGTGGCCAGCCGACAAGGACACGCCCTCCGACTACTGGCTCTCCAACCTGCCCGCCGACACCGAGCCCGAGCGGCTCACGCGTCTCGCCAGGCTGCGCTGGAAGATCGAGCTCGACTACAAACAGCTCAAGGGACAACTCGGCCTCGACCACTACGAGGGACGCTCATGGCTCGGCTGGTACCACCACACCGCACTCGTCACCGCCGCCCACGGCTTCCTGACCCTGGAGCGGCAGAACCCAAATCGCCAGCGGCCGGCCTGACACTACCCCAGGCAGCCCGACTCCTCCAGCCAATCTTCAAGCGCTGGACCGGCCGCTGCCAAACCTGCCAACAACCCGTAGACCTCAACCAGATCCCACTGCACACCACCCGACAAGACGAATAACACTTAACAAAGCACTACTAGGCTCGTACGCCTGGATACGGCCAATGGCCTTCGCGAGGCTTGTCCTCGGCCTCGACGTGGACCCACCACGCCTTCGGCCTTGCGTCCGCGCCTCGCTCGACCCTCGACCGCCCCAGCCGCACGCCCCAATCGGGATAGGCCCTACGCCACCACCGACAGCCCGCGGTGAAACGCGCGCGCGAACAGCTCGCACTCCCGGGCCGCCGCCCACCGCGGGACCGCCGCGCCGCCCTCGGCGAGCAGCCGCAGCTGGACCGTACCGTTGCGGGCGCTGAGAACCGTGTCCCGCACCAGCTGGTCGCGCGAGCGCTCCAGGTCCTCCGCCAGGCGCAGCAGCACCGCGCAGCGGTCCAGGCGCTCCGCGTCGCCCTCTCCGAACAGCGCCGCGAGCGGACCCGGCTCGGGCAGGCCCTTGCGGTGGTAGCGCGCCGCCTGCGCGACGATCGCGACCTCCGTCGGGCTGTACCCCGGCAGGCCCGCGTTGAGGATCAGGTAGCGCGAGTGCTTGTGGTGGTCGTCGTAGGCCACCGACATCCCGATGTCGTGCAGCGTGCACGCCGCCCACAGCAGCTCCCGCTCGCGCTCGTCGCCCACGTGCAGACCCATCTGCGCGAGCTGGTCGAACATCCCCAGCGCGAGTGCCGCCACGTGGCGGGTGTGAGCGCGATCGACCTTGTACCGCGCTGCGAGGTTAGTCACCGAGGCCCTGCGCACGCTCTCGAACAGCGGTGGCCGTTGGTTGTCGACCCCGTCAGTCGGCAAGCCCGGGTCGGATGGCCCGGATAGAAGGCGCTCGAAGAACACACCCTCGCGCAGGCCCGCCTCGGTGACCTCCAGCTGTTCAAAACCACCCGCCCGCATCACCCCCTCCACGACCACCGCCCCCGCAAGGATCAGGTCCGCACGCGTTGGCTTGACCCCGGGCACGCTCGCGCGCTCCGCTGTCGGCAGCACCGCCAGACGCTCCACGATCTCCTCCAGCGCCTCGCGCGTCACGATCGCCCCCTGCACGCCGTTCGTGGGCAGCCCTTCGGCGCGTTGGGCCACCGTCGCGAGGCTGCGCACCGTCCCCCCGATCCCCACCAGCCGCCAGCCTGTCTGCGACAGCCACGAGGCGCTCTCGAGCTCCTGCGCCACGTGCTCGCGCAGCGCCTGCACCTGACGGGGCTTCGCCGGGCCCCCGTTGGGTATGAAGCGCTCGGTCATCCGCACCGCCCCCACTCGCCACGAGCCCACCTCCCGCGCAAGCCGCTCCTGCACTCGAACGAGCTGCAGTGAGCCCCCGCCCAGATCCAGCACGCAGCCCTCGGTCAACGTCGTCGAGTTCACGGCTGCCAGGTAGCCGTACCGCGACTCCTCCTCGCGGCTCAGCACCCGGATCGGCAGGCTCGTCCGCGCGCGCGCCTGCGCCAGGAAGGCCGGCGCGTTCTCCGCGTCGCGGATCGCGCTCGTCGCAACCGCGTCGACCGCTCCCTCGGGAGCGGTGGAGGCCGTGCGAGCGCTTGCGAGGAGCGCGGTAGGTGGAGCCGGCGCCGGGGACTCGGCGTGCCGGTCCAAGAGCCCCGCCGCCCGGCAGAAGTGGTCGAACACGTCGAGCGCCGCCAGCGCCCGCTCGATCGGCTCCTCGCCCAGCCGCCCGGTGGCCGCCATCCCTTCGCCGATGCGCACCGCCTGGTAGATCTCGTCGGTGCGCTGCCACCACCCGCCCGCGGCGGAGAACACCACGAGCCGGAACGAGTTCGAGCCGAGGTCGATCACGGCGAGGCGCTCGCGTTTGTGCACCCTTTGAGGGTATTCCCCGGGGCGGAGGGCTTCGCGGTGTCTTCGGCGTATTGGCGGCTCAGGCGCCTCGCCCAAGCCCAGGACCTCCCGGAGGCCACCCGGGCGTGGAGCCGTCAAACGAGAAACACCGCGGGTCTTTTATCGCCCGCCAACGCTGGCTCAGCGCTGCGCGGGCAACTCTGCGCGCGGGAGACGCCTAGCTTGCACCGGATTCTGAGCACGGCTCGGAACGACTATGGCCTCGGCACACGAAACCAGCCGGCACACGGTGGTCGCGGGCGACTCCCGGCCGCGGGCTCTCGACCGGGCAGCTCGCGCGCCCTGCAAGCGCGCGGGGCGTGGCTCGGCGCTGCTTGCGACGCCACTCCTCGCGATCGCCCTCGCCGCGTGCGGCTCGGCCCCCTCCGGGCAGACTGCCGCCCACTCCTCGGCGTCCTCCTCGGCGACCCTCTCCGCTCACGTCTCAGCCCAGCCGCCCCCGTCGTCGCTCCCCGCCGCCGTGGCACGTGCGCGAAGCCACAGCCGCAGTCGCATCGAAGGCGACGTCTCCGCCGCGAAGACGATCTACTACGGCGAGACCCAGGGGCCGAAGCTGCTGGAAGAGCTCGGGCGCATCGCCCGCGACCCCCTTCTGCTGAGCGCCCTGGCGAGGGGTGACGCCGGCGCCGCGCAGGCCGAGGCCGACGCGCAGCTCTACAGCACGCTCAACCACACCGCCCACGTGACCCGCATCGCCGTGCTCCGTGGATCGCGCGTGCTGGTCAACGCGACGATCAACGCCAACGGGGTATTCGTTTGCGCACCAGGGGACCGAGTCCTGAGCTTGCACGGCCGTTCGCTCGGCACCCTGCTCGTCTCAATCCAGGACGTGGTGGGCTTCGTCAAGCTTATTCACCGGCTCGTTCACGTCCAGGCGCTGGTGCGCGGCGCGAGCGGGCTCGTACGAACCTCGTTGCCCGCCGCCGCCCACGTCCCGCTGCCCGCCTCCGGGCGCGCCACGATCGCCTCGCGTTCCTACCTTGTTCGCTCGTTCAGGGAGGTCGGTTGGGGCGGCGAACCGCTCACGGTTTGGGTGCTTGAAGGGGTGTGACGCGGCGTTTGCCGTTTCAGTGGATCCGACCCAGGGCCGGCGATCGAGCGATATGGACCTGATCGGAGTTCTTTAGTCGGGCTCGAAACCGGCGCTCTTGCAAATTCGCTCCTTTCATAGGCTCTTGATCATTGTGGTCGACCTGTCTGAGTGAGAGTCGTCTGAAGAACCGCTGGAAAAGCGACGAACAACGCTCGCGTTTGGATCGGGCGTCAGCAAGTTCGCAGCGCCCGCCTCAGCCAACGCGCGACGGATAACGCCCGACCCGGGGATCACCGCGAAGTCATGTCCTCCCCTCTTGTAGGCGGTACCGCGGAATGCGATCGCCGTGACCCCGGTTGAATCGATCGCGTCGAGCTGACGAAGGTCGAGCGTGAGGATCGTGACGCCTTCTTGACACAAGCACTCGATCTCCTCCTCGAGCTCGGGAGCAGAGTGGTAGTCCAACTTGCCTGTCAGGATCAGCTTATGCCTCCAGACGGGCGCGCTCGCGGGCATCAGGCGCGGCCGAGCGTGCGCAGCCTCTGACAGGCTGGTCTCATGGTCGCTGGCGCGGGTTCGATCCGCGACTACTTCCGCCGTGTCGCCCTGATTGTGTGCATACTGGCTCGTCGTTGACAGTGTCAGATGACGTTTCATATCTACAGCTCCTTTCAACAGATCTTCGAACTGGTGGCCAACTGGCCTGGACCAGGTGATCCAGGACCGAGGGAGAGAGACCGGGAAGAGCTAGCCCGGTCGCTCTGGGATCAGAACGAAGAACGACGTGCGCCACGACAGCTGCGCAAGGCGCAACCGTCGCATCGCGCGCGGCGCTGCTTGGAGGAGAACACCTACAAGTGTGGAGGCTGCAGAGGAAGTGGAGCCTGAACCGCCCGCCGCAGCCGATCCACCGCCTGCTCCACCGGACCCAGATCCGGGGATGGGGGCGGAGGGATGGTTCTCAACCGCAGAACCACCGTCTTGACTGCCCGAATGTGCAACTGCCGTGATCGCCGTCGGTGACGAGTCGATAGTGGCAAGGATGGTCGACACCGACGATACGGCCGAGATGTCCAACCAGCCACAGGCGTAGCCCGCTGTGATCGATGCTCCGATTTCGGCAAGCTCGCAACTCACCCGCCCCGAGCAGCGTGCCGAGATCTTTCGCGGCCGCAACGGGAGGGACACCTGGTCCTGCACCGTCGAGATTTCAGACGGGGCGACGGGGGCGATAGAAGGCGACACTCCAGGCGCGACTTCGCCCGTAGCGTCTTTGTGGGTCAGCCCCGAAGTACCGACGGGCACCTGCGAGTCTTCCCCCATCCCCTGGGTGGCTTCAGAGCCCGCTTCAGCGACCACTTCGCCGATAGTCTGTTCAACGGTCTTTTTTTCGACCGCCGTAGGGGCTTCTTCAGCTACAGACGGCACTTTTTCGGCCGCGGGTGGGTTTGCTGCGGTGGGGGGTGGTTCGGTGGCGGGTGGAGCCGCGGATGGGGTTTCTTGGGTCGCGGGTGGGGCTTCTTCGGTGGCGGTCGGCGTTTCTTCGGTGGCGGGTGGGGTTTCTTGGGTCGCGGGTGGGGCTTCTTCGGTGGCGGTCGGCGTTTCTTGGGTCGCGGTCGGCGTTTCTTCGGTGGCGGGTGGGGTTTCTTGGGTCGCGGGCGGGGCTTCTTCGGAGATGGGCATCGCTTCTTCGGTGGCCGGAGCCGCTTGTTCTGGAGGCGCACCGCTTTCCGTTGCCGCTTCGCCTATCGGCGTCTCCGCGGTGCCGCCGGGCGCGTTCGTACTGCCCGCTTGGGCGCCAGCGGCGAAGAGGAGCGCCGCGAACACGAGCGAGACAACCAGCCAAAGCGTGAGGCATCCTTTGGACAGGACCCGCGTTAACGGACTCTTGACCAGCTCAATCATGTTCGCTTCTTAACAATAGGAGCTTCGAGGAGCTTCGGATCCATGCGGCTTGCGGCTCCTGATCGTCATCTAGCGCTAAGCTCGTACGGGAATGATGACATCGCAAGAGGAGTCCGTGCGCCAGGGGTCTGACCGACGCGTCCGCCCTAGACTTGGAGTCCGAGCGAACTGGATCGAGTCGGGGAACCGAGGCTAGTGCTCGTCCTAACGCGGAAGGCCAAACAGAGCATCATGATCGGCGACGACATCGAGGTCACGATCCTGTCGAGCGACCACGCAAAGGTGCGCATCGGTATCCAGGCACCCGCAAACGTCCCAGTACACCGAACGGAGATCTATCTCGCGATCCAGGCGCAAGGCCGAGAGAGCGCCGGCTCCGAGCAGCACGATTCAACACGCGCGCGCCGAAGGCAAGCGGCCCCCGGAGCGTAGCCATGGAGGCATGGTGCCTGTTTGCCCGAACGAGTGGCCGCAACCTGCCCCAGGACTGTGGCACCATCGGGCGGTCGGTCAGGGCGGCGCGCAAGCTTGACGTGCGTGTCCGGTTGCTTTGAGTGATCGGCGCAGTGTCAGCCGCCTATGGACCTGACAGGAAAATAGCGTTCAGGCTGCCACCGCGTCTTGCAGCGTGACGGTGTGTCCGAGGGCTTCGAGCTGGGTGACGAGGCGTTTGGTGGTGCGTTGGGGGTCGCGTTTGCGGTAGTAGTCGCCGCCGAGGTCGTTGTAGAGCTCTCCGGTGGAGAGCATGTGCCAGCACGCGATGATGATGGAGTGCTTGACAGCGCCGAGGGCCTTCTTGTGGCCGCGGCGGGGTCTGAGGCGTTGGTATTGCGCTTGGAGGTAGACGTCGTTGGTGCGTGTTGCGGCGAGGGCGGCCTCCTCGAGCGCCCAGTCGAGCCACTTCGATCCCTTGCGAGTCTTGCCGGAGCGGCGTCTGCCTGCGGACTTGTCGTTGCCAGGGCACATCCCGGCCCAGGAAGCCAATTCCTTCGTAGTTGGGAAGACGCTCATGTCCACGCCGATCTCCGCGATGATCACCTCGGCGGTGCGCCGTTGAACGCCGGGGATCGTGCACAGCAGCTCAACGGCCTTTTCGAAAGGGGCGATCTGCTCCCCGATCGTCTCAGTAAGACCGGCGATCTGCTCGTCCAAGAAGTCCAGGTGGGCGAGAATCGCGCCGATCCACACGGCGATGCTTCTATGTTTGTCAAGGTTCGCTATTTGCGGGTTTTGGGTGGTGAGGCTTGGAGTAGCCGGTAGAGGTGGCGTGCGGTGTAGCGCTTGAGGCATCGCTTGATCTCGCGGGTGCTGCGTCCTTCGGCTTGGCGTCGGGCGGTGTAGGCGCGTGTTTGGGGGTCGTCGCGCATGCGGCAGAGCACGATCGTGTGTAGGGCTCGGTTGAGCTGGCGGTCGCCTGAGCGGTTCAGGCGGTGACGCACGGTTTGCCCGGAGGACGCCGGGATCGGAGCGACGCCGGCGAGTGAGGCGAAGGCGGCCTCGGAGCGGATGCGTCCTTGGTGGGAGTAGGCGCAGAGGATCTGCGCTGCGACGATCGCGCCGACGCCCATCTCCGCGAGCAGGCAGGGCGCCAGACGAGCGACGATCGGCTTGATCTCCGCTTCGAGTTCCTGTGCTTCCTCTGCAAGCGCGAGCGCTCGACGGGCGCTCGCGCGGATCGCGATCGTCGTCGCGCGCTGTTCTGAGTCTTGCGTGGAGCTGACGCGCAGGCGCAGGCGGGCACAGCGCGTGAGCTGTTCGTTTGTGGGCAGAGAGCGCAACCCTTCACGCAGGGCTGGCGCTGCCGAGACGAGCAGCCCCTTCATCAACGTGATCGCCGCTCGCTTGGAGCGCACCGCGCTGTCGCGCGTGGCCAACAGCACACGCAGCGCCTCGCGCTCTCCCCGCTGGCGGGGCCGCGCGAGATGCTCGCGTGTGAGCGCTTCGCGCGCTGCACGGATCGCGTCGAGCTCATCAGACTTGGCACGGTCACGACGCGCCGGTCGGCGAGGACGGTCGACCTCGAGCACCAGCTCGCCCTCCCGCTGAAGGAACACCGTCAATCCCGCGCCATAGCTGCCCGTTCCCTCGACTGCCCACGCTCTGCGGCCTGGCGCGCTCTCACGCGCGAAACGCAACAGCCGCCTGTAGCCGCGCTCATTCGCGGCGACGGTGATCTGTCCCTGCACGACCGCCGTGTCCGCGGCGAGGATCGCCGCGCTATGCGAGTCGCGGTGCGTGTCGATGCCGAGCACATGGTCGGCCTGGTCTGCCAGCATGAAATACGACCTCCTCTTCTGGGGGTTTGTCTGTCGGTGCTCGGCCTGGGAATAGGAACCGCGAAGGGCAAGACTGTGATGAGTCACGCCCCACACAACGGGGCGGACAGGCTTCTGATCAGGCCACAAGCGGAGGCCAGGCCGGGACCGGCAGCAACAGACGGACAGATCGGGACAAGAGCACCCACGCCAAGCGCAGGGCCAGTGCATATGAGGGTCACGTCCATCGCCACCGGGGCCAGCCTGAACACCAGGCCCGACGTTCCCCACGTGGGGAACGTTGACTACAACGCAGTCGCTGAACGCACCTTCACGACACAGCAATCGCTGTGCACACACTCACAGTGCAAATGGTCGAAGCGGCCCTCCAGAGCCTCCCGCAGCGCGGGGATCTTGGAGCGCAGACGGCCCTTGGCGAGGTCGGCGAGGACCTCAGGGTCGGTGGTGCCCGCCACAAGCGCGTCGAGCATCGTGCGCCCGGACTTGCCAAGGATGTCCGAGGCGACGCAATCCAGCTTGATCCCGGTGTCCTCCAAGGCCTTGTGCAAACGATTGGCCTCCCGCTGGCGCTCCTGGATCTGGGTCTTGCGATACCGGGTGAGGTTGCGCAGCGCACGGATCGGCTTCGGCGGCACGAAGCTCGCTTTCAACAACCCGGCCTCCGCGAGCTGACACAACCATTCGGCGTCCTTCACATCCGTCTTGCGACCAGGGACCTGCTTGACATGCCTCGCATTGACCAACAGCAGCTCGAACTCGTCCTCCAGGATCGCCCACACCGGCTTCCAGAACACGCCGGTCGCCTCCATCGTGACCTGCGTCACTCCGTGAGCGGCGAGCCAGTCCCGCAGCGTGAGCAGCCCCGCGACCGTCGTTTGAAACTCCGCGACGTGCTGCTCGCGACCCTTGCCATGCGCCGCGGGCACCCGCACGCACGCCGTCACCTGCGCTTTATGAACATCCAGCGCCCCAGGGCGCTCGACTACCGTCTCCATTGCAACCTCCCGAGAGATCGAAGAACACAATCGTCGCCCAGGAGTCTCTGAGAACTAGCGAATCTGACAGGCGTGCTCATAGCAACAGTCCGGAGGCCCGGGGAGACCCACACGCCAGACTAATCTCGGGCTCACAAGCACCAAGCGAAAATCGGCGTCGCGGGCGACACCCCAATCATCACCGTTTTCATCAGCCCGTGCGGGCCCGCAGCGCGGGCACGGGGACTAATCGGAGTTCTATCGAACCACGATCTACAGGGGTCGTTGGGCCGGTGGCCGGGAAACTGGCCACCGTGCGAGTCAGCGGCGGGCCTCGGCGGCGGGCTGTCGGCTGCCGGCAGCGACCTCGCAGGCCAGGCTGGGTGCTGAAGGCGGTCGTCCGGGTGCTGGCCGATCGGGGCGAGCCGATGCGCGCCAAGGACATCCACTTGGCCGTTGAGGGGTCCCTGGGGGCGCCGGTGGCAAGGTCTTCGGTCAAGGCTGCCCTGGCTGCCAACGTCTCGGGGTCGTCGCCCCGCTTCGTGCGAGTGGCGAGAGGCCGGTACGTGCTGGCGGGCTGACAGCGCGCCACTGAATCGGCCGAAGCGTCAACGTCAACGTGGTTGGTCGTGGTGGGTCGCTGTTGATCGGCTATATTGCTCGGGCTCGGGCTCTGGGTCTGGGGTCCGGGACTTGGCGTACCATCTTCTGTGTGTTGACTGTCGCTGAGGCTGCCGATCGGCTGGGTAGGCACCCCGAGACTGTCCGCCGGTGGATTCGGCAGGGACGCCTGCCGGCGCGACGCGTCGACGCCCGACACGCGATCGATGATCGCGACCTGAGCGTGATCGAGGACGAGCTGCACCCGATGTCCGAGCCTTGACACGAGAGTCGGGACGCGAAGAAACCATCAAGTCACGATCGAGGCTTTGGTCGCGGCGGCTGCCTTGGTGCGAACAGCCCGTCCGCCGGGCTCGCAATCATTACGCCCGTGCTCCATGATCCCCGCTGCCCTGACCGCGCTCTGGCATGAGCGCGTACCCGCAGGCGACAGCCGAGGTGCCCCAGCAGGAGCTGCCGCTGGGGCTGCTGGAAGAGGACCCGGAGTATCTCAGGCGCCAGCTCGTCACGTACATCGGCAACAAGCGTGCCCTTCTGGGGCTGATCAGGGACGCGGTCGAGGTCGTTCGGCGGCGCACAGGGCGCGACAAGCTGCGCGTCCTGGACGCCTTCTCGGGCTCGGGAGTCGTGTCGCGGATGCTCAAGCAGTACGCGGCCGAGCTTGAGGTCAACGACACCGAGGACTACGCGCGGGTCATCAGCGACTGCTACATGACCAACCGCGGAGCGGCACCGATCGGTTCCGTCGCGGCTACGATCGCCGCCCTGAACCGAGCCGTTGACGGGCGACAGGACGCGCCGGGCTTCATCAGGCGCCTCTATGCGCCGCGCGACCCGGCCGCGATCGACGAGTCCGACCGCGTCTTCTACACCCCCGAGAACGCAGATCGGCTCGACTCCTACCGCCGGCTCATC
The DNA here is from genome assembly GCA_963725535.1 of uncultured Solirubrobacterales bacterium. GTDB lineage: Bacteria > Actinomycetota > Thermoleophilia > Solirubrobacterales > Solirubrobacteraceae > Palsa-744. The sequence goes on from CAVRYX010000001.1 coordinate 231,208, forward strand.
GAGGGTGAGCCGCAGCGGCTCAGACCGCTGCTGATGGGCCCTCTTCTCTCGGCGGCCTCGATCCACGCCAACACCGCAGGGGTCTTCAAGGGCTTCTACAAGGACCGGAGCACGGGCGTAGGCAAGTTCGGAGGCAGCGGCGCCGACGCGCTCGACCGCATCACCGCGCGGATCACGCTCGAACCGCCGATCCTCAGCAGGTTCGAATGCGACTATGCCGTCCACCAGATGGACGCGAACCGCCTGGTTAGCGAGGTTGGCGACCTCGACATCGCCTACTTCGACCCGCCCTACAACCAGCACCCATACGGATCGAACTACTTCATGCTGAACCTCCTGGTCAACTACGAGGAGCCGACCGAGATCAGCCGGGTCTCCGGGATACCGACCTCATGGCAACGCTCCGACTACAACGTCCGCAGCAAGGCCCTTCCTCGCCTGCGCGAACTCATCAGCACGGTCGACGCGCGCTTCGTGATCCTGTCGTTCAACGACGAGGGCTTCATTTCGCCTCCCGAACTCCGCGAGATGCTCAGCGAGATCGGCGACGTGACCGAGCAGCGGCAACCGCACGCGACCTTCCGCGGCTGCCGAAACCTTCAGAACCGGAGCGTGCAGGTCACCGAGCACGTCTACCTGATCGAGAAGGGCTGACGGGATGGCCAGGAAGGCCGACCTGCGTTTGCAGCGTGCGGGCACGGTCATCAACCTGACCTCCTAGCAGCAGGAGACCGAGTTGGGCCACGCCCTTCGAAAAGTTGAGGCGCGACTTCGGAAGCACTTCGGCCTCCCGCTGCACCACGACAAGAGGTGGATGCTCGCGGACATCGTCGCCTCGTTGAAGGCCGATTTCCCGGAGGTGCTGTTCGGCCCGGTTCGGGACGACACCTACATGGAACCCGACGGCGGCGTCCTCTCGATCGTGGACCGCGACGCCGGCAAGCATGTGATTCTGATAGTCGAGGTGAAGAACCAGGGCACCAACGTTGAACGCGCCGCCGAAGGCAAGCCGAAACAGGCCAGGGGCAACGCGATTGAGCGGTTGGGCAAGAACGTGATCGGCTTCCGCACCGCGATGCTGATGGAGGGCATCATGCCGTTCGTCTGCTTCGGCTACGGCTGCGACTTCGAGAAGGGCAGCAGCATCCTCGACCGGGTCGTCACGATGGCCATGTTCGGGCCGCTGAACGAGACTTGCGTCTTGAACCTCGGCGACGCCGGCCAGTTCAACCGGGGGAGCTTCTACTTTCAGGAGCCGGAGTGGAGCAGGGAGAAGATGGCGAAAGTGATGTACGAGGTTGCCAACCGCGCCATCCACTACTACTTTTCGAAGCTCGGCGAGACGGCATTTTGATCGGTGGGCGGACACGGAAAGAGAAACCACGAGGCCGACGCGCGTAATGAGCTCGATCGCCCGGCCGTTTGTGGCTCCGCCAAGCCAAAAACGCCCAAAAGTGTGTCCAATGGGCCCGGCAGGACTCGAACCTGCGACCTAGCGATTATGAGTGCACTCAGGCGTTTGGGGCTGTTCGTAGCTGTTCGCGGGTTTGGCTCTACGACACGGTTTCCGGGGCTTCGACCGGGGCCGGGTTTGCGACTGTCTCCGGACGGTGGGTGGCCCCAGGGTGGCCCCAGGTGGCCCCGTTCTCCGGCAGGATGTCGTCCCATACGTCGGCGGCGCCGAGACCGTTGTCCACCTGGTTGATGTAGACATTCATCGTGGTTGGTAGCAGCCTCGCGCCCCCGGCTGGCCCGCCGATCGTGGGAGCGCCGTTGGGGGGCTCCCCGCCGGCGTCGCCGGCGCTGGCATCCTCGGCATCCATGAGTACGGGTGCGCCCTGCGGCTGCGAGCCCGCACCAGGCTCGCGTGAGTCGCCTGCGCCGTCGGAGGCAGCCAGGGCGCCGATACCCGCGGCCGCGCCGACGCTCCCGCCGCCGATCGACGCCGCAGCGACCGGCAGCGTCCCGTCCTCCAGCAGAGCACCGCCTACGCCCGCCCCACCCTCGACGGCCCCACCGCCACCCGGGAGCCCGCCGCCCAACGGGCTGCCCCCACCATCCGGGTCCTCCCCGCCACCCGTGCTCCCGAGACCGCCAGGGATACCCCGCCGCCGAACGACAACCCCGCCGCCGCCGCGCTGCCCGCAAGGCAGAGCACGATCACCGCGACCGGCTTGAGGATCACGAATAGCAACAGCAGCCTGCCCAGCCGCCCCGGCCACGAGCTCAGGGCGGGCCAGATCGCCGCGGCGAGCACGACCGGGAAGAACAGGACCGCGACATAGATCGCGGCGTCACGAACGATCAGCTCGAGCCACACGAAGATCGCCGCGAACACCTCGACCAGCGCGATCAACGTCGCCAACGCCGAGGAGCCGAACCCACCGAACCCGCTCGTGCCCCACGCGTGCGCCGCCGCCGCCCAGAACGCGTGCGGGGAGCCTGTCAGGACCGCGCTGGAGACCTGATCGGCGATCCCGAGCCCGATCGCGGTCAACGCAACCACCAGACCCGTGCCAATACCCGCCCGGGCGACCCCCGCGAGCGTGCCCGCGAGCGCCTCGGGGCTACGACGAACCGCCGCCGACCCCAACGCGATCAACGCGACCAACAACCCCAGCGCCGCACCGAGATCCGCCATCGGCTGCCACTCCGTCTCGTACCACGCCGACTGCAACTGCGGCGTAGTCGTCTTCGCCATCTCCGCGGCGACGAACCCCGTGACCCGCGTCGCCGCGCCGATCACCCATTCCGCTACCACGTTCAGGATTCCGTTCCCGACAGCGCCCACGGCACCACCCGCCACCGTTTCCGCCGCACAGCCGGCCACGCCTGAGACACCGTTCGTGATCCCGTTCACCGCTTCGCCGACGAGCGAGCCTTCACCGCCGCACGACTTGCCACCCACCAGCTTGCCCAGGCCGAGCGCTACCTGCACCGGGTGCCCCGGCTGCACACCCACCACGGGGACCATCCCCCGCGCGCGCCCACATACCCCAAGCAGAAAGGCCACCAGCACGAGCAACCCGCAAGCCATCTGACGCGGTGCAAGCATCGTCATTCCGCGCTCCCGTAGACCGGCCCCGTCATACCCCCCAGGCGCGCGAACGCGCCCGCGCGATCATTCCCGCCATCGACGTACACAATCGAGGGGACCGGCGCAAGGGTGGGGTCGGTGTTGGAGGACTCCACCAGCCAACCGCCCGCCTGCCACCCCAGGGTCGTATCGACGAGGTTCCACGTCTGGCGCGGCGCCAGATGCGGCCCCCACACCACACCGCCGAGCCAGCTCGTCACCGTCGCCTGCTCGGGGGTGTAGCTATCCAGACGCCGCGCCACGACCACCGCTATCCCACGACCCCCCTCCCGGTAGTTACCCATGTTCTGCGCGTCACCAGCGCGCAACCGCTGCGCCTGGGAGAGCGTGCCCGCGCGAATCCCCGGGGCGTACACCTGCCCCACCAGCGCCGCGAACACCGCCGGGTCCTGCTCTACCGACTGCGACGCGACCGCCAGATAGTTGTCGGCCGCCGCAAGCGCGCCCGCCCGCGTGTGCTGCACACCGGCCGGGACGCCGTCGAACGAGTTCGATCGCGCCGGCCGGACCCCGCCCGCCGTCGCCGCCGCCGCTGCTCGCCAGGACCACGCTCAGCAGCACCACCACGGCGAGGACGCACACCGCGACCGTGAGGAGCGCGGACGGCGGCCATGTTCGCTCGCGCATCATCAGCCCAGCCCGTACGCGAACTGCAGGATCGCTGCGGCCGCCCCGATCAGGAACGCCACGCCGACGGACACAGACATCCCGATCTTGCCACCGACCGCGGTGTGCTCGTTGCCGATCCGCCCCCCGATCGCCCACACCGCGCCGCCCGCGAGGAAGCCCGCCAGACACGCCAGCAGCCCATACACCGCGATCACGTTGATCGCGCTCTGGATACCCGGCGCGCCGGGCGCCTTCCCCGGTTCCGGGGTCACCTTGAACGTGAAGCTGCTCGCTGCGACCAGGAGCCTCATCTGCCATCACCTCCGCTGCCGTGGGTTACGATCCCACTATCATAGACCAAATAAGCAAAACAAGTATAGTCTAACGTGAGGTGTCGATATCTACCCATAGACGCCCGTCCGTACGGTGGCACCTATGAAGGGGGTGCTCGCGCTCACTGGGCTCCTCGCCGCCGCGCTACCCTCGCTCGGCGTCACCGCGCTGCTACTCAGCACCAGCGCACACGGCGGCGCCTGCCAGCTCCCCGGCGAAACACCCGCCGCCACAGCCCAGACCAGCGCCTGGACCGCAACCGCCTACGGCCCCCCATGGGGCGGCATCCAGGGCAATGGCATCACCGCCACCGGCCTCAACCTCACCACCGGCCCACCCGCCTACGAGATCGCGGTCGACCCCACCGTCATCCCACTCGGCAGCTACGTCCATATACAGCCCAACCCATTCGGAACCACCAGCGCGTTCTACGCCGGCGACACCGGCAGCGCAATCACCGGCCACCACATCGACATCTACGACTGGTACGGACGCACAAACCAGAACGCCTGGGGCACCGTCACCGTCACCGTCACACCCGCACCCAACCCAGGCCCCGGCAACCTCCTCGATGGCGTCGCACCCACACCCACCACCAGCGAAGACGCCAGATGCCAGGCCACTGCCCTCGGACTCACCCCCGGCCAAACCGCGCGCATCCAACCCGACGGCAGCGCCACCGCACCTCGAGAAGCACCCACCCCCGTCAAGCTCGCAATCACCGCCGGCAACCTCATCCACACCCGCCCCTACCCCGAACCAGACCAGTACTACGGCACCCTCACCCAACTCTGGCCCGCCTACGACTGCTCCGGCGCCACATCCTTCGTCCTCTACGCCGCCGGACTCCTCGGCCCCACCGCCCTGGACTCCACCGAGCTCGAGAACTACGGGCAGCCCGGCCCCGGACGCTGGATCACCATCTACGCCAACAGCGCCCACGCCTGGATCATCGTCGCCGGCATCGCACTCGACACCGCCAACTACGGCGGGCCACCCATCCCCGCAGGTTCGGGACCACGCTGGCGCCCAGAACCACTCGCCAACCTCAGCGACGGCACCACCTATGTCGTGCGACACCCGGCCGGGCTATGAGCCACGCTTGGCCGCGCTCTTTCTCACCCCGCTTGCGCGTGGCGGATGCTCGCCGCGGCGCTCACAAATGCAGCGTCGCGTGAAGGTGTTCGAGCAATTCCACAGGTACACGAAGGCCGATGTCATCCTCTTCCTCAACCACAAGCCACGCACCGGGAATGCGTCGCGCGGCCATCGCGTCGGAGTCCGGCGCCTCGAAGATCCCCGGGTGCCCGGCCAGAGGCTTCATGCCGGGCAGGGGTGGCGGCGTCGCGCCTGGGTGCGACGCGTTGACCAGCACCGCCGCGGTGAGGGCGTGTTCTCCGAGGTAGAAATACGTGATATCCACACACGACATGAGCGCTTGTCCAACGAGCCCCTTCTCCGGCCTGATCACCGTCGCGACGTTTCCCCACCGTGCGGACGTTTCGCGAGGAAGCTGCGTGGCGTCGAGCTCGCACGCACCGTGGGCCTGGGGCCTGGCGTTCCACCCCGGATGCTGGCCGGGGACCCCCCTGTCCCATTCCTTCGTACCGGGAAGCCTGCTCGCAAACCTCAGCCGTGCTGCTCGCCTGCCCGCATCTCGAATCGGCTTGCCATCCGCGTCGAGCAGTGTCATACGGGGACAGCGCAACCCGATACTCGGGTGCCCGTCGTGACGGAGCACTTCGACCGCCGCCGTGCGCAACCCGTCAGGGAGCGTGGCATTGGTCGTGGTCGGGATTGGCGCCCCCCCATACACCAACACGGCCACGACTTCGCTTGTCGTCAGCGCAAAGATGCGGATACGCGTCTCGCTCTCTTCACAACTTTCCGCGACGATCGGTCCGGTCGAGGTCTTCGTCAACTCCTCGCAACCACTACTGCCTTCTTTGCTAGTTTCATACCCCGTCGCCAAGCACCATCCGGCCGTGCCACCCTGGAGCTCCGGCACCAGCAACACGTGACTGTTCGGCACAGCCCGTGAAACGTACACCCCGTACGGCTGCGTTTGTGAGACGCTCGTAGCACTCGAACACGACGATGCTCCCGCCAGGCAGACGAAAGCCATCACCACGAGGATCATCCGCCATAGCCCACGGATGGTCTTCTCGCGTTCGTTGTGCATCGTCCGCCCCTCCGTGTTTGCCTCACCGATGGTCTCCTAGCGCCGCATACTCTGTATGACCCTTTGATCCACGCACGATCATAGGTGAACCGACACACACACGATCGCGCAACGCTAGACGCTGCGCCTCTCCCTCACCGCCGCTGCCATCGGCGCACATCACGCGCTCACCGCCATCCCCAACCAGATCACCGCTACATACAATAGACCAGATCGGAAAAGCCTTTCCGGACGCCGACCATATCGCCTCGTCAAATCTGATGCTCGGGCAACGCTGAACCGCCGTGCGTAACGCCCCCAGTCCAGCGCCCACGTTACCATGCTGGCCTATCCAATGACATCTCTCTCTACGCGATCAATCCCACAGACCGCATGCACACAACGCGGCTGCGCGCACCTTGTCGCCGTCCATCACCGTCCGGGTCTCCTCAATCCCAAACGCTGGCCATTCGCATACGAACACCAGATCGCTCCGTGCAGGCAAAGGCCAGAGATACCAGTCATACCGACAATAACTGTACTTCGACACATGACTCTCGCCACCCCGCAGGCACAACACTATTTCGGGTGGATCATCGATAGCCCTCTCCACATCATCGTGACCCACAAGATTACTCGTGCACCGACCATCAGCGAATTGACCCCGAGATGCAAAAAATCACTAGGCACTACACCGGACGACATCCTACGGATATCCGGAAGCCTCAGAAAATCAGAAGGCTTAAGGGCATCTCCACCCCGCTTGACGGCCGTCACGTCAATCGCAGACCATCGATATAGCTCGCCGGTCGGGAGAGATACACAACCACAGACCCACTCGCCCCCAGTCGCAGATCGACACCTACGCTGCCCGGCATCTCGTCGTCCGATTCCGCTGCATGTCGCCGGGACCTTCGGTCATTGGGTCATCATATTAGCGCGGCCTGCTATCCACATTGATTACCTAACCCACCGCCTTTTTAGAGAGACTCACGTCCCGGGGACGTCCATGTTGGCGCGCAACAACGACATCCGCCGATCGCTACGAGACATCGTCCTGAGACTTTTCCCGGAGGCATCATACCATGTTATAGCTGTGGCCACTGATATCAGGCTCTCTTGCACTCGGTGTTGCCGCCGGAAGTCGCGCATATGCCTCCCGAGCCTGGTTCGCGTGTTGTGAGGCTCGTACGACCGGAGTCTTCGTTGTAGGCGTAGAGGCCGGTTTTGCAACCCTGCCCGGCGGGTGTTTCCTGGACCTGGGTGAGACGGCCGTCGCTGTCGTATTCGTGCTGCTCGCTGGCGAGCGGGTCGCGTCTCATGAGCCGGGGGATTTGATGTTGCGGGCGTAGCCTCCGCTTTGACCCTGACAAAGTCGAAGATGGAGGTACGCCCGCATGGAGAAGGTAGCCCCGAGCGAGAGGTTTCGCCAAGAGCTGGATGAGGTGCTGGCCGGTGTCGGCGAGGAGCAGGACCCGATTGAGACGGTCGGGCGGCTGGGAGCGCGGCTGATCCTGCAGCAGGTGCTCGAGGACGAGGTGACTGAGTTCCTCGGCCGTCGGCGGTATGAGCGCGCTGGCGAGACGGTCAGTCACCGCAATGGCCACGAACCCAGGACGGTGAAGACGACGAGTGGCTCGGTGGCGTTGGAGCGTCCGCGGGTGCGCAACGCGAGCAAGCTGGGGTTCGAGAGCAGGGTGCTCGGCAAGGGAGTCACGCGAACGCACGCGCTGGAGTCCCTCGTGATCAGCTCGTTCTTGCGGGGGCTGTCTACCCGTGATGTGGAGGCCGCGCTCCAGGAGGTCTTCGAGGAGCCGATTGCGTCGAAGGCGACGGTTTCTCGGATCTGTGAGGACACCCGGGAGCGATACCGCCAGTGGTGCCGGCGGCGCTTGGAGCAGCACGACATTGTCTACTGCTTCTTGGATGCGATCTATCTGAAGCTGCACCCCGACGACACGCCGGCGGAGGGCGTCCTGGTGTGCTGGGGCGTGACGCTTGAGGGCCGCAAGGTCCTCCTCGGATTGGCTCTGGGGAGCCGTGAGAGCTACGAGGCGTGGCTCGCGTTCGCCCGGGACATGATCACCCGCGGCCTCAGGGCACCAGCGCTCGTGATCGCCGACGGGGCACCCGGGATCTGGAAGGCAACGCGGGAGCTCTGGCCCGGGGCACTGGAGCAGCGCTGCACCGTCCACGCGCTCAGGAACGTCACCGGCAAGCTCCCCGAGCGCCACCATCAGGAGGTCAAGGCACGCTGGTGGAAAGCATTCGACGAGGCGCGCTCCCCGGCCGAGGCCAGCCGCGAGCTGCAGGGCATCATCGCCGACTACAAGACGGCGTACCCCTCGGCGATGGCCGTCATCGAAACGGACCTGCCAGCGCTCGTCACCCACCTGCGGTTCCCGTCCGCTCACCGCAAGCGGATCCGCACAACGAATCTCCTCGAGCGAACGTTCGTGGAGGTCCGCCGGCGCACCAAGGTCATCGGCCGGTTCCCCGGCGAGACTTCCGCGCTATCCCTGATCTGGGCCGTGCTGGAGCTCTCCTCCCGCGGCTGGCGCGGCGTGAAGATGAACCCCAAGACCGTCGCCGAGATCGAGCACCTACGACGCCAACTACGCGACACCAACGCCGCTCCACCAGCCACGACGAACACCGAGGAGGTGATCGCCGCATAACATCCCCCTCAAGCGGAGCTACCCCCAAACGAATTCACCCGGGGAATGAGACGCGACCGGCGAGCGTACTCGTGCGCTAGAGTGCTTCGCCGTGGATCGAGGGGGCGTCTCCGGGCGCCAAAGCACCCCTCCCGGCACGTCTCTGCCAAGAAGACACGCCGGTCACCTGGGCACTCGCAACCCCCACAGCAGGCCGCGCTGCACCTTTACGCGATCGTTACGCCAACTGGAATACTATCGACCTCGCCGCGCACACGAGTGTCAGTCCGCCCGCTTGCCGTCGGGCCCGACCAGGCCGCCAGTCAACCAACTCGCCGCACTCACACAGCAGCACGAAGCCCTTGTGGCCACGGTTCGGTGCTCAGGCCCTCAACATCGACGGCTGGGCGCGACGGCTTGCGCTGGCCCCGGCGCGACGGTGGGAACCCAACGGCAGGGGTTGTACCCTAGCACTATGACTGTGGTCGAATGGATCCTGATCATCTTGCTGATGATCCCCGCAGCACTCGTCTGCTGGGCTCTCTTCAAGTCTGGTGAGCTACAGACAGTCGCAGCGCGGTTGCGCGTACTGCGACCGGCAGCGCGCCGCCGTATATGGATCACGTTTCTCCTAGTTACTATCACGGGGACCGCGCTGGGAGCAGCCATCGTGTGGGCGTTCTCGACTAGCCACACCGTACTAGGACTCGCGATTCTTGTTGGTATCGTTATGCTGAAAGGCATCGTGACGCCGTTCCTGCGGACGCGTCGAATTAAACGCAAGTCGGCTTCAGTATCTCGTGAGGCGAAGAAGTTATAGTAGAGCGCGCGTCTAGTGGTTCGTCTGTGAAGTTTGTGGGTTAGGGGTCACGACTCAGTAGTTGAGGGAGCTACGGTGTAGTTCCACTCGCCGTGGAATGGGTTGCGGGTGATGTTGACGGCGGCGAGTTCTTGGTCTGTGACTTCGATTTCCTTGGGGTAGGGGCGGTCGTCGAGTTGGGCGTAGACCTTCAGCCCGGTGCTGGTCGTGGTGGCGGTGATCAGGTTGATGATTACCTCGTGGCTGATCAAGGGCTTTCCGCGCCAGTTGAGGCTCATGAAGCTGAACAGCCGGTGCTCGATCTTGTTCCACTTGGAGGTGCCGGGTGGGAAGTGACAGAGGGTGATCTTTAGACCGGTGGCGTCGGCGAGCTTTTGCAGCTCGACCTTCCATAGCCGGGTGCGGTAACTGTTGGAGCCTCCAGAGTCGGCGGTGATCGTCAGCTCGCTGGCATCCGGGTAGCGCTCCCTTCCGAGGGTTTCCCACCAGCCGCGAATGCTCGCGGCGGCGAACTGCGCGGTGTCGCGGTCCACGCCGACATTGACCCATCCCTCGTCACGGGTCAGGTCGAGCACACCGTAGGGGATCGCGTGCCCGAGGTCCTTGTCCTTGAAGTCATGCGTGCGCACCAGCGTCGGCTTGCCCTTCGGCTCAAGCTCACGGCCGACGGCCTTGAAATCCCCGATCAGCTCCCGCTTCTTGGTATCCACACTGATAACCGGCTGACGGCGCCCGATCGCGTCGGTGACCGTCTGGTTGATGTGCTGAAACTGCGCGTCACGATCGGGATGATCCGCGCCCTCGCGAGTCTTCTGATTGGCCTGGAGGCTGTACCCCAAACGTTTGAGCAGCCGCAGCACGGTGCGGTCGCTCACGTCATATCCGCGTTCACCCAGCGCCCGCGCGAGCTTCGCCGCGCTCTTGGAGGTCCACCGCAGCGCAGAGCACGGGTCTCCACGCGTCTGCGGCGAAACCAAACGCTCAAGCTCCTTCTCGATCCCCGGATGGGTCTCTGCGACCGGCTTCTTTCCCGCACTCGGACGACGCACACGGCCGTCTTGCAACACCTCGCCGGACTCAAGCTCACGCACACCACGACGGATCGTCTCTTCGTGAAGCCCCGTCGCCCGCGAGACCGCCCGGATCCCGCCCCACCCATACGAAGCAGCCTCCGCAGCCGCCCACAGCCGCCGCGACCGCTCGTTGAGTACCTCGCTGCTACTCAACAGCCGGTAACGCTCCGCGATAGCCGCCTCATCAATCACACCACCAGATTCAACAACCCACCCACAACTCCTGCCCTAATTTGGTCGCGAGCCCTTAGGGCAACGCCAACCCATACCACCAGCACGCAGCCAACCGGTATCCACGGGAATATACTTCCGGCACCAAAAGCAACCACCACTCTTCCGGCGACTAGGCATGTCATGACCATAGCCATCAGCGCCATAATCCGCGTAAAACCGTCACCCGTGCGAGAACTAGCAGTCGTTTCGTCTGTTCGCTCACTAGGCATCGCCCCAAGAACTACCCTTTCTGCTTTCTCGTCCAAAAACCTCCTCCGCACAAGAGTAACGGTACCAATGATAACCAGCACCGCAATTCCCAGGATATAGTTAATCGTAATACCTAGAGCCAGCGGAAACACAAAGATACAGAGGATATCAAATGCCACCGACACTTTATGATAAAGACATTGATAATTCATAATCTCGATCACGGCGCTAGGCGAGAATGGACCTTACTGCAATGAGCCGGGCAGGTCTCGACCGTCAGTATTCATGTCTGCGTGAACGTTTCGTAGTTCGAAGTACAGAATGGCCTCCGATAGAGCCACCAAAGGTGCCCCAAACACTCCGACGAGCACCCGGACGACAAGTCCCACAGCCGTACCAGTCGCATCACCTGCTAGTGTCAGTCCTACTCCGACAACTCCCACAAGGATAAATATAGCAACGATCACACTGAACACCTGCCAGCCGTTGCCATTCACCAATTCACGACTGCGCCTCAATGCCCGTAGGCCACTCGGGCGCTCCAGCATTATAACAGGAGCGAACACCGACCAGATCGTGATGAGGATCAAGCCGGGAACGAGGAGCAGCAAAAGCCCGATACTCTCGAGTACCGCCGCCACAAATCCCACGAAGACGAGTTGTCCTAGTACTGGCGTGGCAGTCCCTAGAAGCTTTCCAACGCCGGTGCCGCTTCGGCCATCCCGAGTGTCGGCTACAAGCGTGACGACCATGCCAGTGAATAGCGAAGTAGCCACAAGGTTGATGAGCTGTGTCACGAACACAAGTCCTGGCGAAGCTGCAATCAGAACTGTATTTATAATTCCCGTGAAGACAAAAACAACGGCAGCCGCAGGCAACAGGACAGACACTTGGTCGACGTACGTCCCAAGGGTCCGGCGAACGACTGAAGCTGCTTCAATTGAATTTTGCAACTAACTCCTCCTTCCCGATGCAGCTTCGCTGTTCTTTAAACATATGTTCGATCTGGCAATGATCAAGTCCGTGATCGCCACTTTAGGTATCTGCCCGCGCATCGCCGCCAACTCGTCTCCGGTATCCACTACCCTGCACCAGTGTAATCGACATCATGCTGGCCGCCCATACATCCCACAAAGTCTACAGTCAACTGGACCTCCGGATACTCAGCGAAAGCTTGGAGGGAATCACCAAGCGCTTCATTGAGATCGTTAGCTCCCTTTATACACACATCATCCTCCTGAAATGCATTTGACATGATCGTGTCATACAAGTGATTACCAAACGCCTTGGCTCTATTTACCACCCAATGATAACCCGCCGCAGCCACCTTTCCGACTCCTTTTGCGACTTCTTCAATCGCACCAAATGCCTTGCCAAAGAGATTGGACGACGCGTAGGCAGTAATACCGCTACTGCCGAGGGTAAAAGTATAGCTTAAACATCCTTCGCCTTCCTGGTCAGTCTCCGCTGCGTATTCGCACGCCCAACCTGCATAGCCTCCTAAGGGGCCTACTCCGCCTTCGCTCGGGGTGGGTATCACTCCGGGCGAGGTCGCTGGATGTTCTTTTAGCCACTGGTCGTGGGCTGCTTTTTGGCGTTCGGCTTCTCGAGCGGGAGCCCCCGCGGCGAATGCTGCTGTGGCGTTGAACGCGCCGGCTGACAGTGTGCTGATGTAGGGGGCGATGTAGGTTCCGTTGGGCGCTGCGCCGGGGGGCACGACTGGCTGGGTCTGTAGAGGCGCTCCGAGCTGGGGGATGTAGCTGTCGCCGGTTGATGCGGTGGCGCCGGAGGATAGTTCGGTGGTTACGCCGACCGCGCCGAGCCATGAGTACTTCGGTGGGCTGCTGGTCGTTGGAACTCCGAACTCGGTGCTGTTATAGCTTTTCACGAGTTTTGTTTCGCTTTCGCTGAGGGCGGCTTCTGCGACGATGTTGCCTTGGAGGTCGTGCAGTTGCAGAGCCGTGGCTCCCGTGCTGCTCTGGATGGCGTCCAATGAGCCGTCGATCCCGGGGATGTTGCGGGTCCATTTTTCGCCTTCGCTCATCCAGCAGATCGTAGCACGGGGTCCAGAATAGTGGTCGATCGCGGTTGTTTTCGTGCCTGGGTTGTAGATTTCTCGGTTGCGGCCTTCCGGGTCGAGGTAATAGTGCAGAGTTTCGCTGTTCTGGGTCTCTTCGCGGGTCTGGTTATCGACGTAGAAGGTGGCTGTGATTTCTTTCCCGCCCGCGTCGGCGCCTGGCATTTTCGTCTGGTTACCGAAGGTTTCGTATTCCACGCCGGTGTCGGTCAGGCGGTCGGCTGTGTCATAGGTATGGTTTTCGGTGCTGCCGCCGGATGTAGCGCATTTGCCTTCCGAGCCTGGTTCGCGCGTGGTGAGGCTGGTGCGGTCAGAGTTTTCGTTGTAGGTGTAGAGGCGGGTTTTGCAGCCCTGCCCGGCGGGTGTTTCCTGGACCTGGGTGAGACGGCCGTCGCTGTCGTATTCGTACTGCTCGCTGGCGAGCGTGCTCGTGCGCGAGAGTGCTTCGCCGTGGATCGAGGGGGCGACCGTTTCTTTGAACCATATTTCCGGACAGGTGTTTTTGCAGTGAGCGGTCTTCTGGTATTCGATCGCGGTCGTTTCCCCTGCGCTGTTGGAGGTGTACTTGGCGGTCATGGCATTGGGGTAGGTCTCGCTCTTCATTCTGCCTTCCACGTCATACGTCGCCGTGAATGTTTTTCCTTCCAGGCCGGAGTCAGACAGTGATGTCAGCTCCTTGGTCGTCGGGTTATAGGTGTAGGTCTGTTCGCCCTTCCCGTCGGTCATTTTTTCGACTTGCCCGTCGATTTCGTAAGTGTAGGTCGATTTGTTGCCGTCGGCGTCCTTGTATTCGACCAGCTGCCCGAGGGTGTTGTAGACGCTTTCGGTTCGACTCGCTTTTTTCTCCTGTGCTGGTTTCGCCGGAGGTGATGCTCTGTTTGGTCAGTGCTCCCGTTTCGGAGTTGTATTCGTTGGTGACTTTTGGTACGGAGGTATCGATGGTGGAGGTCTCTTGGTTGGTGAGTAGGCGTCCCGCGTTGTCGTAGGTCATTTTCTTGGTGCGGAGTGTCGATCCGAATGCTTCTGTGACGGTTTCGGGCTCGTCCCACATGTTGTAGGTGTCGGTCACGACCGGGAGTTCGGGGAGACCAGCCGTGCCCGGCTGCGCTGCGGGCTGGGACTCGCAGGGCAGCTCGGCCCATGCGGGACGGTCTCCGCATTCCGGGTAGGTGGGGTCGCCTAGCGCGCTGTAGTAGATCGTCTGGCTGATATGTGCGCTTTCGCCGGCTGCTATCCACTGCGTCGTCTGAAGTGATGACCCAATGCAACGAGAGCGACGCCGATCCACACCACCAGCAGACAGCCAACTGGTATCCATGGAAATGAACTCCCGACACCAAGAGCAACGACCACTCTTCCCACGACCAAGCATGTCATGACTAGCGCCATCAGCGCCATCATTCCCACAAAGCCGCCACCTACCCGAGGTCCATCAGTCGTTTCGCCTTTTCGCTCACTCCTAGGCATCGTCTCAAGGACTATACTTTCTACTTTCTCGTCCAAAAACCGCCTTCGCAAAAGGGTAACGGTGCCAATGATCGCCAGCATCGTAATCCCTAGCACATAGTTAATCAAGATACCTAGCGCCAGCGGAAACCCGACGATACAGACAATATCAATTATAACCGAATTTTTATGATAAACGCTCTGGTTATTCATAATTTTTAGTGGATATGAGACGCATTCTGGTATAGATCATAAGCCGACCAGCCTACCATGCTGGCATATCCGATGACATCTCTCTCTACGCGATCAATCCCACAGGCCGCATGCACACAACGCGGCTGCGCGCACCTTGTCGCCGTCCATCACCGTCCGGGTCTCCTCAATCCCAAACGCTGGCCATTCGCATACGAACACCAGATCGCCCCGTGCAGGCAAAGGCCAGAGATACCAGTCATACCGACAATAACTGTACTTCGACACATGACTCTCGCCACCCCGCAGGCACAACACTATTTCGGGTGGATCATCGATAGCCCTCTCCACATCATCGTGACCCACAAGATTACTCGTGCATCGACCATCAGCGAATTCGACCCCGAGATGCAAAAAGTCACTAGGCACTCCATCGGACGACATCCTACGGATATCCGGAAGCCTTAGAAAATCAGAAGGATTAAGGGCATCTCCACCCCGCTTGACGGCCGTCACGTCAAATCGCAGACCATCGATATAGCTCGCCGGTCGGGAGAGATACACAACCACGGACCCACTCGCCCCCAGTCGCAGATCGACACCAACGCTGCCCGGCATTTCGTCGTCCGGCGGCCCGCACCACCGAGGTCGATCTGGTAGCTTCCACTGTATGTCGCCAGGAACCTCGGTCATTGGGTCATAATAGTAGCGTGGCAAGCCACCCACATTGATTACCTACCCACCTGGGCACGCCTCGCTGGCACTTCGGTCGCCGCAACAAGCACCGACTATCTCGCGGCTTTCTGCAGTCGTGCAACTTATGTTCTATAGAGCTGATACTCAACATCTGATCTCCTCACTGTAAACATTCGCAGGCTCACTACCCGCTACAACTGGAGGCGCATAATAAGTAGCTTGCGCCCACATGCGGATCTTTTGCCCTGCTGTACACCCATAGTAGAAAGTAATACCGTTACTAAAACTAGTAAAATGCTGTTCTCGACAGTCAACGGGTTGAAAATTGGAAAACTCAAGAGGGTTAAACTCCTCTGCACATACCTTGAGGCCAACTATGGGAGCTTCATTCCCTACGCAGGTATACTCACCCGATATAAGCAGCATATGACGCTGGCCCTCACTTCGCTCTGGCTTGGACGGCGTATATAATACACAAAGGTCCGGGTCACCAAGCATTACTTCCTGCGTTACTCCTTCTTCCCCACCTTCGCACGTCCCTTCTTCTTCGCTACACCACCAACCAGGATTGTATTCGCCGCCCGACGGTGGTATCACTCCGGGCGAGGTCGCTGGGTGTTCTCTTAGCCACTGTTCATGGGCTGCCTTTTGGCGTGCGGCTTCTCGCGCGGGGGCCCCTGCGGCGAATGCCGCTGTGGCGTTGAACGCGCCAGCTGACAGTGTGCTGATGTAGGGGGCGATGTAGGTTCCGTCGGGCGCTGCGCCGGGGGGCACGACTGGCTGGGTCTGTAGAGGCGCTCCGAGCTGGGGGATGTAGCTGTCCCCGGTTGATGCGGTGGCGCCGGAGGATAGTTCGGTGGTTACGCCGACCGCGCCGAGCCATGAGTACTTCGGTGGGCTGCTGGTCGTTGGAACTCCGAACTCGGTGCTGTTATAGCTTTTCACGAGTTTTGTTTCGCTTTCGCTGAGAGCGGCTTCCGCGACGATGTTGCCTTGGAGGTCGTGCAGTTGCAGAGCCGTGGCTCCCGTGCTGCTCTGGATGGCGTCCAATGAGCCGTCGATCCCGGGGATGTTGCGGGTCCATTTTTCGCCTTCGCTCATCCAGCAGATCGTAGCACGGGGTCCAGAATAGTGGTCGATCGCGGTTGTTTTCGTGCCTGGGTTGTAGATTTCTCGGTTGCGGCCTTCCGGGTCGAGGTAATAGTGCAGAGTTTCGCTGTTCTGGGTCTCTTCGCGGGTCTGGTTATCGACGTAGAAGGTGGCTGTGATTTCTTTCCCGCCCGCGTCGGCGCCTGGCATTTTCGTCTGGTTACCGAAGGTTTCGTATTCCACGCCGGTGTCGGTCAGGCGGTCGGCTGTGTCATAGGTATGGTTTTCGGTGCTGCCGCCGGATGTAGCGCATTTGCCTTCCGAGCCTGGTTCGCGCGTGGTGAGGCTGGTGCGGTCAGAGTTTTCGTTGTAGGTGTAGAGGCGGGTTTTGCAGCCCTGCCCGGCGGGTGTTTCCTGGACCTGGGTGAGACGGCCGTCGCTGTCGTATTCGTACTGCTCGCTGGCGAGCGTGCTCGTGCGCGAGAGTGCTTCGCCGTGGATCGAGGGGGCGACCGTTTCTTTGAACCATATTTCCGGACAGGTGTTTTTGCAGTGAGCGGTCTTCTGGTATTCGATCGCGGTCGTTTCCCCTGCGCTGTTGGAGGTGTACTTGGCGGTCATGGCATTGGGGTAGGTCTCGCTCTTCATTCTGCCTTCCACGTCATACGTCGCCGTGAATGTTTTTCCTTCCAGGCCGGAGTCAGACAGTGATGTCAGCTCCTTGGTCGTCGGGTTATAGGTGTAGGTCTGTTCGCCCTTCCCGTCGGTCATTTTTTCGACTTGCCCGTCGATTTCGTAAGTGTAGGTCGATTTGTTGCCGTCGGCGTCCTTGTATTCGACCAGCTGCCCGAGGGTGTTGTAGACGCTTTCGGTTCGACTCGCTTTTTTCTCCTGTGCTGGTTTCGCCGGAGGTGATGCTCTGTTTGGTCAGTGCTCCCGTTTCGGAGTTGTATTCGTTGGTGACTTTTGGTACGGAGGTATCGATGGTGGAGGTCTCTTGGTTGGTGAGTAGGCGTCCCGCGTTGTCGTAGGTCATTTTCTTGGTGCGGAGTGTCGATCCGAATGCTTCTGTGACGGTTTCGGGCTCGTCCCACATGTTGTAGGTGTCGGTCACGACCGGGAGTTCGGGGAGACCAGCCGTGCCCGGCTGTGCTGCGGGCTGGGACTCGCAGGGCAGCTCGGCCCATGCGGGACGGTCTCCGCATTCCGGGTAGGTGGGGTCGCCTAGCGCGCTGTAGTAGATCGTCTGGCTGATATGTGCGCTTTCGCCGCCTGGCGGTACCCACTTGTCGATGCGGTTGTTGGCGGTATCGGCGACATAGATCGTTGCTAGCCCAGTGCTACCGTTAGCGGCGGCACTGATGCCCGCGGCTTTGCTGAACTGCCCGTTACCAGAGCCTTCCGTCCCGAACTGCTGGCGATATTCCCCAGATTCATTGAATTCCTGGACGCGGTTGTTGCCGGTATCCATCACGTACACACGGCCGTCAACGACGGATACGCCATCGGGTTCTTTGAAGTCGCCGTTGGTTGAGCCCGCAGCCCCAAACTCCCTGATGTATACGCCTTTTTCGTTGAACTCTCCGATGCAGTCATCGCCAGTGTCGGTCAAGTACACGTCACCGTTCGCGGCAACCGCGATACCGTGCGGTGTTTTTACAAAGCCCACGGTGAGATCTGAGCATTGGTCGTCATTGTATTCCGTATATTCCTCGGCGAACTCTCGAACGTATTTTCCTTTTTCGTTGTACTCGTGCACACGATCGGATTTTAGTTCTTCCGTTTTACCGCCGTTTACGACATATACGTCGCCGTTCAGTGCAACCGCGACCCCGGACGGTTTTGTGACCTTTTCTTCGGTGCTGCCGGTGTTACCGAACTGCGCCACGTATTTCCCGTTTTCTTCGAACTCCTGCACTCGATTATTGCCCGTGTCAGCCACGTACACTTCACCGTTGGCGGTGACGGCAATACCTTCGGGGTGTTCGAATTCGCCGTTTCCGGTGCCTGCTTTGCCGAAGGATGCGATATAGGAGCCTGTGGAGGAGTACTCCTCCACCCGACTATCTTTCGTGTCGGCGACAAACACGTCGCCGCTGGAAGCGACTGCGACACCGTCTG
>CAVRYX010000002.1:0-102558 GCA_963725535.1 uncultured Solirubrobacterales bacterium
CCTTTCCTGCTGATTGTCCGCACCCGTCACATTGTCACGGTACCGCCCACATCGGACGGAACTCGTAGCGCGGGATACTCGGATATTCCAGCATATGGCCAGCTGCACCTGACGCATTACTGCGACAGGGGGCACCGATTGTACGGAACCTTAGGACCGTTATAGTTACGGCCGCCGTTTACCGGGGCTTAGTTTCGCTGCTTCGGGACAAGCCCTAACAACTCCACGTAACCTTCCGGCACCGGGCAGGCGTCAGCCCCTATACGTCGTCTTTCGACTTTGCAGAGACCTGTGTTTTTGGTAAACAGTCGCTTCAGCCTATTCACTGCGGCCCCCTCGGGCTCCACTCGCGAAGAGCTTCACCCTACTGGGGCGCCCCTTATCCCGAAGTTACGGGGCAATTTTGCCGAGTTCCTTAACGAGGGTTATCTCGATCACCTTAGTATTCTCTACTTGCCCACCTGTGTCGGTTTTGGTACGGGCACGCGCTCCCTCTCTAGAGGATTTTCTTGGAGGTATGGCGTCGGGGACTCGCCGGCTTAGAGCCAGCTGACATCGCACCTCAGGTTATGCAGCCCCGCATTTAACTAGGGCCACCCCTACATGCTTGTCCCAGGACAACCATCGCCTGGGTTCCCTTAGCCTTCCTCGTCTCCCCATCGGTCAATGGAAGCGACGTGGTACAGGAATATCAACCTGTTGGCCATCGACTACGCCTTTCGGCCTCGCCTTAGGTCCCGACTAACCCTTAGTAGACGAACTTTACTAAGGAATCCTTGGGCAATCGGTGGAGAGGATTCTCACCTCTCTTTCGTTACTCATGCCGGCATTCTCACTTCCCATGCCTCCACGGCTGGCTTACGCCGCCGCTTTACTGGCATGGGAACGCTCTCCTACCGCGCGATCGACCCGAAGGTCTCACGCACCCGCAGCTTCGGTGACTAGCTTGAGCCCCGTTACATTGTCCGCGCTCGAACACTTGACCAGTGAGCTGTTACGCACTCTTTCAAGGGTGGCTGCCTCTAAGCCAACCTCCTGGTTGTCTATGCACTCGAACATCGTTTCCCACTTAGCTAGTACTTAGGGACCTTAGCTGGCGGTCTGGGCTGTTTCCCTTTCGACGCTGAAGTTTATCCCCCAGCAACTGACTCCCGGAGTAGACGTAATGGTCTTCGGAGTTTGCCTGAAGTCGGTAACCTGGTAGGGCCCCTAGTCCAAACAGTGCTCTACGGCCAAAACGCAATTTATCCGAGGCTATACCTAAATATATTTCGGAGAGAACCAGATATCACTGAGCTTGATTAGCCTTTCACTCCGACCCACAGGTCATCCGCCCAGTTTTCAACCTAGGTCGGTTCGGCCCTCCACGAGGTCTTACCCCCGCTTCAGCCTGCCCATGGGTAGCTCGCTCAGTTTCGGGTATACCGCCTACGACTATGTCGCCCTATTAGGACTCGCTTTCGCTACGGCTCCGCTCATCGCTTAACCTTGCCGCAGACGAGTAACTCGCCGGCTCGTTATGCAAAAAGCACGCGGTCACAGGACAAGCCTGCTCCCACCGCTTGTAGGCACGCGGTTTCAGGTACTATTTCACTCCCCTTCCGGGGTACTTTTCACCTTTCCCTCACGGTACTTGTCCGCTATCGGTCACCAAGGAGTACTTAGCCTTGGAGGGTGGTCCCCCCAGGTTCAGTCCGCGTTTCACGAGCACGGACTTACTCAGGAACGCTTGACGGAAGATCATGCAGTTTCGTCTACGGGACGGTTGCCCTCTATGGTGCGCGGTTCCACACGCTTCGACTACCACATGATTTTGTAACTTCCGCCGAGCCGGCCACGGCTCGGAACAAGCGCCCTACAACCCCCGCTACGCAACGCGTGGCCGCTTACACGCAGCAGGTTTGGGCTGATCCCCTTTCGCTCGCCACTACTCAGGGAGTCTCGGTTGATTTACTTTCCTCGGGGTACTGAGATGTTTCACTTCCCCCGCTTGTCCTCCACCGGCCTATGTGTTCAGCCGGGGATAACGCCGCATTACCAGCGCTGGGTTTCCCCATTCGGGCATCCACGGGTCAAAGGCTATTCAGCGCCTAACCGTGGCTTATCGCAGCCGTTCACGCCCTTCATCGACTCTTGGTGCCAAGGCATCCACCATGTGCCCTTACTATCTTGACGGTGATCAGACCGATCGTGATCCTCCGTACCCCTGAACAAGCAGGCACAGACGAGAATGATCGCGAGCGGCCCGGTGATACCCGTTTTCAGCCGCCGCTTATCGATGGCGGCTGATGTGGCTTCTGTGCAGTTTTCAAGGACCGTGGAGAGGCTTACACCGGCCTGCGTCGGGCTAGTGCGGACGCGATCTTCTTATCGCGACTGCGCCTAACGCCGGGCGGGCGCCGGTCTCTCAAAGCTCAACAGCATGCTGGCGGGTTGGATGCCGCCTCCGAACCGAGCGCCCTAGTAGGACGGGACTCGATGAGAGCGACGGCGCGCCAGTCAGGTTCGGTCGACATGCTAGGCCCGGTCTGCTCTGTCACCGCCCGAGCTCGTCCGAGACCCGAAGGTCTCGATGAGATCGAACGGCCGCTAGGACCGGGGCACTTTAGTGCTCCCTAGAAAGGAGGTGATCCAGCCGCAGCTTCCGCTACGGCTACCTTGTTCACGTGGTTCCCCATGTCGCCATGAGGCGTGGACTATATCTTCATCCTGGTTGCCGGCACCGAAACGGGCGGCCAGCAGACTGCGCTTCCTTGGAGGACACCAAGCCACTCCACGTCGGCCTGCCCAAATCGGACGGTGCCATGACGTGAACTGAACGTCGCATCATGTGCTGCTCCGAACAGATAACTCCAAGCGCCTGAAGCGCTTGTCGCCAGGAGCTCGGCGTGTAGTCTCTGAGGGGTCAATGCCTCCGCCAGGTTGGGCGGGGACACGACTTCCCTGCTGATTGTCCGCACCCCCACATTTTCACTGCCGCTCCGGACGGAACGGCGAGTAGTGGAGGATACTCGGAGTTTCCAGCATACAGCCGAGTTTTTCACGTGTCGTTACCGACACGGGTCGCAACTTGCTTACGACTTCACCCCAGTCACGAGCCCCACCTTCGACGGCTCCCTCCCTTGCGGGTTAGGCCACCGGCTTCGGGTGTTGCTCACTCCCGTGGTGTGACGGGCGGTGTGTACAAGGCCCGGGAACGTATTCACCGCGGCAGTGCTGATCCGCGATTACTAGCAACTCCGCCTTCATGCAGGCGAGTTTCAGCCTGCAATCCGAACCGAGACGCGCTTTAAGGGATTCGCTCCACCTCGCGGTATCGCAACCCTCTGTACGCGCCAATGTAGCACGTGTGTAGCCCTGAACATAAGGGGCATGATGACTTGACGTCATCCCCACCTTCCTCCGGTTTGTCACCGGCAGTCTCGCATGAGTCCCCAACTGAATGCTGGCAACATGCGACGGGGGTTGCGCTCGTTGCGGGACTTAACCCAACATCTCACGACACGAGCTGACGACAGCCATGCACCACCTGTGAAAGTGCCCCGAAAGGAGGGTGTGTTTCCACACCTGTCACTCACATGTCAAGCCCAGGTAAGGTTCTTCGCGTCGCGTCGAATTAAACCACATGCTCCGCTGCTTGTGCGGGCCCCCGTCAATTCCTTTGAGTTTTAGCCTTGCGGCCGTACTCCCCAGGCGGGCAACTTAATGCGTTAGCTTCGACACGGGGGGAGTCGACACCCCCCACATCTAGTTGCCATCGTTTACAGCGTGGACTACCAGGGTATCTAATCCTGTTTGCTCCCCACGCTTTCGCGTCTCAGCGTCAGTCACGTCCCAGCGAGCTGCCTTCGCCATTGGTGTTCCTCCTGATATCTGCGCATTTCACCGCTACACCAGGAATTCCACTCGCCCCTTCCGGACTCTAGCTTGACAGTATCCACCGGCTTTCCAGGGTTGAGCCCTGGACTTTCACAGCAGACTTATCAAGCCGCCTACACGCTCTTTACGCCCAATAATTCCGGACAACGCTTGCACCCTACGTATTACCGCGGCTGCTGGCACGTAGTTAGCCGGTGCTTCTTGTGAAGGTACCGTCACTCCAGCCGGCTATTCACCGGCGAAGCTTCGTCCCAACTGAAAGGGGTTTACAACCCGAAAGCCTTCTTCCCCCACGCGGCGTTGCTGCGTCACGCTTTCGCGCATTGCGCAAGATTCCCCACTGCTGCCTCCCGTAGGAGTCTGGGCCGTGTCTCAGTCCCAGTGTGGCTGATCGTCCTCTCAGACCAGCTACCCATCGAAGCCTTGGTGAGCCGTTACCTCACCAACAAGCTAATGGGCCGCGGGCCCATCTCGATGCGGAGGCCGAAGCTTCCTTTCCCCTTGCGGGCACATCCGGTATTAGCCCGAGTTTCCTCGGGTTGTCCCGGTCATCGAGGCAGGTAACCCACGTGTTACTCACCCGTTCGCGGCTCTGCCCCAGGGCAAGCCCT
Organism: uncultured Solirubrobacterales bacterium; assembly: GCA_963725535.1. GTDB lineage: Bacteria > Actinomycetota > Thermoleophilia > Solirubrobacterales > Solirubrobacteraceae > Palsa-744. Next base: position 4,491 of record CAVRYX010000002.1, read on the forward strand.
GGTTCGTCGCTCCACTTGCATGTGTTAAGCACGCCGCCAGCGTTCGTCCTGAGCCAGGATCAAACTCTCCGTGAAGAACTTCACGAAAAGCTGTCACGGCTTGCCGAGCGCCGCCGTCCGAAGACCGGCTGGCGACGAGCGGCGTCCCGGACCCTATACACGTGGGCTCCGGAACCGCGACGGGGTACTGCTCCTACTTGACTCTTGGTCCGCCCCCGGAGGCACCGACGAGCCCAGCCGCAGAGCGGCCAGCCCGAGGCGCCGACCCGGCGACGGGTCGAACCTGGACGCACACCACGATCGATTCGATCGTCGGTGCGCATGCTGTTGAGTTTTCAAAGACCGCCGAGCCTCTTTGGGGAGGACGTCCCCGGAGAAGACCGATCCGGACCTGCGCCCGAGGGCGCTTGGGACCGGCCGAGCAGTATAGCGCGTCGGACGCCGAGGACGCGGGCACCTGCCCACGTCGCCAGGCCGCTCGAACCGAGCTGCTACTAGCAAGCATAGCGGGGCGCCGGACGGAAAAGCCCGGCAGAACGCCCGTGGAGCCCCCGGCCAGCCGGCGCTACTCGACCAGCAGGCGCCGGAAGCGGCGTTTGCCCACGCGCAGCACGGCCCCGCGCGCGCGGTCGGCCGCCACGTCGTACTCGCCCGCGGCCAGGGCGGACTCGCCGAGCGAGGCGGCGCCCTGGTCGATCAGGCGGCGGGCGTGGGCGCGGGAGAGGCCGAACTCGTCCGCGATCACCGCGGGCAGGTGTAGGACCCCGTCCGCGGCGTGCACCCGAGCCTCGGGCACTTCGTCGGGCTCGCGGCGGTCGACGAACACGCGGTCGAACTCGCGCTCGGCGGCGGCCGCGGCGTCCTCGGAGTACAGCCACGAGACGAGCCCGCGCGCGAGTGCCCGCTTGGCGTCCCGCGGCCCCACGCCCGCTGGAGGCTCGCGCAGAAGCAGCAGCCGGTAGTAGTCCCCCAGGGCGGCGTCGGGGATCGACAGGGTCTTGCCGTACACCTCGCCGGGGGGCTCGGCGATCCCGATGTGGTTGCCCAGCGACTTGGACATCTTGCGGCGCCCGTCGGTGCCCACGAGCAGGGGCATCGTCAGGATCCCCTGGGAGGGCTGACCGTACGCGCGCTGGACGTCGCGGCCGAGCAGCAGGTTGAACTTCTGGTCGGTGCCGCCCACCTCGAGGTCGGCCTGGACGGCGACCGAGTCAAACCCCTGAAGGAGCGGGTAGAGGAGCTCCAGCAGCGAGATCGGCGCGCCGGAGGAGTAGCGCTGGGCGAAGTCGTCGCGTTCGAGCAACTGCGCGACGGTGGCGGTGCCGACGAGCCGCAACAGGTCGGTCATCGGCAGGTCGAGCCACTCGGAGTTGTTGCGGACCTCCAGGCGCGCGGGGTCGGGGTCGAGGATCCGCAGCGCCTGCTCGCGGAACGTGGCGGCGTTGGCCTCGATCTCCTCCACGGAGAGCATCGGGCGCAGCGTCGAGCGACCCGAGGGATCGCCGACGCGCGCGGTGAAGTCGCCGACGATCAGCACGACGAGCTGCCCGGCGTCCTGCAGTTCGCGGAGCTTGCGCAGCAGCACGGCGTGGCCGAGGTGGATGTCGGGCGCGGTGGGGTCGATCCCGAACTTCACGCGCAGCGGACGTCCCGCCGCGCGCGCCTCGGCGAGCTTCTCCGCGAGCGCACCGGCGGGCAGGCAGTCAACAGCATTGTGAGTCAGGGCGGCAAGCCGCCCAGGATCGGCGTTCGTTGCGTGGGAACGGGCGGAGTGGCCGGCCGGGCGGGCGGGGAGCTCATCATCTGGCTGGCCGAAACGGGGATGCTGGCCGAAACGGGGACCGATTGGGGAGACACTCGCTCCGCTCGCATCCCCAAATCGGCCAGCGCCGAAGGCGCGTGTCTCCCGGCTTCGGTCGAAGGCGAGTGTCTCTCGGCTTCGGTCGGGGGACTCCTCGTCAGGGGTGCTCGGCATGGGCTGGCTCATGCTAATAGACTCTCCCCCTCGTTTTGGAGCCCGCCACGCTGCCCCGCACCGCCCTCCCCGCGGGCACCCCCCCGCCCGCGGAGCCCCGGAGCCGCTCGCGCCTGAAGAAGCTCCGCTTCCTGCTGATCTTCCTCGCACTCGCGCTGCTCGGCCTGGTGTCGTTCGTGTTCGGCATGTTCATGGCCGTGGCCTCGGACCTGCCCCACCTGGAAGCGAAGTACCGTCAGGCCAACGCGCACAACTCGGTGCTGCTCGACGACCGGGGCACCGAGATTGGGATGCTGAGCGACCGCGACCAGGTGCTGCTCACCCAGCAACAGATCCCGCCGATCGTGCGCGACGCGGTGATCTCGATCGAGGACAAGCGGTTCATGACCAACAGCGGGGTCAACCTGCGTTCGATCGGACGGGCGGCCGCGGCGGACGTGCTGCACCAGGAAGCGGTACAGGGGGCCTCGACGATCGAGGAGCAGTTCGTCAAGAACGCACTGGGGCAGCAGTCTCACCGCACGATCCTCGAGAAGCTGCGCGAGGCCGCGCTGGCGTACTGGCTGGCCCACCACTGGTCGAAGCTGAAGATCCTCACGGAGTACCTGAACACGATCTACTTCGGCAACGGGGCGTACGGCATCGAGGCGGCGGCGCAGACGTACTTCAGCCAGGAACCCGACCACCAGGGGTGTGGCCTGCCGGGCAACCCGTTGTGCGTGCAGGAGCTCAAGCCGTGGGAGGCCGCGCTGCTGGCGGGGATCATCCAGTCCCCCACGGAATACAACCCGGTGAGCGACCCGGCGGCGGCGCGGGAACGGCGCAACGTGGTGCTCGGGCAGATGTACCAGCAGGGCTACCTCGACCGCGCACAGTACGAAGAAAGCACGATCCAGGCGCTGCCCGCCCCGCAGAACATCGCGCCCCCCCAGCAGCCGCTGGTGGACGGGGTCAACACTGGCTACTTCGACGACTGGGTGGGCCAGCAGGTGGTGGCGCGCTACGGGGCCGAGCGCGCCTACTACGGGGGCCTGCAGGTCCACACGACCCTCGACCTGGAGCTGCAGCGCGCCGCCGAACAGGCGGTGGCGGGCTACCTGCCGGGCACAGAAGGCCCGACGGCGGCGCTCGTGGCGATCGAAAACTCCACGGGCAAGGTGCGGGCGATGGTGGGCGGGCGCGACTACGACGAAAGCCCCTTCAACCTCGCGACCGAGGGCGAGCGCCAGCCGGGCTCCTCCTTCAAGGCGTTCGACCTCGCGGGGGCGCTGGAGGACGGCATCTCGCCGGACTCGGTGTGGACCTCCAAGGAGAAGGAATTCACCGTCCCGGGCAGCGGCGGCAAGGAAAAGTTCGTCGTCCACAACGACGAAGGCGCGTACGTGGGCGAACGCACGCTGACCAACGCGCTCGCCTACTCCGACAACTCGGTCTTCGCCGAAGTGGGGCTGGACGTCGGCACCAGGCGGATCGCGCGGCTGGCCCACCGGATGGGGATCACCACGCCGATCTCCACCAACCCGTCGATGACGATCGGCGGCCTCACCGTGGGCGTCACGCCGATCGACATGGCCCACGCGTACGAGACGATCGCCCACGGCGGGCAGCGCGTGAGCGGCACGCTGGCCGAACCGGGGGCCCCGGTGGGCATCGAAGCGGTGCAGGACGGCTCACACAACCAGGTCGACCACACCACCCTGCACGAGGTGCTGCCCCCGTGGGTGGCGAGCACCGAGACGGAAATGCTCGAGACGGTGCTCGCGTACGGCACCGCGCGCTCGGCGGCGCTCGGCCAGTTCGCGGCGGGCAAGACGGGCACGACCTCCAACTACGGGGACGCGTGGTTCGTGGGGTGGGATCACCGGTACACGGTCGCCGTGTGGGTGGGCTTCCCAAACAGCCTCGTGCCGATGCTCACCGAGTTCGACGGGGGTCCCGTGCTGGGCGGCACCTACCCGGCGCTGATCTGGCACAACTTCATGGTCTCCGCGATGCAGGTGGAACACGAACGCGACGAAGAAGAAGCAGCTAAGCGAGCGGCGGCCACCGCCAAGAAGGCGGGCGCGAGGACCGGAGCGGCCCCGGAAGGAGGCGGGGAAGCGAGCGGGGCGCCCGCGCACACCACCTCCCCCACCCCACCGGCGGAACCATCCGCCGGCAGGGGCGCCGCCCCGAAGAGTCACGCCGGCGAAGCGCCGGCACCGGCAAGCGGCGGGGGCAAGGGCGGCAGCGCGGGGACCACGGAAGGCTCCGAAGGCGGACAGGTCCCTGCGCAGAAAGGGGCGGGCGCGAGCCCGGGCAACGCCGCGCCGGGGGCGAACGGCGCTCCGCCTCAGTCCCCGGAAGGAGCCGGCGGAGCTCCCAACCAGGCGCCTGCCCCCGCGGAAACACCCGCGCCGAAGGTGAGCGGCGGCACAGGCGCACCCACCGGCGGCGCGAGTCCGGGCGGCTGACCGGCTCCCCGGTCTCACGGCCCCGCAGCTGAACTTCGCCCGAGGACCCCACGCGAACGCGCCCACCCCCGCCCTCTCTCGCGAAGCCGGGGCCGCTGCGCTCGCGTGGGTCCGAGCTGCGAACTCCCGATCCAATTAAAACCTTCCCTGAGCGTGTCTGGCGTCGAATGGTGGTCGTCCGCGTGCTGGTGGCACGTGATGGGCGGACGCCGGGGGGCGTCAGGCGGGCTCAGGTCAAGCCGGCCGGGGACGTGAGACGTGGGGGTTGCCGGCGACGCAAAACCGCCACGGGAGCTCCGTCGCCTTGGTGATCCCGATGCGCGGGGCGGCGAGCACCTCGTGGTCTGCTTGCAGCCACGACTCGTTCGGGGGGTGGATCGTGACCGGTCCGCGGGTCAGGTCGCTGTCGTTGTGCAGCAACTCAACGCCGAGCGCGACGGTGAGCTTGCCGGGGCCCGAACAGAGATCCTCGCGGCGCTGCACGGCGCGGCGCTCGCGCATGCGGGCGATCCCGCGCAGCGGCTCCAGCGCCCGGATCAGCACGGCGGCACCCACCCCGGGCTCCTCGCAGACCGCGTTCAGGAGCGCGTGCACGCCGTAGGACTGGTACACGTACACGCGGCCGGGCCCGCCGAACAGCGTGCGGGTGCGGGGGGTGAGCCCCACGAACGCGTGGCACGCGGGCTCGCTCTCGTGGTAGGCCTCGGTCTCCACGATCACGCCGGCGGCGGCACGGTGCTCCACGACGCAGCCGATCAGCGCGCGGGCGACCTCGAGCACCGGTTGGGCGTAGAACTCGACCGGCAGGGCGCCCGGGGCGGGGGTGCGCGGACGGCGCACCGCGAAGCCGCCGGCGGCGGGAGCGCGGGGCGCGTCTATGGTGGCGACGGGCGTGCGGGTCACTTTTCACTCCCAGGGGTTCGCGGACTCCTCCGCGGGGGGGTGCGCGAGCACACCGCGGGCGAGCTGTAGCTGCTCGTGCACGCGCGCGGAGGCGGTGCCGCCCTCGGAGACCTTGCTCTCCAGCCACGAGCTCTGAGTGAGCAGCTCACGGTACTCCTCGACGTGCTCCCCGAGCACGGGGCTGTGCGCGGCGAGCTCGGCGGAAGTCAGCTCGGAGAGCTTGCGGCCGGCGTCCTCCGCGGTGCGCACGAGCCCGGCGAGGACCCCATGCGCCTCGCGGAAGGGCACTCCCTGGCGTACGAGCCAGTCGGCGACGTCGGTGGCGCCGAGCGTCTCGTCGGCAGCCGCGGCGGCCATCCGCTCGCGCGAGAAGCGCACGCCTTCGACCATCCCGCGGGCAGCGGCCAGCGCGAGCTCGAGCGTGTCGGCCGTGTCGAACAGGTGCTCCTTGTCCTCCTGCAGGTCCTTGTTGTACGTGAGCGGCAGGGCGTGCAGGACTCCCTGCAGGGCGGTGTAGTGCCCGACGACCCGGGGCGCCTTGGCGCGCAGCAGCTCAGCGGCGTCGGGGTTCTTCTTCTGGGGCATGATCGAGGAGCCCGCCGACCACGCGTCGGGCAGCTCGCAGAAGCCGACCTCCTGGCTTGACCACCACACGAGCTCCGCGCCCAGGCGCGAGAGGTGGGTGGCGCACGTCGCGGCGGCGTGCAGGTAGTCCAGGGCGAAGTCGCGGTTGGAGACACCGTCAACCGAGTTGGGCACCACGTCGTGGAAGCCGAGCTGGCGGGCGAGCACGCGACGGTCGGTGTCGAAGCTGACGCCGGCGAGCGCGCCCGAGCCGAGCGGCAGGCGCCCGGCCTGGGTGAGGGCGAATGCGAAACGCTCGCGGTCGCGGGCGAGCATCCAGAAGTAGGCGAGCAGGTGGTGGGCGAGGTACACGGGCTGGGCCCGTTGCAGGTGCGTGTAGCCGGGCAGCGGCCAGTCCACGTGCTCCTCGGCACGGTCCACCAGCGCGCCCATCAGCTCCCCTGCGGCGTCGTGGGCGGCGCGGGCGTGCTCGCGCACGTACATGGCGACGTCGGTGGCGACCTGGTCGTTGCGCGAGCGCGCGGTGTGCAGCTTGCCGCCGACGGGCCCGGCGAGCTCCGTGAGGCGCCGCTCGATCGCCATGTGCACGTCTTCGTCGTCCTCCTTGAAGGCAAACGTCCCCCCCTCGAGCTCGGCCTCGACCTCTTCGAGGCCTTCGATCAGGTTGTTGCGGTCCTCGACGGGGATGATCCCGCGGTCGGCGAGCATCCACGCGTGGGCGCGGGACTGCGCAACGTCCTGGGGCCACAGTCGCCGGTCAAAGCCCAGCGAGGCGTTCAGGCGCCGGAAGTCTTTGTGCTGGGGCTCGCGGAAGCGGGACATGTCGGGGGGCGTTGCGCTCGGACGGACACTAGCGGAGATCCTGTGCGGCGGTCCCGCGCTTGGAGTCACCACAAGCAGAGCGCAGAGCTGTACACGAGCCTCGGACAGGGACATCTTTCTATGCCATACTTCGGGACTATCCCGATACCTTCGAGAAACACCACGCCCCGGGCGCCGCGGGCCAAAGAGCTGGAAACACCCCCTGCAGGGCGCGCTGGTGTGCGCAATAATCGGGCGATGTCGGATTTGCTGGAACGACCATCGATCGGACGGTTTCAGGCCCTGCCACGGGGACCGCATTCGCTCACCCGCGCGCAGGTGGCTACCAACCAGCGTCAACGCCTGCTGGAGGGCATGGTCGAAGCAGTTGGAGTCAAGGGCTACGCGGCGATCGCGGTCTCGGACGTGATCAAGCGGGCGGGGGTCTCGCGGAAGGCCTTCTACGAGCACTTCACCAACAAGGAAGAGTGCTTCCTGGCGGCCTACGACGCGATCGCGGCCAGCGCCCAGCGTGCGATCTCCGAGACGTTCCGCCACGCGGACGACCTACCGGACAGCGTCGACGCGGCACTGGAGGAACTCTTCGAACTGGCGGTCGAACGGCCCGACGCACTGCGGTTGTTGACGGTGGAGATCGCCGCGGCGGGCCCGGCGGGGATCGGGCGCCGCGAACAGCTGGCGGCGGGCTACGAGGACCTCCTGCGCGAAACCTTAGGCCTGTCGCCGGGCCCGGGCCCAATCCCCAACCCGGTGCTGCGCGGCGTGGTCGGGGGGCTGCTGCACGTTCTCTACGGGCACCTGCGCCGGGGACAGCGCGTGCGGCTGCGCGGACTCGTCCCCGCGCTGACGCAGTGGACAAGCACTTACTGGCCGGCGCCACCGTCGATCATGAACCTGGTTGATCCGAAGCCCGAGGAACTGCACCTGGATCTGTCGGGCGGGCGCGCTCCGGGCTCGCTCTCACTCGGGGCAGCCGCCAACGACAGACGCCGCCTGCCGCGTGGAGAGGCCGGGATGTCGCGCAGCTTCGTGGTGCACTCCCAGCGCGAGCGGATCCTCGACGCAGTCACGAACCTCACCGCGCGCAAGGGCTACGCGGCCCTGACGGTCGAGGGCATCGCGGCCGAGGCGTCGGTCTCGCTGGCGGCCTTCTACGAGCACTTCAGCGGCAAGGAGGACGCGTTCCTCGTGGCGTACGAGATCGGCCACGACAAAGCGCTCGCGCTGGTGGAGCACGCGTTTCGTGCGGAGCGGGACTGGCGCCTGGGCGTACGTGCGGGCATCGCGGCGCTGTTCCGCTTCCTGGCGGGAGAGCCGGCGTACGCGCACGTCTCGATGGTGGACGTGCTGGCGGCGACCGACCGCACCGCCGAACGCGCGCTCAAAGGCGTGGGCTCCTACTCGCGGATGCTACTCCCAGGCCTCGACTACCACCCCGACGGGGAACGCCCGCCGGGCATCACCGTGGAAGCGATCGCGGGGGGCCTGTACGAGCTGTGCCTGCACCACGTGCTGCAGGACCGCACGCACGAGCTCCCCGTGATGGTCCCGCGAGCGACCTACTTCGCGCTGGCGCCGTTCGTCGGCGCGCGGGAGGCGGGCGCGATCGCGACGGCGCCGTAGGACACCCGCGGCTCCTACCGCCCCACCGCCTCCCGCAGGACGTCGGCCACGCAGCGCACCAGCACTCAGTCGGGGGAGGGCAAGCCCTCCCCCGAGGCCCCCTCCCGTTCAACAAGACTCGGCTACCGCCCCACCGCCTCCCGCAGGACGTCGGCCACGCAGCGCACCAGCACTCAGTCGGGGGAGGGCAGGCCCTCCCCCGAGGCCCCCTCCCGTCGACAAGACTCGGCTACCGCCCCACGGCATCCCGCAGGACGTCGGCCACGCAGCGCACCTGCCACTCCTCCATACCCACGAAGAACGGCAGCGCGATCGAGCGCGCCGCCACGTCCTCGCTGACTGGGAGCTCGCCCGGGCGGTGACCGAAGCGCTCACGGTAGAAGCGCATCAGGTGGATCACCGGCAGGTACGGCTTGCTCTGGACCCCCTCCGCAGCGAGTGTCCGCACCACCGTGTCGCGGTCCACCCCCTGCGGAAGCTGCACCACGAACACGAACCACCCCCGCCTGCTCCCTTCCATGTCCGGGCAGGGCAGCTCGAGACCTCTGATGCCCTGGAGCGCCTCCCGGTAGAGGCCCGCCAGCCGCGCCCGCGCCGCCAGGAACTCGTCCAGGCGTTCCAACTGCACCAGCCCGAGAGCGCACGCGATGTCCGACAGGCGGTAGTTGAAGCCCAGGCGATCGTGGTCCAGCCACCCCCGCTGCGGGGAGCGCCCCTGGTTGCGCTCGGAGTCGATCCGCTCCTTGAGCGCCGCCTCGCCCAGCGTGACCATCCCGCCCTCGCCGGTGGTGATTTGCTTGTTCGCGTAGAACCCGAAGACCGCCGGGTTGCCGCGGCCTCCCACGGGCCGCCCATCCGGGTGGCGCGCCCCCAGCGCCTCACACGCGTCCTCGACGATCGCCAGTCCGTGCTCGCGCGCGATCGCCTCCAGCGCGTCCATCTCCGCCGGGTAACCAAAGATGTGCACCGGCAGGATCGCCCGTGTGCGCTCGCTCACCACCGCCCGCACGGCCTCGGGGTCCAGGTTCAGCGTCATCGGGTCGATGTCGGCAAACACCGGGCGCGCGCCCTCGTACACCACCGCGTTGGCGGAGGCCACGAACGAGAAGGAGCTCGTGACCACCTCGTCCCCGGGTCCCACCCCCACCGCGCGCAGGGCCAGGTGCAGGCCGGCGGTGCCACTCGACACCGCGCTTGCGTAGATCGGATCCCCGCCCACCCCGCCTACCCGCTGCGCGAACGCCCGCTCGAACTCCTCCACGCGCGGTCCCAGCGAGAGCTGCCCAGAGCGCAGCACCTCCAGCACCGCCCGCTCCTCCGCCGCGCCCAGCGAGGGACGCGCCAGCGGGATCGTCTCCTCCTCGACCAACCGGGCCCTCTCCTTCTCGCTCACGTTTCAGGCCTTTAGGCGCGCCGCCGGCTGCATCCCCGACTCCAGCGAGTCCACCAGCGCATCCCACGAGGCCGCGATCAGGTTCTCGGCGACGCCGATCGCCCCCCACACGCGATGGCCGTCCGAGGCGTCGATCAGCACGCGCGTGACCGCACCGGTGCCCTTCGTCTCATCCAGGATGCGCACCTTGAAGTTGACCAGGTCGATGTCCTTGAGGTGCGGATGGATCTCCCCGATCGCGTCGCGCAGCGCACGGTCCAGAGCGTTCACCGGACCGTTGCCCTCGGCCGTGCGCACGTAGCGCTCGCCCCCCAGCCAGATCTTGATCGTCGCCTCCGTGCTCGCGCGCCCGTCGGCGTGCTTCTCCACGATCACACGCCAGGACTCCAACCGGAACAGTGGCTCGTAGTCGCCCGCCTCCTTGCGCATCAGCAGCTCCAACGAGCCGTCCGCGGCCTCGAACTGGAAGCCCTCGTGCTCGAGCTCCTTGACGCGCTCGACCACCCGCCGGGCGAAGTCCTCATCGACCGTCAGACCCGCCTGACGCGCCTTCTCGACGATCGCGCCCCGGCCGGAGAGCTCGGAGATCAGCACGTCGCGGTCGTTGCCCACGACCGCCGGGTCGATGTGCTCGAACGTCTGCGCGTCGGCCTGCACGCCGGCCGCGTGCAGCCCCGCCTTGTGCGTGAACGCGTGCTTGCCCACGTACGGCTGCGCCGGGTCGGGCGCGCGGTTGAGCAGCTCGTCGAGGAAGTGCGCCGTCTCGGTCAGGCGCGCGAGGCGCTCGGCGGACAAAAGTTCGTAGCCCATCTTCAGCTGCAGGTCGGCGATGACCGTGATCAGGTTGGCGTTGCCGGTGCGCTCGCCGATGCCGTTCACCGTGCCCTGCACCTGCGTCGCGCCGCATTCCACCGCCGTGAGCGTGTTCGCCACCGCGCAGCCGGAGTCGTCGTGGGTGTGGATGCCGAGCGGCACGCCCGGGAGCGCTTCGCCGACCACCGCGAACGCCGTCCGTATCTGTGCAGGCAGCGAGCCCCCGTTGGTGTCGCACAGCACGATCCGCTCGGCGCCCGCGTCGGCCGCCACTCGCAGGCAGCTGATCGCGTACGCGGGGTCCAGAGCGAAGCCGTCGAAGAAGTGCTCGGCGTCCAGCAGCACGCGCTTGCCGGCGCCGCGCAGGAACGCCACCGAGTCGGCGATCATCGCGAGGTTCTCCTCGCGCGAGACGCGCACCACCTTCTCCACGTGCAGCACCGACGCCTTGCCGACGAGCGTGCAGACCGGCGCGAATGACTCAGCGAGCAGGCGCAGGCCCTCGTCCTGCGCGGCGCTCACACCGCGCCGGCGGGTCATCCCGAACGCGACGATCTCCGCGTTGTGCAGGGTCTCCGCAGCGAGCAGCCCAAACAGCTCAAGCTCCTTCGGGTTCGAGGCAGGGAACCCGGCCTCGATCATCTGCACGCCCAGCTCATCCAGCGCGTGCACGACCCGCAGCTTCTCCTCGGCGGTGAGCGTCAGCCCGCCTCCCCCCATGCCGTCGCGCAGGGTGGCGTCGTATAGCTGTATGTCGGCCATCGCGGCTAGGCCCTAGCCCGCGGATACGCCCGCGTCGCCCGCGGGGGTCTCCAGATCCGCCGCGCTCACCACGTCGAGCCACTCGCGGTAGCGCTCCGTCCGCCCGTGGGTCGCGTCGTCAAAGGCGGCCTGCAACACGCGCGTGACCTCGCCCGGTTCGCCCGTGCCGATCCGGTGGTTGTCGACCTCGCGCACCGGCACCACCTCGGCGGCGGTGCCCGACATGAACACCTCGTCGGCGAGGTACACCTCCGCGCGCGCCACGTTGCGCTCGACCACCGCGTAGCCGAGGTCCTGCGCGATCTGGATCAGCGAGCGGCGGGTGATGCCGTCGAGGATCGAGTTGTGCTGTCCGGGCGTGGTGATCTCCCCGTCGCGCACGATGTAGACGTTCTCGCCGGTGCCCTCGCACACGTGGCCGTGGTCGTCGAGCAGGATCGCCTCTTCGTAGCCGGCCTTCACCGACTCGACCTTGGCGAGCACGTTGTTGAGGTACTGGCCGCTCGCCTTCGCGTGCGGGATCAGCGAGTCGGGGCTGATGCGCCGCCACGAGGAGGTCGCCGCGCGCACGCCGTTGCGCATCCCCTCCTCGCCGAGGTACGTGCCCCACTCCCAGCACGCGATCGTCACGTCGACCGGAGCGTCCAGGGGGTTCAGGCCCATCGTGCCGTAGCCGCGGTTGACGAGCGGGCGGATGTAACAGGAGCGCAGCCCGTTGCGCGCCACGAGCTCGAGTGTCGCCGCGCGCAACTGCGCGTCGGAGTAGGGCAGCGGCATGTAGTACAGCTCGGCGGAGCGGCGCAGGCGCTCGATGTGCTCGGCGCCCCGGAACACGGCCGGGCCGAGCTCGGTCTCGTAGCAGCGCATACTGTCGAACACGCCCGTGCCGTAGTGCAGGCCGTGCGTGAGGACGTGGACCTTGGCATCCTCCCAGGCGACGAAGTCTCCGTTCATCCAGATGAGGTCCGTGGAGTTCACTGCCGTTCTCCAGTCAAAATGGGAGGGGGCTCTGGGGGAGGGCCTGCCCTCCCCCAGCTTAGAGGTGTGGGGTTCAAGGTCCTAGCTCCGATCCGTACAGGTCTTTGTTAGAGGTAGTAGAGCACCGCCCGCGTCGCATCCGCGGTGCTGGCTCCCCCCCCGAGGTCGGGGGTGCGCACGCCGTCGTCGAGCGCGCGTTCCACGGCTGATTCTACCTCCAGCGCCTTCTCCTCGAGGTCAAGACTGTTGCGCAGCATCAGCGCCGCGGATAGAAACATCGCCATCGGATTGGCGATTCCCTCCCCCGCGATGTCCGGCGCGGAGCCGTGCACCGGCTCGTACAGCCCCGGGGAGAGCTCGCCGAACTCCGATCGCCCGCGATCGCCCAGCGACGCGCTGGGGAGCATCCCGATCGAGCCGGTCAGCATCGCCGCCTCGTCGGAGAGGATGTCCCCGAACATGTTCTCGGTCAGCAGCACGTCGAAGTGGCGCGGGTTGGCGATCAGCTGCATCGCTGCGTTGTCCACGAGCATGTGCTCGAGCTCCACGTGCGGGTATTCGCGGTCCTGCACGCGGGTCACGACCTCCCGCCACAGCCGCGACGTTTCCAACACGTTGGCCTTGTCGACGCTCGTCACCTTCGCGTGCGCTGCGTTGAACGCCGTGCGCGCCACCCGCTCGATCTCCGTGACGGTGTAGGAGCACAGGTCGCTCGCCGCGTCGGCCGTGCGCGTCTTCTCGCCGAAGTAGATCCCCCCGGTCAGCTCGCGCACCACCAGCAGGTCAACGTCTTCGATCCGCTCGCGCCGCAGCGGCGAGGCGTCGTAAAGCTGCGGCAACGGGCGCACCGGGCGCACGTTCGCGTACAGCCCGAGGCCCTTGCGCAGCGCCAGGAGGCCCTGCTCGGGGCGTGGGGCGTCCGGGTCGGTGCTGTCCCACTTGGGGCCCCCCACCGCGCCCAGCAGCACCGCGTCCGCGCGTCGGCACGCCGCGAGCGTCTCCTCGGTGAGCGGCGAGCCGTAGGCGTCGATTGAGGCGCCCCCGATCGGCCGTTCGTCGATCTCGAAGTCGCCGACCGCGTTGAGCACTTCGCGCGTGGCGGCCGTGATCTCCGGCCCGATCCCGTCGCCGGGAAGGACCGCTATGCGCTTGTACATTTGAATCCTGGCTCCATCTGGGACCCTACCCCCCGCTCCCCCGCAAGTTACCTGGACCCAGCCTGGCGGGGCGGCTCCAGCTCCATGCCTGCAGCGCTCCTCTACGGCGCTGCCCCACAGCTCCCTACAGCGCCATCTCTGCCGGCGCCGTTCCGTCCTCTACAGCGCTGTTGTAACAGGTCCCACCTGCTGCTGGGCGCCCTCGTAGGCGATGATCGCAACCTCCTGACCGAGCGTCACCGCGATGTCGTCGAGGCCCCCGAGCAGCCGCCGGCGCGTCTCGGGGTCGATCTCGAAGGAGACCGAGACCAGCTCGCCGTCCGCGCCCGGGTAGCGCACCTCCTGGGCCTGCAGATCGACCTGGCCCTCCCCGGCCGCGGCCAGCGCGCGGCAGTGCTCCTCTGCCAAGACGACCGGCAGCAGGCCGATCTTCGTGCAGTTGGAGTAGAAGATGTCCGCGAAGGAGGGGGCCACCAGCGCCTGGAAGCCGTAGTCCTGCAGCCCCCACGGGGCGTGCTCGCGCGAGGAGCCACAGCCGAAGTTCTCCCCTGCCACGAGGATCGGGTTCGCCGGCAGCTCCCAGCCCGGCTCCTTCGCCCAGTCGTAGAAGAGAAACTCTCCGAAGCCCGTCCGCTCCACGCGCTTGAGGAACTGCTTGGGCATGATCTGGTCGGTGTCCACGTTGGAGCGGTCCAGGTGGCTCACGGGGCCCGAGATCGTCTCTATCGGTTCCATAGTCATGAGAACAACGCCTCCCAGGAGGGTCGAGGAGCAAGCGAGGCAAGATTCAATAGGCCCGCCCACCCCGCGTGGCGTGCTATGCACGCGAGCGACCGAGGACGCAGCATCGCGCTGGCCGAAACGGGGATGCGAGCCGAAGGCGAGTATCTCCCGGCTTCGGTCATCGGCCCTCCTGGCTCCAGCTCCTGATGTCCGTGAAGTGCCCCTCGATCGCGGCGGCGGCCGCCATCTGCGGGGAGACCAGGTGCGTGCGCCCGCCGCGGCCCTGGCGTCCCTCGAAGTTGCGGTTGGACGTCGAGGCACACCGCTCCCCCGGGGCGAGGATGTCGGGGTTCATCCCCAGGCACATCGAGCAGCCTGCCACCCGCCAGTCGAAGCCCGCCTCGCGGAAGACCCGGTCGAGGCCCTCGGCCTCGGCCTGCGCCTTGACCTGCTGGGAGCCCGGCACCACCATCGCGCTCACGCTCCGGGCCACCGTGCGCCCGGCGACCACCTCGGCCGCGGCCCGCAGGTCGCCGATCCGCGAGTTCGTGCACGAACCGATGAACACCCGGTCAACCGCGATCTGCTCGATCGGCGTGCCTGGCTCCAGCGCCATGTAGTGCAGCGCGCGCTCCGCCGCCTCGCGCTCGGCCTCGCTGGCGAACTCCTCCGGCGCCGGCACCCGCCCGGTCACGTCGGTGACCATCGCCGGGGTCGTGCCCCACGTGACCTGCGGGGAGAGCGCCGCGGCGTCCACAGTCAGCTCGCTGTCGAAGCTCGCGCCCTCATCGCTGCGCAGCTCGCCCCAGCGCTCGAACGCGGCCTGTAGCTCCGAAACTTCGGGGGCGCCCGGGCGCTCGCGGTCGGTGAACCACGCGAACGTCGTCTCGTCCGGCGCGATCATCCCCGCGCGCCCGCCACCCTCGATCGTCATGTTGCAGACCGTCATGCGCCCCTCCATCGAGAGGCCGTCGATCACCGGGCCCGCGTACTCGACGACGTGGCCGGTGGCGCCGCCCACGCCCATCTGACCGATCGTGCCGAGGATCAGGTCCTTCGCGGTGACCCCGAAGCCCAGCTGCCCCTCGTAACGGATGCGCATCGAGCGCGGGCGGTGCTGGACCATGCACTGCGTCGCCAGCACGTGCTCGACCTCACTCGTGCCGATCCCGAACGCGAGCGCTCCGAACGCGCCGTGCGTGGCAGTGTGCGAGTCACCGCAGACGATCGTCAGGCCCGGCTGTGTCACCCCGAGCTCCGGGCCGATCACGTGCACGATCCCCTGCCGGTCGGAGCCCAGCGAGTAGACCGGCACCCCGAACTCCGCGCAGTTGCGCTCCAGCGTCTGCACCTGCACTCGTGAGAGCTCTTCCTTGATCGCCGCCGCGTTCGGCGTGCCGTCGGTCGGCGTGTTGTGGTCGGCGGTCGCCAGCGTGCGGTCGGGGCGGCGCACCTGCCGGCCAGCCATGCGCAGGCCGTCGAACGCCTGCGGGCTCGTCACCTCGTGCACCAGGTGCAGATCGATGTACAGCAGACCGGGCGCCACCTCGTGGGCCTCCCAGATCTTCTCGAACATGCTTTTCGGCATCGGCTCAATCCTTCTCTCTGATAGCAAGTGTTTTAGCGGACACGCCGCGCCGGCCGCCTCCGGCCCCCAGTCGGTGACCTGGCGGGCACGGCGCGAATCCGACGAGCGCGGGCGGGGCTCTCAAGGCGCCGTGGCGGGCAGTCCCAGCGTGTCCTTCGGTTCCAGCGCCCGGGCGCGGGCGACCGACAGCGCGCGCACGTACGCGTGGGCCGCGGCCTCGATCACGTCCGTCGAGAGCGCCTGCCCCGACCCCGACTGGCCATCGATCTCGACCACCACCGAGACCTCCCCCAGGGCGTCCTGACCCTCCGTGACCGCACCGATCTTGAAGTCCCGCAGCTTCGCTCGCGTGCCCGCCGCCGCGTTGATCGCCGCCAGCACCGCGTCGATCGGGCCGTCGCCGGTGAACGAGCCCTCCACCAACTCGCCCTGCGGCAGGCGCACCGCCACGCGCGCGTGCGGGGGTCGGCGCGAGGAGGCCTCCACCTCGAACCACTCCAGCGTGTACCCGGGGATCTCACCGCGCAGCTCGTCGGTCACCAGTGCCTCCAGGTCCATCGCCGTGACCGCCTTCTTCTTGTCCGCGATCTCCTTGAAGCGCTTGAACGCCGTGTTCAACGCCTGGCCGTCCACCTCGAAGCCCATCTCCGCCAGCGCGTCGCGCAGGGCGTGGCGCCCGGAGTGCTTGCCCAGCACGATCGAGTTGGAGTCGAGGCCCACCGTCGTGGCGTCCATGATCTCGTACGTCGTGCGCTCCTTCAGCACCCCGTCCTGGTGGATGCCCGACTCGTGCGCGAACGCGTTGCGGCCCACGATCGCCTTGTTCGGCTGCACCGCGTAGCCGGTCAGGCGCGAGACCAGCCGGCTCGTGCGCGCCAGCTCGCGCGTGTTCACCGTCGTGTCCAAGCCCCCCACGTCCGAGCGGCGGGTGCGCAGCAGCATCACGATCTCCTCCAGTGACGCGTTGCCCGCGCGCTCGCCGATCCCGTTGACCGCGCACTCCACCTGGCGCGCGCCGGCCAGCACGCCCGCGAACGAGTTCGCGACCGCCAGGCCCAGGTCGTCGTGGCAGTGCACCGAGAGCACCACGCCGTGCAGCTCCGGCACCAGCTCGTACAGCCGCGCCAGGAACGCCTGGAACTCGTGGGGCATCGCGTAGCCCACCGTGTCCGGGATGTTGATCGTCGTGGCCCCCTCCTCGATCGCGATCCGCACGACCTCGGCGGTGAACTCCACTTCCGAGCGGGTCGCGTCCATCGGCGAGAACTCCACGTCCTCCAGGTACTCCTTCGCGTGCGCCACCGCCGCGCGTGCCTGGCCCTTGACGTCCTCGCGCGTGGACTGCAGCTGGTGCACGATGTGGATGTCCGAGGTCGAGACGAACGTGTGGATCCGCGGGCGCTCCGCATCCCTGACCGCCTCCCACGCCGCGTCGATGTCGGCCACGTGGGTGCGCGCCAGGCCGGCGATGATCGGCGGCGCCGGATCGACGACCTCCCGCGCGATCGCCTGTACCGCCTCGAAGTCGCCCGGGGAGGTGATCGGGAAGCCCGCCTCGATCACGTCCACCCCCAGCCGCGCCAGCTGGTGGGCGATCTCCAGCTTCTCCTGAGTGTTCAGCGCAATCCCCGGCGACTGCTCCCCGTCGCGCAGGGTCGTGTCAAAGATCAGGACGCGGCGGTCCTCGTCCACCGCTCCGTCAACTTCCTCCGGCGTGCCCGTTCTCCTCGTCATGTCGCTCACGCTCCTTGTGTACTCGGTCTCTTTCGTACTTCCTCCAGGTGGGTTTGCGGCTACGCGGCCGCCACGCGCTATTCCCCCCGAGGGGGGAGGAGGAGAAGTCGAAGAGAGGCCTGGAACGACATGCTGCGCGCAGGGTAGCACCGCCACGGCGCGATGCCAACCAGCTCAGGTAGTGAGGACCACCTTGCCAACATTCCTGCGCTCGGTGATCATCCGCTGCGCCTCGCCGGCTTCCTCGAAGCTGAAGGCGCCTGCCACCACCGGCTGGACCGTGCCATCGACCATCAGCTCGCGCAGCGGCTCGATCCACGGCCTGAGCGTCTGACGGTCCTTCCAGAGGCTCAGCATGTTCAGTCCGATCACCGCCTTCGATTCGGACATCTGCTTGATCATGTTGAAGCGCGGCATCCGCGCCACCGTGCGCAGCGCCGAGACCGGATTGCGTTTCTCACCCGCCACCACCGCGGAGGCGCCGAACGCCACCAGACGTCCGCCGGGGCGCAGCAGGTCGTAGCTGCGGCGGAAGCTCTTGCCCGCAATCGCGTCCATGATCACGTCGAACTTCGGCAGGCCCCGCTCCCAGCCACTCTTGGTGTAGTCGAGCACATGGTCCACGCCGAGTTCGGAGATGCGGGCGTGCTTGGCCGGCGAGGCCGTGCCGTAGACCTCCGCTCCGCTGTGCTTGGCGATCTGCGTGGCCGCGATCCCCACCCCGCCTCCAGCCGAGTGGATCAGCACGCGCTCGCCCGGCTGCAGGTTGCCGTAGCCGATCAGGCCCGCCCACGCGGTGCCGTAGTTGACGGGAATCGCCGCGCCCTGCTCGAAGTCGAGCTCGTCCGCAAGCGCCACCGCGTTGACCGCCGGAACGACCACCTGCGAGGCGTAGCCGCCGAATTTTGTGCTCGCGAACACGCGCTGGCCGGGGCTGAACTCCTCCACGCCCTCGCCCAACTCGAGGATCGTCCCCGCCACCTCGTAGCCAACCACGCACGGAGGCTTCGGCGCGTCGGGATAGACGCCCATGCGCGCCATCACGTCCGCGAAGTTGATGCCCGCCGCCGCAACCTCGATCCGCACCTCGCCCCTGCCGAGTGACGGGTCCGGGCGCTCGCGCACCTTCAGCACCTCAGGCCCGCCGTGCTTTGAGATCTCAACGACCCGCATCCTGGGCGCCAGCGTATCTGAGTTACGCGTCTGAGGGGCCGAGGGCCATCGGCCCCCTCAGGACAGCACCACGGCCCAGCCTCCGAAGAACCCCTCGGAGGCCACGATCTCCTGCACGACCTCGGCCGGCACGGCGGCATCGGTCGTGACGACCATCGCCGCTAGGCGCTGGTCCTCGCCGTCGGCGTGGGAGGGGTGGGCGGACATCCCATCCCGGGTGTGTCCGACCGCCGCCGAGGAGATGTTGATGCCGTGGCTGCCGAAGATCGTCCCGACGCGACCGATCATGCCCGGCAGGTCGGCGTAGCGGAAGACCGTCACGAAGCGCTCGAGCTCCACCGTCAGGCGCCGGCCCTGGACCTCGACCAGGTGCGGCACACGGTGCGGGCCGATCCCGGTGCCCGCGACCGCGACCCTGCGCTCGCCGGCAATCACGGTGACGCGGATCAGCTCGTTGTAGTCCTGCGCCTCGGAGACGGTCTTCTCCTCGACCACGATCCCGCGCTCCTCGGCCATCGAGGGGGCGTTGACGAGGTTGACCTGCTCCTCGGTGCGGCCCTGCAGCGCGCCCTGGATCACCGCGAGGGTCAACAGACGCGTGTCGAAGTCGGCGATGCGCCCCAGGAAGGCCGCCTCGATGCGCTCCACCGAGCTGCCCTCGGCGAGCTCCATCGCCAGGCGCCCTAGTTGCCGGGCCAACGGCAGGAACGGCCCCAGCACCTGCATGTCCTCAGCCCCGATCGAGGGGATGTTGACCGCGGTGGAGACCACCCCGCCGGTCAGCGCCGCGACGACCTGCTCGGCGGACTGGTAGCCCGCGCGGTCCGTGGCCTCCGCCGTGGAGGCCCCCAGGTGGGGGGTGACGATCACGGTCGGGTAGCCGAACAGCGGGTGCTCGGTCGTCGGCTCGGAGGGGAACACGTCGAGCGCTGCCCCACCAACCTTGCCGGAGTCCAGGGCGTCCTTCAGCGCGTCTTCGTCGATCAGGCCCCCGCGCGCGACGTTGAGGATGCGCACCCCGTCGCGCATCTGCGCGAACGCCTGCGCGTCAAGCCAGTTCTTCGTCTCCTCCGTCTTGGGGAGGTGGATCGTGAGGAAGTCCGCCTGCGCGTAGACCTCCTCGCTGTTGGCCGCCTTCTCGACCCCCAGCTCGCGGTAGCGCTCGGCGCTGACGAACGGGTCGAACGCGACGACGCGCATCTGAAAGCCGCGCGCGCGGGCCGCGACGAGCTGCCCGATCCGCCCGAAGCCGACGATCCCGAGCGTCTTCTCGTACAACTCGACGCCGGAGAACTTCGAGCGCTCCCACTTCCCGCCGGTGAGCGAGACGTACGCCTGCGGGATGTTGCGCGCGAGCGCCAGCAGCAGCGCCATCGTGTGCTCGGCGGCCGTCACCACGTTCGACTGCGGCGCGTTGGCGACGATGATCCCGCGCTTGGTCGCCGCCTCCACGTTGACGTTGTCCACCCCCACCCCCGCGCGCCCAATCGCGCGCAGATTGGTGGCCCGCTCGATCAGCTCCGCAGTCAGCTTCGTCGCCGAACGGATCAGGATGCCGTGGTACTCACCGATGCGCTCCGCCAGTTCCTCGTCGCTCCAGTCGAGGCCGAGGTCCACGTCGAAGTGCTCGCGCAGCAGAGCCACGCCCGAGTCGCCGATCTTCTCCTTCACCAGCACCTTCAGGCGCTCGGTCATGCTCCCACCCTTTCGACCACCCAGTCGATACAAGCTGTCAGCGCCTGGACATCGGAGGGCTCAACCGCCGGGAACATCCCGATCCGCAGCTGATTGCGCCCCAGCTTGCGGTAGGGCTCGGTATCCACGATCCCGTTCGCGCGCAGCGTTTTCGCAACTGCCGCCGCGTCCACCGCCTCCTCGAAGTCGATCGTCCCCACGACCAGCGAGCGCTTCGCGGGGTTGACCACGAACGGAGTCGTATAGGGAGTGCGCTCAGCCCACTCATATAGGTGAGTAGAGGAGGCGGTCGTGCGCGACACGCACCAATCGAGGCCGCCTCCGTCGAGTATCCACTGGACCTGGTCGGCGAGCAGGAACAGCGTCGCCACCGCCGGGGTGTTGTAGGTCTGGTCTTTGAGCGAGTTCTCCAGGGCCGTGGAGAGCGAGAGGAACTGCGGGATCCAGCGAGGGCGGGTGGGATTTCCATCCCCATTGGCGCCTGCGAGCTTCGCGATCCGCTCCTGCGCCGCCGGACTCAACAGCGCAACCCATAGCCCACCATCGGCGGCGAAGCTCTTCTGAGGAGCAAAGTAGTACGCGTCGGCCTGAGTGACGTCCACCGGTAGACCACCCGCACCCGAGGTCGCGTCGATCAACACCAACGCCTCCCCTGCGCCTGCGCCCACGGGGCGCTGCACAGGGACCATAACTCCGGTGGAGGTCTCGTTATGCGCCCACGCGACCACGTCCACCCCGCCCTCGGCGCCAGCCTGCGCGGGGTCTGGAGCGTCGCCAGGCTCGGCTTTGATGACCACCGGCTCCTCCAGGAACGGAGCCTCACGCGCCACCTGCGCGAACTTCGAAGAAAACTCCCCATACGCCAGGTGCAGTGAACGGCGCTCGATCAGCCCACACGCAGCAGCATCCCAGAACGCGGTAGCCCCACCATTGCCAAGCGCCACCTCGTAGCCCTCTGGCGCGGAGAACAGCTCGCGCAACCCGCCGCGAATCTCACCGACGAGCGCCTTGACCGGCTTCTGCCGGTGCGAGGTGCCCATCAACGCCGCCCCCTCCGAGGCCAGCCGCGCAAGCGCCTCGGGGCGGACCTTCGACGGGCCGCAGCCGAAGCGCCCATCCGCGGGCTTCAACTCGGCCGGGATCGTCAACTGCGTCTGCTCTGCGCTGGTGCTCGTCATGGGCTTCCCCGTTTCGGCCTCGAGGGTTACGTGGATGAGGTGCCCAGGCGCGCGGCGGTGCTCCCTGTCGCTCCCCGGTGGTCTCTTCCACCTCGCTGCTGCGCCAGTCGCGACAGGCGCGAGTTTAGCGAATGCCGAGGGTCCTCAGAAAGAAGAGTTGATCCAGTCCATGTGCGAGCGAAGCTCCTTACCGACCGCTTCGATCTGCGTGTCGGCCTGCTCGGCGCGCATCCGCAGGAAGTTCTCCTGCCCGGCGCGGTTCTCGGCGATCCACTCGCGCGCGAAGTCCCCGGACTGGATCTCGGAGAGGATCTTGCGCATCGCGGCGCGGGTCTCCTGGGTGATCACGCGTTTGCCGCGCGTGTAGTCGCCGTACTCCGCGGTGTTGGAGATCGAGTAGCGCATCCCCGCGAGGCCCTTCTCGTACATCAGATCCACGATCAGCTTAACCTCGTGCAGGCACTCGAAGTAGGCCATCTCGGGGTCGTAGCCCGCGGCCACGAGCGTCTCGAAGCCGGCCTGCACGAGCTCGGAGACACCACCGCACAACACGGCCTGCTCACCGAACAGATCGGTCTCCGTCTCGTCCTTGAAGGTCGTCTCGATCACACCGCCGCGGGTGCAGCCGATCCCCTTCGCGTACGCCAGCGCCAGCTCACGTGCTTTGCCGGTGGCGTCCTGGGCGACCGCGATCAGGCCGGGGACCCCGGAACCTTCTACGAACTGGCGGCGCACGAGATGGCCGGGGCCCTTCGGCGCGACCATCGCCACGTCCACGCCGGGGGGCGGCGTGACCTCGCCGTAGTGGATCGAGAAGCCGTGGCCGAACAGCAGCATGTTGCCCTCGGCGATGCCGTCGGCTATGTCCGACTCCCACACCTGATGGTGCAGCTCATCGGGGAGCAGGACCATCACCAGGTCCCCGCGGCTCGCGGCCTCGACGACAGGCAGCACCTCGAGACCCTGCTCGCGAGCTTTGCCAACAGAAGCGGAGTCCTCGCGCAGGCCGACGACGACTTTGACGCCGGAGTCCTTGAGGTTCAGCGCG
This sequence comes from uncultured Solirubrobacterales bacterium, assembly GCA_963725535.1. Lineage (GTDB taxonomy): Bacteria > Actinomycetota > Thermoleophilia > Solirubrobacterales > Solirubrobacteraceae > Palsa-744. The sequence goes on from CAVRYX010000002.1 coordinate 27,094, forward strand.
TGGGCGTGGCCCTGGGAGCCGTAGCCGATGATCGCGACGGTCTTGCCGTCGAGCAGCGTGAGGTCAGCGTCGTCGTCGTAGAGCATGGGGCGGCAGGCTATCTCAAAGTCACGCGCTCGCCGCCGCGACCAGCGAGCGGCCGGGGATCACAAGTGTCCCGTCCGCGGCGGTGTACGGCGCAAGGCGCGCCGCCAGCGAGGAGCGGATCTGCTCGATCTCCTGCGCCGGCTGGGCGAGCACGAGGTCGTGCAGCTCGCGCGAGATGTCGAGCATCGTCTCCCAGAAGGCGTCGAAGCTCTCGTGACGCTGCGCGACGTCGATCGCCTCGACGCGCGCCTCGGCGAAGCCGGACTGCTCCAGCAAGCTGCGCACCCGCTCGGGATCGCCGAGCGCGAACGGCCCCGGCGTGTGCTCGACGGGACCGTCCGCGGGCGCGGGGGCCGGCGCCGGCGCGAGGCCCCGTTCGATCAGCTCCAACCGTGGCACGAGCGCCCACGGGTTCGCGCTCACCGCGTCCCAGACCGCGAGCGCCACGCGCCCGCCGGGGCGTAGCACACGCCGGGTCTCCGACAGCGCCGCTCCGGGGTCAACCATCAACATGTAGCCCCAGCGGCACAGCACCGCATCCACGCTGGCCACCGGAAGGTCGATCCATTCGGCGTTCCACACCTGGAACTCGACGTTGGTCAGCTCGAGCTCCGCCGCGCGCTCGCGGGCGCCGTCGAGCATCCCCTCGGCGTGGTCAGAGAGGATCACCCCGCCCGTGGGGGCCACGAGCCCGGCCGCCAGCAGGCCAGTCTCGCCGACGCCCGCCGCGAGCTCCAGCACGCGCTGTCCCGGGTGGGGGTCGATCGCGTGCAGCATCCACTGCGAGACCGGCGCCCCGAGCTCGCGGATCGCCCGCTGGCGGCGCACCCACCCGGGAGCCGCATCTTCCCAGTGCTCGGCGCTCGCGATCCGGTGTTCCTCGGGCTTCACCTCAGCTCAGCTCCCTGCGCAGCAGCTTGCCAGAACGCGTGCGCGGCAGCGGCCCCTCGATCAGCGTCACCCGCTTGGGGACCTTGTAGGGGGCCAGGCGCGCCGCGCAGTGCGCGCGCAACGCACCCTCCCCCACGTCCGCCCCGGCGCGGAGCACGACCAGCGCAGTGACCGCCTCGCCCCAGCGCGCGTCCGCACGGCCGAGGACCGCCGCCTCGAGCACCTCGGGGTGACCCTCGATCACGGCCTCGACCTCACTGGGTGCCACGTTCTCCCCCCCGCTGACGATCGTGTCGGCCTTCCGACCGGTCACGCACAGGTTGCCCTCTGCATTCAACTTACCCAGATCTCCCGTGCACAACCACCCGTCTGCGCCGGCAGCACAGCGTGCAACGGTCGGCCCGGCGACTTCGATCTCCCCATCGGGGGCGGTCCGCAGCCGGGTGCAGAAGAGCGGCGGGCCCGCGGTGGGGGCAGCACAGCGTTCGTCGCTTAGCGAGGCGAGCGGAAGTGTGCTCACCTGCGAGCACGCCTCCGTGAGCCCGTAGGTGAGGCTCACCGGGACCCCCGCCACACGGGCGCGTTCGAGCAGCGCCGCGGGCACGGGGCCGCCCCCGGTGAGTGCGCAGCGCAGGGCGGGCGGCCGTTCGAGGCCCGCGTCGAGCAACCGCGCGAGCGTGGTTGCGACGAGTGAAACAATCGTCACCTGTGGAAGATCGGTCTGCAGAGCCCTGAGCGTTAATGCTGCATCGAAACGCTCGTGTACCACCGCCGTGGTCGCGTAGATCGCGGAGCGCACCAGGATCGACAGCCCCCCCACGTGGGAAAGCGGCAGGTTGCACAGCCACCGCTCGCCCGGATCGACGCCAAGCGCCACCGCCGAGCCCAGCGCGCTCCAGAGGAAGTTGCCGTACGTCAGCTCCACCGGCTTCGGTGCCGAGGTGGTGCCCGAGGTGTGGATGACCGCGGCCACGTCGTCCAGGTCGTGGACGGCACCTGAGCAGGCGCCTCGATTGGCGCCCCGCCCAGCTCCCGCGCGTAGCGGCTCATCGACCACCACCGCCGCACCGTTGACGATCGCGCCCCGCTCGCGCTCGCCCAGGCGCAGATCCACGGGCACCGCGACCGCGCCCAGCAGTAGGCAGGCGTGCAGAGCGCAGGCGAAGTCGAGCCCCGCCGGCAGCGCGAGCGCCACTCGCTCCCCCCGCCGCGCCCCGAGCCCCGCAAGCGTGTCCGCACCCGCCTGCGCCCGCGCCAGGAGCTCCGCGTAGGAGCAGCTCCCCGCCGGGGTCTGCACCGCGGTCACGGTGGGCGCCGACGCCGCGGCGCGCCGAAGCCAGGCTTCAACGATCATTCCCCCCGAAGGCTAGCCTCGTAAGAGCCGATCCGTCAGGAAGGAGACGAAGGAACCTTGCCCACCACTTGGACCCCCGCCGGCGAGTACACCGACATCCGCTACGAGAAGTCCCAGCACCCCGAGGGGACGATCGCGAAGATCACGATCGACCGCCCCGAGGTGCGCAACGCGTTCCGCCCGCTCACCGTGGTCGAGATCTCGCGCGCGCTCACGCAGGCCCACGAGGACCTCGAGGTCGGGGCGATCGTGCTCACTGGGGAGGGCTCGCTGGCGTTCTGCTCCGGCGGGGACCAGCGCGTGCGCGGGGACTCCGGCTACCTCGCCGAGGACGCAGCCGGTAATCCGGATCCCGCCCGCCCGGGGCGCTTTCACGTGACCGACCTGCACGTGCAGATCCGCCGGCTGCCCAAGCCGGTCGTGGCGATGGTCGCCGGCTACGCGATCGGCGGCGGCCACGTGCTGCACCTCGTCTGCGACCTCACGATCGCCGCCGAGAACGCCCGCTTCGGGCAGGTCGGCCCGCGCGTGGGCTCCTTCGATGGCGGCTTTGGCGCGGGCCTGCTCGCAAACCTCGTGGGACCCAAGAAGGCCAAGGAGATCTGGTTTCTCTGCCGCCAGTACACCGCGGCGCAGGCGCTGGAGATGGGGCTCGTGAACACCGTCGTGCCGCTGGAGCGCCTGGAGGAGGAGACCGTCGGGTGGTGCCGAGAGATGCTCGCCCTCTCCCCCTTCGCGTTGCGCCTGCTGAAGGCCTCCTTCAACGCCGCCGAAGACGGCCTCGCCGGCATCCAGCAGCTCGCCCACGATGCCAACCTGCTCTTCTACGGCAGCGCCGAGGCCCAGGAGGGCCGTGACGCCTATCGGGAAAAGCGCACGCCGGACTTCTCGCAGTTCCCCCGGAGAGCGTGAGCACCGTGCCCTCTTCCCCACCGCCGCCGCTCAGAGGCCGGCCGGCAGACCGACCGGCGGCGCTCGAAGTCCCCAGCGGGTCGAGCGCCGTGCACATCTGGGTGATGGCCGCGCGCGTGCGCACCCTGCCCGCCGCCGTCGCTCCGGTGCTCGTGGGCACCTCGCTGGCGCTGGGGGCCGGACACTTCAATCCGCTCGCGTTCGTCGCCGCGCTGCTCGGCGCGATCTTCATCCAGGTCGGCACCAACCTCTCCAACGACTACTCCGACGCCCGCCGTGGCGCCGACACCGAGGACCGCCTCGGCCCCGTGCGCGTCACCGCGGGGGGCCTCGTGCCGCCCCGCCAGGTGCTGCTGGCCACCTACGCCACGTTCGGCCTGGCGGTGCTGTGCGGGGTCTACCTCGTCGCGGTCGCCGGGTGGGGACTGATCGCGGTCGGCGCCGCGTCGATCCTCGCCGGCGTCCTCTACACCGGGGGCCCCCGCCCCTACGGCTACGAAGGGCTCGGTGAGCTGTTCGTGTTCCTCTTCTTCGGGATCGTCGCCGTCACCGGCTCCTACTACGTGCAGGTCCAACACCTCCCCTGGCAGGCGTTCGCGTGCGCCGTGCCCGTCGGTCTGCTCGCGAGCGCGATCCTCGTCGTCAACAACGTGCGCGACATCGACACCGACCGCCGCGCCGGCAAGCGCACGCTCGCGGTGCGCCTCGGGCGCGAGCGTACCCGCGCGCTCTACACCGCGATGCTCGCGATCGCATTTCTCACCGCCCCCCTGCCGTGGCCGTTCGGCTCGATGAGCGCCTGGCTGCTGCTCCCCTGGGCCACGGCCCCCCTGGCGGTCTCCCTGATCCGGGTTGTGCGCACACGCGTGGACGGCCCCTCGCTGAACGGCGCCCTGGCGCGCACCGGCCTCCTGCAGTTGCTCTTCTGTCTGCTCTTCTCCGCCGGCATCCTCGCGGGCGGGGGGATCGGCTGAGGCCCCCACGGTGCAGATGCGCGTCACCGAGCGCGTGCTCTCTCTGAGCAGACCCTTCCAGAGCGCCTACGGGATGGTGCGCGAGCGCGAACTGCTGACGGTCGCGCTCACCGACTCCGATGGGATCACCGGCTACGGGGAGGCAGCCCCGCTGCAGCCCTACGACGGGGTGAGCACGGCGCGGGCGCGAGCGGCGCTCGAGGCGTACCGGCCGGTGCTGATGCAGTCCGACGGAGTGAATGGCGCTCAGCTGATCGAGGCGTGCCGGCGCGTGGAGGATCTCCCCGCGGCGCTCGCGGCGATCGACCTCGCGCTGTGGGACCGCGCGGGCCGTCGCGCGGGGCGGCCGGTGGCAGCGCTGCTCACCGACGACCCCGCCGCAGAGGTCCCCGTGAACGCAACCGTGGGCGCGACCGACCGCGCGGGCGCCGCGCAGCAGGCCGCGCGCGCGGTCCAGGCGGGGTTCCGGTGCGTGAAGGTGAAGGTCGGCGTCGGCGACGACGCGGGCCGCGTGGCCGCGGTCCGCGCCGCGGTAGGCCCCCACGTCGAGCTGCGCGTTGACGCCAACGGCGCGTGGGACGTCGAGGGCGCGGTGCGCGCGATCGAAGCGCTCGCCCCCGTGGGCCTCGAGCTCGTGGAGGAGCCCACGCACGGCCTGGAGGCGGTGCGTGCGGTGCGCGAGCGGGTGGCGACGCGGGTGGCGATCGACGAGACCGCCGCCGAGCACGGCGCGCTCGGTGCGGGCGTCGCCGACGCGGTCTGCCTGAAGCTCTCCCGCTGCGGGGGGATCGCCGGCCTGCTCGCCGCCGCCGCGCTCGTGCGCGCCTCCGGCGCGGAGGTCTACCTCGCCTCCACGTTCGACGGTCCGCTCGGCGTCGCCGGCGCCCTACACGCCGCGGCTGCGCTCGCCTCGCGGGGGTCGTTGCCCGCGTGTGGTTTGGCGACGCTCAGCCTCTTCGACGGCTTCGATGACCCGTTGCCAGCCCGCGAGGGGTCCATCGCTGTGCCCTCCGCGCCGGGGTTGGGGGTCGATGTGACCTGATGGTCGATAGAACTCTCACGGACCCATATACACGGTGGCGAAAGCAACTTTTCAGACCCTATATAGCCGGTGTCTCAGACCCTCTATAGCCGGTGGTCTGAAGAACTTTTAAGACCATATATATAGGGTCGTTTCGCGAAGCATCGACACCAAGGCATCCCTCAACCGAGCGCCAGAGCGACCGCCCCGGGGTTCTCCAGCGGCAGCCCATGGCCGCCGGGCGCTGTGATGAGCTCGCCATCCGCAAGCCGCTCGACCATGCGCCGCCCGAGCGCGATGAACTTCGCGTCGCGCTCGCCCACCAGAACGGTGACGGGCATCGACAGCTCGGCCAGCCGATCCCACAGCGGCGTCATCTCCCCCGTGCCGACGCCCCGCAGCACGGCGGCCAGAGCGTCCGGCCGGTTGCGGCGCTGGTCCTCGCGCGCCAGCGCGCTCACCTCGGGGGGTTCGTCGGCGAACAGCGGCTGGGTGCGCCAGCGCTCGATGAACTCCTCGAACGGCGCGCGCTCGAGTTCCTCGGCCAGCATATGGTCCGAACGTCGCCGTGCGGCCCGTTCGGCCCCATCCTCGATACCCGGGTTGACGCCCACGAGCACCAGCCGCGCCACCCGCTCGGGGGCGGCGAGCGCGACGTGCAGCGCGATCCGCCCCCCCATCGAGTAGCCGCACAGAACGAAGCGCTCGGGACTCACAGCGAGAACGTGCTCGACACAGCCGGTGAACGTGATCGGCCGCGGTGCGTCCGCGGCCTCGCCGTGGCCCGGGAGGTCGAGCGCCAGCGGCCGGTGGCATTCACGGTCGAGCAGCCCCACTACCCCTTCCCACGCGCGGCGGGTGCCGCCGAAGCCGTGTAGCAGGACGACGTTCTCAGGCCTGTCGATCAAGCAGCCGATGTGGCGTGGTCGAACTGGATGCCGGCAATGGTAGGCCCTTACGACGCCCGGCGCGGGCAGGGAACCGTGGTGCTCCCGTCTGCGACCGCACCGTTCTGCAAGGTCACGCTGACGGCGAAGGGGAAGCCCCCGCGGGGACAGCTGCGCGGGAGGAGGCTGCGCTGGGGGTGGAAGGCGACCATCCGGCCGCCGATCCGTTCGTGGTAGACGAGGCCGCGGGGGCCGATCGTGGTGGTCATTCCGACCAGCACCACGTTGGGGCCTTCGGGGACGGCGGGGATGAGCGGCAGCGTCACCTCCAGGAGCCCGCCGAAGGGCGGCGGCGCCGCCAGCAGAACGCCGGGGAAGAACATCTGTGCCAGCACGGGATAACTGCCGTTGATGTAGAAGAGCAGCCCCGGGTGCCCTTCCTGCAGCGGCCCGGAGAGCAGGGTGATGCGCGCGTGCTCGAACACCGGACCGGAATCGAAGGGAACCTCCACGAGCGCGCTGCCGTATCCCACGAGCGAGTTCGCGGGGCAGCCCGCCTGCCCTTCGGCCTGCAGTCGGGGGAGCGAGCAGGTGTCCAGACCCAGGCCGCTCGTGCCGATCCCAAGTTCGGCCGGGTACTGCACCGTGATCGCCGTCACCGCCGCGAGCGCACTCTCGGCTGGGCGCGCTATGCGAATACCGAGGTGGACGGTCGTTTCCCGGCCCAGCCGCTCCGGTGAGAACGAGGCCGTCAGGCTCACCGCCGGCGCCGCCGCCGTCCCCGTCGGCCTCACGAGCGGCGTCGCCGCGGTGGTCGACCCGGCCGCCGTCGCCGCAGCGGTCGGGCTTGCCGCCGCCACAGGCGCGCTGCTCGCCGTTGGCGCCAGCGCTCGCGTGGGCGCACACGCACAGGCGCAGAGGAGGGCGCTCAGCGCGAGGACCCAGGGCAGGCGATCCGGCGGCCGCAGCGCCCTCGCCGGCTCTGAGTCGAGTTCAATAATGAAGCTGTCCGATCGTCTGGACCGTCAGCGCATGCGTGAGGCGATCGATGACCCCGAAGAGCTTGCCGCTGCCGTTGACATGCCCGTAGCTACCCGTGCCGCGATTGACCTCGAGTGAGCCCCCGAAGCTCGAGTATCTCTTGGTGGAATGCAAGACCGCGCTGCCGCTGCCGGTGATCGAGCCGCCGCCGCGAGCCTGGATCGTGAACGAGGCCGTCACGCTCCCGCCGATAACCAGGCGAACCTTCACTGTGCCGGGGAGCGTCCCCGAGACCGACCCTTCCTCCAGGAAGACCGAGCCGGACGCGTTCAGCAGATGCAGGTGGCCGGTGTCGTTGATGCTCAGCACGCGCGCCGCCCGGGTGGCGCTCGCCGCGGGGGCACGCGTGGTCGCGACCGCGAGGAGACCAGCCACGAGGACAAGCACCGTACCCACGGCGCCAGCCCGTGCTGCGCACGACACCTGCCCGCGGTTCATCGGTCCTGCCTCCCTCTCGTCGAGATGCCAACTCGATTGTGGTACACGCTTGCCAACCCAGAATATCGCCTGCTTGTATGTTCACCTGACGTTATGTTCGGCTATAGTTCTGTGGGGTTGGGGAAGCAGGAGAGCTGATGGCCGCAGAGGTGACGAGCAGTAGGAGATGGATGCGAGGGCCTTCGACGCCGCTGCGCGGGGCGTTGCTCGGGCTCCTGCTCGAGCGCCCGGGCCACGGCGGCGAGCTCGCGAATCGCCTCGTCACCCGCCTCGGCGAGACCTGGCGGATCGACTCCAACGACGTCTACCGGCTGCTGGAGCAGCTCGAAGGCGAGGGGCTGACGGCGTCCCGCGAGGAGCCCAGGCGCGACAACCGACGGCGCACGCGCCTGGTGTACCACCCGACCGAGCAGACCGCTGGGGCGTTGACGGCGTGGATCGAGACGCTGATGCCGCGAGAGCCGGTGCGCCTGGGCCTGCAGGCTAAGCTCGCGGTGGCCCGCGACCAGGACGCGGCGCGGCTGCTGGTCGCGCTGGGCGAGTACCAACGGGAATGCCTCGTGCTCGCGCAGCTGGTGTGTCCGACCAACGGGGAGGTGCGCTCGTGGGCGGGCCTGTTCATGGACTGCACGCGCGACGCTACCCACCGGATGTTGCAGGCCGAGATCGACTGGGCGTACAGCACACGTCAGCGGATCGAAGAGTATGCGGCGCGCCGGCGCTAGCTTCGCGGGCACCTCGCCGCCGCTGCTCGCGTTCGCGAACGTCAGCAGCCGCCGCTCGGACGGCGGTCGGGAGATCGCGGTGCTCGAGGGGGTGTCGTTTGAGATCCAGCCCGGTGGCGCCGTGGGCGTCTACGGTGCGCGGCGGTCGGGCAAGTTGACGCTCCTGCGCCTGGCGGCCGCGATCGAGTCGCCGGACGGAGGTGAGATCCGCTTCGACGGCCGCGACGTGACACGCATCTCCGCGGGCGAGCGCGCGCGACTGCTGCGTGGGCCTGTCGCGCTGCTCACCGCCGCCGGCTGGCCCCCGAGCCCCGGCGAGACCGTGCTCGACCGTCTGGCGATGTCGGTCGGCAGCGACGGCTGCACGCTGCGCGAGGCCAGGCACAGGGCGCTGGGCGTCCTCGAACAGGTGGGTGTAGCGGCGGCGCGCGCCGAGGAGTCGACCGCGTCGCTAGCGCTCTCCGAGCGGGCCCGGGTGGCGCTCGCGTGCGCGCTGGTGCGCGAGCCCCGCCTGCTGGTGGTGGACGAGCCAGCGCCGCTGCCGAGCGTGGGCGATCGCGAGCGCTTCTGCGCGCTGCTGCGCTCCCTCGCCCGCGAGCGCGGAATCGCGCTGCTGGTGGCCTCCGAGGACATGGGCGCCCTGCAGGGCCTCGACGTGCTGATGTCGATCTTCGCCGGCGAGCTCTGCTCGACCGCGGAACCGGCAACCGTCGTGCGGCTCCCCCGCCGGCACGCCGCCGGGCGCCTGAGCACGTGAGCGCCCTGGAGTTGCGCGGGGTCGTCAAGCACTATCGCAGCGGCGGAGAGACGATCCGCGCCGTCGACGGCGTTTCGCTGGCGATCGAGGAGGGCGAGCTCGTGGCGCTCTACGGCCCCAGCGGGTCCGGGAAGAGCACGTTGCTGATGCTCGCCGCCGCGCTGCTCGCCCCCGACCGCGGGAGCATCCTCTTCCAGGGGCGCGACATCGCCCGCTGCTCGCCGCGCGAGAGCGCGCGCTACCGCCGGCACGACGTCGGTCTGGTCACCCAGGAGCTCCACCTGATGCCCGGGGCCTCGGCGCTCGACAACGCGCTGATCAAGCTGCCCGTGCTCGGCTTCACGCTGCGCGAGGCCCGTGGCCGGACCCTCCCGTGGCTCGAGCGCGTCGGTCTCGGCGAGCGCGCCGAGCACCGCCCCGAGCAGCTCTCGATGGGCGAGCGCCAGCGGGTCGCGATCGCCAGGGCGCTGGCCGGCGAGCCGGGGCTGCTGCTGGCGGACGAGCCGACGGGCAACCTCGACTCCAGGCGCAGCGCGGAGATCCTCGCACTGCTGCGCGACCTCTGCCGCGAGCGCGCGATGCCCGGACTGCTGGTGACGCACGACCCCGACGCGATCGCCTTCGTGGACCGGGTGCACACGCTGCGCGACGGGCGCCTGCACGAGGGCTCCGAGGCGCAGTTGGCGGCGAGCACGCCGTGAGCGCCCCGTTGAACCCCAGGGTCCTGGGGGTCCGCCTGAGCATGTTGCTCTACCTCTACCGCCGGCGGCTGCGCGCCCACCCTGCCGCGGAGCTGCTGGCGGGCGGCGGCGTCGCGATCGGCGTCGCGCTCGTCTTCGGGGTGCTGCTCGCCAACGCGAGCCTCACGAGCTCGGCGGGCGCGCTCGTCCACGGGCTGGCGGGATCGGCGCGCCTGCAGCTCGTGGCGCGCTCTTCGCAGGGGTTCGACCAGAGCGTCGCCAACACGGCCGGCGGGCTCCCCGGGGTCCAGGTCGCCGCACCGGTGCTGCGGGAAAATGTCACGCTCATCTCCCCCAGGGGCGAGGAAGCCGTCCAGCTGATCGGCGTAACCGCGAGCCTCGAAGCGCTCGGCAGCGCGGCGACGCTGGAACCGCAGGCCGAAAGGCTGCTCGGAGGCGGACTCGGGCTGCCATCCGGTGTGGCGCACGCGCTCGGCGTGGACGCCGGCCAGACGCTCGAGGTGGCGAGCAACGGGGCCCTCCACACCATGCGCGTGCGCGTCATGCTGAGCGGCACAGGGCTCCCCTCGATCGCCGCGAGCCCCGTGGCGGTCGCCTCGCTCGGGGTCGCGCAGGCGCTCGCCGAGCGCCCGGGTCGGGTGACGCAGGTCCTGATCGCCCCTCTCCCCGGCGCCGAGCGGACCGTCTCCCGGGAGCTCGCACGACTCGCCGCCTCGCGCCTTGACGTGCGGCCGGCCGACGACGAACTGCGGCTGCTCGAAGAGGCCACGCGGCCCAACCGCCAGTCCACCTCGCTGTTCTCCGTGATCGCCGTGATGATCGGCTTCCTGCTCGCGCTCAACGCGATCCTGCTGACCGTCCCGGAGCGGCGGCGCTTCGTCGCCGAGTTACGCATGCAGGGCTACGACCCCCGCCAGATCCTGCTGCTGCTCGGCTTCCAGGCGCTGGTGCTCGGCGTGCTCGCCTCGCTGGCCGGCGTCGCGTTGGGCGACCTGCTCTCCCACGCCCTCTTCCAGCGGGTCCCCGGTTTTCTGAGCGCCGCCTTCCCGGTGGGCGCCACCGAGGTCGTCCACGCGAGCACGGTTCTGCTGGCGATCGGGTGCGGGGTGCTGGCGACGATGCTCGCCTCGCTCTCCCCGCTGGTGGATCTGCGCCCGAGCCGCCCCGCCGACGCCAGCTTCAGCGACGCGGGGGCTCGCAGCGAGATCGTGGGGCAGCGCACGATCGTGGCACTCGGCATCGCCGGCGCGGCGCTCCTTGGCGCGGCGGTCGCGCTCACCCTGCTCGCACCGAGCCTGACGGTCCTCGGGGGGGTGGCCCTCGCGCTGGCCGCGCTCTGCGAGATCCCCCTGGCGTTCTCGCTCCTCGCGCGGGCGCTGTCGCGGGCGGGAGAACGCGTCCGCTCGAGCGCGTTGATCCTCGCCCTCTCGGAGCTGCGGGCGACCACCATGCGCTCGGTCGCGCTCGCCGGGATCGTCGGGCTCGCGGTCTATGGGGGAATCGCGATCGGAGGCGCCCGCGAGGACCTGCTGCGGGGCATCGGGGACGCGACCGCCCAATACTTCAGCACGGCCGACATCTGGGTCACGTCCGGCCGCGACGTGTTCAACACGAACAACTTCTCGGCCACCGCGCCAGCCGCCGCGATCGCACGCGCCCCGGGGGTCGCCTCCGTGCGCACCTACCAGGGGGGGCTGCTCGACGTCGGCGAGCGGCGCATGTGGGTGCGCGCCCGTCCCCCCGACGACCCCACGATGTTCGAATCAAGCCAGCTGCTGCACGGCGACTTCGTCACCGCCACCGCGCGAATCCGCCGGGGCGGCTGGGCGGCGGTGTCGAGCGGCTTCGCCGAAGAACACCGCCTGCGGGTCGGCGGGGTCTTTGTGCTGCCCACGCCGTCCGGCCCCGCGCGCCTGGGCGTCGCGGCGATCCTGACCAACTCGGGGTGGCCGCCGGGCGCGATCACGCTCAACTCGAACGACTACCGCCGCTACTGGGGAACGGCGGACGCCGCCGCGCTGGAGGTCGACCTGCGACCCGGCGTCAGCCCGGCGCAGGGCAGGCGCACCGTCAAGACCGCGCTGGCAGGCCAGCCGGGACTGCAGGTGCGCACAACTGGCGAACGTGTCGCGCTGAGCGAAGCGAGCGCGCGCCAGGGCCTGCGCACGCTCGGCGAGATCTCCACGCTGATGCTGCTCGCCGCCGGACTGGCGGTCGCCTCGGCGCTCAGCGCTGCGATCTGGCAGCGCCGCGCGCGGCTGGCGGCACTGAAGATCCAGGGCTACGACGCCGCGCAGCTGTGGCGTGCCGTGCTGCTGGAGAGCGCGTTCACGATCACAGTCGGCGCGGCCGTCGGCGCGGCGATCGGCGTCGGCGGCCACGCGCTCGCCAGCCGCTACCTGGAACTGAGCACCGGCTTCCCCGCGCCGTTCGTGCTCGGCCCCGGGCAGGTACTGCTCACGCTCGCGCTGATCGCCGCGATCGCGCTCGCCGTTGTCGCGCTGCCGGGCATGGCCGCCGCGCGGGTTTCACCGCGCGGCGTTCTGCAGGAGTGAGGTGATGCCGAGGGTGCTGGTGCGCAGAAAGCCCCTTGTTTCTTGATAGTCAAGTATCTGACTTTCCTCTTGTAATAGCGCGCGCCGGCAGCGATTATCGTGTCATAACTTGTAGGACCCTGGCCCCGGCTCGATGCGTGGCGCACGTGCTCTGCGCATGAGACGCAAGACCAGGTGGGATTGGAGGGCAACGTCTATCGAGAGGTCGGGTTCGATGAGCGCTCGTGGGTTGAGGGTGTGGTGCGCCGGTGTGCTGTGCGCGTGCGGGTTGGGATTGGGACTGCTGTGCGCCCCGGTGGCGTCGGCCGCCGCGCCGCAGACCGAAGAAGAGTGGGTGACCGAAGTCTCCTCGAGCAGCGCACTGCTGCACGCGAAGATAAACGCCGAGAAAGAACCCACGTCGTACAAGTTCGAATACGCCACGAGTGAATCCTCCTTGCTCGCGGGCCAGGGTGATGTCATCCCCTCGCCGCCGGCCGAAGGGGAGGCGGGCGAAGGGGAAGGCGTTGCGGTACAGGTCCAGGCGGAGGGTCTGCAACCCGGGGCGGTCTATTACTTCTGGGCAGTCGCCAGAAACGCCAGCGGGAGGGATCCGGGGGAAAAGCGGTCATTCACGACGCCACTATCAACCGGCGAACTCGTGCTGCCCGATGGCAGGGCGTGGGAACTGGTCACGCCGGTAGATAAACACGGCTTTCAGGTTCTCCCCGCCAGGGGATCGGTGATCCAGGCTTCCGAAGACGGCAGCGCGATCTCCTACACTGCAACAGGGCCGCCTGTCGCCGAAGCGCCCGCGAATCTGGGGGTGGCACAGGTCCTGTCCAGGCGCGGTCCGAGTGGGTGGAGTTCGCAGGACATCGCCCCGCCGCAGGCGCAGGCGGCCCTGATAGGTAAGACTCAGTCGGAATATTCGCTTTTCTCGTCAAACCTGGCGTACGGTTTGGTGGAACCTTTTGGTTCCACGCTTCTGTCCTCGGCGGCAACGGAAAGAACTCTATATGTACGCAATGATGCTACAGGCGAATATGAAGCGGTGGTTACTCCCGCGGACACCTTGCCGGGCACGAAAATCGGCGAAGAAGGGCTACGGGCGATACGCTTCGTCGCCGCCAATTCAGATCTGACTGATCCTATATTCGAGGCTTACAAAAAATTGACGGACCAGGGACCGACGGCATCAGACAACGAAGTCTATTTTTACGAGTGGGCTGGTGGAAAACTGCAGCTAATCGATGAATTGCCGCCCGGCATGAGCGGAGAAACCGGCGAAGTCTCCATCGGAGCGCAGGCGTTGGCGGATTCGAGACACGCTGTATCCGAAGATGGCTCGCGCGTCTTCTGGGGGGTATTTGGAGGTGGTGGAGCGCTGTACATGCGGAATGTGCCGGCGGGGGAAACGATCAAGATCAGCAAAGGGGAGTTCGAGGATGCGAGCAGCAACGGGTCTAAGGTCTTCTACACCGAAGAACGTGGGCTGTATGTGCACGACGTGGAAACCGGTACGACGATACCGCTCACGGTCACTGAGAATGCAGGCGAAGAAGCCAACGTGAAGGGAGTTGTGCTCGGTGCCTCCAAAGATGGCTCGTACGTGTATTTCGTGGCCGGCGGCGTCCTGAGCGAAGACGAAAACTCCAAGGGTGAAAAAGCAGCCTCAGGCGCCAACAACCTCTATATGGCGCACAGTGAACAGCGAGGGGGAGTGACGGAATGGAAGACCTCGTTCATCGCCGCGCTCTCGAACGAAGACAGCCCCGATTGGGATCCTGAGATCATCGGACTCGGACCCAAGCTGGGCATGTTGACCTCCGAGGTGTCCCCGGATGGCCAGTACGTGGCCTTCATGTCGGAAAGGAGCCTGACGGGCTATGACAACATCGACGCCAGCAGCGGCCAGCGCGATGAGGAGCTCTACCTCTACGACGCACAGTCGGGCCGACTGGTGTGCGGATCGTGCAATCCGAGTGGCGCGCGACCTAGGGGACGGCAGGAACCAGGTCATACTACCGCCGTTCAACCTGGACACTACGTGGGCGGGGCGGTGGATTGCCGCGTCTGTTCCCGGGTGGCTCGAATCGGATGAACTCGCGCGGTACCAGTCGCGGTATCTCTCCGATACGGGCCGGCTGTTCTTCAACAGCCCGGACTCGTTGGTGCCCCATGACACCAACGGGACTGGGGATGTGTATGAGTACGAGCCCGAAGGGGTCGGCGACTGCGGGAGTTCGAGTGCGACCTACAGCGCGCGGTCAGCCGGCTGCATCGCGCTGATCTCCGGGGGAAGGGGAGCGCAGGAATCGATTTTCCTGGACGCCGGCGCGAGCGGGACCGACGTATTCTTCGCATCATCCGAAGACCTGGTTCCCGGCAAGTCGGATGGGCTCTATGACGTGTATGACGCGCACGTCTGCAGCACCGAAGCGCCGTGCACCGGGTCTGGGAGCGTGACTGCGGCTCCTGTGTGCGATACGGCGGACTCGTGTAAAGCGCCGCCAACGCCGCAGCCGGCGATCTTCGGGGCGCCCGCGAGCGCGACATTCACCGGCTCAGGCGATGTCACACAGCAGTTGAGCGTCACCCCTGCGAAGCCCAAGACCACGAAGCCCAAGGCCAACAAGAAGGCGGCAAGGTGCGCCAAGGGCAAGGAGCTCCGCCGTGGCAGGTGCATCAGAGCGAAGACCGGCAGGAGAGCAAAAACGGGTAAGACCAGCGAGGATCGGAGGGCCGGGCGATGAGTCGGGCGTGGCGTGGTGGTCGTGGAGTTGTCAGGGTGTTCGCGGTTGCGGTGTTGGCGGCGTTGGGATGCGCGGGTCAAGCGAGCGCGGCGAGCGGGGAGTGGAACGTGCGCCCGGTGTTCGCCCCGGCGAACATCGCGCCCGGCGGTCGCGGCGAGATCCTCGCGACCATGACGAATCTGGGCAACGCGAGGATCGCCGCAAGCGAAGCGAGCCCCATGGAGGTCAGCGCCCAACTACCGCCGGGGGTGACCGCAACGTCAATCACCTTCGTCAGCCAGTTCGAACTAGAGGAGCTTTTCAGCCACGGTGAACTGCCTGAAATGTCGTGCGAACTGGCCACGCTCACGTGCGCGAGCGCCAGTGGGTCAATCTACCCCTATGAAACAATGGAGGCCGTAATCCATATCTCGATCGCGTCGGACGCCCAGCCGGGGTTGAAGGCGAAGCTCTCGGTATCGGGGGGCGGGGTCAGCCCTGCCACGAGTGAAGCGGCGGTTCCGATCGGCTCGGGGCCCACGAGGTTCGGCATCGAACGCTTCGAACAGGTGCCGCTGAATGCGGACGGCTCGATCGATACGCAGGCCGGCTCCCACCCCTTCCAGTTGACGACCACGCTCGCGTTCAACCAAGGCTATGAAAGCGAAGGAGAACAGCCGGAACCATTGGCGCAACCAAAGAACCTGATTACCAATCTGCCTCCCGGTCTGTTCGGCAACCCGAACGCTGTGCCGCAATGCCCGATCGAAAAGTTCGATCCAAACATCGAAGAATTCTCCGAGTGCCCCCCCGACACGATGGTCGGAGTCGCGATGGTCGCGCTCTCTTATCGCAACAGCGGGTTCAACATCCCGCAGACGGGCAACGAGATGACGGCGGTGTACAACCTGACGCCGTCGCCGGGCGAGCCGGCGCGGTTCGGATTCCTGGTTTACGCGATCGGCACGAACGTTCCGGTGTATCTCGACACGTCGATCCGCACGGGCGGTGGCTACGGCGTGGTCGTCAGCACTCACAACACCGCCCAGGAGCTGTGGTTGGTGGGATCGACATTGAGCTTCTGGGGCGCGCCGGGCGACCCCAGACACAACAGCACGCGGGGATTCTGCCTGTATGAAGATACCGGCCCCGAATGCGAAACGCACGAAGGCGAATCCTCAACGCAGGCGCCGCTTCTGACCCTGCCGACCTCCTGCACAGGCCTGTCGAACCCGTTGACGTTGACCGTGGAAGGTAATTCCTGGGAGCAGCCGGGCGAAGAAATCCACGCGGAATACGCGCTGCACGAAAGCTCGGGGCGACCGTTGGGGCTGAATGGCTGCGATCGCCTGAACTTCAGCCCGGAAATCAAAGTCGCGCCGGACAGCGAAGCCGCAAGCTCCCCCTCCGGGCTGTCGGTCGACATTCACGTGCCACAGACCGAGAGCCTCGTCCCTGAAGGCCTCGCCGAGGCGAGCGTGAGGAACACGACGGTCACGCTGCCGGAAGGCGTGACACTCTCCCCGGCGGCCGCGGATGGCCTGGAAGCCTGCTCCGAGGGCCTGGTCGGCTTCACCGGCTTCGCAGAATATGAACCGGGCTCGAAGACCGCGACCTTCACCCCGCAGCTGCCAGAACCGCTCGAACCGGGCGTGAACTTCTGCCCGGACGCGTCGAAGATCGGCACCGTGAACATCAAGACGCCACTGCTGCCCAACGAACTGACCGGCGCAGCATACCTGGCAACGCAGGACGCCAACCCGTTCGGAAGCCTCCTCGCGATGTACATCGTCGCGCGAGATCCCGTGTCCGGGGTGCTGATCAAGCTCGCGGGCGAAGTCAAAGCCAACCCAGCGACGGGCCAGCTGACCGCGACGTTCGACAACAGCCCGCAGCTCCCCTTCGAAGATCTGACGCTGCACTTCTTCGGCGGCAACCGCGCGCCGCTGTCCACCCCGACGCTGTGCGGCGACTACAAGACGA
Organism: uncultured Solirubrobacterales bacterium; assembly: GCA_963725535.1. GTDB lineage: Bacteria > Actinomycetota > Thermoleophilia > Solirubrobacterales > Solirubrobacteraceae > Palsa-744. The sequence continues at coordinate 44,134 of CAVRYX010000002.1, forward strand.
GCGCGGTGATCAGCCCGTGGGCCGGCAGCCCTCCGGCGATGCCGTCCTCGACTTTCAGGATCGACTCGGGTCCCGACGGCAGCCCGTGCGCGGACCCGCTGCCGTTCGCCCCGTCGCTGACCGGCGGCACGACGAGCATCCAGGCCGGCGGATTCAGCCCGCTCACGATGACGATGAGCCGCGAAGACGGCAACCAGAACCTGCAAGCGATCCAGCTGAAGATGCCCCCCGGGCTGTCGGGTCTGCTCTCCGGCGTGAAGCTGTGCGGGGAAGCCGAAGCGGACGCCGGCACGTGCGGGCCGGAAAGCCAGATCGGCGAAACGACCGTCAGCGTCGGCCTGGGCGGCAACCCCTTCAGCGTGACTGGCGGGAAGGTGTACATCACCGGCCCCTACGAGGGCGCGCCGTTCGGCCTCTCGATCGTCGTTCCCGCGAAGGCCGGCCCGTTCGACCTGCAGGAAGGCAGGCCGGTGGTGGTGCGCGCGAAGATCGAAGTGAACCCGACCACCTCGGCGCTGACGATCACGACCGACGACTCGGGGCCGTACAAGATCCCGACGATCATCGAAGGGATCCCGCTGCAGATCAAGCACGTGAACGTCACTGTCAACCGCCCGGACTTCACCTTCAACCCGACCAACTGCGACCCGCTGGGTATCGCGGCCAGCCTGTCGAGCACCGAAGGCGCCACCTCGAACATATCGGTGCCCTACCAGGTCACCAACTGCGCGACACTCGGGTTCGCCCCAAAATTCGCTGTTTCGACATCCGCGAAGACCTCGCGGGCCGATGGCGCGAGCCTGTCGGTGAAGCTGACCTACCCGCAAGCGCCGTTCGGGAGCCAGGCGAACCTCGCGAGGGTCAAAGTCGAACTCCCCAAGCAGCTGCCCTCCCGCCTCTCGACGCTGCAGAAAGCGTGCACCACCAGGCAGTTCGAAGCCAACCCCGCCGGCTGCCCCGCGACCTCGATCGTCGGGCACGCGAAGGCGGTCACGCCGCTGCTGCCCGTCCCGCTGGAAGGCCCGGCGTACTTCGTCTCCCACGGTGGCGAAGCGTTCCCCAGCCTGATCGTCGTGCTGCAGGGCGACAACGTTACGCTGGACCTTGTCGGCACGACGTTCATCTCAAAATCAGGGGTCACGAGCTCGACGTTCAAGACCGTCCCCGACGCTCCCGTCGGGTCCTTCGAACTGATGCTCCCCGAGGGCCCCTACTCGGCGCTCGGCACGCAATCCAACCTCTGCAAGAGCAAGTTGACGATGCCCACCGAATTCGTCGCCCAGAACGGCGCCGAGATCCACGAGAGCACCAGAATCGCGGTCACTGGCTGCCCGAAGGCCAAGAAGACCGATAAGCACAGGCGGCATGGCAAGCACGCGACACACGCCAGAGCCAGGGGTAAGAAGAAGCAGTAGGAGGAGAGCGGCGGCATGGCCCCCAGAAGCCGGTCCCCGAGCTCGCGGGTCACGATGGTGCTGCTCGATCCTCCCGAGCCGAAGGGCCTCGACCTGCGCGTGACCTATCGCACGCTGCGGACACTGAGGGCCATCGCCGAACAGCCGGCGGCCAGCAACCGCGAGGTCGCCGCCGCCGCCGGCGTCGCCGATCAGGGCCAGATGTCGAAGCTGCTGTGGCGCCTGGAGGGGCTCGGCCTGATCCACAACACGGGCCGGGGCCACGTCGGGGGCGGGCCGAACGCGTGGCGGCTCACCGCGCGCGGCGAGGAGCTCGAGCGGGCGTTGCGTGGGGTGGAGAGGTGAGCTTCTCGGTCGCCGACTCCGGGCTCGGGCTGGAACGTGCGGTGCGTCCGGGCCGGGGTATCCTGCACGGTCGTGTTCGCGAGGATGGGGCGACAGATCTCGGGGTTGTGGGCAGCACCGGCGATGGGACGGCTCGCGTCGCCCAGCGCCCGGGTGGGGTGTGCGCGCGTATGAGGGAGCGGTTGGGGTTGGGTCGTGTGTTCGTGCTCGCGGCGCTGCGCTACTGGCTGACGGTCTTCCCGCGTGTGCGGCGCGAGCTCGCCCGCCGAAGGTGCCTGGCGGCCCGGATCGATGACCCTGTACTTCAGCGGCTCGCGTTGGAGGCGCTCGATAAGCCGGGCAACGTCGAGGGCGCGGCGGCGTTCGCCGCCTTCGTGCCGCGCGGGCGTCGCGCCGCGGTGGTGCGCGCGCTGGTGGCATTGCAGATGGCCTATGACTACGCGGACCTGCTCGCCGAGCAGCCCTGCCGTGACCCGGTCGCCAATGGGCGCCGACTACACATGGCGTTGCTGGTCGCGCTAGACCCCGAGGCTGCGCACCCGGACTACTACGAGCACTCTCCATGGCGGGATGGGAGTGGCTACCTGGAGGGGATCGTTGACGGCGCCCGCGCTGCGCTCGGCGAGCTGCCCTCCTATGCCTCGGTGACGGTGGCGGCGAGGAGCGCCGCGGCGCGCATCGTCGACTTCCAGAGCCTCAGCCTCGGTGGTGCGGGTGACCGCGAAGCGCTGGCGTGGTATGCCCGGGAGCAAACCCCCGGGAGCAGTGGCCTGTTTTGGTGGGAGACGGCGGCCGCGGGTGGTTCTTCGCTGGGGCTCTACGCGTTGATCGCGGCCGCCGCCGAACCGTCGGTTAACCGGTGCGAGATCGACGCGATCGAGGGCGCGTATTTCCCGTGGATCGGCGCGTTCCACTCGCTGTTGGACTCGCTCGTGGACGAGGCCGAGGACGCCGCGATCGGCCAACTCAGCCTCGTCGGCTGCTACGCGAGCAGAGAGCAGGCCGCCGCCCGGCTGGGGTGGATCGCAGCGCGCGCCGCGGGCCACGCGCGGGGGCTGCCGTGTGGGCGCAGGCACGCGGTCCTGGTGGCGGGGATGGCTGGCTACTACCTCTCCGCGCCTGAGGCCTCGGCACCCGGCGCGCTCACGCTCTCACGGGCCGTGCGCGGGACGGTGCGTGGCCCGGTCGGTCCGTCGCTGCTCGTCTTCGCCCTCCGACACGGGCATCCGCGCGGCAACCACGCCCCTCCTCCCTCAGCCACCGCGACCGCGCAAAACAGCGGCCGTGCGGTTCCCTCGCCGGCGCGCCGCCGGGCGCCCGAGCGCGTGAGCGCTCTGGAGCCGCGCGGGGTCGTCAAGCACTAGCCGCGGCGGCAGGCAGACCGTCCGCGCCCGCCGCGCGTGTATCGCCGCGTGCCGTCTCGCCTGGGCGAGACCGCGTGTGAACAGCCACACACCGCCATCTTGAAAGTCAAGTATAGGACTTTCCAGTTGATCTCTGGCTGCCACGCCGCGATGATGGATCGAGATCACGGCGCTGCCGCTGATTCACAAATCATTCATGCGGGCTGATTCATCCGGGCAACGGTAGACTTGCTTGGGGTGCGTTGCCACAGGGGCAGTGGGGGGGGTGATTCCCCTCTGCTGGAGAGGAGGGGAAGGAAGGTGTTGACGATTGCTCGCGGGCCGTTGCCGGCCGGTGCACGCGCGGTGCTCGAGCCGACCGCTGCGCCTGAAGTCTCGCGGTCCCGGGCGCTCGTGCTGCCTACCCAGAGGACCTTCTCGATCCCATCCCCCGAGGACCCGTAGCGGTCGGCGGGGCCTGTCCGAGCGTCACCGCCTCAGCCCTCTCGGGGTGGCGATGTTCGCAGAGGCTCCGCCTGGGTCCCAGACGGGCGGTCGCATCCGGGCGCCGCGGCTTTCCCACGCGGAGTCGCGGCGCCCATCATCCTCGGGACGCCAGCGGTCGCTCACCGGGGCGAGAGCACCTGTGAGCAGTCGTACACCCTCTATTTTGAAAGTCATTTATGTGACTTTCCAGTTGATATTTGTCTGCGGGGACCCGATGCGCGGCGCGTGCTCTGCGCATGAGACGCTGGACCGGAATGGAATTGGAGAGAAACTTCTATCGAGAGGTCGGTTGCGATGAGCGCTCAGGGGTTGAGGGTGTGGTGTGCCGGCGCGCTGTGCGCGTGCGGCTTGGGATTGGCGTTGCTGTGCGCCCCGCTGGCGTCGGCCGCCGCGCCGGCGGTCGAAGAAGAGTGGGTCACCGAAGTCTCCGCGACGGGCGCGCTGCTGCACGCGAAGATCAACGCCGAGCATGAACCCACCACGTACCGGTTCGAATACGCCACCAGCGAAGCGGCGCTGCTCGCGGAAGAAGGCACGGCGATCCCCGCGCCCCCGGCCGAAGGCGAAGCGGGCGAAGGCGAAGCGGTGGCGGTGGTGCGCGGCGTGCAGGGTCTGTCGCCCGCGACCACCTACTACCTCCGGGCGGTGGCCCGCAACGCCCATGGAGAACAGACGCCTGGGGAAGTCCGGTCGCTCATCACGCAGCCGCTGGGCAGCCCGCTGACGCTACTCGATGGCCGCGAGTGGGAACTGGTCTCCCCGCCTGAGAAGCAGGGCATGCAGATGCTGCCCGCGGGCAGGACGGTCGCCCAGGCCGCCGAAGACGGCGAAGCGATCACCTACCCTGCAACCGGCCCGTTCACCGAAGAGGCGACTGGCAACGCGGTGCTCTCGCAGGTTCTTTCGAGGCGTGGGCCGGATGGGTGGAGCTCACAGGACATTGCGGCGCCACATGGCATACCGGTGGTGCCCGGTAACGGTGTGTCAGATGAATACGTGTCCTTCTCCTCCGATCTGACCGACGGCTTGATCGATCCGCTCGACGGCACCCCGCTGTCGCCGTCGGCCACCGAACCGACACCCTATCTACGCGATGACGTCTCGGGTGAATACACCCCGCTGCTGACGGCCGCGAACGTGCTGCCCGGCGTGAAGTTCGGCAAAGAATATGCTGTGGCATTCGTGACTGCGACTCCCAGCCTGGAACACGTGGTGTTGGGGGCGATTGAACCGCTTACGGCCGAAAGTCGCGAAGAAGACGGCCTTGTTGGTGGCAGGGAACCTGACTACTACTATGAGTGGACGAAAGGGGCGCTGAAGCTCATCGACGTGTTTCCGCCGAATACGCCCGCCGAAGATCTCGAATCGGTCGATATCGATGTGGGATGGGCGCGGCAGTCGGCGGCCAGCGAAAATCCACGGCGAGCCATCTCTGAAGATGGATCTCGTGTGATCTGGTCCACGGTGATCAATAGAGGCGAAGGGCGACTGGGGGGGCAGGTGTACATGCGCGACACGGCGACTAACGAAACGGTGAGGGTGAGCGCCGCGCAGGGGGTGTCTGAACCGACGGGCCTTGCCAGTGGACGTGCCAGCTATCAGACGGCGAGCAGCGACGGCAGCCTCGTGTTCTTCAGCGATGAATCCCAGCTGACGCCGACGCCGGGTGGCGGCCTCTATGTCTACGACGCGGACACTGGTCAGCTGACTCTGCTGGCGACGTCGGTGAACGCCGGTGAAGAAGCGGGTGTCATCGACCCGGTGCTCGGCGCCTCTGAGGATGGATCCTATCTGTACTTCGTGGCGACCGGTGTGCTGAGCGCCAGCCGCAACGCCCGGAACGAAGGCGCGGTGGCGGGCGCGGACAACCTGTATGTCGCGCACGCCGAAGCGGAGGGCGGAGTCACGCGGTGGAACACGTCGTTCATCGCAACACTCGCCCCTGGGGATTCGCCCGACTGGAACATTGGAGAAACCTCGGTTGGCAAGCCCACCTCGAGCGTCTCGCCCAATGGTCGGTATCTGGCGTTCATGTCAGAACGCGGCTTGACCGGCTACGACAACGTGGACGCGGGCAGCGGCCAGCGCGACGAGGAGGTCTTCCTGTACGACGCCGCGGAAGGGCGGCTGGTGTGCGCCTCGTGCAATCCGACCGGCGAGCGGCCGCAGGGACGCCAGGAAGAATTCAACGCGCTCTCCAATTTGAGCGAATCCTGGACGAACAGGTGGGTGGCCGCCTCGGTGCCCGGATATGGGGAGTTCAATCTGAGCCTGTCTTACAGGGCGCCGTATCAGCGGCGGTATCTGCTGGACGACGGGCGCGTGTTCTTCGACAGCCCGGACGCGCTGACGCCGCAGGCGACGGGTGGAGCGGAGAGCGTCTACGAGTACGAGCCCGCGGGGGTCGGGTCGTGCGCGCCCTCGAGCTCCACCTTCAGCGCCGCGGCGGGCGGCTGCGTCGCGCTCATCTCGGGTGGGAGGGGCGCGCAGGAATCGGTGTTCGTGGACGCGAGCGCGAGCGGCGGCGACGTCTTCTTCGCCACCGCCGAACGCCTTGCCGCGAGTGACATCGACAGCTCATACGACATCTACGACGCGCACGTGTGCGACGCGCAGGCGCCCTGTCCGCCGTCCGCGGCGGCGGTGCCGCCGGCGTGTGACAACGCGGAATCGTGCAAACCGCCGCCATCGGCGCAACCGTCGATCTTCGGCGCTCCCACGAGCGCGACGTTCTCCGGCGCGGGGAACCTGGCGCCGCCCAAGGTGGCGAGCTCCCCGCCGAAGAGGGCGGCGGGCTCCCGTCCGAAGCGGACGCCGGCGCGCTGCCCGCGGGCCCACAGGCGCCGGCGAGGCCGGTGTGCCGCAAGCGCCGGGAAGGCCGGGCGGCGAGGAGCCGGCAGTGATCGGAGGGCGGGGCGATGAGGCTCTCGGCGGTTGGCCCGGTGTGGCGGGAGTCGCGTGGCCGCAGGCTGGCCTGCGTGGCGGTGTGCGTCGCGGTGGCGGCGCTCGCGTGCGCGGGGCGGGCCGCGGCAACGGTGGGGGTGTGGCATATCAGCCCGGTGTTCGCTCCGGCGCACTTCGCGCCGGGCGCGAGCGGCGAGCTGATCGCGACCGTCGCGAACCGCGGCGCTGCGGGGATCGTCGCAAGCCCGGCGGATCCGAGCAGGATCGATGTGCAGCTCCCAGCCGGGGTGTCGGCCACGTCGATCGAAGAATACCTGTTCTCGGGTCAGGGAAGCTTCTCGTCTACGTGCGAGCTGGCGACGCTCACCTGCGAAGCCACGAGCGGAACGCTCCGTCCCTATCACATAGTCGAGATAGTGGTCTACGTCACGGTCGCGAAGACCGTTCAGCCTGGCGCGCGCGTGCGGCTGTCGGTTTCCGGCGGGGGGTTGGAAGGAGCGTCCAGCGACGAAGCAATCCCGATCGGCTCGGCCCCAGTGGGGTTCGGCGTGGAACGCTTCGAACAGGCGCCACTGAACGAAGACGGCTCGATCGATGCGCAGGCGGGCTCGCACCCCTTTCAGTTCACGACGACGCTCACGTTCGACCAGGGCTTTGGAAAAAGTGAACCAGAAGAAGAATATCCGCAGGCGGCGCCGCTGGCGATGCCGAGGAATCTGGCATTCGACCTGCCGCCGGGGCTGATCGGGAACCCGGAGTCGGTGCCGCAGTGCCCGCTTTACAAGTTCCAGCCCAATGCCACCGCGAATAGCAAATGCCCACCCGACACACAGGTGGGGGTCGCCACGTCGCTCGTCAGCTACCACGGTGTCTCGGGCCTTGGGGGCAGCTTTAGTCAGCCGCTCGGCAACCTTTCGCCGGTGTACAACCTGGCGCCATCTCCGGGCGAGCCGGCGCGCTTTGGCTACGTCGTGATCACTTTCGGAGCGGCTGTGCCGGTCTTCCTGGACACCTCCGTGCGGACGGGCGGGGACTACGGGGTGGTCGTGAGCGTGCACAACATCACGCAGGATGCCTACTTCGTGGGCGCGGAACTGAGCTTCTGGGGGGTGCCGGGCGACCCGCGGCACAACCCCGCGCGCGGAAATTGCCTGGAAATGTCCAGGGAAGACGGGTCCGAAGAATGCAGCCCTGAAGTGGAAACGACGAAGCAGACGCCGTTCCTGATACTGCCGCCGTCGTGCACGGGCCTGTCGGACCCGTTGACCTCGAGCATGGAAGCGGACACGTGGGAGCACCCCGGCGAACGGCTGAGCGCCGAATACACGCTGCGCGACGCGTCCGGCAGCCCCGCGGGGATGGTGGGCTGCAACCGACTCGGCTTCGAACCGTCGATCAAGGTCGCGCCCGACAGCCAGTCGGGGAGCACCCCGACGGGCCTGTCGGTGGACGTGCACGTGCCGCAGCAGGCGGTATTGAACCCGCACGGGCTCGCGGAATCGAACGTGAAGGCCACGACGGTGACGCTGCCCGCCGGGGTTGTGTTGAACCCGGCGGCCGCCGATGGGCTGCAGGCCTGCTCGGAGGGCGAGGTCGGATTCATCGGGGTGGAACCGGCCGGCGGGGCGTATCCGGGGATGGCGCTGTTCACGCCGACGGTGGGAGAGCCGTTCTGCCCGGACGCCTCGAAGATCGGGACGGCGAAGATCACCACGCCGCTGCTGCCGAACGCATTGGAAGGCGCCGTGTATCTGGCGGCGCAGAACGAAAACCCGTTCGGGTCGCTGATCGCGATGTACCTGATGGTGCAGGATCCCGTGTCGGGGACGCTGGTGAAGCTCGCCGGGGAAGTGTCGCTCGACCCGGTGACGGGGCAGGTCGTCTCGACGTTCAAGGACACGCCGCAGTTGCCCTTCGAAGACCTGGAACTGCACTTCTTCGGTGGGGCGCGGGCGCCGTTGGCGACTCCGGGACAGTGCGGGGCGTATACGACGACGGCGGCGTTCACGCCGTGGTCGGGGAGCCCGCCGGTGGAATCCGCTTCGACGTTCGACGTGACGAGCGGCCCGAACGGCGCGCCGTGCCAGGGCTCGCTCCCGTTCAGCCCGACTCTGACGGCGGGCGTGACGAGCAACCAGGCGGGCGGGTTCAGCCCGTTCACGATGACGATGAGTCGCGAAGACGGCAACCAGAGCCTGCAGGCGATCCAGCTGCACATGCCGCCGGGCCTGTCGGGGCTGCTCGCGGGCGTGAAGCTGTGCGGGGAAGCCGAAGCGGACGCGGGCACGTGCGGCCCGGAAAGCCAGATCGGGGAAACGATCGTGAGCGTGGGCTTGGGCGGGGACCCGTTCAGCGTCACGGGCGGCAAGGTGTACATCACCGGGCCCTATGAGGGCGCCCCGTTCGGCCTCTCGATCGTCAACCCCGCCGTCGCGGGACCGTTCAACCTCGGCAAGGTCATCGTCAGAGCGAAGATCGAAGTGGACCCCCATACGGCGCAGCTGACGATCACCTCCGACGACTCGGGGCCGTACAAGATCCCGACGATCCTCGACGGCATTCCACTCCAGATCAAGCACGTCAACGTCCTGATCAATCGACCCGGGTTCACGTTCAACCCCTCCAACTGCACGTCGATGGGCATCACCGGAAGCATCGACAGCACCGAAGGCGCCACTCAGGCGCTGTCGGTCCCATTCCAGGTCACCAACTGCGCGATCCTCGGGTTCGCCCCGAAATTCGCCGTCTCAACCTCCGCGAAGACCTCGCGGGCCCGCGGCGCAAGCCTCTTGGTGAAGCTGACCTACCCGCAAGCGCCGTTCGGCAGTCAGGCGAACCTCGCGAAGGTCAAAGTCGAACTCCCCGAGCAGCTGCCCTCGCGCCTCTCGACGCTGCAGAAAGCGTGCACCGCGGCGACCTTCGAAGCGAATCCCGCGAACTGCCCCGCGACGTCGATCGTCGGTCACGCAAAGGCGCTCACGCCGCTGCTGCCAGTCCCGCTGGAAGGGCCGGCGTACTTCGTCTCGCACGGCGGCGAAGCGTTCCCCAGCCTGATCATCGTGCTGCAGGGCGACAACGTGACGCTGGATCTGGTCGGCTCCACGTTCATCTCGAAAGCCGGGGTCACGAGCAGCACGTTCAAGACCGTCCCCGACGCTCCCGTGGGCTCTTTCGAACTGACCTTGCCCGAGGGCCCCTACTCGGCGCTCGGCGCGCCATCCAACCTCTGCAAGAGCAAGTTGGCGATGCCGACTGAATTCGTCGCGCAGAACGGCGCCGAAATCCATGAGAGCACCAGGATCGCGGTCACGGGCTGCCCGAAGGCCAAGAAGGCCGGTAAGCGCAAGCGGCACGGCAAGCATGGGATGCGAACCAGGGGCAAGGGTAAGAGCAAGTAGGGGGACGGCGGCGCCGTGGCACTGATGGGTTTCTCGGCCGCCGGCTCCGAGCTCGGGCTGGGGCGCGTCAAGCGCCCCGGCCGGGGTATTCTCGATGGTCATGTTCGCGACGGGGGGTCCAGCTCCGGGCGCCAACGACCACAACGTGCCCCCCCCCACCGACACCTACCTCCTGCTCCGCGCGTTCGTGGACGAGCTCGCGCGCTGCGGCCTACGCGATGCCTGCACCTCGCCGGGGTCGCGCTGCGCGCCGCTCGTGCTGAGCCTCACGCAGGAGCCACGCCTGCGCTGCCACTCCCACATCGACGAGCGCTGCAGCGGCTTCTTCGCGCTCGGGCTGGCGAAGGCCTCGGGGCGGCCCGTCGTGGTGGCGTGCACCTCGGGGACCGCCGCCGCGGAGCTCCTGCCCGCCGCGATCGAGGCGCGCGAGGCGGGTGTGCCGCTGCTGATCCTCACGACCGATCGCCCTCCCGAGCTGCGCGAGACCGGTGCGGGACAGACGATCGACCAGCTCAAGCTCTACGGGGACGCCGCCAAGTGGTTCTTCGAAGTCGGCGTGCAAAATGACGCAGGGGAGGCCCAACTGCGCTGGATGCGCACCCTCGCGTGCCGTGCCTACTGGAGAGCGCTCGACGGACGCCCCGGGGCGGTGCACCTGAACTTCCCGCTGCGCGAGCCGCTGGTGCGCAGCGAGCCGGGGCCGCTGCCGCACGACGAGACGGGGCGCCCGGATGGCCGTCCGCTGGTGACCTGCACACCTGCGCGTCTGGCGGCGCCCGAGGACGCGCGCTCACTCACCTTGCCGGTGGCCGGCGCCCGACGGGGGGTGGTCGTGGCCGGGCGCTACGAGCGCGACACCGCGCTCGGGGAGGCCGCGTCGGCGTTCTGCGCGGCGGCCGGCTGGCCGCTGCTGGCCGACCCGCTCTCGGGCGCGCGGCGCGGGGCGGCGGCGGTGGCACACTACGACGCGCTGCTGCGCCACGGCCCGTTCGCCGCAGGCGTCAAGCCCGACCTCGTGCTGCGCGTCGGCGACCTGCCCACCTCCAAGCCCCTGCGCGGGTGGCTTGCAGGCATGTGCGACGTTCCGCAGGCGGCGATCGAGCAGGAGGGCCGCTGGCAGGACCCCGACGCGACGCTCTGCCGACGCTTCGCGCTGGAGCCCGCCGCGGCGTTGCGAGAGCTGGTGCAGGACGCGCCCGCGCCCGACCCCGACTGGCTCGAGAGCTGGCGCAGCGCGGACGAGCGCGCGGCGGAGGCGATCCTCGGAGTGCTCGGCGCGGAGGGTCTCAGCGAGCCCGCGGTGGCCGCCGAGCTCGGGGTGCTGCTGCCCGAGCGGGCGACGCTGTTCGTCGCCTCCTCGATGCCGGTGCGCGACATCGAGAGCTTCTGGCCGGTGCGCACGGACCCCCCGCGGGTGCTGTGCAACCGTGGCGCCAACGGGATCGACGGGACCGTCTCCAGCGCCTTCGGCGCCGCCGCCGGCGGCCGCGGCCCGGTGGTGCTGTTGATCGGAGACGTCGCGCTCGCGCACGACATCGGCGGTCTGATCGCCGCGCGGCGCCTGGAGTTGGATCTCACGATCGTGTTGATCGACAACGGCGGCGGAGGCATCTTCGACTTCCTGCCCGTCGCGGGCGACCCGATGGCACGGTCGGCGGGCAGCGGCGAGGCAGCGCAGCGGGTGGCGGAGGAGCACGCGGGCCGGAGGTGGGAGAATGGCACGGTGCAGGACGTCTACACCCGCCACATCGCCACCCCCACCGGGCTCGATTTCGCGCTGGCAGCTCAGCTCTACGGCCTTGAACACGAGGTCGTCGCAGACATCGCCGGCTTCCGCGCAGCGCTCGAGCGAGCGCTGACGCCGCGCCCCGGTGGCTCGCGGATCATCGAGGTGCGCACCGACCGGGCGCGCAACGTGGCGCTCCACCGCCGCGCCTGGGAGGCCGTCGCCGGCGTACTGGACGGAGGAGCCTGAGCTCCGCACGGAGCCAGGCGCTGGACATGCTCGCCTACCTCCTATGGCACCGCCCGGCCGACGGGATCGAGCGCGAGACCTATGAGCACGCCTGCGAGCGCTTCCACCGCTCGCTGCAGCACTCCCCGCCGGCGGGCTTTCGCGGCTCGGCGGTGTTCGGGGTGAGTGAGCCTCCGTGGCTGGCGCCCGCGCAGGGCGGCGCGTACGAGGACTGGTACCTGCTCGAGGACTTCGCCGCCCTCGGGGTGCTCAACGAGGTGGCCGTCGCGCACGGCCACCGCAGCGCCCACGACGAGCTCGCGCGGCGCTTCGGAGCGGGCGCGGGCGGCCTGTACGGCCAACTGGAGGGCCACGTAGACCTCCAGGATGCGCCTCGGGCCATCTGGGTCTCCCGCCCGCCGGGCGAGCCCCGCGGCGAGCTCGCGCAGCTGCTCGGAGACGGCATGGACCCCACGCACGCAAGCCTGTGGCGCCGAGCGCTGGTGCTCGGCCCGGCCCCCGAGTACTGCCTACTGTCTCCCGAGCCACCCAAGGGGGTCTCCCCGACGCGCCTGCCGAACGGCTGGCACGTGCAGACCGTCGAGCGCGAACTGATTGTGAACTACGCCCCTGAGCCTCGTTGAGCAAGCGGAGCAAGGACGCAGGGAGCGAAGTGTGCTCAGCACACGAGCGACCGAGGACGCCGCTACGTGCCGCTTAACGAGGCTCAGCCGGCGAGCAGCGGCAAGAGCGCGGCTAGCTTGACCTCGGTCTCCGCCAGCTCGGCGGAGGGGTCGGAGTCGCGCACGACCCCCACACCGGCGTAGCAGCGAGCGACGCGCCCGCGCAGCAGCGCGCAGCGCAACGCGACGCAGAACTCGCCGTCGCCGGTGGCGTCCGCCCAGCCGACGGGGCCGGCGTACCAGCCGCGGTCGAGGCCCTCAAGGGCGGGGATCAGCGGGCGGGCGCGGGCGAGCGGCTCGCCCCCGACGGCGGGCGTGGGGTGCATCAGCTCGAGCAGCTCGATCACGTCCAGAGGCTGGGCGAGCTGGGCGCGAATCGGGGTGCCGAGGTGCTGGATGTTGGCGACCTTCACGAGCGTCGGCTCGGGCGGGGCGGCGGCCCACAGGGCGTGCGGGCGCAGCGTGCGCTCGATGCGGCGGATCACGATCGCGTGCTCCTCGCGGTCCTTCTCGGAGTGCATCAGCTGTTCGCCAAGGTGGTCGTCCACGGCGGGGTCGGCGGAGCGGCGCATCGAGCCCGCGAGCGCGAGCGCGCTGACGCGGTGCCCCTCGCGGCGCAGCAGCAGCTCCGGAGAGGCGCCGAGGAAGGCGCCGTCGCCGCGGCCGACGCAGAAGACGAAGCACGAGGGGAAGCCCTCGCGGAGCACCCCGAAGAGCGCGGCGGGGTCGTACTCGCGGGGCGCGTGGACGTGGACCTCGCGGGCGAGCACGACCTTCTCGAGCTCCCCTGCGCGGATCAGCTCGACAGCACGGGCGACGGCGGCCTCGTAGTGCTCGGGGGGCATCGCGCTCGCGACCCGGTAGCGCCCGGCGGGCGCGGGGTCGAGCAGCGCCAGCGGCACCGTGCGCAGCTCGCCCACGCGGTCCCGTAGGCGGGTGAGCAGCTCCTCGGGGGTGTCGTCGGGGGCGGCGAGGGCGTGGAGCGTCAGGCGCACGTCCCCGCCGCGGCCGTGCGGCCCGGGGTCGTCCGCTGCGCAGGCGTGGGGTTCGCGGACGAGCGCCACCTCGGGTACAACCAGGGAGGCCGGCTCGAAGCCCGCCCACGCTGGGTCCGCGCCGCCCTGGGGGGCGAAGGCGAAGCCACCGACGGCGACCGGCCCGCCCCGGCCGGGGTCTTCGGGGGGGTCGCTGACGGCGGCGGCCGCCAGGGAGCGCCAGCGGTCGGCCACGGTGGCAAAGCGTTTGGGGCCGGTTGCGCTCAGCAGGGCCACCTCGCCGAGCGCCGCCAGCGCACGGGCACCGCGGTCGGGCTGCTCGAAGAGGAACCACGGCTCGCCGGGGCGGCGCGAGGCGCAGGCAACGGCGCTCGGGTCCACGCCGACGGACAGCGGGAGGGTCAGCGCCGCCAGAGTCGGCTGGCCGCTGCGACGGGCGCGCTTGACGGCGAGCTGCAGGCGCGCGCCGAGCCGCTCCAGGTCGCTCTCGCCTAAGGCAAAGGGGCTCTCGCGTGTTGGATTGGGAACCCGCCGAGGAGCCCGAGCACCAGCCGACGGCCCGCCCGCGCCGCTCACGTCTCCGCGCGCCCCCGGGAGATGGCGATCTCGCCGGTGCGCATCATCTCGATCAACCCGAAGGGCCGCACCATGCCCTCGAAGGCCTCGATCTTCTCGGTGGTGCCGGTGACCTCGACGATGATCGAGCGCTTGGTGACGTCCACCACCTTGGCGCGGAAGATCTCGGCGATCTGCATCAGCTCGCCGCGCTGGGGCCCGTCGGCGGCGACCTTGAACATCGCGAGCTCGCGCGAGACGGTGTCCCCGGGGTCGAGGTCGCGAATCTTGAGCACGTTGATGAGCTTGTGCAGCTGCTTGGTCACCTGGTCGATCGGGTGCAGGGCGCCGTCGACGGTGAGCGTCACACGCGAGACCCGCTCGTCGTCGGTGGGGCCGACGGTGAGGGTGTCGATGTTGAAGCCGCGGCGCGCGAACAGACCGGCGATGCGGGTGAGCACACCGGACTTGTTTTCCACGAGGATCGAGAGGACGTGCTTGCGCCCGGTGCGCAGGTTGCCGGAGGCTTCGAGCTCCTCGAGGCTGAGCGGCTCCTTGGTGGCGGGTTCACCCACTTAGCCCACCATCTCTCTGGCAGCCTTGCCAGCAGGAATCATGGGATAAGTGTTCTCCTCCCGCGTGACGCGCACGTCCACGACCACGGGGCCGTCGGTGGCGATCGCGCGCTGCATGTCCTCGACGAGCGTGTGCTTGTCCTCAAAGCGCATCCCGGTGGCCCCGTAGGCCTCGGCGAGCTTGACGAAGTCGGGGAACGAGCCCATGTCGACCTGGGAGTAGCGACCGTCCCAGAAGAGCTCCTGCCACTGGCGCACCATGCCGAGGTAGCCGTTGTTCATGATGAACACCTTGATGGGGATGCGCTCCTGCGCACAGGTGGCAAGCTCCTGGGCGTTCATCTGCACCGAGCCGTCCCCGGCGACGCAGCAGACGACGCGGTCGGGGGAGCCGACGGCGGCGCCCATCGCGGCGGGCAGCCCGAAGCCCATCGTCCCCAGGCCACCGGAGTTGACCCAGCGCCGGGGGGCGGGGAAATCGTAGTACTGGGCGGTCCACATCTGGTGCTGGCCGACGTCGCTTGAGATGATCGCCTCGCCGCCCGTGGCCTGGTAGAGCGCCTGGATCATGTACTGCGGCTTGATCTCCGCGTCGGCGGAGTCCTCGTAGCCGAGCGGGTAGCGCTCGCGCCAGCCCTCGATGCGCTCCCACCACTCGGCCAGGCGCGCGGGGTCGGGCCCCACCGCGCGGTACTCGACGGCGAGCTTCGCGAGCACGTTGCGGGCGTCGCCGACGATCGGGATGTGGGCGGGCACGTTCTTGGAGATCTCGGCAGGGTCGATGTCGATGTGGATGAACTTCGCGTGGGGGGCGAACTCGGAGAGCTTGCCGGTGATGCGGTCGTCAAAGCGCGCGCCGACGGCGCAGATCAGGTCGGCCTCATCCATTGCGTAGTTGGCAGCGCGGGTGCCGTGCATCCCGAGCATCCCCAGCCACTGGGGGTGAGGAGCGGGGAACGCGCCGAGCCCCATCAGCGTGCAGGTGACGGGGAAGCGGTCGCAGCCGGCGAGCTCGACGAGCTCCTCGGAGGCATTCGCGTTGACGACCCCCCCGCCGGCGTAGATCACGGGACGCTGCGAGGCGGCGAGCGCCTTGGCGGCCTGGCGGATCTGCTTCTGGTTGCCCTCCACGGTGGGCTGGTAGCCGGGAAGGCGCAGGTCCCCAACCGGCTCGTAGGCGATCTCGGCGCGGGAAAGGTCCTGAGGGATGTCGACGAGCACCGGGCCGGGACGCCCGGAGGAGGCGATGTGAAACGCCTCGTGGATCGCACGGGGGATCTCCAGGGGGTGCTGGATCATGAAGGAGTGCTTGACGACGGGCATCGTGATGCCAATCGTGTCGGCCTCCTGGAAGCCGTCGGTGCCGAGCAGCTCGGTGCGCACCTGCCCGGTGATGAACACGACAGGCACCGAGTCCATCATCGCGTCGCAGATCGGGGTGACAAGGTTGGTCGCGCCGGGGCCCGAGGTAGCGAGCGCGACACCGACCCGGCCGGTCGCCTTGGCGTAGCCCTCCGCGGCGTGGCCCCCGCCGGCCTCGTGGCGCACAAGGATGTGGCGGATGCCGGCGTCCACGAAGGCGTCGTAGGTGGGCAGGTTGGCGCCGCCGGGCAGGCCGAAGACGACCTCGACGCCCTCCGCCTTCAGACATTCCATCAGCGCATCGACTGCGCGCATGTGTGCCAACCGCCTTTCCACTGCACTCGAACGGGCCAAAAAGGCAGTGTACCAGCGGGTTTAGGCCCGCCCGCTATGCCCCGGGCCGCTAGGAGGAGCCGATCGCGATGCCGATCGCCAAGACGATGGCGCCGCCGACGGTGACCACGAGCAGCGAGGAGCGCATCGAGACTTCCAGGAAGCGCTTGCGCACCCACGCGATCACGAACAGCTCGACGGCGACGACGAAGCCGGCGACCACCAGCGCGGTGTGCACGTCGGCGATCAGGAACGGCATCGTGTGGAAGAGGCCGCCCAGCGCGGTCATCCCCCCGGTGATTCCACCGCGCACCACGGGCGAGCCGCGGCCGGTCGTTTCGCCGGTGTCCGACAGCGCCTCCGACCAGCCCATGCTCACGCCCGCCCCCAGGGCGGTGGCGAGACCGACCACAAACGCGGTGTGCGAGTCCGAGGAGATCGCGGCGGCGAAGATCGGCGCGATCGAGGAAACGGTGCCGTCGATCAGCCCCACGAGCGCGGGCTGCACCACGCGCAACAGGAAGTCCCGCTCGTCCTCGAAGCCGGCGCGGTGCACGAAGCGGGCGATCGGCGAGGGGTGCGCGGTGGAGGTCGCGGGCGCGTCCATCCTCTGTTTATAGAGCCCGCGCCGGTTCGGGCTCCCTAATCGGGCTCCCTAAGGATCGCCCGTCCCGACTGCAACCCGTCCTAACTCTGCGCGGCCTGCGAGGGCTGCCACGATTCGGGAGCGAGCACTTGATCGGGATCCGCGCCCACCCAGTCAAGCTCAGTACCGCAGCGGGTGCAGAGGGCGTCGTAGATCTTGGTGACCCGTCCGCAGCGGGGGCAACGGCGGCGCAGCTCGTTGCTCTCAAAGCGGTAGAGGATCGCGGCGAGCAGGCCGAAGATGGGGACGACCCCTGAGATCAGGAACCACAGTACGAAGGAGCTGCCCTTGACCCGACCGACGATGCCACCGGCGAGCCCAAAGCCGAGGCAGATCACCACGTAGCCCACGGGGGTCCCCTACAAGAGCACCCGTACCGCCCAGACGACCGCGATGACCGCGAGCACGGCGATGACGGGGACAGCGAGGAAGGTGACGATGCCGATCACGATGTGCAACAGCACCCACGCTGCCACGGCAAGGATCAGCACCGCAACGATCATCCGGCCCAACGAGCGCGAGGAGGACGATGAGGTGGAAGTCTCGTTCATGCGATCAGCGTAGCTCAAATGACGGGGTCGGTCAGGCGGAAGCTCGCACAGAGGGGGACACGCTCACAGCCCAAGCTGCTCGCGCACGAGTTGGGTGACGACGCCGCCGTCGGCGCGGCCCTTGGTCTCGCGCATCACGTAGCCGACGATCGGCCCGATGGCCTTGGCGGAGCCGGCGCGCACGTTCTCTGCCGCCTCCGGGTGAGCGGCAAGCGCCGCGGCCACGACAGCGGCGAGCTCCTCCTCACCGCCGTCCATCGCCGCGAGACCCTCGGCCTCGACGATCGCCGCCGGATCGCCCCCGTCGGCGACAAGCCGATCGAGCACCTGACGGCCGGCGCCGACGGAGATGCGTTTGGAGGCGACGAGACCGACGAGCACCGCGAACGCGCGGGGGGTGACACGCGAGGAGAGCGGATCCCCGCCTGCCCCACCACCCGTCTCACGACCGGCGTCCACGCCCGCCCCATCGGCACCCGCGACCGTCTCCCCACCGGTGCCTGCGCCCCCCCCACCCGTGCCTGCGCCCGCCCCACCGGCGTCCGCGCCCGCCTCCCCACCGGCGAGCCGCGCGAGCAGGTCGCCCGAGATCCAGTTGGCGAGCGCCTGCGCGGGAGGCGGAGGATCGGCCGGCGCGGCGAGAGCGGCCTCGAAGAAGTCGCCGAGCCCGCCGCGGAACGCGAGCAGTTGCGCGCTCTCCGCGCTCAACCCCAGCTCGCGCTCGAAACGCTCGGCCCGCGCGGCAGGCAGCTCGGTCATGTCCGCGCGGGCAGCGTCGAGCATCTGGGGGTCGATCGCCACGGGCACGAGGTCGGGCTCGGGGAAGTAGCGGTAGTCGTGCGCCTCCTCCTTGGAGCGCAGCGAGGTGATGGCGCCCGAGCCCGGGTCGAAGTGCAGCGTCTCCTGGACCACCGCCCCGCCACCGCGCAGCACCGCCTCCTGGCGGGCGAGCTCGGCACGGATGCCCCGTTCGAGGAAGCGGAAGGAGTTCATGTTCTTCAGCTCCGTCTTGACACCGAGCTCGGGCGAGCCCACCGGGCGCAGCGAGACGTTGGCGTCGCAGCGCAGCGAGCCCTCCTCCATGTTCACGTCGGAGACCCCGAGCGCGCGCAGCGTGGTGCGCAGCAGCCGCAGCCACTCGCCGGCGGCCTCGGCGGAGCGCAGGTCCGGCTCGGTGACGATCTCCGCGAGCGGGGTGCCGCCGCGGTTGAAGTCAACGACCGAGGCGTCGGAGCCGTGGATGCGCCCGGAGGCGCCCGCGTGCACGAGCTTGGCGGCGTCCTCCTCGAGGTGCACCCGGTGGATGCGCACCTCCCCGAGGCGCCCGCCGCGGCAGAGCGGTTCGTCGAACTGGGAGATCTGGTAGCCCTTGGGGAGGTCTGGGTAGAAATAGTTCTTGCGGTGAAAGACCGAACGCGGCGCGAGCTCGCAACCAAGCGCGAGGCCGATCATCAACCCGAAGTGCACCGCGCGCGCGTTGGCGACGGGCAGCGAACCGGGCAACCCCAGGCAGACGGGACAGGTGCGAGTGTTGGGGGGCTCCCCGAAGGAGAGCCCGCAGCCGCAGAACATCTTCGTGGCGGTCGCGAGCTGCACGTGGATCTCCAGGCCGATCACCGGCTCGTACTCGACGGCGCTCACGCCGACCCCCCGACGCGCGCCCGCGTGCCGTCGAACCCGAGCGCCTGCTCCAGCGCGTAGGCGACGTCCAGCAGACGGTTCTCGCTGAACGCGGGGCCTGCGATCTGAAAGCCCACGGGCAGCTCTGTGGCCCCGTTGCCCGCGGCCCCCTCGCCCGCGGTCCCCTCGCCGTCGCCGGCGGCGCTGAGTCCGCAGGGGATCGAGATCGCCGGGAGCCCCGCCAGCGACAGGGGCACCGTGAAGTAGTCGCTGAGGTACATCGACCACGGATCGCTCGCCCGCTCCCCCAACTCGAAGGCAACGGTCGCGGACGTGGGGGTGACGATGAAGTCAACCCGCTCGAAGGCCGCCCTGAAGTCCTCGGCGATCTTCGTGCGCACGCGCTGAGCGCGGCCGTAGAAGGCGTCGTAGTAGCCGGCGGAGAGGGCGTAGGTGCCGAGCATGATCCGCCGCCGGACCTCCGGGCCGAAGCCGTCGTGGCGGGTGCGGGTGTAGAGGTCCAGCAGGTCGGTGGCACCCTCGGCTCGCTGCCCGTAGCGCACCCCGTCGAACCGGGCGAGGTTGGAGGACGCCTCGGCGGGAGCCAGGAGGTAGTAGGCGGAGAGGGCGTGCGGTGCGTGCGGCAACTCGACCTCGACGAGCTCCGCGCCCAGACCCTCAGCTCGGGCGAGCGTCTCCTCGAAGCGGGCCCGCACGCTCGGCTGCACCGCGGCGCCGGCGGCGGCTCCCCCCCGACGCAACTCCCCGGGCACTCCCAGCCGCACGCCCCGCAGAGTCTCGGCGGCGGGCGTGGCGATCGGCTCCGGGAACGTCAGCGAGGTCGCGTCGCACTCGTCGCGACCGACCATGTGGGCCAGCAGCAGAGCGGCGTCGGTCACGTCGCGCGTGAGCGGCCCAGCCTGGTCCAGCGAGGAGGCAAACGCGATCATGCCGTAGCGCGAGACGGCGCCGTAGGTCGGTTTCAGGCCAACGATCCCGCAGAGCGCGGCGGGCTGGCGGATCGAACCGCCTGTGTCGGTGCCGAGCGCCCACGGGGCGAGGCCGGCGGCGACCGCAGCGGCGCTTCCCCCGGAGGAGCCGCCGGGCACGCGCGCAGGGTCCCAGGGGTTCAGCGTGGGCCCAAAGGCGGAGTTCTCGGTAGAGGAGCCCATCGCGAACTCGTCCTGGTTGGTCTTGCCCAGCAGCGGCGCGCCGGCGCGGGCCAACCGCTCGACGACGGTCGCGGTGTACGGAGGACGGTAGCCGGCGAGGATGCGCGAGCCCGACTGGGAGGGCACGCCGGCGGTGCAGAACAGGTCCTTGACGGCGAGCGGCACCCCGCGCAGGGGCACGTCGGAAGCGGGGTCTGCGGGCACCCCGTCGGCGACCCACGTGAAGCAGTTGAGGTCGTCCGCGGCAGCGCGCACGCGGTAGGCGTCGAACAGCTCCGCGGCGGAGAGGTCGCCCGCGGCGAGCGCACGAACAGCCTGAGTAGCCGAGAGGCTGGTGAGGTCTGCCGAGGTCATCAACTCGAGGGCTGGTGCTTTGGGTCGCATCCGCGCAGGTCGGCACAGCCACCGGGCTGGTGGGCGCGGGGCGTCCTACCCCGCGGCGACGATTTAGGAGCAAACATCTGCATCACCACTACGCCCCCATGGGTTCGCAGGGCAAGCTGGGCAAGGACGCAGTGAGCGAAGTGTGCTTGCACACGAGCGATCGAGGACGCCGATCCAGCACCGCCATGCGGGCCCATGGGTCATGCCTGGGGGCTCGGTACCAGAAAACCGCCGTCGGCGACGACGGGCGCGGAGGCGAGCGCGACCTCGCGCGGCAGGCAGGGCCGCGGCTCGTCGGGGCGCAGCCGGCCGGTGACCTCCACGACGTGCGTCGTGGGCGGCACCCCGTCGAGGTCGAGCTCCGCGAGCCGGGCGATGTGGTCGAGCACGCCGGAGAGCTCGCGCGCCATCGACTCGACCTCGCCGTCGTCGAGCTGAAGGCGCGCCAAGCGCGCGACGTGTAGGACTTCCTCGCGGTCGATCACCGCGCGGATATTGACAGGAAAGAGGGGCCCGGCTCGCCGGCACTCAGCCGGTTTTCACCGCCTCCAGGCGATCTCCAGCCGGCTGCGCCACCCTCTATGTGGCCCGGCGCCAGGACCCAGCGCCCCCTTCGCGCAGATCCTCGACGGCGCCGTAGACGATCACCAGACACGCGAGGAACCCGAGGTAGAGGCCGAGCTGCGCGCCGTAGGTGACCGACACCGACCCGAACGTGGCGGAGGCGTGGGGGTGGTCGAGGATGCGGTAGAGCACGCACACCGCGGTCACCCCGGAGAGGCCGGCGAGGA
Organism: uncultured Solirubrobacterales bacterium; assembly: GCA_963725535.1. Lineage (GTDB taxonomy): Bacteria > Actinomycetota > Thermoleophilia > Solirubrobacterales > Solirubrobacteraceae > Palsa-744. The sequence goes on from CAVRYX010000002.1 coordinate 65,667, forward strand.
TTGCGCTCGGCACGATCGGGGTGGGCAGCTCGCGCTGGCCCGCAGCCGCGACGACGAGCGCCAGGGCGGCGAGGATCGTCGCCAGCAGCAGCCACCGCGTGTCGCTGAGGGTGTGCCACGCGTTGGCGCTCGAGCTGATCGTGACCGTCGGGCCACCCGGTACGCTGCCGGACGCGGTGCCGCCGAACCACTTGAAGAGGAACGTGGCGATGAACAGCGCGACCGCGCCGCCCGCAATCACCCACTGCCCGCGGCGCAGCTGTGCGAAGTCGAACTCCATGTGCCGGCACCCCCTGGTCGAAGAACCTCGCTCCGCGCACGGCCCCAGGCCGCATGGAGCGCAACCTCCTCGCAAGGGTACGCCCAGGTCGCGGTCAGCTCGCCTCGGCCGGTGGTGCCGGGCGCGGCGGAGTGGCGTCCGGCGGGTACAGGCCGGTGCGTTCGTCGCGCATCGACTGCCAGCTACCGGCCAGCACGGCGAGCGCTCCGATCAGTGCGAGCCACGCGCCCGCGCACAGCTCGGTGGCGTGGTCGGGGCGCTCGAGCAGCCGCACGACGGCGGCCACGATCCCGACGAACCCGAACAGCGTGCTCCACACCGCGGCCGCGACGGGGAGCGCGGTGGTGCGCTCGGTGACGGTCGCCACCACGAGCGCGAGCGCCCCGGCGGCGGCGAGGATCAGCAGCGCGACGGCTACCCCGAACGTCGCCCACGCGCTCAGCTTGCCCTGTGAGTTCTCGTACCACGGCAGCGTCAGCGCGACGATCAGGCAGATCGCGCCCGCGAGCGCGAGCAGCTCCCCCGAGCGCAGGCGGCGCAGACTCACCGGCCCTCCTCGTCACCCACCGGGCAGCGCAAGCTCACCGGCCCTCCCCCATCCCCACCGGGCGGCCGGCTCACCGCGCGACCTCGAGACCCGCCTGCAGGCGCGCGGCGTCGAGCGTGTTGCGCAGCAGCAGCGCCGGGGTCAGCTGTCCGACGCCGCCGGGGACGGGCGTGACCGCCGCGGCGCGCTCGACGGCCGCGTCGAAGTCCACGTCGCCCACCAACCCGCTCTTGTTGTGAGCCTCCTCCGGGGTGAGGCGGTTGACGCCGACGTCGATCACGGTCGCGCCGGGGCGGATGAACTCTCCGGTGAGCATCCGCGGGCGCCCCACCGCGGCGATCAGCACCTCGGCCCGGGCGCACACCGCAGCCAGCTCGCGCGTGCGCGAGTGGCACACGGTGACGGTCGCGTTCTCGGCGAGCAGCAGCTGCGCCATCGGCTTGCCGAACAGGTTGGAGCGCCCCACCACGACGGTTTCGGCGCCCTCCAGCTGCACCCCCGCGCTCGCCAGCAGCTCGAGCACGCCCAGCGGCGTGCAGGGGCGCAGGCCGGGCAGCCCCAGCGCGAGCCGGCCGGCGTTGACCGGCGTGAGGCCGTTGACGTCCTTGTCGGGGTCGATCATCCCCGTCAGCGTCGGCCCGTCGAGGTGGGCGGGCACCGGCAGCTGCAGCAGCACCCCGCTCACCGTCTCGTCGGCGTTGAGCTGTGCGAGCAGCGCGGCGAGCTCCTCGAAGGAGACGTCGGCCGGCAGCCGGTGGTCGAACGGCGTCATACCCGCCTCCGCGCACGCGCGCTGCTTGGCGGCGACGTACACGACTGAGCCCGGGTCCTCCCCCACCAGCACCGTCGCCAGCCCCGGCGTGCGCCCGGTGCGCTTCACGAACTCGCGCACGTCGTCGGCGACCTGCGCCCGCACCCGTGCGGCTATGGCCCGGCCGTCGATGATCGTGGCGCCCACCGTCACCCCTCCGCGCTGTCGGCGCTCGCCCTGCCGTCGATGATCGTGGCGCTCATGGCGCGGATGCTATCTGCGCGTGAGCGGGGTGAGCTCGGTGAGCAGCTTGCGTTCCGAGCCGTCGCCGGCGAACCGCACGACGATCACCCCGTCGGGCTCCACGCCGGTGACGACACCCTCCCCGAAGGAGGCGTGGGTCACGTCCTCGCCGAGCCTGTAGGAGTCCGTCGCGGGGGCTCGCCGAGAGCGCCCACCGTCGGCGGAGCGTCCACGCCCCCCCGGCGTGCGATCGCCCGCGACGCGCGTGGCGGACGCCCAGTTCCCGGCGGCAGCCCAACTCCCTGCGCGGGCGAGCGCGCGGTCGGGCGGCCCGTTCAGCGCAGTGGCGCCGAGCGAGGACCGGCCGGCAGCGCCAGCTACCGCCAGAGCCTCCGCCTCCTCCTCGCGGTCGGTCAGCTCGGCGGGCACCTCGGCGAGGAAGCGGCTCGGGAACCCGTACGTCTGCGACCCGAAGACCGCACGCCGGCGCGCGCGGGTCAGGTAGAGCGTGCGCATCGCGCGCGTGAGGCCCACGTAGAAGAGGCGCCGCTCCTCCTCCAGGGCGCCTTCGTCCAGCGCGCGCGAGTGTGGGAACACCCCGTCCTCCATGCCCGCGATGAACACCACGGGGTACTCGAGGCCCTTGGCGTTGTGCAGCGTCATCAACGTCACGAGCCCCTCGTCCGCGCTGCGGGAGTCGGCGTCGGCGACGAGCGCGATCTGCTGCAGGAACACCCCGAGCGTGTCCTGCTGCGCCTCTGCAGTGGTGTCGAACTCGCGGCCCACCCCCACCAGCTCTTCGAGGTTCTCCAGGCGCCCCTGCGCCTCGATCGTGCGCTCGGCCTCGAGCGCCTCGACGTAGCCGGTCTGCGAGAGCACCGCCTCCAGCAGGTCGCCGACGGGAACCCGCTGCTCGACGCGGGTGCGCAGCTCGCCCATCGTGTCCATGAAGCGCCGCAGCGCCTTCACCGCGGCGGCGCCGAGGCCAGCGATCTCCTCGGGGGCGGCCGCCGCCTCCCACACCGAGACGCCGACGGTGGCGGAGTGCGCCACGATGCGCCCAAGCGAGGTCTGCCCGAGGCCGCGCCGGGGCGAGTTGACCACGCGCGTGAAGCTGACCACGTCGAACGGGTTGGCCAGCCACGAGAGGTACGCGATCGCGTCCTTGATCTCGGCGCGCTCGTAGAACTTCGTGCCGCCGATCACCTGGTAGGCGATCTCGTGGCGCACGAGCGTGTCCTCGAGCACGCGCGACATCGCGTTGGTGCGGTACAGCACGGCGATCTCCGTCCGCGAGGCGCCCTCGTCGACGAGCCGCTCGATCTCCCCCACGACGAAGCGCGCCTCGGCGTGCTCGTCGTCCAGCTCGCGGACGTGCAACGGCTCGCCGGTGCCCAGGTCGCTCCACAGGCGCTTGGCGATCCCGCCGCGGTTGTTGGCGATCACGGCGTTGGCGGCCGAGAGGATCGTCTGGGTGGAGCGGTAGTTCTGCTCGAGCTTGACCACGCGCGCGTCGGGGAAGTCCTCCTGGAAGTCGAGGATGTTGCGGATGTCGGCGTTGCGAAAGCCGTAGATCGACTGCGCGTCGTCGCCCACCACCGCGAGGTTGCGGTGGCCTGCCAGCCGCACGCGCTCCCCCCCCGCCGGCGCCTGGCGCCCACCCCCCACGAGTAGCTGCAGGAAGCGGTACTGCGCGTGGTTGGTGTCCTGGTACTCGTCCACCAGCACGTGGCGGAAGCTCGAGGCGTAGCGCTCGCGCGACTCCTCGAAGAGCTCCAGCAGGTTGACGGTGCGGAACAGCAGGTCGTCGAAGTCCATCGCGTTCATCCGGTGCAGGTCGCGCTCGTACAGCTTGTACACCTCGGCGACCATCTCCTCGAAGGCCGAGCCGCGCGCCTGGTCGTACGCGGCGGCGTCGAGCAGCTTGTTCTTGGCCGAGGAGATCTGGTTGTGGATCGCGGCGGGCGTGTAGCGCTTGGGGTCCACGCCGACGGCGTCCATGCACCGCTTGGTCAACCGGCGGGCGTCGGCCTGGTCGTAGATCGTGAACTGGCGCGTGTACCCGAGCCGCTGCGCTTCGGCGCGCAGGATGCGCGCGCAGGCGGCGTGGAAGGTCATCAGCCACATGCCCCGGGTGGAGTGGCCGAGCAGCCGCTCGATCCGCTCACGCATCTCCGTGGCGGCCTTGTTGGTGAACGTGATCGCGAGGATCTCCCCCGCCTGCGCCTGGTCGGTATAGATCAGGAAGGCGACACGGTGGGTCAGCACCCGCGTCTTGCCCGAGCCGGCCCCGGCGAGGATCAGCAGCGGCCCCTCCCCGTGCGTGACCGCCTCGCGCTGGGGCTCGTTGAGGCCCTCCAGCAGCTCCTGCAGGTGCTCCGCGTGGGGGTTTTCGACCATCGCTTCAAGCATAGTTGCGGGCTCGGCCGCCCCGCCTGGCATAACGTTGCGCCATGCCGCTGTTCGAAGAGGTCCGCGCGAGCTGCGCGCAGCTCGCCGCACGAGCGCGGTGGGTGCGGATTGACGAGGACGCGCTCGCGGGGGAAGCCCTCGCCGCAATCCTCGCGCCCGGCCCGTCCGCGGGCGAGCCGGCACCGGCTCTGGACCCGGTGCGCCACTACCTGGAGGGTTCCCCCGCGGACGTGGCCGACTACCTGCTGGCGCTCGACGCCGTCAACTTCGGCTCGGGCTGGTTCCCCACACTGCGCAAGCGCCTGCACGCCGGACACCCAGTGAGCGGCTACTTCACGGTCGCGTGGGCGCTCGCCGACCACGTGCGCGCCAAGGGCCCGCCCACCGCGGCGTGGCTGCGCGCGGTCAACACCCGTACGCTCGCGCGGATCCTCGACCAGCCGCCCGAGCACGAGCTGATCAGCCTCTACGCCCAGGCACTGCGCGAGCTCGGCCGCTTCCTCGGCGCTCGCCGCGCGCTCGACCTGGCAGCCGAGTCCAGGGGTTCGGCCGAGCGGCTGGCCGAAGCGCTCGCCGGAGGGATGACGATGTTCCACGACCGCGGCTTCTACAAGCGCGCCCAGATCGTCCCCTCCGACCTCGCGCTCGCGGGCGTCGTCAACTTCGCGGACCTCGACCGCCTGACGATCTTCGCCGACAACCTCGTCCCCCACGTGCTGCGCTGCGAGGGCGCGCTCGTCTACGAGGAGTCCCTCGCCGCGCGTATCGACGCCGGCGAACTGCTTGCACCCGGCGGCCCCGAGCGCGAGATCCGCGCCTGTGCGGTGCACGCCTGCGAGCTGCTCTCCCAGCGCACCGGCATCCCCCCGCGCGTACTCGACGTGCGCCTCTGGAACCGCGGCCAGGCGTCGGAGTACAAGGCGCGCCCGCGCCACCGCTGCCGGTGCGTGTACTACTGATACGACTAATGCTTCCTTTTCTGCTTCGGCTTGTTCGGTTTGGCGTAGGCCTTGACGAGCACCTTGGCGTTCGTGGTCGCGCTCTGGGCGGGAGGGCCGTGCGATTCGACAGCGACGGTGAGCGTCAGGCGGTGGTGGCGCGCGAGCAGGTGGAGCACCGCGCTCGGCAGCGCGACGCTCACTGTCGTCGCGGTTCCGGCCACAACGCTGAAGGAGGCGTGGCCGGCGGCGACGGTCACGGGTGTGCTCTGCGCGCGGGCGGCCACCGCCAGACCGCTCGCGGTGGCGGGCAGGGTCAGCGTCACACTCCCGGCGCACGCCGCTCCGCCGGCGGGGCAGGCGATCTGCATGTGCACACGCCCGTGGCTGTCGGCGGCGACGGTCGCGGAACCGAGCGTCGCCGCCTGAAACGCGGGTACGCCGGACGGCGTGGGAGTGGGCGGGGCGACGGCGATCGAGGCGTTCTGCGTCGCGGAGTCGCCGGGCGCGACGGTGGCCGTCACCGACACGCTGTAGGTGCCGGGGTCGGCGAAGGTGTGCGTCACCGTGTCCCCGCTCGCGGTCGAGGCGTCGCCGAAAGCCCACGAGACGCCGGGCATCGGATCGACCTGGTCAACGGGCGCCACCGAGAAGCTCACGGGTACCCCGGCGCTCGCGGTCGCCGGGATCGACACGTTCCCCAGGGTCGGCCCTCCGGCGTCCAGCAGGCTCACCTCCGGGAGTTCTTCGCTGCCCTGGACGGTGAAGCCGACCACGCCGTCGCCGTCGCTGTCCATCGCCGCGTTGAGCCCCTGCTCGTCGCTCTCACCGTTGGGGCTCACGACCTGTCCAGTGGGGGACACTTCCTGGGACTCGCCAAAGCGGCCTTCGGCGGGACGCACGACCGCGAACGCGCTGTTGCTCAGCACGTTGGCGTAGCTGACCAGTGTGTCGCCGGCGGGGTCCTCGGCGATGCTCGGGGCCCACGACTCAAACGCGAGATCCTGAACCGTCGGGAAGGTTCCCAACGGTGTTCCGGCCGCGTACTGGACGATGAGATCACTGCCGAAATCAAGTGTCCACACAACGCCCGGATCCCCGCCGCCGTCGAGGGCCACCTGAGGGAACGCCGCGTTCGCTGCTTCGGCGGAGACGCTCACGGCTTTGTCGAATGTCCCGCCGGCGGGCCGCACCGCGACCTGAACTACCTGAGCGGCGCCGTTGGAGGCGGCCCAGGTGACTGCCGTGTCGCCCTCGGCGTTCATCGCCACGAACGGTTGGATCGCAGATTCGGCTTCGTTGGAGAGCACCGCCGGTTTGGAGAAGCTGCCGCTTGCGGCCACGCGGGTTGCCTCTTCCACGAGTTCGCGGACGCCGTTGTATTGATCCCAGACGACCGTGGCATCGCCGGCGTCGTCGATCGCGACCCTTGGTGCAGTGGCGCTTTCACCGCCGGTGGACAGGTTCACCGGGGCGCTGAAGCTCCCGCCGGCCGGGCGGAACGACGCCTGCACGACCCCGTCGGGGCCTTCGCCGCGCGTCCAAGCCACGATGGTATCCCCCCGGTCGTTCATGGCGACCGTCGGGAAGACGGCGTTCTTCCCCGCCGCTGAGAGCGTCACCGCAGACGAGGGCACCCCGTCCGTCACGGTGGCAGCCTGCACGAGGTAGTTCGACCCGACGGTGCCGTACCAGACGACGGTCGCGTCCCCCGCGGCGTCCTCGGCCACCTGGGGAACGCGGTTTTCCCCGGCCGACGAGAAGGTCCAGTGGGGACGAGAAGGCCCCGAGCGGCAGGCGTGTGGCGACCTGCACCACCTGTCCGGGTCCCAGCCACGTCACCGCCGCACCCCCCTCCGATCCCGCCGCCGTATCCGCGAACTCGCCCGCGGTTTGCGAGAGAGGGCTCGCTGCCAGCCACGTCGGAGCCGCCCCGGCCGTCGCCGGCAGCACCAGCGCCACGCAGATCGTCGTCGCCACCCCAGCAGCTCGCTTGCGCACGGAGCGCCCCCTTCACCGGTCGTCGCTTCACCCACCCGCACCGCTCCTGGCGAGCCTTTTCGTGCGTGACCGTACCCACCGTGGCGGACGCGACGGTGCGTTTCGACTCCGCCGCGGATCAACCCCCTGCGGGGTTGCGACCCTTCACGGGCCGCAGGGGTTTCACGTCGGCCGGCGGCTGAGCGTCGCTGCCGGCGAGCTCGCCGACAGCGTGCTCGAGCGCGCCGATGCGGCTGGACAGCCCCGTGATCGCCTCGGCGATCGGGTCCGGTAGGTGAATCCAGTCGGCGTTGGGACCCTCCGGGCGGCGGCCGTCCACGCGCACCGGGTGGCCCGGGTTGCCGACCACCGTCGAGTTCGGCGGCACGTCGGTGATCACCACCGTGTTCGCGCCGATCTTCGCTCCGTGGCCGACCGTGATCGGCCCCAGCAGCTTCGCCCCCGAGCCAATCGTCACGTTGTCCTGCACCGTCGGGTGGCGCTTGCCGGTGGCGAAGCCCGTGCCTCCCAGGGTCACCCCCTGGTAGAGCGTCACGTCATCGCCGATCGTCGCCGTCTCCCCCACCACAACCCCCGCGCCGTGGTCGATGAACAGGCCCTTGCCGATCTGTGCCGCCGGGTGGATCTCGATCCCCGTCAGCGTCCGCGTGACCGTCGCCAACGTGCGCGGTACCAGCGGCACGCCCGCCTCGTGCAGTGCGTGGGCCACCCGGTGGGAGAGCAGCGCGTGGATGCCAGGCCACGTCGCGACGATCTCCGCCGGCCCCACCCCGCGCGCGGCGGGATCGCGGTCGCGCGCCGCGGCCACATCGCGGCGCAGCTCCTTGACGACCCCCGCGAACGTGCCCACTCCGAGCATCCCCCCAGGGTAGCGAGCCTCTTTTGATCTACGGGGCGAAGAACGCTTGCGATACGTAGCGCTCGCCGGAGTCCGGCACGATCACCACGATCCGCTGACCGCGGGACTCCTCGCGGGCGGCGAGTTGCAGCGCCGCCCACAGCGCCGCGCCGCCGGAGATGCCTGCCAGCAGGCCCGTGCGCCGCGCGCAGCTCCACGCTGTTTGGATCGCGTCGTCGTCTGAGACCGCGACGACCTCGTCCAGCAGCTCGCGCTCCAGGACCGGCGGCACGAAGCCTGCGCCGATGCCCTGGATGCGGTGCGGGCCGGGGCGGCCTCCTGAGAGGACCGGCGAGCCCTGCGGCTCGACCGCCACCACCCGCAGCTTCGGGTTGCGCTCGCGCAGGTACCCCCCCGCTCCGGTGATCGTCCCGCCGGTGCCGACCCCGGCAACGAGCACGTCGGGCGGGCCCTCCAGCGCGCGCTCGATCTCCGGGCCCGTGGTGCGCCGGTGCGCCCGCGGGTTGGCTGGGTTCGAGAACTGGTCGGGCAGCCACACCTGCTCGCCGCGGGCGAGCTCCTGCGCGGCCGCCACCGCCTCGCTCATTCCCCCCAGTGACTCGGTGATCTGCACCTTCGCGCCGTACAGCTTCAGCAGGCTCTCGCGCTCGCGGCTCATCCCCTGCGGCAGGGTCAGCACCAGCTCGTAGCCCTTGGCTGCGCACACGAACGCCAGCGCGATCCCGGTGTTGCCGCTCGTGGCCTCGACGATCGTCGTGCGCCCCGGCTCGATCCGCCCCTCCGCCTCAGCGGCCTCGATCATCGCTACCCCGATCCTGTCCTTCACGCTCCCCCCGGGGTTGGCCGACTCGAGCTTCGCGAACAGGCCCACCCCCGCCTCGCGCTCGCGCTCCCCCAGCATCGCCGGCAGGCCCACCGTGGGGGTCTCCCCCACAAGCTCCGCAATGTTGATCGGGATTCGGGGCACCTTGCACGACAATAGTGGTCTGGCGTCCGCGTGGCGCGCCGCGCTCGGTGCGCACCCGGATCGCCACCGTCGAGCGCGGGAGGGACCAGCCGTCGAACGCAGACTGGGACCAGCCGTCAAGGGTGGACTGAGAACAGCCGATACAGGGGCATGTCCACCCCCGATCGCGAGGCGCCCGAGCCGCTGCTCGCGGGCCTCGAGGAGACGGCGTCCCTTGCCCGGGAGGACCTGCCCGGCGCCCTGATCGCAGTCTTCGATGCCGACCTGCGGCTCCTCGTCGCGGCCGGTCGCGCACTCGGGCCCCGCGCGAGCTCGCCGGCCTACCGGGAGGGCCACGCGTTCGCGGAGTCCTTCGCGCCGGAGCTCTGGCTGCAGATCGAGCCGCTCTGCCGCTCCGCGCTGCGCGGGGAGACGCGCTCGCGGAGGATTCTCGGGGCGGACGGGCGCCCGCGGCTGGCGCTCGACGTGGGGCCGCTCGCCCCCGCCGGCGGTCCCCCCTCCGCGGAGATCTCCAGCGGCGTGGCTGTGATTCTCGACCTCTCCGGCCCCGAGCGCACGGAGCAACCTGCTCACGAGCTGGCGGAGCAGCCCACGGCCACGCCGACCGAGCAGCCCGAGCACCACTCCCGGGAGCACTTCGAGGAGGTCTTCCTGCGCGCGCCGCTCGGTACCGGCCTGCTCGATCCCGACGGCCGCTGGGTGCTTGTCAACCAGGCGCTCTGCGACATCACCGGCTACACCTCCGAGGAGCTTCTGCGCCGCCGCTTCCACGACTTCACCCACCCCGAGGACCGCGACAACGACGCCGGCCGGCGCCGCCAACTGCTGGACGGGGAGCTCTCCACCTACCAGGTCGAGAAGCGCTACTTCAACGCCGCCGGCGAGACGCTCTCGGCGCTGCTCTCCGTCTCGCTCGTGCGCGACCGCGCCCTCCGTCCGCTGCACTTCATCGTCCAACTGCAGGACATCTCCGAGCGCAAGCGCCTGGAGGAGCACCTGCGCCACCTCGCCGACCACGACCCGCTCACGGGGCTGCGCAACCGCCGGCTGTTCGAGCACGACCTCCGCCACCAGGTCGGACGCTGCCAGCGCTACGAGGAGCAGGCCGCGCTGATCGCCCTCGACCTCGACGGCTTCAAGGCGGTCAACGACCGCCACGGCCACCGCGTCGGCGACGAGGCGCTGCGCGCCGTCGCGCGGATGCTCACGCGGCGCCTGCGCGCCACCGACCTGGTCGCGCGCCTCGGCGGCGACGAGTTCGCGGTGCTGCTCCCACACATGGACCTCCGTGGCGCCGAGATCGTCTGTGAGGACCTGCGCCAGGTGATCGCGACCTGCACCGTGGACACCGGCGAGACCCTCGTGCACCTCGCCGCCTCCGCCGGCTTCACGCTGCTCGACCGCGAGACGCTCGACGATGCCAGCGCCCTGGACGCCGCCGACCGCGCGATGTACGCGGACAAGCGCGCGCGGGCGCGCGTTGTGCGGGTTTGACGGGGAGCTGGTACGCAGCTTCGCGCGGTAGGACGGCGAACCGGGTTCTCCTCCTAGGTCCTGCTTTTCTCGTTGGTCCTGTGGCGGGTCGTCCTCTTCGGGCAGCCGGTGACGTTGATCGTAGTGCGCTGGTGGATCGTGGCGCCGTTCTGCGCGGTGAATTCCGTTGGCATCTCGAGCTTGCCCTCGCATAGGTTCCGGTTCCCGCCCGCCGCGAGCGCCGACGTCGGCCCCTCGGGCAGCGTCAGTTCGAAGCTGCCGACGGGGACGTCGGGGACGGTCTTGAACGTGCTGCTCGTGATCCCGTGCTTGCTGATGAACGTCGTGCCGACCAGATCGACCGTGATGCCATAGCCCTGCAGCACGACGATCAGGCTCGGGAACGCTTCACCGCCGTGGGAGACGAAGTACGCCGGGCCTTCCAGTGGGACCGGGAGGATCGGCGTGATCGCCTTGGCGTGCCCCACGACCGACGTCGCGGGGCAGTTCGCGGGGTTCGCTTCGAACGTCGCAGCCACGCACGCTTTCTGCAGCGTCTTCAACCGGGAGGGCAGCCGCTTGGGCAGTTCGACCTTGACCCGGGCGATATTCGCCTCGGTGCCCTGCGGGGTCTTGGGATAGGTCAGCCTCACGGACAGGCTCGCGCCGTCCCTGCGGGATGTGTGCCCCGACGTGGAGACCTTGAAGGTCGGTTTGAACGCCAGCGCGGCGCAGTTGGTGACCTGGAAGTGGCGCGCGACGGCGGCGCTCATCCCCTGGGTGCTCGACAGCGTGCCCGTGACGCTCATCGGTTCGCAACTCGTCGGGTTGAACACGAATTCCGGGCGGTTGACCGTCACGTTGATCGTCTTGACCTGGAACGGGATGCCGTCCTTGATCGTCGGCAGCGCGCTGTTGGAGACCGTCAGCTGCGCGGTGTGCGGGTCCACCTTGACCGTCGCGCGCACCACTTCGCAGTCGCACGGCCCCGTCCCGAGATCGAACGGCCCCGCCTTCTCGGACACCGCGATCGACAACCCGAACGGCGCGCCGTCGTACGGACCCGTCAGGAACACCTTGCCGCCTTTGATGAACAGCGGTTCGGGCCCCGGTCCCACGCCCGCGGTCACTTCTCCGATCTGGCTCGCTTCCGGACACGTGCCCTGCGCGGCCTGGGGTTCCCCGCACAGGGGGACCTTCGAGAGGTTGCCAGACAGGCCCGGCGGAGTCGTGATCGTGATCCCGCCGAGATCCTGATCGGCGTCCGTGCGTGAGAACGTCACGCTCAGCGGGCTGTACCCGCCGGCCTGGTTGCTCGTCGTGCCCGCCGCGACCGTCGGGGCGAACCGCGAGGGCTGGCAGCCCGTGATTTCAAACGGGAAGCTTGACGGCATCGCCGCCGCCTCGAACGGCGCCGTCCACGGCGTCAGTTCGCTTTCGGCGCTGTATTCGCCGCACGCGCTCGGGTTCGCGACCGTCGAGCGCGAACCGCCGTTGAGCTGCACTTTCAGTTCGCTGAACGGGAGCTCCGGGTTCTTTTCGAACGTCGTCGTGAGCTGGCCCGTCACTGGGTTCGGGGACACCGAACCCTTGATCTTGACCAGCACGCCGTGCCCCGCCAGTGTCAGGTACACCGTGAACGGGGGTTTGGTGATTGGCCCCGACGGTTCGCCGCCGAGGTACAGCGCGCCCTTCAGTTCGCCCGTCAACGCCGGGGTGATGAGTGACACCTCGCCGACCTTCGACGCATTGGGGCATTCCACCGGGCTTTCGCTGCCGAGCCCGATCTGCGCTTCGCTGCACGCCACGAGCCCGTTCGCGGCCGACGGGGAGAGCACTACCCCGGAGGGCATCGTTATGACCGCGTCCTGCAGGTCGGCGGTCGCGAGGCCTTCTGCGCCTTCGGTCTGGGGGACGTTCAGGTCCACCGCGTAGCCCGTTGGGGTCGTCGTTTGGGTCTGTTCGGGCTGCACCGCTATCGTCGGCGCGAACTTCAGCGATTCGCAGCCGGTGAACGGGCCGATGGAGGCTGGCGCAGTCGGCACCCTTTCGCCCCCCCACGATTCGACGCCCCTCAGTTCCGCCGTCAACGGTTCGCTTGTGCACTGCGTCGGGTTGACCAGGAACGGTACGGGGTTTTCGTTGGCAGCGATCCCACCGTCTTCGCACTTCTTTGCCCCTCCATTGATCTGTACGCAGTGGAACTTCTGGCCGCGTTCCGCGTCGTGGACCGAATCGGCCGGGACGCCCCACACCGTCAGCGACTGGCGCAGGAGTTCGAAAAGCGTGATTACATTTGTGAAGCGTGCGTGCACCCTGTAGTCGGCACCGACAGACGCGATGATATCTCCAGATACGATAGCTCCGTCGACGAACCCGAATACCGCCGTCTTATTCGGCGGCGGCACCATGTTGTATACGGGGAATGTGTCGGTTTCAATGAAGCTGGGTGAAAACCTCACAGCCGCTTCGAGAATCCCGATCTGAGCGTCCACCGGGCACTCTTCGAACTGCAGCTGGCTGGGCGTGCACGTCTTCACCGCCGCCGGATAACCCGCGAACCCAATCGGCAATACGACTTCGCCGTTGCGCAAGAATTCACCCACCCCCCCGCCTTCATCCCGCGCGAACGCGAAGCTCGTCGTGAGGTCCGCGTGCGCACCGGCCTGATCGTCGACTACGCGCACGCCGGGCCGTTCTTCGATGGACGTGCTCACCGTAAAGCTCCCCGGTTCGAGCGCGAACCCCTCAGCCATCACGGGCACTGCACAGCAACACGCCGCCACCGCCATACCTACAACCAGCGCCTTCAAGCTAATGCCCATGATCACTCTCCCTTCTGGTCGCGCGACCACCCACCGCGATGACCCGCGACCCTCGACTTCTCCCACGTCCACCATTCGCCTTGGCCCGTTTTTTCCTCGTCATCGACTTATGCTTCTTCGGCTTCGGCTTGGTCCTCACGATGGACGCGCCAGGATTGCCCGTCCCCGCAAACGATTCACTAGCCGGTACGCCGAACAGAGGCGACGGACTTCCAACACCCTGACAACTCACGCATTCAGGCGGGGAGGATGGGGGCGCGAAACCACCGTCTACGCGCGCGTCGTAGATGTTGGTGAATTCAGGGGTGGCCTGCGGTACAAGCTGCGCCGCAGTCGCGAAGAATACGTTGCTGCCATCCCTGCTAGCACCTAGGAACACCGCCGGCCCCACATCTTCACCAGAGGAGAGCAGGTGCGTGCAGCCGTTGACCTCACCGCAGAGGACACCTGGCGCTTCTTCGGCCCCGTCTGCCTCCCACTCATACACATCCATACCCGGAGCGCCATTCACGGTACTTCCTGCAGTTTCAGTGCTGTTCGTGTCCTGTGGTACCAGCCGCGCAGTCGTCTGAAAAAACACCTCCTGGCCATTAGCGGAAATTGAAGTCAGACGGGGTATTTCATCGCTGGTTTCCAACGATGCACTTATGCTTTTTGGCTCGAGCACTTCGCCTTCTGTGGGGGCGGTGCCCTCGCCACACGAGACACATATCACAGCCCTGTTCGACAGCATCGTATCGGTAGAGCTCGTTGTGATACGCGCCACGTGGTTCTCCGGCGACACCCTCTCCTTCAAGTTCACCTGCTTCGCCATGAGCTGCGAACACCAAAAACTCGCCGTTGGGCGTGGTGTACGAAGGTTCAAAAAGATGTTTTGGGACTTTGGTTGTAGCAACAAAACTGTTTTCACCCGACTGCACGTCATAGCGATAGATATTGATCAGTCCCGATCCGACCTCATAGTAGACGGTTGATCCATCTTCCGAGACGACGAGTTCCCGACTCGGTCCTTCGTTGTCGTTACTCTTGATGAGCCCGCTGGCGATAAGCTTGAGCCTGTTGCCTTCGGGTTCTTCGGTGTCGTACTCGAACAACTTGTTCGTCAAACCTTTTTCCTTTTCCTCAACAGTCTCCCCGGTGAGCGGGGTTTCCGTGCTGAAGAAGACCTTCGAGTCGTACGAGGTCGCACCGTCGTAGTACACTTCCCGGCGTTCCGACGGTTCGAGAGTCACCCCCTGTGGCGCCGATACTTCCATTGTTTCCCTGCCATCCACGCGCATATACAGTCGCGACGGTTCCTGGCAGGTCGCTCCGGTCCGTTTAGTCCTGAAGATTATCCTCGATCCATCGGCAGCTATCGCGCCAGTCGCACCTCCTTCCGCGCTCTCATCACCCTCCCCCAGTTTCGTGCCGCACGGACTGACCAGCGTGCCTTCGCTGGTGACGTTGACGAGTCGCACATGCCCTTCCGTCCAGTCGTACAGGTCCTGAGCGCCTGCAACGGTCTCTTCAGCAAGGGCGCGTTCCGTGCTCTCGCTGGGAAGCTCATGGTCAGTCGAGGCGAACAGCACATCGCTGAAAGCTGGAACATCTGTGGTTCCTGCGTTCGCGCCGAGAAATTCCGTTGGGAATTCCCTCGGGACGTTCGCCACAAGCGCATATGGGCCGCCGAAGGGGCCGACTTCGAATGATATGCCGGACGAGAATTCTTCCTCATTCAGCAGGGTGTCAGATTCGAGCGCGACCTGCGATAGATCGGGGCTGAAGAGACTCATGTTCAGCCTGTCAGCCGGGCTCATTCCGGGTGCCACAGCAGAGTGCATCGCCCAGCCAGTGGAGCTGCGCGAGAAGACGGCGCGGACGCCGATGATGCTCGCCGGGGCGCCCTGGTTCGGTTCGAGCGGCACGATTGAGCTGAGCGCGATCTGCTCGCCGTCGCTGGAGGGAATGGCCTGGTCAAAGTCGGTAAACGTCATGTCCTGCGTGCGGCCCAGGTTTTCCGGCGTCACGAGCTCATACGCCCGGCAGTCGGGCAGGCTCGCCGATGGGCCGACACGCACTTTCGCGTTCGGGCATAGCCCGGTCGCGGCCAGCGCAGTCACAGACATCCCCCACACGCAAAACGCCACTCCAGCAGCCAACACAAGATTTATGCACCCTGTTCGATGCACCTCCCCAGCAACACTGGAGCAAATGCCGCCCATCCATACCCCATCGGCCTTACGCCCTCGTCTCCTCATACACCCTCTCCCTCACACTGCAATCGGTTTACTAAATTCCCACCTACAGCACACAAGCGTGAACATTTGCCGGGTGGGGCCGGCATGACACCGACCCCACCCAGACATCAGGGACGCTCAGATATCTTTATTTCGATAGTCGAAGCCCCCGTCCAACCACTAAGACGGCGACACTGCCTTCCACTACACCAGTTTCCGCTCCGCCCAGTGTGCATTTCGCCTTACCGGTTCTCTCGAATGTACCTAACACTAATAATTCTGTACCTGTCGCCACGTTAAGTGCTAACAGATGTTCTAACTTACCTGATTCACTTTCACATTCATCCGTGATAGGCACGCCCGCCGATTTGCATCTAACCTTCCAGCCAGCTCCCTTGCCAGCGATGGTGCTCAAAAGAGAAAATAAAAGCTTGCCTTCAGTTTCATATGATTCAGTCTGCCATGGCAGATTGATCCCTTCCACCGTTTCAACTTTACCAGCTTCACAGGCTCCCGTGACTCTTTTGCATTCCGTTTTTGGTTCTTTTACTTTGGCCGTGTTGATTCTACTGTTACCGCCAGGACCAACTGCTCCTTCTCCTTCACCGCTACCGGCAGCGCACTGGATTACCGATTCTGATCCTTTTACGTCGGTGTCCTTCAACGTCAACGTCTGGTTCACAACTCTGGCTGGTTCCGTGCCTTTGATTTCGCTCCATTCCCAGCCGCCACTGCCACCTGCTGTTGTGCACTGACTGCTGTTCCACTTCGTAGTCGTAGTACCCGTGTTTTCTGGTAAGCACACTAACCAGTGCGTCGCCAAAGCGGTATTCGCGATGGCCATGCCCAGTACGAGCATGGACGCGAGGCAGAGCCCCGCGATCTTGAGTATGGACTTCATGGTGTGCGTCTCCTTCTTTCTCGATCATTATCTCGGGGTTTAGCCGGCAGCCGAACCTGCTCCACCCGCGTCAACGCGGGGGCTCCGATGCCGGCTCCTATGCTTCCTATCTCCGTTGTCGCTGTGTGGTCTATACGCCTCTGATCTTGTGGTCCATAGATATCCCAGCCTCCCCTCGAACACCGAGCGCATCGCGATCATTGGCTAGATTCGAGGCTGTAGGCACAACCTAGCGTCGCCAAGAAGGGCTGTCAAGGGTTGATGATGATAGTTGCCGCTCCCTCCTGCAAACGGGGGGCTCGAGCACAGGCAGATCGCCTCCAGCGTTTCCGACTCGCCCACCAGCTCCCGCCGCGTCAACGACTCGCCGTACTCCCGAGGCCGAGACCCCCGCTCGGGCAACACGACTCGGCCACGGACCCACAGCATCTGCTCACGGCGCCGGAACCGCGTCTACCCCTTTTCGTTGACCTTGGCGATCAACCAGCCGGGGCCCTGTTTGACGAGCGTGAAGGTGTGGTGATGGTGCGTGCGAGTCCCGACGTACCTGACCACGGCCGTACTACCCGTCGTCGTCACATGGAACGTCGGCAGCTTCCCGCTGCGTTCGCTCGGCGTAGTGGTCGCCGCGACGAGCTTAGTCAACGCCTGCGCGCAGGAGGAGTGGGCTTCTTCAGGCCGGGCGCGCACGATTTCCTGGACGACCTTGTGCTCCAGGTTTGCGGCCATGGCGTTGCAGATGGCCCCCCCGTTGACGGCGTTCACCCCTTCGATGTAGCTGCGCACGGCGCTCTGGGGGGTGCTCAGCGGGACCCTCGGCGGGTTGCTCGGCGTGGTGGCGGTCGTGGCGTTCGGCGACGTGCTCGCGGCGTTCGACGGGCTGGCGCTGCTTCCTCCACACCCCGCCACCGCCGCGGCGAAGAGCGCCCCGACGGCGAGTCCGGCCGGCAACGCATGGCGGTGTATTCGCATCGGCCGACCCTACCTGGGCACCGGGTACCGCCTCCTTGCACCGCGTCCGGGCGCCGGGGTCGCTAGGAACCGTGCCAAACCAGTGTCCCGGCAGTGTTTCTGAATCAGATGTGGTAGATACTCGCGCCCGCTTCCCGCGCCTCGCGCTCGACCACGTCGGCGATCGTCGTGCGCTCCAGCACCGTGCGCGCCGCCGCCGCCGCGTCGGCGAAGACGCCCTGGGCGTCGCGGCCGAGGGGGCCGTCGAGCAG
Organism: uncultured Solirubrobacterales bacterium; assembly: GCA_963725535.1. Lineage (GTDB taxonomy): Bacteria > Actinomycetota > Thermoleophilia > Solirubrobacterales > Solirubrobacteraceae > Palsa-744. Next base: position 83,306 of record CAVRYX010000002.1, read on the forward strand.
CTCCACGACCTCGAGCACGCTCACCGTCGCAGGGTCCCGAGCGAAGCGGTAGCCGCCCTTGACACCCCGCTGGGAGGTGAGCACCCCCGCGCGGCGCAGCACCGCGAACAGCTGCTCCAGGAACTGCACCGGCACCCCCCGCCGGCGCGCGAGCTCGCCGATCGGCACCGGCCCCTCGCCAGCGCTGCGGCCCAGCTCCGCCAGCGCCAGCACCGCATAAGGGGACTTGCTCGTGATCGAGATCATCGCCTGCTCACCCACGCGATCCTACGGAAAACGCACGCGCCCAGGGCGTTCGCTGGGCAAGTGAGGCAAGGATTGGAAGCCCACCCACCCGCGAAGTGTGCTTGGCACTCGAGCGCCCGAGGACACAGACCAATCGATGATCCAGATGCGCTCCCCGATCGGCCAGCGCCGCCCAGCGGACGCCCTACGGCGTGGAGATCAGCGTGGCGCTGTAGGTCAGGCGGGCCTGGCGGTAGAGGCAGTAGTACTGCACGGTCGCCCCCACCTGCTGCACCGACTGGGCGCTTGTGCTCGAACACTGGCTGCGGGGTCGGCTCGCCCGCCAGGAGGTTTCGTTGGTGAAGCCCAGCGCGAGCGCGGGCGCCCAGGTGGGGACAGCGAGCGCGATCACGTAGCCCTTCTTGACTGGGATCGTGCTGGCGAGCGGGAACTGGGCAGTCTTGCCGAAGTACTTTTCCAGCGGCACCACGGGGCTCTGCGCCACGAGCCTGTAGGCGAGGTTCGGTTTGGATGCGGGCGCCAGCACGGCGATCGCGGCCGAGGCGGGCCCGCCCTCGTTGGTGTTGAAGAACTTGACCTGGGTGGCGTTGGGCTTGCCGAGCATGATCGTCCACGCCACGACCGTTCCTTCGCGGGGCGCCGTGACGAGACCGCGCGTGCTGCCCACCTTCACCTGGTAGCCGGTCGTGCGGGTCACCGCCAGGCACGAGGTTGGACAGCTCGGCGTGGTGGCGGGCGTCGTTTCCGGGATCACCCCCACTTCGGAGAGCTTCGCCGCGCCGGTCGCGGGCAGCGCCAGCGTCAGGCTGACGCCTGCCAGGAGCGCGATGATCGATGTGCGTCGCATATGGGGCATTGAACACTCAGAGAGGAGGTATGTAGCGGTTCGCTACGCGCGGGCGAGTTCCTGCCCAGCGGCCGCGATATCTTGCGGGTCTCCCGCGGCAGGGGACCATGGCAGGCGCAGCGGGTCCCCGACGTAGCGCGGGATCACGTGGAGGTGGAAGTGGAAGACGGTCTGCCACGCGGCGGCGCCGCAGGAGTTGAGCAGGTTGACCCCCTCCGCCCCCAGCCGCTCGCGCATTCGCCCCGCCAGGCGCTGCGCCGCGGCGGTCGTGGCGCGCAGATCCTCGGCCTCGACGCTCAGCAGGTCGCGTGTGTGGCGACGGGGGATGACCAGCGCGTGGCCGCGGGTGGCGGGGCTGATGTCCATGAAGGCGACCGTGAGCTCGTCCTGCGCGACGACCGTGGCGGGCAGCTCGCCAGCGACGATCTTGCAGAAAATGCAGTCGGGGTCTGGGTCGGTCATGGCGTCGTCCGAGGCACCGGACCACAATACAATCTCACTGTCCATGGGATGCTCGCACGGGCCGCGTCGGTGGCCGCTCCCCCTCGCCGCCCTCACGGCGGCTCTCGCCCTCTCCCCCACCCTCGCGGTCGCCGCCCCGCCGCTCACGGGCTTCCTCTCGGCGCCGACAGACCAAGTCGCCGTGCCCGGCATGGTCTCCGGGGGTGAGATCACGCCCGAAGGCGACCTGTACACCGGCTGGGCGGAGTACGAGCTGCGCTTCGGTCGGCGCCTGGCGGCCTGGAACCAACCGACCCGCACCCTGCCCGACCCGTCCCTGCCGCTGCTGTCGAGCACCCTCGCCGACGGGCCGGTGCGCTACACCCAGACGATCTTTGCCGTCGCAGTCGCGGGGCGGCCCGTCGCGTACGACACGGTGAGCATCACGAACGGCTCTGACCGCCCGCGGGAGGCTCAGGTGGCGCTGGCGGTCGCCTACACACGCGGACCCGAGGTCCGCGGCGCGCGCGGCCGGCCGACCGGCGCGTACCGCTACGAACGTCCCGCGACCGGCCAGCCCGCCGGGCTCTACGACCAACCGGGGCAGCCCTTCTCTCCGACCTTCCGCTACAGCACTTCCGGACGCGACCTCGACCGCTCCGGGCTGCTGCTGGCGCGCGGCCCTGCCGCCCCCAGCCGCCCGCTGCGCACCCCCCACGCGAGCACGCTAACCGCGCCCCACGACGCGAGGGTGTTCAGGGCGCTCCTGCGGGCGCACGGCCAGCTCAGCCTCACCTGGCAGATTCCGCTCGACCCGCCGGCCGCTGGCTCCGGCGCCGACCGCGCCCTCGACGGCGTGCCGCTGCAGAGTGCCCGCGCGGAGCTGGCGCGCCTGTGGGCGGCCGAAGAGGCGGGCGCGATGCAGATCAGCGTGCCCGAGGCCAAGGTGTCGGCGACCTACCGGGCAGCGCTCACCGAGATCCTCTCCTCGCGCTACCGGACCCCCTCCGGCTGGGTGCAGGGCGTCAACAAGCTCCAGTACCAGGCGTTCTGGATCCGCGACGCGGCCCTCGAGACCGACGCGCTCGATCTCGCCGGCCTGCACGCGCAGGCCGCACAGAACCTGGCGTTCATGGACACCCTGCAGCAGCCCGACGGGCTGTTCATCAGCCGCGCCGGCCAGTACGACGGGTTCGGTCAGGCGTTGTGGGCGCTCGACCAGCACGCGCAACTCACACAGGACCCCGCCTACGCCACAGCGCAGCTCGCTCGCATCGGCGCCGCGGTCGACTGGCTCTCCGCGGTCACGGCGACCGACCCGCTGGGGCTGCTGCCCGTGGGCGATCCGCACGACGACGAGCTGGCCCAGGGACACATAACCGGCGATGACCTCTGGGCCGCCGCCGGGCTGCGCTCGGCGGTCGCCGACGCCACCCTGGCCGGGCGCAGCGAACTGGCCACCGCCTGGCAGGCGACCGACGAGCGCTTCGAGGCGTCGCTGGACCACGCGCTCGCCGCCGCCGTCGCCCGCGCGGGGCACATCCCGCCGGTGCTCGACGCGTCCGGCGGGCAGGACTGGGGCAACTACGACGCGGCCTACCCCGTCCCCGTGCTCCCCGCCACCTCGCCCGCGGTCAGAGCCACGGTGGCGTGGGCGCGCGCGCATTCGGTCCAGGGGCTGCCCTCCTACGCCGACGGCCACAGCCTGCACGACTACCTCGGGTTCAGCATCTTTCAGACCGAGCTCGCCGCCGGGGACGCGTCAGAGGCGGTCGCGGGCCTCTACGCGGAGCTCGTCCACACCACCTCCACCGACGCGGGCTGGGAGTGGGGCATCGCGCCGTTCGGGCCCCGCGCTTCGGCCGTCGACCTGGCCCCCCACGGCACCTTCGCGGGCGACTACGTGGCGCTCCTGCGCAACCTGCTCGTGGACGAAGTACCCGGCGGCGGCGTCTCCCTGCTGCGCGGCGCGAGCCCCGCGTGGCTTGAGCAGGGCCAGCACATCACCGTCACAGCCGCGCCCACCGACCGCGGGGTCGTCTCCTTCACCGAGCGCTCCACCGCCCGCGGGGAGACCCTGGCCTGGAGGAGCGCGCTGGCCCCGGGCACCGCCCTGACCTGGACGCTGCCCGCGTGGGCGCGGCACGCGCGCACCGCGCAGGGACCGGTGGCCGGCGCGACGATCCCGCTGCGCGGCGGGTCCGGCTCGCTCACGGTCACCTTCACCGGCCACCGCCCGGCACAGTCGTACAAGCTCGCGGTCGCGGCCTTGAACGCCGCCTACCGGGCCCACCGCCAGCCGGCTCCGCTGGTGCCCGCCCAGCAGTAGTGCCTCTGGTTGGTCGGGACTCGCAGACCCGCGGGAGCCACGAGAGCCTTTGCATTCAAGTGACCCTATATGCGGGTACTGGACCTCTCATAACTGCCATCTGGTTGCCACCCACAGGTCCAGTCGGCGATATATACCCCTGTAAGAACATTAGCCAGCGCCCGCGAGGAACCGTCGCGCGTGCTCGAGCGCCTGCGCGCGAGTGGCGAGCTCCCCGGCGTAGCGGGCAGCGGCGAGCTCCTCCAACAGCTCGCCCAGGCGCGGGCCCTCGGGGATGCCGAGCTCGCGCGCGAGCTCGTCCCCGCGGACGAGCGGCTGCCCCGGGCCTTCGGCCCGCCAGCGGAGGGCGTCCGTGAGCATCGTGCGCGCGAGGCGCAGGTGGGCGTCGATCGACTCCTGCGCACGGTCTCCGCGGGTGGCGAGGCGGTCGGCGACGGACAGCAGCGTGACGTCCACCTCCACGGGCTCGCAGGCGCGCAGGTAGGCGAACACGCTGCGGCGGGCCAGCGGCTGGGGCTCGTGCACGAGAAAGCCCAGCCGCAGGTGGTGGCGCACGAGCGCAGCCACGTGCGCCTGCAGCCGCCCACTCGCCCGCAACCGGCCGAGCACTTCGCCCGCGAGCCCTGCCCCGAGGGCGTCGTGCCCGATGAAGGTGACGCGCCCGTCGGCGGGTCGCACCTCGCGCGTCAGCGGCTTGGCGGCGTCGTGCAGCAGCGCCCCCCAGCGCAGCGCGCCCCCGCGTGTCAGACCGTCGGCCAGCGGCTCCGCGAGCAGGGCGGCGAGCGCCTCGCTGTGCTCCCGGCCCCTCGCCCCGCCGCGCGGCTGGTCGGAGTCCACGCCACACCACTGTGCGAGCACCGCCGCGGGGTCCTGCTGCAGTGCGATCGCCTGGGCGAGCACCTCGAGCGTGTGCCCGTACACGTCGAGGTGGTGGAAGCGACTCTGCGCGACGCCCCGCAGCGCTGCGACCTCGGGGAGCACGACGGGCGTGGCGCCCACCTCCCCCATCAGCTCCAGACCGTGTACCGCCCGGGGAGCGTTGAGGACGCGGCACAGCTCCATGAACACGCGCTCGCCGGCGACGGCGCTCAGCCCGCCGGCGTGTGTACGCGCGAGCTCACGGGTGTAGGCGTCGGGCTCGCAGTCGAGCTCCACGGCCAGCCGTACGAGGCGCAGCACCCGCAGCGGGTCCTGGGCGAACGCCCGGGGACCAGTCACGCGCAGGCACCGGCGGGCGAGGTCCTCGACGCCCCCCAGCGGATCGACGACCGCCGCCCCTGAGCCGGTGCCGACCCCGCCGCCGGCACCCGGCTCACCGAGCGGCTCGGCGATCGCGTTGACGGTGAAGTCCCGGAGCGCGAGGTCCTCCTCGAGCGAGGCGCCGCGCAGTTGCTCCACGTCGATCTGCCAGGAGCCGTCGCGGGCGAGCACCCGCCAACCCCCGTACTCCTCAGAGAGCGCAAACGCGGTGGCCCTGCCGATCGCGGCTCGACCGGCCGCGCCGGCGATTGCACGAGCCGCGGTGCCGGGGTCGCCGTCGAGCACGACGTCGAAGTCCCGGGTCTCCCTGCCCAGCAGACGATCGCGGATGGCGCCGCCCACCAGCCAGGCCGGGCGGCCTGAGAGCGCGGCGCGGCTCAGCTCGAGGGGGTCACCCTTCGCCGGCAAGTTGCGCCACCCCGTCGTCGCTGTGGTGTACGCGGGCGACCCGTGCGGTCAGCCCGCAGGTGACCTCGTAGTTGATCGTGTGCAGGCGCCGCGCAACCTCCTCGGCGGTGATCCGCTCGGCGCCCTCGGCGCCGATCAGCACAGCGGGTTGGTCGAGCAGCGCGAGCGCGATCGGGTCGGGGCCGAGGTCGCACGCAACGGAGTCCATGCTGACCGTCCCCACCAGGGGATGGCGGCGTCCGGCGATGAGCGCCTCGGCGTTACCCGAGAGCCCCCGCCGCCAGCCGTCGCCGTAGCCGATCGGGAGCAGGCCGAGGTGGGTGTCGGCAGCGGCGAGGAAGCGGCGGCCGTAGCCGGTGCTCTCGCCGGCGGCGCAGCGCTTGACGGCGGCCACGTAGGAGCTCAGCTCAAGCGCCGGCTCCAGCTCGCGCGCGAGCGGGTCCTCGCCGAACGGGTCCATGCCGTAGATCGCGATGCCGCAGCGCACCATGTCGAAGTGGGCGGCGGGCTCGCGCAGCACCGCGGCGCTGTTGGCGGCGTGCACGAGCACCTCGGGGTGTTCGCGCTTGACCGCCTGCGCCCACTCGCCGAAACGCCGCAGCTGCTCGTCGAAGAAGGCGTCCCCGCGCTCGTCGGCGGTGGCGAAGTGGGTCATGACCCCGGCGAGCTCCACGTGCGGATCGGCCGCAGCGGCGGCCACCACGCTCCAAGCGCGGGCGGGGTCGCGCACGCCGAAGCGCCCCATCCCGGTGTCGAGCTTGACGTGCACGCGGGCGCGCTTGCCCATGTCCTTCGCGAGCTCGCCGACGTGGCTGACGAGGTCCTCCCGCCAGGCCACCACCTCGAGGTCCAGGAAGACCGCCTCCTCGACCTCCAGCGGGCGCAGAGGCCCGAGCACGAGCAGGCGGGGACCGGGAGGGTGGCGCAGCTGGCCGAAGGCCGGTGAGCTGGGCCCCTCCTCTGTCAGACACACCTCGTTGACGAGCTCCCGCGCCTCGGCAACGCTCGCGACCGCGAGCCACGTCGCGCCACCGGCGAGGGCCGCACGGGCGCTCTGAAGCATCCCGTGGCCGTAGCCGTCGGCCTTGACGACGGCGCACAGCTGGACGCCCTCGCGCAGCTCGGCGCCGAGGCGCCGGCAGTTGCGCGCGATCGCGGCGAGGTTGACGCGCGCGACGGCGCGATCGACGCTCACGGCCGCGTCCTCTCCTCACGCACGAACACGCGACCCACGTTCACGGCTGCCCCGCCCCGGCGCGCGCAGCGGGCAGCGCGGCGATCACGTCGGTCGCGATCACGCCCTCCGCGGCGCCCACTGTGCGCGCGGCGACGCGCCCCGCGGTGGCGTGCAGCCAGACGCCGGCGGCCGCGGCGACGAACGAGTCGAGGCCCTGGGCGAGCAGGGCGGCGATCACCCCGGTGAGCACGTCCCCGGTGCCCGCGGTGGCCAGCGCAGGGCTGTGTCCGGGGCTGACGGCAACCGCGCCGGAGGGGTCCGCGATCAGGGTGTCGTCGCCCTTGAGCACCACAACAGCTTGCGCGAGCTGCGCGGCGGCGCGCACGTGGCGCAGGCGCTCCCGCTCGATCTCCTCGCTCGGCAGATCCAGCAGCCGGCCGAGCTCGCCCGCATGGGGGGTGAGCACCGTCGGGGCCTCGCGCTGAGTGAGCTCGGGCAGGCGCCCAGCGTGGGCGTTCAAGCCGTCGGCGTCGATCACGGTCGGGACCGGGGCGCGGCGGGCGAGCTCGCGGGCGAACGCAGCCGCTCCTGGGCTGCGCCCGAGGCCGGGGCCGAGCGCGAGCGCACCGCCCCGCTGGGCAGCCTCAACCACGGCGTCCACGCCCGCGGCACTGAGCGAACCGTCCTCGTCCGGCAGGCCCCGGGTCATCAGCTCGGGGAGCCCGCCGGCGGCGAGCAGCCCCTGCAGAGAGCCGGGTATACAGGCCGTGACGTAACCAGCGCCGGCGCGCATTGCAGCGTGCGCGGCCATCCGTGGTGCGCCGGTCAGGCCGCGGGAGCCGCCGGCCACGAGGACATGGCCGCTCGAGAACTTCGTGGACGACGCCCCGCGGCGGGGAATCAGACGGAGCACAGAGGCGTCGATCAGACCGATCTCGGCCGCTGCGGGGGCGCTGCGGGGGATGCCGATGTCGAGCGTGCGGACCTCCCCCGCATGAGCCTTGCCCGGGTGTATCCAGAGACCCGGCTTGGCGGCGTGGAACGTGACGGTAAGAGCCGCGCGCACAGCCCTCGCGCAGACGACTCCCGTGGAGGCGTCCACGCCGCTGGGCACGTCCACGCTCACCACGGGCGCCTCAGCGGCGTTCACCGCGTCGATCGCTTCCGCCACGATCCCGCGGGGCTCGCCTGTGAAACCGGTGCCGAGCAGCGCGTCCACGATCGCGGCGGATCCGCGGAGGCGCTCCACTACTTCCGGGGACAAATATATAGGGGGTGCCGAGAGAGATGTCTCCCCGGACACGGCGAGCCCCCGCGGACCACCACCGCCGGCTGCCTCAGAGCACAGCTGCGTGGGCGGCGCACCGGGCAGGCGCAGGAGGTTCTCGCGCGCATCGCCCCCCAGCTCTTCGGGGGGGCCGGCGGTGAGGACGAGAACCTCCCTGCCGGCCGCGCGCAGCAGGCGCGCGGCGACCAGCCCATCCCCGCCGTTGTTGCCCTTGCCACAGACGACGGCGACGGGGCCGTCGGGCGCCAGCTCCTCCAAGGCGCGCGCGACACCTTCCCCAGCGCGCTCCATCAGATCGAGCGAGGGAACACCCTCATCCTCAATCGCCCAGCGGTCGATCGCGCGCATCGTCTCGGCGTCGGGCAGCGACAGGCACCACTCGGGGAGGGCTCCCATGAGCCCGATCCTAGTGGCGCGGGGGTCTACTCGACCGTGACGGTCTTAGCCAGGTTGCGCGGCTGATCGACGTCGAGGTCGCGGTGGCGGGCGATCTCGTAGGCCAAAAGCTGCAGCGGGATCACTGCGAGGATCGGCTGGAGCATCCAGTCGACAGCGGGCACGGGGATGGCGGCGTCGACGTGCCCGAGGATCTGCTCGGAGCCGGCGGTGGTGACCGCGATCACGTGGGCGCCGCGAGCGCGAACCTCCTGGATGTTGGAGGCAACCTTCTCCAGCACCGGGGAGTCGGTGGCGACGCAGACGACGGGGGTCGAGTCGTCGAGGAGGGCGATCGGGCCGTGCTTCATCTCCCCGGCGGCGTAGGCGTCGGTGGCGATGTAGGAGATCTCCTTGAGCTTCAGCGCGCCCTCGAGCGCAACGGGCAGCCCGACGTGGCGGCCGATGTAGAGGAAGAACTCGCTCTGCCAGTGCTCGGCGGCGACGCGCCTGACCTCAGGAACGACGCCGCCGGAGCCGTCGTCGGGGCCGGTGACCTCGGCGATGCAGTGGGGCAGGCGCTTGACGTCCGCGACCAGTTCGGCGAGGCGGCCCGCCGGCAGCGTGCCGCGGAGCTCGGCGAGGCGTAGGGCGAGCAGGTAGAGGACGGCGATCTGACAGACGAACGTCTTGGTGGCCGCCACGCCGACCTCGAGCCCCGCCCGGGTGAAGAGCACGCCGTCGGCCTCGCGGGTCGCCTGGGAGCCCATCACGTTGGTGATCGCTAACACGGTGGCGCCGCGCTCGCGGGCCAGGCGCATCGCCGCGAGGGTGTCTGCCGTCTCACCGGACTGGGAGATCCCGATCACGAGGTCGCCCGGCCCGAGGACGGGGTTGCGGTAGCGGTACTCCGAGGCGACGTCGATCTCGACGGGCACGCGCGCCCACTCCTCGATCACGTAGCGGCCGATCAGGCCGGCGTGGTAGGCGGTGCCGCAGGCCACCATCACGATCCGCTCGACGCCGGCGAGCAGCGACTCGTCGAGCGCCCCCGGCTCGTCGAGTTCCACGCCGTCCCCGCGGGCGGTGCGGTCGGCGATCGTCTCAGCGACGGCGTCGGCCTGTTCGTGGATCTCCTTGAGCATGAACGTCTCGAAGCCGCCCTTCTCGGCGGCCTCCTCGTCCCAGTCCACGGTCTCGGTCGCGCGCTGCACCTCCACACCGTCGGGCGTCATGACGGTGACGCCGTCGGGCTCCAGGACGACGAGCTCGCCGTTTTCGATGTACTGCACAGTGCGGGTCTGCGCCAGGAAGGCGGGCACGGCGGAGGCGACGAACTGCTCGCCCTCGCCGCGGCCAACCACGAGCGGACACTCGCGGCGGGCCCCCACCAACGTTTCGGGCTCGTCGAGGCTCATCGCCACGAACGCGAAGTGGCCCTCGAGCTCGGCGTAGGCGGCGCGCACGGCAGCGGCAAGGTCCCCCGCGTAGTGGTGGGCGATCAGGTGGGCGATCACCTCGGCGTCGGTCTCGGAGGTGAAGGCGCAGCCCTCTGCACGGAGGCGCTCGCGCAGGGTCATGTAGTTCTCGACGATCCCGTTGACGACCACGTGGATGCGGTCCTCCGTGTCGAAGTGGGGGTGGGCGTTCTCCTCGCTCACACGCCCGTGGGTGGCCCAGCGGGTGTGGGCGATGCCTGTGGTGGAGGGCCGCGTGAGGGTCGCCACAGGCGCCTGCACAGCCTCCTCGCCATCGACCCTGCCCCGCCCGCCCTCGCCCAGCTTGGCTTCAAGCGCGCGCAGGTTGCCCACGGCGCGCACAGCCTCGATGCGCTCGTTGACGATCACGGAGATGCCGGCGCTGTCGTAGCCGCGGTACTCGAGCTTGCGCAGGCCGGCGAGCAGCAGCTCCTTGACTGGAGCCCCGCCTTCCCGCCTACCGACGTAGCCAACGATTCCACACACAGGCGATCGGGTCCTTTCGCGAACGGTGGGGAGCCGGGGGGCTCCTGGCGCCGCACCGACTCTCGTCTCCGGGTGGAGGTCGCTTTCGAAGATACCACCGGCACGCGAGGGGCTAGAACAGATGTCCGCAGGCCCCACCTGTGTGAACCGGCTTACCGGGAGAGACGCATTACGGGAGAGGCCCCGTGGGGTGGGAAGCTATGGCGGCGCGCGAGGCCGCTCAGGCCAGCTCGCGCTCGACGAGCGCCACGAGGCTGGCGCAGACCTCGTCGGCCTCCGCGTCGGTGGGCGCCTCGACCATCACGCGCACGAGCGGCTCGGTGCCGGAGGGGCGCACGAGCACGCGACCGCGCCCGGAGAGAGCCTCGTCGGCGGCGTGCACGGCGGTGGTCACCGTGTCGGCGCTCTCCAACGCTCCGCGGTCGCGCACACGCACGTTGACGAGCCGTTGGGGAAGCTTGTGCATCGCGTCCCGCTCGCTCAGCGGCGAGCCGGCGAGGGCCTCGAGGGCGAGCAGGGCGCTGGCGATGCCGTCGCCGGAGCGGTTGAAGGCGGTGTCGATGATGTGCCCGGACTGCTCCCCCCCGAGCACCCAACCACGCGCGCGGAGCTCCTCCAGCACGTAACGGTCCCCGACCTTGGTGGAGGCGACGTCGATCTCGGCGTCCCGCATCGCGGCGTGGAAGCCGTAGTTGGTCATCACCGTGACGACCACCCCACCGCCGGCGAGACGCCCGGCGCGCTTGAGGTGCAGCGCGGCGAGCGCCATCAGCTCGTCGCCGTCCACGACCTCTCCGGCGCCGTCAACAGCGAGCACGCGGTCGCCGTCGCCGTCGAAGGCGAAGCCTAGGGCGTGGCCACCGGCGAGCACCTGGCGCGCAAGCTCGTCCACGTGGGTGGAGCCGCAGCCGGCATTGATGTTGCGCCCGTCGGGGTGCTCGGCGATCACCGACACCTCGGCGCCGAGGCGCCTGAAGATCTCCGGCGCGACGCGGTAGGTGGCGCCGTGGGCGCAGTCGAGCAGCACGTCGAGCCCGTGCAGGTCGAGCTCGGCGAAGCGGGTGTGCAGCTCGCGCAGGTAGTCCTCCCCCGTGCCCCGCAGCTCGCGCACGCGCCCGATCGTCCCGGTGCCGTTGCCCATCGCGTCCTCCAACGCCCGCTCGATCTCGAGCTCGGTCTCGTCGGAGAGCTTGAAGCCGTCGGCACCAAAGAACTTGATGCCGTTGTCGCGGTAGGGGTTGTGCGAGGCGGAGATCACCGCCGCGAGGTCAAAGCCGTAACGGGCGATCAGCAGCGGCGCCGCGGGGGTGGGCAGCACCCCGCCGAGCAGGGCGTCCCCGCCGGCGGCGCTGACCCCGGCGGCGAGCGCGGCCTGGAGCATCTCCCCGGACTCGCGGGTGTCGCGGATTATGAGTACCTGGGGACGCTCAGCCTCGGCGAGCGCAGTCGCCGCGCGGCCCAGACCGACGGCCAGCTCGGCGGTCAGCAGCTCGCCGGCAACGCCCCGTACACCGTCGGTCCCGAACAGGTGGCGGGTCACGAAGTGGTCCTCAGGCGCAAGGGTCGGCAACACATCGGGAGACTCGGCGGCTGGCACAGACGACTTGACCCTCTCCACGATCGGCTGGACGAAGCCGCCCCAGGCGCCGGAGAGAGGATACCCCGTGACGGGGCGCTGCCACCGCGCGGCGCAGAGGACCTCGGCGTGGCCCTAACTACCGCTTGGAGAACTGCGGACGCTTGCGCGCCTTCTTCAGACCGGCCTTCTTGCGCTCCTTGGCGCGCGAGTCGCGAGTCAAAAAGCCGCGGCGCTTGAGCTCGCCGCGCAGGTTGGGGTCGGCCTCCAGCAGCGCCCGGGAGACCCCGTGGCGCAGGGCCCCCGCCTGGGCGGAGATCCCACCGCCGTGCAGGCGCGCGACCACGTCCATACGCTCCTCGTAGCCGACCGTCTCAAGCGGCTGGCGGATGTTGCGCTGCAGAGTGACCCGCGGGAAGTGCTCCTCCAGGGTGCGCCCGTTGATCCGGTAGGCCCCGCTGCCGGGCCGCAGCGTCACGCGCGCGATCGCGGTCTTGCGCTTGCCCGTCGCGTGGTAGCGGGCGCCCGCGGCGAGGTCGATCGCGGCAGTGGAGATCGGCTGCGGGAGCTGCTCCTCCGCCTCCTCCTGGGCGTCCTCGGCCTCCTCATCGTCGATCGCGTAGGGGTCCTCGGGGACGTCGCGCCCCAGCGGGTCCACGCCCTCGGGGACGATGTCAACTTCGAGGTGAGCACCCGGCACGGCGGGCTTCACGCGGGGAGCGGGCTCCTCCTCGTCCTCATCCTCCTCGAGCTCCTCCTGAGCCTCCAGCTCCGGGTCCTCGGCGGCGACCTCCTCGGCCACCAGCTCCTCCACTATCTCCTCCACCAGCTCCTCTGCCACTGCCTCCTCGAGCTCCTCCACCAGCTCCTCGACTGCAGCCTCCACCAACTCCTCGACGAGCTCCTCCGCTGCCGCCTCCACAAGCTCCTCGGCAACCGGCTCCGCGAGGGCGGGCTCCTCGGTCACCGGCTCCTGCTGCGTCGGCTCCTCCTGCGCGAGCGTCTCCTCCGGAGAGGCCGGCTCCTGCACGGGCTCCTCCCCCGGCGTCGGCTCGTCGGCCATCAGACCTCGATCTCCAGCGGCTGGGGCTTCTGCGCGACGTGCGGGTGCTCGGGCCCCGCGTACACCTTGAGCTTCGTCAGCTGCTTGCGCGCGAGGCGGTTGCGGGGCATCATTCCCTTCACGGCGATCCTGATGATCTCCTCGGGCCGGCGAGCAAGCATCTCCTCGAAGGAGCGCGAGCGCAGGCCCCCGGGGTAGCCCGAGTGGCGGTAGTAGCGCTTGTCGGTGCGCTTCTTGCCGGTCACCGCGACCTTCTCCGCGTTGATGACCACCACGAAGTCCCCCGTGTCGATGTGCGGGGTGTACTCAGGCTTGCGCTTGCCCCGCAGCACGTCCGCGAGCTGCGTCGCCAGCCGGCCGAGGGTCTTGCCGTTGGCATCGACGAGCAGCCAGTTGCGCTCGCGGTCAGTGGGCTTGGCGACGTAGGTCTTCATGGCGTGAAAAAGGCGCCACGCGAACTCGTCGCGCGACGCGAGAGCCGCATGATAGGCGATTACTCCCACTCGATGGTGCCAGGCGGCTTCGACGTTATGTCGAGGACCACCCGGTTGACCTCGCGCAGCTCGCCGATCATGCGCGAGGCGATGGTCTCCAACAGGTCGTAGGGCAGCCGCGCCCAGTCCGCGGTCATCGCGTCGTCGGAGGTCACCGCGCGGATCACGACTACGTACCCGTAGGTGCGCTCGTCGCCTTGCACGCCGACGGTGCGCACGTCGGGAAGCACGCAGAAGGACTGCCAGAGCTCGCGGTAGAGGCCCGCGCGGCGGATTTCCTCCTGCAGGATGTGGTCGGCCTCGCGCAAGATGTCGAGGCGCTCCTTCGTCGCTTCGCCCCCCACCACACGGATCGCGAGGCCCGGGCCGGGGAAGGGCTGGCGCCAGACCAGGCGCTCGGGCAGGCCGAGCTCCGCGCCGACCGCGCGCACCTCATCCTTGAACAGCGCCCGCAGGGGCTCCACCAGCTCGAAGCGCAGGTCGTCGGGCAAGCCCCCGACGTTGTGGTGGGACTTGATCGTCGCCGCCCCGGTGCCCCCGCCGGACTCGATCACGTCGGAGTAGAGCGTGCCCTGCACCAGGTAGGACGCCCCATCGAGCCGCGCGGCCTCCTCCTCGAAGACGCGGATGAACTCGGCCCCGATCGCCTTGCGCTTGGCCTCGGGCTCGGTGACCCCCCGCAGTCTGCGCAGAAACCGCTCCTCGGCGTCCACCGCGACGAGCGGCACCCGGAAGGTGTCGCGGAACGTCGCGACAACCTGCTCGCCCTCGTCCTTGCGCATCAGGCCGTGGTCGACGAACACGCAGGTCAGCTGGTTGCCCACCGCGCGGTGCACGAGCAGGGCGGCGACCGAGGAGTCAACGCCGCCGGAGAGCCCGCAGATCACCCTCCCCTCCCCCACCTGCGCGCGGATGCGCGCGACTTGCTCCTCCACGATCGAGGCCGCCGACCACGTCGGCTCGCAGGCGCAGACCTCGGTGAGGAAGCGGCTGAGGATCGCCTGGCCGTAGGGGGTGTGGACCACCTCGGGGTGGAACTGGATGCCAAACAGGCCCCGTTCGATGTTCTCTACCGCAGCCACCGGGGAGGTGGAGGTGTGCGCCAGCGCGGCGAAGCCGACGGGCGGGGCGAAGACCGTGTCGCGGTGGGACATCCAGCAGGTCTGCTCGCGGGGGGTATCCCGAAGCAGCACCCCAGGCTCGTCCACCGTGAGGTCCGAGCGCCCGAATTCCCCCACCTCCGCCTGCTCGACGCGCCCGCCGAGGGAGTGCACGAGCAGCTGCATCCCGTAACAGATGCCGAGCACCGGGACCCCGAGCTCCAGCAGGCCAAGCTCCAGGCGCGGAGCGTCCGGCGCGTACACCGACGCGGGCCCCCCCGAGAGGATGATTCCGCGGGGGCGCCGTGCCGCGATCTCCGCGAGCGGTACGTGGTGGGGCAGCAGCTCCGAGAAGACCCCGCACTCGCGTACCCTGCGCGCGATCAGCTGGGAGTACTGGCCGCCGTAGTCGATGACCACCACCGTGTCAGTCGCCGAGGGCGTTGTATCTCCGCGTTTGGCGGCCCCGCGCTCAGTGGGGCGCCGCTCGACGGTGGACGCGTCCGTAGGCGAGGCGGTGGCTGCGGGGGCAGACTCGGACACGGCGGGCGGCCCATCGGCGACGGGCGCCAACACCGAGGCCGCGGGATCACTCATTGACGAGGACGGCAGCCTTCCCGTTGACGGCGCCCATACCCACGCCTTGGTCACGCTGGAGCGCCTTGCCCTCCGTTTGCAGTGCAGGGGCAACGACGACCTCCGCGCGGTTGAACTCGGCGAGGTCCTTGTGCCCGCAGGTGGCCATCGAGGTGCGCAGGCCGCCGAAGAGGTTGAAGGTGCCGTCGTTCTCGCGCGCGGGTCCGACAAGGATCTCCTCGAGCGTGCCGTTCTGCACGGTCGCGACGCGCGCGCCGCGCGGGAGCGTGGGGTGGAAGGTGGCCATGCCCCAGTGGAAACCGTGCCCGGGCGCTTCGTGGGCGCGGGCGAGCGGCGAGCCGATCATCACGGCGTCGGCGCCGAGCGCGACGGCCTTGGAGACGTCCCCGCCGTTGCGCATCCCACCGTCGGCGATCACCATCGCGTAGTCGCCGGTCTCGAGCATGTGCGTGGAGCGCGCGTGCGCGACGTCCGCGATCGCCGTGGCCTGCGGCACCCCGATGCCGAGCACCCCGCGCGTGGTGCAGGCCGCGCCCGGCCCGACCCCGACGAGCACGCCGGCGGCGCCGGTGCGCATCAGGTGAAGACCGGTGTGGTAGGAGGCGCAGCCGCCGACGACCACGGGCACGTCCAGCGAGGGGATGAACTCCTTGAGGTTGAGCGGCTCAGAGACGGTGGAAACGTGTTCGCCGGAGACGACGGTGCCCTGGATCACGAGCACGTCCAAGCCGGCCTCCAGCGCGAGCTCGTGGTAGCGCAGCACCCGCTGGGGAGTCAGCGAAGCGGCGACGACCACCCGGTGCTGCTTGATTTCCTCGATGCGCTGGGCGATCAGCTCAGGCTTGACCGGCTCCCGGTAGATCTCCTGCATCTCCCGCGTGGCGGTCTCCCGGGGTAGCGCGGCGATCCGCTGCAGCTGGGCGTCGGCGTCCTCGTAGCGGGTGAAGACGCCCTCCAGGTTCAGCACCGCGAGGCCGCCGAGGCGCCCGATGATGCCGGCGGTGGTGGGCGAGACCACCCCGTCCATCGCGGAGGCCATCATCGGCAGCTCGAACTGGTAGGGACCGAGCTTCCAGGAAATGTCCACGTCGTCAGGGTCGCGCGTGCGCCGCGAGGGCACGATCGCGATGTCATCGAAGCCGTACGCCCGACGACCTTTCTTGCCGCGTCCGATCTCGATCTCCATCGCTGCATCATTGCAGCCCGAGCGGATGAGTACTGAGAGGCATTTGGGAGGAGTTGGAGTTCGCACGGCGACCCCAGGGCGAGTTCAAACAGCCCGACTGGGTGCCAACGGGTTGCGTTGGCGTTCGCATGGCGGGACCAGGGTGAGCCCAAACAGCCCGGCTGGGCGCCGAAGGCCGCATTGGAGCTCACGTAGCGAGACCGGGCAAGTTCAAACAGCCCGACAGGGCACCGAAGGTCGCGTGGGAGTTCGCGCGGCGAGACCAGGGCAAGCCCAAACGGCCCGACTGGGTGCCAACGAGTTGCGTGGGAGGTCGCGCGCGCACCCGGAGGCATGTGCACCTCCAGGGCTCGGCGGGCAGCACGTATATCCTCGCCCGTGTGAACAATGGAACACCTGCGGAGCACGGCGGGGGGCCGGCCGGGGAGCGGCCGGCCGGCTACGACCCCCGCGCGATCGAGCAGCGCCGCCAGCGCGAGTGGGAGGCGCGGGACGCCTTCCGCACGCCCGCGGTGGCGGCGGGACAGACAGGTATATACATCAAGGCGTCGGCGCCGTTCACCTCCGGCAACGTGCACATCGGCCACGTGCGCAGCTACGCGATCGGAGACGCGTACGCGCGCTTCCAGCGCGCACGAGGAGAGCCGGTGCTGTTCGCGTTCGGCTTCGACGCGTTCGGGCTGCCCGCGGAGCTGGGGGCGATCGCCAACGGGGAGTCCCCGAGCGAGTGGGTGGCGCGGTGTGCGGAGCACATGACCGGCCAGCTCAAACGGCTCGGGTTCTCCTTCGGGTGGGAGCGCACGTTCATGAGCTCCGACCCGGTCATGTACAGGTGGTCGCAGTGGTTGTTCCTGACGCTGCTCGAGGCCGGGCTGATCTACCACGGCAGCGCCAGCGTGGACTGGTGCGAGACATGCCAGACGACGCTCGCGACGATCCAGGTCGAGGACGGCACGTGCTGGCGCTGCCACAACCCCGTGCGCCTGGTGCAGCGCCCGCAGTGGTACCTGCGCGTCAGCGCCTACCTGGAGGAGAACGACCGCCGCCTGGAGGAGTTGCAGAAATGGGACGAGACTTCGCTCGCCTCCCAGCGGTTCGTGCTCGGCCGCGTGGACGGCATCGAGCTCGAGGCCACAGCGCCCGACGGCCGCGAGTTGACCGTGTTCACCCCCCACGCCGAGGCGCTGGAGAGCGCGCGGTTCGTGCTGATGAGCCCCAAGCACCCCGAGGTCGAGCGCTGGACGGCGCAGGCCGCGGTGGAGGAGCAGTTGGAGGAGATGCGCCAGGGCGGGTGGGAGCGCAGCTCGCGGGGCGCGGAGACGGTCGCGCTGGTGGACACCGGGTGCACCGTGTCGCTGCCCGGCGGCCCCCCCCTGCCGTTGCTCGTGTCCCCCGCCGTGGACGAGCGCTTCGGCGCCACCGCGGTGCTCGGGATCCCCGAGCACGACCGCACCGACGAGCTGATCGCCCAGCGGGTGCCGGGTCTGCCGGAGGGGAGCGGAGAGAAAAAAGAGGCCCTATATATAGGGCGCACACGCAAAGCAAAGCGGTACAAGGCGAACGACTTCTCGATCTCCCGCCAGCGCTCGTGGGGGACGCCGATCCCGATCGTGTACTGCGAGCGCTGCGGAGCGGTGCCCGTGCCCAAGGAGCAGCTGCCGGTGCAGTTGCCGCGCGACCTGAAACCCACCGGCGCCGGCAACCCGCTGGCCGAGCGCGAGGACTTCGTGAACACGACCTGCCCCCGCTGCGGGGAGCCCGCAAAGCGCGAGACGGACACGCTGGACTGCCACTTCGACGCGCTGTGGCTGTGGATCCCAGCGTGCGTGCCCGCCGCGGAGCGCGAGCGTCCGCTAGAGGAGATCCTCGCGCTGGCGGACCTGCGCGCGTGGCTGCCCTCCGAGCGGCTCGTGGCGGGGTCGGACAGCGGCAACTTCATGTTCGACCAGCGGATCACGACGAAGGCGCTGCGCGACCTGGGCCCGCTCGCGTTCCTCGCCGACGGCGAGCCGTTCGCGGGGGCGCTGATGCACGAGATGGTGATCCGCGACGGGCGCAAGATGAGCAAGCACCTCGGCAACGTCGTGGACCCCGATGAGCTGATCGAGTCCTTCGGCGCGGACACCGTGCGGATGGCGGTGCTGTGGGCCGCTCGCCCGCAGAAGTCGCTGAACTGGAGCGACTCCGCGGTGCAGTTCTGCCACCGGTTCCTGCACAACCTGTGGCAGTACTCCCAGACCCGCTTCGCCCAGCACGTGGAGGACTCCGAGGAGCTCGACCCGCGACGCACCGAGCACCTGCGCAGGCGCCTCGAGAAATGGTGCGAGACCGCCGTTGAGAAGATCACCGAGGAGCTCGCGGCCCTCGAGATGCACAGCGCAGTGCGCAACACGATCCGCCTGCTGGACCGCATCAAGGACTACGAGAAGCGCGTGGTGGCGCACAGCGGCGCGTTGTGCCGCGAGGACCACGAGGCGCTGCGCGAGGCGCTGGGGCTGATGGCGCGGGTGCTGATGCCGTTCGCCCCCCACGTCGGCGAGGAGCTGTGGCAGGCGTCGGGCCTCGCCGAGCCGGGCGTCGAGCCGCCGTGGCCGCGGCCGGAGAGAAACAGCTCCGAGAGCGCAACGGCCCCGGCGCTCGCCGAGTCCGCGGAGATTCACTGAATATGACCATTCCGGCGACCTCCAGCTCTGCCATCATGTGAGGCAGAAGCGGATGACCACTGCACGAGACCACGCCGGGGACTGCCAGCGGACCCGCTCCTGCGCGACCGAGCTGGTGTGCCGCAAATGCGATGTGCGCACCCCACTCGCCGAGGGCGGGGGCGTACCGCCCGCAGTGCGGCAATAGTCTCTACGTTGACTACGACTACGAGCTCGCCGCGCGCCGTCTGCGGGAGACG
>CAVRYX010000003.1:0-55905 GCA_963725535.1 uncultured Solirubrobacterales bacterium
GCGCAAGCGAACTCCGGGACAGGGACTCGAACCCCAAATTCGTGCTCCAGAGGCACGCGTGTTACCAATTACACCATCCCGGATCGAACGCAAGAGGATAGAAGATGGGTACGGGTTCACGGAGCCCCGGGTCTGCCCGGTCCTACCCCTGCGGCAGGGCCCCGTTGGCCGCGAAGAACCCGGTGATCGCGTCCTCCAGGCCGGGGTCGAGCACGAGCAGGACCTCGTCGCCGGCCTCGATCACGGTGTCGGCCTTGGGGACGAAGCCCGAGCCGCCGCGCAGCACGGAGATGATCAGCGAGCCTTCGGGGAGGTGGATGTCCACGACGCGCTCGCCGACGGCGGGCGCGCCGGCGCCGACCTCCAGCTCGATGATCTCCAGGCGCTCCTCTTCGAGGGCGAGCAGGTGCACAAGGCCGTAGCGGGGCACCTCGTGCTCGATCAGGCGCAGGATCAGGTCGGTCGCGGAGACGGCGGGCTGGATCCCCAGCAGCTTGAAGTGCTCGTGGTTGCGGGGGTTGTTGACGCGGGCGATGATGCGGTCGCAGAGGTACTTCTCCTTGGCGACCTGGCAGACGAGCATGTTGTCCTCGTCGTCCCCGGTGACGGCTATCACGAGGTCCGCGCGCTGGATTCCGGCGCGCTCGAGCACCCACAGCTCAGTGGCGTCGCCGTACTGGGCGGCGTGCTCGAACTCCTCCTCGATCGAGAGGTACCGGGGGCGGGCGGACTCGATCAGCGTGATCTCCTGCCCCTTGGCGATCAGCTCGCGGGCGAGGTTGCGCCCGACCTTACCCGCTCCGACAATGATCGCGTACATGGGCTGGAGCTAACCGACGTGCTCGACGGTGAGGGCGCGCTCGAACATCTCGATGGCGTGCTGGGTGGGGGAGATCGTGTGCAGGCCCTGCTCGCCGTACCACCCCGCGCGCGCGGGGTCCATCACGCGGGCGAGCACCTTGGGCACCGCGAAGCGCTTCTGGGCGATCTGGGCGATGATCAGGTTGGTGTTGTCGCCGTTGGTGGAGGCGATGAACACGTCGGCGCGCTCCACGCCGGCCTGCACGAGGGCGTCAACCTCCAGGGCGGTGCCGATCGTGAACAGCCCACCGGCATCCTCCCAGGAGGTGGGCTGCCCGGCGTTGAGGCGCTCGTGGGAGAGGGGGTCCTCGTCGAGCACCGAGACCTCGTGGCCGGCTGCCAGCGCGGACTTGGCGACGGCCGAGCCGACGCGCCCAGCGCCCACGATCAAGACGAACATGGGTCGCAGGTTAGGGCATCCCCTCAGACGATGCCAGCGCCGGCGGGTTGTGGCGGGGGGCCGTTGACTGCGGGCGCCTCGCGGGTCGGGGGCGCGGTGACGATCACGCGGCAGGGGGCCCGGGCGACGACGTAGCGCACGAGGTCTCCGGCCAAACTCTCCAGCGGCCCCCCGTGGCCGCCGAGGCGGGCGCCGCCGCGCACGCGGGAGGGCTCGGCGGCGCCGAGCACGATCGCCTCGACTCCCCGGCGGCGGGCCTCCTCGACGATCGCGTGGCCGGCGGCCCGGGCGCGGACGGTGGCGGTGGCGACGTGCACGCCGGTGTACTCCTCGCCGACAGCCTTGGCGCGCGCCAGCGCGCGGCGGGCGCGGCGGATGTGCTCCTCCGGGAGGCGCGCGTCGAGCGTGAGCGCCAGGGGGATCTCGAAGATCCACACGGCCTCGATCGTGACAGTGTCGACGGCGGCCTCGTCGGTCGGCTCGCCGGCGACCAGCAGCGCGGCGGTCTGCACGATGTCGTCGTCGAGCGCGCCACCCTGGACGGGCACGAGGATCGAGCCGTAGTCGCGTTCGCGTGGCTGCTCGGGGCGGAGCATCTCGGGCGCGACGGTGACCCGCTGCAGGGGGGAGCTTTCGTCGAGGCGACGGTACACCAGGTAGAGCACGAGGCCGGCGGCCATCCACCCGAGGCCGACGTAGCGGGCGGCGTGGTGGACGACCATCAGCGCGACCCACCCGGCCGCGGAGAGCAGCGCCCCGAGCACGGCGAGCACGGGCAGGTCCCCGCCGCGCAAGCGCACCGAGAGGGGCACACGAAACGGCCGGCGGCCGTCAGGCTCGCGGTAGCGCAGGCGCACCACCGAGAGGTGGGCGATCGTGAAGGAGAGCACGGCGCCGAACGCGTAGATGCCGACGAGGAAGTCGAGGTTCTCGGGCACCACGAGCACGGCGGCGAGCCCCCCGGCGAGCAGGATCAGCACGTAGGGCGTGGAGCGCCGGGGGTGCAGGCGCCCGAGACCGGAGGGGATCTGGCGGTTGGTGGAGAGCGAGTAGGCCAGCCGCGAGAGCCCGAGCATCGCGGAGTTGGCGGCAGCGATCAGAGTGACGGCGACGACGGCTCCCATCGCGTAGCGCAACGTCTGCTCGAGCGCGTGGGGACGCAGGCGGCTGACGATCCCGATCACGGGGTCGTCCAGGTAGCGCTGGCCGAGAGCCGAGTGGGTACCGTGAATCGGGAAGGCGGTTACAGCGACGAGCGCCACGCCGACGTAGGCGAGGACCAGGATCACGATGCCGCTCGCCAGCAGCCGGCGCAGCGCGCGGCGGCTGGCCCGCACCTCCCCGGCGAGGCCGGAGGCGTACTCGACCGAGGTGAACGCCATCGTGGTGATCGTGAGCGCGAAGATCAGCCCCGACCACGTCGGGGCGCTCCCGAGGTGGATCGAGGCGGTAAGGGTGTGGGGGTTGAAGTAGAGGACGAGGCCGAGCCCGATCACCAGCAACTCGAGTGCGAGCGCTCCGACGACGAGCACGCCGATGCGCAGTGCGCGGCGGGAGGAGAGCCCGCGGATGTTGGAGAGCACGACGAAGGCGATGATCGCGAACGCCACCACGAGCGCCTCGTTGCGGTTGCCCAGCGGCGCCCAGAAGACCTTGAGGTACTGCGTCGCGGAGTAGGCGCAGACCGCGATCAGGATGATGTAGTCGAGGAGGATCGCCCAGCCGGCGACGAACGAGACGAGCTCGTTGAAGGCGTAGCGGGCGAACACGGTGGAGCCGCCGGGCTCCTGGTGCAGCGAGGCGCCCTCGACGTAGGTCGCCGCGGTGAGCCCGAACATCGCCGCGGCGAGCAGGAAGACGAGCGGGGTGAGCCCGAGCGCGTGGTTGACGACGACCCCCAGCGAGAAGAAGACGGCCGAGGCGAGCGAGGTGTAGACGATCCCGAAGAGGATCGGGGAGCCGATCGTGCGGCTGAGCGTCGCCAGCGACCAGGCGGAGAGCTCCGCGCCGAGGCGCTCGCGCGCCGGGCCCCGGGAGGCCTCCGGTTCCAGCCACTCCCAGTCCGAGCCGTCGGGGGTCGTGCTCACGGCGTCCCCGGCGGCCGACCGTTTGGGGGCCTATCCCGATAGGGCGTGCTGGCCGATCGGAGATCCCGAGGATCACCGATCGGTGGGGCGGTCGAGGGTCGAGCGAGGCGCGGACGCAAGGCCGAAGGCGTGGTGGGCCCACGTCGAGGCCGAGGACAAAGCCTCGCGAAGGCCATCGGCCCGAAGGCCATCGGCCGTATCCAGGCGTACGAGCCTAGAGGGATAGGCCCCAAACAGGTGGTGGGGTGCGGGATATCTTTCATGGGGGATCGTCCGCGCGGCGCTGTTGGTCAACGGGCGTCTGCGCGTGGGGCTTCCGTGCCCCACGTCCGCGCGGTGTGCCTCCACTTGAGGTTATGAACTGAAACCCACCTGCCCCGCGGCAACTCCCGCGCCGGGCTTCGAGATGCTCAGGTGATCAGCGGAATGATCAGGATCGCGACGATGTTGGCGACCTTGATCATCGGGTTGATCGCGGGTCCGGCGGTGTCCTTGAAGGGGTCCCCGACGGTGTCGCCGGTGACCGAGGCGGCGTGCGCGTCGGAGCCCTTGCCGCCGAACGCGCCGTCCTCGATCAGCTTCTTGGCGTTGTCCCAGGCGCCGCCGCCGGCGGTCATCAGCACCGCGAAGAAGAAGCCCACCACGATCACCCCGATCAACAGGCCGCCGAGCGCCTGCGTGTCGATCAGCCCGACGATCAGCGTCAGTCCGATCGGCAGCAGCGAGGGCAGGATCATCTCGCGCTGGGCGGTGCGGGTGACGATGTCCACGCAGGTCGCGTAGTCGGGCTCTTCGGTGTAGTCCATGATGCCCGGGTGCTCGCGGAACTGGCGGCGCACCTCCTCGACGACGGCGCCGCCGGCGCGGCCGACCGCCTCGATCGAGAGCGATGCGAACAGGCACACCATCAGGCCGCCCAGCAGCAGGCCGATCAGCACCGGCGGTTCGTTGATGCCGAAGGAGACCGCGTGTTCGAGCTTGTTTTCGAGTTCTTTCTGAAAGCCGGCGAACAGCACGATCGCGGCGAGCACCGCGGAGCCGATCGCGTAGCCCTTGGTGACGGCCTTCGTGGTGTTGCCGACCGCGTCGAGGCGGTCTGTGACCTTGCGCACGTCCTCGGGGAGGTCGGCCATCTCGGCGATGCCGCCGGCGTTGTCGGTGATCGGGCCGAAGGCGTCGAGCGCGACGATCAGCCCCGTCAGCGAGAGCAGGCCCATGACGGCCACGCCGATGCCGTAGATGCCGGTGACCCCCCCGCCCGCGAGCTTCCATGCGCCGAGGATGCCGAGCACGATCACAAGCGCCGGCAGCGCCGTGGCCTGCAGGCCCGAGCCGAAGCCCTGGATGATGTTCGTCGCGTGGCCGGTGATCGACGCTTTGGCGGTCTTCTTCACGGGGGAGAAGCGCGTCGAGGTGTAATATTCGGTTATTCCGAACAGCAGCGCCGTCACGGCGATGCCGATCAGCGAACACAGGTACAGGTGGCTCCATTTGGGCGCGCCTTCCGAGCCGTTCAGGAAGGTGAGGTTGCGCATCAGCCAGTAGGTGATCGGCGCGAACGCCGCTGCCGCGAGCACGCCCGAGACGACCAGTCCCTGCAGCAGCGCGCGCTCGACGTTGCCGGTGGTGGTGCGCACCGCGAACGTGCCAATGATCGAGGCGATGATCGCCGCGCCGCCGATCACCAGCGGGTACAGCGCCACCTGGGTGGACTGGTTGAACGTGAGGACGCCCAGCAGGATGACCGCCACCGCCGTGACCGCGTAGGTCTCGAACAGGTCCGCAGCCATGCCGGCGCAGTCGCCCACGTTGTCGCCGACGTTGTCGGCGATCGTCGCGGGGTTGCGCGGGTCGTCCTCGGGAATGCCCGCCTCGACCTTGCCCACGAGGTCGGCGCCGACGTCGGCCGCCTTCGTGAAGATGCCGCCGCCCAGACGCGCGAAGACCGAGATCAGCGAGCCGCCGAAGCCGAGGCCGATCAGGGCGTTGACCGCCGTCTTGGGGCTGTCGTTGAAGAACGAGGTCAGCGCGCCGTAGTAGCCCGCCACGCCGATCAGCGCCAGTCCGACGACCAGCAGGCCGGTGATCGCGCCGCCGCGGAAGGCGACCCGCAGCGCCGGCGTGACGCCGCCGCGCGCGGCCTCCGCGACGCGGGCGTTCGAGCGGACCGAGACGTTCATGCCGATGTACCCAGTCGAGCCGGACAGCAGGCCGCCGATCGCGAAGCCGCACGCCACCGCGATGTTCTGCACGAAGATCAGCGCCACGAACAGCACGACGCCGACGACGGCGATCGTCGTGTACTGGCGGTTCAGGTAGGCGCGCGCGCCCTGCTGGACAGCGCCCGAGATGCTCTGCATCTTCTCGTTGCCCGGCGAGAGCGCGAGCAGGGCGCGCGTGGTCAGAAGGCCGTACGCGACAGCGCACGCGGCGCAGACGAGGGCGACGACGACCCCGTGGTTCGTCAGGAAGCTACTCAAGAAATCCTCCGCGGTCAGTTGGCGTGCCGCGCGAGGATCGCGCGCACTGTTGTCCACCGTCCCACCCGGGCCGCCCTGCATGGGCGCCCACCCGGCGGAAAAGCGGGGCGCAGTCTATCGTGCCGTGCGGCGAGAAGCGTTCAGCGTCCCGGCACCCACAGTCGGCCACTGGACTCTGCGGGCCCAGGTCCGGGCTTGGCAGCGGGTTTGCCCCCCGGAGGTGGGTCGGCCGGAGGACTCTCGGGCGCGTTGGTTTGCGCCTGCGCGGGGGCTGCCGCCTGGGCCTCGCGGGCGTAGGCCATCTGCAGCTGGGAGAGCGCCTCGCGCAGCGCGCGCGCTTCCTGGGGGGCGCGGCGCTCGATCACCGGCATCAGGCCGCGCACGGCGTCGATCGCGTCGCGCACCTGCTCGAGGTCGCGCTCCGGGGACTGCTGGGCTCCCGAGCCCTCCGGCCCGCCTACGAGCCCGAGGCGGCGGGCACCGATGTTGAGCAGCGAGACGGTCGCCTGGAGCACCATGTCGGCGCTCGTGAGGCGGCTCAGTTCAGCTTCGTAGGCGGCGCGCAGCTCTTCCTCGCTCGGCTGCTCCGGGCCGCCGGTCCCGCCGGGCTGCCCTGCCGTGCTCGGCTGCCCCTCGCTTGGCCGCTCCCCCTCGAACTCCGTGGTCTCCCCCTGCGGGGCCTCCTGTGTACTCATACGGTCACCTCCGGTGCGTAGGTTTGTCTGGTCTCCGCCACCGTCGCCGCGAAGACCTCCCGGCGGTCGGCGCCCGCCTCGATCATCGCGCGCTGGCGCTGGGCGCCGTTGCGCTCGGGGAACGTCCACTCGATGCCGAGCTCCCCGCGGACCGGTGCCGTCCAGCTCGCGAGGCGCTCGATCGCCTCGCGCGCCGGGTACTCCTCGACGCGCCCTGTGTCGATCAGGCGGCCGTCGAGGCCGTAGCGGATCGCGCGCCACACGTTCTCCTCGACCGCCCGCGGCGGGGGGTCGGTGAAGGGGACGCCCTCGTCGACGTCGCGGGCGGCCTGGGCCACGCACGCCACGATCAGCGCGGCCAGCGCCTCGGACTCCGTCGCGGTTGCCTGGGCATCGCAGATGCGGACCTCGACGGTGCCGAAGGCGAAGTGCGGGCGCACCGACCACCACACCTGGGTGTACTCCACGATCGAGCGGGTGCGCACGAGCATCTCGATGTACTCGCGGTACGCGCTCCACCCGCCGAAGTGGTCCGGCACCCCGCAGCGCGGAAAGCTGCGCGTGAAGCTCTGGGTGCGCGCGGAGTGCAGGCCCGAGTCGCGGCCGTCGAGGTAGGGAGAGTTGGCGGACACCGCCAGCAGCAGCGGCAGCACGCCGCGCAGGCGGTCGCACACGAGCACCGCGCGGTCGGCGCCGCGCACGCCGACGTGGACGTGCATGGAGAAGGTGTTGTTGCGCCACGCCACGTACTTGAGGCCCTCCTCCACGCGGCGGTAGTGCTCGGTGTCGATGATCCGCTGCTCGCGGTAGTCCGCCCACGGGTGGGTCCCGGTGGCACCCAGCGCCACGCCGTGCTCCTCGGCGAGCGCAAACAGCCGGCGGCGGTGCTCGCGCTGGCGGGCGAGCGCGTCGTGCAGGTCCGCGCCGGGGCCGGAGACGATCTCGATCTCGCCCGATATCAGCTCGCCGGCGATGTGCTCGTGCAGCAGCGGATCGCTCGTGCGGGCGGCATCGAGGAGCTCTTCGAAGCGAGGCTCCAGCTCGAGCGTCACGGGGTGCAGCAGCGAGAACTCCTCCTCCAGGCCGACGGTGCCGTCCGCCGCCTGCGCGAAGGTCTCCACCGCCCGGTCGAGGTCCAAGCTGTTCATGCGGTTCGGTGTCAGGTCAGGTCAGGTAGAAGTACAGCGCGTACAGCAGGTCCACCGCGGGGCTCGAGGTGTGGACGGTGACCTCGGGGGGCACGAGCAGCAGCGACTCGGAGTAGTTGAAGATGATCTTCACCCCCGCCTCCACGAGCTCGTCGGCGAGCGCCTGGGCGACGCCGCCGGGCACCGCGAGAACCCCGACGACGATGTCCTCGTCCTCCACCACCTGGCGCACGTCGCGGGTGTGGCGCACCACCTTGTTGCCCACCGTGGTGCCCACCTTGGAGGTGTCCACGTCGAAGATCGCCACCACGCGGAAGCCGTGGTCGGCGAAGATGTCCGAGGTCGCGATCGCGTTGCCGAGGTGCCCCGCCCCGAACAGCGCGATGTTGTGCTGGCCCGCGGTGCGCAGGATCTTGCGGATCTGCGAGACGAGCGACTCCACGTTGTAGCCGACTCCACGCTTGCCGAACTTGCCGAAGCCCGACAGGTCGCGGCGGATCTGGGTCGAGTTGACGTGGGTGTAGTCGGAGAGCTCCTGGGAGGAGATCGTCTCCTTGCCCATCTTGCGGGCCTGGGTGAGCACCTGCAGGTAGCGCGAGAGGCGTGCGGCGACTCCCAGCGAGAGCCGCTCGCCGGGGAGCTCCTCGTGGGCGCGCTCGACCTCCGCGGTGTTGGCCGAGACGGGGATGCCGGCCGAAACGGGGATGCTCGCCGAAGGCGAGTGTCTACCGGCTTCGGTTGAAGGCGCGTGTCCCCCGGCTTCGGTCAACGGTCCATATGCCATCTCGACCGTGACTATAGAGGCGCCCTGCGCAGCCGTTCTCTCATGACCGCCGCGGCCGCCGAGAGACGGGACCCCACTCGCCCCCACCCGCCCGTTCGCCGGTCGCGTACGCGTCGAGGGCGAGGTACTGCGGATAGGGTCTCTGCTCGGCGAAGCGCGCGGCGCTCGCAATCATCGCGGCGTTGTCGGTGCACAGCACCCGCTCGGGCACGTGTACGCGCGCGCCCAGCTCGCCGAGGCGGCGGCGCAGCGCGCCGTTGGCGGCCACGCCACCGCCGACGGCCAGACGCTCCAGACCTGTCCGCTGCAGCGCCCGCTCGGCACGTTCCACGAGGCGCTCGACGATCGCCGCCTGGTAGGAGGCAGCCAGGTCCGCCGCCCGCGCGGCGAGCTCGGCCTCGGGCAGCTCGCGCACCCTGTAGAGCAGCGAGGTCTTCAGGCCCGCGAAGGAGAAGTCAAGGCTGTGGGCGAACGCCTGGCGAGCGGTGCCGAGTCCCGGCCGAGGTCCCCCGGCTCCGAACGGGAACGCCTCGGGGTCTCCGCTCGCCGCGAGGCGCTCCAGCGCCGGCCCACCGGGATAGCCGAGGCCGAGCATCCGGGCGCCCTTGTCGAACGCCTCGCCCGCGGCGTCGTCGAGCGTGCTCCCCAACACCTCGAAGCCCTCGTGCTCGCGCACGTGCGCCAACAGAGTGTGGCCGCCGCTTGCGATCAGGCACACGAAGGGTGGCTCGAACGGGCCCCGCTCAGACTGCCCCCGCTCGACCGCCAGACCGCTGGAGTCCTCCGGCCCCTCCCCGGTAGCTGGGCTGATGAAGTTCGCGGCCACATGGCCCTGGAGGTGGTCCACCGCGGCGAACGGCAGCTCGCGCGCGGCGGCCAGCGCCTTGGCGGTGGCGAGACCCACCAGCAGTGCCCCTACCAACCCGGGGCCCTGAGTGGCGGCCATCAGGTCGACCTCGTCCAGGCTCGCCCCCGCGCGCTCGAGCGCGTGGGCCACGACGAGGTTGACCAGCTCCAGGTGGTGGCGGGAGGCGATCTCCGGGACCACGCCTCCGAAGCGGTTGTGGACCTCCTGGGAGGAGATCACGTTCGAGCGCACCCGCCCCTCGCCGTCGAGGACGGCCGCGCAGGTGTCGTCGCAGCTTGTCTCCAGCGCGAGGATCACGCTCGTGCCCGCCTCCATCGGGACCTCACGCGATGGTCACTGACGGCGGGGTCCCCGGGGTATCCCGAACGGGGCTGGCAAGGGTGGGTGGGCCTCATACAAAGCCGGGGTTGGGCACGTCCTCGAACGACCCCGCCAGCGTGGCGGGGGTGCGCCACATCACCAGCGCATCCTCGCCGTTGTCCTGGTAGTAGCGCCGGCGCAGGCCGGCCGCGCGGAAGCCCTCCCGTTCGTAGAGGCGGATCGCGATGTCGTTGGAGCGGCGCACCTCCAGGGTGTACCGCGCCTGCTCGTCGCCCACGCGCGCGTACAGCTCGCTGAGCAGCGCCGAGGCCACCCCCTCGCGGCGGTGCTCGGGGGCGACGGCCACGTTCATCACGTGCCACACGGTCTCGTAGCGCGAGCAGATCAGGTACCCCACGAGCCGCCTGTCGTACTCGGTGCCCAGCACCGCGGCGAGGCACACGCCCGAGGACTTGGACAGCTCCAGCACGAACATCGCCAGCGACCACGGCGTGGGGAACGCGCGGCGCTCGACCCCGATCACCTGCGGCAGGTCGGAGTACGCCAGGCGCCGGATCTCCAGCGGCGGCCGTCCGGAGGCGACCTCGGCGACGTATTGGGCGCTCATCTCAGCGAGCCCTCCGCTGCGCCCTGCGCGAGGAACGGGGGAACTGGCTCACTTACCTGCGCTCTTTTCCAGGGCGATCTCCGCGTCGGGGAGGCGTCGGTAGTCGGGGAGCACCGCCTCCGGGGCGCCGGCGGGCACCCCGATCGCGAGCTCGCACAGCACCCCGGCGTCGACTCGGTGCAGCGGCGAGGAGTCGTCCGCGACCACAACTCCGAGCGCCTCCACATATCCCCGAAAGCGTACCGCCCCATCCCCCACCGCCAGCCACCGCAAGCCTTCCGCGGAGCCCACGGGTAGACCTCCCAGATCCTCGGGGCGCAGCGCGCGTGGGGCTGCCACCTCCTCCCCGCCGACGTAGAGCGCAACGAACACCTCCCCACGACGGGCGTCCACTGCTGCGAGCACGCCACGCTTGGACACCGACCCCCCGCCGCTCGACCGCGCCTGCGCCCACCCGACATCCGGCGCCCGCAGGGCGGCCTCGGCGAGGACCCGCAGGGTGGAGACGCCCGCCACCTGGATCCCCAGCGACTGCGCCAGCCCGCGCGCCGTGGCGACCCCGATGCGCAGGCCCGTGAACGTGCCCGGCCCCACGCCCACCGCGATCCGCTCGAGCTGCCCCCAACGCAGACCAGCCTGGGCGAGCAGCTCGCTCACCAGGGGCAGCAGCCGCGTGGCGTGCCCGGGGCGGTCCCCGGCGGGGGGGTCGTCGCGCGCCTGCAGCGCGGTCCCGTCGGCGAGCCGCAGGCCCACAACCGTGGCCGGCGTGGCGGTGTCGAAGCCGAGGACGATCACTGCTGCACCAACACCTCGATCCTCCGGCGATCCTCGCCGCAGTGGGTCAGCGTCACCCGCATCCTCGCCTCCCCCAGCTCCGGGCTGCCCACCTCGGGCCACTCCACGAACGCGACGCTCTGCGGTCCAAGGTAGTCCTCCAGCAGGCCCGGATCCTCCTGCCCCAGCCCCGCCAACCGGTAGAGGTCGAGGTGGGCGACCGTCACGTTCGACCCCCGATAGCGGTGCCCGATCCCGAACGTGGGACTGGTCACCGGGCCGCTCACGCCCAACGCCCGCGCGGCTCCACGCACCAACGTGGTCTTGCCCGCGCCCAGCTCGCCCCGTACCAGCACCACGTCCCCCGCGCGCAGCTGCGCGGCGAGCTCGGCGCCCAGCGCCTCAGTCTCCTCGGGGGCCGCGGTTTCGCGAACGAACACTGGAGAGACTTTATTGTCGGACCCCGGGACCAGGTCTTTCATCGACCCACGCCCCCGTCGTCTGCCTGCCTGGATGCGGCCTTCGATCCGCCGTCTCTCGCGGCGAGAGCCTACGCGGCTCGCAGCTCCTGCTCGTAGGAGAGCGCCTGGCGCTCGAGCCCGCCGTCGGGGCCGACCCGGTAGGCGCCCATGCGGGTGAGGGGCGGGGAGTACGCGTGAACCGTGACCGCGGGCTCGGTGCCGGCGTGCAGGACGCGGTGGATCGCGCTCGCGGGCACGTTGAAGCACGCACCCGCCGACAGCCTCCGCACCAGCGGAGGGGAACCCACCACGAGGCGCTCCTCGCGCACGCGGCCGGCGATCACCGCGATGCCGCCGGCGGACTCGTCGTGGTCGTGAAAGCCCGTGTCCTGGTTGTCGCTCCAGCAGATCAGCCACGCGTTGACGCGCTCGTCGTTGAAGATCTGCTCGTAGACGCGCGTGTCGCGCTCGTGGCGGACCAGGTGACGCCAGCGGGCCGGGTCGGCGGCGAGCGCGGCGGCAAAGCGCTCGAGCTGCTCGGGGTTGAGGTTCGCATCGAGGCCGCCCGTGGGCACCGGCTCGGGCTCTTCCAACAGCCGCTCGAACCGCTTGACGGCAAAGCTCATGGCGTTGGCCGCAAATGGCGGGCTGGCGGCGGGCGACTCGGACGCGGGCCGCGCACGGGGCGCCGGGGCGAACCACACAAGCCGTTTGGGACGGGCGCTCATACCGCCACCCCCGCCCGGATCGAGGATGCGCGCCCCAGCAGCTGGGCGGCGTTCTCCGCGAGCAGCGCCTCGCGGCCGGTGGGGGTCGGCTCGACGACGGGGCGGTCCGAGCCGTACACCAGCTGCTCCCCGCCCACGCGGCGGGCCATCGCCTCCACGGCGGCCGGGCCGTAGCTGGAGGTGTCGTAGAAGGTCAGCGGATCGTGCAGGTCCACCGCAGGGCCGCCGCGCGCCGCGAGCCGCTCGCTGAGCAGCGGCGCGCCGCCCGCAAGCATCGCGAACACGACCCGCAGCCGCGGGTGCTCGCGCCGGCCGAGCGTCGCGAACGTCAGCCACGCCGCCTGCACCTGCGCTACATAATCGGTCAGCGGACGCCACCACAGCGGCTCGCTGAGCGTCGCCTCGGAGGGACGCCAGCCCAGTCCGGGGCCGGGGTGGACGAACAGCGGCGCCCCACGCTCCGCTGCCCGCTCGAGCAGCGGCGAGACGAGCGCGAGGGCGTCCGGGCCGGCCAGCGCTCCCGCCGGCAGGCAAACACCGATGCAGCCGCGCGCGAGCAGCCGGTCGACGTCGTCAGGGTCGGGCCCATCCAGCGCGATCGGCCCCCACGCGGCGAATCCGTCGGGCAGCGCCAGCGCGCCCTCGAGGTGGGCCTCGATCAGCTCGTCGACCTGCTCGCGCGGCAGCGCCTCGATGCCGATCGCGCTCGACAGCGCCACCAGCGCGAGATCGAGGCCGTCGCCGTCCACAAGGCTCGCCCGGCGCGTGGGCGATTCGGCCTCCGGGTCGATCACATACGGCTGCTCACCCGCCGCGTGCAGCACCGTCAGGCCATGTGAGCGCCGGACGAACGGAAGCGTCCGGCGAGCGGCCAAGGCGTCGAGCAGCGGGGCTGTCCAGATGTGCTGATGAACGTCGATCTGCACGGTTTCGGAAGACATCTCGTCGGAAGGGTCGGCTCGTTTGACAGGCCCGCGTATTCGGCTCGCATGGCCCATACCTCATAAAGTAGATCGACAATACCATCTTCTGGCGGGAGGTGCAAGCCCAGGGACGAATCTTTCTTGAAGGACCCTTTGGGGATCCTGCTCGGGGACCCCTTAACGACGACCGGCCCACGGGAGAGGGGTTGTGGGCCGGTCGCACTGCTTGGGAGGAGGAGGTTTGTCCTCTATCGGCAGCTCCCCCTGACAGCTTTAGAGACGATTTGGCACGCTAGATGGCTCAGAAAAGGCCGAGTTGATTGGCCTCCGCCACCGACTCTGCGGCCGCGCCGGACCCAGCGGCGACTGGGGACTCCTCCAGCTCTTCGGCCGCCTCCGGCACCTCCAGCCACTGCGGCTGCTCCGGCGCAGGTAGCGCGAGCAGCTCGGGCAGCCGCTTGAAGTCCTCGCGCAAGGTTTCCAGCATCCGCGGGGTATAGAGCGCCGCGGCGGGGTGGAAGATCGGGTATAGCCGCACCGCCCGGCGGCCCACCGCCAGCACCTCCGGCTGCCCGTGTAGGCGCGTGATCCCCGTCGGATCCTCGCGCAGCAGCTTCGTGGAGAAGTTCCCCAGCGTACATATCACCCGCGGCTGGATCAGCTCGACCTGGCGGTACAGATACTCGCGGCAGTTCTCGATCTCCGCCGGCTGTGGGTCGCGGTTGCCGGGGGGCCGGCACTTGAGGACATTCGCGATGAACACCTCCGCGCGCGCCATCCCGATCTCCCCGAGCAGCTTCTCGAGCAGTTTGCCCGCGGCGCCCACGAACGGCAGCCCCTGCTCGTCCTCACTCGCCCCCGGCGCCTCCCCTACGAACATCAGGTCAGCGTCCGCGTTGCCCGCGCCGAACACGACCGTCTTGCGAGTTGCCGCCAGCTCCGAGCAGCGCACGCACCGTTGGGCCTCCTCGAACACCCCCTTGAGGGCCTCGCGCCGCTCCGCGGCCGAGCCCGGCAAATGGCGCTCCTCGGCAGACATCGAGGCGGATCGTATCCCCTCGCACGCAACGAAGGGCTTGGCAGCCGCGCGCTCACGGCCCCTCTGTGCAGGTGCGCACACAGCGCCACTCCGCCCCCACAGACCCCGGAACCCCTGTATCATTCCTCACAGGCCGTCACCGAATGATGCTCGGGACGGACCCGCAGTGCAAGAGCCATCTCTTATCGCGCCGGTATCCGCAGGGACTGGACCGAGGCCATGAGCCACCATCACCACAGACTCGCCACGCGCATGAGCACGCTGCGCGCCTTGGGAGTCTGTACCGGGGAGCCGGTACCGACCTGTACCGGGAGGCGCGTCCCGCGATGAGGACGCTGCGCACCGTCGGGGAGCTGCGAGCCGCGCTCGCGCCGGCCCGGCGCGCGGGCTCGAAGATTGGGCTCGTGCCCACGATGGGGGCGCTGCACGAGGGGCACCTGTCGCTGATCCGCCGCGCGCGGGAGCAGTGCGACACGGTTGTGGTCTCGCTGTTCGTCAACCCCGCCCAGTTCGACGAGCGCTCGGACCTGGAGCACTACCCGCGCTCCGAGCGCCACGACGCGGCGCTTGCTGCTGAAGCCGGCGCGGACCTGCTGTTCGCGCCCTCGGTCGAAGAGGTCTACCCGCCGGGGTTCGCCACGGCGGTGGAAGTGCTTGGGCTGACCGACCGTTTGGAGGGCGCCGCACGCGGCGCCGCGCACTTCCGCGGAGTCACCACGGTGGTCACGAAGCTGGTGTGCATGACGATGCCCGACACCCTCTACCTCGGCCAGAAGGACGCCCAGCAGGTCGTCGTGATCCGCCGGCTGCTCGCCGACCTGAACCTGCCGGTGCGCGTCGAGGCGCTGCCCACCGTGCGCGAGGCCGACGGGCTGGCGCTCTCCAGCCGCAACGCGCTGCTCGACCCCCGCGCCCGCGAGCGCGCACGAGCGCTCTCCGCCGCGCTGGGGGCCGCCGGCGAGCTCGCTGGGGCGGGGGAGTGCTCGCCCGAGGTGCTGCTCGGGGCCGCCCACTCCGCGCTGGCCACGGCCGGGGTGCGCGCCGACTACCTCGCACTCGTGGACCCCGACACCTTGGAGGCGCTCGCCGAGCTCGATCGGCCGGCACTACTCCTGCTCGCCGCCCGTGTCGGTCGGGTGCGGTTGATCGACAACGCCACGCTCGAACCTGCTTTGGAGCCCACTCGACCCTCGGGAAAGGCGGCCGCGACGTGCAGCGCGTGATGCTCAAGTCCAAGATCCACCGCGCCACGGTGACCGACTGCGACCTGCACTACGTCGGGTCGATCACGATCGACCCGGACCTGCTCGAGGCCGCGGACATCCTCGAGTACGAGCAGGTGCACGTGGTCGACGTCGACAACGGGGCACGCTTCGAGACCTACACGATCCCCGGCGAGCGCGGCTCTGGGGCGATGAAGGTCAACGGCGCTGCCGCGCGCCTCGTGCACCGCGGCGACACCATCATCGTGATCTCTTACGGCCAGTACGACCGCGCGGAGATGGAGCACTACGAGCCCCGCGTGGTCCACGTGGAGGCGCAGACCAACCGCATCATCACCGTCGACGACGCGGTGGCGACCCTGCTCAGCGATAGGCCTGTCTTGGACGGTGCGCAAGAGGTGCGCGCCTGAGGAGAAGCCCCGCGACATGCCCGGGGGCGTCGGCAGTTCCGCCGGCACCGGCCAGGTAAGGGCGCCAACCGCCGTCAGAGAGGACTCACCAACCACCATGTCCAGCCAGCCCAACGTCAAGATCCCCCACGACCCCGGCCGCCTGCCGATGACCCTGCCGCTGCTGGCGGAGAAGAAGCGCCTCGGCGACCCGATCGTGATGGTCACCGCCTACGACTACCCCTCCGCCCGCGCCGCCGAGGCGGCCGGCGTGGACCTCGTGCTCGTCGGGGACTCCGCCGCCACCACCGTGCTCGGCTACAGCGCAACCACCCCCGTGCGCTTGGAGGACATGCTCGTGCTCGCCGCCGCCGCGCGGCGCGGCCTGAGAACCCCGCTGTTGATCGGCGACCTGCCGTTCGGCTCCTACGAGGTCTCCGACGAGCAGGCCATCGCGACCGCTGTGCGGATGATCCAGGAGGCCGGCTGCGACACCGTCAAGCTCGAGGGCGGCGGCCCCGCTTCTCTGGCTCGCGCGCGGGCGATCGTCGGCGCCGGCATCCCCGTGATGGGCCACGTCGGGCTCACACCGCAGACCTCCACGGCGCTCGGCGGCTGGAAGGCGCAGGGGCGCTCTGCGCAGGCCGCCGCGCGGATCGGCGCGCAGGCGCTCGCTCTGCAGGAGGCCGGCTGCTTCGCCGTCGTCTTCGAGGCGATCCCCGCCGCGGTCACCGAGGAGCTGATGGGCCGCATGGAGATCCCAGTGATCGGCATCGGCGCCGGCCCCGCGACCGACGGGCAGGTGCTCGTCTTCCACGACCTGCTCGGCATCCGCGACGGCCTCGGGCCACGCTTCGTCAAGCGCTACGCCAACCTCCAGGAGGAGATGAACGCCGGCGTCACCGCCTACGCCGAGGACGTCCGCGCGCGGCGCTACCCCGGCCCCGAACACACCTACAAGATCGATCCCGCCGAGCTCACCGAGCTGCGCGCGCTGCTGGGCTAAGGGCCTATCCCGATTGGGGCGTGCGAGCCAAGAGGGATAGGCCTAAGGACTAGCGGGCCGATCCTCGATTGGGGCGCGCCGGCTGCCTCACTGCTTCAGTTCGATCGAGTTCATGAAGTGGGTGTAGATCCCGACGCCGTCGGCTTCGGCTTCGCCGAGCTGGGCTTCGATGTGTTCGACGCGGTGCAGGACGGGGACGTCGCTCGGGGTCCCGTAGGGTGTGGCGAGCCTGATGATCAGAGGAGATTCTTCGGCTTCGGGGTCCACGGCGTTGTAGCGCTGGTTGAACTGAGTGGTGCTCGCCGGCAGCGTCTGGTAGCCGCTGGTGGCCCACGCCCCGATGTCGCCGCACAGGTTTGGGACCGCCAGCGTGGAGAGCCCCTCGAGCTTGGTTGCGAAGGTCCTCACCGCGCGCGTGAGCCTGCCGTTGCTCCAGTGCAGGCCCGCGACCGCGTGGGCAAAGGTCGCGATCGGGCCGGCGGCGGTGCGGTACCCCACGGTCGTCATCGCCCCCACCACCTCGAAGTCGAGCTGTTCTGAGTCGTGGTCCTGGGGGGAGCCCGCAGCCACGTGGGGGCACTGAGCGAGGGTCTGGTTCGCGAAGCTCCTGACGTTCGCAAGCCCCTTGGCAATGTCGGGCTCAGCAGCGCGCACAAGCGTGTTGGTGGCGCGAGCGAGAGCCTGCGTCTCGGCCACATCTGCCGAATTGGCGCTCGCGGCAGACGGCGCCACTGCGAGCGCCACGCCGACGAGTAGGACTGAGGCTGATCGAATGCCCATGTTTTCAGAGTACCTCACGCGCTGTACGGCGGGGCTACCAGTCCACCCCGGACGCCTCGCAGCCCCAGCCGTGCTGCTCCCCGCGCGCCGCGACTTGCCGGCGCGCGGGGAGACGGTCTCAGCTCAGCCGTTGCTGGTGGTCTGCACCGCCTGGATCGCTGTGTCGGCCGCTTCCGCGAAGAACGTACCCGGTGTGCCGCCGCTTTCGCCACCGCTGCCCAGATTCACCCAGCAGCCGACCGCGAGCTCGCTCGGGCTGGTGGAGCTGACCGCCACCTCCAGTGGCAGTGTGGTCTCCGCCGCAAATACTTCGACACCGTCGACGGGGACTACCGCCGTGGTGGCCGAGAAGAAGCCCGACACATCAGCCACCGGGCTCCCACTGCCCGGGATGTCGGCCAGCGAGCAGTCCACGCTGCCCTCTCCCCCTGGGTCTGACGCGACGATCGTGACCTGGACCTTGGCCGAGGCGAGGTAGTTGCCGGCAGGCAGCGCCTTGGTCAGCACCGCGGTCGGCGAGGCTGCGGTGCCGGCCGTGAATGACACGCCTTCGGCGGGACCGGTGGGGGGCTGACTGGTCGAGTAGCCGGCGACGGCTCCGTTTTCCCCGGGCGCTCCTTTTTCACCTTTTGTCCCAGTTTCACCTTTTACGCCATTTTCCCCCTTCGTCCCAGATTCGCCTTTTGCGCCTGTTTCGCCTTTTGCGCCGGCAGCCCCACTCGCACCCGCAAGGCCGGCAGGGCCCGCGGAACCGGACGTTGAGTACCGTTTGATCAGGCTGATCACTTCGGCCTTCGTCAGAGTCTGACCCTTAGGCTTGGCCTTTGCTTTGCTGCTGCTCGCTGTGCCGGCGCCGGTGGCCGCCATGCTGACGCTCAGCACGGTCGCGGTCGCCACGAACGCGGCCACCACGCACACGACGAACACCGCGGGTCGCCGCCCGCGCCATGATGCTTTCTGCATTTGACCTCCCCTGCCGGCCAGGCTTCTGCGCCGGTCCATGTTTATAATGCCTCCACCCTACAGCAGGGCTGGGGGCACAAAACCCCACAGATGACAATTTTTGGTGGGGGCCGGAAGGAGCGAACGCAGCTTGGTCGCCGCAGCTCAGGGCTGGCGCTCCACGGGACTGGCGTACTCGACCCGTCGCAGCACTCGCGCCGGGGCGCCGGTCACCACCGAGAAGGCCTCGACGTCGCGGGTGACCACGCTGTTGGCGCCCACCACGCAGCGCTCGCCGATGCTCACCCCGCTGCTCACGACGACGTTCGCGCCGAGCCAGCAGTTGTCCCCGATGCGCGTGGGCCCCTTGCTCTGAAAGCCCTGCCACGGCACGGGGCGGTCGGGGTCGTCGTAGCGGTGGGAGGCGTCGGAGACGAAGCAGCCGTTGGCCACCATGCAGTGCTCCCCGATCTCCACGAGCTCCTGCGCGGCGACCATCACGCCCTGGTTGAGGAACGTTCCGGCGCCGATCCGCACGCGCGCCGGGCCGGGGGCGGTGATCCACACGTTCGGCTCCCACAGCACCCCCTCCCCCACCTCCAGCCGGCCCTCTCGCAAGGCCTCCAGCACGTTGCCGTGCACCGGCCACCGCGCGAACGCCCCGCGGCGCATCAGCTCCCAGTGGATCCGCGCGCGGTTCCACGGCAGCGTGTTGCGCTCGTACCACCGCCACTTCTGGACCCAGAGGCGGGCCTGGCGGGCGAGCGCAGCGGCCTGCTCGTGCTGCGTGGAGGCGTCTTGTGCGCTGGCGTCCTCTGGGCGCCCGCGGGGTTGGGTGGTGTCGGGCTCCGCGCGCTCGGCGTGGCTCACGCGGCGAGCGCCTTCGCACGACTGCGCGGTTTTCTGGCTTTGCGGGGGCCGGCGCCGTTGCTGGAGGCGACCGCCACGGGGAGGATCTGCGCGAGGAACTGGCCCGTGTGCGAGGCCGGCTCCGCCGCCACCTCCTCGGGCGTGCCCGCGGCGACCACGAGGCCGCCCTCCTCGCCGCCCTCGGGCCCCATGTCGATCAGGCGGTCTGCGCACTTGACGACGTCGAGGTTGTGCTCGATCACCACCACGCTGTTGCCCGCGTCCACCAGGCGCTGCAGCACCTCCAGCAGGCGTTGCACGTCGGCGAAGTGCAGGCCCGTGGTCGGCTCGTCGAGGATGTACAGGGTGCGGCCGGTCGCTACCTTGGAGAGCTCGGTGGCGAGCTTCACGCGCTGGGCCTCCCCCCCGGAGAGCGTCGTGGCGGGCTGGCCGAGGCGCACGTAGCCGAGACCCACGGCGTTGAGGGTCTCAAGGCGCCGGCGCACCTTGGGGATGTGCTCGAAGAACTTCACGGCCTCCTCCACCGGCATGTCGAGCACGTCCGCGATGCTCTTGCCCTTGAAGCGCACCTCGAGCGTCTCGCGGTTGTAGCGCTTGCCGTGGCACTGCTCGCACGGCACGTACACGTCGGGCAGGAAGTGCATCTCGATCTTGATCTGCCCGTCGCCCTTGCACACCTCACAGCGCCCGCCCTTGACGTTGAACGAGAAGCGGCCGGGCTTGTACCCGCGCGCGCGGGCCTCCTGGGTCTTCGAGAAGAGGTCGCGGATCACGTCGAACAGGCCCGTGTACGTGGCGGGGTTCGAGCGCGGGGTGCGCCCAATCGGAGACTGGTCCACGGCGATGATCTTGTCGAGCTGCTCCAGGCCGCGGATCGCGCGGTGCGCGCCGGGCCGCGAGCGCGCGCGGTGCAGGCGCGCGGCCACCGCCTTGTAGAGGATCTCGTTGACGAGCGTGCTCTTGCCCGAGCCCGACACCCCGGTCACGCACGTCAGCGCACCCAGCGGGAAGCTCGCGTCGACGTCGCGGAGGTTGTGCTGCGCCGCGCCTTCGACCTTCACGTAACCCGTGGGTGTGCGGCGCTTGGCGGGCACCGCGACGGTGCGCGTGCCCGCGAGGTACTGCCCGGTGGCCGACTCCTTCACACGCTGCACCTGCGCGGCGGTGCCCTGCGCGACGATCCGCCCCCCGTGCTCGCCCGCGCCCGGGCCGAGGTCCACGAGGTGGTCGGCCGCGCGCATCGTCTGCTCGTCGTGCTCGACCACGATCACCGTGTTGCCGAGGTCGCGCAGGCGCTCCAGGGTGGCGATCAGCTTCGAGTTGTCGCGCTGGTGCAGGCCGATCGAGGGCTCGTCGAGGATGTACAGCACACCCACCAGCGAGCTGCCGATCTGCGTCGCCAGGCGGATCCGCTGCGCCTCCCCCCCGGAGAGCGTCGCCGACGCGCGGTCCATCGAGAGGTACCCGATCCCCACGTTCTCCAGGAACTGCAGTCGCTCGCCGATCTCACGCAGGATCAGCCGCGCCACGTGGCGGTCGGTCTCCGAGAGCTCGACCTGCTCCAGCCACTCGAGCGCCCGCCGGGCGGAGAGCGCGCAGAAGTCCTCGATCCGCGTCCCCCCCACGAGCACCGCGCGGGACTCCGCGCGCAACCGCGCGCCCCCGCACGTCGGGCAGGCTCGCAGCGACATGTACTCCTCGAGTTTCTCCTTGACCCCCTCGGACTCGGTTTCGCGGTAGCGCTTTTCGAGGTTGGCGATCAGCCCCGCGAAGCGCGTCGAGTATGAGCGCCGCCGACCGAAGCGGTTGCGGTAGGTGATCGCCAGCGGCTCCTTCGTCCCGTGCAGGAACAGGTCGCGGTGCTCCTGGGGAAGGTCCTCCCACGGCTCGCCGAGGTCGACGCCGTAGCTCTCAGCGAGCGCCTCGGCGACCTGATCGTAGTAGTTGGAGAACGCGGCTGCCCTGCTCCACGGCGCAATCGCGCCTTCACTCACCGACAGCGTCGGGTCGGGCACGAGCAGCTCGGGGTCGATCTCCATCTGCGCGCCCAGCCCGTGGCAGCGCTCGCACGCCCCGTGGGGGGAGTTGAACGAGAAGATCCGCGGCTCGAGCTCGACCAGCGAGGGCCCGTGCTCGGGGCACGCGAAGCGCTCGGAGTACGTGACGATATCGCCCACTCCCTCCCGGCTCTCGCCGTCCGGGGACGCCGCACCCCGCCCGCTCTGCGTGGCACGCGACCCAGCGGCGGAGCCCGAAGGGGCGGAGCTCATCACCTCAACCTCCACCAGCCCGTCGGCCAAGCGGACCGCGGTCTCGATCGAATCCGCCAGGCGCTTGCGCACGTCGTGGCGCATGACGAGGCGGTCTACGACCACCGAGATGTCGTGCTTGTAGCGCTTGTCGAGCACGATCGCTTCCTCCAGCTGACGCACGCGGTCGTCGATCCGCACGCGCGCGAAGCCGTCCGCGCGCAGCTCCTCCAGCAGCTTGCCGTACTCGCCCTTGCGCCCGCGCACGACCGGGGCCGCGACCATGAAGCGCGTGCCCTCGGGCAGCTCCATCACCTGGTCGATGATCTGCTCCGCGGACTGCCCTGTGATCGGCCGGCCGCACTTCGGGCAGTGGGGCTTGCCCACCCGCGACCACAACAGGCGTAGGTAGTCGTAGATCTCCGTGACGGTGCCGACCGTCGAGCGCGGGTTGCGCGAGGTGGTCTTCTGGTCGATCGAGATCGCCGGGGACAGCCCCTCGATCGAGTCCACGTCGGGCTTGTCCATCTGCCCCAGGAACTGGCGCGCGTACGCCGACAGCGACTCGACGTAGCGCCGCTGCCCCTCCGCGTAGATCGTGTCGAACGCGAGGCTCGACTTGCCCGAGCCCGACAGGCCGGTTATGACGACCAGCGCGTCGCGCGGCAGCGTCAGGGATACGTCTTTGAGGTTGTGCTCGCGCGCGCCGCTGACGACGATCTGGTTGCTCGAGGGCATGGCTGGTACATCATACGAGAGCGAACAGACGTTCGTGTGCGTGGGGTCCGTAGTCGGCCGCTCCCTCGCGGGTGTTTCAGTCGGCCAGTCCCGTGAACAGCGTTGCGACCTCGAGGTCGGGTACGCCCTCGGCCGGCGAGGGCA
The DNA here is from genome assembly GCA_963725535.1 of uncultured Solirubrobacterales bacterium. Classification (GTDB taxonomy): domain Bacteria; phylum Actinomycetota; class Thermoleophilia; order Solirubrobacterales; family Solirubrobacteraceae; genus Palsa-744. The sequence goes on from CAVRYX010000003.1 coordinate 22,518, forward strand.
CGGTCGCTCCGACTCCGTAGACCTCGCAGTGGTTGTAGCCCTTGGGCCCCGGGTCGGTGCGGACCTCGACCGTGCGGCCGGGGACGTCGACGAGCCAGTAGGTGGGTATCCGCGCCTGCGCATACATCGTCGCCTTCGTGTTGCGATCCCTCCTGTGGGAGGTCACCGAGACCTCGACCGCGAGCAGCGCCGTGCGGGGGTGGCGCCTCGGGGACCCCTCGTCCTCAGTCAGCGCCAAGTCGGGTTCGGGCAGCGAATCCCGTGTGGCCGCCAGTGGAAGCTGTACGTGCAGCCAAGCCCGGGCAGCCGCCAGATAGCGCGTCAGGCGCACGATCGGCGTCGAGTGCTCCGGACTCGGAGGGCTCACCTCGATCAGCAACCCTTCCAGCAGTTCGACTCGCTCGCCCTCCAGCTCGCCGGTGGCGACCATTCGTTCGAAGGTCTCGACATCCAGCCGGTGGAGCGCGTCTTCGCCGTGGGGATGCTTGTCAACGAGCAGCCCATCCACCAGTTCCACGTCGACGCCGTCCAGCGCGCCCGCCTCCACCATCCGGTTGTACCTCCCCGCATCCAGCCGGTATGGCGGGAGCGATGGGTCGTCCGGCAGCGGTGCGGCGAGTGGTCGTGCCTGGGACGCCTGTGTGGCCATCGGCTCATTGTGGCAGGCGAGGATACGGACGGGTGGCGATGGCCTGATGGCGCCGCGGCCGTCGCGCGGCGCGTCGTGTGGCGAGGTGACGCCCGCCCGCGCCCGCCCCACACCGACCCGGACGGCCCCCGCGCCCGCCGGCGCCGGCCTACCCTACGGCTCGAGCTCGCCCGCGTAGAGCGCGAAGATCGCGCCCTGCGGGTCTGAGACGATCGCGATCTTCGCGACCTGGATGTCGATCGGGCCGGTGTGCACCGTCCCGCCGAGCTCCGCCACCCGGGCGAGCGCGGCGTCGAGGTCCTCCACGCCGAAGTACACCAGCCAGTGGGGGGGCGCCCCCGGCGGGGTCAGCGGGCGGATGCCGCCGGCGTTGGCCTCGCCGTTCTTGATCGACAAGTACGGGCCGGAGCCGCCCTCGAAGGGGGCGGCGGTCCAGCCGAAGAGACCGCCGTAGAAGGCGGCGGAGGCGTCCAGGTCGGGGGAGTTGAGCTCGTTCCACACGAGCGCCCCGGGGGCGTTGACGAGCCCCGCGCCGTGGTGAGCCCGGGGCTCCCACACCATGAAGTGGGCGCCCTGGGGGTCGCGGATCACGGCCATGCGGCCCACGTCCATCACGTCGAAGGGGCCCGCGTGCACGCTCGCGCCGAGCTCGCCCGCGCGCTGCGCGGCCGCGTCGGCGGACTCCACCGAGACGTAGGACTGCCACAGCGGCGGCACCCCCGCTTCGCGCTGCTGCTGGGGCTGCGGGGCGATCGCCGCAACCGGCTTGCCGTCGAGGTGCATCATCGAGTAGAAGACCCCGTCGCCCACCGGCGAGTCCTCAGCCTCCCAACCGAACAGGCCACCGTAGAACGCCTTCGCGGCCGGCTGGTCGGTGCTCGACAGGTCGGCCCAGCAGAAAGTTCCGGGGGTGTAGCTCGTGCGCTCGCCCACGCGGGGAAACTTAGCGCAGAGCGGACGGGGAGCGCCGTCACGCCCTCAAGATGAAGCGCTGCGAGTGAGCGCGACTTCTCCGATCGAGACGGGGGTTCTTTTGGGATCGTCCACGCGTGTGCGTACAGCCGCCACGCGCGTGTGCGTGGGGCTTCCTACCCCACGTCGTCGGATCGTGCGCAGATACACGGATACGACCCCCTGCGCGCTGCGCACCTGCCGTCGAGCGGGGGTCATGCGGCGGAGCACTGCTCGAGCCCGGAGTACCCGCTGACCGCCCGGCAGTGGGCGGCCACCCACGTCTGCAGCGCCCGCGTGCCCGAAGCCGAGCCCCCAAGACCGCCCGGCGCGCCGGGCGGGCCGCCGCCGGGAGTCCCACCGCCTGCGGGAGTGCCGCCGCCGGAGAAGCCGCCGCCGGGCGGGCCGCCGACCGGAGGGGCACCGCCGGGCACGCCACCGCCGGGGATCGCGCCCGTGCTCGCACTGCCGCTCGCAGCACCGCCGCCGGGGAACGCGCCGGCGAAGCCGACCCGGCCGCCGGACGAGAGACGCCCGGGGCCCAGCGCCCCGGAGCCGCGAGCGCCTCCAAATCCATAGACGTAGCGAAGCTGGCCGGAGGAGACCAACTGCTCGAGCTGGGCGAGGGTGGGCGCGGGGTCCTGCCCGGAGAAGCCGCCAACGGTGACCACGAGCTGGTGCGTGGCGAGGATGATCGGTGCCGCCGTCATCGAGCCGTCCGCCGCGACCAGGTACTTCGCGCCGTCGCGGTGGGACTCGAGGTAGCTAGTCAACTGCTTGTTGGCCACGCCCGCACCGCCGAACCCACCGGCGCCTGCCGCACCGCCACCGCTCGCCACACCGCCGCTGCCGGCCGTCACACCCGGGAGGCCCAGGCCGCCCGACGACCCCGAGGAGGTCCCGCCCCGCGCGCCCCCGAACAGGCGCGGGCCACCGGCGCCGGGGAAGCCGCCGGCGATGGCGCCACCGCCCCCTCCGGGAGCCCCGCCGAGCCCGCTTTCGACCGCTGCAGGCCCCGCCTTGGGGTTGCCGCCGGTGACGCTCCGCCCCACCGTGGCCAGCGAGTACGCCACCGGGCCGGCGAGCACCGTCGCGAGCGCGAGCACCAGCACGAGCGCTCGGGTGTGAGCGCGCCACACCAGAAGCGCCGCCGCGCAGCCGAACGCCACAGCGGGCACGAGCCAGCGCAGCCACGGCACGAACGCGGAGGTGCGGTCGAGCAACGTACTCGAGAGGAGCGCCGTCGCGACGAGCGCGAACGCGAGCGTCGCGGCGGCGAGGCGGGAGACGCGGACGCGGTCCCACAGCGCGAGCAGGCCCCCGGCGGCGAGCACCGCGACGGCGGGCGCGAGCGCGCTCGTGTAGTAGGGGTGGAAGAGGGTCAGCGCCAGGCTGAAGACGGCCACGTGCACGAGCGCCCACAGACCCCACAGCACGTACGCGGCGCGGGCCGGGTCGCTGCGGGGGGCGCGCCGGCGCACCCACAGGCCGACGATCAAGCCGAGCGCCGCGAGCGGCAGCAGCCACGCGATCTGCCCGCCGACCTGCGCGTCGAGGAGCCGCAGCACGCCCTGGCCGCCGCCGAAGCCGCCCGGCCCGCCGGCGCCGCCGGCGCCGCTCGAGCCCACGCGGTTGAGGCCGTTGGCTTCGAAGATCAGTTCCCACCATGAGTTGTGGAGGGTGTCGCCGACGTACGGGCGCTGCGCGGCGGGCACCGCCATCATCGCGCCCACCCACGCGGCGCTCACCGCGAACGTGAGCGCGCCGGCGCCGAGCAGCTGCGCGAGGCGGCGCCGCACGCGGCCGGGGCCGGCGTAGAGGTAGACGAGGGCGAGCGCGGGGAGCACGAGGTAGGCCTGGAGCATCTTCGTGTTGAAGGCGAGCCCCACGAGCAGGCCGGCGAGCAGCAGGTGGCGGGTGCGCCCGGTCTCGATCGCGCGCACCGTGGCCCACGCGGAGCACACGAGCAGCAGCACGAGCAGCGCGTCGGGGTTGTTGAAGCGGCTCATCAGCACCGTCACCGGCGTGAGCGCGAGCATCAGCGCCGCGAGGATCGCCACGCGCGGCCCGAGCGTGCGGCGCACGGCGTCGTGGAGCACCACCACGGAGGCGACCCCGCAGAGCGCGTCGGGCAGCAGCATCGCGAAGCTCGAGAAGCCGAAGACCCTCGCTGATAGCGCCATCATCCAGATCGACAGCGGCGTCTTGTCGATCGAGACGTAGCGGCTGAGGTCGAGCGCGTTGTAGAGGAACGCCGACCAGCTGTGGCTGTCCGCGTACACCGCCGAGGCGTAGTACGTGTTCGCGTAGCCGTTCACGGTGAGGCCCCACACCATCAGCACGGCGGCGAGCAGCGCGACGCCGAGCAGCGCCGGGCGCGACCAGGGCGGGTCGGCGGGGCGGCCGCGCCCCAGCGCGCGCAGCCGCTCGCGCGCGGAGTCCGCGAGCGCCGGGTGGGTGGGGAGTGCGAGCGCTTGGTCTGACACGGTGGGCTCCTGGTCGTGGGGGGACCGGCGCGGCCTGCTCGCCGTCGCGGAGACGGTTCGTGGACGCGGGCGGGCGTGTGCAGCAGCACCGCGATGATCGGGTGGGACCTCTAAAGCGAGGTAGGGACCGTGTAAGGCAAACGTAGGAATCCCCCGTGGCGGGTCCGGGCCGGTGGCACAATCGGGCCGTGAGGATCCTCGTGGTGGACGACGACCGCGCGCTGCGCGAGGCCCTGCGCCGCACGTTGACGCTCGGCGGGTACGAGGTGCAGAGCGCCGAGGACGGCGCGCAGGCGCTCGAGTCGGTGGCGAGCGCGGTGCCCGACGCGGTCGTGCTCGACATCGGGATGCCGGGAATGGACGGCCTGGAGGTGTGCCGCCGCCTGCGCCTGCTGGGCAACCGCGTGCCGATCCTGATGCTCACCGCGCGTGAGGCGGTCGCCGACCGCATCGACGGCCTGGACGCGGGCGCGGACGACTACCTGGTCAAGCCGTTCGACGTCAACGAGCTGAAGGCGCGCCTGCGGGCGCTGCTGCGCCGCTCGGGCTCCGAGGGTGACCCCGGCTCGCTGTCCTTCGGGGAGCTGCAGCTCGACGGCGCCCGCCACGGGGCGGCCGTGGGCGAGCGGTTCACCGAGCTGACGCGCACCGAGTACGAGCTGCTGGAGCTGTTGATGCGCAACCCCCGGCGCGTGCTCACGCACAGCGTGATCTACGACCGCGTGTGGGGCTACGACTTCGGCGCGGCCTCGAACTCGCTGCGGGTGTACGTCGGGTACCTGCGCCGCAAGCTCGAGGACCTCGGCGCGCCGGGGCTGATACACACCGTGCGCGGTGTCGGCTACGTCCTGCGCGAGCCGTGACGCTGCGCGCGCGCATCGCGGCGGCGGCGGGCCTCGCGGTCGCGGTGGCGGTGGTGGGCGCCGCGGTCGCCCTGTACCTCGCGGTGCGCTCTGACCTGCGCGGGCAGATCGACAAATCGCTGAGCGCGCGCGCGCAGGCGCTCGTCTCCGCGCCGTCCTCGCGGCCCGGCACACCCCCGGGCGGCTTCGCCGGCCGCTCCCCGTTCGAGCGCGGGGGGGCGCCCTTTGCAGGCGCCGGCAGCGCCGACCGCCCCAGGTTTCCGCGGGCGGTTCAGCCGGCGCGGTTCGGCGGAGCCTCGGGCTACGTGGAGTTCATCTCCTCGACCGGCGCGGTGCAGGTGCCCGGTGGCCAGAGCTCCTCCCCGTCGATCGCGCCGACCGCCACCGACAGAGCGATCGCGGCCAGCGGGCGCGGGCGTGCGCTGAGCGACCGGACGGTCAAGGGCACCCACCTGCGCGTGCTTACGGTCGGCGGCGGCTCGCTGGGCGCGGTGCTGATCGCACGGCCGCTCACCGAGGTCGACCACGAGCTGAGCCACATCCTGCTGATCCTCCTGCTCGTGGGGGTCGCGGGCATCGCGATCGCGGCGCTGCTGGGAGCGCTGGTCGCGCGCACCGCGCTCGCCCCGATCGCGCGCTTCACCGGACGCGCGGAGACGCTCGCCGGAGGCCTCGACCTCTCCCAACGCCTGGAGGTCACCGGCCGCGACGAGCTCGCGCGGCTGGCGAGCTCGTTCAACGCGACGCTCGACGCGCTCGAGAGCTCCGTGGAGGCCCAGCGCCACCTGATCGCCGACGCCAGCCACGAGCTGCGCACCCCGATCGCCTCGCTGCGAGCGAACATCCAGACCCTGCAGGAGGCAGACCGTCTCTCCCCCGAGGACCGCGAGGGCCTGCGCCGCGACGTGATCGACGAGCTCGACGAGCTCACGGCGCTCGTGAGCGACGTGGTCGAGCTCGCCCGTGGCACCCGCGGCGAGGCGGCCCGCGAGGAGGTGCGCCTGGACGAAATCGTCCACGAAGCGGTGGCACGCACGCGCCGGCGCGGCGAGCAGCGCTTCCGCGTCGAACTGCAACCCACGCTCGTCAGAGCGGAGCCCGAGCGCGTCAACCGCGCGGTGTCGAACCTGCTCGACAACGCGCGCCGCTGGAGCCCCGCGGACGGGCTGGTCGATGTCGACTTGCGCAACGGCGTGCTCACCGTCCGCGACCACGGCCCCGGCTTCGAGCAGGCCGACCTGCCCCACGTGTTCGAGCGCTTCTACCGCGCCGCCGACGCCCGCCGCCTCCCCGGCTCCGGGCTCGGCCTGGCGATCGTTCGCCAGGCCGCCGAAGCGCACGGCGGCTACGCGCGGGCCGCCAACGCGCCGGGAGGCGGCGCGCTCCTGTCGGTCAGCTTCGGGGCGCCGCTGAGCCACGGGATCTCCGCTGGGGTCGAGGAGCTCGAGGGTGACGCCAGCGTCGTTGTTGCGCACGGCGTTTCGCCCACCGCGGCCTCGACGGTGGACCGCCCGGCCTGAGCGGCTTCCCGGGCATATACGAGATGCTTCGCGGAAGAAAAAAGACGCCGGAGCGTTTGGTGTCACCTCGCGCGCCCGGCGTCGTGCTTCGTCTCATTCGGTATCGGCGCCGTCCTGCCTGTACGCTCGGCGCCGATCTCGCTAAGCATTGCAATCACCGCCCGGCTCGCGCTATACCAATGTGACTGGACCCATGACCCAAAACCGACCACATTGGTCGGTCGAGCCTCGGGTGGCAACCAAAGAGGCTGACATTTCTCTTTTTGGGTGAATCATCACTCAGGCGGGCGCTTCGTGCCGGGGGTGAAGCCGTCGAGCTCCTCCAGACGCAACGCCAACTCCAGCTCCGCCAGGCATGTCTGCAACCCGCGACCGAGGCGCTGCTCCAACGTCAGCATACGGCTTGTGACTGTATGCCTGGTCACGTTCAGCTTGGCGGCCGCGGACGTCGCGTTGCGCCCGGCGGCGAGGTACGCGCGCAACGTCTCACGCAGCACCGCCCCGCCGTCGCGCTGTTGATTCAGCGGGGAGAGGTATATCTCGATCAGCGACCGCGCCAGCGTCTCGTCTGTAAGCGCGAACGCCAGCAGCGCGACGTCGGCGTAACGTGTCACACCGCCTGGCTCGCGCCTGCGCAGCGCGACCCGCAGCGAGGCCTGTGCCTGACGGTGCGTCAGCCGCCACCCCTCCAGATCCCGCGCCGGCTCGCCGAGAGCGAGCACCACACCGTCGTTCACGGTCGCATAGACGGCGATCCGCTGGACGTCCCCGACCGCGAAAGGCTGTCTCCCGCCGAGCCACGCCCACACGCTCTGCTCACCGTGCGCCACCCTCAACAGCCGGCGACCCGCTCCCCCGGCAAGCTGCCGGACAGCCTGCGCCGCACCGGCGCCCGTCGCGATCACGCCGAGGTGCCACGCATCGAGTTCGTAGTCGAGCTCTGGGCGCTCGAGCGCCCTGCCATCCAACAGCCTGCGCACCCGCTCGAAGTGGCGCTGCTCGGGCGAGCGCCCCGCACGTGCGAGCTCATCCCCATACGCGGCCGTGACCGCGGCCAGCATACGTTCGAGGCCCAGCGCCTGCGCCCGCAACGCCTCCCGCAACGCGCGGCGCTGGATGGGCGGGTTTCCATCTCTCTCCCCACGATCGCCCTCCTCCATGATGAGTTCCCCCAGCAGCGCGCTGCCGGCGACGTACCGGCGCAGCACCGTATCCAAGCTCACCCCGAGGCGCGCCGCGCGCCGCGCCTGCTCTAGCGCCACCGCCGGGATCGGCTCAGCGCCATCCTCCCCACGCTCGATCCCCGCGAGCACGTACTCCAGTGCCGCCGCGACCGTCGCACCCAACCCCGCCACATACTCCGCGTCATCCTCGCCCGCGCGGTCGAACGCGTCGCCGCGCACCCGCGCGACGATCTCCCGCGCGAGTTCCCCCCGCCGCGCGCGCAACCGCTCGACGACGCCGTCGCGGGCCTGCTCAAGCGAACCCCCGGAGCCGCCTGTGCTCCCGCCCGCCATCAGCCCTCGCCTGCCATCAGCCGCTACCCAACCCAGCCGTGGCCGGACGGGCAGGCGTGGGGCCCCGGATGTCCGGGACCCCACGCGGCCGTCATTTCGAGGTCTGTGTCAGGACGCGCTCCATTTCTGGCCCGATTTGAGGCTCAGGTTGTTGGAGTATGACAACGTGAGTTTTGCTTTGTCAATAGCCAAATGTTCGCCTTTGCACGCGAAGTCGTGTTCGGTGGCTTCGGTTTCAATCCCTGACAGCGTGCAGCTGTATTCGCCTTCAACGGCCCAGTCGCCTTTGATTGTGCAGACTTTTTCACCGGCGTTTTTGATGTTCAGATAAAACAGCACACCGCTAGGTTCATGCGTCAAGATTTCATCCGTCAGCGCGCCTTTGACGCCCGCGAGGCTGCCGCTGGCTTTGTATGGGACAGAGGCAACGGAGCACGTCGGAAAAGCCGGAGCCTTGCAGCCTTCAAATACGTATTCGCCGGATGATTTGCCGCCGATTTCGAGCGTGTTCGCGACGGTCGAGCTTTTGCATTCGATCTGGACTTCAGTGCCTCCGACTGCGTAACCCATTTTGACAGTCCCGCCCGTCCCGCTGGCTTCAACGTCTTTGGTGATCGCACTGCCCGCGACGATGAATTCGTGGGCAGAGGCGCTCGCGGTGCCGACGCCGAGCGCAAGCACACACAGGACACCGAGCAATAGGGTCCTATAGATGGGTCTCATTGAGCAACACTTCCTCTCGTTCATTCGACGCCGCCAGACATCAGGCCCCTCATAGTGAGGGACCCGCCCGGCCTAGGGACCACGGCGCCGATCTTGTAGACGCCCGCGCACCCGGACATCGCTGTAGACCGTATAAGACGAAACCCGGGCAGGCCACGAGAGCCAGCCCGTACTGCACCCTCGCCGCAATGCGGCAAAGCCTTATCCCCCGCGCGGCGCAGGGACGGGGCGAATGGCGGCCTTCCCCGAGCACCTACTTCTTTTCGCCCCTCCCCTTCTTCTTGTGCTCAGTGACCTTCTTGGCGCCCGCCGCCTTCGGGCAGCCCGTCACCGCGACCGTGACGTTCTCGCTAAGCACCGCGCCGTTCTGGCCGGTGAGCGTAGTCGGCATGACCAGGGGTTCCGGTTCGGTCTGCGAGACTTTCCTCGTGACCTTCACCCGCCTGCCGTGACGCTTGACCGTGATCCTCTTGGAGACCGCCACGGTCTTCGTGGGGGCACACAGGTTCTCGATCGCACCCAGGAGCGAGTCTTCCTTCTCGGGGAGGTTCAATTCGAAGCTAGACACCGGCGCGTCAGGGACCGTTTCGAATTTCGAGTAGGTAATCCCGTCTTCGATGTCGGTGTGGCCGACCAGTTCGATCTCTACCCCTTCGCCCTGCAGGAGGAGCACGAGGTCGGGGAACGCCGCGCCACCGTGGCTGACGAGGTAGGCGGGACCGGTGAGAGGGCTGTTCAGCACTGGCGTGCTCGCGGTCACGGTCCCGACCACCGAGCCCGGCGGGCAGCCCGCGGGGTTGGCGGCGAACTGCGCTTCGGTGCACGCTTTATGCAACGTCGTCAGACGCGAGGAGAGCGCTGGCGGCAGCTGCGTGTCGACTTTGGCGATGTTCGCGTAGGCGCTCTGCGGTTGCGGATAGCCGATCTTCACATCCAGCGACGCGCCGTGGCCTCCTTTTTTCCCATTGCCCTGAGTGGAGGCCGAGAATTGCGGAGCGAACTTCAGCGCCGCGCAGTTCGCCGCCTGGAAGCGACTGGACGGCGAGGCGGTCGCGCCTTCGGTGCTGGTGATCGACGAGGTTACGCGGAATGCTTCGCAATTGGTTGGGTCGAAGATGAAGCCCGGGCGGTTGATCGTCACGTTGATCGTCCTGATATCCAACGGCACCCCGTCCACGATCGGTGGAACGGCGCTTGTGATCGTCAGCGCATCGGTTTTGGGGTTGATGGCGATCGATGCGCGGATCACCTCCTTGCCGAAGCCCCCATTGCCTTCGAGCGTGAATGGGCCCGCTGTCGTTGGCTCGACAATCGAGAGCCCGTACGGGGCGCCATCGTATGGGCCACTGATGTAGACGCGGCCGCCTTTCAGCCAGAACGGGTATTCGCCGGGACCCACCGCCGCGGCCGTTTCGCCGATCAGGCTCCCTGCGCCGCACGCTCCCTCCCTGGCCTGCGGTTCCTGGCAGAGTTCGACTTCGGAGATCTTGCCCAGCAGACCCGGGGGCGTCGTCACTGCGATCCCGCCGAGATTCTGTTCTCCTTCGTTACGAGCGATCGTAACCGTCTCATCGCTGAAGCCACCCGCGTCGACGCTGGTCGTACCAGCCGTGAAAGCAGGAGCGAACCCGCGGGCGCTGCAGCCAGAGCCGATCGTGAAGTTGCTGCTCGGTTCGGACGACACGCTCACAGGTTCGAGGAGCGGATCGGCTTCGCTGCCATAGGGCGTCAACACTGAGCTCGTTGTGTATGTACCGCACGAGGACGGCGTGACGAGTGGCGCCCGCGGCCCACCGAAGAAGCCCATCTTCAGTTCGCTGAACGGAAGCTGCGGCAAGTAGAAGCCCGTGGTCGGATCCTTCCCGAACCTCGCGCTCACCTGGCCAGTCGCCTGGTCGAGCGTCACTTCGCCCGGAAGCTTCACCACCACCCCGCTGCCTTCCGCGACCACGTAGAGCGCGAACAGCGAACCGAACGGGTTCGAACCGCTGCCTCCCGGCAAGTTACCCTGCTGCGCCAGGTAGACCGCGCCCTGCAGCGGATCTTCGAGCAGCGGAGTCACGATTTCGACCGTCCCGAGCTTTGAGGCATCGGGACAATTCGCCAACTGCTTCGATTCCAGATCGATACCCACTTCTTCCCGACGTTCTTCCCGTTCTTCTTGCGCTTTTTCCCTGCCCCGCAACAACGGGCACCCCGCGAGGCCACTGGCGGCTGACGGCGATATCGCCATGCCAACCGGCAACTTGACGACCGCTCCCTTGAGGTCGGCCTCAGCCAGCGTTTCAAGATTTTCTTGCTGGGGGATCTTCAGGTTAACTTCCAGGCCAGTTGGTGATTCCGCAGTCAGCTTGGTTGGCTGCACGGAGAGGGTTGGGTTGAAGCTGAGTTCCTTGCAGCCCGTGATCGCAGGCAAGGTCGCTTCCTTTTCCAAAAAGTTTTCCGGTTCCTGCCACGAGTCGGCCTTTACTGTCGCCTTCAACGGCATGCCAGTGCACGCCGACGGGAGCGTCAGCAGCGGGCGTTCGAGCCGAGGGGCCGAACAGCTCGAGCGGCCCTTTTCTTCGGCGCAGGCGCCGCGTTCGGTGTCGTGACTTTCGGCCGTGGGGTCGCCCCACAACGTCAGCCCCACGCCGTCAACAAGACCCCTTCCGAGAGTATTCGTTGTCTCGGCCGACAACCCGTAATCATCGCCCGTACGCGCGTCGCCGTAGATGTGGACGACGACACCTGCCGCGGTGATATAAAAGCCGAACTCGGCTGGCACACCCGGCGGCGGCACCATATTGTAAACCGGATATGCTCCTGTCGTTCCGTGCGGTACAAGTCCAAGTGTGGTGTGCACCACACCAACGACAGAGGTGATCGGGCATCTGACGGAGGAGTTGGCGTCGAGTATCGCCTCGGCGCACCTGGTCTTCGTCGCGTCTGGATTAACAATCACACCAGCGGGAAGACCAACTTCCAGGTCCTTCACAGAGCCGGAGGGTACGACGTGATATTCTTCTTCTTCTCCTTCTTCGTGACTGGCAAATTCAACCGTCGTCGTCATCGCATAGGGATGCGCCGCGGCGTGCGTTTCCACACCCCCATTTTCGTTTGTGATTGCGCTTTCGAACTTCGTGATCGCAAACGATTCGCCCGCCCACGCCGAGTCAGGGAGCGAGAACAGAGCGCCGGCCAGCAAGGCAGGCAGGAAAACCAGGATGAGCTTGGCTTTGGTGGCGATAGTCATCGGCCCGTCCTCCAGCCGGTGTGAGCAGACTGCCTGGTCTTCTCTTTGGACCGCGACCTCTTGGCACACTTGTTTTTCTTCTTCGTGAAGCCCTTCTTGCACTGCGCCGGCTTCGACTTTGGTTTCGTCATAGGCGTCGCATGTGTGGGTCCGGGAGGATGTGGAGATGGCACAGCCAAGTTCCCTGTGCCCGAGAAAGTCGTACTGTATGGGACGCCGAATACCGGGCCGACAGTGGATTCCGAACCACGACACGCTTCTTCTGCGCACTGCTGTGGTGATGGTTGCGGGTTCTGCGCAGCGATTCCCCCATCTTCCCGCGCGTCGTAGACGTCTATGTTCTGGTCCTGGTCCTGACCAACAAGCGACTGCCGAGTAAAGAAAAAGACGTTCCCACCATTTTCGCTCGCGTCGAGGAAGTCAGATTCGCTCGTGCTCTGCCCAGTCGAGATCAGGTACAGACAGCCGCCGCTCTCGTCGCCTTCTTCGATCTTGCAACCGCCGGTGCCTTCCTGCTCCCACTCGTATACGTTCATCTGGGAGTTCGCCTGTGGCAACAAAGCTTCGCTGGTCTGGAAGTAGACACGTGTGCCTTCCGCCGACAGGTTACGCCTATTTGTTATGACATAGCTTTCCGTCGGCCCGGACCTCCCACCCGCTGCAAGGTCCGCTCCTGCGGTCGCGGGTTTACCCGTCCTATTATATTCCGTCGGCATACCCGCAGGGTTACACGACACACAACCCAGCTCGCCGCTGACCGCGTTGTACAGATAAACCTCTTCGTAGCCGGCGTTGTCGTAGCTGGACAGTTTGGCGGCGGAGCTGATCAACAACCTCGTGCCATCGGTGGATATGCGGGAACCTTTGTACCCAACATCAGAACCCCCGCCATCTCGCTTGTGATATCCGAGCCAGTCGGTGTTATCTTCGTTGCTAGGCGTTCCAAGCGTCGCGACGAACACTGTTGGAGAACCTTCATGCCACTCATAGAGATTAGCTTCGCCTTCTTCTGCCTTGTCTTTGTTGTTATTTTCATTGGCTGCGAGCACTCCTTCGGCCACGAAGTAAGCGTATGAACCGTTCGATGAAATACCTACAAGGCCCAATACTCCCGGCGCTCCTTCCGTGATCGACGAGCGTTTTCCCGTTTCGACATCGTACTTGTACAAGTTCTTTTCGTCACCTTCGCCTTCGGTGTAGAACGCCTTCGAGCCATCTGGTGTCGCGGCTCTCCACTGTGCGTTGCCTTCCGAGATTTCGACCGTCCTAGGAGGAATCGCGTTCGGTTCGCGCATGTAGATCTTCCCAGCGCCACTGCTTTCCGAGAAGAAGATGCGCGATCCATTTTCAGAGATCACGTTTTCGACATAGGTTTCTGCCGGTTCGCCGAGTGCACGTTCATTTGATCCGGAAACCGTCCCCCCCATCGGGACTTCATTGTTGACATAGCCGACGAAGCTAACCTGACCAGTTTCCCTGTCCCACTCGTATAGATAGGGCTCTTCGTGTTCATCGACCACCCCGTGGACGAGTTCGTGTTCAGTGTTGCTTGTAAAGAGAATGTACGAGCCGTCCAGCGTGGAGCCAGCATATCTGAATGCGCTTGGCCGGGCGGCGAGGAGCGTGTAGGCGCCGGTGATATTGTTGCGCACGTACGCATTGCCATGCCCCACTTCGGCGCCCGGAGCGAGCAAAAACTTTTCTTCCTTCTCCGCGCTCACAAAGACGATGGCCTCTTCGCCGTTTGCTGTGAGCCCCCTCACCGAGCTCTCAGCCTGCGGTTCGGTCAGAGCGTTGAGGCCCTGCGTCAACCAGTCAGCCCCTCCACGCATACTGATGTACGACGGATATTCATAACTACCCGTAGTCTCCGGGAACGGCACAACCGAGGCATAGATCACGAGTTCGCCTGTCGGCGAGCTCTCCATATCACCCGGTGCCCCAAGCGCGTCGGTCGTGTTCTTATCCACCGGTGAGACCTGCTCGTAGGCGCGACAATCAGGGAGCGCCAGAGCATCGACCTCGGTCTTGCGCACCGCTTCGTTCGGGCACCCTTCGCCTGCGGCCAGCGCTGGGACGCTTGAGAACAGAGACCCGCCGGCGAGCGCCGTGGCTAGGACGGACAGTGTGACAAGGACGTGGCGACGCGAACGCGCACCCCTCCCTCGGGTGGTTTGGGACGAACCATGCCCTCCGAAACCATATACGCGAGCAGACCCGGCGACGCCAAGGCGGTGCGACAGGGACGTCAGGGCGTAGCGTGACTTACTCATGCATGTTCCTTCCTGTCTTCCGTTGGTAGGCGCGAAGAACCGCAAAAGGGCGAGCGCCGCGGCCCCTGGTTGGGAGTTGGGCCGCGGCGCTCAGGGTCTGGGGCGCCCGCACGCGCAGGGAAGACGCGCGACGGAGCCTCTTCGAACGCCACCGCCCAAGAGGTATGCAGATGGTGACGCTCGAGCAGGGCCCGATCGCAGACCCCTACGGTTCGACAAGCTTCGTCTTCCGGGTGCTCACCTGCGGCGAAATGTACGTCGGGGCATCGCCCCGGTAGCCCCTCCTCCATGCCACCCTCTCCTCGCTCGTGCCTCACCGACCGGTGCGGGCACGGATAGCGCCCTCTGCATTGACTTGCTCACCGGATCATTGCGTTGCGATCTCCTCCCGATAAGCCACGCCATGCAAGGTTGTATGTCATACAACCACAATATTGGCGCTTTGCCGGTGTGCACGCCCCAATTTTAAGACAGCGTACACCGCCCGTAAAGGTGCATTGGGCACATGGGTTGGCTTGCCGCAAGCGTATTGGACAGTACGGCCAACCCCGCTCCCACTGCGGCAATTCACCCCCAGATAGTGCATGGGATACAACGTTGCATGGCGTGCACCATCAGACGGGAAAAAGTAGTCCTGCGCCACCCCACGGACGGACAGTTTGAGCTACACTTCCATAGCATGGGAGAGGTCGTAGGGGATCACGCTGCGCGTCCTGCCGTGGCGATGCACTCGCCTATCAGCTGGGCATTGCTCGGACTGGTCATCGAACGGCCCAGCTACGGCTACGAGCTCGCGAAGCGCTTCGAGCGCATCTACGGCGACAAACTCCAGCTGTCAAGCCTCTCGCACGCCTACGCCGCACTCAGCGTGCTCGAGGACCGCGGCCTGATCGAGCAGCTGCCGGGCACCAGGAGCGGCCGCCAACCCAAGCCCAACTACCGCGCGACCGCCAGGGGCCTATCCGCATACCACGAGTGGCTGCTCGGGCAGGTGGCCGAGGATCGTCGCCACCACCAGATCTTCCTCCTGCAGCTGACCGCCCTGAGCCGCGACCCGGACAAGGCGATCAGCATCCTCGCCGGCTACGAGGAGGCCTGCCTGAGCGACAACGCCGCGATCGCGATCGACGCTGACGACGACACCGCCGCCGGCGCGCTGGCGCTGCAGGCCCGCCTGATCGCCGAGGAGAAGCGCCTTGCCGCCGGCGCCAGGATCGAGTGGGCGCGCTTCGCTCGCAGCCAGATCAAGGCGTTCGCCCGCGCCGCTGCGGGCGTGCGGGAGGGCGGGAACGCATCCGATTCATGAGCCTGCTCGAGCTCGACCACGTCACCAAGCGCGTTCGCGCCGGCGGGCGCGAGGTGCTCGTCCTGGAAGACGCATCGCTCACGATCGACCCCGGCGAGCTCGTCGCGGTCTGGGGCATGCGCCGCTCCGGACGCACCTCGCTGTTGCGTGTCGCGGCGGGGATCGACGCCCCCGACGCGGGCACGGTCACCTTTGCCGGACGCGACCTCGCCAAGCACGGCGAGGCGGTCCTCGGGCGCGAGCTCGCCTACTGCCAGGGCCCGTCGCGCTCGACGCGCGGCCGCGACGCCCTCGACGACGTCGTCCTCGGCCTGCTCGTCAACGGCGTCCCCGCCGACGAGGCGCGTGCCCGTGCCCGCGAGGCGCTGGCGCGCGTCGGCGCCGAGAGCCTCGCCGCCCGGCGTCCCTCTGAGCTCGACGGCGCCGAGCGTGTCCGTGTCGGGATCGCCCACGCGGTGGCGCTGCAACCGCGTCTGCTGCTGATCGACGAGCCCGTCGCCGGCGTCGATCTCCATCAGCGCGACTCGATTCTGCTGCTGCTGCGCTCGCTCGCCGACGGGGGCATCGCCGTGCTGATGACTGTGGGCGAGTTGACGGGACTCACCGGAGCCGACCAGTCGCTGACGATCGGCGAGGGCGAACTGTGCGGCAGCGGCAGGCGCGCGCTCGAGCCCGTCGCCGACCTCACTGCTCGCCGCCGGGCGAGTGGCTAGCGCGGCCCCACGGCAGAGGGGGGTGTAGCTTGCTCGAGCTCGAGCGCGTGGTGAAGTACTACCGCGGCGGCGGCGAGGAGGTTCACGCCGTCGAGGGCGTGAACCTCACCGTTCAGGCGGGCGAGGTCGTGGTCCTGCACGGGCCGAGCGGATCCGGCAAGACCACGCTCCTGAAGCTCGCCGCGGCGCTGCTCTCCCCCGATCGCGGTGCGATCCGCTTCAACGGCGCCGACCTCTCGTCCTTCTCGGAGGGCGACGCCTCCGACTACCTCCTGCGCGACGTCGGGTTCGTCTACCAGAGCGCGCACCTGATGCCCCGCGTCTCGGCGCTCGAGAACGCCTCGATCAAGCTGCTGCTCGCCGGCGTGCCCCGGCGCGACGCGCAGGCTCAGGCGCTCGCGTGGCTCGACCGTCTCGGGCTCTCCGAGCGGGCGCACCGTCCGCCCGAGCAGCTCTCCGGCGGCGAGCGCCAGCGCGTCGCGATCGCCCGCGCTCTCTGCGGCGACCCGCCGCTGATCCTCGCCGACGAGCCAACCGGCAACCTCGACAGCACGCGCAGCCGCGAGACGATCGCGCTGCTCGCCGAGATCGCGCACTCCAACCGCGCCGCGGTACTGCTCGTGACCCACGACACCGAGGCGGCCCGCCTGGCCGATCGCGTGTTCACGCTCCGCGACGGGGAGCTGCTCGAGCACGACGCCGCTGACGCGCCGGCCGGCGCGTCGCTCTCCGTTCCCGCCCCCCCGGCTAGGTAGGCGATCGCTTTGCGCTCCGACCCGCCGAGAACACGCGCGCTGCTGCGACCCCACGCGCTCGTCGACCTGTACCGTCGGCGCCTGCGCGTGCACGCCGCTCAGGAGTGCTTCGCCGCGATCGGCATCGCGGTCGCCGTCGCCCTCGTGTTCGCGACGATCGTCGCCGAGTCGAGCATCGCGGGTTCCAGCGCCGAAGTCGTCAAGGCCGTCACCGGACCGGCGAGCCTTCAGCTGCGCGCCCGTGACGGCCAGGGTTTCGAAGAACGGCTGCTCGACCGCGTGCAGCGGCTCCCCGGCGTCAAGCTCGCCGCCCCGCTGCTCGAGCAGACCGCGACCCTGCGCGCCGGGGCACACAGCCGGACCGGCTGGGTCGGGCGGCGGACCACGATCGACCTCGCGGGCACCGACACCAGCCTCGCGGTGCTCGACGGCCTCGCCGAAACGCTCCCGCTCGCGGCGCTTGCCCCCGGGACGATCGGGCTCAGTCAGCAGGCCGCCGACGCGCTCGGAATCGGCCATCCGGCCCAGTCTGCAGGCGTTCGCCGCGTGACCCTGCAGATGCGCGGCAGGGCGACCACGTTGAGGGTGTCGGCCGTACTCGGCCACGAAGCCGTCGGCGCCCTCTCACGCGCGCTCGTGGCGGTCATGCCGCTGGCGCGAATGCAGCAGCTCTCAGGTCTTCCGGGGAAGATCACGCGCATCTTCATCGAGACCCGGGCCGGATGGCACGCGCAGGTGACCCGCGAGCTGCTGGCGCTCGCGGGAGGACGGCTCGACGTCGCGCCCGCCGACCAGGACGTCACGCTGCTGCACGAGGCGCTCGGGCCGAGCCGTCTGGCGAGCGGGCTGTTCGCGGCGATCGGCGCGCTGCTCGGTCTGCTGCTCGCGTTCAACGCGATGCTCCTGACCGTGCCCGAGCGCCGCCAGGTGATCGCCGATCTGCGCCTGGCCGGGGCCAGACGCGCGGCGATCGTCGAGATGGTCCTCTTCCAGGCGCTCTGCCTCGGGGTCGCCGCCTCGCTCGCCGGCCTGCTCGCGGGCTACGGGCTCTCGGTCGGGGTGTTTCACCAGTCCTCGGCCTACCTTGCCGAGGCATTCACGCTGGGCTCGAGCACCGTCCTGCGCCCGGGCCAGGTGGTGCTCGCGTTCCTCGGGGGCGTGCTCGCGACGTGCCTCGCCTCGGGCGTGGTCCTGCTCGACCTGCGTCGCGGCCGCCCACGCGACGCCGTCTACCAGCACGAGGGCGTGGCCGGCGACACCCTCCGCGGCACTGCCCAACGACGCCTGTTCGCGGGCGCCGTGACGCTGCTGATCGCCGCCGGCGCTCTCTACGCGCTCGCTCCCAGAGCCGCGATCCCGGCGACCGCGATCCTTGCGCTCGCGACCGTGCTCGCGGTCCCGCTCGTGCTCGCGGGCGTCCTGCGCTTGATGCGGATGCTCGCCGACCGCAACGAGCGGCTGATCACGCTGCCGGTCGTGCTCGCGTCGCTGCGAACGACGACGCTGCGCTCGCTCGCGCTCGCCGCCACCGGCGCGGTCGCCCTGTTCGGCAGCGTCGCGCTGGGCGGCTCCCGCGCCAACCTCCTGCGCGGCATCGGCTCGTTCGCCCACAGCTACGTCGCCGCCGCCGACATCTGGGTCGTCAACCCCGGCGACAACCAGGCAGTCGACGAATTCTCACCGGGACGGGCCGCGGCCCGCATCTCGAGCGTTCCGGCGGTCGCCCGCGTGCAGAGGTTCCAGGGCGGATTCCTGCAGCTCGGCCCCAGACGCATCTGGGTCATCGCCCGCCCGCCCGGCGCGAGCCGCCAGGTCCTCGCGAGCGAGATCCTCCAGGGCAACGCCCCCAGCGCCGAGGCCCGCCTCGCCCAGGGTGGCTGGATCGCCGTCTCCAAGCAGCTCGCCGAAGAACACCACACCGGCCTCGGCGGGCGCCTGACGCTGCCGACCCCGACGGGGAGCGTCTTGTTTCGGATCGCCGCGACGACGACCAACCTCGCCTGGCCCCCCGGCGTCGTGTTCATCGGCTCCGGCGACTACGCGCGCGACTGGGACACCTCGGCGCCCACCGCGCTGGGCGTCGAGCTGCGAGCAGGCGCAAGCCCTGTGCTGGCGCGCAACGCGATCGCCCGCGCGCTCGGGTCTTCGAGCGGCCTGGAAGTCTCGACCGCGGCGACGCGCCAGGCCAGCATCGACGCGTTGACCAGCGAAGGGCTCGGACAGCTCGACACGATCTCCACACTGCTGCTGATCGCCGCTGTCGGCGCGATGGCCGCCGCGCTCGCGTCAGCCCTCTGGCAGCGCCGCCAGTGGCTCGCCGCCCTGCGGCTCTCCGGCGCCAAGCCCTCACGCCTGCGGCGCATCCTCCTGCTCGAAGCGAGCCTGATGCTCGGCGCCGGCTGCCTCACCGGCGCCGCCGCCGGCGTCTACGGCCAGGTCGTGATCGACGGCTACCTGCGCCAGGTCACCGGCTTTCCACTGGCGAGCGTCATCACCGGCGGGCGGCCCCTGGAGGTACTGGGCCTCGTGCTGGCGCTCGCCCTCGCGGTCATGGCTGTCCCCGGCTGGCTCGCCTCGCGCGTACCGCCCGGCCTCGCCCTCGAGGCCGATTAGGTGCCGGGCGGGACCCTCTGCGCGAGCTCCAGGCTCGCAAGCGGCGCCTCAGAGGACGCCGAGGTGCCCGTACCCGGCTTGCGCAACCTGCGTTTCGTTCTGCAGACGGGGCTCGCGCTCGCGCTCGCCAACGCGCGCTACTGGACCACTGCCGCGCCGGTCGTGCGCGGCGAGCTACGCCGCTGGCACGAGCGCGCGCGAGAGATCGAGGCCCCCGAGCTACAAGCGCTCGCCCTGCACAAGCTGCACGCCGAGAGCTTTCACGCGCAGGCCGCCGCGATGCTCGCGACGCTCGCTCCGCGGTGCCACCGCAAGACCGTTGTCGAAGCGATCGTCGCGCTCGAGCTCCTGTTCGACTACCTCGACGGTCTCACCGAGCGTCCGTACACCGATCCACTTGGCGACCGCGAGCGCCTCTTCCGCGCGTATGTGCGCGCCGTCGCCGTACCGACCGACGCTGTCGGCGCGGGCTGCAGCTCGCAGGCCCGCGAGTACCCGCCTCACGCCGAGGCGCAACCCGACGACGGCGGCTACCTACAGGCACTCTCTGCCGCGGCCGCCCTCGCTCTCGCACGATTGCCGGCGGCCCACGCTGTCACCGAGGTCGCCCAGCGAACCGCGGCGCGCAGCGGTCAGGCGCAGACCCGAATGCACGCAGCATCCCAGCTCGGGACCGCGCAACTCGAGCAGTGGGCGCGCGGCGAAGCGGACGGCACCGATCTGCAGTGGCACGAGCTGCTCGCCGGCGCGGCGTCGTCGGTGCTCGCCCTGCACGCGCTGATCGCCGCCGCGGCCGATCCGCACACCACTCCTGAGCAGGCCACCGAGATCGCAGCCGCGTACCTGCCCACCTGCGTGCTGCTGACGCTCCTCGACGGCCTCGTCGATCACGACGACGACGCGCGCTCCGCCGCCGCCGGCCCCGGCCATCCGAGCTACGTCAGCTTCTACCGGGACCCCGAGGAGCTCTCGCGGACGCTACTCGGCGCCGCTCGCCGCGCGCTCGCCCATACGCGAGCGCTGCCGGCCGGCCCACAGCACGCGATGACGGTCGTCGGTGTCGTCGCCTACTACACCTCGGCCCCGGGCGCTCAGAGTGGGTACGCCCAGCCGATCTGCAGGCGCCTTCACAGCCAGCTGCAGCCCCTGATCTTCCCGACGCTCGCGCTGATGCGTACGTGGCGCAGGGCGAAGCGACTCGGCAACCCACGACCCATCTCCTCAGGAGGACTACCGTGAGAGTAATGCGCACCGCGCTCATCGTGATCGTCCTCACGATCGCCACGACGCTGACCGGCGTCGCCCTGGCAGCGCGCACCCTGAACGTCCGCGACGAAGGCCGCCTACGATTCGTCACCAGCGACGGCTCCGAAATCGTCGACGAAGGGCCTGCCACCGGAACCGTCCCCGGCAAGGTACGGGTGTACTTCGTCTACGACGGCGAACCGACCGTGACGGCGAAGTTCACGATCTACGCCCACGGCAGCTCGATCAGCGGCAAGGCGAAGGGCAGGCTGAACAACCCGACCAGCCCCGACCCGAGCTTCCGCGGCGCGTTGCAAGTCACCGGCGGCACCGGCCGCTACGCCCGGATCCACGGGACCGGCGAACTGTTTGGCGTCTTCTACCGCCGCGGCTCGGATAAATACGGACTGGTCGTGCAGACGGTGGGCACGCTCCCGTACTGACGGCGACCAAGGGTGCAGCAATATCGCGAGCACACATCCTCCCCGTCGCGCTCGCGCTCTGCGCCTGCCTACCGGGCAGGGCGCTTGCCGCAGCGACGGTCACGATGAGCGCGGGCTTCGCGCCCGAGCGCCTCGGAGCCCAGACCACCATGTCGCTCGGCTTTCGCATCAGGGGCGGCAGCGACGATCCCCCGTCGCCGCTGACCGGCCTGGACCTCCGCTACCCGGTAAACCTCGGTCTCGCCACCAGCGGCCTGGGAACGGCATCGTGCCCGATCGCGCCACTCGAAGCGCACGGACCGTCGATCTGTCCAGCGGACTCGCGCATGGGATCTGGCAGTGCCCGCGTCGAGATCCCCGTCGGCGGCGGCATCCAGACCGAGACCGCCAGCCTCGCCCTCCTCGCCGGTCCGTCCGAAAACGGGTACGTCAAGCTCCTGGTCACCGCGACCGGTCTCTCGCCGGTCATCGCCCGCGTCGTCATACCGACACTGCTGATGCCCGGCGAACTGAATCTCGCCGTGCCGCTCGTCGAAAGCCTGCCCGGAGCCGCCGACGTATCGATCGTGGAAGTCCACATCACCCTCGGCGGCAACCTGACGTACTACGAAACCGTCCACGGCCACACGGTCGCCTACCACCCCGTCGGCATCGGGCTGCCTCGGTCCTGCCCGCGCGGGGGGTTCCCGTTTGCGACCACGTTCAGCTTCACCGACGGCAGCCACGCCCAAGCCCATGCCAGCGTGCCCTGCCCGCGGCGCGCCTCCGCTCGTTCGTGACGAGACCCACCTCAACCCACGCGCGTCCCGCGCGATCGTCGTCCGCGCGCCGGCCCACGTGTTCACGCGTGCCTTCCTTCCCTCCCTGAGCGCTGAGCGGTCAGAGGCCGAACCAGCGGGCGCGGCGGCTGGAGCCGAAACGCTCCTTCTCGGCGACCAGAGCGGCGGACGGGGCGTTGAAGACCCCGGTTCGCGAGGGACCTGAGAGGAAGTCGATGTCCACGCTCCCGACCCGTCCCGCACCGAACTCGATGTAGCACGTCCCGCGCCCGAGATGAGGGCCCGGCAGCTCGCCGCCCTGCAGCTCGGCGATCAGCGTCTGAGCCACGATGCGCGCGGCGCCCTCGGCGAACACGCCGGCCTTCGGCACGCCCGCCGTAGCGACGTCGCCGACCGCATAGACGCCAGGGAAGCGTGTCTGCAGGGTGGCCGAGTCCACCGGTATGTAGCCATCCTCGGTCATGCCACTGTCGATGACGACATCGGGGGCACGGTGCCGGGGCACTCCAAGAAAGAGATCGAATGGCAACTCGGCGCCATCGTCGAGGATCGCCGTGCTGCGCGCCGGATCGAGCGCAGCGACGCGGCGAGCGGCGATCAACGCGATATCGCGCTCGGCGAACTCTTTGACAAGCGCAGCCGAGGTCTCGGGTGAGGGTGGGACGGGCGTGCCTAGCGGGATCACGAACGAGATCCGGCAAGCATCGCGCACCCCACGGGCCGTGAGCTCGTCATCCAGCAGCAGTGCGCACTCGCTCGGCGCCGGGGGACACTTGAACGGTGCGCCGCATACGCCAATGACCACGTGCCCCTGCGAGAACGCGGGAATGATCCCCGCGAGTCGCGCGGCGCCGGCGACGGAGTAGAACTCGTTCCCTGCCTCGGCGAGACCGGGCGTGGCATCCATGTCGTAGTCCGCGCCCAGCGCGATCACGAGCACGTCAGCCTCATGAACACCCACGTCCGTGACAACGCGTCGCGCCTCGGGGTCGATCGCCGTGACCGTCTCGCGCACGACGCGCACGCCGGGCTTGGCGATCTCGCTATAGGGCAGGCGTACAGCGTCCAGCGTGGTCCTACCGAACATCACATCGAGCTTCGAGAAGCCGAACACGAACGAATCGCTCTTGTCGATCAAGGTCACATCGACACCCTCGCCGAGCTCCTCGGACAACACCGTCGAGAGCTCGAGACCACCAAAACCAGCTCCCAGAATCACGATTCTTCGCTTCACGAGGCGGGAGCATACACCCCCGGCAGCTGGCACGCCGACGAAGCCCACAGTCCCGCTCAACCGAGCGGGATTCGAGAAGTGCGCCTGGGGGGAATCGAACCCCCGACCTGCGGCTTGAAAGTACGATCAGGAGGTTACGCCCGCTTACAGCTATTCGGTGATTTGGCTCTACGACACCGTTTCCCGGGTCTCGGCCGGGGTACCGTTTGGGGTTGTCTCCGGCTGTGGTGTTGCCCCACTGTTGCCCGAGCCGGACAGGATGTCGTCCCAGGCATCCCGCGCCTCCGAGCCCGTCGTCCACCTGCTGGATGTAGACATCCATCGTGGTCGAGAACCGCGAGTGCCGGAGCCAGCCCTGCACCCGCTTGAGCGTCTTGCCGTGGTGCAGGAGCAGCGACCCGCACGCCTTCCGGAACGCATGGAACGCGATCCCTTGGTAGTCCCACACGGGGTCCCCGTTGGCGTTCTCGCCGACCTTGATGGCGAGCCCCGCGTCGATGAGCGCAGGGCGGAGCACGCGGTTGTAGACGTTGGCGTAGTTCAGGGCGGTGCCCGTCGCCGTCGGGAACATGCACACCCCGCTCTGCGCGAGCAACATGAAGAACACGCGCCACTGCTCCGGCGCGGCGTTCAGTACCGCGACCACGTCCGCGGCCACGGCCACGGCTTGCGGCGCCTGATCGCTGGACACAGCAACAACCCACTCACAGACTTTTGCACGGGTCCGCTGCTACGTCCTCCTTCCTCTTAGAGAGAGACTCACGTTTCGGGAATATCCACCTTGGCGCGCAACAACGACATCCTCCGATCCTTCCGCAAAACCGTCTTGAGACGTTTCCCGGAAGCGTCATACCACGCTATGGCTGTGGTCATTGATATCACGGCTTTTGTGGGGCTCTGGCTCGTCGGGACCTGCGCTTCGACTTCGAAGAAATTATCCCTCACTTGCGCGATCTGCGCGGGCATATCGCCAGCTTTGACTTCTACGCTCGATACGTTGTTTGGAACCAGACCAAGCACTAGTGGTTCATCCGGCAGGTTCGTTGGTGCATGAGGCCGGCTGCACCAAGCCTACGAGCCATTTCAACCGCCCGCGAACTACGAAAACGGTCCACTAGCTCGTGGTCGTCTGCTGCGAACAGCGGGAAGACGAGGACGGCTCGCCCCGCAACGATATCGTCCACAGAGTATGCCCTCGCCCCTACCTGATCACTATGTTCGTAGATATCCAGACCGACCAACGGCTCGCCCGGGTTCACCCGCGCCCGCCCGGCCCTAGGCAAACAGGATACGTCTCCTCTCACGCCCGGGATCAGAAACACCCGCCAGCCCAACTTACTACTCGTGAAGATACGCCGGGTGGCGTCGATCCAAACCTCGCTAAAGCCGAGACGCGCGACGGCTTGATCGGGCAACTCTACCGCCTCTGTCTGCGATTCGCCCAGCACACCGAGAGTCTCCGTCAGCACCGCCGGCACTAGGCCTCGCAGAAGTCGCACTTCCCGTGCATCACCGGTTGCTCCGCCCATCTGATCAGCACCTCCACACACAGTCGAGCTATTCTGGTTCAGGGACCCGTGAGAAGATACCACGCCCAGACCGCAGCTGCACACCCCGATAGCCGATGGCTATAGCCAATCCGCAGCGCATTGGTGGCACGAAACCTCGCCACCAACTATCACTTCTCATCCAAAAGCGACGAGCGCTCATGCGCACGTAGATCAACGAGCGCACGATCCACAACTTCCAATACGACCGCCGACTGACGCCCCGGACGAGCTTTGTCCCGATCATGAAGCCACGCTACAACTGCTGCTAGCCCGTGGCGCACTTCACCCCCAGGTCCCGAAGTTGCGGCACTGGGAGCTGCCACGTCACATTGGACGGCCACGAGGGCAGCGTCGGCGTCTGGGATAGCAGCATCTACTGCATCTCTTCGCCGTTGACGATCATCGCCATCGCTGGCCAAATAGTCACCATATGCGATCCTCCATCGTCGAAGTGCTTCACGGTGTTTACTCCACTCCTCGCGTTTCTCAGGCACCTCATCACACCCTTCCTCTCGACGCACGCCGTCCCGCCTAGCTGCAATGCAAGAGATGCCTCCGCTATGGTAGTTACATCGTGCATCATTGCTAGCAACCTACCGCGTTCCTCGCAACAAATCTACCTCCCGCTTCAAGGGCGTTCACAGCAACTGCGCGTCCTTACGGGCCGCTTGCCCGGAGATGCTGGACCAGCGTTAGCCTGGATGGTCGGCGGGGGGTTTGTCCACTAGTTTCGTTGTAAGCGGGGCGAGTGGGTGGGCGGCGATGGGCTGGTGGCGTGGGGCTTGCGCTGTGTCGGGTGGGGCGTGCCTCAGCGGAATGAGTGGACGCGCCCGGCGCAGTGCGTGATCTGGTTGGCCGGCGCGGGTCGGCAGCCAGGGCCACGGATTGGGCGTGCTTGGCTTGGTGGGGCGTGATCGTAGCGACGATTCCGTCCGAAGCCACTGCAACAATACTCCCATGATCGTCCACCAATCGCGTTGAGAGATGGGCCGTTCAGGACATGAGCGCTTCACCGAGCCGACGCTCGCCGCGCAGCGTCGTTACGAGGCGCTGCGTGCGTACTGGGTCGAGGAGCGCTCGGCTGGCGAGATCGCTGAGCGCTTCGGCTACAGCAAGGGCAGCGTGCAGACACTGATCTCCCGCTACCGGCAGGCGGACCTCGCCGAGCTGTTCGCCCGCTCGCGCCCTGGTCCCAAGCGCCAGCCCAAGAAGGACGCCGCCCGCGAGCGGGTGCTCGTCCTGCGCCGTGAGCGGCACGGGATCGAGGAGATCGTCGCAGAGCTTGCGCGGGCGGGGACGCCTCTCTCGCGCACCGCGGTGTGGGAGATCCTGCGGGAGGAGGGGCTCTCGCGGATGCCCAGGCCGGCCTTCCCACCGAAGACCGGGCCAGAGCCAGGGCGGCTTGCCGCGGAGAAGGTGCGCGTGCTGGGAGAGGGCGAGTGGCCCGAGACGGGGCGTCTTGAGACCCAGCACGCCGGGCTGTTCCTGTTGATCGGGGACCTGATCGCACTCGACCTGCCCGGGCTGGTGGATGCGGCCGGCTGGCCGTCCACCAGCCAGCTCGACGCGCTGCACTCGGTGCTGGCGCTGATGGCGCTCAAGCTTTCCGGGCGCCGGCGGCGCAGCCACGTGGCAAACGTCGTTCATGACCCGGCACTCGGCCTGTTCTGCTCTCTGAACGCGCTGCCCAAGACATGGCACCTGAAGACCTACTCATATCGCACCACCCGCGCCCAGCAGCTCGCGTTCTTTGAGGCGCTGCAGCCCCGGCTGCGCGACGCCGGGCTGCGCGGCGAGCAGGGCCTGAACCTCGACTTTCACGCGATCATGAGCTACGGGCAGGAGACGATCCTCGAGAAGCACTACGTTCCCCGCCGCTCACAGCGCACTCGCTCGGTGCTGAGCTTCATCGCCCAGGATGGGGCTGAGCACACGATCATCTACGCCAACGCCGAACTGACCGCCCGCGCGCAGTCCGGCGAGGTGATCGAGTTCTGCCGCTTCTACGAGAAGACCCACGGCGAGCTGCCGAAGCTGCTGGTCTTCGACGGCAAGCTCACCACCCACGAGCACCTCGCCGAGCTCGACGAGATCGAGGTCGGCTTCATCACATTGCGTCAGCGCTCCCCGAAGCTGATCGGCATGCTCGAAGCTCTCCCCGCCAGCGCTTGGACCAAGACCCGGCTCGACCGTGCAGGCAAGCACAAGACCGCCAGCTACTACGAGCAGCAGGTCACGATCGAGGGCAGAGCTTTCCGCCAGCTCGCCGTCCAGGGCCTCGGCCGCGACCAGCCGACGCTGATCCTCACCAACCGCCAGGAAATGACGCCCAAGCAGCTGATCGAGCGCTACGCCAAGCGCTGGGGGATCGAGAACCAGCTCGCCGAACAGATCCGCGCCTTCCACCTGGACTCCCTCTGCTCCCAGGTGCCGCTCGCTGTGGACTTCGACATCGCGCTCACCGTCCTGGCCGACATCGTCTACCGGCACTTCGCGCATGGCCTGCACGCCGCTTACCGCCGCCAGAGCCCCGACACGCTCCGCGCCCAGCTGATCGACGGGATCGGCGAGCTGCGCTTCAGCCCCGGCCACGTTGAGGTCGCCCTCCGACGCCGCACCCACACCCCTGCGCTGCTCGACGCCGCATACCAGGACAAGCGCATCAAGGTGCCCTGGTGGGGCGGACGCACCCTCAGCTACAGCTTCCCCGCCCGATAGCTCAAAACGCCAAAATCCTCAATCGAATTATCGAACCGACAATCGAGGTTAGCCGCTCCACCCGGTTCTTACCGCCCCATACGACCAACCAGCCGCCCCGTATGCGCCGCGCTATCTGCGAGCCAAGCTGTCCCGGCCCTTCGAATACGCTGGGATACCCAGAGATGGCCCTCATCAATGGTAGCGGAGGGGAGACCACGCCGGGATGTGCCGCATCGACCAGTATGCTCGCGCCCATCGGCCACCCAGCGAGGGTGTATTCGGTGTTGGCGCACGCCAGGAACGCTTCGCCGATCAGCCCACCGTAAGCCTTTATTGTGCCCACCACACGGGCGCCTTGAATTACCAGCCCTGATAGGTGCGGCGCCTTGATGACGCACGGAGCAGGCGCCGGGTCGCCCGGATCGTGAACCTTGTTACTTGGTACTTCGATCAGCAGACTCCCGCCATTACTTCGCGATGGGCCGTATGACGTCTGCCGCAACACCTGCCCATGCTTGTTCAGGGGCGTCGGGCGCGGCGGGAAGCTCGGACTCTGAGGGCTCACGCCGCGTTTGGCCCACACGACTGCTCGTAGACCGTCAGGCAAGACGCGCTCCGCTTTCGTCGGCAGCGGCGCTCCCCCTTCGATGGACACATAGCTCACAACGCCGCTCATGAGTTCAACGCCTACAGCTTCGCGCGCCGAACCGCTGACACTGAGAGTCCCGGCGATGATCGGATATCCCCCGCGCGCAGGGGGGCAGCCCCCCAATTCCGCTGCCTGCAGCGTCAGCAGACACCAGCCGGCGTTGCCCGCGTCTAGAGCCGGTAGAAGCATGACTGTTTCGTTCCGCGCCACCGCCGACGGATCACTCGACATGCCACACCCCGCCGTATACACCGCCACGACCACCGCCACGACAATCGTCAGGGCCGCTCTCAGCCGACTGCGCAGCCCGCCCGCGCCACCTGCCAGCTCTCCCGCCCAGGGCCTCACGGACAGTGCCTCACGGATCCGGCGGAACGTCAGGTTCGATGTGGCTCGGGCACGTTTCCATAGAACCGCCAGCGCCATTCTCATGGCCCAGAGCCTCATTTTACCTCGTCCTCCGCCCATCTGAACAGCCCTCCACACACAGTCGAGCGATCCTGGTCTAGGGATGACTGCCACGACCCTTCTCAAGACCACATCTCCTCAAGATTACTTCATATTGGCGAACACTCAAAGGACGACCATTACGTCCTAGTACCTCCCTTCCACCAAATAATGCTTCGGCTTTCTTGTCCTGACCACGGGCCAGTTTAATCCCATACTCACTCAAACATCCCCCTATCCTTACAACTCGATGCCCGCCCGGCGGTAGGCCGATGCCACGGCTCAGTGTACTCGCAGAATTTCTTTCACGCCCCGTACCTGTCACATTACCGACAGTACTACCACATGACGACAAGGCAGTAAAAGCGAATACAAACAGCCCCACCGTGCCAGAACGTATGACCCACGATCGTAGTAGGACGACTCGGAACACATCTCCTCGGCTGCTATCCATTGGCCCACCTTTCTATATGCTAGCTCAGTCGAAGCTGACTGTTCAAAACAATCTGCCTTCGAGTTCTATTGGTCCGGTACCGCAGTTAAAATCCGTACCACCACTCTTTGTCCAACCCGCCCATTTACACTTAACGTCATTCCACGTCTCGACAGGAACTATCTGGCCCAACACTTCATAATAAGCGTAAGTTACTGCGTACATTGCACTATAATATAGAAAGCTCTAACTCCTGCCGACCTGCCGTCAACCCGCTCATCAAAGGTGAAACGCGGCGTGCAGGTGTTCTAGCAAGACCAGTCGCTGTAGAAGCTTGGCTTTGGCGACGACGAGCCAACCGCCGGGAATCCGTCGAGCGACCATCTCTTCTTCCGGTGTAGATCCTTCTGGTCCCGGAGCTTGAAAAACCCCGGGGTGCCCCCGCACTGGCTTCATGGCGGCCAGCGGCGGTGGTGTGACCCCAGGGTGCGCAGCGTCTAGCAGCATACCTGCCAGCAGTGGCCATCCGTTCAAGTTGTACGACGTGCTTGCGCACGTGAGAAAGCCCTGGCCAATCAACCCCGAATGGGACGTTATTTGGGTTATAACTCTACCTCCCCCAACCTGGAGCCCAGCGAGATGCGCAGCGCTGATCCGACACGCGCCGGATGTCGGCTGCCGCGGGTTCTTTACATTGCGGGTCGGTACCGGGATGCCGAGCGGTCCGACCAGTTCAGTCGGGATTGCGTCCTCCCTGGACCGTCCGATCGTTTCTCCTCTCATATTCAGTGGGGTGAAGAATTGCGGTAGACTTTCCTCGCCGTGGACTTCGATCGCCACCGCGCGCAAACCATCGGGAAGCGCCGTCTCCACGCGAGTATGGATTCGAGGACTACCGTCAATCGAAACGGATATGACTTGGTTCGTCGTCACTGCGTAGCCACTAGTCCTCGGTGGAGGGCCGCCGCTGTTCCACGTTTCGGCAATGATTGGAGGTCGAGACCGCACCACCGGGCATCCGGTTCCGGACGAGTTGACTCTGATCATGCACCAGCCGGCCCAGCCTGCAGTAACTTCCGGCGCCAGCACAACTTCCTGATCCATAGAGATCCATGAGGAGCCATTATCGCCAGCGTGTTTGCTAGACGCCCCAACACTGCCCGAACATGACAACACCACCAGGACGCACACTGCCGCCATCCCTATGCCGACCACCTTACCCATATTGCTCACGATCCACCATCCGGTGCCTCAGCGTCAGCGAGCTTGCCACTGCATTCTTTAGTGTAACCATCTACCGCCGTGGCATACCATTCGGTGGCTGTGCCGATCTCTGCAAAGCCCCAATAACGTCCAAAAACCCACGCTCTGTAGCTGACTCCTGGCCTACATTCCCATATTTCATGGAATTTGTATTCCTTATCTTCTATGGTTTTATACCAAACCTTATGTTCGCACCCAAGATTTCTTGTTGTACCGTTTTCGACCGCACAAATCTCAAGTTCAAATCCCCCCACTTCAGATTCACACTGAAAATGACCATATACTCCCACATCATTATTGAAGCCTGCTGAGAGACCCGCCCAGCTTGGCCAAATCCTACAAATCGCCCAGTTATTTCCATGTTCCGGATCTGATCCGCAAAGTTCTATTTCTTCGTTACATTCTTGTGTGGGTATCACTCCGGGCGACGTCGCTGGGTGTTCCCTTTCCCATTGTTCCTGTGCTGCTTTCTGGCGTTCGGCCTCTCGCGCGGGGGCTCCCGCGGCGAATGCTGCTGTGGCGGCGCCCGCGGCCGCTGACTGTGTGCTGATGTAGGGGGCGATGTAGGTTCCGTTGGGCGCTGCGCCGGGGGGTACGACCGGCTGGGTCTGTAGGGGCGCTCCGAGTTGGGGGATGTAGCTGTCGCCGCCTGATGCGGTGGCGCCGGAGGACAGTTCGGTGGTCACGCCGATCGCGCCGAGCCATGAGTACTTCGGTGGGCTGGTGGTGGTGGGCACTCCGAACTCGGTGCTGTTGTAGCTTTTCAGGAGTTTTGTTTCGCTTTCGCTGAGGGCGGCTTCTGCGACGATGTTGCCTTGGAGGTCGTGTAGTTGTAGGGCTGTGGTTCCTGAGCTGCTTTGGACGGCGTCCAGGGAGCCATCGATGCCGGGGATGTTGCGGGTCCATTTTTCGCCTTCGCTCATCCATGAGATTGTAGCACCGGGCCCAGGATAGTGGTCGATCGTGGTCGTTTTCGTGCCTGGGTTGTAGATTTCTCGGTTGCGGCCTTCGGGGTCGAGGTAGTAGTGGAAGGTTTCGCTGTTCTGGGTCTCTTCGCGGGTCTGGTTATCGACGTAGAAGCTGGCTGTGACTTCTTTTCCGCCCGCGTCGGCGCCCGGCATTTTCGTTTGGTTACCGAAGGTTTCGTATTCTACGCCGGTGTCGGTCAGGCGGTCGGCAGTGTCGTAGGTATGGTTTTCGGTGCTGCCGCCGGAGGTCGCGCATTTGCCTTCCGAGCCCGGTTCGCGCGTGGTGAGGCTTGTGCGGTCGGAGTTTTCGTTGTAGGTATAGAGGCGGGTTTTGCAGCCCTGTCCGGCAGGTGTTTCTTGGACCTGGGTGAGACGGCCGTCGCTGTCGTATTCGTATTGCTCGGTGGCGAGGGTGCTCACGCGGGAGAGTGCTTCGCCGTGGATCGAGGGCGTGACCGTTTCTTTGAACCAGACTTCGGGGCATGTGCTTTTGCAGTGGGTGGTCTTGTCGTATTCGATCGCGGTCGCTTCCCCGGTGCTGTTGTACGTGTATATGGCGGTCATGGCGTTGGGGTAGGTCTCGCTCGTCATCCTGCCTTCCACGTCGTACGTCGCCGTGAAGGTTTTTCCTTCTAGGCCGGAGTCCGATAGTGATGTCAGCTCCTTGGTCGTAGGGTTGTAGGTGTAGGTCTGTTCGCCCTTTCCGTCGGTCATTTTTTCGACTTGACCGTCGATTTCGTAGGTGTAGGTCGTTTTGTTGCCGTCGGCGTCCTTGTATTCGACCAGTTGGCCGAGTGTGTTGTAGACGCTTTCGATCGACTCGTTCTTTTTTTCCGTGCTGGTTTCGCCGGAGGTGACGCTCTGCTTGGTCAATGCTCCTGTTTCTGTGTTGTATTCGTCTGTGACCTTCGGCACGGCGGTGTCGATCGTCGAGGTCTCTTCGTTGGTGAGGAGGCGTCCCGCGTTGTCGTAGGTCATTTTCTTGGTGCGGAGCGTCGAACCGAACGCTTCGGTGACGGTTTCGGGCTCGTCCCATATGTTGTAGGTGTCGGTCACGACCGGCAGTTCCGGGAGACCAGCCGTTCCTGGTTGCGCGGCGGGCTGGGACTCGCAGGGCAGCTCGGCCCATTCGGAGTGGTCCCCGCACTGGGGGTAGCCCGGGTCGCCCAATGCGCTGTAGTAGATCGTCTGGCTGATATGCGCGCTTTCGCCGGCCGGCGGTACCCACTTGTCGATCCTGTTGTTGGCGGTATCGGCGACGTAGATCGTGCCAAGCCCGTCGTTGCCGTTAGCGGCGGCACTGATGCCCACGGCTTTGTTGAACTGCCCATTACCCGAACCTTCGGTCCCGAACTGCTGGCGGTATTCCCCGGATTCCGTGAATTCCTGAACGCGATTGTTGCCGGTGTCCATCACATACACGTAGCCGTCCACTACCGATACGCCATCAGGTTCTTTGAAGTCGCCGTTGGTCGTGCCTGCCGTCCCAAACCATCGGATGTATTTGCCTTCTTCGTTGAACACCCCGATGCAATCATCTCCAGTATCGGTCAAGTACACGTCACCGCTCGCGGTAACCGCGATACCGTGCGGTGTTTTTACCAAGCCCGTAGAGAGATTTGAGCAGAACTCGTCAGTGTATGTCGCATATTCCTCCCCGAACCGTCGAACATATTTTCCTTGTTCGTTGTACTCGTGTACGCGATAGGATAGCAGTTCTTCTGTTTTGCTGCCGTTCACGACCCAGACGTCGCCATTCGGGGCGACCGCGACACCCGAAGGTTTCGTTACCTTTTCTTCGGTGCTGCCGCTGTTACCGAACTGCGCCAGGTATTTCCCGTTTTCTTCGAACTCCTGAACACGATTATTACCCGTATCCGCAACATACACGTCACCGTTGGTCGCGACGGCGATGCCTTCTGGACTTTTGAATTCACCGTTCCCAGTGCCTTCTTTGCCGAAGGACGTTATGTATGAGCCCGTGGCGGAGTACTCCTCCACTCGGCTGTCTTTCGTGTCAGCGACATACACATCCCCGCTGGGCGCTACCGCTACACCGTCCGGTTCGTGGAC
>CAVRYX010000004.1:0-428728 GCA_963725535.1 uncultured Solirubrobacterales bacterium
AACTCGAGCTCCAGCAGCTGCTGCTGGAAGTGCTGGCGGGGGGTGCGCCTTGTGGCGGCGAGCGACCCGGCCGCACCGACCCCGACCCCGCCGGTGGCCCCGGCGGTCCCACCGCGGGGGCGCGAAGGGCGGGGTGCGCGCCCAGGGGAGCCGGGTGAAGCAGAGGGGTCCGACTCCTCGCCCTCCGGGCGAGGAGGCCACCCCTCAGCCGAACTTGCCGGTGACATATTCCTCGGTGCGGGGGTCGGAGGGGTTGGTGAAGATCTCGTCGGTGGGCCCGACCTCGACGAGCTCGCCGGTGAGCATGAAGGCGGTGCGGTCGGAGACGCGGGCGGCCTGCTGCATGTTGTGGGTGACGATCACGATCGTGATGCGCCGCTTGAGCTCGCGATCAGCTCCTCGATCTTCAGCGTGGCGATCGGGTCGAGCGCCGAGCAGGGCTCGTCCATCAGCAGCACCTCGGGGTCGACGGCGAGCGAGCGGGCGATGCAGAGGCGCTGCTGCTGGCCCCCGGAGAGCCCGACGCCGGGTGAGGAGAGCCGGTCGCGGACCTCCTCCCAGAGGCCGGCGCCGCGCAGCGCGGCCTCGACGCGCGAGGCGAGCTCGCCGCGGCCCCGGGAGGTGAGCCGCAGGCCGGCGGCGACGTTGTCGAAGATCGACATGGTGGGGAAGGGGTTGGGCTTCTGGAAGACCATCCCGACGGCGCGGCGCACGGCGATGACGTCGACGGAGGGGTCGTAGATGTTGAGCTCGTCGAGCAGCACGCGGCCCTCGGCGCGGGCGCCGGGGATCTCCTCGTGCATGCGGTTCAGGCAGCGCACCATCGTGGACTTGCCGCAGCCGGAGGGGCCGATGATGGCGGTGACCTGGTTGGCGGGGAAGCGCAGGTCGATGCCCCGGACCTGCTCGGAAGAGCCGTAGAAGGCGCGCAACTGCTCCAACCGAACCTCGGGCGCGACCTTGACCGAGGAGACCTCGCCGGCCCGCCCGCCGGCTGTGCCAGCAGCGGTACCGGCAGCGGGCCCCGCGGCGGACGGGCCGGCGGCCGAAGAGGAGGGAGGGCGAGAGGGTTCGAGCACGGGCTCAGGCGACTCGTCCGCGGTCGAGGGGGAGGGTGCGTCGGGGCTCATGCAAGGCGGCTCCTTCGAGCGAGCAGGCGGGCGAGGAGATTGAGGATGAGGATCATGGTGACGAGCGTGAGGGCGGCGCCCCAAGCACGGTTTACCACTTGCGTGGTGGGGGAGGTGACGTCGTTGTAGATCTGGTAGGGCAGCGAGTTCATGAACTGCCCGAGGTTGAGGGTGGTCTTGTTGGTGTGCCCGGCGGTGAACAGCAGCGGCGCGGTCTCCCCGGCGGCGCGCGCGACGGCGAGCAGCACGCCGGTAAGCATCCCGGTGAGCGCGGTGGGGAGCACGACGCGGAAGATCACCTTCCAGCGGGGGGCGCCGAGCGCCAGGGCGGACTCGCGCAGCGCCCCCGGCACGAGCGCGAGGATCACCTCGGCGGAGCGGATCACGACAGGCAGCATCAGCAGCGCGAGCGCGAGCGAACCCTTGTAGCCGGCGTAGGTGGAGCCGGTGCCGATGATGAGCACGATGTAGATGAACAGCCCGAAGACGATCGAGGGCACACCCGTGAGGACGTCTACGAAGAAGCGCACCGTGTGGGCGAACCAGGAGGAGCGGCCGTACTCGACCAGCCACAGTGCGACGCCGATGCCGATCGGAATGGCGATCACGGAAGCGAGCGCGACGATCTCGAGCGTCCCCAGGATCGCGCTCTTGATGCCGCCGATGGAGGAGCCCCCGAAGAAGGTGGAGCCGGTGGGGTCGGTTGTGAAGAAGCTCCAGCTCCACGCCCCGAGGCCCTTGAGCAGCAGGTAGTAGACGATCAGCACGAGCGGCACGAGCGCGACGAGCGTGGCGGCGAGCAGCAGCCCGCGGGCGACCTTGTCGGTGCGCCGCCGCCGGGGGCTGACCGCGAAGCGCGCGAGGCGGTCGGGTGTGGCCCCGTGCGCGCTCACCTGCGGACCTCACGCGGTGCGATTGAGGATGTGTTCATGGGGGATCGTCCGCGTGTGTGAGTGCGGCTCCTGGGCGGGTGCGCGCGGGGCCTCGTGCCCCGCGTCGGCGCGCGGTGCGTCAACCACGGACTACCCGAAGTGTGGCGAAGGCGGCGCGTACGTACTGTCCCGTGCGCGCTCATGCCCCCGCCGCCACCGCGGCACCAAGGTCGCCGGGGTTCTCGCCGGGCCCGGCCGTTGGCTTGCCGGAGCGCGAGGCGCGCAGCACGAGCAGGCGGGCGAGGGCGTTGACGAGCAGGGTGAGCACGAACAGCACGAGCGCGCAGGCGAACAGCGCGGAGCGGTGCAGGCCGGTGGCCTCGCCGAATTCGTTGGCGAGCACCGCGGCGAGCGTGTAGCCCTGCCCGAAGAGGTGGTGGGCGAGCGTGGGGGAGTCGCCGATCACGATCGTGACCGCGATCGTCTCGCCGATCGCGCGACCGAGGCCGAGCATCGCCCCGCCGACGATGCCCGAGCGGCAGTAGGGGATCACCGCGAGGCGGACCATCTCCCAGCGGGTGGCTCCGAGCCCGAGCGCTGCCTCGCGGTGGTCGGGGGGCACGGTGCTCATCACCTCGCGGGCGATCGCGGAGACGATCGGCAGGATCATGATCGCGAGGATCAGCCCGGCGACGAAGCAGTTGGGGATCGTGACGAGGCCCCCGCCGACAAAGGGGATGAAAGAGAAGGTGCGAGCAACCCATTCCTCGGCGGGCTGCAACTTGGGGGCGAGGAAGAAGATGCCCCACAGCCCGTACACGACGGAGGGCACGGCGGCGAGCAGCTCGACGAGGACCGTCAGCGGCGCAAGGATGCGTCGCGGGCAGAGCTCGGTCAGGTAGAGGGCGGTGGCGACCGCGATCGGCACGCCCATCAGCAGGGCGAGCCCGGAGGTGATGAGCGTCCCGACGAGCAGCGGCAGCGCGCCGTACCGTTCGGCCGAGGGGTTCCATTCGTTCTTGAAGACGAACCCGAACACCCCGGAGGCGGAGAACGCGGGGCGCGCTTCGCCGAAGAGGCGCACGAAGAAGTAGACGATCAGGACGAGGATCAGCGCGGCGAGCGCGGTGAGCCCCCATCGCAGGGCACGGTCGGGAAGGCGCGCAAGCGCTGACCGCTCCAACGGGGAGCGGTCAGCGCTACTGGGAACGGAGGCAGCCTCCATGTATCACCCGGCCGGCGTCTCCGCGCGGCCCCGGTAAAACATCAACTCTCTCAAGAGGCTGCCTCCAAAGCGTCCTTGAACCCTAACTCAGCGGCGAGCCTTCGCAATCCAGGCTGGCGACCGCCGCCTTGGACTTGGCGAGGATCGACGCCGGCAGCGCGGCGTAGTCGGCCTTGGCGAGGATCGCCTGGCCTTCACCGAGGCCGTAGTTGAGGAACTTCACGACGCCTTCGGCCGCTGCCTTGCCGCCCGGTACGCCCGCCTTGCAGAGGTCCTTGTAGACCACCACGAACGTCTGCGAGGTGATCGGGTAGGCGCCGGGAGCGGAGGGGTTTTTGATCGCGAAGCCGAGGTTGGGCGGCACCACGATGCCTTCCGCGGCGGCGCTGGTGGAGGCCAGCGTGGGCGCCACGTAGTTGCCCGCCTTGTTCTTCACCGAGGCGTAGGTGAAGTTGTGCGTCAGGGCGTATGCCTGCTCGACGTAGCCGACTGCGCCGGTGGTCTGTTCGACCGCCCCGGCGACGCCGGCGTTGCCCTTGGCGCCGGTGCCGACCGGCCAGGGGACGATCTTGCCGGAGCCGACCTTGCTCTTCCATTCGGGGTCCACGGCGGCGAGGAAGCCGGTGAAGCCGGCCGAGGTGCCTGAGGAGTCCGAGCGGTGGACCACGGTGATCGCGGTGCTCGGCAGCGTGACGCCGGGGTTCAGCGCCGCGATCGCGGGGTCGTTCCAGGTCTTGATCTTGCCGAGGTAGATGTCGGCGATCGTGGGACCGTCGAGCTTCAGGCCGGACTTCACGCCGGGGAGGTTGTAGGAGACTGTGATCGCGCCCAGGAACATCGGGATCTGGACCGGTTCGCCGACCTTGGCGAGCGCCGATTCTTCGGCGGGCTTCAGCGGCGGGTCGGAGGCGCCGAAGTCGACGGTCTTGCCTTCCAGCGCGGTGATGCCGGCGCCCGAGCCGACCGCCTGGTAGTTGACGGTGAGGCCGAGGCCGGAGCTCGGGGAACCCCACTGTTCGTAGACAGGTGCCGCGAAGGTGGAGCCCGCGCCGGAGATCGTGGCGGAGCTCGAAGCGTTGGCGGAGGTTGCGCTCGACGTGCTGGAGCTGGAGCCGCAGGCGGCGAGGAGGAGCGAGAGCGCCGCGACGCCCAGGGCCGTCGCGGCTGTCTTTTGCAAGTTGATCACTGCTGAGTCTCCCTCTGGCTTGTGGTTATGGATCGGGGCAGGGGAGAGCGAGGCAGATGCAAGGCGACCCTGCCCGAGCGAGGCCGACCCTACTGTCCTAGTCCACGACGGCGTGCGTGTGAAAATTTCGTGAAGATCGAGGCTGATGGGCGCCTGCCCGGGGGGAGGGCGGGAGGGAAGCAGACCCCCCTCCCGCCAAGGGCTGGGGCTGGAAGCGGTAGCCGAAGCCGGGGTGGGTGTGGATGAAGCGGCGGTCGGGCATCGCGGCTTCGAGCTTGGTGCGCAGCTTGGAGACGTACACGTCGACGGAGCGGTCCCCGGTGCGCAGCTCGCGGCCCCACACGTCGTTGTAGAGCTGCTCGCGCGTGAGGATCGCCCCCATCTGCTTGGCCAGGGCGACCAGCAGCCCGAACTCGCGCACCGACAGCCGCAGCGCCCGGCCGGTGGCGAGCGCCAGGCCCTCGCCGGGGCGGATTTCGAGCTCGCCCGCGTACAGGGTGCCGCCGTTCTCGCGAGAGCCCTCCACAGGGTGGCAGAATCGCGCAATCGACGCGCGCGAGAGTTGCGATCTCGTGATCGATTCGTGAAAAAATCGTGAAGGGTGAATGGGGAGCCCGCCCGCCTGGCGAGGGCTCAATATCCTCCGCTGATGAGCTTCCTGCGTCGCGGCATGGACGGGGCCCTGATGGACCTCCTGGAGGAGGCCGGGCGCAACGTGCAACGCTCGGGACTCCTGCTGCGCGACCTGCTGGCAGAGTTCCCCGAGCACGCCACGCTGGCGCGCGACCTGAAGGTGTGCGAGCAGGAGGGGGACCGCATCACCCACGACATCATCCACCGGCTCACCGGGGGCGCGCGTGTGCGCGCCCCGTTCGGGGCGGGCGACGGCTACGCGCTGGCGACGGCGCTGGACGACATCGTGGACTACACCGAGCACGGCGCGGCGCAGATGGTGCTCTACGGGGTGGAGGCGCCGATGGAGCAGTCGGTGGAGTTCGCGGAGGTGCTGGTCGGCGCGGGCGAGCAGATCGCAAGAGCGCTGCGGTGTCTGCGCACCGGCACCGAGTTGGCCCCCCACCTCGTGGAGATCCACCGCCTGGAGAACGAGGGCGACCGCCTGCAGCGCGACGCGGTGGCCTCGCTGTTCGCGGGCGGCATCGACCCGATGGTGGTGATCCGCTGGAAGGACATCTTCGAGTCCCTCGAGGCGGCGGTGGACGCCTGCGAGACGGTGGCCCACGTGTTGGAGGGCATCACGCTAAAGCAGCGGGGGCGCCGACGCTGAGCCGCGGCTTACCATCGGCAGTGGGTATCAGACACTTGGGGCTTACGCTCCTGCATCCCGGCCCGCCGCAAGGCGGGCCGAGCTTTTTCGGGACGTGCTCGGCGACGCGCCCGTCGGGTGTGACGTCCTTGGGGGCAGTGGGGGGACGTGCTGAAATGGGTGGCGATGAGCACGGTCTCCACCACTGAGCGGGCGTCCGCCAACGGCGCCTCCGCCACCCGCGAGGGCGAGGGGCGCGGGGTGTACGAGCTCGACGTCACCGGGATGCACTGCGGGTCGTGCGCTGCCCGGGTGCAGAGCGCCCTCGGCAGCGAGCCGGGCGTCGTGGACGCGGTCGTCAACCTCGCGACTGGCCGCGCGACGGTGGACGCCGCGACCGGCGCTGTCGCCCCCGAGCGTCTGATCGAGGTCGTCG
Organism: uncultured Solirubrobacterales bacterium; assembly: GCA_963725535.1. Taxonomy (GTDB): domain Bacteria; phylum Actinomycetota; class Thermoleophilia; order Solirubrobacterales; family Solirubrobacteraceae; genus Palsa-744. The sequence goes on from CAVRYX010000004.1 coordinate 6,114, forward strand.
AGGGGCTCGGCTACGGCGCGGCGCCCGTGGTCGCCTCGCAGACACCGGCGCGCGCCGCCGAAGAGCTCGACGAGGCCGAGGCGCGCGAACGCGCCGGGTGGCTGCGCCGGATCGTCGTCGCGGTGCCGCTGACGACGGCGATCGTCGTGCTCACCTACGTCTGGCCCCACAACCAGACGGCGCGCTGGATCGTGGCCGCCCTGGCTGTGCCGGTCCAGTTCTGGTGCGGGGGGCCGTTCCTGCGCGGGGCGCTCGTGCGCGCGCGGGCGCGCACGACGAACATGGACACGCTGATCGCGCTCGGCACGCTCGCGGCGTTCACCTACTCGACCGTCGAGCTGTTCACCGCCACGAACCTGCACGACCACGGCGGGCCGGGGGGAGAGTTCATGAGCGGCCACCTGCACTACGACATGGCGGCGATGATCGTCACGTTCCTGCTGATTGGCCGCTGGTGTGAGGCGAGCGCCAAAGGCAGGGCGGGCCGGGCGGTGCGGGAGCTGGCGATGCTGGGCGCCTCGCAGGCCAGGCTCGTCGACGAGCAGGACCCCACGGCCCCGGAGCGGCTCGTGCCGGTCGAGCAGGTCAGGCGCGGTGAGGTGTTCCTCGTGCGCCCGGGCGACAAGGTACCCGTCGACGGGATCGTGCTCGCGGGGGACTCCGCCGTGGACGAGTCGATGCTCACCGGCGAGTCGCTGCCGGTGCAGAAGCACGCCGGCTCGCTGCTCACCGGCGCGACGCTCAACGTGGACGGGGCGCTGCGCGCGCGCGCGACCGCGGTTGGCGCCGACACCGCGCTGGCGCAGCTCGTCGGGCTGGTCGAGCGCGCGCAGGCGTCCAAGCCGCAGATCCAGCGGCTCGCCGACCGGATCGCCGGCGTGTTCGTGCCGAGCGTGCTGGTACTCGCCACGCTCACCGCGGCGGGGTGGGTGCTCGCGGGACAGTCCGAGCGCGGGTTCCTCGCCGGCGTGGCGGTGCTGATCGTCGCGTGTCCGTGCGCGCTCGGCCTTGCGACCCCGGTCGCGATCCTCGTGGGCAGCGGACGCGGGGCGACGCTCGGGCTGCTGATCAGGGGGGCGGAGATCCTCGAGCGCAGCAACAGGGTCGACACGGTCGTGCTCGACAAGACCGGCACGGTCACGACCGGCGAGCTGTCGGTCGCGGAGCTGTGGAGCGCCCCCGGCGTAGGGGAGGACGAGCTGCTCGCGCTGGCCGCCTCCGCCGAGGCAGGCTCCGAGCACCCCGTGGCCGCGGCGATCGTGCAGGCCGCGCGCGAGCGCGGGCTCGAGCTCACGCCGGTCTCGGCGTTCCGCTCGCTCCCCGGACAGGGTGTGCGCGCGACCGTGGCGGGAGAACCGGTGTGGGTCGGACGGCCCGCGCCGGAGGGCGAGCGACCACCGGTGCTCGAGGAGTGGGAGCAGCACGGCAGGACCGCGGTGCTCGTCACGCGCGCCGAGCGTACGCTCGGCGCGCTCGCGCTCGCGGATACCGTCAAGCCGGAGGCGCGGGCGGCGGTGCTCGGGTTGCAGCGCATGGGCTTCGACGTCGCGCTGCTCACAGGGGACAACGCCCGCGCAGCGGCCGCGGTTGCCGAGCAGGTGGGCATCTCCCGGGTCCTCTCCGAGGTGAGCCCCGCCGGCAAGGTGGCGGAGGTGGCGCGCCTGCAGGACGCAGGACAGCGGGTCGCGATGGTCGGCGACGGCGTCAACGACGCGGCCGCGCTCGCCCAGGCCGACCTCGGGATCGCGATGGGCACGGGCGTCGGCGCCGCGGTCGAGGCCGCCGACATCAGCGTGCTCTCAGGCGATCTGCGGGGCGTCGCCCGCGCGCTGCGTCTCGCGCGCGAGACGTACGACATCATTCTGCAGAACCTCGGGTGGGCGTTCGGCTACAACCTGATCGCCCTGCCGCTCGCGATCACCGGGCTGCTCAGCCCGACCCTCGCCGGCGTTTCGATGGGACTCTCGAGCGTGTGCGTGGTCGCCAACAGCTTGCGCCTGCGCCGCTTCGGACGCCCGGGACGCCCGACCCCGGTCCGCTCCGCCCGCGAGCGGGTGGCGGGCATCGCGCTCGCCGCGGTCGCCCCGGCCCTGCTGCTCGGCGGGCTCGTGCTCGCCGACCCCAACACCTTCATCGGCCCGCCGACGGCCAACCGGATCGTGCACGAGCCGGCCGGCGAGAGCCTCTACATCACCGCGCTGCCGCTGGAGCCGGGGACCGTCGATCTGCACACCTACCTGGTGAGCGCGGGGAGCACCCAGCCGAGCATCGCCACGATCGCGATGCGGGGCACCTCCACGAGCGGCGCCACCGCGACACCCCGCTTCTTCGCGGCCGGGCCGGCGCACGAGATCGGCGAAGTGAAGCTGACGCGGGGCACGTGGACGTTTCGGATCGCCGGCAGCGACGCAGCTCACCACCCGCTCGGCGGCTCGTTCACGATCACCATCGGGTGACGACGGCTAACTCAGCAGCTGCATGGCGGCGAACATGTAGGCCATGCCGAGCGTCATCACGAACATCGAGGGGCGCAGGTCGCGCTCGCAGATCAGCGGCTGGACGGCACTCGCGGTGAGCGTGCCGTCGGGGTTCACCGCATTGCCGGGGACGATCGCGTGGTTGTCGAGACGGCGGTAGGAGTTCGTCACCCACAGCAGCGCCTGGGCGGTGAAGTACGCGACCAGCAGCCAGGTGATCGGCGCAACGAAGCCGGAGGGCGACCACATGTAGACCATCGCCGCGAGGTCGACTGCCATCACAACCCAGAGCATGTTCACCGCGCGGCCACTCAGCGCCTGCGCGACGATCCAGGCGACCACCACCCCGGCGGCGTTGGCGAACAGCAGCTGCCAGAAGCCGGTGGGGATGTTGAAGTGGTCGAGCGACGCCGGCGCGAACATGAACACCATGCCGAGCGCCATCAGGACGTGGCCCGAGTGCCACCACCGCCGCCCGTCGTGCGTTTCGGCCACGTGGCGCGCGTGCAGGACGAGGACGACGAGGAAGGCGAGCGTCCAGAGCACCGCGAGCCAGCTGGGGAGGATGTTGGTCGCCCCGTGGGGCGCGCTCATCGACATCCCGCCCATCGCCGTTTTGGTCGGGTGAGCCGGGCCCATCGACATCCCGTTCATCACCATCGCGGGCCAGTGTACAGGCTCCTCCGCACGCGTGCGGTGGTATTCTCGCCCCGCGATGAGAGTCCGTTGCCGTGCTCTCGCAGGCCAGCGAGTCCCCCGGCTCACGCTTCTTGTCGCCCTCCTCCTGCTCGCCGCCGTCGTCGTGAGCCATAGCCCTGGGGTCTCCCTCGACGGACTGATGTACCTGCTCCCCGCGCTCGTGTTGGCGGTCGTCCTCCTCGCCCGCCGTTACCCGGGCGAGCGCGTCATCGAGCGGCTGCGTGAGGTGCGTGTGACCCGACCGCGCGCGCGTGCAGCCAGCGCTTCGCGTCCACGTCAGCGTCCGCGTGAGCACCGGCGCGGGGGACGCCTGATCGCCGTCTCGCTCGCCGGGCGCGCGCCGCCGCTCGTGGCGGGCTGTCGCTGAAACGGGCGCAGCCCGCGTTCCGATCGCCTGATCCCGCCCTCTGGCGGGACCGCCTCGACCTCCGCTGGCGCGCGCGTCGGCGAAGTCCCCAACGCGATGGGAGTTGACACATGCTTGAAGACGACAAACCCGCGCGGGCTGCTGAGCTCGCGCCATCCACAGGCGAGGGGCTGCGAAGTCGCCTGCGCATCACCCGGCGCGGGCTGCAGATCGCGCTCGGCTGCATCTGGCTGCTGGACGGGCTGTTGCAGTTTCAGAGCTACATGTACAGCCACGCGTTCATCGCCGAAATCATCGAACCGACGGCCAAGGGACAGCCGGGATTCATCTCCGACCCGATCCTCACGCTCGCGCACTTCTACGGGCACGACCTGACGCTCTGGAACACGCTCGCCGCGGAGATCCAGTGCGCGATCGGGCTCGGGCTGATCCTCAGCCGGCGTACGGTGCGTCCCGCGCTGTTTGTCTCCTTCGCGTGGGCGTTCGTCGTGTGGTGGTTCGGCGAGGGTTTTGGGACGATCCTCTCGGGCGCGCCGGTCTCGCCGCTGATGGGCGCGCCCGGGGCGGTGCTCGTGTACGGGCTGATCGGACTGCTCGTGTGGCCGAAGGGCCCCGAGGGCGAGCGCCCCGTCGCGGAGGGCGAGCGCTCAGTCGCCGACGGCGGGCTGCTCGGCGACCGCGGCGGGTTGGTCGTTTGGTCGCTGCTGTGGCTCGAGGCGGCGGTGCTGTGGATGCTGAACGTCGACCGCTCCAAGGGCGCGATCCACGAACAGATCGCGGGCATGGCCAGCGCGGCGCCGCACTGGTTGGCCACCACGCAGAGCTCGGTCGCGAACGCCTCCCAGGGCGACGGCGCGACGATTGCCACCCTGCTCGCGCTCGCGTCGGTGCTGATCGCGCTCGGCGTGTGGACGCGGTGGCGCCCCGGCGCACTCGCGCTCGGGGTGGTGCTCTCGCTTGCCTACTGGGTATTCGGGCAGAGTCTCGGCGGCCCGTTCTGGGCTGGGCAGGCGACGGACGTCAACACGGGGCCGCTGTTCGTCCTGCTCGCGTTCACGCTGATGCCCCGGCCGAGCCCGTCACGGCGGGCCGAGCGCGTGTCACTGCCCGCCACGCCGGCAGACCGGGTCGCCGCCGCGGTCTGATGTGAGCTCACCAGTCCTCTCCGCCCGCCTCGCCTGGCGGAGCGGAGAGGGCTGCCAATCTCCGCCGCCGGCGCACCACGAGCACCAGCGCCACCCCGCCCAGCACGATCACGACAAGCGCGACGATCGCCGCGACGGGCGTCTTGGTGCCTTCCTCGGGGACCCAGAAGAGCTGCCCGTAGATCGTCGCCGGCTGTGTTCCCACCCGGATCGGCACTTCCCATTCGAAGACTTTCGTGCGCTTGGCCTGGTTGGTCACCTCGGGCGGCAGCAGCGGCGACATCCAGTGGATGCGGTGGTCGTGCCATTCGAACTGGCCGGCACGGTCGATCACGCTCCACCGCGGGTTGGCGGTGGGGGACGCCGAGGCGGGCACGGCGACGTCGCCGTAGAAGTTCTGGTTGAGGTAGTACGCGGGCGAGTGCAGGTTGACTTCAACGGTGCCGTCGGCCTGCACGCGCGCGTACGGTTCCTGCTGGTAGCCGTAGACGGTGACTGTCCTGCCGGTGTGGTTGAGCACGATCAGGCGGTCGGCGAATTCGAGCACGTGCAGCGTCAGGCCGGGCACGCTGGGGACGACGCGGGTGATGTAGGTGCGGTAGTGGTAGCTGCTGCCCTGGTCGAAGATCGGGTTGCCGCTCTCCTGGAACTTGAGCTGGCTCGCGCCGAGGGCGCGTGCCGGGAGCGTAGGCGCGAGGGCGAGGGCGCCGAGCGCGATGGCGAGGGCGAGAAGACGGGACGTGTGGGCTCCCCGCAGCCCGACCACGTCCCCCGCCGAGCGCAGCCACCGCCGGACTGCGGGCGTGGAGCTCGCGCAGGGTTGCGAGGTCACGTCCCCACCGCCGAGAGCAGCCACAGCCCGAAGCTCGTGAACGCCACCATCACCGCCAGCATCCAGTACTGGCTGCGCAGTGCCTCCTGCGGGTCGCGGTAGAGCGTGAGCGCGCGGTCGTGCGCGAGCGTCAGGCCGCCGACGTGGCCGGCGAGCAGGGCGGCGACCTGCACGTACCAGATGGCCGCGTAGGAGACGATCCCGTAGTGGATCTGGTAGCTGTCGGTGCCGAGCAGGTTCGCCCCGTTGCCGAGCGGATCGGAGGCCAGGTAGACCATCGCCTGACTCTGCCAGATCAGCAGCGAGAAGTAGTGCGCCAGCACGTACGCGAACCCGATCGGCGCGAGTGTGTGCGCGAACGAGCGCATCAGGTCGGGGACCTCGTAGCGGCCGCTGACACTGTGCACCCCCAGAACCCCCAGCCGGTACACGCACGCGATCACGCCGATGCAGAAGACCAGCCCCACCGAGTAGGCCAGCTCGAGCGCGGCCATCTGGCCGAGTCCGAGTTCGGCGAAGCGGCTCTGCAGCCACGGCTCGCTGTCGTGCCAGTAGATGCCGTTGCTGAACCCGTCGAACGTGGTGATCCCGATGATCGCGCACATCAGCGCTACCGTCCCGCGACGCATCGGCAGGTCGGTCAGCCCGCTCAGCGGCCGGCGCAGGTAGACCACGCCGTCCTCCCCGCGCACCAGCGCGGAGATCCGCGAGAGCAGGCTGAAGTACACCCCGAACCCGTCGGCCTGCTCCCCCCACCCCTGCACTCCGAACACCGTCATCCCGGCGACGCTCCACAGGAAGTACCCCAGCGACAGCGCCGCGATCAGCGAGGGCTGGTCGCGGTTGGGTATCGGGTACACGAGCTCCAGCCACCCGAACCCCACCAACGTCGCGATCGCCGGCCACACCCCCAACCACTGCGGGTAGCGCAGCGGTGCGGTCCGCGCGCGCAGCGGCGGGATCGCGTCGAGGCCGGCGCGCAGCACCCGCGCGCACGTGCGCCACGGGTTGAGCGCCCGGAAGACGTCCCCGAACAGCACGCTCAGCACCGGCATCCCGACCCAGAACACGACGTAGACGAACGTCACCGAGAAGTTCACCGCCCACACCTGGGCGCCCGCGAAGCCGCTGTACACGACTACCACGAACAGCCCCACCCCGAGCACGTTCCCCAGCACGTCCACCGCCCGCGGCAGCGCGAACAGCGCCCGGCGGTGTTGGCGCTGCAACTGTGGGCGCGTCCACAGCGTCGAGAGCGCCACGAACGACACCACCAGCACCACCGCCGCCGCCCAGCTGAACAGCCAGGGGGGGATCGGCAGATCCGCCTTGCCGACGATCCCGTGCGCCGAGGCGCTCGCGGGGAACAGCAGCGCCCCGAGACCAAGGCCGCCGAGCAGCGACAGCCGCACACGCGCAGGGCTTCTCATGGCCGCGGCAGTCTAGCCCCGGGCGCACGCTTCACGCCGCAGTGCGGTACCGCGAAGGACTCCGAGCTCGGCAGTGCAGGTTGTCCTCGTGGTCGTAGATACATCGATAATGATGGCTTATTGCGGAAAAGGGAGATAATGCATCATAAATGATGCATTATTTTTCCACGAGCTGTGCTATGATATGCATCAGATCCGATTTATTATCGCTGTATTCACGCCTAATACATCAGAACTGATGCACCTCGATGAGCTGATGACCGACGCCGCCGTTCTCGCCGAGCTCGGCCGCAGGCTGGCGCGTCACCGCGTCGAGCGCAACTGGACCCAGGCTGAGCTGGCCGCCCAAGCCGGGGTCGGCCAGGCGACCGTGCAGCGCGCAGAGCGGGGGGAGTCGGTGCAGGCGACCTCGCTGGTCAAGCTGCTGCGAGCGCTGGGTCTGCTGGGCGGTCTCGACGTCGCCGTCCCCGAGGCGATCGACCTCCCGATCGCCCAACTGGAGCGCGAGCAGCGCAAGCTCCGCCGGCGGGCGCGGGGTCGCAATCAGCGGCGCGCCGACTCCACGGATCGACCGTGGACGTGGGGCGAGGAGCCGGACGCGGCCGTATGACCGTCGCGGCGGTGACGCTGTGGGGGGCGCGGATCGCGGCGGTCTCGATCGACGGGGACGCGCGCTACACGACGTTCCAGTACGACCCGGCGTTCGTGCGCAGCGGCATCGAGCTCGCGCCGATCCGGATGCCGCTCCGCGCGCAGCCTTACCGCTTCCCCGGCCTGCCGGCCGACGCGTTCAAAGGTCTGCCCGGGCTGCTGGCCGACTCCCTGCCCGACCGTTGGGGTACGGCGCTCGTCAACGCCTGGTTGGCCTCGCAGGGGCGCGAGGAGTCGAGCTTCGACGTCGTGCAACGACTCTGCTACGTGGGCACCCGCGGCGTCGGTGCGTTGGAGTTCCAGCCGGCCCACGGGCCGGCCCCCACCGGCGACGCGGAGATTCAGATCGAGGCGCTGGTGCGTCTCGCCAGCGAGGTGCTCGCCGCCCGCACAGAATTCGTGGCCGAGCTGAGCGCCAACCCCGACGAGGAGGCGATGAAGGCGATCCTCGCCGTCGGCAGCTCCGCCGGCGGCGCGCGTCCGAAGGCGTTCATCGCCTACAACGACGCCACCGGCGAGGTCCGCTCGGGGCAGGTCGAGGTCGGCACAGGCTTTCGACACTGGCTGTTGAAGTTCGACGGAGTCGCGCGCGCCGGCGACCACGGACTCGCCGACCCCCAGGGCTGGGGCGCGGTCGAGTACGCCTACTCGAAACTGGTCCGAGCGGCCGGCATCGAGATGACCGAGTGTCGCCTCCTGGAGGAGCACGGCCGCCGGCACTTCATGACCCGCCGCTTCGACCGACCCGAGGGCGGCGGCAAGCTGCACATGCAGACGGTCGGGGCGCTGGAGCACGTCAGCTACAACGAGCCGGGCACCTACAGCTACGAGCAGCTCCTGCTGCTGATCCGCCGGCTGGGACTCGGTACGCCGGTCGTCGAGCAGCAGTTCCGGCGCATGGTCTTCAACGTCCTCGCGCGCAACCAGGACGACCACGTCAAGAACGCCGCCTTCCTGATGGACCGCGCGGGAGCGTGGTCGCTGGCCCCGGCCTACGACGTGACGTGGGCCTGGGTGCCCGGCAACCGCTGGCTCGACAGCCACCAGCTGTCGCTCAACGGCAAGCGCGACGGGTTCACCGTCGCCGACCTGCGCACGGTAGCCCGCGTGGCGGGCCTCAAGCGCGGACGCGCCGAGGCCATCCTCGCGGAGGTCAGCGACGTGGTTGCCGGCTGGCCCGAGGTTGCCGAGGAGGTCGGAGTCGACGAGCAGCTGGCCGAGCGAATCGCCCGCTCGCACCGCCTGACGCTGCCGGCGCGCTGACGGGCGCCCGAGCTGGGAGTGTCGGGCAGGTGAGTGGCCTGTTACCATCGCTGGTGCGTATCAGGTGCTTGGGGCTGACGCCCCTGCCCCCCGGCCCGCCGCGAGGCGGGCCGAGCTTTGTCTAGAGCGTGCTCGGCGGGGCGCTCACTTCGAGCTTCGCTCCCGCGGCGCTGCCGATGAACAGCACCTGGAACGGGCTCGAGCTGTGCGCCGCCACCTCGCTCAGCAGCGCCCGGCCGGCTGCCACTATCCGCCCGTCGCGGCGGGCGACCGCGTAGACGACGAGGCCCTGCTGCGCCACGGTGGAGTCGTTGGCGACTGTGCCCGCCGCGCCGGAGCTGCCGCCTTCTTCGTTCGGGTGCACGCCGGTGACGGCGATCTTGGGTACGTTCGCGGGTGCCTGGGGGGCTTCGCCCGCGAGCGCGCTCACAGTCATTGGAACCCCACCCGCCCCACTGGCCTGCACCTGGTCGTCGATCCACGTGACCTGCGCGCCGGGCGCCACCAGCGGCACGGAGGTCAGCGCGGCTTCCAGGCCGGGGGCGTTGTTCTGGTAGAGCGTTCCCCCCGCGGCGTCCTTCACGGTGACCGCGATCGGCACGTCGCGCAGCGCGTGCGGGGAGGTGTTGCGCAGCATCACCACCGCGGCAGTCCCTTCGGAGCTGTGCACCACCTGGGTGGCCACCACCTGCACCTCGCGGCTGGCCTGCGTGATCGACAGGCCCCGGCTGGCCTGTACTGGGTTGCGCGCCCGCTCGACCTTGGCCGCCTGTTCGAGCTGCGCGCTCTTTTCCTGGCTGCTCTCGCACCCGCCCAGCGCGAGCGCGCAGAGCAGCAGCGCGACGGCTGGCCTCACCCGAAGGCCCCGCCGATGTAGTCGCGCGTGCGCTGCTTGCGGGGCTGCTCGAACACCTGCTCCGCAGGGCCGTACTCGACCAGCTCGCCGAGGTGCATGAACGCGACGTGGTCGGCCACGCGCTGGGCCTGCTGGAGGTTGTGGGTGACGATGACGATCGCCACGCTCTCGCGCAGGCCGACGATCAGCTCCTCGATCACCGCCGTGGAGATCGGGTCCAGGGCCGAGCACGGCTCGTCGAGCAGCAGCACCTCGGGGTCGGCCGCCAGCGCGCGGGCGATGCACAGCCGCTGCTGCTGGCCGCCCGACAGCGACAGCGCCGGGCGGTCGAGGTCTTCGGCGACCTCCTCGTGCAGGCCCGCCCTGCGCAGTGCCTCGCGCACCTCCGGCTCCAGCTGGCGCCGCCGCGCGCGGCGGCGCCGTCCGGGCGCCTCGCGCAGCGCATACGCGACGTTCTCGAAGATGCTCATCGGGAACGGGTTGGGCTGCTGGAAGACCATCGTCACGCGCCGGCGCAGCGCGTTGACCTCGATCTCGTGGATCTCCTCGCCGTCGAGCGTGATCTGCCCGGCGCGCCCCGCGCCGGCAGTGATCTCGGTGAGGCGGTTCAGCGAGCGCAGCAACGTCGTCTTGCCCGAGCCGCTTGCGCCGATCAGCGCGAGCACCTCGCCCTGGCGCACCGGCAGGCTCACGTCGCGCACCACCCACCGCGTCCCGTACGCGAGCGAGACGGACTCGATTTGCATCCGTTCCTTCGGTGGGGTGGCCGCAGGTTGACCGATCGGAGCTCGGCCTGCGCGGCGGCGGGTCGTGACCCCGCCTGCCACGGCGGTGGCTGCCCCGTTGCCAGCGCCGTCGTCCGGCGGCGGGGGCGCGGCCACGCGCGGGTGGCGGTCGACCGCGATGCGGCGCACGGGCGGGGGGCTGCTCGCACTCACTGGTTGATCGCCCACTCGCTCGTTCCGAATGAGAGCCCCTTGCTCAGGCGCGTCACCAGTGCGTTGAGGGCGAGCACGATCATCAGCAGGACGAAGGCGGCGGCGTACGCCTTCTGGGGAGAGTTGCCGTCGCCGGTGGGCGCGTAGTAGTAGATGTAGTAGCTGAGCGTCGAGCCGGTGCCGCGCAGCGTGCTGAGCACGGGCGCCCCCCCGGCCCCTTCGAGCTTCAGCGTGTTGAGCAGGATCAGGATGATCGCGGTGTCGCCGATGATCCTGCCCATCCCCAGCACCGCGCCGCTGGCGATCCCCGTGCGGCTCGCGGGCAGCAGCACCCGCCGGATCGTGGTCGCGCGCGTCTTGCCGAGCGCGTAGGAGGCCTCGCGCATGCGCGACGGCAGTTGCAGCAGCGCCTCGCGCGAGGCGCCCACCACCAGCGGCAGCGCGAGCACCGCCATCATGATCCCGGCGTTCAGGAACGACTGGCCGCTGACCGTCCCGTTGCTGGCGCTTCCGGAGAGGAACGCGAACAGGGGACGCGCGAAGATCAGCAGGCCGAACAGCGCCAGCACGATGCTGGGGATGCCGGCGATCGTCTCGACCGCCGATTCGACCGCGCGCGCCAGCCACCGTGGCCGCGCGTACTCGACCAGCCACACCGCGATCCCCACACCGGCCGGCGCGGCGATCGCGATGCCGATCGCGGTGAGGATGAACGTCCCGACGAGCGGGTCGAGGAAGCCGCCGGAGTGCCTTTCCTGAAGCGCTCCCGTCGAGGGCGATTCGACGAACAGGCTCGGGCGCAGCGCCGAGAGCCCCTTGATGAACATGAACACCACCATCCCCACCGCCACCACGCACAGCCCGATCCCGACCGCCCAGCACAGCCAATAGGCCAGCCGGTCCGCCAGCGGCCAGGAGGAGGTCGATTCGCGGCGCGGCTGGACGATCGCGGCGGCGGGCGGCTGCAGCGCGGGTTCGGCGGTCGCCATCAGATGCCGATCCCGTACCGTTTGAGCGGCTGCCTTACCGCCCACCCGGCGAGCGAGAGCAGCGCCGCGCTGAACAGCAGCAGGGCGCCGATCGCGTAGACGGTGTGCCCGATCGGGGTGTTGGGGTTGTCGCCGAATTCCTTGACGATCGACGCCGCCAGCGGCTGGATCGGCTCGAACAGGAACGTCAGCCCGTCGAGCGGGTTGGGCGCCCACGGCCGCCCGCCGCCGAGCATCGCAAGCATGATCGCCTCGCCGAGCGCGCGCGCGGTGCCGAGCACCGTGGCGGAGACGATCGCGGGCCGCGCGGCGCGCACCGACACGCGCCAGACCGTGCGCCACCGGTTGACGCCGAGCGCCATCGAGCCTTCGCGCCATGCGGGGGGGACGGCCGCGAGCGCCCCGGCGGTGAGCGCGATCATGATCGGCAGGATCATCACGGTGAGCACGAGCGTCGCGGTCAGCAGACTCTCGCCGCTCAGCTGCACGACGTACTGGACCGATTCCTTGCGCTGGTTGCTGATCAGGCCGCTGACCCACGGCGCGATCAGCAGCAGACCCACCAGTCCGTAGATCACCGACGGCACGCCCGCCAGCAGCCGCACGACCGGCTCCAGGACGCGCCGCACCGACGTTGGCGCGAACTCGGTCAGGAAGATCGCCGCGAGCGTTGCGACGACCAGCGCGACCGCCACCGCGCCAACGGTGCACAGCAGCGTTCCCCAGATCAGCGGCCAGGCGCTGAAGTAGAGCAGCGGGTGGCCGGGTAGCGCCGTGCCCGTCTGCATCGCGCGGAACTGCGTGACGGGGTCCCCGCCGTTGCCGAACCAGCTGAGGCCGTTGGTTTCGAACGACGGCCATCCGTTGACCAGCACCGTCACCAGCATCGCCGCGATCAGCGCCAGCGTGCCGGTGGCCAGCGCGCCGAGCGCGAACTCGACGCGCCGGTCGCGCGCGGCGTCCTTCAGGTGGGCGGCCAGCGGCTCGGCGTGCCGGTGGCGCGCCTTCCGCGGGGAGCCGAGCGGCGTGGCGGGCGGGACGGCGGGGGGGGACGCCTCTGTGCTCACAGCCGTCCGCCCGCCGCCACGCTCGTTCGCTTCGGCATCCCGCTAATGGATCGCGATCCAGTCCGAGTTGATGATGTTTTTGGTCGTCTTGTTGCCGCTCGTCACCCAGCCGATGAACTTGGCCGCTTCGCCCTTGGGGACGCCTTTGGTCACCATCCAGAAGTTACGCACGCCGCCGTACTGGCCCGAGCGGGCGTTGCGCAGGTTGCAGGCGACGCCCTGGTAGGCGGCCGCGTTGACGCCCGAGGTGTACGCGAAGGAGACGAACCCGATCGCGTTGGCGTCGGCCGACACGGCGTTCTGCTCTTCGCCGTTGGAGTCCTCGGCGCTGGCGCTGGGGGAGATCCTCAGGTCTTCGCCCATGAAGATGTTCTGGAAGGCGTCCTGGGTGCCGGAGGCGCTGGAGCGGTCGAACAGGTCGATCGGGCCCGTCTGGCTTGAGCCCGGCACTTCGCTCCAGTCGCGGGTGTCCCCACTGAAGATGCTCTGGATCGTCGTCTGCGAGAAGTTGGCGACGGGGTTCTTGTCGCTGGTGATCACGCAGATGCCGTCGCGCGCGATCTTCGTGAAGACGAGCCCCTTGGGGTCGGTGCTGAGCGGGTCGCGCGAGGAGTCGCCGATGTCGAAGCGCCCGCTGGCCGCGCCTGCGACCCCGATGTCGGACTGCCCACCCTCGACCTTCGGTTCAGGGATCTTCGGGTACTGGTGATGGTAGGCGGCAGCAAGTTTCTGGGCGAGCGGGAGCACCGACGTCGATCCGCCGATGATCAGGCGTTTGGCCGCGGCCGACGTCGCGGGCGCGGAGACGAGCAGGGCGAGACCGATCAGAGAGACGACCTTGAGGGTGCGGTGTGCGCGCACGGAGACTCCTTTGCTTTCGAGGGGCGTCGCGCAGTCTCGGCCGCCCGCCGGGTGGCTCCCGTGAACAGGTGGTGTTCAGTTGGAGAATGTTTGGTGAACATCCCCTCGGGGTCGTTCGCCGATGTTTTGTTTTTGTGAAAGCGGGTTGCTTTTCCCGCCCGCTCCGGTAGACCTGCGGTACCAGCGGCGCCGGCTTGCCGTCGTCCTGCCGATTTCCTCTGCCTGCGGCCGCCGCCGGCCGAGGTCGCCCAACCATGACCGACGAGCCCCTTCCCGACAGCCCCGCTCCGCCTCCGCCCGCCCCGGCCCCGGGGAACGGGCGCGCGCGCAACGGACGCGCCAACGGCCGGCCCGCAGACGGCCGCGCCGCCGTGCGCTCGGGCCTGGCCCAGCGCCGCAACCCGGTGCTCGCGACCCTCGGCGCGGCCGCCGCCAACGTGCGCCGTGTGGCCTTCCGCGACCCGCTCTCGCTGTTCCTGCTGCTCGCCTCCATCGGCCTCGCGATCACCTTCGCCACGCTGCTCGGCTCGATCGCCCCCAGCAGCGCCGGCCGGGAGGTGCCGATCAGCAAAGTGCACGAACTCGCCCGGGACCGCCAGGTCCACAACGCCCTGCTGCTCGACCACGACAACCGCGTCGAGCTGGTCACACGCACGGCGCCGATGGTGAGCACCACCACGATCGTGCACCACGGCAAGCGGAAGTTCGCCCTCACCACGACACGGCCGGGGCCGGCGGTCGCCGGAGTGGGGACGCACGAAGTCCTGTGGGCGGCCTACGTGGCCTCCGGGGCGCTGACGCAGACGATCCAGCACGAACTGGAAGCCTCGGGCGCGGTGGTCGCGGTCGACCAGCAGTCGGGCAAGGGCACGAAGACGATCGTCGTCCAGTTCCTGATCCCGATCCTGCTGCTCGTCTGCCTCTTCTCACTCTTCACGCGCCTGGGCGCGGAGGGCGCGGGCGGCGGCATCGCGGCCTTCTCGCAGTTCGCCGGCAAAGGGCGCAAGAAGGGCAAGGGCACGACCGACCGCATCACGTTCGCCGACGTCGCCGGCGCCGGCGAAGCGGTGGCGGAGCTGCGCGAGATCCGCGACTACCTCGCCGAACCCGGCAAATACCTGAGCGTGGGGGCCGCCGCCCCCAAGGGGGTGCTGCTCGTGGGGCCGCCGGGGACCGGCAAGACGCTGCTCGCCAAGGCGGTCGCCGGCGAAGCCGACGCGGCCTTCTTCTCGCTCTCGGGCTCGGACTTCGTGGAGTCCCTCGTGGGCGTCGGCGCCGCGCGCGTGCGCGACCTCTTCCGCAAGGCCCGCAAAGCCGCGCCCGCGATCATCTTCATCGACGAGCTCGACGCCGCCGGGCGCAAGCGCGGCGCGGGCATCGGGCAGGGCAACGACGAGCGCGAGCAGACGCTCAACCAGATCCTCGTGGAGATGGACGGCTTCGCCGGCGACGGCGGCCTGGTCGTGATGGGGGCCACCAACCGGCCCGACATCCTCGACCCAGCGCTGCTGCGCCCCGGCCGCTTCGACCGCCAGATCGTGATCGACACCCCCGACGTGCACGGGCGCCTTGAGATCCTGCGCCTGCACGGCGGCAAACGCCCGCTCGCCCCGGACGCCTCGCTGGAGGAGGTCGCGCGCCAGACCCCCGGCTTCAGCGGTGCGGAGCTCGCCAACGTGATCAACGAGGCCGCGCTTCTGAGCGTGCGCGACGGGCGCGTGGAGCTCGACCAGCACACGCTCGAGGAGGCGATCGACCGCGTCGTCGCCGGCCCCGCCAAGCGTCACATCCTCACCCCCGAGGAGCGCTGGCTGATCTCGATCCACGAGTCCTCCCACGCCGTGGTGACCGACGCGCTGGGTCAGAAGACCTCCACGCGCAAGCTCTCGATCGTCGCGCGCGGCCGGCAGCTAGGCACCTCGGCGCACATGCTCACCGACCGCGACCAGGTGATCATGAGCGAGCCCGACCTGCACCGCCAGCTGATCGCGATCCTCGCCGGCCTCGCCGGGGAGCGGCTCGCCTTCGGGAACCACTCGACCTCCGTCAACGACGACCTCCACGCCGCCACCGCGCTCGCGCGCTCGATGGTCACCTCGTTCGGTATGTCCCCCGCGCTCGGCCTGGTGACGATCGGCGAGAAGGGCGGCGAGGTGTTCCTCGGCGCCTCGCTGCAGGACCTCGGCTCGGTCGGGCCGGAGACACTGAACACGATCGACGCCGAGGTCGAGCGCCTCGTCGGCGACGCCGAGGCGCGCGCCGCGGCGGTCCTCGACCGCAACTGGTCCACCGTCGAGGAGACCGCCACCGCGCTCCTGGAGCAAGAGACGCTCTCGGGCGTGGCGTTGGAGGCTGTGCTCTCCACGGTGCAGGAGGTGACGCTTGAGGAACTGCGCGAGGTGCGCCGCGCCGCCCCCTCCGCGCCCCCGCGCTTCACCCGGCGCCCCGACCCCGAGCAGGCGGGATGAGCGTCCGTTCGGCTGGGCGCCCCTGCTCCCCTCCGCGGCTCGCCCTCCGCGGCCTCCTACACGGCGGTCCGCCCGGTCACGGGCCACGAGTCCGCAGCGACTGCCGGTGGGCGCCGTGAGAGGCCGGCTGCCCTCCCCGGCGATGGTCGTCGCGCTCCTCGCGCTCGTGTTCTCCACCACCGGCTTCGCCGACGCCGCCCGCCACGCGGTGGTCGCGATGATCGCGGGGCACCCGATCAGCTCCACGCCCCACGCCGGCGCGCTGCTGACGCTGGGTCGCGACGGGAAGTTCCCCGCCGCGGCGATCCCGACCGTGGCCAGCGCCAAGGACGCCAAGCGGCTCGACGGCAAAACCGCCGAAGAGCTCGCGCCCACCTGCCCCCCGGACACCGTCAACCTCGGTACGTGGTGCCTGGAATCGACGCCCTACTCGCTCACCAATGCCGAGCTCGGCAAGAACAACTTCATCTGGGCCTCGATGAAGTGCGAGGAAGAAGGTGGCTGGCTGCCCTCGGCCTCCGAGCTTGTCGGCGCCGCGGCGCGGGTGAAGCTCGAGTCTACGATCCACGACTCGCCGCTGACCGCGACGATCGACCTAGACCCGAGCCGGGGCCTGAAAGACGAACGCGAGATGAGCTCGACGCTGGTCACCACCGAAGCCGGCTCGGCGGCGGCTGGGTTCGAGGGCGTCTCCGAAGGCGCTACCGGCAACCCTCGGCTGGGCCAGCCCAACCCGGTCCCGCTGCCCGCCAACCCGCTGCCCGAATCGCTGCAGTACGTGACCGTCTATGACAACGGCAACAAGGGCGGCTTCGCCGGCTCGCAGCCGGTCAACGAACCGCAGAACTTCCGCTGCGCATATGCTCCGACGCCGGGGGCCCTCAACAAATCGACTTCCTGAGCGCCTGCCCGTGCCGATCTCCCGCTCGCCCGCGCGCCGGTGGCATCAGGTGGTGCTAGTGATCGGGCTCGCCGCGGCGCTCCTCGCCGCCCAGGGGCACCAGGCCCGGGCGGTGATCCTGCCCGCGACCACGATCGACGGCCCCTCCGAGGAAATCGTTGGCTTCGGCGGTGTGGCGATGGCCGAAGACGGCACCGGGGGGCTGGTCTACCTCAAGCGGGTCGAAGGCGTCGCCCACGTGTTCGTCTCACGCTACGTCGAAGGCCACTGGCTGCCTCCGATCCGAGTCAACACGGGAGAGCCCTACGCGGCCAGCTGGCCGCGGATCGGGGCCGCCGACGGCGGCGAGTTGATCGTCGTGTGGGCCACGCCGTACGCAACCGAAGACGAACGCCCCGTCGATGAGCTGTTCGGGGCGGAGCTCGGCCCCGGCGCCTCGTCGTTCGGCCCGGCGATCCTGATCGACCCCGACATCCGCGACGGCACCGGCACGAGCCCCGACCTCGCGATGAGCTCGACCGGCCAGGCCGACGTCGTCTACAGGGTCGTCAACAACGAGCTGTCCGGCGCGCAGCTCACGATCCCGCTGCTGCGACCCGGCGACGTGATCGAGGAAGTGCGCGTCGCGCACTACAACGGACACCGCTGGCTGCGGCTGGGAGCGATCAACCGCGACCCGGGGGTCTCGATGCGCCCGCCCACCGAAGCCAACGCGCCACGGATCGCGATCGGCCCGACTGGCAACGGGGTGGTCGTCTGGCAAGAGCCCAACATCGAAGGCGTCGCGCGGATCTGGGCACGGCGGCTGTTCGGGAGCACGCTCGACTACGTGATCCCGGTCAGCGCCGAAAGCTACAACGGCGTGCCGATCGGCCAGGACGCCGAAGCGCCGAGCGTGGCCATCTCGCGGCTGGGCGAGGCCGTGGTCGCCTACCGGCAGGGTGTCGGCCCCGGCTCGCCGCTGCCGGGGCCGCGCATCTTCCTGAACACGCTGCCCAACGGCGAAGCGCTCAGTGGCGCTGAGTTCCTCGGCGCGAGCATCGCCGACTCGGCGGTCTCCGGCGGCGCCGCCGCGAGCGTCGGGCCGCCGAGCGTCAACGTCAACGAAAAAGAAGGCCTGCGGCTGCTGTACGACTCGAACGGAACCCCGCGCGTGATCGAAGGCGACAACCACGGGCTGACGAGCGCGGTCTCGCTGGGGCCTCCGTTCGCGGGCGCCGAACCGACCTCGGCGAGCGTCATGAACCCCGCCGGTGGCGGCGTCTCGGCGTGGTCGAGCGCCAACGCGCAGGGCGACCCTGCGGTGGCGGTGCGCGAGGATTTCCCCGACGGCGCCGTGCAGACCGCGCTGCTCAGCGGCGGAGCCGGGGGGGAAATCGGCGAACTGGCGGTCGGGCGCTCGGGGCTCGGCGACGGGCTCGTCGCTTTCCGCCAGGGGCCGTTCGGCAACGCGGCGATCGTCGCCGTGCAGGTCACCGCGCCGCCGGCCGGCCTGCTGATCGGCGCGCCCAAAGGGTGGGTCGAGCCCTCGCGGGCCGTGGTCTCCTGGCAGCCGGGGACGAGCGCCGACGGGCCGCTGCGCTACCAGGTGGTGCTCGACGGCCGGCCGCTCCCGACACCCGCGGGCGTCTCGCGGCTGCGCCTGGACCCGCGCGGGCTGGGCTCCGGGCGCCACCGCGTGCAGCTGCTGGCCACCGACGCCGACGGTCAGGCCACGCTCTCGCCTCCCGCCACGCTGGAGGTGGACGGCGTCCCGCCCGCTGTCAGGGTCGCCGTGCGGGGTGGCACAGTGAGCGTGCGCGTCAGCGACGCCTACTCGGGCGTCGACGCGCGTGCGGTGAGCGTCAGCTTTGGCGACGGCACCCTCGCCGGCGGGCGCGCCAGCCTGAGCCACCGCTACGCGCGCGGCGGGGTCTTCCAGGTCGTGGTCCACGTGCGTGACGAGCTCGGCAACACGGGCGTGGTGCGCCGGCTGGTGAGCGTGCGATGAGTCCCCGCGCGCGACAAGCTCGGCACTGCGGGCGTGGTGCGCCGGGGCCGGTGAGCGTGCGATGAGGCGCCTCGCGCTGCTGGCGCTGTGTGCCGCGCTGCCCGCGCTGCTCGTGAGCTGCGCCCCCGCCGCCGCGGACGTGTTCGGGCCGATCGCGCTGGCCTCGGCGAGCGCCGTCCCCGGCGATCCACAGGACCAGCAGGCCGACTACGCCGCCGACGCCGCGATCTCCGGCGACGGGCGCTACGTCGCGTTCGACGGCTCCTTCGGCGGGAGAACCGGCGTCTTCCGGCGCGACCTGCTCACCGGCGAAGTCGCCGTGGTGGCCGAAGGCGACGCGGTGCAGCCTTCGATCAGCGAAGAAGGGCGCTACGTGAGCTTCACCACGACCGCGCGCCTGGACAAAGAGAACGACACCAACTCCGCGCCGGACGTGTATGTGCGCGACATGGACCGCCCGAGCTCCCAGCCCTGCCCGGAACACTGGGAAGCCTCGGAAGGATCCCGAGAGGCGTGCGCCTTCACGCTGGTCTCGGCGGTCAACGGGTCCGCGCAGGGCCTCTCCTACACCTACGGCTCCAACCAGACATTCGAAGCTACGCACCTCGGGTCGCTCGCGGCTGGGCGCTCGGCGATGAGCGCCAACGGGCGCTACGTCGCGTTCGTGACGAGCGCGGTCTCCAACCTCGCCAACCCTAAGCGCCCCCAGCAGCCCGCGGGACCGGAACCGCCGGAAACCCCTGCGCTGCAGGTCGCGGTGCGCGACCTGCAGACCAGGGAAACGCAACTCGTCAGCGTCGTGCGCGAACCCGTGAGCGGCGGGCCGGCGCTCAACGAAGCCGGGCAGCCCGAGCCTGTGCCCACGGTCACTGAAGGTGGTACCGCCCTCTACGGAGCGGTCTACGCCGACGGCTCCTCGCCCGTGTTCCCGAGCGCCTGGGCGGGAGCGTCGATCAGCGCCGACGGCTCAACCGTCGCGTGGATGGGCCAGCAGATCAGCGCCCAGGCCCAGGTTCTCTCCACGACCGACGTGGCGATGGAGCCGCAGTACACCGAGCCGCTGTGGCGGCGGATCGGCGAAGGGCCCCTGGCGCCGACGCGGCGCGTCACCGGCGGCTCGGACCCAGCCAACCCGCTCTGCGCGGCGAGCGGCGAGACGGAACTCGCCAAACCCCCGACGCTGGCGGACCCGTGCCAGGGGCCGTTCGACACGACCGGGGAGCTCGGCGAGCAAGCGGGGCTCTGGACGGGCGGCACTGCGTACGACTACCTGCCGCGACTCTCCGCGGACGGCTTGACAGTCGCGTTCATCGCCAATGCTCGCGAAGTCGCCAGCGGGGAAGAATTCAAGACCGGGGAATCCTCCAGCGACCTCTACGTGGTCAACATGCGCGACGGCCTCACGCGCGTGCAGGCGCTGCGCCGGCTGACAGAGCTCGCCGGGGGAAACTTCAGCGACCCGGCACGCGTGGCTCCGATCGTCGACTTCGGCGTCTCGCCCGACGGCACCCAGGTCGCCTTCACGACCGAGCGCACGGTTTTCCCTCTCGGCTCGCCGGCCTTCGTGAGCGCTCCGGCCGCGCAGGTCGGCGTGGTCGAACTGTACGACGCCAACCTCGCCGACGAAACACTCACGCGCGTCACCCAGAGCTACGAAGGGCAGCCGGCCGAAGTCCCGCCCGGCACGACGAGCCTCACCGACTCGCCCTCCTTCTCTGAAAACGGCGACCTCCTGGCGTTCTGCTCAAACGCCGACAACCTCGTCTACGGCGACGGCAACAAGGCCAGCGACGCCTTCGTGGTGCCCCGGCTGCAGTTCGCTCCCACGCCCACGCCGCAGGACATCTCCCCCCCGCCGGCGGGCCCGGCGCTCGGCTCCCTGTGGGAGTTCGGTGTCACCGCGCTCTCGCAACGCGACGGGTCCGTGCTGCTCGAGGTCGAGGCTCCTGGCGGCGGCACCCTGCTCGCGAGCGCACAGGGCGTCGTCCAGGTGGCCGCAGCGCACTCGCTGGCGGCGCGCGGCCGCGGGCGTCGCTCGCGCGCTGCCCGGGTCAAGACGGCCGCGAGCGTGGCGAGCCGCCGTATCGCCGAGACCGTGAAGTCCGTGAGCGAAGAAGGGCTGGTGACGGTGGCGCTGACGCTGACGCCGAGCTACCTGGCGCTCGCCTCCCAACCCGGTGGGCTGTCCGCCACGGTGACCCTGACCTTCGCCGCGACCGGTCACACGACCCTGAGTCAGAGCGTCCCCGTGACGTTCGTGCACGCGCCGGGGTCGGCGCCGCGCTCGCGACGAGCGGCCGCAGCCCACCACCGCCGTGCCGGCAAAGGGAGGCGTCGTCGATGAGCTCCCGTCGCGACCTCGCTCTCCCCACCCGCCCGGTCCTGCGTGCGCGGCCGGACCTGCGCGCTCTCCAACCTTCGCGTGCCCGCCTGGTCCTGCGTGCCCTTCCGGTCTACGCCCTTCCGGCTCTGCTCACCCTTGTCCTCACTCTCGGCGCGGGCCCGCTTGCGGTGGGCGCCCACGCCGCCGAAGGCGAAGGCGACGGCGGGGCGACCTGGCGCCTTGAACAGCCGCTGCCGCCCGCACTCCCCGACGGTCAGCAAGCCGCGACCCCGATCGGCCTCGGCAAAGTCGGTGACATCGAGTTCTGGGCGCCCAACCGCGGGCTGCTGATCACCGCCGGCAACCCGCCGACGATCCCACCCGGCGTGTGGGCGTACAACGGCGTCGCCTGGCACGAGCTCGCGACGGTCTGTGGGGCGACCGACGGGCGCATCGCCTGGGCCGGCCCCGACGAATTCTGGACGATCTCCGACGGACGCCCCGGGCAGGCCAACCTCGAGGGCAGCCCCACCGCTGGAAGACAACACGCTGTGCCACTTCTCCGACGGCCAGGTCGTGGGCTCCTACGCCTCGCTCGCGTTCCTGCCGAACTCCTACCAGGCGATGCACGGGGCGGCGTGCCTGGGCCCCGAAGACTGCTGGTTTGGCGGGGACCCGCTCCCCGAAGGCCAGGTCGGGGCCTTTCACCTGCATTGGAACGGCCACTCGCTTGCGGCCGAACCCAACCCCCAGGGGCACGCGGTCGAGGATCTGCGCGACTTCGACGGCAAGCTGTACGAGAGTGTGCGGCTCAACAACGGTGACCTGCTCAGCGAACCGGAACTGCCCACCGAACCGTCGGACCTGCACCTGATCGAGCCCAACGGCGTGCAGCCCCGGTTCGTCTCGCTGCTGCCGGGCCTACCGCACTACTCCGAAGGGGAGTTCCCCGAGGCGCTCGACTTTCTGCACCTCGGCGCCGACGAACAGGCGCTGTGGGGGGCGGCCGACCCGGTCGTCCCGACGCCGGAAGGGTCCACCCAGGGTCAGGTCACGGTTCTGCGCTACACCCACGGAGAATGGACCCAGCTGCTCGGTCCCACGACTGAGCCGGAAGGTCACAACCCGTTCACGACGGAAACCGAAGAAGGCCCCCACGGCGGCGGCGCCAACGAAGCGGTCGGCTCGCTCGCCGCCCAGCCGCCGAGCGAAGCCGAACGGGCGCAGGGGAGCGAAAGCGCCTGGCTGACCCTCGACTCCCGTTTGAATTCCGGCGAAGAACCGCTGGCGTTCGCGCACCTGGCGCGTCTGGACAGCGAAGGGACGATCGCCGAACGTCAGACGCTGCCCTCCGAACAGGAAACGCTGGAAGGCGTCGGCCCGAAGGGGGCGGCCGGCAAGATCGCCTGTCCGGCTCCCGATGACTGCTGGATGGCCACCACGCAGGGGTGGCTCTTCCACCTCGCCCCGCCCGGCGAACGGCGCCTGCCCGAAGACACCGACCCGGACCTCTCCGGCCCGATCACCTACCGCCCGCCGGACGCCGGCATCCCGCCGGTGGTGCCCGACGCGCCGCCGGAAGACGACTCCGGGCTGACCGAAGGGCCCCCTCCCTATGGCACCCGTATCGCGCTGCCCCCGCCGTCGAGCGAATCGAAGGTCGCGGTCCCGCTGTTCTCCAACATTCGCAGCCGCCTCGTCCACGGCAGCACGCTCGAGCTGCGCTTTCACCTCGCCGTGCGGGCGCGCGTGCGCCTGCTCGCCAAGCGCCGCAAGCGCGTGGTCGCGAGCACCCCGATGCGCACCCTGGTGGCGGGCAATCGCACGCTCCTGCTGCGGCTGGACCGTAGCCTCTGGCCGACCAAGCTGGCTCTGCAGAGCCACGCGCTCGCGCCGCTGCCGACCGTCTCCGCCGCCGCCGGCGCGACGAACACCGTGAGTACCGGCCTGGTGGCGCTCCCGCACACGATCTCCTCGTTCGCAGGCCTGGGACCGCTCTGGTGAGGCGCGCGCGCGTTGCCGGACGCCGGGTTCCCCGGCCGGTATTGCCCCTGGGCACGCTCCTGCTCGCGGCGCTGCTGGCGCTCGCCGTGACCGGCGCCTTCGACGGATCGAGCGCGATCTCCCGCGCCGTCGGCGCGTCGAGCGCGGGCGAACCCACGGCGCAGACCGACGACTCGGTGCCCGCGCTCGATGTCACCATGATCGGCTCCTCTCCCGCGGAGGCCCCCGGCGAGACGTGGGGCATCGGCGAAGTCGGGGCGGCCGCCTCGAGCTCCTGGGGGATCGTCCACTACACAACCGAAAGCGGCTGGTCTCTGGCCCCCGGCCCGCTCGACGCCGCGGGGCAGCCGCTGTCCGGATTCGAACCGGACCACAGCCCGCTGACGGGGGAGATGACCCCCGGCGGCGCCGGGGTGCTGCTGGGCACCGTCGCCGGGCACGAGGTCGTGCTGGTGCGCAACCCCGGCGGCACCTTTACGGAAACGGCGCCGGTGCCGGCCGAAGGAGAAACGCTCGCGCCGGGCGAAGAACCGCTGCTGAAGAGCGGCGAAAAGCTCTTCAGCGCGGCGCGCGCCCCGCTGGTGGCTGCACTGGAAGAAGCCGGCGGGGTGGCCGGCGCGCTCGTCGTGCCCGTCAGCGAAGGCTCGAACGTGGAGAACCAGGTTCTGTACTGGAACGGCCACCGGTGGTCCTCCGAGCCAATTGAAGTACCCAAGGCCAGCGAAGAAAAGGGCGGCTTCCGCGTGCTCTCTATCGCGGCCAGCCCGCACGAGACATGGCTGCTCGCCCAGCTCTCCTCGGGCTCACCCTCCGTGGCGCTGTTTCGCCGCCACCTCGGCACGGGCGGTGAACCGACGAGCTGGCAGCCGCTCGCGCCCGCGCCGGGCCAGGCCGCCGGGGCTCCCCTGCAGGTCAAGACGCTCGGCGCGGAAGCGCCGTTCACCGTCCCCGGCACCGGCGAGCCGCCCACCTCCCAGGTGCAGATCCTCACCGCGACCGACGAAGGCGTGTGGATCGACGGCGAACGCACCGACGCGCACGTGCGGCTCACGATGTTCTTCAAGCCCGCGGCGGGCGGCGCCGCCAGCGGCGAAGTGCTCGCGAGCTGGTGCAACGTCTCCGCGCCGGCTCCCGCCTGCACCCACACGCTCCCCGAAGAAGGGCTGCCGACCGGTCCCTCGCGGAGCTTCGCCTGGGCGAACGCCTCCGCTGCAACGCCGTTCGGCGAACGGGTCATCACGGGACTCGGCGAAGGCGTGAGCCTGCGTCTGGAAGGCACGGCATTCACACGCGTGCCCGCACTCGGCGGATCGGAAGCGCCCAATGACGTCGGCGGCACGCTCGGCGCCGCGTTCTCCGACCCGCGCGAGGGGTGGCTGGGCAACTCGGCGTTGCCCGTCCACCTCACGATGGACCCCGCGCCCAATCTCCTGACGCCCTACCCGGTGCCCTTCCGCCACGCGCTGACGGCGATCGCGCCACAGCCCGGGGCGCCTGTCGGAGCGCTCTCGAGCGAGGCACTCGCGGTCGGCGACCAGGGCGAGGTGGCGCGCTACGAGCCGGGCGATGGCTGGCAGCCGGAAAGCCTGTTCGGGGCGGGCGGGAAGGTGGAAACCGGTGTGCGGCTGCGCGCCGTCGCCTGGCCCACCCCTTCGCGCGCCTACGCGGTCGGAGAACTCGGGCAGATGTGGCTGTGGCGGGGGGAAACCGGGCTGTGGGAACCGGACCCCGCCACGCCGGTGAACTTCCGCGGCAACCTGCTAGGGATCGCCTTCGACCCCAACAACCCCAGCCGCGGCTACGCCGTGGGCCAGCAGGGGGTGCTGTTGCGCTACGGCAAGACGTGGACCCAGGAAGAACTGCCCGCAGAAGTCGCCGGCGCGAGCTTCACCTCGATCGCCTTCGCCGGCTCGGAGGCGATCGTCGCCTACCGTCAGATCCACCTGGAAACCGCCACCGAAGGCGACCACTACACCGGCGGGCTGCTCGTCAACGAAGGCTCGGGCTGGCACGTCGACCAGGGCGTCGCGCAGGCGCTCGGTGGCAACGTGCCGTGGGCGGTCGCCGGCCTGCCCGACGGCGGCGCGGCCGTCTCGGCGACTCCGGGCGGGTACTCCGTGGCTCCGCTGATCCTCGAGCGTGAATCCGCGGGGGCGCCGTGGCTTCCTACGCCGCCCTACCCGGGCGGGGAAGCGCCCGGCTCGCTGGCCCTGTTCCGCGAAGGCGGCGCGCTGCGGGCGATCGGCTCCGGCGGCGTCCCGTCGACGATTCAGTTCGAAGACGAACGGCCCCCGCCGGCGGGCTTTCCCCCGAACCTGATCAAACCCTACCCCCTGGCGACCGGCTACGTCATCCGTCAGACCCCCGTGGGCTGGAGCGACGAGGAGCACGAACGCAACGACGTCCGCGACCCGCTTGGCGAATACAAAGCCTACGACATGGTCTACCAGCCGGACCCGACCTCGGCGGTGCTGATCGATTCCACGGGCACGCAGGGCTGGGCCGTGGGCGGCGTCGTCGAGGAAGGCGGCAACGGGCGGCTCGACACGGCCGACGTCGACCGCTACCCAGCCGACGGGGTCACGCCCCCGGGCTTCACCACGGCGCCGGTGCCGACGCATCCCAGCGAAGCGACATTCGCCATCGCCGGCGGTGCGCAATGTCTGGCGCCCTGCGCCGCCCGCAAGAACGCGCGTCTCGGCCCCGACGTGTGGCTCTCCTCCGCGCTCGAACAGGCCCGGCAGATCCCCGGCGTGCGGGCGTTCCTGTACACCGGGCCGCGCGTGACCAGCGGCGAAGGCCACGGCCTCTATGCCGTGCCCTACGCGCGCGAGTTCGCGCGCTACGCCGAACTGCTCTCGAGCTCGCTGCCGGCCTTCCCGGTGGCCTCCCCCAGCGACCGCGGCCCCGGCAGCGAGTGCCCGTTCGAAGAAGCCTTCGCGGGCTTTCCCCAACCCTTCGGCAAAGGCGCGGCGGCGGCCGGGCTGCAACCGGCCGGCGCCGGCCCCGGCGAACCGTGCGCGAGCTACTACGCGCTGGAATCGACCGGCTCGGCGGGCTCCGTGCGCGTGATCGTGCTCGACGACTCGGGTGGCGTGGGCGAAGCGCAGCTGCAGTGGCTGGCGGCGCAGCTCGCTGACGCGAAGGCGCACTTGGGGACGGGCGGGAGCAAGGAACCGGAGCCGGCGATCGTGCTCGGCAGCGCCGACCTCAACGCGCAGATCGCCGCGGGCGACCCGGACGCGCAGGCGGTCGCGGAAACACTCAACGTCGGCGGGGCCTCGGCCTACTTCTACGACGCGCCCGAACAGAACGTCGAGCAGACGCTGCGGGGCGGCTCGATCCCGACCTTCGGCTCGGGCACGCTCGGCTACGTCACGGCCGTGCACGCCGAAGAACAGGACTTCCTCGGCCAGATGGGCTTCCTGCTCGCAGAAGTGGACACCGCTCTGAGCGAACGCGAACCGAACAACGTGGCCAAAGTCAACGTGCGGCTGATCCCGAACATCGGCGAACTGGCGCTCGAAGCCAAGGGCGGGGTGCTGCTGCGCCGCAGCCACGCGGCGCTGTTCGACGCCCTCGCCCGCCGGCCCCGCGCGGGCGGGAGGTCAGCGCGCGGCGTCGACAGCAACGAAGCGGCGCAGTACATCCCGATCCCCGAGAACTGCATCGGCGGCGCCTGCGCGAGCGGGATTCCCGTGGAATACGAATTCAGCTCCTCGAACCCCGACATCGGCGAGTTCGTCGAGCCCAACCTCGCCTCCCCCGAACCCCAGACGACGGTGCTGCTGGGTTCGAACGAAAAACCGATCGAAGACTCCAAATCGGGCCTGTTCTGTGCCTACAACGCGGGCACGACGGTCGTCACGATCTCCGCCGGCGGACTCTCCTCCTCGCTGACCGTGACGGTGCAGGCCGGCAGCGTCCGTCGACCCTGTGGGACCCAGCCGCTGACAGGGGTCGCAAACGAGCAGCAGGTCGTCCCGGCGCCCGTGCCGCCGCCCGCGCCGGCGCCCACCCCCGCGCCCGCCTCCTCGCCCCCGCCGGTGCCGCTGCCCCCGCCGCCGCCGCCACCACCGCTGCCGCCGGCGGTTGTAGTGCGCCCGGCCCCGCCGAGGCCCGCGCCGCCGCCGTTCGCTCCGCTGGCGGCGCTGTCCGCGCCCGTGCTCGCGTTCGTGCCCCCGCCCGTCCCCACGCCCGCTCGCCCGACACCCCCGACGGGCACCTCGGCGGTCACGTCGCCGGTCGAGGTGGCCGAACGCGAAGAGGAGCGCGAGGAGGCGCCCGAGTCGGTCAGCAACGAGGCGCTCGCCTACAACCCGTCCGAACACGAGCCTTCGCCCGTTTACGTCCTCGGAGTCGTTATCCTGGCGGCGTTTGCGGGGGCGGGGGTGCGCAGACGGCCCCGCCGTGGGCGGCGCGAGCTGCGCGTCGCGCCGGCCACACTCTCGACAATGCGCGCACAGCGCCGGGCGAGCGCCGACCGCAGGCGGCCGTGACAGCCGATCCACCGTGTGAAGACAGCCGATCTTCACCACTTCGCAACACGATCGGCACGGCGATGCGCAAGGTTTTTGAGACAGATCCGCGAGCGTCGTGCGGGGCGGCGGCCGGACTGGTGTCCTTCGCTGGTCTGTGCGAGCTTTCAGTTCCTGCCAACGCCGACGGAGACCACAAGATCGGAGCCAGATGCCTGACGCCCACCACGCCCACAGCCTGCGCGCGAGACTGACCCTCGCCTTCACGGCGACCAGTTGCCTGCTCGCAGTTGCGGCCTCGGCCCTCCTGCCGAGCACCGTGCGCGCCGCGGAAGCCAAGGGCTACGGCGAACTGACTCGGTTCGGCGAAACCGGCAACATCGGGGGCAAAGAAGACCCGGGCACCGTGGACAAGCTCGACGAACTGCGAACCGACGTGATGGGTGTGGACCCGAGCGAAGGCAACAGCGTCTTCGTGCTCGACGAACCGAAACAACGTAGCGGGACCAAACGCTACTACCGTCTGCAGAAGTTCACGCAAACCGCCGGCACCTACTCCCTGAGCGCGTCTGTGGAATTCCAGGAAACGTATCCCAAGGTCGCGGTCGGAGAAGAAGGGGAAGCGGAACCGACCGTCGAGGGACTGGCGGTCGATCCCGGCGCGGGCACTGTCTACATGCTGGCCGTGGATCTCCGCGAAAAGAAGCTCGCTGTGGACAGCGGAGGGCCCGGCGATGCCGACCTGCCGGTGGCGTCAACGCTCTACGCGTTCTCGACCAAAACGGAAGCGGGAGCCAAGCTCGTGCCGGCGCCTGGCACGAAAGAACCCAATGAAAAAGAAATCGGTGTGCTCACCGGTCCGGGCGAACTCGGCTCGCAGTCCGTCACGGCGGGGAAGGCCCTCCTGGAACCCCACGGCATCACCGTCGATCCGGTGACGGGCGAAGTCATCATCCTCGCCCACGTCGACGAAAAGGGGGAAAAGGAAGACAGCATCTCCAACGAAAAAGACCACTACGTGCTGCAGCGGATCAGCTCCACCGGAGTCCTCGGCGATCGGTACACCGACAAGACCGACAAGCTCAAGGAAAAAAACATTCAGGGCTTCACGCCGATGCCCCACTCGCCGATCGTCGTCTCGGTCTCAGGCACCGAGCACGTGTACATCGGCTTCGACGGCCTCGCCGAAATACCCTTGGACTTCACGTCCTCCGCGGCGCCCACGCTCCTGCCCCTGTCGGAAAACCCCTCCGGCCACGCGATCGAGGGGGGAGTGGACAGCGCCCCTGACGGCGGTCGCTTGACGGCGTCGCCCGAAGGGACGATCTACGGGGCCAACGAAGGGGTCACCAACGAAGAGTTCAGCAAGGGCGAAGCCTACGCCGGTCTGACTGCGCTCTCGGGCGCCGACGGGTCGTTGATCGGATGGACCGGCGGCCAGGCGCCCCATGACGAAGACGACCAGTGCGTCCTCACGCCCTACAACTTCGGGGAACGCTTCATCAGCGTGGCCGCCGGCTCCGAAGGCAAGGTGTTTGCGCTGGCGCCGGAATTCCTGCTGCGGCAGAAAGAAGGACCGCCGATCATCGAAGAAGTGGAAAATCCTCCGGGATCGGGAGAATTTGAAATCATAGAAAAGCCAACCTTCGAAGCGCTGCCGGAGCCCTTCTTCGACGCCGTGGTCGAGTTCGGCCCGGGGGGCGCCGGGTGCCCGCCTGCGGAAGCCACCGCTCCCGTCGCGAAGGTGAGTGGCCTCGAAGTCAAGGGCGAAGAATCGGTGAAACCGGGCAGCGAAGTTGCCTTCTCCTCGCACGTGAAACAGGCCGACGCTTTGAAGGTCGTCTGGAACTTCGGCGACGGGTCGGAAGAAACCGTGTCCGAAGACGAGTTCCAGAGCACCGCCTCCAAACCGCACAAGTACACCACCGAAGGCACGTACACGGTCACCGAGACGATCTACAGCGACGACCTCGATGCGCCCGAAGAGGCCGTCTACCAAGCGGGGCAGCTCGAAAGCCCGACCCTCACGGTGACCCGGAAGATCCACGTCGGCAGGCAGCCGCCGAAAGCGCAGTTCAGCGGACCGGCGGCCTTGAACGTGGGCGAAGCAGCGGATTTCGAAAGCCTCTCCACGGATCCCGAAGGCGCGACGCCCTTGGAATACGTGTGGAACTTTGGCGACGGGACTCCCGAAACGGCTCGGAGCAAGACGTCTACCACGAGCCACACATACACGCAGGCAGCCGCGTACACGGTCACTCTGACCGTGTACGACCAGAACGGACTGAAAGCCGAAATCACGCACCCGATCACGGTCAACCAGCCGGGAGTAACCCCCCCAGTTGAAGAAACTGGAAAAACCTCTACCAACAACAACCCCGGTACTACCATTTATCCCACCCCTGGCCCACCCACCTACAACCTGACGCTAGGCGCCACGTCGTTGACGGCGAGCTCGTCCGGCGCGCTCCCGCTCAAGGTCGAGTGCCTCGGTCAGAGCAGCTGCTCGGGCGGCACCGTGACGTTGCGTACGGTCACCGCCGTGAGCGCGGGTCCGCACAAGAAGAAGGCGGTCCTGACGTTGGCAAGCGGCTCGTTCACCGCCGCGGGCGGTCAGGACGTGGTCGTAACGCTGCACCTCTCCTCCGCGGCCAGGTCGCTGTTGAGTCACTCGCACGTCCTGCGTGCGCTGCTGACGGTCGTGGCCCACGATTCGGCTGACGCGACGCACACCACGCAGACCCCGGTGACGCTACGCACGGCGGCGAAGGCCAAGAAGAAGCATCGCTGAGGAAGGCGGGGGGCCGCCGATGGGCGTGGTCCTCATGGTTGCCGGTCTTTCGGGAGTGGAACCCCATGGCTGCCGGTCTTCGCCGGGGTCGGTTGGTGCGGACTCTTCCTCAGGCGGAGGGTGTCATCCTGTGAAGATTCGTTAATCTAGGGTGAAGCTCGTATGCCGATCGGGTGAATGATTGGTGAAAGATGCGGGTGTAAAAAACCAGGATCGTAACGTCGTAAAGCCCGCCGGCTGCGATGGTTTGCCATGCGGGGGAGCGGACATTCCCCAGCACGACCATATACCCTCATAGGAGGTAGTTCTGGTAATGACGTTTCGATCCGCGCGCCGCCTAGTGCCGGTGTGCATCCTCTCGGCGGCCGCTGTGGCCGCCCTCGCGGCGCCCGGCGGCGCGAGTGCTTCCTTCGCGATCGGACAATGCGAAGGCGGCGCGATTCACGGCAAAGGCTCGTCTGCGCAGAAGCTCCTGCAGATCGAAGTCTGGAACAAGAAGTTCAACACGTCTGCCAACCCGTTGGCGTGCGACGGCCCTCCGTTCAAAGGGTCGGCGGAACCGAAAGTGAGCTACACCTCGACCGGCAGCGGCGTCGGCCTTGAATCGTGGGGCGTCGAAACCAAAGCGGGCGGCGAAATCAGGTTCGGCAAGGAAAACGCGTTCATCGGCTCGGAGATCGCGCCGAACAAAACGCAGTCCGAAGAAATCACGAAACACGGCGCTGCGGGAACGCTGCTGACGATCCCGGTCGCGCAGCCCGCGGTCGCGATCCTGATCCACCTGCCCGCCGGCTGCACCAGCGTCGAAGCGGGCCCGGTGCCCGGTCGTCTGGCG
Source organism: uncultured Solirubrobacterales bacterium (assembly GCA_963725535.1). GTDB lineage: Bacteria > Actinomycetota > Thermoleophilia > Solirubrobacterales > Solirubrobacteraceae > Palsa-744. The sequence goes on from CAVRYX010000004.1 coordinate 37,479, forward strand.
CTGAAGGACTCGGTCGTCGAGAAAGTATTCGAAGGCGCCGACGTCGAATGGAGCAAGGTTCTGAACAAAGCCAAGCTCAAGGGCACGCCGGAATGCGAAAAACTCGGCAAGAAAACCCACATCACGCGCGTAGTGCGTGAAGACGGGTCGGGCACGACGGACGCGTTCATGAAATACCTCGGCGTCATCGACAAGAAGGAAATAGTTGGCGAACCGGGCGTGTTCTGGAAGACGCTCGCTGAACCGACGAACAACACAGTCTGGCCGCACCAGGGCACCGATGAAGTCAAGCGGGGCAACGGAGGCGGAGGCGTTGTGACGAAGGTCGAAGAAACGGCTGGCAGCATCGGCTACGCCAACGTCGCCGATGCGCGCAGCAAACACCAGTTCACGCCGCCTTCGCACGGACCGAACACCTCGCAGTTCTGGGCCGAGGTCGAAGACCACAAGGAAGGCTACAGCGACCCGGCGAGCAACGGTGACGTTGAAACCGGCGCCGAGGCCAACTGCGGCTCGACTCTATACACGAACGGGACGAAGAAATTCCCCCCGCCGACGACCGAAGAACTGTGGAACGAAGTCACAGTTGCCAAGGTCCAGCCTGGTAGCAACTACGACATCTGCTACCTGACCTACGACCTCGCGCTGACCAAATACTCGGCGTTCACCAAAGAAACAACGGTTGCTGAATCTCCCACCGAAGGAGAGGCCAGGACGGTCTACGACTACCTCGGCTACGAGCTCAGCACCGGCGTCGAAGGTGGCCAGGAAGCCGGCAACGGGCTTGACTACCTCGGTGACCCGACCAACGAAAACCCGAAACTGAGCGTGCTGGACATCGCTCGCGAAGGACGCGAAAAAATCGGGTTCTAGTACCTGACTAGCAGCTAGGTCCTCGAAGGCCGCCGCGGCGGTTGGCGTAGGACTCAGCTGAAGATCGCAGCACCGGCCGGGCCGCTCCAAGGATGGGGTGGCCCGGCCGTCGTTGTAGGGTAGGTGCGCGCTGGCCGACCGGCCGCTCGAACGGGCGAGGTGCGCGATCTCGGTCCGGCCACGAGGCGCACGGTGCAGACCGGGCCACGATGTGCCCTATGCCGCTCGGGCCACGAGGTACGCGGTGCAGGCGGGGCTACTTGAGCGTTAATCACGAAATTTCGACATCTGTTCGACCCTCCCGCTGCACGATAAGCGGCAGACAGAGGACGGTGCAGGACCATTCCGGAAGGAGCCGGTGCAGCGATGAGTGTCGAGACGGGCAGCGCGGTGGAGCGGATCTCGTGGGATGGGACCCCGGCGGGGCTGCAGGGCCTCGCCGGGGCTACGGCGCCCATCAAGCGCTTCGACCTCACGCGCTCTGCCATGCGGGTCAAGCGCGCGCTCGATCTGCTCGGGGCGTTACTCGGGCTGCTCGCGCTCTTGCCGGTACTGGTCGTGATCGCGGCGGCGGTCAAGCTCGAGGACCGCGGCCCGGTGCTCTTTCGCCAGCAGCGGGTCGGCCGTCACGGGGGGCGTTTTCAGATGTTGAAGTTCCGTACGATGGTGCCCGACGCCGACGCCCTGAAGGACGCGCTGCGCGGGCGCAACGAGGCGCGGGGCGGGCTCTTCAAGATCGCCGAGGACCCCCGCGTGACCCGTGTCGGCAGGCTTCTGCGCCGCAGCGCGCTGGACGAGTTGCCCCAGCTGCTGAACGTCGTCAAAGGCGAGATGAGCCTCGTCGGCCCTCGCCCGCTGGTGATCGAGGAGGACGAGCGCATCGCCGGCCGGCACCGCCGGCGCCTTGAACTGATGCCGGGAATGACCGGCCCGTGGCAGATCCTCGGGCCCGCGCGGGCGTCGCTCGGCCAGATGGCGGCGATCGACTACCTCTACGTCGCCGACTGGTCGCTGTGGAAGGACGTCAAGATCCTGCTGCGGACCGTCCCGCACGTGCTCGGACGGCGCGGGCTGTAAAACGGAGCGGGCTGTAGGACGGAGCGGCTGCGGCGATGTGTGGCGAGCTCAGCTCGCGACGGGCTGTGCGAGCACGTGTGCCCACCACGGCGCGAGGCGGGTCTCGACGTCGCTCTCCACCGGGTGGTGTTCGTAGGCGTGTTCGTCGAGGAAGTCTGCGACTTCCCGCTGCGTGCCGTGCAGCTCGATCAGCAGCCGCGGGCGTGTCGCGGCGAGCGTGCCCACCATGCCTCGGAGCACGCCCAGCTCGGCGCCCTCGACGTCGATCTTGACCACCGCCGGCGGCTGCTGCTCAGAGGCGGCCAGAAACGAGTCCACCGTGACCACGGGCACCGGGTGCGTCCTCATACTGGGCCGGTTGCGCTTGGCTCTGCGCTCGGCCTGCGCCTCACAGTCGTCTTTGTCGAGCCTCCCCTCGAGGGAGCTGCGGTCGAGGAAGGTGGCCCAACCGTCGATGTCGGAGACGGCTGCCGGGATGGTCGTGACCGCAAGCCGGTTGGTCGCAGCGTTCTGCTGGAGGATGGCGGCGTTCCGCACGGAAGGCTCGAACGCCACCACGGGTGCCAGGGTCTTCCTGGCGGCGAGCAGCGAGTACCAACCGATGTTGGCGCCGATGTCGTAAAACACGTCTCCCTCGTGGAGCATGTCCAGCAGGGCCTTCTCGATCGTGGGCTCATTGCCGCCGTTGAGCACATTCGCGGATTCACCTACCCTCAGCCGGAGTCCGCGACCGTTGCCTCTCAGGACCGGGAGCGGCCAGCCGCGAACGGGCCGCGTGAGGCGTCTGATGGACCCTGCCATCCGGTGCAGCTTACAACGCGAGCTCGCCCTAGACCGCGGCTCGGCTACGGGTCTCGCCACTGTCGGCTCCGTACGCTCTGGGAGCGCGAGAGCGACCCACCCGGGTCAGGGCGGTTGAGATCGAACGTACCTTCAGATCTTCGCGCGAGGAGGACTCGCCCCTGCCCCGGACCGCCTCACTTACGTGTGCCGCGAGGCGGTGTTGGAAGGCTGCGACCGAGAAGCGCTCGGCGTTGAGCATCGCGCGGGCGGGGTCGAAGTCGAGCTCGTCGAGCTCGCCGATCGCCCGGGTGAAGGACTCGACGTCGTCGGGGATCGCCAGCCGCCCGGTCTCCCCGTCGAGCACCGTCTCGAGCGCTCCGCCCGCGGCGGCGGCGATCACCGGTCGCCCGGCCGCCTGGGCCTCGACCGCGGTGATGCCGAACTCCTCGACGCTCGGCACCACGACTGCGCGGGCGCTCGCGTACAGCTCGACGAGCTCCTCGTCGCGGGCGCGTCCGAGGAACTCCGCCTCGGGATAGGATCTGGCGAGCGTCGCGTGGTCGGGTCCGCTGCCGACCACGCGGATTGGGATGCGCGCGCGGCGGGCGGCCTCCAGCGCTACGTGCGCGCGCTTGTGGCGCACCAGCTCGGATACCACCAGCAGTGAGTCGCCGGGTTCCCCCGGTGCGAAGCGGTGGGTCTCCACCGGCGGGTGGATGACGACGGCGTCGCGGCCGTAGCAGCGCTTGATCCGCTCGCGGGCGAGCTCGGAGATCGCGATGTAAGCGTCCACCCGGCTGCTGGCGGCGAGATCCCACCTGCGTATGCGTCGTAGCTGCCGGCGCAGTAGCGGACGCAGCAAGGGCGAGACCTCGTCGAGGGCGCAGTCCTGCTCGTCCCACGCATAGCGAAAGGGCGTGTAGCAGTAACAGATGTGAACCGCGCCTTCGGGTGTGGGGAGGCCGTGTGCGAAGGCGCTGCTGCTGCTGAGCACCACGTCCGACTCCGGCGGCTTCAGCCGCTCGACGGCGCGTGGATAAAGCGGCAGCAGGCGCCTGAACTTGGACTGCCCGACGTGCAGGCGCTGGAGCGACGAGGTGTGGATCGAGCGGCCCGCGAAGCGTTCGTTGGTGCCCTGCTCGTCGTAGAGCAGCGTGAGGATCGGCGCTTGAGGGTAGAGGTCCGCGATGGCGGCGAACGTGCGCTCGGCGCCGCGCATCACCAGCAGGTAGTCGTGGGCGAGGCTGATACAGGTGGCTGGTGAGGCGTGGGGCAGGTGGTCGTGTGTGAGGCTGGCGGGCCCGCCGGGGGTGAGGCGACGGAAGGGTGGCCGCGGGTGAGTTCGGTGACAGCGGCCGATGGTGAAGAAGTGGATAACGGACTGTGGGTGAGGCCGCCGGGTCCGGTCTGGGGGAGGGCAGCGGAAGGGGCGCTGCGGGTGAACTCGGCGGCGGACCCGGCTGATGGTGAAGAAGTGGATAAGCGATTCATCGTGGTCTCAAAAGTCGATCCACAGGCCGAGCGCTGCGCAACTTATCCCCAGCCGGTGCGAGCAAACTATCCCCCGGCGGCGGAGGGAGATGTGAAAATGTTGGGGGGCGACGTTGCGGGCGCTCTGCTGCCTCAGGACCCGCTCGTGGATTGACCCCGGGACTCAGTTCTTGGGTACTCTCCGACTGTGATTGCGGGGGACGGCGGCGATACGGGTTGGTCGACGGCGAGGGACGCCCCATGCGCATCTTGGTGACGCTGCCTTGGGGTCAGCGCCTCGGTGGCGCCGAGGCGATGCTGCAGACGGTGCTCGATGGGGCCCACGAGAGCGGCCACGAGCTCGAGCTCGTGTTCTTCGAGCCGGGGTCGTGGCCGGCGGAGCTGCTCGACGCCGGCTTCCGCGTCGAGGTGATTCCCGCTGGGCGGCTTCGCCAACCCCACCGGTGGCTTGCGACCGTCCTGAGACTCGCACGGATCTTCCGTCGCCGCCAACCCGACCTGATCCTCAACTGGGCTGCCAAGACGCAGCTGTACGGCTCGCCGGCTGCCGTGCTCGCGGGGATGCCCGGCCGCGTGTTGTGGTGGCAGCAGGGGATTCCGACGGGCGACTGGATCGATCGCTGCGCGACCGCGCTGCCCGCCCGGGCGGTCGGCTGCTACTCGAATGCGGCAGCCCGAGCGCAGGCACGGCTGTGGCCCTCCCGAGCGACGTTCGTCGTCTCGGCCGGCGCCCGCGTCGCCGGGACGTACGTGGCTGGGCGCCACGCCGACACGCACGCCGCCGGCGCGCACCTCGCCGGCGTGCACGCGGCCGAGGAGGACGCGGCGAGCACCGCCCTGGAGCTTCCGCCGGGCACGCCCGTCGTCGGGTTGGTGGGACGTCTGCAGCCCTGGAAGGGTCAGGATCGGCTGCTCGGCGCTCAGGTCCTGCTCCATGAGCGGGGGCACCGCTTTCACACGGTCATCGTCGGGGGCGATGCGTACGGCCTCTCACCCGAGTACGCCGGCTCGCTGCCGCCGCTGATCAGCCGCCTGGGACTTGCCGGCTCCGTCACGATGACCGACCAGGTGCCCGACGCGGGACCGTACATCGACCGGATGGACATCCTCGTCAACGCGTCCGACCCGGAGCCCTTCGGGATCGTTCTGCTGGAGGCGATGGCCAGAGGCGTCGCGGTCGTCGCGGTCGACTCGGGCGGCCCAGCCGAGTTCATCGAGCACGGCAGGACTGGCATGCTCGCGGCCTCGGGCGAGTCGCTGGCGCTCGCCGATGCGCTGGAGCCACTGCTGGCCTCGGCCGCCCTGCGGCGCGAGCTCGGGGAGGCCGGCCGGGAGCGATTCCTGCGCGACTTCACCGACGTGGCTCTGCGCGAGCGGTTCTTCGGCCAGCTCGAGCGCCTGGCTGGGGAACGGCCCGCGCGCTCTGCGGCACCCGTATGAGTGGTTTGGGGGTCAGCCGAATCGACTCGACGCTGCCGGTGCGGCCTGGTCTTGGTGGCGAGCCCGCCGGTTGGTCAGGCTCACCGTGTGAGGTGACGATCGTCGCCCACGACATCGGCTCGGTGGGCGGGATGGAGCGCCAGCTGGCTGAGCTTGTGTGCGGGCTGCGAGCGCTGGGTCACGAGGTCACGGCGATCGCCCGCACGTGTGAGCTGCCGGCCGATTCGGGCGTCCGCTTCCACCGGGTGCGCGGCCCGAGCCGGCCCTTCCTCCTGGCCTACCCGTGGTTCGTGCTCGCCGGCTCGCTGGCGGTCTGGAGGTGGCGGCGAGGGCTGGTCCAGGCCACCGGCGCGATCGTGCTCAATCGCGTGGACGCCGTCGCGGTGCACTGCTGCCACCAGGTCTACCGGGCGCAGCCCAACCGTACCGGCAGGCTCTTTCGGCGCTACGTCGGAGCGGTGGGCCTGCTGACCCGAGTCGCCGAGAGGCTCTGCTATCGGGTCAACCGGCCTGCCGCGTTCGTGTGCGTCTCCGAGGGCGTCGCCGAGGAGGTTAGGGAGCACTTTCCCGGCGCTGCGGACCGTGTCCTCACGATCCACAACGGGGTGGACACCGAGGCCTTCGCGCCGGGCGTACGCGAGCGCGAGGCTCGTTCGCTGCGAGCCGAGCTCGGCATCTCGCCGGGGCGGCCGGTGGTCGCGTTCGTCGGCGACGGCAACAAGGGCCTGCGCCGGGTGATCGAGAGTCTCGTCCGGGCGCCCGGCTGGGATCTCCTCGTGGCTGGGCGCGGGCACGTGCGCAGTTACCAGGAGCTGGCTGACTCACTCGGTGTGTCCAAGGCCGTGCACTGGCTGGGAGTTGTGCGCGACATCCAGGTGGTCTACGAGCTGGCTGACGCGTTCGTGCTGCCTTCGAGCTACGAGACTTTCTCGCTGGTGACCTTCGAGGCGGCGGCGAGCGGTCTGCCGATCCTGGCCACTCCGGTGAGTGGTGTTCGGGAGCTCCTGTGCGACGGCGAGAACGGGTTCCTGATCACGGCGGACCCCGCGGCGATCTCCGAGCGCCTCGGGCGGCTCGCCGCGGATTCGGCGCTGAGGACACGGCTCGGGCGCGCCGCGCGCGAGTCAGCGCTCGGGTTCAGCTGGGAGGCGATGGTCGCCAAGCACCACGAGCTGTACGGCGCCCTGAGCGTCGGTTCAGCGCGGCGCGCCGGCAGACGTGGCGGCGTGTAGAAGCAGCCGCTCGAGGGCGTCCGTCGCCGCGGGCACCGAGAACAGCCGCTCGACCGTCGCTCGGCCGGTGCCGGCCAGCTGCCTGCGGAGCTCGGGGGCCTCCCGGAGCTCGGTGAGCGCCGCGGCGAGCGCGGCGTCGTCGCCCTCGGGGAACACGAGCCCTCCCCCGGTCAGGCCGATCAGCCAGGGAATCTCACCCGAGTCCGAGCCAACGACGGGCACGCCGCACCACAGCGCCTCGACGATCACGCGACCGAACTGCTCCTTCCACGTGGGTGTGGTGTGGGAGGGCAGCACCACCACGTCGAGCTGTGCGTACCCACGGCCATCCGCTCGTGTCCGAGGCCGTCGAGGACCCGCACGTGCGAGCCGGGGATCGGCTGGCCCTCGAGTCGCTCTCGCAGCTCCCCGTCCCCGATCAGCAGCAGCTCCACCGGCGCCGGCAGTCGCCGCACCGCTGCGAGCAGGTCCACGAGCCCCTTGCTCTCGACCAGCCGGCCCGCGTAGCCGACGGTGAAGGGCCGCTCGGGCGCCGCTGGAGCCGTCTCCCACGCCGGAACGGCCGGCGGGGCGAGCTCGACCTCTCCCCGCGCGCCCCACGCACGCGCCAGCCGCCCGGCGCTGTCAGAGCGGGCGGCCACGAAGGCGGCGTTGCGCAACACGCGCGAGCGCAGCCGCCGCACGGGCAGGGGCAGGTCCCGGTCGATGTTCTCGTAGCACTGGACGCCGAACGGCACGCCGATCCGGGCGAAAGCGCGGCTCCACTGCGTCGCCGCGAGCGAGTACGGCTCGCCCTCCACGAAGGCCACGTCGGGGCGCACGTGGGCGCACAGCGAGCGGCACCTCGTCAGGTACAGGTGCCGCTGCGGGCGGCCGCCCAGGATCACGGGCGTGGGTCGCAGCGCGCTCTCCATCCCGTCGAGGGACTGCGGGGTCATGACCGCGCCGGAGTACTCCGAGCGCCAGCGGCTGGGCACGACGATCGTGACCTCCCACGCGCGCCGGGTCAGCTCCCGGTAGACCTCTTGGTTGACGCTCACCACCGCAGGGTGGCTGACCACCAGCAGGCGCTGTCGGCGCGCCACACCGGCGTCTGGACCCTTGCCGCTCACCGGAGCACCGTTTACAAGAGCTTCACATCCGGCTGGCACCGATGCCCGATGCTTGTGCCGGTCTTGGGGGCCATGACGGTGATTGGTGACGTCGGATGGTGACGTCGGCCTTTGCGGCGGCCACCCATCGTCGGACTCCGCGATGGCCGCCCATCGAACGTCGAACGTGAGTGAACCATACGCGATGAACGAGACGACCGATGCCGCCGCGATCCTCGCTCCGCTCTGGAAGCGCAAGTGGCTGATCCTCGCCGTCGCGGTGCTGGTCGCGGGGGCGACCTACGCCTACTACAAGCGCCAGCCGGCGCTCTACACCGCGAGCACCCAGCTGGATCTGAGCAGCGGCTCGGAAGCGCGGCAGCTGGTCAACGGCACCCAGGGCCGCACTCAGTTGAGCAGCCACACGCTCGCCGACGCCGCGGCCGTGATCACCTCCAGCAGCGTGGCCGAAGCCGTCCGCGCGCGCCTGCAGAGAGAACACATCCACTCGAAGGGCCTCGGCAAGGTGCACGCGAAGGCGTCCTCGGAAAGCGACCTCGTCACGATCAACGCCGAAGCGGGCAGCGCCAAGGCCGCGGCACGTCTGGCCAACTACTACGCGCTGGCGTACCTGGCCCAGCAGCGCAGCGGCTACCGCCGTGAGGTCGAGGCGGCGATCGCCAGCACGCGCAGGCAGTTGCGGCGGATCGAAGCGGCGCAGGCGGCGTCCGCGAGCGCCGCTCAGCACAGGAGCTCCGGGAAAGGGTCCTCCGGCTCGGGGCGGGCTGCGGCCGGGGGCTCGGCGGTGATCCAGGCGGCGAGCCTCGCCAGCAAGATCAACCAGCTTGAATCGGAGCTCTCGGTCTCGAGCGTCCAGCAGATCAGTCCCGCCACGCCCAAGACTGCGCGACTGGTTTCCCCCAAGCCGAAACAGAACGCAATCTTCGGGTTCGTGGTGGGGCTCCTGCTCGCCGCGATTGCAGTCTTCATAGTTAGCCGCCTCGACCGCCGCGTGCGCTCGCTCGAGCGGCTCGAAGCGATCTTCGACGCGCAGCTGCTCGCCGCGCTCCCCCGCTCGAGGATGCCGATCGTCCACCGCGACGGACAGCCACGGCCCTCGGCGCTGCTGCTCGAGCCCCTGCGGCGGCTGCACGCCTCGCTGCAGCTCGCCGAAGCGGTCCAACCCGAACGGGAGGGCCCGCCCCGCCTGATCCTGTTCGTCAGTCCAGACGCAGGCGACGGGCGCTCGACGTTGATCGCCGATCTGGCGCTCGTCCAGCGCGACGCGGGCGCGCGGGTGGCCGTGATCGAGGCCGACCTGCGCCAGCCGGCTCAGGCGCGCCTGCTCGACGTGAGCGCGCCGACTGGGCTGGTGGAGGTGCTCGCGGGAGCCGTTCCCTTCGAGGGCGCCGTGCAGCGCGTGGGAGCTACGGCGACGGCGCCGCCGGCGGCGGAGATCGATGCGCCGCAGCCGGGCGCCGGAGTCTCCACAGTGGTGCGCTCGCCCCCCACCGGCTCGCTGTCGGTGCTCGCGGGCGGCGGGCCGGCCGTCAACCCCCCGGCGCTGCTGGCCAGCCAGGCGATGGGGGAGCTCCTGCGCTCGGCCGCCGCAGAGTACGACTACGTGCTGGTCGACGCTCCTCCGCCGCTGCTTGTGAGCGACGTCATGCCCCTGCTGCGCACCGTCGACGGGCTGGTGGTCGTGGGGCGCCTGGAGCACACGCGCGAGGCGTCGGCTGAGCGTCTGGCGCAGCTTCTGGCACGGACCTCCGCCGCGCCGGTTCTCGGGGTCATCGCCAACTGCGCGTCGCGCGCGGACATCAAGAGGTACGGCTTCTCCTCGGCGTCCGGCAGGAAGCGGCGCTGGCCTGCGCTGCGCGCCAGATGACCTCCGCCGACCCGCGTCCGCTCAGTCCGCTCGACGGGCCTCGGTCGGGTGGGGTCTGGTCGGGTGGGTCACTGGATCCCAACGTCCGCGCGCTTCTGCTGAGCGGGATCGCCGCCTCGGCGGCGTTGGCGATCGCGCTCGGCATCTCGCTGAACGTCCCCGACCCGAACTTCCTGCTCCTCTTCGCGCTGAGCGTCGGAGTGCTCGGCCTCGTCGCGCTCGCGGTCAGCACGCGCCTGGAGGTGACCGTCGTGCTGCTGGCGCTCTACCTGGGGTGCCTCGACGGTCCGGTCAAGCTGCTCACCGTCAACCAGTTGGCCTCGAGCACGCGCGACCTGCTGATCGGCGCGGTCAGCCTCGGTGCGATCGTCCGCCTGCTCTCCAGGCGGGAGCGGGTGCGGCTGCCGCCCCTGTGCGGGTGGGTGCTCGCGTTCGTCGTGCTTGTGGTTGCCGAGGCGTTCAATCCCGACACCCACGGGCTGTTGAAGGTCGTGGGCGGCTTCAGGCAGCAGCTGGAGTGGGTTCCGTTCTTCTTCTTCGGCTACGTGCTGATGCGCTCGAAGGAGCGCCTGCGAGCGCTCTTCATCGTGCTCGGCGTGATCGCGCTGGCCAACGGCGTGGTCAGCGCCTACCAGACGCGGCTCACCCCGGCTCAGCTGGCCAGCTGGGGACCCGGCTACGCCGACCGCGTCAACGGCACCGAAACGCTCACGGCGCGCCGCTACCGCGCGAGCAACGGTGAAACGCTGCTGCGCCCGCCGGGTCTCGGCTCGGACAGCGGCTTCGGCGCCGGCGTCGGCGTGCTCGCCCTGCCCGGGGCGCTCGCGCTGTTCGCGATCGGACGGGGACGTCAACGATGGCTTGCGATCCCGCTCTGCCTCGGTGCGATGCTCGCGATCGCCACCGGGCTTGGCCGCCTGCAGGTCGTCGGCGGGGTGATCGCCCTGGTCGCGTTCGCGCTGCTCTCGCTGAGCGCCGGGCGCCGCGCCACGCGCCCGCTGGGGGCGCTGCTCGTGTTCCTCGCGCTGGCGCTGCCCTTCGCCGCCGTGCTCGCGGCCGCCGAGGGCGGTGCGGTCTTCTCCCGGTACGCGAGCATCGCCCCGGAAAACGTGACGACGACGTCCACCAGCTACAAGGAAAAGAGTCTCGGGCTGATACCCCACTACATCGCCAGTTCGCCCTTCGGCTTTGGGCTGGCGACCACCGGGCCGGCGTCGACATTCGGCGGGAAAGTCTCAGAAGAGCTTGAAGGCCACGGCATCACTGCCGAGACGCAGTACAACTACGTCGTCGACGAACTCGGGGCCCCCGGCCTGATCCTGTTCGTCGGGCTGCTGCTCCAGCTGGGCTTGCTCGTCGTGCGCCGGCTGCCGCGGGTCGCGGACCCCGATGTGCGCATCGAGCTCGCGGCCGTCTTCGCGCCGGTGCTCGCCTTTGCCGTGATGGGCCTGCGCGGCGCGTTCATGGACACCTCCTCGGCCGGGCCCTACCTCTGGTTCGCGGTGGGCATCGCCGCCTACTGGCTGGCCGGCCCCGGGCGCGGCGTGCGGCGTGGGAAGGGGGCGCAGGCATCGTGGGGCGCCGGCCGGCCCCGGATCCTGAAGGGCGCGCAGTCGCCGTGATGAGCGAGCGGGCACCGGATCGTGAGGGGCGCGCGGAGACCGTGAAGACGACCGAGTCGGCCACGGACCGAGGCGCCTCCTCGCTGTCCACCCGCCGCGCGCGGCTGAGCGCGCTGCTGGGCGAGCGGCGCGGGCTGGTCCTCGCGCTCGGCGTGACCTCGATCCTCTCGGGGCTCACCGAAGCCGCCACGCTGGCGGTGGTGGCGCAGGTCGCGGTCGCGCTCGCCAGCGGGAAAAAGCACATCCCCATGCACGTCGGCCCGCTGCACCTCGTCGCGGGGGTGGGGACCCTCCTCGCAGTCGCGTTCGCGGTCACCCTGCTGCGCTTGGCGCTGCAGTTCCCGATCTCGATCCTCCCCGCGCGTATCGCCGCCGACGTGCAGTCGCAGCTGCGCATGGGCCTGTTTCACGCCTTCACCCGCGCCTCCTGGGAGGTGCAGTCGCGCGACCGCGAGGGACAGTTGCAGGAGACGATGACCAGTCAGGTGATGCAGGCGACCTCGGGCGCGCTGCAGGCGACGGCGCTGATCACCTCGCTGTTCACCTTCCTCGTGCTGATCGCGACCGCGCTGGTGCTCAACGCCGAGGCCGCCGTCATCGTGCTCGCCGCGTCGCTGCTGCTGATCGCGGCGCTGCGCCCGCTGCGCTCGATCGGGGTCAGGCGCGCCCGCGCGCTCTCCCGGGCGCAGGTGCAGTACGCGGGCGGCATCAGCGAGGCGATCCGGCTGGCCGAGGAGACGCAGGTTTTCGGCGCGGCGGCCGCGCAGCGCGAGCGCATCGACGGCTTCGTCGCGCAGGCGCGACGGCTGTTCGTGATGACGCAGGTGCTCGCAAAACTCATCCCCAACCTCTTTCAGAGCCTGATCTACGTCCTGTTCGTGGTGGGCCTGTTCGGCATCTACGAGTCGGGCACCGGCCACGCACCCGCGCTCGGCGCGGTCTTCCTGCTGCTCGTGCGCGCGGCGCAGTACGGGCAGCAGTCGCAGGCCAGCTACCAGGGCCTGTCCCAGTCCCTGCCCTTCATCGAGCGCACGCAGGACGCCGCGCGCCGCTACGCGCAGAGCGCTCCACCGCAGGGTCACGAGCCGTTGCAGCTCGTGCGGACCCTGGCGTTCGAGGACGTCGGCTACGCCTACCGGCCGCAGCGGCCGGTGCTCTCCGGTATCACCTTCGAGGTCGTGCGCGGAGAAACCGTCGGAGTGGTCGGCCCGTCGGGGGCGGGCAAGTCGACGCTGGTGCAGATCCTCCTGCGGTTGCGCAGCCCCGACCACGGCCGCTACCTGGTCAACGGGGCGCCGGCGGGCGACTTCGCGCGCGCGGACTGGCACCGCCTCGTCGCCTACGTCCCCCAGGAACCGCGCCTGATCCATGCGTCGGTGGCGGACAACATCCGCTACTTCCGCACCATCTCCGAGCAGGAGGTGGAGCGCGCTGCGCGCCTGGCTCGCATCCACGAGGACGTCGTGAGGTGGCCCGACGGCTACAGGACGGTCGTCGGGCCGCGCGCCGACGCCGTCTCCGGCGGCCAGCAGCAGCGCATCTGCCTCGCGCGCGCGCTCGCCGCCCGCCCCGAGGTGTTGGTGCTCGACGAGCCCACGAGCGCCCTCGACCCCCAGTCGGAGGCCCTCATCCAAGAGTCGCTCACGGCGCTCAAGCACGAGCTCACGCTGTTCATCGTCGCGCACCGCATGTCGACGCTCGACATCTGCGATCGCGTGATGGTGGTCCTCGACGGCAGGCTGGTGGGCTTCGACACCGCCGAGCTCCTGGAGAGCGAGAACGCCTACTACCGCTCCGCCTCGCAGCTCGCCGCAGGGTCCTCTGCGGGCCCGCGCCACGGACTCCTCCTGAACGGCTCGGCGCCCCTCGAGGAGGCCGAACAGGCGGTCGCCGAGGCCGCGCGGGCGGTCGCCGAGGCCGCGCGGGGGGTAGCCGACGGTTCGAGGTCGTCCGCTGCCGTCCTGGGGCTCACGAATGAGTAGCTGCTGTGATCCGGCGATCGACGCGCCCAGTGGCTCCGAAGGGGGAGGTGCACCACATCGTCTGTCCGGCCGTGAGCGTCTGTCCGGCCGTGAGCCCGTTCCGTCGCGTCCTGGCGCACGCGTGGCGGGGGGTCCGATCCCCGACTTCTTCATCGTGGGGCACCCCAAGTGCGGCACGACTGCGTTGTATGAGATGTTGAGGCGCCATCCGCAGATCCACATGTCAGTGGAGAAGGAGCCGTGGTTCTTCTCGCTGGAGCTGCGCTTTCGAGCGCCACCGCGCAAGCCGGTCGGCATTCCCGACACGCTCGAGGACTACCTCGCTCTGTTCGCAGGCGCAGTCCCTGGCCAGCAGATCGGGGAGGCCTCGACGACGTACCTGTGGTCGCGCGCCGCGGCCGGCGCGATCGCCGAAGTGCAGCCAGCCGCGCGCATCATCGCGATCCTGCGTGAGCCGGCGGGCTTCCTACGCTCGCTGCACCTGCAGTTCCTGGAAGCCCATATCGAGACCGAGCCGGACCTGCGCCGCGCGCTGGCGCTCGAGGACGCCAGGCGCGAAGGCAGGGTCCCGGACAAGCACACCTACTGGCCGCAGATGCTGCTCTACTCCGAGCACGTGCGCTACGTCGAGCAGTTGCGCCGCTACGAGCAGCAGTTCCCCGCGGAGCAGTTGCTGGTGCTCGTCTACGACGACTTCAGGCGCGACAACGACGCGACCGTGCGCAGGGTGCTGCGCTTCCTGGAGGTGGACGGCGCCGCTCCGATCGAGGCGATCGACGCCAACCCGACGGTCCGCCCCCGGTCGCAGCGGCTGCACGGGCTGGTGCACGCCGTGTCGGTCGGGCGGGGCCCGGCCTCACGGACGGTGAAGGCCGCCGTCAAGGCGCTGACGCCGGACGGGCCGCGGCGGGACCTGCTCGATACCTTCCGCCGGCGTGTCGTCTACCGCGCGCCCACCACCACCGCTGACGAAGAGTCCCTCATGCGCGAGCTGCGCGTCCGCTTCAAGCCGGAGGTGCTGGCTCTGAGTGAGCACCTCGGGCGCGACCTGGTGAGCCTGTGGAGGTACGACGGTGTCGGCTGACGCACGGCAGGGTGAGGTGCTCGCTTTGGGACAGGGGCGGGCGCGTGCTTCAGCACAGGGTGGGGTGTCCGATTCGCGGCAGGGCAGGGTGCCCGACTTCTTCATCGCCGGGCACTTCAAGTGCGGCACCACCGCGCTGTACGAGATGCTCCGCCGCCACCCGCAGATCTACATGCCCGACACCAAGGAGCTGTGGTTCTTCTCACCGGAGCTGCGCTCGCGTAACCGCAAGCCCTCCGACGCGCGCCCGGAGACGCTCGAGCGCTACCTCGCGCTGTTCGCGCCCGCCCGTCCAGACCAGCTCGCCGGCGAGGCCTCGCCGTCCTACCTGATGTCGCACACGGCGGCAGCCCGCATCGCGGAGGTGCAGCCGCACGCGCGCATCGTTGCGATCCTGCGCGAACCGGCGGCCTTCCTGCGCTCCTTTCACATGCAGTGCGTGCGCAACCACGTCGAGACCGAGACCGACTTCGCCAGGGCGCTCGAGCTCGAGCCCGCCAGGCGCAACGGAGAACAGATTCCACGCCACTGCGCGCGCCCGCACGAGCTCCTGTACTCCGAGCACGTGCGCTACGTCGAGCAGTTGCGCCGCTTTCACGCGGTGTTCGCACCCGAGCAGGTGTTGGTGTTGATCTACGACGACTTCCGCGCCGACAACGAGGCGACCGTGCAGCGCGTGCTGCGCTTCCTGGAGGTGGACGAGGGGGCGCCCGTCGAGGCGGTCGAGGCCAACCCGTCGGTGCGCGTCCGCCACCAGCGGCTGCACGAGCTGACGCACGAGCTGTCGCTGGGGCGCAGTCCGCTCACGCGACCGGCCAAGAGCGCCATCAAGGCCGTCACCTCCAGGCGACTGCGCCGTCAAGCGCTGCGGGTGACTCGGCGGCGCGTGGTCTACGGCCAGACGCGCGCGCCCGACGAGCGCCTAGCGGCCGACTTGCGCAGGCGCTTCAGGGGAGAGGTGGCGGCGCTGAGCGAGCACCTCGGCCGCGACCTCGTGACGTTGTGGGGCTACGACCGTGTCGACTGAGCCGCTCACCGTGCAGCAGGCGCAGGGGCGGCTCCCCGACTTCCTCGTCGTGGGGCACTCAAAGAGCGGGACCACCGCGCTGTACCACATGCTCCGCAGCCACCCCCAGATCTACATGCCGATGAAGGAGCCGTGGTTCTTCGTGCCCGAGCTGCACTCCCGCTTTCGCCAGCCGGGCGGTCCGCGTCCAGACACCCTCGAGGAGTACACGGCCCTGTTCGCCGGAGCTCGCCCGGAGCAGCGCGCGGGGGAGTCCTCGCCGTCGTACCTGCGCTCCCACGGCGCCGCGGCCCGCATCGCGCAGGTGCAGCCGGCCGCGCGCATCGTGGCGATCCTGCGCGAGCCTGCCAGCTACCTGCGCTCGCTGCACCTGCAGTTCGTGCAGACCCACGTCGAGACGGAGGCGGACCTGCGCACGGCGCTCGGGCTCGAGGAGTCCCGGCGCCGGGGCGAACACGTTCCTCCCTCCTCCCCACGCCCGCAGGGACTGTTGTACTCGGACAACGTGCGCTACGTCGAGCAGCTACGCCGCTACCACGCGGTGTTTGCACGCGAGCAGGTGCTGGTGCTGATCTACGACGACTTCCGCGCCGACAACGAGGGCACGGTGCGGCGGGTGCTGCGCTTCCTCGATGTGGACGACACCGCGCCGATCGAGGCCGTCGAGGCGAATCCCACGGTCGGCATCCGCTACAAACGCCTGCACCAGGCGGTGCACGAGGTGACCCACCCGCGCGATCCGGCCGCACGCGCAGTCAAGACCTCGATCAAGACGCTCGTGCCTCGGCGCCTGCGCCGTGAGGCGTTTGAACTGGTGCGTCGCCGCGTGGTGGTCGCCGCTCCGCCGCCGGTTGACGAGGAGCTGATGCTGCAGTTGCGCCGCCGCTTCAAGGGAGAGGTGCAGGCGCTCAGCGAGTACCTGGACCGCGACCTGGTGTCGCTGTGGGGCTATGACGAGCTTGGCTGATCGGTCCGCGACGGGCGTCGTGCGGGAGGCGAAGCGGCCGACTGCCGCGGGCGCGGGGGACACTGTCGAGCTGCGCGGCGGTGGTCAACTGGACGGCACGGCGGCGCCCGGAGGTGCCCCCTCGGCCGGCGAGCTCGCCGGGAGGCGGGTGCCCGACTTCTTCCTGGTCGGGCACCCCAAGAGCGGCACCACCGCTCTCTACGAGATGCTCAAGGTGCACGCGCAGGTCTACATGCCCGACCTGAAGGAGCCGTCGTACCTGGCGCCCGATCACCCACGGCGCTTCCAGCGGGCGGCCACCGGCGCGCTCCCGGGCACACTCGAGGAGTACCTGGCGCTATTCGTCCCCGCGCGCGCAGACCAGCGCGTGGGCGAGGCGTCCTCGGCGTACCTCATGTCCCACGCGGCGCCGAGCCGGATCGCCGAGCTCCAGCCGCGGGCGCGCGTGATCGCCGTCCTGCGCGAGCCGGCGAGCCTGCTGCGCTCGCTGCACCTGCAGCTGATCCGCGACCACGTGGAGGACGAGCGGGACCTGCGCACGGCGGTCTCGCTCGAGCGCGCCAGAGGCGAAGGGCGGCACGTACCGCCTCGCTCCCCGCGACCGGAGGCCCTGCAGTACTCAGAGCGTGTGCGCTTCGCCGAGCAGTTGCGCCGCTACCACGCCGTGTTTGCACCGGAGCAGGTGCTGGTGCTGATCTACGACGACTTTCGCGCCGACAACGAGGCGACGGTCCGCCAGGTGCTCCGCTTCCTGGAGGTGGACGACCGCCTGCCGGTCCTCGCGCGGGAGGCAAACCCGAGTGTGCGCCTGCGCTCGCAGCGCCTCGACGAGCTGGTGCACACGGTCTCGGTCGGCCGCGGGCCGCTGTCGCGGGCTGCAAAGGCGTCGCTCAAGACGCTCGCGCCGCGGCGCCTGCGACGCGGCGCGCTGGAGGTGGTGCGCCGCCGCGTGGTCACGGCGCCGCCGGCAGCGGTCGACCGGGAGCTGATGTTGGAGCTGCGCCGTCGCTACAAGCCGGAGGTGGTGGCGGTGAGCGAGTACCTGAGCCGCGACCTGGTGTCGCTGTGGGGTTATGACGAACTCGGGTGAGCCGGGCGTTCTGGGAGGCCGTGTGCCCGACTTCTTCATTGTCGGGCAGCCCAAGAGCGGCACGACGGCGCTCTACGACATGCTCGCTGCGCACCCGCAGATCTTCGTCCCCGAGCAGCGCGAACCTGCGTTCTTCGCGGCGGAGCTGCCGCGGGAGGATCACCGCACCAAGCTGCCGGCCAGCGTGGAGGAGTACCGATCGCTGTTCGCCGACGCGCGCCCCGAGCAGCTCATCGGCGAGCGCTCGGCCATGTACCTGTGGTCGGCGAGCGCGGCGCGGCGCATCGCCGAGGCTCAGCCGACCGCCCGCATCATCGCGATCCTGCGCGAGCCGGCGAGCTTCCTGCGCTCGCTGCACCTGCAGAACCTGCAGTCGCACTACGAGACCGAGGCAGACCTCGGTGCGGCCCTCGCGCTCGAGGACGCCCGGCGCAGGGGGGAGCGGGTCCCGCGGGGCTGCCGGCGCCCGCAGACGCTGCTGTACTCCGAGTACGTGCGTTCCGTCGAGCAGCTGCGCCGCTACCGCGCGGTGTTCGCGCCGGAGCAGGTGTTGGTGCTGATCTACGACGACTTCCGCGCTGACAACGAGGGCACAGTGCGCCGGGTGCTGGGCTTCGTCGGCGCCGACGAGCGGGTGCCGATCGCGCCCACGGAGGCCAACGTGACCGTGCGCGTGCGCTCGCAGCGGCTCGACGAGCTCGTGCACTCGCTCGCCGTGGGTCGCGGCCCGGTCGGGCGCGCCGTGAAGGCCTCGGTCAAGGCGCTCGCCCCCCGCCGGCTGCGCAGGGGGGCGCTCGAAGCGGTGCAGAGCCGCCTTGTGCTCGCACCACCACCGCCGGTTGATGAGGAGCTGATGCTGCAGTTGCGCCGTCGCTTCAAGGGTGAGGTGCAGGCGCTCAGCGAGTACTTGGGCCGCGACCTGGTGTCGCTGTGGGGCTATGACGAGATCGAGTGAGCCAGGCGCCCTGGCGGGGACAGGCGGCGCGATTGAGCTAGGCGGCGGGGCTGATCTGGGCCGTG
Source organism: uncultured Solirubrobacterales bacterium (assembly GCA_963725535.1). Classification (GTDB taxonomy): domain Bacteria; phylum Actinomycetota; class Thermoleophilia; order Solirubrobacterales; family Solirubrobacteraceae; genus Palsa-744. The sequence goes on from CAVRYX010000004.1 coordinate 56,146, forward strand.
CGGCCGAGCTGGGCGGCACAGCCAAGCCCAGCGGGGATCCGCCTGCGGCGGAGCGCCCCGGCGGGCGGGTGCCGGACTTCTTCATCGTCGGTCACCCCAAGAGCGGCACGACGGCTCTCTACGAGATGCTCCGGGGTCACCCCCAGATCTACATGCCCGACCTGAAGGAGCCGCGGTTCTTCGCCAGCGACCTGCGGGTGCGCTTCCAGCGGCGCGCACCCGATCCGAGCCAACCCTCGGCCCTGCCTCAGACGTTCGCGGAGTATCTGGCCCTGTTCGACGCCGCCAGGCCCGATCAGCGGGTGGGGGAGGCCTCGCCGCTGTACCTCATGTCGCGCGCCGCTCCCGAGCTGATCGCCCGGGCCCAGCCGGCCGCGCGCATCGTCGCGATCCTGCGCGAGCCGGTGGGCTTCCTGCGCTCGCTGCAGCTGGAGCTGGTCCAGAACCACATCGAGAGAGAGCGCGACTTCCGTCGGGCGATGGCCAACGAGCGGCTCGGGGCGCTCGGTGAGGGCACGTCCGACTACGCCCCCCCTATCCGCCGCTACTCCGACCGCGTGTGCTACGTCGAGCAGTTGCGCCGCTACCACGCCGTTTTCCCCAGCGAGCACGTGTTGGTGCTGATCTACGACGACTTCCGCGCCGACAACCAGGCGACGGTGCGGCGGGTGCTGCGCTTCCTCGACGTGGACGACAAGGTTGCGTTGCACGCCGTCGAGGCCAACCCCACGGTCCACGTGCGCTCGGTGGGACTCGACCGATTGGTGAGCTCGCTGTACGCGGGGGATGGGTCGCTCTCGCGGGGCGCCCGCCGGACGCTGAGGGCGCTGACCCCCCATAGCTGGCGCGGCGCACGCCTGCAGGCGTTGCGGCGCCGCCTGCTCTACGGCGCCCCCCGGCCCCCGGACGAGGCGTTCACCCTTGAGCTGCGCTCCCGCTTCAAGTCTGAGGTGGTGGCGCTGAGCGAGTACCTCGGACGCGATCTCGTCAGCGAGTGGGGCTATGACCTTGTCGACTAGGCAGCCTCGCTCCCCCGGTACACCTTTGGCTGGGCAGCTCGGCTCGGTCGGCACGCCTTCGGCTGGGCAGATCACCTCCCCGGGTACACAGATCAACTGCCCCGGTATACCTTCGGCTGAGCAGCTCCGCTCCGCCGGGACGCCCCCCGGGCCGCTCGACGCAGAGTGGCGCGCCGCGCGGGAGCGCCTCCAGGAGGCCGCTCTGTGGCCCGGATCGACCGTGGTGTCTTGCGCGGCCCCGCTCGGTAGGGGCGGCCTCGGGCGCCACCTACAGGAGACCCTCGACACGCTCGGTCGGCGCGGCGAGCAGGCGAGCTGCCTCTGCGAGCCGCTCGACCCCGCGACGGCAGGGGGACAGACGGGCCTCGGCACGCGCGCCGGCCTCTGGGCGGCCGCCCCTGCGGCGCGTCTCTTCCCGGGGTGGCGGGCGTGGCGGACGTGTGTCGCCTTCGATGCCGCCGCGGCTCGCCGGCTGCCGCCGGCCGAGCACCTGATCGCTTTCAACGGCCAGGCCCTGGAGCAGTTCCGCACGGCGCGGCGGGCGGGCACGGAGTCGCTCGCGCTGATGTCCGCCACGGCGCACCTGCGCAGCGTCGTGCGCCAGCACGCTCGCGCCCACGCCCTCCACCCGCTGGAGCGCTCGTGGGCGAGTCGGCTGCTGCGTCGCAACCTGCGCGAGTACGCGCACGCCGACCGCATCCACGTGTCCTCCCGCTACGCGTGGGAGTCGTTCCTCGCGGAGGGCGTCGCCGAGGAGCGGCTGTCGCTCTTCCCGCTGACCCCGTCTCCCCGCTTCTCACCTGACCCCGCTTTCGCGCGGCACGCCTCGCCGAGCTTTGACGTGGTGTACGTCGGGGGCCTGTCGGTCGCCAAGGGCGTGCCCCTGCTGATCGAAGCATTCGCGCGTCTGGCGTACGGCGACATGCGCCTGCTGCTCGTCGGCGGCGCGCAGACGCGGGGGATGCGCCGCTTCCTGGAGAGCGCCTGCGCCCGTGACCCGCGCGTAGAGGTCCTACCCGGAGATCCGCTGCCGGTGCTGCGCGCGGCGCGCCTGTACGTCCACCCGTCCTACACCGACGGCTTCGGCTACGCCCCCGCGGAGGCGCTCGCCTGTGGAGTACCGGTCCTCGTCAGCGAGGACACCGGGATGAAGGAGCTGATCGGCTGCGCTCGCGACGGTCTGGTCCTGCCGACGGGAGACCTGGACGCGCTCACTGAGGCCATCGAGTGCGCGTACCGCGGAGAGCTGCGCGGTGGCTGATGCCACGACAGCGGTCCGGGTCGCGACGGTGGCTCAGCCCGACGGAGCTTCGACTGCCGAGCGAGTGGCAAGCGCTGACAGCGGCCCACCTGCCTCCCAGGCAGCGCAGCAGCTGCGGATCGCGGTCGTGGGCATGTCGGTCAGCCGCACGTGCGGCGTGCGGGCTCACGCCGAGCTGCTCGCCGAGGCGCTGGGTCGCGAGGGCGTCGCCTGCTCGGAGCACTGGCTGTCACGCGAGCAGGGGTCGCTGCGCGTGGGGAGGGCGGAGGTCAGAGCGTGGACGCGAGCGCTCGCCGCCGAGTTGCAGGAGAGCCGGCCGGACGCGATCCTGTGGCACTACTCGGTCTTCGCCTACTCCTACCGCGGCCTGCCGATCTTCGTTGGTCCCGCGCTGTCTGCCCTGCGCAGTGCCGGGGCCCCCGTGGTGGCGCTGATGCACGAGCTCGCCTATCCGTGGCGGCTCGGAGGCTGGCGCGGACAGGTGTGGGCGCTCGCCCAGCGGGCGCGCCTGATCGATGTCGTGCGCGCCTGCGCGGCGGTCGTCGTGACCACCGACTTCCGTGCCGAGTGGCTCGCCTCGCGGCGCTGGTTGGCTCGGCGCCCGCTCGGGGTCGCCCCCGTCTTCTCGAACCTGCCGCCGCCCACCCCGAGCACGCGCCAGGACCGCGACTGCCCGGTGGTCGGCCTGTTCGGCTACTCCTACGACGAGCGTGCGATCGCGCTGGTGCTCGACGCGGCCCGACTCCTGCACGACCGGGGCGTGCGCTTGCGGCTGGCACTGCTCGGAGCGCCGGGTGGTGCGTCGCCTCTGGCTGAGACGTGGCTGCGGCTGGCGGGCGCCCGTGGGCTGACCGGCGCGCTGACCTTCGCGGGTCCCCTCCCGGCTCAGCCACTCTCCGACGAGCTCGCGGCCTGCGACGTGCTGCTGTTCGCCGACACAGCCGGTCCGTCCTCGCGCAAGGGCACGCTCGCCGGCGCGCTTGCCTCTGGTCGTCCGCTGATCGCCACCGACGGCCCGAGGAGGTGGTCGGAGATCGCCCGGGCGCAAGCAGCGCAGGTTGTTGAGCCGAGTGCGCCTGCGCTGGCCGACGCCGTGGCCGCGCTGCTCGCCGACAAGGGGGCGCGCGAGGCGCTCGGCGCACGCGGCCGCGCCTTCGCGGAGCGGAGCATGGGGGTCGCGCGCAGCGCGCAGGTCGTGCGCGAGCTGCTCGGCGAGGTGCTCGGCGAGCCGCGTCAGGACGGCGGCGCGTCGTGGTCGGCGCCGCGCTCGGACTCCCACCTCGCCCGCGCGCGGCGGTAGACGTCGGTGAGCGTCGCCACGTGGCGCTCCGGGGAGAACCGGGCGGCGACCACCTTCCTGCCGGCGAGACCCATCGCGTGCTGGCGCGCGGGGTCGCCCAGCAACTCCTCCAGCGCCCGCGCAAGCTCCCCGGCGTCCCCAGGCCTGACCGTCAGCCCGGTGACGCCGTCCTGCAGCCAGTCGCCGATCCCTCCCGTCGCGCTGGCGATGACCGGCCGACCAGCCGCCAGCGCCTCGATGCCGACCAGCCCGAACGGCTCCGGCCACAGCGACGGTACGACCACCACCGATGCATTGGCCAGCTCCTCGGCAAGCTCGCGCGCGCCGACCCAGCCCCTGAAGTCCACGCGCCGCTGCACCCCCAAGCGCCGCGCAAGCCGCTGCATCGAGGCCAACCGCCAGCCGTCCCCACAGATCACGAACTCGGCCTCCACCGCACGCGCGGCGTGGATCAGGACAGCCACTCCCTTCGGGGCGACCACGCGACCGGCGAACACGACGCGCCGCCGGTCGGCGTGCCCGGAGCCGCTCGCCGGGGGCGTCGTGCTGAACAGCGGGACCACGGCGCGTCGGGCGAGGCCGTTCGCGGCGAGGTGGCGGTCGACGGCGCTCGAGTAGCTGACCGCGAGGTCGGCGCGTTCGAGCGCCGCGAGTCCGCGGCCGGCGCGCCTGTAGGCAGCGGGCAGCGTCTGCGGACGGCGGGTGTGCGCGCAGCCTCGCGCCGCGAGGTTGGGCACGCACCCCGGCCCGTGGGCTCGCGTGCACTCGTGGCCCGCCCGGAAGTAGTGCACGCCGGAGGTGCACGCCGTGTAACCGTGTGCGCTCACCACCACCGGGGCGCTCTCGCGCAGCCGCTCGACGACGTTGGGGTCGTCGACCTGGTGAAGGTGACTCACCTGCGCCGCGAAGGACACCGACTCGCCAAGCTTCGCCTGCACCGAGGTCTGTGTGTCGAACAACCTCGGACTGTGAAAAACGCTCACCCCGGGGACGCGGTGTGAGGACTCGACCTGGGCCGCCAGCACTCCTACACGCAAACCCTCTCGGGCGAGCACCGTTGCGCTCGCCTCGACGTGGGCGCTCACTCCCCCGTCCCTAGTCCACCGCGGTGTCACCAGGAGCACGGAGTCTGGCTGCATCAAGGCCCGGATGATAGGCTACCGCTCCTCATGGCGCGCTCAACGCCAGAGCCGGCGGTGTCCGCACCCACGCCCGCGAGCCGCCACGACAGGCCCACGGTGATCTACGTGATGGGCGCTGGGCGCAGTGGCAGCACGATCCTCGGTGTGACACTGGGCAACTGTGAAAACCTCTTCTACGCCGGCGAGCTCGACAAGTGGCTGCTGATGTCCGGCGTCTCGATGCACGAGCGGGCCGGCCTGCCAAGGAGAAACGGTGAAGACGACCGGGGCCTGTGGGAGCTCGTGCGCGAGGACCTCGCGCACGCAGCGGACCTCTACGGTAGGCAGACGCGGCGTTACATCGAGCACTCCTCCGCGCTGTTCCGTCCCGGCCGTCGGCGCGTGCGGCGCCGTCTGCGCGAGCGCTACCGCCGTGTTACGGAAGATCTCTACCGCGCGATCGCGCGTAGGACGGGGGCCGCCTGCGTCATCGACAGCTCGCACCTGCCGCTGCGCGCGCGGGAGCTGCAGTCGCTCGGCGGCGTCGAGCTGTACCTCCTGTTCCTGGTCCGCGACCCGCACGGCGTGGTCGCCTCCTGGGAGCGCCCCGGCCTCCCCGAGCCGCGGTTCTCGGCGCTGGCCACCAACGCCTACCTGTGGCTGACGCACCTGCTCGCGGTGCTCGTCTTCCTGCGCCACCCGCGCGAGCGGCGGTCGTACGTTCGTTACGAGGACTTCACAACGAACCCGCGGACGGTCGTGCAGGATATCCTCGATCGGATCGGTTCACCGGCGGCGATCCCGGATCTGACATGTCTCAGCACGGGCACTCCCTACCACGGCAACCGCCTGATCCTCTCCGAGGTCGTCTCGCTCGAGCGCGAGCCCTCCGCGCCGGCGCGCCCGCTGCGGGTCACCACCCTGCTCCAGCTCCCGTGGAGGGCGATCCTCCCGCGACTGCGAGCGTAGGGCCTATCCCTCGTGGTGCGCACGCCTGGATACGGCCGATGGCCTTCGCGAGGCTTTGTCCTCGGGCTCGACGTGGGCCCACCACGCCTTCGCCCTTGCGTTCGCGCCTCGCTCGACCCTCGGCCGCCCCAGAAGCACGCCCCAATCGGGATAGGCCCTTAGCGGCCTTGCCTGGCGCAGGCCGATCCGCGGTTCGCCGGCTCCTGCCCGCGCTGCTGCGACCCGGCTGGCCCGACGAGGCCCGCCGGGTCGTGCAGGAGCCGGTGTTCCACGAGGCCGCGGCGGTGGCCGCACCGCGCGGGCGCTGTCTGAACGCGGGCTGCGGCGAGGGCCTGTACAGCCGGTTCATCGAGTCGTTCCCGGGTGTCACCGAGATCGTCAACGTGGACCTGCAGGCGCCGCGGATCGCCGCCCGCCGCCCCGACCTGCGGCACACCGACGTGGCCGGCTCGCTGACGGAGCTGCCGCTGGCGGATGGGTCGGTCAACTGGCTGCTGTGCAGCGAGGTGGTCGAGTTCGTGCCCGACGACCGCGCCGTCGCCCGGGAGCTCGGCAGGGTGCTCGCGCCGGGCGCGTATGCGCTCCTGAGCGTCCCCACACCGCCCGCGCCGCGGGTCTCCGCGGACGTGCGCGAGGGTTACACCCCCCCGCAGCTGCGGGCGCTGCTGGCGCAGGGGGGCCTGGAGGTCGTGTGGGAGCGCCACTGCTTTCACCTGCTCATGCGCTGGTTCGTGCTCGCGTGGCGCTGGCAGCACGAGCGCCTTGGGGGCGGCCGGCGCAGCCTGATGCCGCGGCTGGCGGTGCTCGCGTGGGGCCACGCAGACAGGCGGCTGAGCGTCGGTCGTCCGTGGGACCTCGTGGTGCTGGCGAGGCGCCGGTGATGGGAGCGCCCCGCGTGAGTCAGGCGGTGGGCACGGTGGAGGCGGCGGCGGGCGGAAGAGTCCCGGACTTCTTCATCGTCGGGCACCAGAAGTGCGGGACGACCGCGCTGTACCTGATGCTCAAGCGCCACCCGCAGGTGTTCATGCCGGAGCTCAAGGAGCCGCGCTTCTTCGCGCCCGAGCTGCGCTCCCGCTCGGAGCAGCGCCGCCGCCAGAGCCGCCTACCGGAAACGCTCGAGGATTACCTGGCGCTGTTCGCGCCGGCCCGGCCTGAGCAGCGCGTGGGCGAGGCGACACCGACCTACCTGCGCTCGCCGAGCGCGGCGGCGCGCATCGCCGAGGTGGCGCCGGCGGCGCGCATCGTCGCGATCCTCCGTGAGCCCGCGGACTTTCTGCGCTCGCTGCACCTGCAGGGCGTGCACAACCACCTGGAGACCGAGACCGACCTGCGCAGAGCGCTCGCGCTCGAGGGCGCGCGGCGCGAGGGCAGGAACATCCCACGGCGCTCGCACTCGGTGGAGGCGCTGCTGTACTCCGACCACGTACGCTACGTGGAGCAGCTGCGGAGCTTCCACGCGGCGTTCCCGGAGGAGCAGGTGCTGGTGCTGATCTACGACGACTTCCGCGCCGCGAACGAGGCGACGCTGCGGCGGGTGCTGGGCTTCTTGGAGGTGGACGACACTCCGCCGGTCGAGACGGTGCGTACGGCGACGCTGCCGGCGGTGCGCTCGGGGCCGCTGCACCAACTTGCCTACGCCGCGCGGGTGGCGCGGCGCAACCCGGAAGCGGTCGGTCCCCTCGCCCGAGCGCTCGGCGCGCTCACCCCCGCGCTCAAGCGCAGTGACGCGGTGCGAGCGGTGTGGAGCCGGGTGGTGTACACGCCGGCCCGGCCGCCGGATGGGCAGCTCGTGCTCGAGTTGCGCCGTCGCTTCAAAGGCGAGGTGCAGGCGCTCAGCGAGTACCTGGGCCGCGACCTCGTGTCGCTGTGGGGCTACGACGAGCTCGAGTGAGCGCTGGTGGGGCTGAGGAGAGGGGTGAGACGCTGTGGGTCTGGCAGCTCGGGTGAGCGCACCGGGGGACGAGCGCGGGTGAGCGCGTGGTGAAACTGACGAGCTCGGGTGCGCGGCGGCTCTCGCCCAGCGCGCTCCTCCGCCGCTCGCGTGCGCTGCGCGAGTCCGCTCGGGAGCGGCGTTTCCGCACCCGCCTGCGGTTCGACTCGCGGGCGCCCGAGCTGCTGCTCTCTCCGCACTTGGACGACGCGGTCCTCGACTGCTGGAGCGTGCTTACGAGCGATCGCGACGTCCGCGTGGTGAACCTCTTCACCGGTGCTCCCGCGGCCGGTCGTCTGGCGCAGTGGGACGCGATCACCGGCGCCCGGGACTCGGCGGAGCGCGTCCGCGCGCGGGTCGCCGAGGACGCGTGCGCGCTGGGCCGTGCCGGGCGCAGCCCCGTGAACCTGCCGTTTCTCGACGCCCAGTACCGCCGCCCACCGCCCGCTCCGAGCCTCGATGAGCTCGACCTCGCGCTGAGCTCCGTGACCGGCCGCGCCTCGCGCGTCCACGTCCCCGCCGGCTTGGGTGGTCACCCCGACCACGTGCTCGCCCGGCGCTACGGGCGGATGTTGCTGCGCGCAGGGCTGCCTGTCAGCGCCTACGCGGAGCTGCCCTACTGTGTCCTGCACGGGTGGCCCGCGTGGGTCGATGGCCGTGCGCTCGACCCCCACCGTAACGTGGACGTGTTCTGGCTGTCCTTCCTGAAGGGCCTGCCGGAGCTGCCCCCGCTGCGCTCCGCTCGGGTTGAGCGGCTGGACGACGGCGCGGCGTCCGCGAAGCTCGCGGCGATGGCGTGTTACGAGACTCAGCTGCCGTGCTTGGACTACGCTGCGAGCGGCGTCTTGGCCGATCCTGCGATCCACCGCTTCGAGGTCAGTTGGGAGCTCGCGCGCCCTGCGCGTGTGGGCTGACCGGCCGCTGCCCGCTGGGTAGGCTCCGGTCAACCGTGAGCTGGCGGCGAGCTGTGCGCGTGGGCAGCCGTACCGCTCGGGTACTGGATGGTGAGGGTGCGGGGGTAGTCGGTGGCGGCGATTTCGATGGTGGCGGTGCCGGGGGTGTAGGTGGTGAGGTGGGCGGGGGTGGTTGCGTTGAGGAGGGGGTCGTAGGCGGTGATGGTGGGGGGGGTGGTTGTTGGGGGGAGGTTGGTGAGGGTGATGTGGAAGGTCTCGGGGGGGAGGTCGAAGCGGTGGATGTCGGTGGTGGGGGCGGTGGGTTGGTAGAGGGTGAGGAGGTTGAGGGTCATGACGTAGATGGGGATGACGAAGCGGGTGGGGGAGGCTTGGAAGGGGAAGACGGCGAGCATTTCGCGGTCGTAGAGGTTGGGGTGTGCGGTGGTGCCGTCGCCGGTGAACTGGGCGTGGTTGCCGGTTTGGGTGATGGAGAGGAGGTGGAGTTGGCGGGGTGGTCCGGTGGGTCCGGGGCCTTGGAATTGGGTGAGGAGGTTGTGGAAGGCGCTCATCGTTTCGCCGCCTGCCGCGTCGCCGGGGTAGGTGGTGGGGTGGGCGGCGAGCGCGGTGGAGAAGTTTTCGCTGATGAGGCTGAGGGCGCCGGGTGCGGCGTGGAAGAAGTACTCGCGGGTCATGCCCTTGCTGACCATCGCGACGAGGCTGCGGAGGAGTGCCTTGGCTTGGAAGTGGGTGCGGTCGGCGGGGGTCAGTTGGGCTGCGGGTCCTGTCGCGGGGGTGCTCTCGTCGGGGCCGAGCACCGTCGCTTTCGCGGGGCTCAGGTTGTACTCCGTCATCCACACCTGCGGCGGCGTGGGCTCGCCGACGTAGCGGCCGTGCGGCAGGCCGTAGATGTAGGTCGTGAAGGGAGCCAGGTCGCGCACGATCGTCGCCGTCTGCAGGGCCGTCAGGAAGTACTCGGGCAGCAGCGCCTGAAAGTGGGGGACGAACAGCGGGGTGAGGCCGCCGGCGGATCGGCGGGAGCCGACGGTGTCGCGTTCGCCGAGCGCGTTGAGCGGCACGTTGCCGTGCCCGACGCGAAAGTCCGCGGGGAAGCTCTTCGCGCCGACGTACAGGTGCTTGCTGAGCGCGGTGAGCCCCGGTGTGCGCGCGCCGGAGGGGAACGGGGTCTGGTCGGCGAAGCCGTCGCTGACGCCGACGCCCGGGGAGATGCCGTGGGCGGGGTCGCGCACGTAGGCGACGGTCGCGTCGAGCAGCGCCTTGGTGACTTCGCTGGTCACGGTGTGTCGCCTGCGTTCCCCGGTAGGCGCGTAGTAGAGTTCGGCGTTCAGGAACTGCGAGCCGAACGTGAGCTCGTTCCACACCTCGAGGTCGTAGCCGCCGGGGCCGAAGATGCTCTGCGCCTCCCGGGAGACGGTGGCGACGTAGCTCAGCCACCCGCTCAGGGTGGCCTGGAAGGCCGGGTTCGGCCCCCCGCCGGGCAGGGTGGGCGCCTCGAACGGCGCGTACAGCAGCGTCGTCCCCTTGTGTTCACCGGCCGCCAGCGCGACCGGCAGCGGCCGCGAGAGGGTCGCCACGTGGGTGGCACTCACCTTCGTGATCAGAATCGCGGGGTTGCCCTCGCGCACCAGCGCGGTGAGTCCCGCGCGGGTCTGCGCCCGGCGCGCTTCGCGGCGTTCCAGGCGCTGTTCGGGCGTGAGCGCGACGGCGCTCTTGGTGCGCTTGCCGTGCCTGCCGTGCCGTCTGCGTGTGCGCTTCGAGGAGGTGAACACGACCGCGTCGAAGCCGGTCTTGCCCGGCACCACCTCTGCGGCGCTCGCGGCGTCGAGCGTGACGGTGGTGGCGCCCACCGGCGCCGGCGCCACCGTGTCCAGCGTGAGGCGCTTTGCCGGGCACGGGGCGGTGCTGTTGGCGTCGAGCAGGATCAGCGGCCGCAGCCCGTACTCGTGCAGCGCGAGCAGGCGCGTGCGGAGGTCCGCTTGGTCCACGAACCGCGTTGGGTCTTCGTAAGCGAGCGAGCTCCAGTTGATCCCGATGCGCACGAGCTTGAAGCCGCTGTCGTGCAGCAGCCGCGCCACGCCCTGGGCTTCGGCGGCGCCGACGTCGAAGTTGATGCCGAGGGCGTCGACCAGGCGCGAGGCGGGCCAGGTGTCCAGGTACGCCCGCCACGGCTGAATCCAGAAGGAGCTCTTGCCGAACGGCAGCTCGGTGAGATAGCGGGAGTTGATCGGCCCGGCGAGGGTTCCGCCGGTCGCGGCGGACGGCGCGAGCTCGGCGGACTGGGTGCGTTCGGCGGGAGCACGGGCCGAGCGTTTGCGCGGCGTCGAGGAGTGAGTGAGAGCTGTGACGGCCAGCCCCGCGGCCAGCAGCGCCAGCGTGGCGATTGCGATTCTCCGACGCACGCGGCGCCATCATGGCAGTCGCCGTGCCGCGCGGCGCCACTGGTGTTACGGACCTGTGAATTCGAGTGTGAGGGTGCGGGGGTAGTCGGTGGCGGCGATTTCGATGGTGGCGGTGCCGGGGGTGTAGGTGGTGAGGTGGGCGGGGGTGGTTGCGTTGAGGAGGGGGTCGTAGGCGGTGATGGTGGGGGGGGTGGTTGTTGGGGGGAGGTTGGTGAGGGTGATGTGGAAGGTCTCGGGGGGGAGGTCGAAGCGGTGGATGTCGGTGGTGGGGGCGGTGGGTTGGTAGAGGGTGAGGAGGTTGAGGGTCATGACGTAGATGGGGATGACGAAGCGGGTGGGGGAGGCTTGGAAGGGGAAGACGGCGAGCATTTCGCGGTCGTAGAGGTTGGGGTGTGCGGTGGTGCCGTCGCCGGTGAACTGGGCGTGGTTGCCGGTTTGGGTGATGGAGAGGAGGTGGAGTTGGCGGGGTGGTCCGGTGGGTCCGGGGCCTTGGAATTGGGTGAGGAGGTTGTGGAAGGCGCTCATCGTTTCGCCGCCTGCCGCGTCGCCGGGGTAGGTGGTGGGGTGGGCGGCGAGCGCGGTGGAGAAGTTTTCGCTGATGAGGCTGAGGGCGCCGGGTGCGGCGTGGAAGAAGTACTCGCGGGTCATGCCCTTGCTGACCATCGCGACGAGGCTGCGGAGGAGTGCCTTGGCTTGGAAGTGGGTGCGGTCGGCGGGGGTCAGTTGGGCTGCGGGTCCTGTCGCGGGGGTGCTCTCGTCGGGGCCGAGCACCGTCGCTTTCGCGGGGCTCAGGTTGTACTCCGTCATCCACTTCTGCACCGGCTGACCCCCCTGCGGCCCGACTTCGCGGCCGTGCGGGAGGCCGTAGATTTCGGTCGTGAACGGGGCCAGGTCGCGGACGGCCGTCTCGGTCGAGAGCGCCGTCAGGTAGTACTCGGGGAACAGCGACTGGAAGTGAGGCACGAACAGGGGTGTGAAGCTCTTGGGCAGCGTGTCCCGCACGCCCAGCGCGTTGAGGGGGCGGATCGACCTTTCACTGTAGGCGGCGGGGAAGCTCCGCGGACCGTTGTACAGGTGCTTGCTGAGCGCGGTCAGTCCAAGCGGCGCCTGTGCGCCGGAGGGGAACGGGGTCTGGTCGGCGAAGCCGTCGGTGATGCCGACGCCCGGGGAGATGCCGTTGGCGGGGTTGCGCACGTAGGCGACTGTTTCGGCGAGCAGCGCCTTGACGACCGCTTTGGTCACCTGGGCTTTGCTCGGCGCCTGTGATTCTTCGGCTTCGGTTTCCGCGCTTTCCAGCGCTTTCGAGCCTTCTTCGGCCTCGGCGCCTTCTTCTTCGCTCGCCGTGCTTTCTTCGCCTTCTTCGGTGGCAGGGCCCGCTTCGCCCGCGGAGGAGTAGTAGTGCTCGGAGTTGAGGAACTGCGAGTCGAAGGTGAGCTCGTTCCAGACCTCGAGGTCGTAGCCTTCGGGCCCGAAGATGCTCGCGGCTTCTTTGCAGACGGTCGCCACGTAGCTCAACCACCCGGCGAGCGTTTCCTGGAAGGCCGGGTTCGGCTGCCCGTTCGGGAGCGTGGGTGGCCCGAACGGCGCGTACAGCAGGGTGGCGCCCTTGTGTTCACCGGCCGCCAGCGTGCTGAGCAGCGGCCGGGAGAGCGTGGCGAGACCGCTCGGCCGGACCGACGTGATGAGGATGTCGGGGTCGCCGCCGAAGGAGAGCCCGTCGAAGCCGGTCTTGCCAGGGACGACCTCGGCGGCGCTCGCGGGGGTCAACGTAACGCTCTGGGCGCCGGCCGGGGCGGCGGAGACCGTTGTCAGGGTGACCTTCTTGGCCGGGGCCGGGCCGGTGCTGTTGGCGTCGAGCAGGATCAGCGGACGCAGGCCGTGCCGCTTCAAGGCCGTGAGGCGCGTGCGAATGTCGGATTCGTTGACGAACTGCGTCGGGTCTTCGTAGGAGAGCGAGTCCCAGTTGATCCCGATGCGCGCGAGCTTGAAGCCGCTGTCCTGCAGCAGTTGGGCCGTGCCTTCCGCCTCCGCGGCGTGCACGTCGAAGTTGACCCCGAGCGATTCGATCAGCCGGGAGGCTGGCCAGGTGTCGAGGTACGCCCGCCACGGCTGGATCCAGAACGAGCTCGTCCCGAACGGTGTCGCGGTCAGGTACCGGGGGTCGATCGGGTCGGTTTCGACCCCGCCGCTGGGAAGCAGCGACGCCCCGGCGCCTTCGGACGGGGGGGAGGTCGCGGCCGGCGGGGAGGGCGGCGTGCCAGGGGACGGGCTCGCCGGCGTTTCAGGGCTCGCCGTGGGGCCGGACGCGCGCGGGGAGCGCTTGGCGTGTGCCCCGCGCGGGGTTCGCTTGCCGAGCGCACTGCCCGCGTGAACGGCGTGTCCCTGCCCGCACGCGCGGTGGCGGACCCAGCGCCTGGGAGATCCCTTGCGCCGTTTGAGCGTGCACGTGCCGTGGGCGATGCTCGTCTGACTCCTCGCGCGGCGTGGGGCGTGGCGGCTCTGTCCCGCCGACGCCGCGCCCGGCGCGAGCAGCGCGAGCACCGGCGCGAGCACGAGGCCGAGCAGTGGCAGCGCCCGCCGAGGCGGGCGCGGAGCGTGAGGCATTCTGGACATCACCGCCGTCGGGGTCGGGGGCTGGGGTGATTTCGCTTCGCCACCTCGATCGGCGGTGTCCCCCCGGGTCCTCGACGGATGTACGTCGCGCTGGACGGATGTCCGTGCTGGGCGGAGCGATTGACCGGGCACCCGCGCCGTGCCGCAGCACCGAGCCCCGAGCGCGATCTGCCTCGCCGAGGCAGTCAAAACCCGTCCGACACGCAGAGTGCAGCCAGAAGCGCAACTGGGGCGAACCTGCTCCCCGAGGTGGCGGCGGACCGTCCGCCAGTTTTACGGCGATCCGTATGATTGATCCTCGGCGTTATGTATGATAGGGGGATGTTGCGCCAGCGGGCGATCGAGGGGCGATATCGGGAGACGGTGGCGGCTCGGCGGGTGACGGTCGTGACTGGTCCACGACAGTCGGGCAAGACGACTCTGGTGCGCGGCCAGCTGTCCCTGACGGGCGGGGCGCTGCGCAATCTGGACGAGCAGGGCGTGCTCGCGGCGGCGCTGGAGGACCCGGCTGGGTTCGTTGCGCTGGGTGGGAGGCCGCTGGTCATCGATGAGGTGCAGCGGGGCGGTGAGCCATTGGTGCGTGCGATCAAGGCCCGGGTCAACGGAGACGCGATGCCCGGACAGTTCGTGCTGACGGGCTCGTCGAACTTCCTCACGGTGCCGACGATCTCTGAGTCGCTTGCGGGCAGGGCAGGGTTTGTGGAGGTGTGGCCGTTTACCCAGGGAGAGCTGGCGGGTGTTGCGGATCGCTTCGTGGACGTGCTCTTCACCGGGGCGGCGGCGGTGGCCGAGCACCCGACTGGTGGGATCGGGCGCGGTGAGCTGCTGGAGCGGGTCTGCACGGGGGGCTACCCGGAGGTTCACGAGCTCTCCGGGCGCCAGCGGGGGGGCTGGTTTCGGGACTACGTGCGCACGACGATCGAGCGCGACGTGGTCGAGCTGGGGGGCATTCGCAAGGTCCCGGAGATGGGTCAGCTGCTCCGTCTGCTGGCGGCGCGCTCGGGGTGCGAGCTGGTGATGCAGAGCGTGATCGAGGACTCGGCGTTGGAGCGCCAGGCGGTGTACGACCACCGCGCGTGGCTGCAGACGATCCACCTGGTGGCGACGGTACCGGCGTGGTCGCGCAACCTCACCAGACGGGTCAAGCGGCGTCCCAAGGTGTTCCTCACGGACTCGGGTCTGGCGGCGTGGCTTACGGGCAAGTCCCCGTCCGCGCTCGAGGACCTCGCGGACCCTGCCACGGGCCGGCTCGTCGAGACGTTTGTGTACGCGGAGCTGTGCCGTCAGCTCACGTGGGCCGCCACGGAGGCCGCGCTGTTCCATTGGCAGGACCGCGCCGGCGCGGAGATCGACTTCGTGCTCGAGGCCGCGGACGGCCGCGTCGCTGCGCTCGAGGTCAAGACGGGCCAGACTCCTCGGCGAGAGTGGTTTCGCTGGCTGGGGCACATGCGAGACGTGCTGGGGGACCGCTTCACGGCCGGTGTGGTCCTCTATGGAGGCCGACACGTGCTCCCGTTCGGGGACCGCCTGCTGGCCGTTCCCATCTCGGCCCTGTGGGAGAGGTGAACGCTCGTACACAAGCTCCGGCGGGAGGCTGTGTCGGCGAGGAGGAGATCGTGGGTCAGCGCGACGGCCGACGGGGCGCGGTCGCCCAAGCGTTCCGGGCAGGTCTGTTGAGCTACTCGCGGTGGCCTGACACTTGCGCGTGGGGCCATGTGCGCCCGGGCCTCGGGCGCGCGAGGCGCTCGTAAACCTGCTCCAGCTGTGCGGCGATCGCATCGGGGTGGTAGCGCTCGGCCGCGCGCCGCGCGGCGGCGCCGAGGCGCTCGCGCTCCTCGGGGTCCTCGCTTAGCGTCCGCATCGCGGCCGCGAGCGCCCCTGCGTCGCGGCTGGCGAAGAGGCGCCCGGTCTCGCCGTTGGCGATCATCGTGGCGGGGCCGCCCTCGTCGGGGGCGATCACCGGCAGGCCGGCGGCCATGCCCTCGAGCACCACCTGGCCGAAGGGCTCAGGGGTCACCGAGGCGTGCACGAGCACGTCGAGGGAGGCGAGCTCCGCCCAGACGTCCTCGCGGAAGCCGCGGAACTCCACGCGCCCGTCGAGCCCCAGGCGCGCCGCCAGAGCGGGCAGCTCGCGTTCGTAGGACTCCTCGCCGAACATCGCCGTCCCCACCACGAGCGCCCGCGTGTCGCCGTCGGGGAAGGCGGCAGCGAACGCGCGCAGGAAGAGGTCCTGCCCCTTCCACGGGGCCAGCCGTCCGACGATCCCGAACGTCGCGCTGCGTGCGGCGGGAACGCGGGGGTGCGTGGAGAGCTTCACGGAGTCGGGCACCACCCACCGCGGGGCACGCCCGGGGGCCCCGAGCGTGGCGAGCGTGGCCTCGGAGTTGGCGAGGACGCCGTCGGGGAGGTGGCGGATCAGGCGCCGCACGAGGTGGACGGCGGGGCGCGGGAGGTAGTCCTCGGCGATCCGGTCGCGCACGTGCCAGACCACGGGCACGCCGGCCGCCCGCGCTGCGAGGCTGCCGTAGACGCCGGCCTTCAGCGAGTTCGTGTGCACGACGTCGGGCGCCAGCGCGCGCAGGCGCAGCGCGAGCCGCGCGACGTACGCCGCCGCGCCGGGCGCCGCCCCCAGGAGCCCCACGCCGGGTGCTGCCTTACCGAGTGCCCCACCGGGCGCCGTCCCAAAGCTCGCCCCATCGAGTGTCCCGCCGGGAGCCTTGTCGAGCGCCGCCGCATCGAGCGCCGTGCCGAGCGCCGCCCCGTCCGCGGGTGCGCCGAGCCGCACGGTGTCCTTGCGCAGCTCGCGGGTGGCCGGGTCGAGCGGGAGCACCTCGATCGAGACGCCGGCCTGCTGCAGACGGGTGGCGAGCGGTCCGTCCTCCCCGAGGATCACGTGGGCGTTCACGCGCTGCAGGTGTGGCAGCAGTCGCAGCAGGGCTATCTCACCCCCCGAGAGCCGGGCGACGTGGTCGAGGTAGACCACCCGCAGGCGCTGCTCGCGCTCCCTGCCCCGCGCGAGGCGGCGGTAGAGCTCGCGGTGGCGCGCGGCCACCCCCGGCCAGTCGAAGCCCTCGGCGTGGCGCCGGGTGGCCTCCCGCGTCGGACGGGCTCCGCGGGCGGCGGCCAGCAGACGGTCGCGCAGCGCCTGCGTGTCGCCGGCGGGCACCACCAGCGAGGGGTCCAGCGCAGCCGCCGCCTCGGGCAGGCCGCCGATGTCGCTGACGATGCTCGGGGTGCCGCACGCCGCCGCCTCGAGCACCACCAGGCCGTACCCCTCGACGGCGAGGGTCGGCACGACGGCGACGTCGGCGCAGCGGTAGGCGTCGACCAGCTCGGAGTCCGCGACCCGGCCCTCCACGCGCACGCGACCGGCCAGCGGCGGGCGCGCGCAGCGTTCGAGCAGGCTCTCGCGCAGCGGCCCGTCACCGATCACGAGCAGCGTCGAGCCCTCCGGCAGCTGCTCGGCGAGCCGGCCCCAAGCGTCGAGCAGGGTGTCCACTCCCATGCGGGGCACGAGCCGCCGGGCGCAGACGGCGACGAACGCCTCGGGGTCGAGGTCAAGCCGCGCGCGGGCGGCGGCGCGGTCGCCAGGGGTGAACGCGTCCAGGGCTACCCCCGGCGCCCACACGTGCACCTCCCACGGGGGCACGTGGTAGCGCTCGACCAGCAGCCTGCGAAAGGCGCCGGAGAGCACGACGTGGGCCTCGGCGTGGTGGAGCACCCGCCGCTCGAGCGCCCTGCGCAGCCGGAGCCGCACGCCCGACCCGTCGCCCGCCGCGAGGTTCTCCTCCGCCCACGGTCCGTGAAAGTGGAACACCGCGGGGCGCGAGCGCAGCGGTCCCAGCAGCAGCGGCGCGGCGGCGTACAGCGCGAAGTGGGCGTCCACCACCTCGGCGCCCCTCCCCGCGCGGCGGGCGGCGAGCCAGGAGCCGAGCAGGCGGCGGGGGAGCGGCAGGCCGGGGCCGTCCACCACCTCGATCGAGCGCGGCGCATCTGCGGCTGGGCCGAGCACCACCCCGCTCGCCTCCGGGAGCTGCTCGAAGAGGGCGCGGTAGTAGCGGTCGAGTCCGCCGAGCGTCCCCGGAAACCAGCCGAGCCCGAGCATCGCCACGCGCGGGTGGTCCGTCGCCTCGTGGCCGGTCTCCCCGGCGGGGAGCTCACTGGGGCGTGGTGGTGGTCTGCCAGGTTTT
Organism: uncultured Solirubrobacterales bacterium; assembly: GCA_963725535.1. Taxonomy (GTDB): domain Bacteria; phylum Actinomycetota; class Thermoleophilia; order Solirubrobacterales; family Solirubrobacteraceae; genus Palsa-744. Next base: position 73,859 of record CAVRYX010000004.1, read on the forward strand.
TTCAGATCGGTCATTGCCGGCGTCCACCCGGGTCGCGTCCGTGGTTTCGTGTAATGTAACCCGTCGGTCGAGCGGGACGACCCGAGGCGGACTCCAGGCAGATACAGGACGAGTACCAGTTTGACACAAGATGTTCACATCTTGTGCGGTGGGTGCCGGGCGGGCGGCGAGGTCGTGCCACAACGTCGAGGACAACAACTTCAAATCAAAGGAGACCAGGGAATGAGACGCTTGAGGATCGTGTGTGTGCCCGCTCTCGCGGTGTGCGCTCTAGCAGTCGCCGCGGTACCGGCCTCGGCCCACCAGTTCACCGCCAGCGCCGTCAACAAAGTGTTCCCGCTAAAGACCAAGGGCGTAGGCGTTGGGGAGCAGACCTTCAAATTTGGGAAAATCGAAATCGCATGTGAAGTGGCGACGACCAGGGGCACGATCGCCGAATCTCCCTCGCCGCTGCTGAAGGTGGAAGTTGGATACAAGGAATGCGAAGCGCACGAACTCACGTTCATCGGCGAAAAAATATCGCCGAAAGTGCGGTTCAAGTCGAAGGTCGAATACGTCTACCACCCCAACGGGTACGTGGTGATCGGTACGGAAGGCGAACCCGAAACCGTGGAAGTTGGCCCGGGAACGGTTGAACTCTCGATCGCTCACACCGGCGGGTGCAAGGTGCTGGTGCCCAAGCAGACGGTTCCCGTCAAGGCGGAAACCAAGCCGAACGAAGAATACTCGGAGGCGGCCTTCACCCCCGAAACAGTCGCGTCGGCGAAACTGAAGCCGTTCCCGAGCGGCTTCCAGCAGAAGCTGTTGATCACGAATGAATTCAAAGGCGTCGAATACGGGATCGAAGAAGCCGGCCTCTGTGAAGAATTCTCGAACACTGAAGGCAAAGGCGGTCGCTACCACGGCGAGCTGCAGGTGGAAGTGCCCTCGGGCAACCTCGGCTTCGAATAGACGAGCCGCTTGAACGGCGTGTAGTCCACGCGAAGGGCGGGAGACGGGTCGGCAGCGAGCGCCCGTCTTCCGCCCTTTGTGGCGTCGGGGGTTGCTTCGCCTCCCGGTTCTCCCTGCCCCGGACCGCCATGTGAACATCTAGTGAAGTTCGTGTGTATCCGGGGGGCGAGTGGAGTTAGATGCGTGTGACGTTGACGTTGGACGCGACATACGCGTGCGCGCGGCCGGGACGACTGGCGGTCGGCCGACACCGTCGAATTGCGATCGGGCGATGAACCGGACAGATTGCCACCTCGGACTTGCCACGCCGCTGCGCGCTGCGGCGGCGACCGTGCTGCTCTCGCTGGCGCTGCTTGGGGCGGGCCTCTCGGACGGCCTCGCGAGCGAACCGGCTCAGCTGATCCAGCAGGGCCCGAAGCTGACCGGCGGCGAAGAGCTTGGCGCGGGGCGCTTCGGGCGCAGTGTGGCGCTCTCCGAAGACGGCGACACGGCGCTCGTCGGCGGCCCTCGCGACGACGGCGAAGCGGGCGCGGCGTGGGTGTTCACGCGCTCGGGCTCGACGTGGACGCAGTCGGTGAAGCTCACCGGCGCCGGGGAGAGCGGCGCAGGCTGCTTCGGACGCGCCGTCGCGCTGTCCGCCGACGGCGACACCGCGGTGGTCGGCGCGCCCCGCGACAACTCCGGTCTGGGCGCCGTGTGGGTGTACACGCGCTCGGGCTCGACGTGGGTCCAGCAGGCCGAGCTCACCGGCTCGGGGGAGAGTGGCAAGGGCTGGTTCGGGCGCTCGGTGGCGCTCTCCGCCGACGGCGACACCGCGCTGGTCGGCGGCTACGTGGACCACAGCGACACCGGCGCGGTGTGGGTGTTCACGCGCACGGGCTCGACGTGGACGCAGCAGGGCGCGAAGCTCACCGGCGTCAGAAGAGTCCGGCGCGGGCGAGTTCGGCTGGAGCGTGGCGCTCTCGGGCGACGGCTCCACGGCGCTCGTCGGCGGTCGCGAGGACGGCGAAGGGGTGGGCGCGGCGTGGGTGTTCGCGCACACAGGCCCGGGGTGGGCGCAGCAGGGCCCCAAGCTGACCGGCGGCGAAGAGTCCGGCGCGGGCCAGTTCGGGGACGGCGTGGCGCTCTCGGGCGACGGCTCCACGGCGCTCGTCGGCGGTCGCGAGGACGGCGAAGGGGTGGGCGCGGCGTGGGTGTTCGCGCGCTCGGGCTCGGCGTGGGCGCAGCAGGGTCCGAAGCTGACCGGCGGCGAAGAGGCGGGCGCCGGTGAGTTCGGGGACAGCGTTGCGCTTTCGAGCGACGGCGAAACGGCGCTTGTCGGCGGCCAGCAGGACGGTGGCGGGGTGGGCGCGGCGTGGGTGTTCGCGCGCTCGGACTCGGTGTGGGCGCAGCAGGGTTCGAAGCTCACCGGCGGCGAAGAGCGGGGCAACGGCGAATTCGGCTGGAGCGTTGCGCTCTCCGGCGACGGCGCCACCGCATTGATCGGCGGCATCGGCGACAGCGCGAAAGCGGGGGCGGCGTGGGCGTTCGCTCGCCCCTCTTCCTCGTCGAGTGGCGAACCGCCCACCGGTGGCGCGCCTTCGGGCGAACCGCCCGCCGGCGGCGGTACGCCCGGCGCCCAAACGCAGACCTCCGCCGGGAGCCCGCCCGGTGTGAGCCCGCGGGCCAAGCAGGGCGTGGGTGCGTACCGGACCGCGGGCGGCGGGGTCGTGCTCGTCGGCCGGCGCGTACCTGTGCGCGACGGGCGTGCGCGAGTCGTGCTCCGGTGCACGGCGCCGGTCGCCTGCCACGGGCGTCTCACGCTCAGGCTTGCGCTCGAGACGAGGGCGAGGGCCGCAAGGCGATCCCGGACGGTCACGATCGCGACCGCGGGCTTCACGATCCCGCCCGGCAGGACGGCGACCGTCAAGCTCAGGCTCGACACCGCCGGTCGGTTGCGCCTGCACGCCGCCCGCGGGCGACTGGGTGCGAACCTGGCGGTCCGCGTGTTGGCCCCGGACCCACCGAGGACGCGGGTCTACACGGTCAAACTCGTATCGCGTCGCGCCTTGTGACAATTCATTGAAACTTTTCACACCGCGGTAACAGGCGCTGGGCTGTGCCTCCATAGAGTCGCCCCCACTTTGTCATGGATCGGTTAGGAGCGACATGAGGTTCAAGCGAGGAATGGCTGTCTTGGCTGTCACCGCGACCGGGTTGGTGGCTGCACCCGCGGCGGCGTCGGCCGCCTCGCTGTGGGTCGCACACGCGCCCACCGTCTCGGGCTCGGGTAAAAGCTGCACCAGCCCCGGCTACAGCACGATCCAGTCGGCCCTCGCCAAAGCTTCTGCCGGCGCGAAGATCGAGGTCTGCACCGGCACGTACGTCGAACAGCTGCAGCTCACGACGCCCGTCAGTATCCTCGCGGCCGGCCCGGTCACCGTCCAGCTGCCGGCGAAACCGCAGGACTCCACGACGGCCTGCGACACCGCCAAAGGCACTGAAAGCTATGCGGCCGACCAGGACGCGATCGCGGTCTGCGGCGCCGGCGCCTACTCGATCAGCGGCGTCACGCTCGAAGCCGACTGGCCGGCCGGCACCTGCTACGACAGCCTCTACGGCATCCTCGTGGGCGGCGGCGCCGACCTGAAGCTCACCGACTCGAGCATCGCGGGCGCGGGCGCCGATCCGATCAACGGCTGCCAGGGTGGCGTTGGCATCCAGGTCGGGATGGCCTGGACGACGCCCGTCGAGGTCGGGACGGCGACGCTCACCAACGACACCATCGCCGGCTACCAGAAGAACGGCGTCACCGTCGACGGCGCTGGATCCAGTGCGAGCATCACGAGCACCACCGTGACCGGCGCGGGCCCGACCGAAGTGACCGCGCAGAACGGCATCCAGGTGAGCAACGGCGCGCAGGCGAAGATCAGCGAGTCCACCGTCACCGGCGACGAGTGCAACCTCACGCTGAGCAAAGCCGAACTGGAAAAAGGCGCGATCGAGTGCGGCGAAAACTCGATGGCCGACTACCAGGCGGCCGGCATCCTCTTCTTTGGGGCGGCGGCCGGTTCGAGTGTGAGCAAGTCAACGATCAGCGACTGCGACATCGGCGTGTACACCTACGACGCCTTCGAAGCAGCGCCGACGTCCTCACAGGCGACGATCTCCGACGACGTGCTCACCGACGACCGCTACGAGTCGATCGCGCTCGACCAGGGCTGGACGACCGTCAAGGACGACGCGCTCGAAGGCGGCAACGTCGGCATCCAGCTGCTGCAGTACGCCGGCCAGAGCTACGGCCCCGTGGGGAGCGGCAGCGGCGACACGGTCTCCGGGATGCGCGACTGGGCGGTTCAGGGCTACTCCGACGAAAACGCCGCTGAAGACCGGCCGGGGTCGTTCTCGATCGTCAAGAGCGCGATCAGCGGCAACCCTGCCGGCGCCTCGGTGTCGAACTCCGTGACGAGCAACTCGAAAAGCCTGGCGATCACCACAGCCAAAAGCGACAGCTGAGGCCGCGGCTGGCTAAGCCGCACGCGCGGCGGCCGCGGGGCACGGAGGCCCCGCGCGCACCAGCCGCTCTACGGGTAGCGGCTCACGCGGACGATCCCCCCAACCCACTCTCTTCTCGGCTCGGCCCACCTTCGCCCGGCGGTGGGCCGCCTACTTACGCCGCCTGCGGCTTCGTGCCACCGCCTGGACGGGGATGCTGCGGCTGTGCCCCGAAACCTGCCTGCCGTTGCTCACCTTGACAAGCGCGCGGTAGGGGCCCGTGTGGCGGATGCTCACGAGGGCGCTGAAGCGCGACACGCGCCTGGAGCCGCGGGTGACCGTCGTGCTCCCCACGTTCGACGGGCGGCGCCCCGGCCGCAGCAGCTGGATCGTCACCGGCGCGCCGGCCTCGGCGGGCGTGACCGTGCCTTCGAAGCGCACCCCCTGCGCGGTGGGCTGCGCGCGGAGCGTGACGAGCACCGAGACCTGCACGCTCACCACGCGGCTGTAGACGGTGGGCGAGCCGAGCGTACTCACGCGCAGCTTCGTGTTCTGCTGCACGCCCGGGACGTGGAGGGAGAAGGCGCCGCGAGTGCTGGTGGTCGCGGGGCTGCCGAGGTCGTTGAAGTCGCCCTCGTAGGGGAACGGGTTGGCCTGCAGGACGACCTGCTGGCCCGCGCCGCCCGGGCCGGACAGGGTGCCCGCCAGCAAGAACGGGCTGCCGTACGGCTCCACCGTGCGTTCTTTGGGGACCACGAACTTCAGCGCAAGCGGCTTGGGGGTCGACCCGTGACCGTGGCTGGCGGTCCTGGTGGTGAACGCGCGGTCCCGTCCGACGGTCGTTTCGGCGGCGGCGTTCACGGCCACCAGGCGGTAGTGGTAGGTGGCGCCGACCTGCAGGCCGGAGAGGACCTGGTCAACCTTGACCCCCCCGGTGCCGCCGCCCGCCGCCGTGGTGGGTGTCTGTATCCCGTACGCGGTGGTTGGGCCGTACTGGAAGTAGTAGCTCGTTTCCTGGCCGCGAGGGTTGACGTTGCCGGTGAGTTCGGCGGTGGAGCCGCTCACGTGCCGGGCGCTGCCGGTGGACGCGTGCGGCGCTTTGGACTTGGGAGTCTTCGCCGCCGGTGAGGAGAGCGGCAGCGCCAGCGCGGCGCTCGCCAGCAGCGCTCCGGTCAGGACCGCTCGGCGGCCGGTTGCGGGTCTCGTCATGTTGTCAGGGTCTCCCTTTCTCGACTCGCCGTGCTGCGCGGCCGCTCCCGCGACGCGCTCGGGTGCCTGCCTGTGACCATGCCTGTGAACACGGCCCGCGCGGGATGGTTGCGCTGCGCGACAGCGGTGCTCATGCCTGCGCTGAGGGTGCTCATGCCTGCGCTGAGGGTGCTCATGCCTGCGCTGAGGCAGCCACCCGCGGCGGCGCTCCGAGCGCGGGCGGCTCGGGTTCGCTTGCGAGCGACTCGGGCGCGAAGCGGTAGCCGATCCCGAAGTGCGTGTGGATGTAGGCCCACTCGGGCGCGACCGCGGCGAGCTTCGTGCGGACCTTGCGCACGAACACGTCCACAGCGCGGTCGCGGTGCTTCATCTCCCCGCCCCACACCTGCCGGTAGATCTCCGGGCGGCGCACCACGCGGTCCTCGCGGTCGGCGAGCACCGCGAGGAGTTGGAACTCGCGCACGGTGAGTCCCACCCGCGTGCCGGCGACGAGCGCCTGCATCTCGTCAGGGCGCAGTTCGAGGTTGCCAAAGGTTCTGGTCTGTCGGTCCGCCTGGTCCTGGTTTGGGTCTCTGTCTATCTGCCCACCGGGGGTTGTGGGAGGCCGCGGAGTCGGGGGAGCGGACTCCACCTCCGTGGGTCGCGGGGCTAGAACAGTGGACTCGGGCGTCATCGCATCGGCGAACTGGGTCCCTGTAGCTGTGGCATGGACTCTGAAACCTGCCCCACCGAGGACCCGGGGGTGTGAAAGGTTTGTGACGGCTCCGCGCGCCGGGGAGCGCGCGAGGGGCGAGTTTCGCACGACGTGGCGTTCCCGGGCGGCCTGTTCACCGAATCGTCACCAGTCGTCGCCCGGGAGGGTCCTTATCATGCGTGCCCTATGCAAACCTGCGCTCACTGCGGCGCCTCGCTCGCCGACGACCAGCGCTACTGCCTGGAGTGCGGTGGACGCCAGGTGCAGGCTCGCAGCCAGTTCCTGGACCGCTTCACGCCCGCGGCCGTCTCTGAGCCGGCTCCTCCGTCTAGTGGGGCGGCGGCGGGGGGTGGCCGCTCCTCGGGCGCGACTGCCGTGGCGGGCGTCGGGGTGCTGCTGCTGGCGATGGGCGTCGGCGTGCTGATCGGCCGCGCCAGCGGCGGCAAGACAGTCACCGAGCCGGCGCAGGTCATCTCGGTCGCCGCGCCCGGCACCGCGGCGGCGGGGGAAGCGACCACCCCGACCACCCCGGCGCTCCCCACGTCCACGGGTAACGCTCCCGCCGCTGGTGGAACTCACAAGAGCGGCGGTTCGCCAAGCGTGAGCACCAGCGGCAAAGCCTCCTCCTCCTCCGGGTCCTCGAAGAGTGGCGGCGGTTCGAGCAAGACGTCCACCTCGAAGTCGACGTCTTCCAACAGCGGCGAAAGCGCCGAGCAGAAGACGCGCAACATTCCCAACGTGGTGACGACCGGCTGAGGGCCTGATGGGCATCTTCGACTCGCTGCTCACCCACTCCGACGCTGACGCCGACCAACGGGCGCCCGCGGGGGGCTCCCGCTCGCCCTCGCCCTCGCCTTCACCTTCCCACGACGGGCGCGCGAGCCTGGAGCGCCGCCGCGACGAGCTGGTCGCGCAGGTCGCCGAGCTGCACTGGGACCTCGGCGGCCTCGCCTACGAGATGGCGATTCGCGACCACTTCCGCCTCGACGTGCTCGTGCGCCGCGCCGCCGAGCTGCAGGAGCGCGACGCCGAGCTCGGCGAGCTCGAACGCGTGCTCACCCTCCAGGAGTCCGCGGGTGTCGGCACGTGCCCGGACTGCGGGGCGGTTCATGCGCGCGGGGCGCTCTTCTGCTGGCAGTGCGGCCGGGCGCTGATGGAGCGCGTCCCGAGCGCCGCCGCGAACGGCTCGGCGAGCGAGCCTGCGAGTAGCGAGCACCCCGCCGAGACTCCTACCGGGTGAGCGGGACTGCGAACGCCTGCGCGGAGTGCGGCTCGGCGCTGGCCGACGACCAGCGCTACTGCCTGAGCTGTGGCGCCCGCCGCGGCCCGCGCGCGCCGGCGCTGGAGCGCATCCTCGCCGACCTGCGCCCGGGCGGGCGTGCGTGGGAGCGCGAGTGGACCCGGGGAGGGCGGCCGACCCGGGGGGGTGGGTCACTGGGGACCCCCCCCGTCGCGGCGCGGACGCGCAGCGGCTGGGCGGGAGGGCTGCCCGGCCCGCGCACGGCTGCCGTGCTGACGCTCGCGATGCTCGCATTCGGCACGCTCACCGGCGTCGCCGCCTCCAATCCCTCGGGAGTGCTGCGCACGCTGCGCCGCGGGCCGCTCACGCTGCTGGTCCCCGCCCCCGCTCCGGTCGCCACGACGCTCGCCGCCCCGCCGCCGCCCGTGGAAGCGACCTCCACGCCCGAACCCGTCGCGGTGCCGCCCGCTACGGAATCCACGCCCGCCAAGTCCTCCGAACCGTCCTCCTCCGGCAGCGGCCACAAGAAGTCCGGTGGGAGCTCCGGCGGATCCACGGGCGCGGGAGGCTCGCACCTGCCCCCCGTCAAGCACGTCTTCCTGATCGTGCTCGCCGACCAGCCCTACGCCCAGACCTTCGGACCGGAATCCCCCGCTCCCTATCTCGCGCACACGCTCGAGCACCAGGGAGAGCTGCTCGTGCGCTTCTACGCCGTCGCCCACGAAGAGCTGCCCAACGAGATCGCTCTCGTCAGCGGCCTCGGGCCGACGCCGCAGACCGCCGCGGACTGTCCGACCTACACAGACGTCATCCCCGCAGAGGCCAACAGCAAGGGGCAGTACACCGGTCAGGGCTGCATCTACCCGAAGGAAGCTCAGACCGTCGGCGACCAGCTCGCTGCCAAGGGGCTCACTTGGAAGGTGTACGCGGAAGGGATGGCCGCCGGTTGTCAGCACCCCGAATTCGGCGCCGCCGACCCCACCTCCCAGGCGCCGCAGGGGGACACGTTCGCCACCTTCCGCGACCCGTTCACGTACTTCGACGGCGTGCTCCACTCGCCCGCGTGCGCGCACGAGGACGTCGGCGCGGGGGGGCTCGCGGCCGACCTGCGAAGCGCCAAGCGCACCCCCACCCTCTCCTACATCGTGCCGGACCTCTGCCACGATGGGCGCCCGACCCCGTGCGCCCCCGGCGCCCCCTCCGGCCTGCCGGCCGCCGAAACGTTCCTGCGCCGCGTCGTCCCCGAGATCCTCGCCTCGCCCGCCTACCGGCACGGCGGCCTGCTGGTCGTGACAACCGACCAGGCCCCCGCCACCGGGGAGTACGGCGATTCGAGCGCCTGCTGTGAGCAGCCGCGCTTCCCCGCGCCGGCGGTCGTGAGCGCGCCATCCGGCACGACTCCAACAACGACGACTCCGACGCCGACCACACCCACAGTGACCACACCCACAGTGACCACACCGGCGACCACACCCGCCGCGACCACACCGGCGGCGACGCCCACAGCGACCACCCCGGCCACGACCACGCCCCCAGCGGCACCGTCCGCCACCTCCACCGCGACCACCCCCGCGACGACGCCGTCCACCTCCACCGCGACCACCCCCGCGACGACGCCGTCCACCACCACCGCGACCACGCCTGCCGCGACCGCCCCCTCGGGGGTGACCCTCCCCCCCTCCGGGGGCGGGCAGGTGGGCGCGCTGCTGATCTCGCCCTACGTCAAGCCGGGCACGTACGACCAGGAACCCTTCAACGACTTCTCGCTGCTGCGCACGTTGGAGAACCTCTTCGGGCTGCCCCCCCTCGGCTACGCCGCCAGTCCCCGTGCCGGCGCGTTCGAAGCGTCGGTGTTCTCCGGGTACAGCGGCTGACCGGCCCGCCGCGGGCACTCCGGGCCCCGGCACAGACCCACGTTGACAGCTCCGATAAATCAGCTATTCTCGACTGGAATAGTCAGCTCGACCGGGAAACTAGGTCGTGACCCGGGAGAACGTAGATCGGGAGAGGGCGGCGCGTGCACGTGGATCCGTACATAGTGCTGGGAGCAGCGGTCGTGGGACTGCTGGTGGGGATGACCGGGGCCGGCGGCGGGGCGCTGATGAGCCCCATGCTGATCCTGCTGTTCGGAGTCACGCCCTCGACCGCGATCTCCAGCGACCTCGTGGCGGCAGTAGTGATGCGTCCGATCGGCGCGGGCGTGCACTTGCGCGCCAAAACGGTCAACATGCGGCTCGTCGGGTGGATGGTGCTCGGCTCGGTGCCGGCGGCGTTTGCGGGCGCGTACCTGCTGCACTTGATGGGCAGCACGAAGGCCTCCCAGGAAAGCATCGAGGTGGCGCTCGGAACGGCGCTGCTCGTGGGGGCCGCCGCGATGGTGCTGCGCCTGCTGCTGGACCGCCGCGCGGGCAACACCCGCACCGCGGCGGTGCACAGCATCGTCCCCCGGCCGGCGGCGACGGTGGCGATCGGCGTCGTCGGTGGGCTGATCGTCGGGATGACCTCGGTCGGGTCGGGGTCGCTGATGATCGTGCTGATGCTGTTCCTGTACCCCGCGATCGGCGCCAAGCAGCTGGTCGGGACCGACCTGACACAGGCCGTCCCGCTCACGTTCGCCGCCGCGCTCGGCGCGCTCGCGTTCGGGCACGTCGACTTCGGCGTCACGACGTCGCTGGTGATCGGCAGCGTCCCCGCCGTGTACGTCGGCTCGCTGCTGTCCTCGCGGATGCCCGACCGCTACATCCGCCCCGCGATCGCGTTCGTGATCTTCGCGTCCGGCCTGAAGTACGTGGGGGTCGGGACGACCGAGCTCGGGTGGACCCTCTGCGCGGTGCTGCTCGCCGGCGCGACGTGGTGGCTCGTCTACGCGCGGCCGTGGCGCAGCGCCGTGGCGGCCACCGCGCTGGAGGGCGCGAGCGCCGCCGAGGCCTCGCGGGAGACGGTGTAGGTGGGTGCGGTGGCTCCCAGCGCGGCCGTGGCCAGTTCGTCGTAGGTGACGGCACGACGGCGCGCGCCCTCGCGGCCGAGCGCGGCTTCGAGCGCTCGCGCGTGACGGCGGCGCCGAAGGCAGGTAGGGGAGAGGTCCAGCCGCAGCGTCCCGCGGGCCAGCAGCGAACCGACCCCGGCGGAGGTCGGGCCCCAGGCGGGGGCGAGCTGGCGCCAAGGGCGGTCTGGACCGCCGGGGTCTGTCTCGCCGCCGCCGGTCCCGCCGTGCAGGCCCACCGCGTCGGCCCACCAACGGAACCGGGGGCTCAGCACGCTGCGCAGCGCGGGGGTGTAGGCGTAGGCGGGCGCCACGAACCCGTCGGGCTCGACCCCCGCGAGCTTCAACAGGCGCCAACCCGCCTCTACCGCGCGGCGGGCCTCGTCGCGGTCGAGCCCCGCGAACTCGGCGGCGCGGCGGCTGCGCACGGGGGTCGGCAGACCTCGCGTCCACCGTGTGCGCCCGAGCTGCTCGTGCTTGAAGCCGTGCTGGGCGAGCGAGTCGCCACGGCGGCGACGCTCAGCCAGCCAGCCGGCCAGCTCCGGGGAGCGCTCGCCCAGCGGGTGCAGGTCGCGGGCGGGGATCACCAGCAGCGTCACGCGGTCCACGCCGCGGTCCTCCAGCCACTCGCGCACCTCGACGCAGCGCTCGAAGGTCGCCGGCTCGACGTCGTGCAGCGCGACCGCCAGCGTGCGAGCCGCAGCGAGCGTCGAACCGAGGGGTGTCAGGGGGGGATCGTCCACGCGTGTGAGCACGCCACCACGCGGGTGCGCGGCGGGCCTCCTACCCGCCGGCCTCGCGGCCGTGCCCTGCCGCGCCCCACCGAGGTGTGTGCCGCTAGGCCGCACGGCGTGCCTCCGGGGTGCTTCCCGTGTCCCAGAGGTGTGTGCTGCTAGGCCGCACGGCCTGCCTCCGGGTCGTGTCCGGGGTGCTTCGCGCGTCCCAGAGGTGTGTGCTGCTAGGCCGCACGGCCTGCCTCCGGGTCGTGTCCGGGGTGCTTCGCGCGTCCCAGAGGTGTGTGCTGCTAGGCCGCACGGCCTGCCTCCGGGTCGTGTCCGGGGTGCTTCGCGCGTCCCAGAGGTGTGTGCCGCTAAGCCGCACGGCGCGCCCCCGGGGTCGTGTCCAAAGCGCTCCGCGGCGCCGCTACCACCCGGCGGTAGCCCTCCGCGAGGCGCTCCATCGCCGCCTCCCACGTGCGGGCGCGCACTCCGCTCAGCGCGACCGCGGCCAGCCGCCGGCGCAGCAGCGGGGAGTCGGCCAGCTCCAGCACGCACTCCGCCAGCGCGTCCGAGGCGGGCTTGCAGAGCAGACCGCTGACGCGGTCCTCGATCAGCGACAGCGGGCCGCCCGCCGCGACGGCCACGACCGGCACGCCGGAGGCCTGGGCCTCGAGGATCACCTGGCCGAACGTGTCGGTGGCGGAGGGGAACAGGAACACGTCGGCGCTCGCGTACGCCTGCGCGAGCGCTTCTCCCTGGAGCCACCCGAGGAAGGTGGCGCGCTCCTCGCCGACGCGTTCGCGCAGGCCCTGTTCCTCCGGGCCACCGCCGGCGAGCACGAGGTGCAAGCGGGGGTCGCGGCTGTGAGCGTCGAGAAACGCCTCTGCCAACAGGTCCACGCCCTTCTCGCGGGTGAGGCGCCCGGCGTAGAGGACGTTGAGCTCGCCGGGCAGCGCCAGCTGTCCGCGCAGGGCGGGGTCGAAGCGGTCGGTGTCCACGCCGCGGTCCCACCGCGCCACGCGCTCGGCGCCGACGCCGATCTCGCGCAGCGCCTCGTCGGAGGCCGGGCTGGGGGAGAGCACGAGGTCGCACGCCCCGTAGAAGGTCTGCACCGCCAGCGCCATCGCTTGCGCAAGGCGCAGCTCACCCGAGCGCTCCGCGGCGTAGGCGGTGAGCTCGGTGTGGTAGCTGCCGAGCAGCGGGACCCCGAGAGCGCGCGCCACCAGCGCGCCCGCCACCCCCACCGGCCCGGGCGAGCAGACGTGGATCGCGTCGAAGGCGCCCTCGGCGAGCGTCTCCACGGCGGCGGGCAGGCTGGGCACCCCGAGGCGCAGGCCGGGGTAGAAGGGCACGTCCACCTCGGCGACCGCTGCGAGCCGGCGGTCAACGGAGGGGTCGGTGCCGATCACCTCGATCTCGAACCCCGGCACGCCGCGGAGGCGGATCTCCTCGAGCGTGCGCGAGACCCCGTGGGTGGACTCGATCCCATCGGCGAGGATCGCCACCCGCGGCGTCTCCCCCTCGCGCGAGTCGAGCTTGGCCTTCTCGCTGCCCAGGAAGGCGGCGGCCGGGGCGTAGGGGATCGCGGCGACGCAGCCCTCGAAGATCGCCAGCGCGGCACCTGTCGCGTCGATGTCCTCAGCCTGGGGTGTGCCCGCGGGCGCGGAGACGGCCTGCACGACCGACTCCACGGCGGCGCGCAGCTTGCGCTCGTGGGCGCAGCACGCGCGCCGCTGCAGGGCGGCGTGGGTGAACCGCTCGTCCTGCATGTACGCGATCAGCCCGCGCTCGTCGAGCCCGTCGAGCCCGACCGCGGCGAGCCACGCGCGCAGCAGGCGCCGGGCGTCGGCGGGGGTGAGGTCTGCACCGACGGCGCCCTGACGCGCGTCGCCCTCGCGCAGCAGGCGCTGGGCCATGGTGAGCACCGTGCGGGGATCGAGATCCCGCTCACCCTGCGCCTCGCCTCGGTCCCGCTCACCCTGCGCCTCGCCTCGGTCCCGCTCACCCTGCGCCTCGCCTCGGTCCCGCTCACCCTGCGCCTCGCCTCGGCTGCCGCGCTCTGCGCCGTTCGGGCCGTCGCCACCGGACAGGTCGCCTTCGACGCTGGGGCCTTCACCGTTGGGGCCCCCACCCCCAGGGCTGCCGCTGCCCAGCGCGCGCGCGGCGAGCGCGATCGCAGCGTGCGCCCACTTGGCTGCGCCGCCCTGTTCACCCCGCGCGGTGGCCCGCCCGGCGCGCACGTGGGCGAGAAACTCTGCGGGGCTGCGCGCTGGAGGGGTCTCCGTCCAGGTGCGCCCGACGTCCACCCCCGCGTGGTCGTCGCTGCCGCCGATGCCCGTGCCGTCGAGCGTGGCTATATAGGTGGCTGCCGGACGGTTGAGCTCCCGGGCGCGCGCGCCGTTGCGCACCTCCCAGATCGCGAACGCGTCCGCGAGGCGCCGGCGGTGGCGCGCGGTGAGGGGAGCGTCGACGGTGTAGTAGGGGTGGGCCAGCGCGCACACGCGCTCGCGGGCGCGCAGGTACTCCGCGCACTCCTCCACGTCCCCGCGGTGCGCCTGCAGCCACTCGTGGTCGTCGAGGTCGATTCCGTAGCAGAGCACGTGCACCGCGGTCCGCGGTTCGCCGCGGAAGTGGGCGGTGAGCTCCTCGGAGACGAACACGTCGGGGCGCTCGGCGATCTCCAGCACGCCGGCCACCGTGTCGTGGTCGGTGATCGTCACGAAGTCCATCCCGCGCCGCTTGGCCAGCTCGTAGACCTCCTCCGGCGGGGTCGCGCACTCGGGCAGCCCCACGGCTCGCTGCACCCCCAGGCGCGAGACCTCCGAGGCCGTGGAGTGGCAGTGCAGGTCCACCCGCGCCACGCGCGCGTCGCTCCCGTCTGGCTGCGGCACGATCGAGCTCTGCGTGTCCATACGAAGAGATTCGGCCGCAAATTGCGGGTTCTTGTAACCAGCCGGGCACCACCGTGTGAATGATTGGTGAACGCGCCGAGGGCCTGCGTGGACCGCCGTGAGCGTGCCGGGCGTCTGACGGTCCGTCTATCCGGAGAGGTGGGTGGGCGAGGTCGTAGCATCGCTGCACCGCGGCACCGGGTACCGTGGGGAGCATGACCGCTCTCGGACGCACAGACCTCGACGTGTTCGGGATCTGCCTCGGCGGCAACGTGTTCGGCTGGACCGCCGACGAGCCGCAGTCGCACGCCATCCTCGACGCGTACACCGGCGCGGGCGGCAACTTCATCGACACCGCGAACTCCTATCTGGTCGAGCACGGCCGCTCGGAGACGATCATCGGGCGCTGGATCGCCGCTCGCAGGAACCGTGAGCAGATCGTCCTGGCCACGAAGGTCGGCGGCGGCCACGGAGCGGTCCGCAACCTACGGGCGGACACGATCGAGCGTGAGGCGCACGCCTCGCTCGAGCGCCTGCAGACCGACCGCATCGACCTCTACTACGCGCACGTCAACGACCAGGAGACGCCGCTGGAGGAGTCGCTGCGCGCCTTCGACGCACTCGTCAAGGCGGGCACGGTCCGCTACATCGGCGCGTCCAACTACACGCCGCAGCGGCTCGCCGCGGCACTCGATTTCCAGCGCAAGCACGGGCTCGCGGAGTTCACGGTCCTGCAGCCGCACTACAACCTCGTCGAGCGCGACTTTGAGCGTACGCTGCTGCCCGTCGTCGAGGCTTGGGACCTTGCCGTGTTGCCTTACTTTGCGCTGGCCAAGGGCTTTCTGACCGGCAAGTACCGGCCTGGCGGCGAGGCCGTGGAGTCCGAGCGCGCGGAGGCCGCGCGTGCTTACCTCGACAGCGGAGGGGCGGCGGTACTGGAGGCCCTCGACGAGGTCGCGGCGGCTCACAAGACTGGGGTGGCTGCCATCGCGCTCGCCTGGCTGCTCGCTCAGCCGCGGGTCGTCGCCCCGATCGCCAGCGCGCGGACGACAGAGCAGCTCGAGCAGATCCTGCCCGCCGCCACGCTGAAGCTGACGCCCGCGGAGGTCGACCGGCTGTCGGGCACCACGCAGGCGGCGTAAAGGCCGGAGCTGGTTTCCGAGTGCCATTCCAACAACGGAGGTCGTTATGAGCAACATCGACGAGGAGATAGTCTTGGCCCACTTCATCGTTTCGGACGATGTCGAGCGTTCCCGCCGCTTTACAAGGCTCTAAAGGTACGGAAGGCAAAGAAGGTCCCGCCGGCCCGGAAGGCAAAGCGGGCCCCGCCGGTCCCGCCGGCCCCGAAGGCAAAGAAGGAAAGAAGGCAGACTCATCACGATCACATGCACCAAAAAGAAAGTCGAGAAACATCAGGTGCTCGAATGTGTGGCCACGGGTGAAGAGGCCAGTGTCCGTCCGCAGACGCGAGCGGTCCTGACGCTCGTACGCGACCACAGGATCGTCGCGCACGGCTCGGGCAAGCTGGGTTCGAAGATCACACTCGTGCACCGCGGCCGCCTGAGCGGCAGGTACACGATGTTTGCCGAGATCCCCGGCGTTACGACGCTCACGCGTACGATCAAGCTGTAGTGCGCGGCGTCGAGTGACTCTAGGCGGGGGCGTCCTTCGGGGCGTCCCCGCCGCAGTGGAGCCGACCGCCCTCAGGCGAGCGTCCGCGACGCGCCGCGACGGGCGGCGCCCGGTTCGGAGGTGACGACGGGGCGGCGTGCGAGCACTTGGTAGACCCGGGTGTAGCCGACGTCGAAGCCGTGGCGTGCGGCGCGCAGGTACAGCCGCCACACGCGCAAGCGCTCGCCGCCGGCGAGGCGCTCGGCCTCCTCGAGGTGCGCGTCGAGTCGCTCCTGCCAGTGGCGCAGCGTGTCGGCGTAGTCCCGTTGGAAGCCCTCGACGTGCTCTGTGTGCAGACCGGCGCGCTCGAGCGCCAGTTGCACGCGCGAGTAGGGCAGCGGCTCGCCGTCGGGGAACACGTAGCGCATCGTGACCTCGTCGTCGAGCGGGTCGTCCTCGGGGTTGGTCACGGCGATCCCGTGGTTCAGCAGCGCGCCGCCCGGTGCCAGCAGCCCCGCAAGCGTCTGCGCGTAGCGGTCGATCTGGCTCGCTCCGACGTGCTCGACCATGCCGATGCTCGCGATCGCGTCGTACGGCTCCTCGGTCAGCTCGCGGTAGTCCGCGACGCGGACCTCGACGCGCTCGCTGAGGCCCGCTGCTGCGACGCGCTCGCGCGCGAGCGCCGCCTGCTGGGGGGACAGCGTGATCGCGGTGACGCGCACTCCGTAGTTGCTCGCGGCGTGCACCGCGAAGCTGCCCCACCCGCAACCGACGTCGAGCACGCGCTGGCCGGGGGCGAGCGCGAGCTTGCTCGCGACCAGGTCGAGCTTGGTCGCCTGCGCCTCCTCCAGGGTGCTCGCGCCGCGCGAGAACACCGCGCAGCTGTAGGTCATCGAGGCGTCGAGGAACAGCGCGAAGAAGTCGTTGCCGACGTCGTAGTGGTAGCGCACCGCGGCCGCGTCGCGCTCGAGGCTGTGGCGCTCGCCGCCGAGCAGCAACTCCAACGCCGGGCGCCGCGGCACCCCGCCCGGCAGTGCCGCCACCGCGACGCCGAGCGCCAGCCGCACGCGGTCGGGCCCCGAGACCGGCGGCGGCTCCCAGTCGTCGACGACGAGAAAGGCGGCGTCGAGGTCGTCGACGCTCAGCGAGCCCTCGACGTACGCGCGGAACAGCCCCAGCGCCCCCGGCGCCCGTAGGAAGTGTGCGAGCGCCGAGGGGCGCTCGAAGCAGAACGTCGGCGCCGCGGGCACCGTCGCGGCGACGGTGCCGCCGTCCCAGAACCGCACGTTGAACGGGCGCTCGGGCAGGGCGTGAGCAAGGCTGCGACGCAGGGGTAGGGAGTACGGGAGGGCCACCGGAGCCACTGATGTTAGGTCCGGGGCGCGCCGTAAGCTTTCGCGCCGGTGCACAACCCGATCTCCTACTTCCAGGCGGTGGTCCTCGGGCTCACCCAGGGCGTCTCGGAGCCGTTTCCGATCTCGAGCCTCGGGCACGCGGTCGTGCTGCCGCGGCTGTTCGGCTGGAACATCCACCAGAACGACCCGTACTTCCTCACGTTCCTCGTCGCGACCCACCTCGCCACGGCGCTCGTGCTGCTGCTGTTCTTCCTGCGTGACTGGGTCAAAATCGTCGGGGGTCTGCTGCGCTCGTTGCGCCGGCGCGAGATCCGCGAGGACGACGTCTACGCCCGGCTCGGGTGGCTGCTCGTCGTTGGCACCATCCCCGCGGGGCTGCTCGGGCTGCTGCTGCAGGAACCGCTGCGCAAACTGTTCGCCTCCGCGTCCATCGCCGCTGCCTTCCTGATCGTCAACGGGGTCGCGCTGCTCGTGTTCGAGCGGCTGCGCCAGCGCCCCCCGCAGCCCGGCGACTACCTCGGCGACGCCGACGCACGCATCGCGGGGCGCAGCTGGCGCCAGGCGATCGCGATCGGCACCTCGCAGGCCGCCGCGCTGATCCCCGGCATCTCCCGCTCGGGCTTCGCGATGGGGGGCGGCCTGCTCACCGGGCTCTCCAACGACGACGCCGCTCGCTACGGCTTCCTGCTCGCCACCCCCGTGATCCTCGCCGCCGCGGCGTTGAAGCTGCCCGAACTGCTCGGCCCCCAGGGGGACGGCGTGCGCGGCCCCGCGCTCGTCGCGGGCCTCTGCGCCGCGCTCACCACGTTCTTGGCCGTCAAGTTCATGTTGCGCTTCCTGCAGACCAACCGCCTCTCCCCGTTCGGGTACTACTGCATCGGCTTCGGGCTGGTGTGCACCCTGGTGTTCGCGCTGGAAGGGTAGGACCCCAGCCGCTGCCAGGCGCGGTGGCGGGCACAGGGCGCCATCATGTGAGGCGGGCTCGCACCAGAGCCCCGTAGCCCATGCCCCGCACTCCACCTCTGCCCAAGAGCCCGTCGAAGATGTTCGAGACCCGCAGCCAGGCGTGGCAGGAGGTCGGTCTGCTGCACCAGGTCTCCCCGCGCGCGGCCAGGCGCGCGCGCGTCGAGGGGCTGGTGCTGGCCGTGCTGTTCGTGGCGGTGGTCGTGGTCTACGACCACCGCCAGAGCCTGTTCTCGGTTGAAACGCCGGGCAGCACACCGGAAGTCAACACCCTCGTGCAGATCCTCACGGTGCTCGCGCTGCTGGGTCTCGGCTGGGCGATCGCGCGCGACGCCGGCCGCGCGCTCGGGCCCGCGCTGTTCCGGCGCATGGACCCGGCCACCGCGGGGACCGTGGGCTTCCTGGTGCGCCTCGCGACGGCCGTGCTCGCGCTGCTGGTGGCGCTGGGTGTAGCGAGGGTCGAAGCGCGCGCCCTGGCTCTCGGCGGGGCGTTCACCGCGGTGGTGCTCGGACTCGCGGCGCAGCAGACGCTCGGCAACCTGATCGCGGGCACCGTCCTGCTCAGCGCGGGGCCGTTCCGCGTGGGCGACCATGTGCGCCTGCAGGGCGGGCCGCTGGCCGGACAGATCGAGGGGGTCGTGAGCTCGCTGGGGCTGCTCTACACGACGTTCGCCACCGCGGAGGGTTCGGTGCTGGTGCCCAACAGCGTCGTGCTCGCCGTGGCGGTTCACACTGGGAAGGGTCGCCTTGGCGGTGGGCGCGGCGCGAGTGTGGGCGCCAGGGAGAGCGCCGGAGAGGCAGGCTCGGGCGAGGAGGAACAGGCCACGGAGGAGCCCCGCGCGGGCGCCGCGGCCGGCTACCGCGCGGGTGGGCGGGCGGGTGGGCGGGCTCCCAAACCCCCGACGCGGTAGCGCAGCAGCAGCTGGGACTGGCTCTCAAGTACCCCCACCAGCTCCAGCTCGAGCGGCGGATCGAACTCGGGACCGCTGAGGATCCGCGGCGACTCCCCCGCGAGCCCGCCCCCGCCGAGCTTGGGGGCGAGGGATAGAAACAGCTCGTTGACAAGTCCCGCGGCGAACAACTGCCCGTTGAGGTGCGGTCCCCCCTCGCACAGCAGCGTGCGCACCCCCAGGCGCGCGCGCAGCTCGCCGAGTGCGGCGGGCAGGTCTAGCGCCCCGTCGCTGGTGGCCCGCACGTACTCGACGGGCGCGGCCGTCCCAGGGAGCTCCCCCGCGGCTGAGGGGGTGAGGACGGCGATTCGCGCGGCGGGGTCGGCGAGCAACGGGATGTCGGGCGCGAGGTCGAGGCTGGCGGAGACGAGGCACGCGAGCGGTTCCTGCGCCAGTCCCCGCGCGACTCGCAACCGCTGGTGCGCCTCGTCGCGTACGAGCGGGCCGTAGCGCTCGGCGCGCACCGTGCCCGCGCCCACGAGCACTGCGTTGACGGCGGCGCGCAGCGCGTGGAAGAGTTCACGGTCGGCGCGGTTGCCGATCTTCCCGGAGCGCCCCCCGACGGTGGCCCGCCCATCGGTGGTGCAGGCCATGTTGAGCAGGACCGCCGGCCGTCCACTCGGCGTGCCCGTTGGCGGGAGCTCCCACAGCCGCAGTTCCTGCACCACCTGCTCGGCGGTGAGGGACTCGGGCGGACCGGGTGCCAGCTGCACGAGCTTGGGGGGGTCTGGGGGGGCGCTCACGGTCACTGGTATTCAACAACTCTGCACACAAAACGGCCGCCGCACGTGCTACCGTCGTTCCCGTTGGGTCGGCGTAAAGGCCGGCTAAAAGTAGTGCAAGCTCTCGCAGGTCGAAGCTCTTCGCAGCATCCTCCGCGCAGCAGCACGCACGAATCGTGGAGGAAAGTCACATGCCTACCGGCACAGTGAAGTGGTTCAGCGACGACAAGGGATTCGGCTTCATCACCCCGGATGACGGGGACAAGGATCTCTTCGTACACCACACCGGCATCAACGGCGACGGCTATCGGTCGCTGCAGGAGGGCGCCAAGGTGTCCTACGACGCGGAGCAGGGCGACAAGGGGCCCAAGGCGGTCAACGTAAGCGCCATATAGGGGGGCTGCCCTGAAGGCGTAGTTCGCTGGCCGATCGGGAGATCCTCGATCGCCGCGATCGATCGCCACCGCCGCATCGTTGCGTCGTGTCCTGAAGACGCAGGTCCTCAGGACAGGGCGTGGAGAAGTACCCTTAGGGGACCCGGTCAGCCGGGTCCCCTTTGTATGGCTAGCGACGCGACCACACTTCCCCTGCGGGACTCGCTGCTGGACGACCCGCGGAGCGCGCCTCGGCGGGGGACGTGGCGTCCCGGGGGGGCGCCGGTCCCGGACGAGCTGCTCGGCGCCGCCCGCACGCGCACGCGCAGAGAGACGGTGCTCGGCGCCTCGGCGCTGACCACGATCGCAGTGTGCGTGGCGCTGATCGTGGTGGCGGCGGCCGACCGTCCGAGCTTCCTCTCCGCGCCGACCCACTACGGCTTCTTCCCGGGCTGGATGGCCGGTCCACTGGGTGGCCTGTGGCCGGGGTTCACCCGCAGCCCGCAGGCGGTCAAGTCGCTGTTCACGAGCGCGTTGCTCGTGATGTATGTGGCGTACCTCGTGGGCCTGAGGTACGTGCCGGCGCTGCGGGCGCGGTGGGCGGTGGCGACCGTGGTGGGGGTGCACGTCATCCTGCTGCTCTCTCCGCCGCTGTCGCTGACGGACGTGTTCAACTACATCAACTACGGGCGCATGGGGATGCTGCACCACCTCGACCCCTACACCACGATCCCGGTGCTCGAGCCCCACTCCGACCCGAGCTACGCCCTGAGCAACTGGCACCAACTGCTGAGCCCCTACGGGCCGGCGTTCACGTTGCTCACCTACGCGGTCGTGCCGCTCGGGCTCGCGGCCTCGCTGTGGACGCTGAAAGCCCTCGTGGCGGTGGCCAGCCTGGGGACGATCCTGCTGGTGTGGAGGTGCGCGCGCCTACTCGGCCGCGACCCGGTGCGGGCGATCGTGTTCGTGGGCCTCAACCCGATCGTGTTGGTGTGGGGCCTGGGGGGGGACCACAACGACTTCTTCATGGTGTTCCTGATCGTGCTCGCCTTCTACCTGCTGCTGCGCGCGGGCGCGCCTGGTATCTCCCCCGAGCTGGACGTCTCCGCCGAGTCCGCGGCGGCGGGGGCGGCGCCGGCAGCCGACGACCCTCTCGGGGCGCTGGCGGACGAGATCGATCACGACGGGAGCGATCGCTTCGCGACTGCCGGCGCTCCCCTGACCACGCCCGTCGGGACCTCAGATCACTCTGCGACTGCGAGTGCCGCCAGCGTGCGCGGCGCCCGCTGGGAGCAGGTGCGCGGGTGGCTCTGGCCGCTGGCGGGGAAGGAGCTGGCGGCGGGGCTCGCGCTGGCGAGCGCGATCGCGCTGAAGGCGTCGGCTGGGATCCTCGTCCCGGTGGTGCTGGCAGCTCTGCTGCGGTCCCCGCGCCGCCTCGTGCAGGTGGCGGTGGGCATCGCGGCGGGCGGGGCCGTGTGGGGGGTGTGCAGCGTGGTGGCGTTCGGCTTTCACCTCCCCAACCTCGGCACCCAGGGCCGTCTGGTGATCCCGATGAGCCTGCCCAACGTGGTGGGCCTGGTGCTGGGCCAGGGGGGGGAGACGAACACTATGCGTGTCCTGCTCAGCGTGGTGCTGGCGCTGTCGGTGCTCGGCTGCTCCGTGCTTGCGTGGCGCCGAAGGGACGCGCTGAGCGCCTCGGGCTGGGCGACGGTCGCGCTGCTGGTGACCCTCAGCTGGGTGCTGCCGTGGTACGTGCTGTGGGTGTTGCCGCTCGCGGCGCTCTCGCGCTCACGCGCGCTGCGCCGCACGACGTTGGCGCTCGGGGCGTACCTGATCCTCACGTGGATGCCGTCAGCGACGGCGATGGACAACGCGATCGGCCTGCGACCGACTAGGACCACGCTCGGGCAGTCGCACCAGCTCGAAGTGAAACGGCTCCTCAACTAGTGCTGACGTCACCCGGCGTCCGCCCACGTGCCACCAGCACGCGGTCGCCCACCGTGCAACGTCAGGAGCTCGTCCAACTTGGGCCGGAGTCCTCAGTGGGCGACCCCCGGTGGCCCTCCGCCGACGCGCTCCTCGCCCTCGGGTAGGCGCCCGTCGCGCCCGACGTAGCCGTCCTTGCCGCCGACGCAGAGGTAGATGGTCTCGCCCTCGCCGACGTTGCGCATCGAGCGCACGGTGGCGGCGTCGACGCGGGCGAAGCCGCCCTCCTCCAGCCGGTGCGAGGAGCCGTCGCCGAACTGCATCTCCAGCGCGCCGCGGTGCACGAAATAGAGCTCCTCCTGGGTCTCGTGAAGGTGGCGCCCGGACTGGTAGCCGGGGGGCATGACGATCGCGTTGACGCCGAACGCGGTCACGCCGAGGCCCTTGCGGACCTTGCGAAAGCCGGGGCCCTCGCCCAGCGCGTCGAGGTCGCCGACGGCGTAGCCCTCGCCGACGGTCACTGCGGGGTACTCGGTGGATGCCTCCATGTGGGTCTCCTCTCGGGTGGGGTGTCGGAGGTGGGTGTGGCGGATGTCGGTGCGGGCGATGAGTGCGGGCCGGGTCAGTGGTCGGCGACGTGTCCGCCCTCGGGCGAGAGCGGCCGGCCCTCCTGCGCCCAGCGCACGAGGCCGCCGCTCATCGAGTAGGCCTGGAAGCCGGATGCGCGGAACGCCTGGGCGGCCATGTCGGAGCGGCTGCCGATGCGGCAGTAGAAGACGACGGGGTGGTCGGCCGCGATCGTGGCGGCCTGCGCGGTGAGGAGGTTCAGCTCGATGTGGCGGCTGCCCTCGATGTGGCCGGCCTGGCGCTCGTAGTCCTCGCGCACGTCGATCAACTGCAGGTCGGGGTCCCGGGCGCGCCACTCGGCGACCCGCGCGGGATCGAGGGCGAGCTCGGCGACGGAGGGCTCTGAGGACACGTCGGGGAGGCTCACCGACGGAGCGTAGCGCCCGCGGCTCACCGTGGGAGCCGCGTTCGCAGCTGGCTCCCACCGAGAGGCAGGGCGAAGGCACTAGCATCCATCACGTGGAGGCAGTCAGCGACGTTTACACGATCCCCCAGGAGCACACGGACCTGTGCGCGACGATCCGCCAGATCGCCCATGAGCGGATCGCGCCGCGCGCGGCGGAGATGGACGAGAAGGCGGAGTACCCGTGGGACATCCGCAAGATCCTCGCCGAGCAGGACGTGCTCGGTCTGCCGTTTCCGATCGAGTACGGGGGCACCGGCACCGGCACGCTGATGCTGAACATGGCGGTGGAGGAGATCGCGAAGGTGGACGCGTCGTGCGCGCTGATCCTGATGGTGCAGGAGCTCGGCACGCTGCCGCTGCAGCTGTTCGGCACCGAGGAGCTCAAGGAGCGCTTCCTGCCGCGGTGCGCGAGCGGCGAGTGGTCGCCGGCGTTCGCGCTCTCCGAGCCCGAGGCGGGCTCGGACCCGGCGGGGATGAAGACGACTGCCGTCAAAGACGGCGAGGAGTGGGTGATCAACGGCACCAAGAACTGGATCTCCAACCTCGGGGTGGCGGACTTCTACGTCTGCTTCGCGGTCACCGACCGCGAGAGCCGGCGGATCACCGCGTTCGTGGTGGAGGCCGACCGCCCGGGCTTCAGCGTGGGCAAGCTCGAGCACAAGCTCGGCATCCGCGCCTCACCGACGGGGCAGCCGGTCTTCGAGGACGTGCGGGTCCCACAGGAGAACGTGATCGGCGAGGTCGGCCGCGGCATGAGGGTGGCGCTCGCGACGCTCGAGCGCACGCGCCTGGGGGCGGCGGCGCAGGCGGTGGGGATCGCCCAGGGGGCCACCGACTACGCGGTCGCCTACGCGCGCGAGCGGGTGCAGTTCGGCCAGCCGATCATCGACCACCAGGCGATCCAGTTCAAGTTGGCCGATATGGAAACACGCACGGCGGCAGCGCGGGAGCTGCTCTACAAGGCGTGCGCGATGGCCGACCGCGGGGATCCCCAGCGTGCGAAGTACTCCTCGATGGCGAAGGTGTTCTGCTCGGACACCGCGATGGCGGTGACAGTCGAGGCGGTGCAGGTGCTGGGAGGGTACGGTTACGTGAAGGAGTACCCGGTGGAGCGCATGATGAGGGACGCCAAGATCACCCAGATCTACGAGGGCACGAACGAGATCCAGCGACTCGTGATCGCCCGGACGCTCAAACAGAAGTGAGGGGCGGGGTCCGGCCGTGCGCTCGTCGAAGTCGCAGGTCGCCACCCAGCTGCGGAGGGTCGGGCTGGCTGCGCTGATCGCGCTCGCGCTCGGTCTGGCGGTCGTCGTGGCCGGGCAGGGCTTCAGCACCGTGGGGGCAGTGCGGGTGGTCGAGCAGCTGGTTCTCGGCCTCGCCGCAATCGGGGTGCTGCTGACGGCGGCCGCGTTCGTGGCGGTGCGCCTGGCGGGGTGGCGCGAACCGGAGTCCGAGGAGGAGTTCGAAGCGATCGTGCGCCGCGCGGAGGAGCTGGGGCGCGAAGGCCTCGCGGTGGACCCCGACGAAACAGAGTTCATGGAGCTCGACCCGCTCAACGACGAAGACTTCGAAGAGCTCGTGCGCGACGCGCTGGACGACCTGCCCGACCTGCTGCGCAACGCGCTGCGCCACGTGCCGGTGGTGATCTCCGACAAGGGCCGCCAGGCGGGGGCGTACGGCCTCTACCAGGGCGGGCAGGGACGTATCAACGCGTTTGGACCCCCTGCCCACGACCGCATCATGATCTTCCGCGACACGCTTCGGCGGGACTTCGGGCACGACCCGGAGCTGCTGCGCGAACGCGTCGTCAAAACGGTGCGCCACGAGCTCGCCCACCACGTGGGCTTTGACGAGCTGGGTGTCTCGCGGCTCGACTTGTAGTCCAGCGTCCACGAACGCCGGATGGGTGGTGTGTCATAAGATGCTTGCCGCCGCAAGGGGAGGCGGAGCGGCTGCCGGGCCCAAAACACCACCAAGGAGAGCCGAATGCCTGAGGCCGTAATCGTCAACGCCATACGCACGCCGATCGGGCGGGCGGTGAAGGGGTCGCTCAAATCTGTCCGCGCGGACGACCTGGCGTCGATCCCGCTGAAAGCGATCCTGGAGCGCAACCCGCAGCTGGAGTCGAGCTCGATCGTGGACGTCATGATGGGGTGCGGCTTCGCAGAGGGGGAGTCGGGCTACAACATCGGGCGCAACGCAGCGCTGCTGGCTGGGATCGACTACCACGTGCCCGGCACCACGGTCAACCGCTTCTGCGCCTCCTCGCTGCAGACCACGCGGATGGCCTTCCACGCGATCAAGGTGGGTGAGGGCGACACCTACATTGCCTGCGGCGTTGAGGCAGTATCCCGCGCCACGCAGGGAGGCGAGTTCGAGTTCCATCCCAAGCTCGACGGGTCGGAGGGGTCGATCTACAACGTCTACATCCCGATGGGCCTCACCGCCGAGAACGTGGCGGAAGAGAAGAAAGTCAGCCGCGAGGCGCAGGACGAGTGGGCGCTGATCTCCCAGACGCGTGCGGTGACGGCGCAGGAGTCGGGCCACTACGACGTGGAAATCGTCCCGGTGACGGCGCCGGCGCACAAAGACACCGACCGCGAAGGCAACGAGATCGAGATCCCCGAGCAGGTCGTCACCAAGGACGACGGCCCGCGCCCGGGGACGACCCTGGAGAAGCTGGCGTCGCTGAAGCCGGCGTTCAAGCCCGACGGGACGGTCACAGCCGGCAACGCGTGCCCACTCAACGACGGCGCCGCCGCCCTGCTGGTCACCTCCGAGGAGCGTGCAGCAGAGCTGGGGCTGAAGCCGAAAGTGAAGATCCTCGCCTCGACTGTGGTGGCGATCCGCCCGGAGGTGATGGGCCTCGGCCCGATCCCCGCGATCCAGCAGCTGCTGAAGAACACGGGCATGTCGATGAGCGACATCGACGTGGTGGAGATCAACGAGGCGTTTGCCGCCCAGATCGTGCCGTGCAAAGAGGAGCTTGGCATCCCCGACGAGAAGCTCAACCCCTTCGGCGGCGCGATCGCCCTGGGCCACCCCTTCGGGATGACCGGCGCGCGGATCATGACGACGCTGATCAACGACCTGCAGACCCTCGACGGGACGTACGGCATCGAGTCGATGTGCGTCGCGGGGGGGATGGGCATGGCGATGCTCGTGGAGCGCTTGGGCTGAGCCTCTAACGGCTCGCGGCGTCCACGTAGCCCAGTGGCCGAGCGCGGGGACTGAGCGGGGCGGGAGACAGCGGCGCCGAGGGGGGCTCGTGCGGAGCCCCCCCCGCGATGAGGGCGCGGCAAACCCGGCGCGGGTCGGGAACACGGCGGGGCAACTGGACGAACGATCTTTTGGGATCGTCCGCGTGGGTGGATGCCGCCCAAAAGGCGCCGGGTCGGTGCGGCGGGTGCCGCCGAAAAGCCAATGCTGGTGCGGGTTCCCGGGGTTGAGCGCGGTCTCCGTCGGGGCGTGCGAGCCGCTTGGCGGACCAGTCGGCAGAGCCCTTCGAGCCTTCGGGCAGCAGCCTCGGAGCTGGAGACAGGTATTGCGTGCCCCTTGACGCATGGACAAAGATATGCTGGCATGTGTTGACAGCGCCAAATCGGGTCATTGAACGCGTCGCGTTCAGCGGCATCGCAGGAGGGGCTGTTGAAGGCCCCACACAGACAATCCAGACAAAGCAATCGACGACCACAGACAAGCAGTTACGACCAAGAAGATCCAGAGACTCAGGACATACAGGCGCAGTACATAGGAAGCCGGCACCGGCGTCGTCGTGTTGAAGGCGGTCGCGTTGGGGTCGGCTGACAATGATCGACAACCATCTAGATCCAAGATAGGAGTAGGAACGACATGAAGCATCTAGTCAAGATCGCGGGACTCTGCCTCGCGTCCATGCTCGTACTGGGCATGGCCATCACAGCGACCGCCTCGGCGGCGCCTCACTGGTTAGTGTGCTTAAAAGAAAACTCCGGCACTACGACCACGAAGTGGAACAGCAATCAGTGCTCTACGGCCGCAGCCGGTGGGGGATGGGAATGGAGCCCGGTCCAGGCTGGGACATCACTGACCATCGAGATCAAGGGTACATTGAAACTCAAGGACACCAAAACGCTCTTGGGTGAATCAGAAGTCGAATGTGTCGGTAAGGCGTTAGGGTTCATTTTCCCCTCGCCTACAAATGGCACAGT
This sequence comes from uncultured Solirubrobacterales bacterium, assembly GCA_963725535.1. GTDB lineage: Bacteria > Actinomycetota > Thermoleophilia > Solirubrobacterales > Solirubrobacteraceae > Palsa-744. The sequence continues at coordinate 101,144 of CAVRYX010000004.1, forward strand.
CACAAAAGTTGAAGTAACGGAATGTCGGGGTGTCAAAGTATGCGAAAAAGAAGGAGCCACCGCTGAAGCGATCAATCTTCCGTGGGAAACGGAATTTCACGAAACGGAAAAAAAGATATTACTGCACCTCCTCGGCAAAGGAGCAGGAAAAGAACCGGGCTGGAAGGTGAAATGCAAAGCGGGGATCGGCGGCGAACAGACCGACACATGTGAAACCGAAGTAGGAAAGGGAGAATTACTGTTACTGGAAAACAGGCGGACAAATACTGAATTATTAGTATTAGCCACTTATGAGAGAGTTGGAAAGGCGAAATGCGAAAAAGGCGGTGAAGGATCAGGCGTAGTTGAAGGCAGTGTCGGTATCTTACTAGAGAGCGGTGCCGGACTCAGTGTCAGCTTGTGAGTCGCCGTTGATTGATGTGAGTATCTGAATACTGTTGTGATGGCCCGGGCGGGGCTCGGTATAGCACCGAGCCCCGCCCGATTGCAAAAACGTGGTCGCTGTGGGCGACTGTTCGGCGGGCGGAGGTTTCTGTGGTTTGTTCTTCGCAATGCGAGTGAGGGAGGGAGTCGATGGGGCGACGGAGCGAAGAGGTCAACCGTGGGTGCAAAGGTCGAGGTTGCATGGCTGTCGTTGGTCGTGTCGGATACCTGCGGTCGGCCCGATCGGCCGGGCTGGTAGCCCTGTGCGCAGCGGTGCTCGCGATGCCCTCTCAAGCGTTCGGCTGTGAAAACGCGCGGTTCCGCACCGGCCGGTCGGCGAGCCTGCCTGACTGCCGCGCCTACGAGTTGGTGACGCCGGAAGACCTGGGCCGCACGCAGGATCTCGCGTTCTCCTCAGGCGTGGACTATGCTGCAGCTGCCGCCAGCGGCGATGCGTTGGCACTTGAGTCGCCCGTGGAGTTCGGTCCGGAACCGAGCGCGGGGGGTGTGCGCGCCGTCTTCTCGCGCACCTCGGAGGGGTGGCAGATAAGGTCGCTGGTGGAACCGGGGGCCGACGAAGAGAAGGTTCACGTTTGGTGTCGGGTCTGGTCTCATCAGCTCCGACTTCTCGCAGGTCGCGTTTGATTGGTTCACGGCGAAAAATCTCGGTGAATCTTCGCCCGATGTGACGCTCGACGTCGGGCCGGTCGGCGGGCCGTACTCGCACTTGCCGGGCATTCCGACGGAAGAAGAGCCGCATCCTCTCGGCGCCTCGGCGAATTTCAGCGATGTGCTGTTCATCTCCAAGGATCACGATCTGCTGGGCAGCTCCACCGCCACCGACGAGAAGGCGAACGACCTCTATGACTGGAGGGAAGGGCATCTCGAACTCGTCAATGTCCAGGGTGGCACGCTGGCCAACCCGTGTGGCGCCGAGCTCGGCGACGGAACCGTCGTCGAAGAACATGCCTCCGCCACGATCAACGCCGTCTCCTCGGACGGCTCAAAGATCTTCTTTACGAGCCCCGATCGCCACGCGGGCGAACGGGCTGAACAGGGCTGTGAACTGCCGACTCGTCTGTATATGCGTGCGGACGGCAGTGAAACGGTTGAAGTGTCGGAACCACAGGGAGTCCATCCGACTGAAATGCTGCCGGTCAGCTACAACTACGCGACCCCGGACGGCTCGAAGGTCTTCTTCAACACCCAGACTGTGTTGACGGCCGGCGAGACCCCGGAACAGCAGGGCGAGAACAAGCTCTACGAGTACGACACGGAAGCTCCCAAGGGAGAACGGCTGCGCCTCGTGGCCGCCGGCGTCTCCGAAGCATTGGGGGTTCAGCCGAAGGCATTGATCTTCTCCGAAGACGGCTCGACCGTCTACGAACAGCGACTGCCGATGATCTATCGCTATGACACGAGCACCGGAGAACGCGCGCTCGTCGCCGTTGCGGAAGGGGCACACGGTCAGGATGAACCGGCCTACTCGACGCCGAACGGCGAAGACTATCTCTTCACCAGTCAGGGTGTCGAAGGCGAACCGCGCGGCCAGCGCCACAACGAGCTCTACCGTTATGACGGCGCCAGCGGGAGCGTCATATGCGTATCCTGCGGTACCGGCAATGCGCCAGAATGGGGCGAAGTGATCGAACCACAGGCGACCACGGGTTTTGAAGAGGGGCGTCGTGTTACGCAGATATCTGAAAACGGCCAGGAGGTGTTCTTCCAGACGACCGCGCGGCTCGTGCCACAGGACACCAACAGCGACGAAGAATCGGAATTGGGACGTCATCCGGGCTTGGACGTGTATGAGTGGGAGGCCGACGGCGCCGGGGATTGTGAATCGGCCGTGGGCTGCACGTACCTGCTCTCCGCCGGCGAAGCCGTCGGGCCGTCGGCGTTCCTGGGCGCGAGCCGTGACGGGAGCAATGTCTTCTTCGCGTCGGCCGCGCGGCTCCTTCCGCAGGCGACGCCGGAATTCCACAACATCTACGACGCGCGTGTGGACGGCGGTTTCGTGCCCCCGCCACCCCCGTCTGAATGTTTGAGCTGTCAGGGTGTGGGCAGCCCGTCGCCGCTGTTCAATGCTCCCGCGAGCGGGACGTTTGTCGGTCCGGGCCCGATGCCAGAACGTGTCGTGGAAGAACGGCCCAAGCCGGGCAGGCCAAGGAAGCGGCACGGGAAGCGCCGCCGAGGGAGGGCGAAGGCCCCGGAGCGCCGCACGGGGTCCAGGCGCGCGAGCAAGAGAGAAGGCGGTCATGAGGCTCCATGTCAAGGCGGCGCTTACGGGCATGGTGGCTGCGTTGGCGTGCGCCTGCGCCGCGCCGGTCGCGGCGCCGGCGGCGTTCGAGTTCGAACCGGGGAGCTTTGCGGTCACAACCTCGAGCGATCAGGCTGGCGCGCACGCAGACCTGACGACGAGCTTTGCGTTCCGGCCGAATGGTGCCGGCAGCGTCGAAGGGCTCCTGCGCAATGCCGAAGTCGTCCTGCCCGTCGGCTTCGCTGGCTACCCAGCTGCGGTGAAGACCTGCGCACCCTCGCAGTTGCAGCTGGAAGAATGCCCGGTCGACTCCCAGATCGGGACGATCGAAGTGGCGATCAGGATTGGCCCCGACTTCTACAATACGATCACCGCCCCGGTCTTCAACATGGTGCCGCCGCCGAATTTGGCGGCCGTGTTCGGGTTTTTTGTGGCGGAAGAGATTTCGGTGAACATCGCCTTGACCGTCGGTCCTGACTACAGGCTGCATGCGACCGCGGCGAACGTATTCTCAGCCGGCGAAGTCACACGACAGTCGCTGACGGTGTGGGGTGTTCCCGCCGAAGCCCGCCACGACGCCGAACGCGGCCCCCGCTTCAAATGTGAACAGTTCACCGAACAGGGCAAAGAAGAAGAAAAGAAATGCAACGGTTTTGGTGCCGTGGCGGACGAAAACCCGGTTCCGTTCCTCGTCAACCCGACGCAGTGTACCCCTGAACCGTTGATGGCGGAAGTGAACGTCGAGTCATGGGAAGGCGCTGAACCGCGTACCGAAACGGCCCCGGTCGGCCCCTTCACCGGCTGCGAATCGCTGAAGTTCGCGCCGACGATATCGGTCGAGCCCGAACAGACGCAGGCGACGACCCCGACGGGCTACGAGGTCTACCTGCAGGTCCCGCAGACCGAAGGCGCGGAAGGCCTCGGGACTGCGGACCTCCGCGATGCGGTCGTGACGATGCCGGCCGGTGTCGTGCTCTCGCCGTCGGCTGCGAATGGGCTTGAAGCGTGCCCGCTTCTTACCGGTAGGGAACCCGGAAAAGAAGAACGGGAACAGAGGATAGAAGAAGTGGGCATCAACCTGGAATCGAGCCAGCCGGCCAACTGCCCCAACGCCTCGAAGCTGGGCGAGGTCTCGGTGGTCACGCCCGCGCTGACGGGCGAACTGAAGGGCTTTCTCTATCTCGGCGACGAATCGTCGGGGACGATCACCAAACCGCCGTTCACGGTGTACCTGACGCTCGCCGGTCACGGGGTGGTCGTCAAGATCAAGGGGTCGGTGGAACCGAACCCGGTGACGGGCCAGCTCACGACCACGTTCGACCACAACCCCGAGCTCCCGTTCAGCGAACTGAAATTGCAGCTCAACGGCGGGTCGCGCTCGACGGTCGCGAACCCGAGCGTGTGCGACGACGAACACGGCGCACCGATCGGGTACAGCGCCGAAAGCGAACTGACCCCGTGGACCGCGCCGTTCGAGCCGGCGGCGACGCCGTCGAGCTTCCCGTTCGAAATCACCGGTTGCCAGCCACCCAGGTTCGACCCGTCGTTCGAAGCGGGCACGACGAGCAACCAGGCCGGCGGGTACAGCCCGTTGACTGTCACGTTCGCCCGCCAGGACACCGACGAGGATCTCGGCGGGCTCACGGTCACGATGCCCCCGGGCGTGTCGGGCAACCTTGCGAAGGTCCCGCTGTGCGGGGAACCGCAGGCCGCGGAAGGGACGTGCCCGGAAGCGAGCCAGATCGGCGAACTGACTGCGGGCGCCGGGCCGGGTCCCGAACCGTACTTCATCAAAGGCGGCCGGGTGTACCTGACCGGCCCGTACGACGGCGCGCCGTTTGGCCTCTCGATCGACGTCCCGGAGCGGGCCGGCCCGTTCGACTTCGGCGGCGGCCCGTGCGATTGCGAAGTGGTCCGCGCGACTGTCAAAGTGGACCCGCACACGGCGCAGCTGACGGTGTCAAACGGGGCGCTGCCGACGATGAAGGACGGCATCCCGTTCCAGGTCAAGACCGTCAACGTCAACATCAACCACCCGGAATTCGTGTTCAATCCGACGAGCTGCGAACCGATGAGCGTCGCGGGGACGCTGTCGAGCACCCAGGGAATGACCTCCCGGCAGAGCTACCACTTCCAGGCGACCAACTGCGCCGCGCTGGCGTTCGACCCCGCGCTGAAGGTCTCGACGTCCGCGAAGACGAGCCGCGCGGACGGCGCGAGTCTCACCGCGAAGCTGAGCTTCCCGAAAGCGCCGCAGGGCACCCAGGTCAACATCGCGCAGGTCAAAGTCGAACTGCCCAAGCAGCTGCCCTCGCGGCTGAAGACGTTGCAGAAGGCGTGTGTGGCCGCGACGTTCGAAGCGAACCCCGCGAACTGCCCGGCGGCCTCCGTGGTCGGGCACGCGAAGGCGCTCACGCCGATCCTGCCGGTGCCGCTGGAAGGCCCGGCGTACTTCGTCTCGCACGGCGGCGAAGCGTTCCCGAGCCTGATCGTCGTCCTGCAGGGCTACGGCGTCACCGTGGACCTCGTCGGCACGACGTTCATCAGCAAGCATGGGATCACGAGCTCCACGTTCAAGACCGTCCCGGACGTCCCCGTCGGCTCCTTCGAACTGACGCTGCCGGAGGGCCCCAACTCCGCCCTCGCGGCGCCCCGCAACCTGTGCAAGGTCAAGAAGCTCGTGATGCCGAACGAATTCCGCTCGCAGGACAATGTGGTGATCCGCCGGAACACGACCATCGCCGTCACCGGCTGCCCCAAGAAGGCCACCCACAGAGCCCACGGCAAGCGCAAGAAGTAGAGGGGTGCGCAGCTCACGAACTCAGGTGTCGAGCCCCGGGATCGGCTCGATCGGGAGCTCGCCGTGGATCTCCGCCAAACCGATCAGGTCGTTTCGATCCCGGGGGCGACCGGCAAGGCGCTTGAAGCCCACGATGCTGCTCAAGCCGGCGACCAGGAACTCGAACCCGTCATCCGCCGCGCGCATCGCGCGTGCCTCGACGGTCTCGTAGTCGAGCGGGGGCAGCCCGCCGCGCATGATGTCGATTACGCCGGCGCGCGTCTTTGCTCGCAGATGCGTCTGGTCGAGCAGGTGCTTCTCGCGAAGCGGGGCGTCGTCGCGCAGGCGCACTCCGTCGAGCTCGAGGAGGGCGGCCAGCACACGCCGGTCGTTATCAGGGTCGTCGGGGACCAGGAAGTCGATGTCCTCGGTCGCCCGGACGTAGCGGTTGGCGATGACCGAGAAGCCGCCGACTATGACGAAACGGGCATCCTCGGCGACCATTGCGGCGACAGCAACGTCGAGCTCAGGATCGAGGGCTGCCATCGGCTCGCTCGACGGCTCGCAGCAGCCATGCCGCCTGGGCCGAGAAGGTGCTGCCCGCGCCTGAGCAACTCGCGGATCGGCGTATCGGCGGGCGGCGTCAGGGCGCGGCGCTTCTCCTCGTTGAGCGCCGCCCACTCTGCCTCGTGACCGGGCGAGAGCAGAGGGGTCTTTGAGGGGTTCTTGGCTGGAGTGCTCACGACCTCATTCTACCCAAGATGCCCAACGACTCAGATTAATGTCTGCAAGATGCTACCGAGGCGCAATACGCGGCGCGCTGTCCCTTCGGACGACCAGCCATTGTCAGCGTTCGCCGACAAGCGCGCTCTGTTGCCGTACGACGACATGCGAGCGGGCGTGCCTACACGCTGTCATGCGCGATCCAGCGGACGAGCCGGCGGCTGCTCAGCGCGGAGGCATCCGCAGCGCCCCGTCCAACCGGATGACCTCGCCGTTGAGCATGGGGTTCTCAACGATGTGAGCCGCAAGCTGCGCGTACTCGTCCGGCTGGCCGAGGCGCTGGGGGAAGGGGACGCCGGCGCCGAGCTTCTGGCGTGCCTCCTCGGGCAGCGCGGCGAGCAGCGGGGTGTCGAACAGCCCGGGGGCGATCGTGCAGACCCGGACCCCGTACTGCGCGAGGTCCCGGGCGGCGGGAAGCGTCATGCCGACGACGCCGCCCTTGGAGGCGGAGTAGGCGATCTGCCCGACCTGGCCGTCGAAGGCCGCGATGGAGGCGGTGTTTACACACACCCCGCGTTCGCCATCCTCGCCGCGCGGCTCGAGCGCGAGCATCGCGGTGGCGGCGAAGCGCAGCACGTTGAAGGTGCCGATCAGGTTGATCTGCAGGATCGTCTCGAACGGCAGCAGCGGGTGGGGGCCCTTCGAGCCGGCGACCTTCTGCGCCCAGCCGGTGCCGGCGCAGCAGATGGCGATGCGCAGCCCGCCCTCGACAGAGGCAGCGCGCTCAACGGCCCCCTGGACCTGCGCCTCCTCGCGGACGTCACACGCCACGAACTCGAGCCCCAGCTCGGAGGCCAACGTACCGCCCTTCTCGGCGTTGACGTCGGCGATCGTGACAAGCGCCCCGGCGGCGTGCAGGCGGCGCACGGTCGCCTCGCCGAGCCCGGAGGCGCCGCCGACGACGATCGCTGAGGTGCCCTCGATCTGCATGGTCGGCGGGGACCCTACAACAAACTGGCTGCGAAACCAGGACTGGGGGGAACCGCGGGAACGGGTCAGCTCACGCACCTGGTGGCGGCGCGGGCCCTCACCCCCGCGGCCGCGAGAGCGTTAGCGCGAACAGGTCCTCGGGGTCGGCGAGCCAGCGCACGAGCTCGAGGCCCGCGGCGTCGAGGTCGCCGCGCAGCCTCGCGGGGGTGAACTTGGCGGAGATCTCGGTGCGCAGCTCCTCGCCGGCGTCGAAGTGCACGTCGAGCTCCAGGGCGCGCACGGTGACGGTGTGCGCGTGCCGCGCGCGCAGGCGCATCTCGATCCACTCGTGGCGGTCGTCGAACAGCGCGATGTGGTCGAAGTCGCGGGGCTCGAAGTCGGCGTCGAGCTCGCGGTTGAGGACGTGCAGGACGTTGCGGTTGAACTCCGCGGTGATGCCTTGGGCGTCGTCGTAGGCGGCCTCGAGCACGTCGGGGTCCTTGACGAGGTCGGTGCCCATCAGCAGGTGGTCGTCCGGCCCGAGTAGACCGGCGATGTCGCGCAGGAAGCGCCGGCGCGAGCCGGGGGGGAAGTTGCCGATGGTGCCGCCGAGGAACACCACCAGCCGGGGACCGGCGGCTGGTGGCACGCGGTCGAGGTGGCGCTCGAAGTCGCCGATCACCCCGTGCACGCGCAGGCCGGGGTACTCCAGCGTGAGCTCGTCGGCGCAGTCGCGCACCATCTGCTCGGTGACGTCGACGGGCACGTAGCGCTCGAGCGTCCCGGCGCGGTGCAGCGCGTCGAGCAGCACGCGCGTCTTGGCGGCGGTGCCGGAGCCGAGCTCGACCAGCTCGACGGCCCCGGTCAGCGCGGCGAGCTCGTCGGCGGTGTCGTGCAGGATGCCGCGCTCGGTGCGGGTGGGGTAGTACTCGGGCAGCTCGCAGATGCGGTCGAACAGCGCGGCCCCACGGGCGTCGTAGAAGTGCTTGGGGGGCAGCTCCTTGAAAGGCCGCGTGAGCCCGTCGAGCACGTCCTCGGCGAGCGTGCGCTCCTCGGCGCCGCCGAGGTGGGAGTCGATCTGGATGGCCTCCGCCCGGGAGGGGTCGCGCACCGGCTCCATCAGGCCTCCCCGCCCTGAGGACGTGTCTGGACGTCCTGAGCAAGCCGCAGGCCCGCGAAGATCTGGCGCCGCTGGGGGAGGTCCCAGTTGCGGAAGGTGGGACCGGCGACGCGCGGGCTCGTCGCCCAGGAGCCGCCGCGCAGCACGCGGTAGGCGTCGCCGAAGAACACCTCGGAGTACTCCCGGTAGGGGTACGCCACGAACCCGGGGTAGCCGCGGAAGGGGCTCGCGGTCCACTCCCACACCTGTCCGACGCCCTCCAGCGCCCCGCCGGCGGGCCCTGCCGACTCCGGGCCGGCGCTCCCCCCCGTCCCACCGCCGTTCCCCCGCAGGCCGGGCTCCTCGAGCGCCGGCTGGTCCCAGGTCGCCGCCCGCTCCCACTCAGCCTCGGTGGGCAGCCGCGCACCGTGCGCGCGGGCGAAGGCGTCGGCCTCGAACCAGCTGACGTGAACGACTGGGAGCCCGCCCGCCCCTAGGAGCCTGCCCGCCCCTTGGAGCCACCCTGCGTCGCCAGAGGCCACGGCGGCGGTGTGGTGGTGGGTGAGGTCGTACTCCTCCTTCCAGGCCCAGCCCTCCGCGGACCACCACTCACGCCGCTCGTAGCCACCGCCCTCGGCGAAGCGCAGCCAACTGGCGTTGGTGACGGGTCGCAGGGCGATGCGGAACGCGCCGGTCCGCGCGACGTGGCGGGGGCGCTCGTTGTCGTACGCGAATCCTTCGGGACCGGGGGCGGGGGGGGCGCCCATCAAAAAGGCCCCGGCGGGGAGCTCGAGCCATCCGTCCTCTCCATCAAGCGGCCACAGGCGGGGCTCCCCGGGCGGAAGCAGCCTGGCGAGGGCCATCGTCTGGCGCATGGTCTCGGTGTGCTGCAGCTCGTGGCGCAGGACCAGCTCGTGCAGCAGGCCGTCGCCGACCCCTTCGCGCAGGATCGCGCCGGCGACGCGCTCGCGGACAGCCTCCAGGTAGGCGCGCGCGGCGGGCGCGTCGAGTAGCTCGACGGACCCCCGCACGGCGCGCGGGGTCTCGAAGGCGTCGTAGCGCTCGGCGAGGTCGGGTCGCAGCAGCTCCAGCCCGGCGTGGCGGTGGGCGAGCCACAGGTCCTCGTAGGCGGCGATGTGGGCGAGGTCCCAGGCGAGTGGGCTCATGAGCGGCGAGTGCGCGCGGGCGAGCTCCTCGTCGGAGAGGTGCGCGACGAGCGCGAGCGTGTCGAGCCGAACGCCGTCCAACGCAGCGAGCGTCTCTGCGGCGAGCGGAAGGGGCGCGGCGGTGTGGTGGGGAACGGTGCGGGCCATGGGCTCCGAGCGCCTACTCAATGCAGAGTACGACGTTTGCGCCCGTCTGGCTCACTTCACGCCTCGATACCCACGTTCCGAACGTCAGGAAGCGCTCGCGGCGGCGGCATCGGCCACGACAAGCAGGCGCTCGGAGCCAAGCAGGCTCGCGGGCACCCGGGGGTCAGGTCCCGCGAGGACGGCGGCGAGCGCGGAGGCCTTGCCGGCGCCGGTGACGAGCAGCAGGGAGCACCGCGCGGCGCGCAGCACGGGCAGGCTGAGCGTCACCCGCTCAGGCGGGGGCTTGGGCGCGTCGCGCACGGGCAGGCACAGCGCGCCGGAGTCGTCGTCCACCTCGGGAAAGCCGGGGAACAGCGAGGCGGTGTGCCCATCCTCGCCGAGGCCGAGCAGCGCGACGTCGAGCGCGGGCAGACCACCCTCCTCGGCGGGGGTCACCCGTGTGCGCAGGAGCGCCTCGTACGCGCGCGCGGCCGCCTTGGGGCCGAGCTCGCCGAGGATGCGGTGCTCACACGGGCCCAGCGGGGCGTCAGGGAGGCCGGCGAGCAGCGAGGAGGCCACGAGGAGGTGGTTGCTCTCCGGGTCCTCTGGTCCGACGCAGCGCTCGTCGCCGTACCACAGCTCGACTGCGGACCAGTCGTCGAGCATGCCGGCGAGCAGAAAGTAGGCCGGACGGGGGGTCGAGCCGCCGGCGAGCGAGAGGTGTGCGACCCCGCGTACGTCCACGGCCTCCTGCAGGAGGCGCGCGAGCTCCGTCGCGGCGTGCACGGCCGCGGCTTCGGGGTCGGCAAAGGTGAGCAGGCGGGTCACGGCGCCATCTGCGCCACCGCCGCCAGGGCGGGCGCGTAGGTGGGGTCGCGCAAGAGCGCCTGACGGATGCCCTCGCCGAGGATGCCAGCCTCTCCGCGGGAGGCACCGAGCAGCGTCCACTCTCGCTCCACGCCCCCGGGGTCGGAGCGAAAGGCGTGCAGGCCGCCGGGCCCGCGGTCGAGACGCAGGCGCCAGCCGCCGGCGGTCTCGAGCGTCAGGCCGGCGAGGCCCCGCACCGACAGCTCGGGGGCGGCGAGCAGGCGTAGCGCGACGTCCTGACGGCGGGTGCGGCCCACGCCGGTGAGCGCGTCCTCGCGTACCGTCAGCGGGGGCACGTCCCAGCCGAGGCGGGAGGCGAGCCAGCCGACGAGCAGCAGCGCGGAGATCGTGGAGTCGGGGTGGTGACGGATCGTGAGCGTCTGCAGCAGCGACAGCTCGCGGCGCAGCTGCGGGGGGTCGAAGGCGGTGGCGAGGCGCTCGCGCCACGGGGTGGACCGCAGCCAGGCGAGGTCCACCACGTAGGCGCGCTCGGAGAGCATCCCGGCCCGCTCGACGGCGTCGCGCCAGACGGGCTCGTCGACGGAGTTGACCAGCACCGCCTGGGCGAGCCCGAGCAGCTCGTCCATCACCTCGGGGTGGCCGTGGGGGGACCACAGCAGGGTGGGCAGGTCGGACACGACGAGCGGGTCGGCGATCGTGTAGAGGTCGTCGAGGTGGCGGTCGCCGAGCTCCACCACCACCGTCTCGCGCAGCAGGGTCAGCTCGCCCGGTCGCGGGTCGCCCTCGGAGGCAACGGTGGCGAGCGCGTCGAGAGCGGTGCGGCCGGGTTCGTAGGAGAGCACGACCAGGCGCGAGGCGTGAAAGCGCCCGACCCCGCGCAGGCGGTTGGCGATCTCCCCGCTCCAGGCGTGGTCCACGAACGCGATCATGTTGAGCGCGCGCGCCGGGACGTAGCCGCCGTGCTCGGCGTGGCGTTCGGCGAGCATCGCCCGCAGCGCAGCCTCGATCGCGTCGGGGGTGGTGCCCTGGGCACTCCAGACGGCGTCGGAGACCGCGGGCATCAGGGGGCCTCTCCACGCACGCGCTCGGAACGCCCGCCCGTCACGGCCGGCCCGAGGGCCGGCGGCACGTGTGTAGAAGGCGGCCCTGCACCCATCAGATCGCGCGCCAGGCGTGGCCCTCGCGCAGCAGGCCCGCGGCCTCCGCGGGGCCCTGGGAGCCGGCCTCGTACTGAGGCAGCGGCCCCGGCGCGGCCTCCCAGGCGCGCACCACGGGGTCGCAGATCTCCCACTGCGCCTCGACCTCGTCGTTGCGGGTGAACAGCGTGGGGTCTCCGCGCATGGCGTCCATGATCAGCCGCTCGTAGGCCTCGGGTGACTGCGAGAGGAAGGCGGTGCCGTAGAGGAACTCCATGTTGACGGGGCGGATCAACATGCGCGTGCCGGGGATCTTGGCGCCGAGCTGCAGGGTGACACCCTCGTTGGGCTGCAACGTGAGGATCAGTTGGTTGGGCCGGATCCCGAGCGAACCCGTCTGGTCGAAGGCGAGGTGGGGGACGGGCTTGAGCGTGATCACGATCTCGGTGATCTTGCGCGCGAGACGCTTGCCGGCGCGCAGGTAGAAGGGCACCCCCGCCCACCGCCAGTTGTCCACCTCCAGGCGCAGCGCGGCGAACGTCTCGGTGTTCGAGTGCGCCCGCACGCCCTCCTCGTCCAGGTACCCGGGCACGTCCTCCCCGCCTGAGTGTCCCGCGGCGTACTGCGCGCGCACGGCCATCTCGGCGATGTCCGCCTCCGTGGGGGCGTGGATCGCCTGCAGCACCTTGACCTTCTCGTTGCGCACCTCTTCGGCGGTGAAGTTCACGGGCGGCTCCATCGCGACGTGGCAGAGCAGCTGCAGCATGTGGTTCTGGATCAGGTCGCGCAGCGCCCCGGAGTGGTCGTAGTAGCCGGCGCGGGAGCCGATGCCGATGTCCTCGGCGGCGGTGAGCTGCACGGAGTCGATGTAGTTGCGGTTCCACAGCGGCTCGAACAGACCGTTGGCGAAGCGGAACGCCAACATGTTCTGGACGGTCTCCTTGCCGAGGTAGTGGTCGATGCGGAAGACCTGGGACTCGTCGAACACGTCCAGCACGCGGCGGTTGAGCTCGGCGGCCTCGGCGAGCGAGGTGCCGAACGGCTTCTCGATGATGACCCGCACCTCGGCGCCGGCGTGGCGGTTGAGGTCCTCCGCGCCCAGCGCCTCGACGATCACCGGGAAGAACTCGGGCGCCGTCGAGAGGTAGAAGGCGCGGTTGAGCGGTTCACCCGCGCGCTCGTCGAAGCGGTCGAGCACGAATGCGAGCTCCCGGTAAACGCGGTCGTCGTCGAACGTGCCGGGCACGTACTTGACGTGCGCGAGCAGCCCCGCGAGCACGTCCTCGTCGGGGGGACGGCGCGAGAAGGAGCGGATCGCCTGCTCGCACTCGGCGCGGTAGTCGTCGCGCTCCTTCTCTTTGCGCGAGACCCCCACGAGGTGAAAGCGCTCCGGCAGCGCCCCCTCGTGCGCGAGGTTGTAGAGCGCGGGCAGCAGCTTGCGCCGCGCGAGGTCGCCGGTGGCGCCGAAGATGACGAGCGTGGTGGGGGCGACGGGCAGCCGCTCCAGGCCCTCGACGAGGGGGTTGTCCGGCGCCTGCTCGAGCGTGCTCACGAGCCGACCGGCGAGCGAGGGGGCCCGCAGCGCGTGGTGTGCGGGAGGGTGGGCAGGGGGGATCGTCCGCGCGTGTCTGCACGTTGACCAGGCGAAGTGCGCGCTGGCCGAAACGGGGATGCGAGCCGAAGGCGAGTGTCTCCCGGCTTCGGTCCTCCGTGTCCCGCTCCACGAGCGCGCGTGCTCATCCGCTCTTCCTCACCGCGTGCCCGCCGAACTGGTTACGCAGCGCGGCCAGCACGCGGTTGGCGTAGTCGCCGTTGCCGCGGGAGGAGAAGCGCGCGTACAGTGAGGCGGTGATCGCGGGCGTGGGCACGTCGCGCGCGGTGGCCTCGGCGATCGTCCACCGCCCCTCGCCGGAGTCCTCGGTGTAGCCGCTCAGCGTGTGCAGGTCGTTGCCGTCGGCTTCGAACGCGCGCGCGGCCAGTTCGCACAGCCACGAGCGCACCACCGAGCCCTGCCCCCAGAGGTGGGCGATCTTGGCGTTGTCGAGCTCGTACTCGCACTTGTCGAACAGGTCGAAGCCCTCGGCGTACGCTTGCATGAGGCCGTACTCGACGCCGTTGTGGACCATCTTGACGAAGTGCCCGGCGCCGGCGGGCCCGAAGTGCAGCCACCCGCGCGGGCCGACCGCGGCGAGGCTCTCCTCGGAGGTCGGGGGGGCGAGCACGTCAAGGAACGGGGCCAGTCGCTTGACAGCCTTGGGGGGCCCGCCGACCATCATGCAGTAGCCGACCTCGAGGCCCCACACACCCCCGGAGGTGCCCACGTTGACGTAGTGCAGGCCGCTCTTCTTGAGCTCCCCGGCGCGGCGCTTGTCTTCGGTCCACTGCGTGTTGCCGCCGTCAACGATGGTGTCGTCGCGGTCGAGCAGCTTGGCCAGCCGGTCGATCGTGCTCTGGGTGACCTCGCCGGCGGGCAGCATCACCCACACGATCCGGGGCGGCTGCAGTCGTTTGACGAGCGCGGCGAGCGACGCCACGCCGACGGCACCGGTGGCGCTCGCGCGCTTGACGGCGGCGCGGTCGGCGTCGAACACGACCACCTCGTGCGCGGAGTCACGGAGGATGCGGTGCGCCATGCCGCCGCCCATGCGCCCCATCCCGACGAACCCGATCTGACTCACAACTCCTCCTCTGGTGTAGGTTGCAGGCACACGCGCACGTAAAGGTATCCATTTGAGCCCCGACCCCACTCACCAGCGTCCCGACCGCAACCTCGCGCTCGAGCTGGTGCGCGTCACCGAGGCCGCCGCGCTCGCCGCCGCACGGCTCGTCGGCAAAGGCGACAAGGAGGCCGCCGACCAGGCCGCCGTGGACGGGATGCACTACGCGCTGCAGTCGGTGCAGATGGACGGCGTGGTGGTGATCGGCGAGGGCGAGAAGGACGAGGCCCCGATGCTGGCCAACGGCGAGCACATCGGCGACGGCTCGCCACCGGAGGTGGACATCGCCGTGGACCCGTTGGAGGGCACCACGCTCGCGGCCCACGGGATGCCGAGCGCGCTGGCGGTGATCGCGCTGTCCGCCCGCGGCACGATGTTCGACCCCGGCCCGTGCGTGTACATGGAGAAGATGGCGGGCGCCCCCGACGTGGCTGACCTGCTCGACCTCGACCGCCCGCTGGCCGAGACGGTCGCCCTGATTGCAAAGCGTAAGGGCCGCGAGGTCGGGGACGTGAAGGTGGTCGTGCTCGACCGCCCCCGCCACGAGCAGGGCATCAGGGAGATCCGCGAGGCGGGAGCGTGCGTGCGGCTGATCCCCCACGGCGACGTGTCCGCGTCGCTGCTCGCAGTCACCGAACGCTCCCCGGTGGACCTGCTGTGGGGCATCGGGGGCACCCCCGAGGGAGTGATCTCCGCGGCCGCGATCAAGTGCCTCGGCGGCCAGCTGGTGGGGCGCCTGTGGCCCCGCGACGAGCAGGAGCGCAGCGCCGCCCTGGAGGCCGGCTACGACCTGCAACGGGTGCTCGACCGCGACGACCTCGTGGCGGGCGAGGACGTGTTCTTCTCGGCCACCGGCATCACCGACGGCGACGTGCTGCAGGGCGTGCGGTACCCCTCCGCGGGCGGAGCGACCACCGAGTCGCTCGTGATGCGCACCCGCTCGGGCACGGTGCGCCGCGTCCACGCGCGCCACGACCGCGCGAAGCTGCGCGAGATCTACGGCGACGCGCGGTTCGGGTAGCGGCCTCGGGCGCACCGCGCTGGCGTTCCATCCCAAGCGCGGCTTAACGTTGCCGCCATGCCCTCCACGCTGGCCCCGCCGCGCCCTACGGTACGCTCGCGCCGTGCACCGCTTTCCGTGCTGCGCGCCGTGAACGCGTCTGAGCTGCTCAAGGGGTTGACTGCGCTGCCGGGCTCCAGGGACGCGGGCGGCGAGGGCGAGGGGATCGTCGCGAGCCGTCTGCTCGGGGGCATCGAGTACGGGTGCTCGACAGCGGCCGAGGAGACGCGGCTGCGAGCGGTGTGGAAACGCCGTCAGGGTGGCGGGGCGACACCGCTCGTGCTGTTCGCCGAGGACCCCGAGCACCCCGGCTTCGTGCGCGTGGTGGGGCCGCAGGGCGACGGGGTCATGCGGCGAGTGCGCAGCGAGTCGCTGCTGGAGGTGGCACGGCGCACGCTCTCGCTCAAGCGCCTGCAGGCGGTGCGCCTGGTGATCGAAGAGCTCGAGCGCCTCGACGCCGAGCGGATCGCCGGCCTACGCGTGCGCGGGCTCGGCACCGAGCACCTGTACGGCGAGCGTCTGCCGGAGCAGCCACGGTGGGCGGAGCTCCAGACGCTGGTCGAGGGGATCAACCGGGCCGGCTGGCGGGAGCTGCTCGGCGACCTCGGCTACACCGTCGAGCAGCTCAAGCCGGCCGGCTACCTCGCCCGGTTCGAAGGCCGGCCCGCGATCGTGGTGCACCCGCGCGCCAACGCGTGGCTGTTTGCGCGCCTCGACGACGAAGGCCGCCTCCCCGAGGGTGCTCTCGTGGCGCAGTGTCGAGCGCTGGGCGCCCCCTACGGGATCCTGGCGGCCGGCCCGCGGCTGCGGCTGCTCACGGCGGGCCGCGCGGAGGCGGGTGCCACCACGAGCTACCTGGAGCTGGACGCCGCAGCGCTCGAGCCCGACCGCCGCCCGTTGCTCGGCCTGCTCGCGCCGCGGTACCTCGCGCAGGGGGAGTTGCGCACGGTGCTCGAGGAGGCGCGCGACTACGGCCAGGAGCTGCGGCTGCGCCTGGACCGGGTGTTGCGCCAGGACGTGCTGCCGGTCCTCGGCCGCGAGCTTGGCTGCTGGGCGCAGGCCGAGGGCCGCGACCTCGGCGAGGACGCGGTGCGCGAGGAGCTCGAGGGCGCGGCACTGCTGTGGGTGTTCCGCGCGCTGTTCCTGCTCTACGCCGAGAGCGCCGGGCACCTGCCGGTCACCAACCCGACGTACCGCGCCAAGAGCCTCACGCGCGTGTGCGAGCGCGCATACGAGGAGAGTGACACCCCCGACCCCGTAGCGTGCGCGCTGTGGGACGACGTGGCGGCGCTCGTCAAGCGGATGCGCACGGGCCACCGGGCGTGGGACCTCCCCCCCTACAACGGCGACCTGTTCGCTCCCGACGCGGTCGCGGGCGCCGCGACGCTCGAGGCGGCCGCGATCCCCGACGCCGCGCTCGGCCCCGCGCTGGTGGCGCTCGCCCGCAACGCCGAGGACCACTCGGTGGGCGTTGACTTCTCGAGCCTGGAGATCGGCCACCTTGGCTACATCTACGAGGGCCTGCTCTCGCTGCGGCTGTCGCTGGCCGACCGCGACTACGCCTACGACGCGCACGCCGACCGCTACGTGGCGCCCGACGGGGACGCCGAGCCCGACGCCCGCGCGGGCGAGCTGCTGTGGCTCACCAACGAGGGCGGGCGCAAGAGCGCGGGCGTCTACTACACACGCACCGAGCTCGTGCGCCACCTCGTTCGCCGCGCGGTCGGCCCGGCCTTCGAGCGCCACATCGAGGAGGTGCGGGCGCTGGCCGCCACCGACCCCGGCGCCGCCGCGGAGAAGGCGTTCGACTTCTTCGTGCTCGACCCCGCGTGCGGCAGCGCCCACTTCCTGGTGGAGGTCGTGGACGAGCTCGCCGACCAGCTGGCCACGCTGCTCGGCGAGGTGGCGCTCCCTGCGGTGCGCGCCCAGCTCGAAGCGCTGCGCGCCAAGGCCGCCGCGTACGGAGCGGGCGTTGAAGACACGGCGCTGCTCAAGCGGCTGGTGCTCAAGCGGTGCGTCTACGGAGTGGACCTCTCCGCGATGGGCGTAGAGATCGCGAAGGTCTCGCTATGGCTCTCCACGTTCGTGCCCGGTCTGTCCCTCGCGTACCTCGACCACAACGTGCAGCGGGGTAACTCCCTGATCGGCGTGGCGCGCGCGGAGGATGTCGGCGAGGGCACCCTCTTCGGCGACGCGCTCGTGCAGGCGATCGGCGAAGCCGGGCGGGCCGCGGCGGAGCTGCGCGCGATCGACGACACGACCCCCGAGTTGGTCGCGGCCAGCCGTGCGGCGGACGCGCAGCTGCGCGAGAAGGAGGCCGGCGCGCGGCGGCTCTTCAACCTGTGGACGGCCGAGCCGCTTGGCGTGGAGAGTACGCGCGACGAGGCGCTGCGCCAAGGAGCCGAAGTGCTGGCCGGGGCGAGCACGCCGCTGTCGCCGGCGGCCGACCTCGTGGCTGAGCGTGAGCGCTTCCTGCACTGGCCGCTGGCGTTTGCCGAGGTCTTCGCGCGCGAGCGACCGGGGTTCGACGCGGTGGTGGGGAATCCGCCTTGGGAGGAGGTCACGGTGGAGGAACTGGCCTTCTATGCTCGCTACCGACCGGGACTGCGCGCGCTGTCGCAGAGCACACGTGAGGCTGTGTTGGGCGAATTGCTCGCTGAACGCCCCGAGCTGATCGAGTGGTATGAGGCGAGCAGGGAACACATGGCTGCGTTGCGACGCTACTTTGCGGCGACGAGCGAGTTCAAAACATCCCCGGGCGACCCCGACATCTACAAGCTCTTCTGCCAGCGTTACGGGCAGCTTGTAGGCGACGGTGGTGCGATCGGAGTGGTGCTTCCGCGAAATGTTTTCGCTGCGAAGGGTTCGGCGGCTTTTCGCGGGTGGCTTTTCGACAATGCGCCGCCGGAGCGGATCGACTTCCTGCTGAACAGGCGTTCATGGGCGTTTGACATTCACCCCCAGTACTCGGTGGCGTTGTTGATCGCGCATCGGGATGGCGCTGGGGACGTATTCGAAGTCGCAGGCGTCGCGTCGTCGGCACCAGAGCTCACTGCGCAGATTGAACGTCCTGGCCTGCGGCTGCAGCGGGCAGCGCTTGGGCGGTTCTTGGAGATTCCGCTTCTTCCCGATCAAGCCAGTGCCGATCTCCTCGGTAAGTTGCGCGAAACAGAGCCACTTCCTATGGGCGGAGGTCGTTGTTTCCCGGTTCGTGAGTTCGACGAGACCAACGACGCGCACCTGTGGCAGAGTGCAACTAAGGGCCGGCCGTTGTGGAAGGGTGAGAGCTTTGACCAGTACGATCCGCGTGGGCTTGGTGAGCGTATCTGCCCAGAGAGTGAAGCGGCGTTAGCAAAGGCACGCAAGTCGCGTCCCGGGAGCGATTCGCTCCTCGCGGGAATCACATCGGTAGACGATCGCAGCGGGGCGGTCGCACGCACTATCGAGCGAGCGCGGGTGGCGTTCAGGGATGTCAGCAGGGCAACCGACTCTCGCACTGTACGTGCCTGCCTGATCCCCCCGTTGCACTTCCTTACCAACACGGCGCCATACCTTGCGTTTATAGAGAACGACCGGCAAGCCGAAGCTGCATGTCTGGCCATCCTCAACAGTCTCCCCTTCGACTGGCAGGCACGCCGCTTCGTCGAGATACATCTCAACTTCTTCGTGCTGGAGGGCCTGCGAGTCCCTAAGCTCAACGACGACACCTTCGCCGCGCTGGCAGCCGACGCCGCTCGCCTCTCCTGCGTGGACGAGCGCTTCGCCGAGTTCGCCGCCGCGACAGGCGTCGAGTACGGCCCGCTCGACCCCGCCCAGCGTGAAGCCCTCCGCGTCGACATCGACGCGCGCGTCGCCCGCGCGTGGGACTTGACCGCCGAGGAGCTGGAGGTGGTCTTCTCCGACTTCACCCTCGACGCGGTGCCCGCGGCCTACCGCGACCGCGTGCGCGCACGCTTCGCCGAGCTGGGGTAGACGCTGGTGTCCGACGCGCCCAATGTCCCCCCGAACTCGCTCCTCGCCGCTCGCCCGCATGTGCTGGACAACTTCGAGGCCGCCCGCGACCACGCGCAGGCGCTTACGTACCTGGTCGGCGACGTGCCGGCCCACCACGCGCTGGCGGTCGCCACCGGCTTCGTCAACCTCGGCGGGCTGCACCACCTCGCGGCGCTCGCCGACGGCCGCCCGACACGGCTGCTGATCGGCGCGCAGCCCGCCCCGGCGCTGGGGGCGGAGCTGCCCCTCGGGCTGTTCGAGCAGCACCGCGAGCGGCTGCGCGACGAGCGCGACCTCTCGCGCTTTCCCCCCTCGCGCGCGGCGCGACGCCTGGAGGCGGTGAGGGAGTGGCTCGAGCGCCCGGAGGTGCAGGTGCGCCGCTTCGTCGAGCAGTTCCTGCACGGCAAGGCGTACCTCTTCGGGGACGCCCCGGACGCGCGGGTGGCGCTCGTGACCTCGGCGAACCTCACCGGCGCGGGCCTCGCCCGTAACCTCGAGCTGGGCGTTGCCAACTACGATCCCGCGGTCGCCAATCAGGCCGTCGAGTGGTTCGACACGCTGTGGGAGCGCGCGATCGACTACGAGCGGGACCTGGACGAGCTGCTGTTTCCCGACCCGGGCCTGCTCGACCCGCAGACGATCTACCTGCGGGCGCTGCTGGAGCTCCAGGAGCCGCCGCTGGACGAGCCCACGCGCGCGTCGCGCCCGACCGAGCTGCAGCTCGCGCGCTTTCAGGAAGACGGCTACGAGCGCGCCCGCGTGATCTGTGAGCGCCACGGCGGCGTCGTCTACGCCGACGGCGTCGGCACCGGCAAGACGGAGATCGGGCTCGCGTTCGTCGAGGAGCGCACCAGGGAGTCCGGCGTCTACGCGCTCGTCGTCGCGCCCGCCCAGCTCGCGCCGCGTTGGGAAGAGCGCATCCACCAGGCGCGCCTGCCCGCGCAGGTCGTCTCGTTCAACCGGCTCGCCGCCGACGAGCAGCTCGTCCCGGAGGCCGCGAACCGACAGCGCGTGCTGCACAGCAAAAAGGACGCCTACCGCCTGGTCGTCGTCGACGAGGCGCACGCGCTGCGCAACGAGGACACCACGTGGCACCGTGCGATGGAGCGGCTGCTGGGCGGTTCGCGCAAGCAGGTCGTGCTGCTCACCGCCACGCCGATCAACAACGGGCTGTGGGATCTCTACAACCTCGTGATGCTGTTTGCGCGCCACGACCGGGCGTTCGCGGCGTACGGGATCGACTCGGTGCGCGGGCTGTTCCTCGCCGCCGGCGCCAACGAGCGCGACCCCGAGAACCTCAGCCCCGACGTGCTCTTCCCGCTCGCCGACGCGGTCAGCGTGCGGCGCGACCGGCGCTTCATCGAATCTGAGTACGCCGCCCAGCAGTTCGCGGACGGCACCCCGGTGCGCTTCCCGACCCCACGGCTGAGGACCCGTCGCTACGACCTCGACGCCTTCCACCCGGGCCTGCTCGACCGGATCGCGGCCGCGATCGACGGGCTTACGATGGCTCGCTACCGGCCGAGCGCCTACGAGCTCGCCCAGCGTGAACTGCCCGCCGAGGCACAGCTCGCGGGGCTGCTGCGCTCGGGCGTGCTCAAGCGCTTCGAGTCCTGCTGGGCGGCGTGCCTGGAGACCGTCGAGCACATGCTCGCCGCTCACGAAGCGTTCCTCAGCGCGTGGGAGCGGGAGAGGTGCCCTCCTCCGCGGCGCTGCGCGAGGCCGCGCGCGTGGAGGCCGGCGACGCCGGTCTGGCGGTGTGGTTGGAGGAGACGCTTGCCGCCGACACCGAGGGGCAGCCCACCTCCGAGTTCGATCCGCGCTACGGCGAGGAGGTGCGCGCGGACTGCGAGCGTCTACAGGCGATCCGCGAGGAGCTCTCCGCGCTGGACGCGGCCGAGGATCCAAAGCTGACGGCGCTGCTCGAGTTGCTCGACACCTCGCCAGCCGAGAAGGTCGCGGTCTTTGCGACCTACGGCGCGACCGTCCGCTACCTCGACCGACACCTCCCCGCACGGGTGGGCGGGCGCGAGCGGGTCGTCGTGATCGGTGAGGAGACGAGCCCCGACCAGCGCATGGCGGCACTGGCACGCTTCGCCCCGGACACCGTTGTGCGCCCGGGCTATGAACCCCCCGACGGGACAGTCGACCTGCTGCTCTCCACAGACGTGCTCTCCGAGGGCCAGAATCTCCAGCAGGCGCAGGCGGTCGTCTCCTACGACATGCCGTGGAACCCCCAGCGCGTGGTGCAGCGCAACGGCCGCGTGATCCGCCTGCGCTCGCCGCACGAGGAGGTGCTGCTCACGACGATGCTCCCCGAGCAGGGCGAGCTCGAGCGCCTGCTCGGCCTGGAGGCGCGCATCCAGGCAAAGATCGTCGCCGCCGGCGTGTACGGGATGGAGTCCGAGGTCATCGAGGGCAGCCCGCAGGAGGAGCAGCGGACCTACGACGAGCTGCGCGCCTACTCGCAGCGGCTTGTGGACGGCGACGCCGAGCTGCTCGACGAGGGGGAGGTCGAGTCCGGGGCGTTCCTCGGCGAGCAGCTTCGGCGGCTGCTGGAGCGGGCCTTCCAAGAGGGCGAGCTCGAGCGCGTGCAGAACCTCCCGTGGGGGGAGGGCGCGTGCTTTCGCCAGACCACTGCGGGGCGCTCGAACGGCCCCCCGGGCGTGTTCTTCGCGATGCGCACACCCCCCGCGCTGGGCGAGCAGGTGGGGCGGCGCTACTGGCGCTACGTCGAGCTCGACGGGGAGCTGGTGGAGGCCGGCGACCTCGAGATCCTGCGCCGCATCGACCCCGCTGGCGGCGAACCGGACGGGGACGGCCTCGGGGACCTCGACCTCGAGCGCGCCTGGCAGGTGGCGTCGGCCGATGTGGTCGCCCACCACAACGAGCGCGCGGATCTGCGCGAGGAGCAGCAGCCGATCGGACCGCGCCAGCGCTGGGCGTTGAGTGTCCTGCGCGATCCGGGTGTCGCGTCTCCGCCGGGAGCAGAGGAGGCCGAGGAGGCTCTCTCCGTGGGGCGCAGCTCGGCCGTGCGCAAGGCGCTCGGAGCGATCGAGTCGCGCCTGCAGGGAGGCACGATCAACCTCGACGTGGCCGCCCAAGAGGTCGTCGAGGCGGTGGAGCGCTTCGGCCTGAGGCCGGTGCAGGAGCCGCCGCTGCCGGCGAAGGTCACGGTCGACGACCTGGGCGTGGTGTGCTGGATGGCCGTGCTACCGGCCCGCGGGGCGGCCTGACCAGTGGACCGGGGAGGAGTCCGTGCCGTCGGATCTCTCGATGCGCTCTAGGGGCTCGTCCGGCGGACGCAGATCACGGGGCAGGACTACTCCGGAACCCTGCGCATCTCCGTCCTGAGCGAGAACCCCCACCCGCGACTCCGCGAGGTTCAGGCGTGCGAGCGAGCGCAGGAAGCCGTTGGTCACGAACACGTGGATGCGAGACTGGGTCGCGTTGTAGAGGCGGAGGCTGAGCCCCGAGGCGATCGCGGGGTGAAAGTTGGCGACCTCCACCGCGATGCGCAGGCGCGCCGTGCCCTCCGCCTCCAGGGCCGCCCCCTTCGAGCCATCCGCGCTCAAGCTCTCTCCCCCCGAGCCCTCGCCCCGCACGCGGCGCACGTCGATCTGCAGGTGCCCCTTGCTCTCACGTCCGGCGCGAGCGACCAGCAGTCCCCGCATGATGCGCCAGCGCACCACGCCGTGGTCGGGCTCCAGCTCGTACTCGGGGGCGCTGAACGCGAGCAGCGTCAACGGACGGAAGAGCAGCACCACGAGGCGCTCCCGCTCGGTGTAGCGCACCCGCACGAGCCCCACGGTGACGCGGGTGAGGAAGCGCCAGTACGTTCGCGCCAACCGCTCCAGGTTCTCGGGCGACCACAGCCCGCTCAGCGTGCGCTCGCTCAGCAGCACGTCGGCGGTCTGCACCGAGCGCATCGCTCCGGTGTGCTCGTCCACGGTGGTGCAGTCGCGCAGGTTGGCTATGCGGGCATCCGCCACTGTGCCTCCCAGGCTACCTCGGCTCGTGTCTGCTGCCTCTGATACAAGAGGCTCAGTGAGCGACTTTCCTCCCGATCCAACCCCTCGTTTCGCTCACTCCCATGAGGGGTCGCCGCCGACTCGCCTGGCCCGGGCCGCGCAAGCGGCGCAGGAGCTGTGCGGTGTGCTGTGGGAGGCGGTACACGATGAGGTGCGCCAGCCCGGCGCGTCGCGGGTGGCCGAGCTCGCCGAGCGCCTGGCGCAGGTCTGCTCTGCCCTGGCGGCTGTGGCCGCCGCCGAGGAGTCGTCACCCGAGTGGGAGCTGCACGCAACCAACGAGCGGGAGCCGGCGACCGAGCGAGAGTGGCCCGCGGCGCCCCAGTGGAAGCGGTCTGCGGCGCACGAGCCGGCGGAGCCACCGGTGCCTGCGGGGGCGCCGGAGATCGCGATCCACGACGCTCGCCGTGAGAGCGGAGAGGGTCCCGTTGCGTGGATCGACTCGCTCGAGGCGAGCCTCGAACGCCACCGAGCGGAGGGGGTGCCGTTCGCGGTGCTGCTGGTCGAGGCGCTGGACGTGGAGCGGCTCGCCCGAGCGGAGCCCACGGCCGTGCTCACGGGCCTGCTCGACCGCGTCGAGGCAGCGTTCCAGCGAGAGCTGCGTCCCGCTGACGCGCTCGTGCGCGAGAGCTACGGCCGCTGGTGGTTGACGGCCTCGCGGACCGACTCCGGCGGCGCGCGTGCGCTCGCCGAGCGGCTGGCGCGCGCCGCGTGTGCCACGGCCGTCCACCGCGGTCAGCCGCTGGGGGTGGCGGTGGGCATTGCGGCGTGCCCCGCCCACGGCGAAGAGGCAGCGACGCTTGCGGCCCACGCGGACGTTGACCTCTACGCCGCGCGTGCCATGGGGCGGCCGGTAGTGCCGGACGACGCGGCATAGTCGCTCAACCCGCGGTAGCCCCGCCGGTCGCCCCCGTGGGGGCCGGCGCGAGCGCAGCGGAGGGCGCGCCCGACGCGGACGGTTCGGGTTCGCCGAGCGTGGGGGTGTTTGCGACGTGGCCGACGATCTGGGTGCTGACGCGCACCGTCTCCTTGATTTCGAGCGCCTGCGCGGCGCCCTGCGTCAGGTCCCACGTGGCGCCGTTGTGGCCGTAGGGCCCGCGGTCGAGCACGGGCACCGTCAGTAGGTGGCCGTGGTAGCCGATCTGTACGAGTGTCCCGCAGGGCAGGGTGCGGCTTGCGACGCCCACGATCGTGGGGCTCATCGTCTGTCCGCACGCGGTGGCGTGACCGTAGAGGCCGGGGCCGAACCACGTCGCTAGCGTGAGCTTGCCCGGGGAGGCCGGCGTGGGGGCTGCTCCGCCGGTGGGCGAGCCGCTCGCCACAGGGACGCCCGCGCCGAGCGACGCGGTCAAAAGCCCTGCCAACAGGGCGTACCTGAAGAAAGCGGTGCGCATGAGTGTCGGCGCCTACGGGGTGAGCTGACGGGCTCGCGCCTTACGGCGCTACGGTCCCGTTCGGACCGATTCGCCCCCGTGAACCGACGCTCGGTTCACATTGGGTCCCCCGTCCTCCGCGACCTGGGCCGCAGAGGTTCGGCGTGCGCGCAAGTATATAGGGCTCGCGGACGGGTGTGTCGTCAGAGGAGGCGCTCGGTCTCGAAGAGACCTCAGACGCCTGTAGTTTGCGAAAAAAGTCTGACGGGCTCAGCCCGACAACCGCCGGAGGGCGTCCTTCACGAGCCGCTCCCCGGCGGAGAGCCCCGCTTGAGCGAGCTCTCCGATGAGCTCCGCCACCGAGGTCGCCAGCTCGGTACCGCTCGGCGGCTGCACGGCACGCCCCGGCTCAATCTGTTCCTCGGCCTCGAAGCCCTGCGGGGGCACCGGGGGTTCGACTGGCTTGGGCGCAGCCTTCGTGGTCCGTCGTGGGCGAGCGCTTGCAGCCGGAGCTACCGGGGTCCTCGCGCCTCGTTTGGCACGGGCCTTCGCGCGGCGGGCGGAGGGGCGCTGGGGGCGGGTGCTGGGGAGGCTCCCCAGCACGCCCGGGTTGTCTACCTCGGGGCCGCGGGATTGCCGTTGTCCACCGGTCTGCTGAGGCCGGCGGGGCCTGTCGGTTGCGCTGGGAGGAGTCATGCGCCGCCATCATCGCGCATAAGGACAGACGGCGGCGAAGCGTTAGCATAGGGTCCACGTTCGGTTGTAAGGTGGCGCGCCTCGGTTGCGGCCGGACGGGGCAGGTCCTCGGTGCATCCGGCAGGGTCGCCTCAGGTGCGACGGGGCGGGCGGCCAGGACAATTTCGAGAACACGCTCAACGGAAACGGGAATCGATGTCAGTAGTCGAACTGCAGGAGCTCGATGAGATCAAGGGCCTGCTGGCGAAGGGCCAGCAGATCGGGGTGTTGACCTTCGCGGAGATCTCCACCGCCACCTCAGAGCTGGATCTGGACGAGTCGGACGTCGAGGAGCTGCACGGCTTCCTGGAGAAATCGGAGATCGAGCTCGTCGAGGACATCGACCCGGCGACCGCGGCGGCCTCGCAGGTCGAGCGCGCCCCGGACAAACGGGGTTGACGCAAAGCGAAAGCGACGCTCGACCTCAAGCCGGACATGACCACCGACTCGCTGCAGCTGTTCCTCAAGGACATCGGCAAGGTGCGGCTGCTGACCGCCCAGGAGGAGGTCGATCTCGCCAAGCGCATCGAGCGCGGCGACCTCGACGCCAAGCAGAAGATGGTCGAGTCCAACCTGCGCCTGGTGGTGTCGATCGCGAAGAACTACCGCAACCAGGGCCTGCCGTTCCTCGACCTGATCCAGGAGGGCACGCTCGGGCTGGTGCGCGCGGCGGAGAAGTTCGACTACCGCAAGGGCTTCAAGTTCTCCACGTACGCCACGTGGTGGATCCGCCAGGCGATCGCCCGCGCGCTGGCCGACAAGGCGCGCACGATCCGCATCCCGGTGCACGTGGTCGAGAAGCTCAACAAGATCGGCCGCGCCGAGCGCAAGCTGGTCACCGAGCTCGGCCGCGAACCGACCGCGGAGGAGATCGCGGACGTGACGGGCATCGACCCCGAAGAGGTCGACTCGATCAAGCGCTCCGCGCAGGCGCCGGTGTCGCTGGAGAAGCCGGTCGGCGACGAGGAGGAGTCGGAGTTCGGTCAGTTCATCGCCGACGAGCGCGCCGAGTCCCCGTACGAGCGGGCCGCGGAAATCCTCACCAAGGAGGCCCTGCGCGAGGCTCTCGAGAACCTCTCCTACCGCGAACGCCGCGTGCTCGAGCTCCGCTACGGCCTCGGCGGCGAGCACCCCCGCACCCTCGACGAGGTCGGGCGCACCTTCAACGTGACGCGCGAGCGCATCCGCCAGATCGAGAACCAGTCGCTGAAGAAGCTGCAGTCCTTGGCAGAGGCGCAGAAGCTCCGCGACGTCGCCTGACCTGGCGGCGTCTCGGCTCCCCTGGCGGCGTCTCGGCTCCCCTGGCGGCGTCTCGGCTCCCCTGGCGGCGTCCTCGGTCGCTCGTGTGCTCAGCACACTTCGCTCCCTGCGTCCTGGCCAGAGAAGCCGATTCGCTCGTCAGGGGGGTTTGGTATTCCTCCGCGCGGGGTGCGGCTCTCCGTCAAGTGCATGGCCTCCGTCCAGCGCTCCGCCCGGCGCTCAAGCCCCCCGCGCGGGGTGCCGATGCGGGGAGCATGTTCGACGTGCAGTCAGCGCTGCGCGAGCTGGTCTCCAAGCACGGCTCGGACCTGCACCTGAAGGTGGACTCCCCTCCGCTGTACCGGGTGCACGGCGTGCTCACCCACGACGACCACGGCGAGACGCTGAGCGCGGAGGATACCGAGCGGGCGCTGCACGACCTGCTGCACGACCCCACGAAGCTGCACGAATTCACCGAGGAGCACGAGGTCGACTTCTCGTTTGAGATCTCGGGCGTGGCGCGCTTTCGCATCAACGCCTTCCGCCAGCGCGGGGTGATCTCGCTGGCGTGCCGCGCGATCCCCCACAAGATCTCCACGATCGACGAGCTCACGCTGCCCCCGGTCGTGCGCGAACTGGCAGAGGAGGAGCGCGGGATCATCCTGCTCACGGGCACCACGGGGTCGGGCAAGTCGACCACGCTCGCGGCGATGATCGACCACGTCAACGAGACGTTCTCCAAGCACATCGTCACGATCGAGGACCCGATCGAGTTCGTGCACCGGGACAAGCGCTCGGTCATCAACCAGCGCGAGGTCGGGATGGACACCGCCTCCTTCAAGCGCGCCCTGCGCCGTGTGCTGCGCCAGGACCCCGACGTGATCCTGGTCGGCGAGATGCGCGACGAGGAGACCGTCCAGACCGCGCTGTCGGCCGCCGAGACCGGCCACCTCGTGCTCTCCACGATCCACACGGTCGACGCGGCGGAGTCGATCAACCGGATGCTCGACTTCTTCCCGCCCCACCAGCACGCCCAGGCGCGCTCGATGATCGCGGGCACGATCAAGGGCGTCATCTCCCAGCGCCTGGTGCCGGGGGCCGACGGCGGTCGGGTCGCGGTGTGCGAGATCCTGCGGATGACCGGCCGCGTGCGCGACATGATCATCGACCCTGCCCAGACGGGCAAGCTGCACGAGGTGATCGCCTCCGGCGGGTACTACGGGATGCAGACCTTCGACCAGGCGCTCTTCGGGCACCTGAAGGCCGGGCGGGTCACCCTTGAGGACGCGATGCGCGTGGCCTCCAGCCCCCACGACTTCAAGCTGCTTGTGCAGGCCGACGGTCGCCGCGGCACCACGATGGAGGACGTCGCCTCGATGGCCGAGCAGCGCGGCGAACGTCCCACTGGCCCGACCGCCACCCCGAACGGCGCGCCGGCTGCGCAGCGAGGCGAAGGCGAGCCCGCCGAGAGTACCGTCGATGAGGGCCGCTCTGCCACGCTCGTCCAGGGCCCGGCCGGCCAGCCGCCGCCGGCCACGACGAACGGGCTGCAACGTTGGTAGCCCGGCCTGCTGTCGGAACCCTTACTTCATTTGGTAAAGTAAAGCGGTGGCCGTCGATGAGACATGTCCGGTTTGCCGCACGGCGGAGATCGTGTGCGCGAAGTGGACGCTGCTGCTGATCCGTGACCTCGCCGAGGGCCGCTCGCGCTTCTGCGAGCTGGAGCGCTCGCTGGAGGGCATCAGCCCGCGCACGCTCTCGCTGCGGCTGCGCGCCCTCGAGGAGGAGGGGATCGTTGCACGCCAGACCTTCCCCGAGGTACCCCCGCGCGTGGAGTACGCGCTGACCGAGAAGGGCTCGGCACTGCTACCGATCATCGAGGACATGCGCGTCTACGGCGAGCGCTGGATCGTGCAGGGCTGCGAGGACCGGGTGACCTCGGCGATCTCCTTCCCGGTCGCGGCGGTCCTCGCGTAGGGCTCAAGTCGCGGTGGCCGTCGCAGGGCTGCAAGACCGGCTGCGTCCGCAGGAGCGCGGGGCGCACCGGCGAACAGCTTTCCCGTGCGCTCCCCCCAGCTCGAGATGGCCCTCACGCAGTTCGTAAAGGACGCCGCGCGGCACCTACAGGCGGAGCTCGACGCCGGCGCGGAGGTGCCGTTCGAGCTCGCGGCCACCGCGGTCCGCGGACGCCCGGCGCTGTACAGCTACCGCCCGCTGCCGAGCGCGTTCATCCACGAGCGCTGGCC
Organism: uncultured Solirubrobacterales bacterium; assembly: GCA_963725535.1. Classification (GTDB taxonomy): domain Bacteria; phylum Actinomycetota; class Thermoleophilia; order Solirubrobacterales; family Solirubrobacteraceae; genus Palsa-744. The sequence goes on from CAVRYX010000004.1 coordinate 130,044, forward strand.
GGCGCTCACCGGCCTGGAGAGCTACGCAGCGGCGGAGCGCCTCCTGGAGTGCCTGCAGGGTCTCGAGCGCTACCTGCTCGTGCGGGGCGTGCGGATCGGACGGGGCGCGCGGCGGGCACGCGCGAACGTGGTGGCGCGGACGCTGCTGGAGGTGGTGTTCGCGGAGCAGACCGACTTCGAGCTCGATGGGGAGCGGCTGCGCCGGGCGCTCGAGGAGCTGGACGACGCGGCCTTCACGAACGCCGGCGAGGCGGCGCTGATCGAGACGCTCCACGGTCTCTCCACGGTCGCCCCCGAGCTCGCGGGGACGCGCGCGCCTGCGATCGGTCGGCCCGAGCTCGCGTGGGCGCTGGCGCGCTTTGAGATGGGCTGCGAACGGGCCTCGGAACTGGAGGCGCTGTCGGACCACCTGCTCGCGCTGCGGGCGCTGCTGGAGCCGGAGGGACCCTCCTCCGGACGGCTCGCGGGCCGACTCGCGGCGCTCTGCGCCACGCCCGCGGAGCGCGCCGGCCTGACACGGCGGGTGCATCAGGCGCTCGCCCTGGAGCGCGCCGTGATCACGGGCGCCGCGCTCGAGCACACAAGTTGCGAGGCGTTGGTGGCGGAGCTCGCCGGCCACCTGCGGGCGCTGCTGCGCGACGTCGTGTGCGGCCACCTGCCGCCCGACCTCGTGACGCTCGCCGACGCGCTGGTGGAGCCGGCGGGCGAGACCGAAGAAGTGACTGTGCGCCGCGGCCCGGGGGGTCCGCCCCGTGAGCGGATCTCAGGAGAAGAGGATGTCCGCGACGCGAGCGAGACCAGCGAGATCCTGAACGTCCCCGTCTAGGTGGGGCACGACGATCGGGTCGGGGTCGCCGAGCGCCTCGGAGAGCCGCGCGGTGCTCGCGCGGTCGCGCTCCACGAGCACGTCGAAGTCGGCGAGGTTGGCGGCCACGCGCGCGGCGAGCCGCTCACCGAGCTCGTCCGCGAGCAGCGCCTGGACCTGCGCGGGGGAGTGCCCCTGTAGGCCGTCGCGGTGGACGCGGTTGACGATCACCCCGACGCGGTCCATACCGGCGGCGGCGAGGTGCTCGGCGAAGGAGGCCGCCTCGCGTACGGGCTCGGGCTCGGGCGAGGTGACGAGCAGGAACGCGGTGGCGGGGTCGCGCAGCAGCGCCTCGACGGCGCGGGCGCGTTCGCGGAAGCCGTCGACCATCCCCGCGAGCGAGCCGAAGAAGCCCGAGAGCTCCCCGATCAGGTCGACGCCGGTGAAGCGGGAGAAGACGGACAGCACGAGGCCGGTCCCACGGCCGACGACGCGCGCGGCGAGGGTCCCGGGGGCGAGGAACATCTTCAGCGCGCGGCCCTCCAGAAAGCCGCTCATGCGTCCTGGGGCATCGAGGAAGTCCAGTGCGTTGCGCGAGGGCGGGGTGTCGAGCACGACGGTGTCGAAGCCGCCCTCGCGGTGCAGTTCGTAGAGCTTGGCGATCGCGGAGAACTCCTGCGTGCCGGCGACGGCGGAGGAGATCTCCTGGTAGATCCGGTTGGAGAGGGCGGCCTCGCGCGCGCGCTCGTCGGGGGCGAGGCGGGAGATGAGGTCGTCGAAGGTGCCCTTGGCGTCGAGCATCGTCGCCCACAGCTCCCCGTGTAGCTCCACCCCTTGGGCGGCGAGCAGGGCGGGGTCGATGCGCCGCGGCTCGTTGTCGAGCTCGTCGAGGCCGAGCGCGCTCGCCAGGCGCCGGGCGGGGTCGATCGTGACGACCGCGACGCGCTGCCCTTCGCGGGCGAGGCCCAGCGCGAGCGCAGCGGCGGTGGTGGTCTTGCCCACCCCGCCGGGGCCGACGCAGACGCAGACCGTGCGCCCGGCGAGTCGCCGCTGCAGTTTGACGTGGCGTGGGGGCATCGAAGGGATCGTATGGCCCGTGCAGGAATCCGCCTCCCACGTGCGAATACTCACGCGAGGGTTTCCCACCAACGAGCGACGGACGGAGCGTGCCGTGCAAGGACGGGCGAAGGTCATAGCGTTCGCCAACCAGAAGGGCGGCGTGGCGAAGACGACGACGACGCTGAACCTGGCGGCCGCGTTCGCGGAGGAGGGCCACCGGGTGCTGTGCGTGGACATGGACCCGCAGGGCAACCTGACGATGTCCCAGGGGATCGACCCTGACACGCTGGAGAAATCGATGTACGACGTGCTGGTCCACAAAACGTCGATCCGCGAGGTGGTGCGCCGGCGTGAGGTGGACGTGGCGTGCGCCTCGATCGACCTCGCAGGCGCGGAGATCGCGATGAGCACGATGATCGGCCGCGAGCGCTCGCTGCAGAAGGCGTTCGAGCCGATCCGCGAGGACTACGACTTCATCTGCATCGACACCCCGCCGAGCCTGGGATTGCTGACGATCAACGCGCTGACGGCGGCCGACAAGGTGATCGTCCCCGTGCAGTGCGAGTATTTGTCGATGCGCGGGCTGATCCAGCTGCAGAACACCCTGGCGATGATCCGCGAGAACCTCAATCCTGACGTCGACATCGAGGGTATCCTTCCCACCTTGGTGGACTCGCGTACGATCCACGCGAAGGAGGCGATCGAGATCCTCGAGGAGAACTTCGGCGACCGCGTGTTCGCGTCGCGCATTCGCAAGACGGTCCGCTTCGCGGAGGCGCCGGTGAAGGGCATGTCGGTGCTCAAGTACGAGCCCCACGGGGTGGCGGCCCAGTCCTACCGCCAGCTCGCGCAGGAGGTGCTCACGCACGGCATGAAGGAGGAGGAGAAGATCCTCGCGCACGGCTCGGGGGAAATCGCCGCGCGGAGGGGCCACATCGCTCAGGGCGCGCCGGCGCCGGCCGCGCAGACGCCGGCCGCCGACGCCCACGAGGAGGTCCTCGCCCGTGGCCCAGAGTAAACGCGCAAGCATGAGGGAGGGGCCCCTGACGGCCCTGTTCAGCAAGACCGAAGAGGAGCAGGCGAAGGAGCCTGAGAAGCAGTCCGCAAAGGAGCCCGAGGAGCCCTCGGCAAAGGCGCCCGAGGAGTCGCCCGCACAGGACGAGCTCGCCGCGAGCGCGCCGGAGGCGGTTGAGGAGGAGCTCGAGGAGGAGACGACCACCGTCCCCAGCCCAAGGGAGCGCCTGCGCAACGTGTTCTCTGCGGAGATACCCGCGAACGTGATGGAGCGGCCCGCCGCGGCGGCGCCAGCGAAGGAGCCCCCGGCGGCGGACGTGTACGCGCGCGAGGAAGACCGATCGGAGATCGGCCAGCGGCTGCAAGCCGGCGGGCAGGGCGTGACCGAGCCGGTGATCCGCGTGGTGGGCGTGGGCGGCGCGGGCGTGAACGCCGTCAACCGGATGGTCGAGGCCGAGGTCGCGGGTGTGGAGTTCCTCGCGATCAACACCGATTTGCAGTCGCTGCAGCAGTCCACCGCGGACATCACCCTCCACATCGGCGCCGAGCTGACAAGAGGGCTGGGGTCGGGCTCGGATACAAACCTGGGCCGCGCGGCGGCGATGGAGGACTACGACCGCGCGAAGGCGCTGCTGAAGGGCTCGGACATGATCTTCATCACCGCGGGCGCCGGCGGCGGGACGGGCACGGGCGCGGCCCCGATCATCGCGCGGATCGCGCGCGAAGTGGGAGCGCTGACGGTCGCGATCGTCACGAAGCCGTTCGGCTTCGAGGGCTCCCGTCGCGCCGAGGCGGCCGAGCTGGGCGTGCAAGCGCTGGCCGAAGAGGTGGACACGCTGATCGTGGTGCCCAACAACCGTCTGCTGACGGTGCTCGACAAGCAGACCTCGATGGTGGAGGCGTTCCGCGTCGCCGACGACGTGCTGCGCCAGGGCGTGCAGGGCATCTGCGACCTGGTGACGCTGCCGGGCCTGATCAACCTCGACTTCGCCGACGTGCGCACGATCATGAGCGGCGCGGGCAACGCGCTGCTGGGGATCGGCATGGGCGCGGGCGGCGAGCACCGCGCGACTGAGGCCGCGATGCAGGCAGTCGCCTCGCCGCTGCTGGAAACCTCGATGGAGGGCGCGCGCTCGATCCTGCTGTCGATCACCGGCGGCAAAGACCTCTCGCTGTGGGAGGTCAACGAGGCCGCCAAGGCGGTCTCCGAGGCGGCCCACCCGGACGCGAACATCATCTTCGGCGCGATGGTCAACGAGAAGCTCGAGGAGCAGGTGTGGGTCACGGTCGTGGCCACCGGCTACGAGCAGAAGCGCAGCGCCCGCCCCACCGGCCGCGGCCGCCTGGAGGAGCCAAGGGGCGAGCCAAGAGTGCAGCGCGCAGGCCGAGCCGGGGGTACAGGGCGGCGCGAGCGGCGGGGCGGCTTCGCCGTGGACGAGTTGGAAGTGCCGGAGTTCATGCCAAAGGCCTGAGCAGGACCGGAGCAGCGCCTCAAACCGACACTGCCACCCCGCCCCGGCGGGGGTCGCCCGTGCCGAGCAGCTCCCCGTCTCGGCGCTGTACCGCCTGCACGCCCCCAAAGTAGAGGTTGAGCTCGTGGAAGCTCACCACCCGCCGGCCCTCTCGCGCAAGCGCCCGCACGTCGATGCCCGGCTCCGCGTACACCACCCCCTCCTCGAAGTGCACCCGCGGCGCGCGCACCGCCTCGGGGGCGCGCAGTCCGTTGTCGACCACCCCCACGATCGTCTGTAGTAGCGCCGAGCGGATGCGGTTGGAGCCGGCGCTGCCGAGGACCAGCTCCACCTCGCCGGCCCGGCGCACGATCGAGGGCGCCATCATGCTCGGCATTCGGCGCCCCGCGGGGTGCAGGTGAAAGCCGAGCGGGTTGAGGTCCTGCTCGCCCATGATGTTGTTCACGTGGATGCCGGTCTCGGGCACCACCACGCCCGAGCCCTCGCCGTTGGTGCACGTCACGCTGCACGCCCGCCCCGCGCCGTCGAGCACCGAGATGTGGGTGGTCGCGCCGAGGTGGCTGCTGGTGCCGCCCAGGCGCTCGGTGAGGAACCGCTGCAGGAAGCCCTCCTCGGCGAGGCCCTCCACGAACTCGGGGGTGCGCTCCGCCTGGGCGGCTTCCATCGCCGCTACGACCTGCTCCAGCGTCGGCGGCGCCGGCCGGCTGTCGAGCAGGCCGAGTGTGTACGCCAACAGCGTGCCCCCGGCGGAGGGCGGCGGGTTGGTCAGCACCTCGCGGTCGCGGTAGCCCTGCACCACTGGGCGGCGCTGGTGCGCCCCGTAGGAGGCGAGCGCCGCGCGCGTCACCGAGCCGCCGCGCTCGCCCACCCACCCGCTGACGGCTGCTGCCACGTCCCCTCGGTAGAAGGGCTCGGCCCCGTCGCGGCCGAGGCGCTCCAGCGCGTCTCCCAGCTCGGGGTTGCGCAGCACCTCGCCCTCGCCCAGCACGTGGCCCGCGGGCGCCCACAACGCGGCGCACTCCGGGGTCGAGAGCAGCAACTCGGCGAGGATCTCCGCCACGTACGCCTGTCCGTGGTTCAGCACCACGCCCGCGCGTGCCAGGCGAGCCGCGGGCGCGGTGAGCGTCTCGAGCGGGACGGTGCCCCACCGCGCGACCGCCTCGCACACCCCCGCCGGGGTGCCGTAGACCCCGCAGGAGGCCGGCCCGATGTGGAACGTCTGCACCGCGTCCCCGAAGGACACGTCAATCGCCTGGAGCTCCGCCGCCGAGCCGTCGCGCGCTCGCGCGGGGGCCTCCACGAAGAAGTCCAGCAGGGCGGGCTCCCACTCCGGGCCCGCCACCATCAGGTAGCCCCCCGCTCCCAGGCCGGTCAGCAGCGGCTCGGCCACGAACGACGTCAACACCGCCCCCACCGCTGCGTCCACCGCGTTGCCCCCTTCGCGCAGTACCTGCGCCCCCGCCTCCGCGGTCAGCGGATGCCCGGCGGCGACGCAGCCCCGCGGGGGTGAGCTCACGCCGGTTGCCCCGTTCCTGCCGCGCTCGCGCCCGAGCCTCGGCGGTCAGGGGGTGATCCGGCGGCGCATATGCTCCCTGCAAGTGAGCTCATTTGCGAAGGGTATGGGTAGCGCTGGGCAGACGCCCTTCAGGGCGTGGCCGGCGCGGGCGGGTGTGCTGATCGGGGCGCTGCTCGTCGTGGCCGCCGTGGCGGGCTGCGGGGAGAACATAGTGCTCCCGGACCTGTTCGTGGTACAGCGCACCGGGGGGGCGCCCGGGGAGAAGCTGACGATGGTGGTCAACGAAGGCGGCGCGGTGCGCTGCTCCGAGAAGCCCTTTCACCCCACCGGTCCACGCGCCACGCACCAGCTGAGCGACCCCCAGCTGGTGGAGGCGCGGGGCCTGCAGGAAGAACTCCAGGAACCCTCGGCCAAGCACCTCTCGCTGCCCTCGCGGCCGGGCTCGGTGTTCCGCTACGACTTGCGTGATCCCGAAGGCGCGGTGCACTTCGCCGACAACTCCGCGGGCCAGCCCTCGGTGTTCCGCCACCTCGCGTACTTCGTGCTGGAAGTGGCGCAGCGGGTGTGCGGCCTGCCGCAGTGAGCCCTGCGCAGATCAAGCTTGCCCGGAGCGCTCATTCGATGCGCGCCGGCAGTCTCCCAGCTCGGAGTGCTCCTACCCGAAGCGCACCTTCCCGTTGGACTGCGCGTGCGCCTGGGCGCGCTCGACGAGCTCCATGCGCTTGATCGCGGCGCGGAAGAGCATCGTGAGCAGGCGCAGGCGCGCGTTCTCGGAGCGCAACTCCAGGAGCTCCTGCTTGGCGTCGGTGCCGAACTCCACGGTGGCGGCCATGCGGTAGGCGTCGAGCGCCTGGAGCTCCTCGCTCGAGAGGGTGTTGTCGGTCGCCTGCTCGACCAGCTTGGCGTACAGCTCGCGGGTGGCGTTCACCACCTCGAGGTCGGCCGGCTCCTCGTGCTCGTCGAGGAACTCCACGACACCGGCTGGGTAGGGGAGGTCGTCTTGGCGCTCCAGCAGACGAAACGGCCTGGTGCCGCGCACGAGGATGTTCATGTGCCCGTCCTCCTTGCGCTCGAGCACCTGCTCGACTGTGCAGGCGCAGCCGACCGGCTTGAGCTCGTCGTCGGCCATCCACACGATCCCGAACTCGCGCCCCTCCTCCAGGCACTCCTCGATCATCGTGCGATAGCGGTCCTCGAAGATGTGCAGGGGCACGTTCTCGGTCGGCAGCGCCACGATGCTCAGCGGGAAGAGCGGAAAACCCCGGTACCTTTGGTCGGTCATCTCGCCGCAGAGTCTAAGGGGATGAACCGTCTACGGTGGTGAACCTCGGCGGGTGTGTAACGATCGGTACCCGGTCAGGGGCCCTTACTCCGCCTTGCGCGCGGAGAGCATCAGGTTGTAGAAGATCGCGGCGGGCAGCCGCGACTCCAGCAGGCGGCGGTCGAGCTCCTGCAGCACGAGGTACCCGCGGTAGGCGTACTGGCGCCACGCCCACGGGACGTCCTCGGGCTCGGCGGTGGCCTCGAGCGTGCGGTTGGTCCAGCCGAACCAGTTGGCGGTGAGCTCCTCGCCGACCACGCGGACTTGCTGAAGGCCCGCCCCGTGCGCGAGCTCCCGCAGTTCTCCGGGGGCGAAGGCGTGCACGTTGACGACGCTCTCCAGGGACGCCTCGGGCGCGCCTCCCTCGGCGGGCGGGGCTGGGCGGGCGCGCAGCGCGGCGCGCCACACCGGGGCCACGGCGCCGGCGAAGCGCTTGGGCACGCGCGCGAGGCGGTCGCCGAAGCGAGAGGGCTCCCCGGCGAACAGCAGCGTGCCGCCGGGGGCGAGCACGCGCGCGAGCTCGCCAAAGGCGGTGCGGAGGTCGGGGAGGTGGTGCAGCACGGCGTGGCCGAGGACTAGGTCGAAGCTCCCGTCTGCGAAGGGCAGACGCTCGGCGTCGGCGCTCACGGTCTCGACCTGCAACCCGAGGCGCTCCGCGTTGGCGCTCAGCGCCGCGAGCATCCCCGGCGAGATGTCGGTGCAGGTGGCCTGCTCGATCAGCCCGGCGCGCTGCAGGTTCAACGTGAAGTACCCCGTCCCCGCCCCGATCTCCAGCGAGCGCCGGTAGTGGCCGAGGTTCCCGTCGAGCGCCTTGCGCACCTTGGCGGTGACCTGCTCGAGGCCGACGTCGCCGAAGTCGATCCCCCACTTCGCGTCGTAGTGGCCCGCGGCGACGTCGTGGTAGCGCGTGTTGACGTCGCGGATCTCCTCGGCGCTGAGAGGGTGGCGCAGCCGGCCGGAGGCCGGGGAGCCGGGCCCCTCTTCTTCAGTTAAGGCGGGTGGCATCGCGCCCGGGACCATATACTCGCGCGCGGTGTCGGCGTCCCTCTACCTGCAGCGCGACCAGCCCGCCGATGTGCCGCCGTTGGCGCTGACGGGGGAGCGCACACTCCCGGACGTGCCGGAGGAGAACTACTGGTTCCGCCGCCACCTGGTGGTCTACCAGTGGATCGCGGCGCGCGTGGGGGGCCTACGTGTGATCGACATGGCGTGCGGGGAGGGCTACGGCTCGGACGTGCTCGCGGGGTCGGCGGCGAGCGTGGTGGGGGTGGACGCGAACCCGGAGGCGCACGAGCACGCCCGCGCACGCTACCGGCGGGCGAACCTGCGCTTCGAGCGCGACCTGATCGAGACCTTCTCCGAGCCGGCGGACGCGGTGGTGTTCCTGCAGACCGTCGAGCACCTGCAGGACCCCGGCGCGGCGCTCGAGCACTTCCGCGCGCTCATCGCCGGAGCGGGCGAGGGTGGTGCGGGCCAGGGCAGCGCGGGTCGAGGCGGCGCGGGCCGGGGCGGCGGCACGGTGTACCTGTCCACCCCCAACGTGCTCACGCTCGCCCCGAAGGGAGCCGAGCGCTCGGACAACCCGTGGCACGTCCACGAGTACCGCGCGCGCGAGTTCGAGCGGCTCTGCCGCGCCCACTTCTCCTCGGTGGCGCTCTTTGGCCTCTTTCACGCCCGCCGACTGCGCGCGCACGAGCTCGCGCTGCGACTCGGGTGGGACAGCGTGCACCCTCGGCTGGGCCTCACCGAGCGCTTCTACGGGTGGTTCACTCCGGCGATCTCCGTGTCGGACTTCGCGCTGCGTCCCCGCGGCCAAGCGGACCTCGACCGGGCGCTCGACTTCGTGGCGGTGTGCCGGGCGTGAGCGCTCGGCTGGGCGCGAGACGGTGAGCGTTGCCGGACAGGCCGGTGGGGCCGACCGGCGGGTGGTGGCCGCAGAGCAGTCTCCAGCGCCGCGCCGCGCCGGATCTCGGCCTCGAGGCGAGCTCGCGATCGTCCTGCACACCCACATGCCCTACGTGGAGGGCTTCGGGACGTGGCCTTTCGGGGAGGAGTGGCTGTGGGAGGCGCTCGCCACGTGTTACCTGCCGCTGCTGGAGCTGCTGGAGCGGGGGGCGCCGCTGACGGTGTCGCTGACCCCGGTGCTGTGCGACCAGCTGGAGGCCCCGGGGGTGGGGGAGCGGTTCGCGCGGTTCGTGGGGGAGACCCGCCGCTACACTCACGCCGAGGATGCGCAGGGGTTGCGCGCGGGGGGCCACGAGACCCTGGCGCGCGAGTTGGACCGCGCCTGGGGTGACTACGAGCGCGCGCTCGAGCGCTTCGAGCGCCGTGGCGGGGACCTGGTGGGCGCGTGGGCCCCGTTCGTCCACTGGACCTCCTCCGCCACCCACGCGGTGCTGCCCCTGCTCGCCACCGAGGCGGGGCTGCGCCTGCAGGTGCAGGCCGGCGTCGAGTCCCACCGCGTGCGCTTCGGCGCGGGCTGGCGGGGGGGCTTCTGGCTGCCGGAGTGCGCCCACGCCTCCTACCTGGAGCCCACGCTGGCGGAGGCCGGGGTGCACGCCACCTGCGTCGAGCTGACCGGCAGTCTCGGCCTGGGGGCACCCGCGCACCTGCGCCCGCTGCGCGGGGCCGCCGGCGTGGTGCTCGTCCCGGTCGACCGTGCCACGGTGGCGCTGGTGTGGAGCGAGGCGGGCTACCCCGCGCACGGGCACTACCGGGACTACCACCGTCACACCGTCCACCACCACCAACCGTGGGCCAACGACGGTGGCGCCTACGACCACGCTCGCGCCCTTGCGCTGGCGCGGGCCCACGCGGCGGATTTTGTGGCCCGCACCCGCGAGCGGTTGCGCCGCGACGGCGAGGGCCTGCCCGGGGGCGGCCTGGCGGTATGCGCTCTTGACACCGAGCTGCTCGGCCACTGGTGGTACGAGGGCCTCGCCTGGCTGACCGCGGTGGTCGAGGAGTGCGCGCGCCAGGAGCTCCCCTTGGTTCGCCTCGACGACGCGCTGGAGCGCCACGAGCCGGCGCCCGTGGAGGACGCGCGGGAGTGGGGGCCCAGCACGTGGGGGCAGGGTGGCGACCTCTCGACGTGGTCGCGACCGGCGGTGGCGGACCTCGCTTTCGCCACCCGGGCCGCCGAGCTAGACGTGGTGCGCGCCGGCTCCCGGGCGGGGGCCGCGGCGGTGCGAGAGCTGCTGGCGCTGCAGTCGAGCGACTGGGCCTTCATGGTCTCCCGCGACCTCGCGGTCCCCTACGCGCGCGAGCGCTTCGCGGGCCACCGTCTCGGGGTGAAGCGGGCGCTGGCGGGTGGCCCGGGCGCCGACACGCACGCGGTGCGCAACCTCGCCTTGCACGCCGACCGCGCCGCGCTGCTGGCGCCCTGACAGGCGCCCCGGGGCACGTGGACCCCGCTTTGGGTGGTGTCGGTTTGGGGACATATACCCGACTGGACCTGTGGGTAGCAACCAGATGGCGGTTATGAGAGGTCCAGTCAGTTATATATATGGTCACCCAAATGCACCACACGGCTCTCGCGGGTCTGCGGGGTTGACCTACTGGGGCACCACCCGACCCTGGGTGCGGTGCGCTACGCGAACGCCTCTCCGACGCCCCTTGCGCCGGCGCCCGAGGCACCCTGAACGTGACCCTGGGTCCGCCACACGAACGAAACGCCCTCCGACCCCCCTTGTGGGGGTCCTCCTCAACCCTCCCCCGTCACCCCCACCGCATCGAACGGGGTGCCTCGCGCATGCGAATCACGCGGGCGGGGACGCCGCCGACAACGGCGTTCGCGGGGACCTCGCTGGTGACCACCGCGCTGGTGCCCACCACGCTGTTCTCGCCGACGGTCACCCCGCGCAGGATGCACGCGCCGTAGCCAATCCACACGTTGTGCCCGACGCGCACGTCACGCTTGTAGATGCCCTGCAAGCGCACCGGGCGCTCGACCTCGACCATGCCGTGGTCGAAGTCGATCAGCATCACGCGGTCGGCGAGGATGCACTCGCGTCCGATCGAGACGTGCTGGAAGGCCGAGACGGTGCACTCCTGGCCCACCACTGTCTTTGCGCCGATCCGCACCTCGCCCTCGTGTACACGCAGCTTGGTGCCGTGTCCCACCCACGCCCACCGGCCGATGTGCAGCTTCGCGTGGCGGCCGATCTCCAGCTGCACGCCGGGGCAGATGAAGCACGGCCCGTCTGTGCACAGGCGCCCGCGGTAGCGCAGCTTCAGCCACACGAGGCGCAGCGCCATGCGGGCGTAGGCGAGGGACACCATGTTGTTGGCGCGCGCGAACCGCCACAGCGTGAGCAGTCCGCCCCTGCGTGGGGGCGGCTCGCCGCGTACCTGCACGGGTGTGTCCGCCAGCGCCTGCGCCATCGTGGGTCAATCGTATGTCGTCCTGCGATGATTGCGCCGTGACCGAGACGGCCTCGACGACGACGCTCGCTCAGCGCCTGCTGGCCGGCGACCGCCGCGCGCTGGCGCGGGGGATCTCGCTGGTGGAGGACGACCGCCCGGAGGGGTGGGCCCTCGTGCGCGAGGTCTACCCGCACACGGGCCGCGCTGCGGTGGTCGGCTTCACGGGCCCCCCCGGGGTGGGCAAGTCCACGCTGATCGGGGCGCTCACCCGCGCGCGGCGCGAGGCGGGGCGCACCGTGGGGGTGCTCTCCGTCGACCCCTCCTCGCCGTTCACCCACGGCGCGCTGCTGGGAGACCGCATCCGCCTCGGCGAGCACTTCCTCGACCCGGGGGTGTTCATCCGCTCGATGGCCTCTCGCGGCGCGCTGGGGGGTCTCTCAGAGGCGGCGCTGCAGGCAGCGCTGCTGCTCGACGCCGCCGGCCGCGAGGACGTGTTCGTGGAGACCGTCGGGGTGGGGCAGGCGGAGGTGGACATCGTCGACCACGCCGACACCGTGGTGCTCGTGCTGATGCCCGGCTCGGGCGACTCGATCCAGGCGCTGAAGGCGGGGGTGATGGAGATCCCGGACGTGATCGTCATCAACAAGGCCGACCACCCGCTCACCGACACGATGGTGCGCGAGATCCGGGGCGTGCTCTCGCTCGCCAACCTCGACGCCGCCGACGGCGCGGGGGAGGGCCGCCGCCAGACCTGGCGGGTGCCCGTCGTCAAGACCGAGGCTGCGCACGGCCGGGGCGTCCCCGAGTTGGTGGAGCGCCTGGAGGAGCACCGTACGCTGATCCTCGCCGAGGGCCAGCTCGCGGAGCGCCGGCGGCGCAACCTGCGCAGCGAGGTGCTTGCGCTGGCGAGCGCCCGCCTGCGCCGCCGCTTGGAGCGCCAGTTGCGCGGGGACACCGAGTTCGAGCGCCTCCTGGACGAGGTCGTGGAGCGCCGCCTGGACCCTGCGAGTGCGGCCACGGCGTTGCTCGAGTGGGCCGCGACTACGGCCGACGCGGGCGCGCTGCAAGGCGCTCGCTGCCGCAAAGACCGAGAAACGTAGCTCCCGTTTTATTTGAAAGGTTCTTAAAAGCGCTCCACTTGGGAGTAGTTTCGTGTAGGTTAACGAGCTGTGAGCTAGCGGTTGTCGGAGGGACAACCGGGAGACCGATGTCTGCAGATAACTCGACCGCTGTCGTTGACAGAACTTGGATGCGTGGGTCCTCGCCCTTGAAGGGGGCGATCCTGGGCCTGGTTCTGGAGCGCCCCGGCCACGGTTACGACCTCGGCGCCCGCCTCGGGGCGCGCCTGGGGCCGACGTGGGCGATCGACCCCAAGCGCCTCTACCGGATGCTCGACCAGCTCGAGCGGGCGGGCCTGATCTCGGGCACGGTGGAGTCCGACCCGGAGAACCCGCGCCAGCACCGCACCGTGTACCACGCGACCGAGCTCGCTCCCGAGGCGCTGCGGCTGTGGCTTGAAACGCTCGCCCCCCGCGAGCCCACGCGCGCAGAGATCCAGGCGAAGGTCGCGGCGGCGCGCGAGCAGGACGCGCCCCAGCTGCTGCTCGCGCTGCGCCAGTACGAGCTCGAGTGCCTGGAGCTGCTGCGCAGGAGCTCCGGGCCGCCGCTGCCCGTGCGCTCGTGGATGGGCCTTGTGATGGAGATCGTGCGTGACGCCTCCGACGCCCAACTGCGCGCCGAGGTCGACTGGGCCAAACGCACGCGCGGGCGAATCGAGGAGCACGCCGGTGTCGGGCGGGGCCGCTAGTTCTGCTGCCGGCCCGGGCTCTGCTGCCGGCCCAGTGCTCCGCTTCGAGCAGGTCACCAAGACCTACCCCGACGGGCGCGAGCGGACCGAGGTGCTCAGGGGGGCCTCCTTCGAAATCCACCGCGGCGAGCACGTCGGCATCCTCGGCTCGCGACGCTCGGGCAAGTCCACACTGCTGCGCCTGGCCGCGGGCATCGATGCGCCCGACGACGGGCGCATCGACTTCGAAGGGCGCGACCTGGCGCAGCTCTCGGCGCTGCGGCGCGACCGGCTGCTGCGCCACGACATCGGACTGCTGGCCTCCGAGGACTGGCGTCCCGCCCGGGGTGAGCGGGTCGTCGATCTCGTGGCCCTGCCGCTGCTCTCCGACGGGGCCACTATGCACGAGGCGCAGCGCCGGGCACGGCGCACGCTGCACTGGCTGGACGCCACGGAATACGCGGACGACCTCGCCGCCTCGCTCGCGGCGGGGCAGCGTATGCGCGTGATGCTCGCCCGGGCGCTCGTGCGCGAGCCGCGCCTGCTGCTGGTCGACGAGCCGGCGGTGGTGCCGTCCTCGACCGAGCGCCTGGAGCTGTACGCGCTGCTGCGCGCCGGCGCGCGTGAGCACGACGCCACCCTGATCGTGGCCTCCGAGGACTCCGACGCCACGCGGGGCACCGACGTGCTGATGTCGATCGGACGGGGAGAGCTCGTGCGCACCGGCGGCGAACCCGGGGTCGTCGTGCCGTTCCCGGCGGCCCGGCGGCCCGGCGGGCTGGAGCGCTCCGGGTCGTGAATCCGAGCTCGGGCCTCGAGCTGCGCGAGCTCGTCAAGCACTACACAACTGACTCCGAGGTCGTCCGGGCGGTGGACGGGGTCTCGCTGACGGTCGCTCCGGGCGAGCTCGTAGCGCTGTACGGCCCCTCCGGGTCGGGCAAGTCCACGCTGCTGCTGCTGACCGCGGGGCTGCTCACGCCCGACCACGGGAGCGTGTGGTTCGGCGAGCGCGACGTGACCCGCCTCACCGCGGAGCAGGGCTCTCGCTACCGCCTGCGCGAGGTGGGCTTCGTGTTCCAGTCCTTCCACCTGATGGCCGGCGCTTCAGCGCTTGACAACGCCGCGCTGAAGTTGCTGGGGGACGGGTGGACGCTACGCGAGGCCCGGCGAGCCACGCGCCCGTGGCTGGAGCGGGTGGGCTTGGGGGATCGTGCGGAGCACACCCCCGACCGCCTCTCGATGGGCGAGCGCCAGCGGGTCTCGATCGCGCGGGCGCTCGCCGCGCGCCCCCGTCTGCTGCTCACCGACGAGCCCACCGGCAACCTCGACTCCCAGCGCAGCCGGGATGTGCTCGGGCTGCTGCGCGACCTCTGCCGTGAACAGCACATCCCGGGGTTGCTCGTCACACACGACCCCCAGGCGAGGGCGTTCGTCGATCACGTGCACACGCTCCGCGACGGGCACCTGCACGAGGGCCTCGACGCCGAGCTGGCCGTCAGCCTCGTGTGATGGCGGCGCTCCGCCCGCGATGAGCCGCCTCTCAGTGAACCCGACGCTCTTCGGCGTGCGCGCCAGCATGCTGCTGCGCTTCTACGGCTGGCGCCTGCGGCGCTACACGGCGCAGGAGCTGCTCGCAGGGGGAGGGATCGCGGTGGGGGTGGCGCTGGTGTTCGGAGTGCTGGTGGCCAACACTTCCCTGGTCGGCTCCGCCACGCAGCTCGTTCACGGCCTGGCCGGCTCCGCCCGCCTGCAGCTCGCTGCCCGTTCGAGCGCGGGGTTCGACGAGCGCCTGGCCGCGGCCGCCGGCCGGTTGCCGGGCGTGGAGGTGGCGGCGCCGCTGCTACGCGAGAACGTGACGATGGTGGGACCCGGCGGTCGCCAGGCGGTCCAGCTGATCGGGGTCACCCCCTCGCTCTCCTCTCTGGGAGGGTTGGCGGCGAAGGGCGTGAACGTGGGTCTCTCAACGCTGTTGGGGGGCGTCACCCTCCCGACGGGAGTGGCGAACACGATCGGAGTGGGGCAGGGAGACCGGGTGGCGCTGCTGGCCGATGGGAGCTCTCACGTGTCGCGTGTCGCGGTGGTGTTGAGCGCCGCCTCGGTGGGCTCGATCACCGACAACTACGTCGCCGTCGTCAGCCTGCCGCTCGCCCAGCGGTTCACCGGCAAGCCGGGAGTCGTAACACAGGTGCTGGTCAAGCCGCGAGCGGGCGACGACGCGCTCGTGGCCCGCGAGCTCGGACGTCTCGCCGGCGGTCGCCTGAACGTGGAGTCCGCCGACAACGAGCTGCGGCTGCTGGCCGAGGCCACGCAGCCCAACAGCCAGTCGACGACGCTGTTCGCCGCGATCAGTGTGATGGTCGGGTTCCTGCTCGCGCTCAACGCGATGCTGCTGACGGTCCCCGAGCGCCGACGCTTCATCGCCGACCTGCGCATGCAGGGCTTCGATTCCCGCCAGGTGCTGCTGCTGCTCGGCTTCCAGGCGCTGGCGCTCGGCGTGGGAGCCTCGCTCGTCGGGTTCGCCCTCGGAGAGGTGCTCT
The DNA here is from genome assembly GCA_963725535.1 of uncultured Solirubrobacterales bacterium. Taxonomy (GTDB): domain Bacteria; phylum Actinomycetota; class Thermoleophilia; order Solirubrobacterales; family Solirubrobacteraceae; genus Palsa-744. The sequence goes on from CAVRYX010000004.1 coordinate 145,919, forward strand.
CTCACACCCTCCTGCACCAGGTGCCCTCCTACCTGACCTTTGCCTTCCCGATCAGCGCGCACCTGGTGGTCCACGCGAGCACCGTCGTGTTCGCCCTCGGGTGCGGCCTGCTCGCCGCACTGCTCGCCTCGCTGCCCCCGGCGCTCGACCTGCGTCCGGGGAGGCCCCCGGATGCGATCTTCCGCGAGGCGGGGGGTGGCACCACGGTCCCGGGACACCTGTCTGTGTGGCTCGGCGGCGCCGGTCTCGTGTTGGTCGCGGCCGTGACGGTGTTGGTCCTGCTCTTTCCCAGCCTCACGATCGCCGGCGGCGTGCTGCTGGCGGTTGCGACCCTCTGCCTGATCCCGCCCTGTTTCGTGGCGATCGTGCACGGGTGCGCCCTGCTGAGCGAGCGCATCCCCGGCTCCATGCTCGTGATCGCTGTCGCCGAGCTGCGCGCGACAGCGACGCGTTCGATCGCGCTCGCCGGTGTGGCCGGGCTCGCGGTCTACGGAAGCGTGGCGATCGGGGGCGCTCGCAGCGACCTGACGCACGGCCTGAACCGGGCGATCGTGCAATACCTCAGCACCGCCGAGGTGTGGGTGACGACGGGCGACAACGTGTTCACCACCGACAGCTTCCGGGCTCCCGGTGCGGCCGGCGCCATCGCACGGATCCCCGGTGTGGTGTCGGTCCGCGGGTACCAGGGCGGGTTGCTCGACGTGGGCGACCGGCGGCTGTGGATACGTGCCCGGCCGCCCGGCGACACTCCGCTGCTGCAGTCCAGCCAGATGGTGCAGGGCAACTTCGCCCGCGCGACCGCGCTGATCCGTGCCGGCGGCTGGGCCGCGATCTCCAACGGGTTCGCATCCGAACACGACCTGCGAGTGGGAAACAGCTTTACGCTGCCCACGCCCTCCGGTCCCGCGCGCTTCGGGGTCGCGGCGATCACCACCAACGTCGGCTGGCCGCCTGGCGCGATCACGATCAACACCCACGACTACAGTCGCTACTGGCAGACGGGCGAACTGGCCGCGCTCGAGGTCAACTTTGCGCGTGGAGTCTCCCCAGCGCTCGGCAGGCGCAGGGTGCAGGCGGCGCTTGGGAGCAGGCTGGGTCTGCGCGTGCAGACCGCTGGGGAACGCGAGGCGCAGTTCGAGGCCAACGCGCGCCAGGCGGTCAGGAGCCTGGGCGAGATCGCCACCCTGTTGCTGCTCGCCGCGGGCTTCTCGGTCGCGATCGCTCTCAGCGCTGCCGTCTGGCAGCGGCGTGCCCGGCTCGCTGCGCTGAAGATCCAAGGCTTCGACCGCCTTCAGCTGTGGCGAGCGCTCCTGCTGGAGAGCGCAATCCTGCTGGGCGTCGGCTGCCTGGTCGGCGCGGTCCTCGGCGTGTACGGCCACGCGCTCGCCAGTCGGTGGCTGCGACTTACCACCGGCTTCCCCGCGCCCTTTGCCCTCGGCGAGACGCAGGTGCTGCTCACTTTGGCGCTCGTCACCGGAGTTGCGATTTTTGTCGTCGCCCTGCCTGGTTACACTGCGGCGCGGGTACCCCCACGAGCGAGCTTTCAGGAGTGAACGTGGCCACGAGCAGCATCCCATACGGACAAGGCTGTTGGAACGATGCCATTCAGTGGAAACAATCCAGGGTCTGGGTGCGCGTTCATAGGCGCGGCGAGGCGCTACTGGCTGAGCGTTTTTCCAGCCGTGCGCCGAGAGCTGCGCCACTGGCAGCTGCGCGCGAACGAGATCCCCGATCCGGTGCTCCGCAAGCTTGCGTTGGATGCGCAGCACCACAAGCGCGGAAACATCGAGGGCGCGGCCGCGTTCGCAGCGTTCGTGGAGCCGGCCAGCCGCCCCGTGGTGGTACGTGCGCTGGTGGCTTTCCAGACAGCGTACGACTACGCGGACATCCTCTCTGAGCAGCCGAGCTGTGACCCGAGCGCGAACGGGCACCGTCTTCACCAGGCGCTGCTCGTTGCGCTCAGTCCCCACGTTCCCCACCTCGACTACTACAGGCACTCCGCTCGGCACGAGGACGCCGGCTACTTCGACGACCTGGTCGACTCCTGCCGGTTTGCGGTGGAGGCTCTGCGCTCCTACGCCGCGGTCGCTGAGCAGGCGCTGACGGCGGCCTCGCGGATCGCGTCCTTTCAGAGGTTCAACCTCAGCGAGCTACGGGGAGGCCACGACGCGCTGGCGCGTTGGGCACGCTCTGAGACCCCACGGGGCACCGACCTGCGATGGTGGGAGACCGCCGCCTCGGCCGGCTCTTCAATGGCGATCCTAGCGCTGATCGCTGCTGCCGCCGCTCCCCAAGTTCGATCGGCTGAAGCTGTCTCGATGTGCGCAGCCTACTTTCCGTGGGTCGGTGCGCTGCACACGCTGCTGGACTCGCTCGTGGACCGCCAGGAAGACGCCGCGGCCGGTCAGCGCAGCCTGCTCGACTACTACTCCTCCCCCCAGGAAGCCGCCGCCCGCTTGGGCCTGCTCGCGGCCGAGTCGCTGAATCGGATCCGCACGCTCCCCTGCGGCCGCCAGCACATGCTGCTGCTCGCTGGGATGGCCGGCCACTACCTCTCGACGCCCGAGGCCTCCCGGCCCGACGCGCTGCTCACCGCGCGGTCGGTTTTGAGGACGATCGGCGGGCTCGCGGCCCCTACGATGCTCGTGATGGGCGCCCGCCGGGTGACCGCCCAGCCTGCCCACGACCGCCGGCTCACCTCCATTCGCGGGGCGACGCCGGCATAGAATCACGTCGGATCGTTGAGACGCTGGGTAGATCACGCCGGATCGCCTCTGCCTCTGCAAGTTGGATCGCCTTTGCAACAGGTTCCAAGTCGGAAACAGTGAAGGTCATCTCGTAGTTCGAGTTCGCGGCTCTGAGCAAATTACTCGCAACGCGACCATTCTTGTTGCGACTTTCATCGCGTGGGCGTGTTGGTCAAGATGACAACTCGACTGGTCGGGAGCGTACCTGCGCTCCGGCCGCCGGCTCTCCGAAGGAGGGCTTTCCCACTCGACTCTGGGGGTCGGTCGCACCGGCCCTCTGTGACCTGTCGTGGTTGGGTTTGCGCGCCTCGGGGAACAATTACATCACTGCCTGATCCAACCACCACCACCGTTCGCCGATCACGACCACCACTCATCGACCACCACTCACTCAAGTCATGGCCAAGCCACTAGATCCCGAGCATCCCGGCAGGTTCTCCTCCTCGCTGGTCGCCGGCCTGGCGATGCTCACGTGCTTCACCGCCGAACACCCCGTGCGGGGGATCGCCGACATGGCCGAGGAGCTCGACCTGGGCCGCTCGACCACTCACCGTTACGCGACCACGCTCGTCACGCTCGGCTACCTCGAGCAGGGGCCCTCGCGCAAGTACCGGCTCTCCTCGCGCGTCTCGGATTTCGGGCTCTCGCTGCTCGACTCGATGGTGGTCCGCCGGGTTGCCCGCGAGCACCTGCGAGAGCTGCGGGCGCGGACCGGACGCACCGCAAGCTTGGGGGTCCTTGGGGGGACCGAGGTTGCCTACATCGACCGTTGGCAGGGGTCGCGCCAAGGGCAGTACGCGGTCGATGCAGGCATCGGGCTAGGCACACGCCTGCCCGTCCACTGCACCGCCGCGGGTAAGGCGCTCCTGGCGCGCTTGCCCGAGGCGGAGCAGCGGGAGCTGATCGCCAAGCTGCGCTTGACCAAGCGCGGCCCCAAGACGATCACGACGAAGACAGCCCTGCGGGCCGAGCTCGAGCGGATCGTCGCGGGAGACGGGTTGGCGGTGGAGGATGAGGAGCTGCTGGCTGGCCGGCGAGCGATCGCCGCCGTGGTGGTGGACGGGGAGGGCGCTGCGATCGCGGCCGTGGAGCTGGCGGTTCCCGTGCAGGCTTTTGCCCGCGAGCGGCTGCTGAAGGAGTTTGGCCCCAGGGTGGCCACCACAGCCCAGCGCATCGCAGCGGCGCTGGGATGAGGCGCCGCGACGCGCGCTGGCACGCAGTCGGCGGCGAGCTCTCACGTCGTTTCGTTGGCTGCGGTCACCCCATGCTGCCGCACTGCCCTCTCGCCGAGCGACCGACGGTTAGGCCCCGAGGGCCCGCGCGATCACCATCTGCTGGACCTCGTCGGTGCCCTCCCCGATCGTGAGGATCTTCGCGTCGCGGTAGAAGCGGCACACGGGGTACTCCTCGATGTAGCCGTACCCGCCGTGGATCTGCACCGCCTCCTCCGCGCAGCGCACCGCCAGGCGGCCTGTCTTGAGCTTGGCCTGGGCTGCGGTGAGCGTGAAGTTGCGTCCTGCGTCCTTCTCGCGGGCGGCCTTGTGGACGAGCAGGCGCGCTGCCGCGATCTCGGTTGACATGTCGGCCAGCTTGCCCTGGATCGCCTGGAACTTCGAGATCGGCTTGCCGAACGCGCGGCGCTGCTTGGCGTAGGCCAGCGCCTGGTCCAGCGCGCCCTGCGCGAGGCCCACACCCATCGCCGCGACCCCGATGCGCCCGATGTCGAGGATGTGCAGGAACTGCTTGAAGCCCTGGCCGCGGGGGCCGAGCAGGTTCTCCTCGGGGACGTGGCAGTCGGTGAAGCTCAGGGGGCGGGTGTCCGAGGCGTTCCAACCCATCTTGCGGTACGGCTCCCCCTGCTCGTAACCCGGAGTGCCGTTGGGAACGAGGACGTTGGAGATCTCCTTGCTCGCGCCGCCGTCTGCTGTACCCGTGCCGTCGTGCTCACCGGTAACCGCGGTGATGCACACGATCCCCGAGATCCTCGTGCCCGCGTTGGTGATGAACTGCTTTGCCCCGTCGACCACCCACTCGCCGTCCTGCAGGCGCGCTCGGGTACGCGTGTTGCCGGCGTCCGAGCCGGCCTCCGGCTCGGTCAGCCCGAACGCCCCGAGCCGTTCCCCCGAGCACAATCGCGGCAGCCACTCGCGCTTCTGCTCCTCGGTGCCGAACAGGTAGATCGGCTGCGTGCCCAGCGAGGTGTGCGCGCACACCGTGATCGCCACCGAGGAGTCCACCCGGGTGAGCTCCTCCACCGCGAGCGCGTACGCCAGCGTGTCCCCGCCGCCCCCGCCGTACTCCTGCGGGAACGGAATCCCCATCAGGTTCAGCTTGCCCAGCTGCTCCACGATCTCGTACGGGAACGACTTCGTGCGGTCGAGCTCCTCCGCCACCGGGGCGACCTCGCCCTCGGCGAACTCCCGCACCGTGCGGCGAATCAACTCGTGGTCGGGGGACAGGTCGAAGTCCATGGGCTCGCGCCAGCATATCCGGCGGTTCGAGGCCGCCGATCCTCGCTCAGGGCGTTCCCGACAGCCCTATGCGCTGTACGAGCGCGCCAGCTCCACCAGGAGCCTGACGCCGTACCCCGAGGCGCCCTTGCCGACGTAGGCACGGCCAAGGTCCCACGCCGAGCCGGCGATGTCGAGGTGCGCCCAGGGGGTCTCGCCGACGAAGTTCGCCAGGAACGCCCCGCCCACGATCGTGCCCGCCTTGCGCGCTTCGGGGGCGTTGTCGAGGTCGCCGTACTTGCCCTTGATGAGCTCGTCGTACTCCTCGTGCAGCGGCAGGCGCCACACGATCTCCCCGCTGCGCTCGCCGGCCGCTGCGATCCGCTGGGCGAGCTCGTCGTCGTTGGACATCACGCCCGCGTACGTGGAGCCGAGCGCGACGATCACCGCGCCGGTGAGCGTCGCCAGGTCAACGATCCGCTCCGCTCCGAGCGTGACCGCGTGGTGCAGGCAGTCCGCGAGCACCAATCGCCCCTCCGCGTCGGTGTTGTTGACCTCGATCGTCTTGCCGTTGCCCGCGGTCACGATGTCCCCGGGCTTGACCGCCCGTCCGCTCGGCAGGTTCTCGGTCGCTCCCACGACCCCCACGACGCGCACCGGCAGGCGCAGCCGGGCGATCGCGCCGACGGCCTCCACGACCGCCGCGCCCCCCGACATGTCGAACTTCATCTCGGCCATTTTGGCGCCCGGCTTCAGCGAGATGCCACCGCTGTCGAACGTCACCGCCTTGCCCACGAGGCCCAGCAGGGGGCCCTTTGAAGTGGATGCCCCGTCCGTACCGTCATACCGCAGCACGATCAGCGCCGGCTCCTGCTCTGACCCCTGAGCGACCGCCGCGAATGCGCCCATGCCGCGCGCGACGATCCCCTCGCGCCCCTCCGTCTCCACGGAGAGCCCCTCGATCTCCTCTGCCAGCGCCTGCGCGTGCGCCGCCAGCGCGGTCGGGGTGAGGTCGTTGGCCGGGCGGTTCTGTAGGTCGCGCGCCGCGTTGACCGACGCCGCGACCGTCGCTGCCTCGGCGACCTCCCGCTCGAGCTGCGCCGCGTCCTGCGCGTCGGGCGCGCTGAGCACGAGCGCCTGCAGGTGCTTGGGGGCGGCGTCCTCCCCGTCCGGTGGTGTCGAGCGGTGGCGGTCGAAGCGGTAGTCGGCGAGCGCCGTGCCCTCCACGAGCGCCGCGCGCACCGCCGGGCCGCCCTCCGCGGGGGCCTGCCAGCACAGCGTGCGCGTGGAGAGCTCCAGCGCCCGCGCGTGCGCGCCCGCCGCGGCCACGCGGGCACGCTCGGGCGTGAAGTCCGCGCGCTTGCCCAGCCCCACCAGCAGCCACCGCTTGCCGTCCGCGTGTGCGACCGCGAGCGCCTTGGGCTTGCCGCGCGCCTCGCCCGAGGCGATCAGCCCCGCGGCCTCGCCCGGCAGCCCGGCGAGGGCATCCTCGCCATCGAAGATCCCGACCGCGACCGTGTCAGCGTCGGTGCTCGCCCCGTGCTCTGTCGTCGCTGAGACATCCATTTTCAGAGCGAACCTTATCCACCTCGCTAGCATTCTCGGCGTCCGGCCCCCTCATCGACCCAGGAGAGCTTCACCAAATGGCTAAGACTGTGATCCTCGGCACCGCACGCACGCCGATCGGCAAGATGGGCGGCGGCCTCTCGACGCTTGACGCCACCGAGCTCGGGGGGCTCGCGATCGAGGCGGCGCTCGAGCGCGCCGGAGTTGAGCCCGCTCAGGTCGAGCACGTCGTGATGGGTCAGGTACTACAGGCCGGTCAGGGGCAGATCCCATCGCGCCAGGCGCAGATCAAAGCCGGCATCCCCAAGGAGGTCTCCTCGGAGACGATCAACAAGGTCTGCGCCTCCGGGCTGCGCGCCACGGTGCTCCTCGACCAGGCGATCCGGGCGGGCGACGTGCAGATCGGCGTAGGCGGCGGGATGGAGTCGATGTCTCGCGCTCCCTACCTGCTCCCCGGCGCGCGCTTCGGCTTCCGCATGGGCGACGTGAAGGCGCTCGATGCGATGGTCCACGACGGGCTCACCAACCCCTTCTCCGGCAAGCAGATGTTCGTCGAGGCCACCGCCGTCTCCGACGAGCTCGAGCTGACCCGCGCGGACCTCGACCGCTGGGCGCTGCGCTCGCACGAGCGCGCGCTGGCCGCGACCGACGAGGGGCGCCTGTCCGAGGAGATCGTGTCGGTCACCGTCAAGGGCCGGAAGGGGGACACCACGGTCGAGGTCGACGAGGGGCCCCGCCGCGACACCTCGCTCGAGAAGCTCGCGGCGCTGCCGGGCCTGGTGGGCAAGGAGGGCTCGCACACCGCGGGCAACTCCCCCGGCGTCAACGACGCGGCCGGCGCGCTGGTCGTCTCCTCCGAGGAGTGGGCCTCCGCCAACGGCAAGGAGGTCCTCGGCGAGATCGTCACCCACGCGCAGAGCGGCGACGACTTCGCCTACCTCGCGCGCACGCCCGCCTCCGCTGCCACCAAGGCCCTACAAAAGGCTGGTTTGAGCGCCACCGACATCGACGTCTGGGAGATCAACGAGGCGTTCGCCTCGGTCACGCTCAACTCGATCCGCCTGCTCGGCATCGACGAGGACCGCGTCAACGTCAACGGCGGGGCTGTCGCGCTCGGCCACCCGATCGGCGCCTCCGGCGCGCGTATCCTCGGCTCGCTCGTTTTGGAGCTGCGCCGCCGCGGCGGCGGCCTCGGCTGCGCGGCGATTTGCTCCGGCGGCGGGCAGGGCGACGCAGTGATCCTCAAGGTGTAGATGTCCGAGCGCGCCGCGGCGTTCTTCGACCTCGACAGGACCCTGATGGCCGGCTCCTCCGGCATCTTCTTCGCACGCGCGGCCTACGAGGCCGGGATGATCTCCCGGCGGCGCCTGCTCGGGGACCTCTACCAGAACCTCCGCTTTCGCCTGCGCGGCTCGACCGACGACTGGGCCGACGCGGTGCGTCGGCGCGTCGGGGAGATGCTGGCCGGGGTGGCCGTGCGCGACTTGCAGCGCATGTCTCCGCGCGTCCTCGCCGGGGTGTTGCCGCGCCTCTACCCGCAGATGCTCGAGCGTGCTTACGCTCACCAGGACGCTGGGCGGCCGGTCTACATCGTCACGGCGGCCTCTCAAGAGATGGCCGATCTGGTGGCTCACGTGCTCGTCTTCGACGGGGGCATCGGCTCGCGCCTAGAGATCCGCGACGGCCGCTACACCGGCCGTGCTGACGGGCCGTTCAACTATCGCGAGGGCAAGGTGCTCTCGCTGCGCGAGCTCGCCGATCGGGAGGGCATCGACCTCGCCGCCTCTTACGCGTACTCCGACTCGGAGTCCGACCTGCCGATGCTGCGCGCAGTGGGGCACCCGGTGGTCGTCAACCCCGACCCCGAGCTCGCCCGCATCGCCGCCGACGAAGATTGGGAGGTTCTGCGCCTCGACCGCCTTGGGCGGCGCCTGAAGATCGCGGTGGCGCTCTCCGCCGGTTTTGGTCTCGCCGGTCTCGGGCGCGTCGTGCGGGGGCGTGCTGGCGAGCGTGAGCGAGGGCGTGCCGGCGGGAGCGAGCGGGCGCAGACATAGGGCGTGCAGGCGAGCGCGAGCAGGCGCGGGCATAATCCCCCGCGATGTCTTCCGCCGCACCCACTCACGGCAAGATCCGCGTCGTCGTCGCCAAGCCGGGCCTGGACGGTCACGACCGCGGCGCGAAGATCATCGCGCGCGCGCTGCGCGACGCCGGCATGGAGGTCATCTACACCGGCCTGCACCAGACGCCCGAGCAGATCGTCGAGACCGTGATCCAGGAGGACGCCGACGCCGTCGGGCTCTCGATCCTCTCCGGGGCGCACATGACGCTCGTGCCGCGCGTTGTTGCCCTCCTGCACGAGCAGGGCGTTGACGACGTGCTCGTGACCGTCGGTGGCACGATCCCCGCGGAAGACATCCCCGAGCTCAAGCGTTTGGGGGTGGCTGAGGTCTTCACGCCGGGTGCGCCGACGCAGGCAATCGTGGACTTCATCCGCGCCGGCGTGACCGATGATTGATTGACTCGTCAGTCAACCGCTTGAAGCGGTAGGCTTATTGCGTCCAGATACCCATTAGGAGATCGACCGAATGAAGATTTGCGTCCTGGTTAAGGAGGTTCCGGACGCCGCCGTCGAGAAGCGCATCGACCCCTCGACGGGGCGCATGGACCGCAGCGGGGAGAAGAACCTCAACCCCTACGACACCCACGCCATCGAGGCCGCCATGCAGATCAAAGAGGGCGGCGCCGTCGCGGTGGATGAGATCGTCGCCGTCACGATGGGCCCCGAGAGCGCCGTGCGCGCGCTGCACAAGGCGGTCTCGCTCGGCGCCGACCGCTCGGTGCACCTCTCCGACCCCGCGGTCGCGGGCTCCGACGTGGCCGCCACCGGCTACGCGCTCGCGCAGACGCTCCAGCGCGAGAGCCCCGACCTTGTGCTGCTCGGCCAGCAGTCCGACGACGGCGAGTGCTACACGATTGGCGCCGTCGTCGCCGAGCACCTGGGGATGCCCTCGCTCACCCAGGTCATCAAGATGGACGTTCGACGGCGACGCCCTGCGCTGCGAGCGCCAGGCCGAGTACGGCTACGACACCGTGCAGGTCGGCCTGCCCGCGGTGATCTCCGTCGGCGACGCGATCAACGAGCCACGTTACCCCTCGCTGAAGGCGATCATGGGGGCCAAGAAGAAGCCTCTGGACACGCTCGGCATCGGGGACGTCGGGATCGACGCATCCAAGGTCGGAGGCGATAACTCCGCCGCCCAGTGGGTTGCCGCCAAGGCGCCCCCCGCCAAGGCCGCGGGGGAGATCATCGAGGATGAGGACACCAACGAGACGGTCGAGAAGATCGTCGCCTGGCTCGACGAGAGGAAGCTGATCTAGATGCCGAACACCCTGCATAGATCTGGGGGAGGGCAGGCCCGAGGGTGGGCGGGCCCATCAATCCCCCTCCCGTGTTTGAAGGAGCAGTTGATCTGAGATGGCGAACATCCTGGTCTACGCGCTGCACTACAACGGCGCGATCAACAAGAACTCGCTCGGCGCCGTCTCGGAGGGCGCGAAGCTCGCCGCGGAGCTCGGCGGGGAGGCGCACGCGATTCTGCTCGGCGAAGGCGTCCCGCAGGACCTCGCCGCTTCGCTCGGTAAGTACGGCGCCAAGAAGGTCCTGGTCGCCGAGGGCCCTGAGGGCCTCGCCCAGCCGCTCGTTCAACGCGATGGCCGCGGCGATCGCCGGCGGCGACTACAAGTACGCGCTGTTCGGCGGCGGCCTGCTCGGCTTCGAGATCGGCGCTGGCCTCGCCGCGCGCCTTGGCGCAGGCGTCGTGATGGAGGTCACCGGCGTGCGTGCCGAGGGCGGAGAGCTGATCGCCGAGCGCCCGATCCTTGGGGACTCCGCGATCTCCGAGATCAAGTACCGCTCCCCCGTGGGCATCATCATCGGCCGCCTCAACGCCTTCGAGATCGCCGAGGCCGGCGGCGGCGCCGATGCCCCCGTGGAGCAGCTCCCCTTCGAGCTGAGCCCACACGCCGCGCGGGCGAAGATGGTCACGCGCGGCGAACAGCGCGGCGCGGACGTCGACATCGAGGGCGCCTCGATCCTGATCGCCGGCGGGCGCGGCCTCGGCAAGGCCGAGGGCTTCCAGCTCTGCGAGGAGCTCGCGGGCGCGTTCGGGGGCAACACGGCAGTCGCCGCCACCCGCGCGGTGGTGGATGCCGGCTGGTACCCCTACGCCGCGCAGATCGGGCAGACCGGTAAGACGGTCGCGCCGAAGCTGTACCTCGCCGCGGGCATCTCCGGGGCGATCCAGCACAAGGTGGGGATGCAGTCCTCGGAGAACATCGTCGCGATCAACAAGGACTCCAACGCGCCGATCTTCGAATTCTCCGACCTCGGCATCGTGGGCGACCTCAACAAGATCCTGCCGAAGCTCACCGAGGCCGTGAAGGCCAAGCGGGCCGAGTAAGGCCGGGTGCTCGGGTGAGCGGCGCAGACAAGCAGCAGGACGCACGTGGGCCGGTGCGCGAGGGCGGAGCGGACGCGTAAACGCGAAAGGAGCGCTGGTATGTCCTCTCACAACGGTTCTCACAACGGCAGGGTCGTCCCTGCGGCCTACCCGCCGCCGGTGGACTCCCAGAAGGAGTTCGTCAAGCGCGGCCTCGACCCCGAGGACGAGCTGATCGAGGTCGGCGTGGCGATCGTCGGCGGCGGCACCGCGGGCCTCGCCTGCGCGAACCGCCTGCTGCAGTTGCTCGGCGACGACCCCGAGACGATGGAGCGCCTCGGCGAAGTGCCGGTGGCGGTGGTCGAGAAGGCGAAGACCTGCGGTGGGCACAACCTTTCCGGAGCGGTCATGCGCCCCGGGCCGCTGCAGGAGCTCTTCCCGGAGCTGACGCGCGAGCAGTGGCGCCAGGAGGGCTTCGCGTTCGGCGAGGTCAAGAAGGAGTCGGTGTACATGCTCACCGGTCCGAAGTCCAAGCTCCCGGTCCCGATCCCGGCGGTGCCGAACTTCAAGAACCACGGCAACGAGGTGGTGTCGGTCTCCGCGCTGGCGCGCTACCAGCAGCGCGTGGCGGAGGAGGCAGGCGCGTACATCCTCACCGAGACGGCAGCGACGCAGCTGATCGTCGATGACGGCCGCGTCGTTGGCGTGCGCTCGGGCGACAAGGGCCGCGGCAAGGACGGCGAGCCGCTCGGGAACTTCGAGCCCGGCACCGACATCAAGGCTCAGGCGACCGTGTTCGCGGAGGGCTGCTGGGGGCACCTCACCGGCACCGCGATCAAAGAGTTCGACCTCGCCAAGGGCCGCGAGCCGCAGGTCTGGGAGCTCGGCGTGAAGGAGGTCTGGAAGGTCAAGAAGCCGCTGGACCGGGTGATCCACACGTTCGTGCAGCCGTGGCCGCTGAAGGTCGCGGCCAAGTACGGGCAGCTCGGCGGCACCTGGCTGTATCCGATGAAGAACGAGAAGACCGGCGAGGACCTCGTCTCGATCGGGTTCGTCGTCGACCTCAACTACCGCGATGCGACGACCTCGGCCCACGACCTGCTGCAGACGTTCAAGACGCATCCGCTCGTCAAGGGCATCCTCGATGGCGGCGAGCGGATTGCGTGGGGCGCGAAGGCGCTCCCGGGTGGCGGCTACTGGTCGATGCCGAAGCTCTCGATGCCCGGCGCGGTCATCGTCGGCGACGCCGGCGGGATGGTGGACACGGCGGCGCTGAAGGGCATCCACCACTGCATCAAGTCCGGGATGCTGGCGGCCGAGTCGATTTACGCGGCGCTCAAGCGCGGCAGCAGCGACCTGTCCGATTACGAGGAGATGGTCGAGAAATCCGCGATCGGCACCGAGCTCTACCAGGTGCGCAACACAAGGCAGGCATTCCAGAAGGGCTTCCTCGTCGGCAGCTTGCTGGCGGGCCCGTCGATCATGTCGAAGGGCAAGGTGCCGCCGGGCCGGCAGGCGTGGCACCGCGACGACGCCGAGCCGATGTTCGTCGGCAACACCAAGGACTCCTACCCCAAGCCCGACGGCAAGTACACCTTCGACAAGCTCTCCTCGGTGTTCATCACCGGCAACGCCACCCGCGACGACGCCCCCAACCACATCCGCGTGCAGAAGCGCGTCCCCCGCGAGATCGCCGAGACGTGGCGCTGGATGTGCCCCGCGGGCGTCTACGAGATCCCCGACGACGCCCCCGAGCACGGGGTTGTCGACGTGATCGTCAACTACACCAACTGCGTGCAGTGCGGTGCGATCACCGCGAAGGGTGGCCGCCTCACGACCCCCGAGGGGGGCGACGGGCCTCTGTACCAAATTCTCTGAGCGCCATCGGCGCGGCGCATAGCTGTGTCCTCGGTCGCTCATGTGCAGAGCACATTTCGCTCCCTGCGTCCTTGCTCTGCTTGACCGATGACGCTCAGGCGCGTTCTACCCTGGACTGCGCAACCAAAGAGACCGTAGGGTGTTAGGGAAGAGCGTGTTCTCTACAGCCCTGACCGCGGTGGCGTTGGTGGCGGCGCTCCCCGGAGCGGGCACGACGACCCCTGCCCCGGCGGTGAGCGCGAACGTCGAACAGTGCGTCACCGCGCCCACCCAGTCCGGGCGCTCGGTCACGTTCACCGGCCAGATGGAAACACTCCCGGGCGCTCACCGGATGGCGATGGAGATCGTCGTGCAGGAGCACGACCCCGGCGAACCGGGCTTCCACACGCTCGCCGCCGCCGGGCCGGCCACGTGGCAGCGCTCTGAAGTGGGGCTGAAGATCTACAAGTACGTGCGGCAGGTGACTGACCTGCCCGCCCCGGCGGCCTTCCGCGCGCTGGTGCAGTACCGCTGGCTCGACGAACGGGACCACGTCCTCAGGACCACTTCGCGGCGCACCCCCATCTGCCGGCAGCCCGCCGCTACAATGCCTGAAGCATGAAGACCGCGATCCACCCCAACTATGTGCTGGCCCACGTGAGATGCACGTGCGGCAACGAGTTCGCCACGCGGGCCACCCGCGAGGAGCTGCACGTGGAGGTCTGCTCCAACTGCCACCCCTTCTACACGGGCCGTCAGAAGCTCGTGGACACGGGCGGGCGCGTGGAGCGCTTCCAGCGCCGGGTGGCCAAGAGCCGCGCGCGGCAGGCGCAGGGCGCACAGTCCGGCACTGCCCTCGCGGCCGAAGCGGGCGCCGGCGCACAGAGCCAGACACCGCCCGAGTAGCGATGTCCTCGCGCGCGCTCGCCGGCCCGTCCACGGCGACGCCGCCCACGGGTCGAGCGCTGAACGGTCGAGCGCCGAGTGGCGAAGAGACCGAGGCCGCCTACGCACCCGCCGAGGACGGCGAGCTGGTCGCCCAGCGCGACGCCCCGCTCGGCGGGCAGGCGGTGCTGGAGGGCGTGATGATGCGCGGGGTGTCCAACTGGGCGGTGGCGGTGCGCAAGCCGAGCGCCGAGCAGCTAGAGCACGGCGGCATCGACCCCGAGGAGGCGGCGGAGGGCGAGATCGAGGTAACGAGCTTCCCGCTGAGCTCCCCGATCCGCCGCCACCGCGCGCTGCGCCTGCCGATCGTGCGCGGCGTGGTCGCGCTCGGGGAGTCGCTGGCGATCGGCTTCCGCGCGCTGGGGGTCTCGGCGAACGCGCAGCTCCCCGCGGGCGAGGGCGGCGAGGGAGAGGGCGAGGAGCCGGAGTCCCAGGAGATCCCGGGCGCCGTATGGGCGGGGACGGTGGTCATTGCGGTGGTCTTCGCGATCGGCCTGTTCTTCCTGCTCCCCGTCGGGCTCGTGAGCCTCGTCAAGGGCCAGCTCGGCGGCTCCTCGGTGCTCTTCTGGCTGATCGAGGGCCTCGTGCGCACGGCGATCTTCCTCGGCTACATGCTGCTGCTCTCGCGCATCCGCGACCTGCGCCGAGTCTTCGAGTACCACGGCGCGGAGCACAAGACGATCTCCTGCTACGAGGCGCAGCTGGACCTCACACCAACGAACGCGCAGCGCTTCTCGCGGCTGCACCCGCGCTGCGGCACCAGCTTCCTGCTGGTCGTGATGATCGTGGCGATCTTCGTGTTCGCCCCGATCGGCCTACCCGCCTGGTACTGGCTGGTAGCGACGCGCATCCTCGGCGTCCCGCTAATCGCCGGCATCTCCTTCGAGATCATCAAGTTCGCAGGCCGCAACCGCCGCCGCGGCTGGGTCCGCGCACTGATGTGGCCAGGCCTCAAGCTACAGCTGCTGACCACCCGCGAGCCCGACCTCAGCCAGCTCGCCGTAGCGATCGCAGCCCTGAAGGCAGTCCTGGAGCGCGAGACCCCGGGCGAGCTAAGCGCAGCCGACCTCGTCGGCGTCGAGGTCGTGGCATAAGTGCGCCTCATTCCGTACTGGTCATAAACAAGCCCCACGCCGTTTGCGACCAGCGCGGGTGTGAAGCGGACCGAAACCCTGGGTATGTCGGTGCTACGGCGGCGAGCCTTGTACGAGTAGGTCCGTGCTGCGACTAGCGGCGTAGCTGGGACACCGCTACAGCCATACTCGAGCAAGAGCTCGTACGACTTCGTGGCCTGTGCTGCGGCTGGCGGCGTGGCTGGACCCCAGAAAGTAAAGCCCGCGCGATACGCGCCGCCCATAGACTGGTCCGAGGATGATCGAAGACCTCGTAGCGCAGATCGAAGCCCGCTTCGCCGAGCTCGGCGCCCAGCTCACCGACCCCGCGGTGATAAGCGACCGCGCGCGCTACGCGGAGGCCGGCCGCGCGTACCGGCGCCTCGAGCCCGCGGCGAAGCTGGCCGCGCAGTGGCGCCGCGCGCAGGACGACGCGGCGGGCGCGGAGGAGCTGCTGAGCGAGGATGGCGAGGACGCGGAGGTGCGGGAGATGTTGACGGGCGCGCGCGAGCGGATCGAGAGGGTGGAGGAGGAGATCCGCCTGGCGATGGTCGAGGAGGACCCGAACGACGAGAAGGACGTGATCGTCGAGATCCAGGGCGGCGCGGGCGGCGATGAGGCGGGGCTGTGGGCGGGCGACATTTACAGGATGCTGAGCCGCTACGCGGAGCGCCGAGGCTTCCAGGCCGAACCGCTGGAGGCGGGCGAGGGCAAGTACACGTTCGCGATCAAGGGCGAGGGCGCGTACTCGGTGTTCAAGTTCGAGGGCGGGACGCACCGGGTACAGCGCGTCCCCGCGACGGAGTCCCAGGGCCGCACGCACACCTCGACGGCGACGGTCGCGGTGCTGCCCGAGGCCGAGGAGGTCGAGGTCGAGATCGACCCGAACGACCTGCAGATCGACGTGTACCGCTCGACGGGCCCGGGCGGCCAGTCGGTCAACACGACCGACAGCGCGGTGCGGATCACGCACAAGCCCTCGGGGGTGGTGGTGGCGATGCAGGACGAGAAGTCCCAGCTACAGAACCGCGAGAAGGCGATGCGCGTACTGCGCGCACGCCTGTACGAGCGGGCGGCGGCCGAACAGCAGGCGAGCCTCGCCGCGGACCGCCGCGCGCAGGTCGGCACGGGCGACCGGGCGGAGAAGATCCGCACGTACAACTACGGCGAGCGGCGCGTGACCGACCACCGCGTGAAGCTGACGACGCACAACCTCGATCAGGTGCTGGAGGGCGAGCTGGAGGAGTTCACCGAGACGCTGCAGTCAGACGAGAAGCGCCGAAGGCTGCAGGCGCAGACAGCGGCATGAGCGTGAGCGACACAGGGGGTGGGGAGGGGTTTGGATGGGCGGCCCTCCGGGGGCCGCCGGCGGCGTTCGCAGCGCATTCCGAGGGGGGCGTGCAGGGTCCCCGCGCAGCGGTGAGGCGGGGTGTCCCGGTGCAGGACGCATTGGAGGGTGCGATGACAGCCCTGACCGCGGCGGGCGTGGAGACCCCGCGGCTGGACGCGGAGGTGCTGCTCGCAAACGCAATGGAGATCGACCGCGCGCGCCTGTATATGGACCGCGAGCTGACGGTAGAGGGCCCCGCGGTGCGCCGGTATCAGGACGCGATCCGCCGCCGGTCGGTAGAACGCGAGCCGGTCGCCTATATAACCGGCAAAAAGGGCTTCCGCCACATCGAGCTGAAGGTGGACCATCGCGCACTGATCCCGCGCCCTGAGACGGAGCTGCTCGTGGAGATCGGGATCGCCCTGCCCGAGGCCATAAGCGTGCTCGACGTCGGCACCGGCAGCGGAGCGGTGGCGCTGGCGCTCAAGCACGAGCGCAGGGACCTGAACGTGACCGGCAGCGACATCAGCGAGCAGACGCTCCAACTGGCCCGGGAGAACGGAGAGAAGCTCGGCCTGGACGTGGAGTGGCTGCGCTCCGACCTGTTGGACGACATCCCCGACGAGTACGACGCGGTGTTGAGCAACCCGCCATACGTGGCCGACTCCGAGCGCAGAACGCTCGCCCCCGAGATCCTTCGCCACGAGCCCGAAGATGCCTTGTTCGCCGGCGATGACGGCCTGGAAACGATCCGGCGTCTACTCGCCCAGCTGGCCGAGCGCCCGCGCATCGGCCTCGCAGCCCTGGAGGTCGGCGCCGGCCAAGCCGCACCGGTGAGCGAGCTCATGCGCAGGGCCGGCTTCCCCAAGGTGCGCACCGAGCGCGACCTGGCAGGCATCAAGCGCGTGGTCGTCGGCGAGCGCTGGCAGTAGAGCAAGCGCCCGCCGCTGGAACAAGAACCCGTCTGACCGTCACATGGGAACTGGACCATCGCGCTCACTCGCGCCGCCGGCGCGCGAGCTGCAGCGATTCGAGGTCGACCAGGTCCTGCGGGCGGCCGGCGGCGCGCTTCATCGCGATCAGGTCGTCGATCGAGGCGACGGCGACCGTGAGGCCGTCGAGGTCCATGCGATCCGCCCGGCGTCGGAGCGCCGCGTAGTCCGGTGATCCGTCGGGGTTGGCGAGCAGGTCGATGTCGCCCTCGCCGGTGCTCAGCGTCAGGATCTGTGTTCGCTTCAGCGTGCGCGCGTCGGGCACAAACGGCAGGTCCTCATCGACGCCGCGCAGCATCGCGCCGAGATCGACGAGCACTCCGGCGAGCCGCTCGAGGTTCGTCTGCGCCGTGGCGTAGCAGATGTCGAGGTCTCGGGTGAAGCGGGGGCTCGCCTGGAGGACGACCGCGACGCCGCCCACGATCACGAAGTCGACCTCCGCCTTCGTCAGACGGCGCAGCAGGCTGCCCAATTTGAACGTCGGCTGGTCGAGCCAGGACTCAGGCGTGTTCACCGCGACTCCGCGCGCCCGCCAGCGCGAGTGTGCGCGCCTGCGCGTGCATCGCTTCGAGTCTGTGCAGCCGCTCGCTGGGCGAGAGTTCGAGCTGGCGGCGGATCAGGCTCTCGTCCACGCCGCCGCGCTGCGCGGGGGCTTCAAGCTCCAAGCGGTGTCCGGTGGCCCACAGGGCTCCCGAGAGGGTCTCGAAGGTCGGATTCGCCCCCGGACGCTCCAGCTTCGCGATCGCCGCCTGGCTGACCCCCAGGCGCAGAGCGAGCTGCCGCTGCGTCAACCCCGCGCGGCGGCGCGAGTCCCTGAGCAGAGTGGCAGGGTCGATCATGGCAACATGATAACCCATAGGTTATGCGAGCCGCAGGAGTAGTGGGGTCGCCGTGAGGGGTCGCCGCGGATCTCGTCCAGTTCCCCGACGTCAACCTGCTGCCGGCACTTCACAGCCAGTGGCGTAAGCTCGTGGGGGCCGTGCCGGATTGTTCGCCCAGCAGCTGCGCGAGGGCGGTGACCATGCGCCCGATCGTTCGCGGGTTGCCGCGCGAGTAACGACCGGGGTTGACGAGAACGAGGCCGTGGTGCGGATCGCCGCGCTGGTCGTGATTGTCGGCGATCTCGCTGAAGTCATCGATGTTCTCGGTGACCACGGCACGCTGCTCCCGTTGCGCGGTCGCGAAGATGTCCGAGTCGGCAAGCGTGCGAAGCTCTCCTCGCGCGGCCACTGCGTCCACGTCGTGGCCGCGGCGGCGGAGTTGCTCCGCAATCGCGGGTGGGTACATCTCGTCGAGGAGGAGCTTCAAGCGAGCGCTGCCTGTGCTCGCTCCCACGCCGCCTGCTGACGGTCGGCCTCCTGGTGGTTGTGGGCGATTCTCTCGTCCACCTCATCACGGAAGTCGCCGTAGTAGCGCACGGCGGTGCGGACCTGTGCGTGCGTGAGGGCGCCCCACTCAGCGGTGGCCGCGATCGCCTGCTCGCCTGCGAGCTCTGTGCCCTTGAGCGTCTCGATGACCTCCCATATATCCGGACCGCTGGCGAGTGCCGCCCGGCGTCCGGCGGGGCCGTCTCTGAACGCGATGCCGGGGTGGTCCTCCATGCGCAGACCCTCGTCGATGAGCCGCTCGGCCGTCCGTGCCTTGGCCTCGCCGCGGCGCCGTGCGCCCGCATCGAGTCGGGCGAGCGTCCGTGCGCTCATGCGAATGGAGAACGGCTTCTGTGCTGGATTACTGTTCATTGTAGTTGCTTGTAGTTTAGCACGCTACATAAGCTGATGCTCCCGAGCCTATGCTGTTTGCGACCCGCGTGGGTATAGAGCAGACCGAAACCCTGGTCATGTCGGTGCTACGGCGGCGAGCCTTGTACGAGTAGGTCCGTAATGCGGCTGGCGGCGTAGCTGGCGCACGACCGGCCCCGTCGCTGGGACAAGGCCCCGTCGCTGGGCAAGGCCCGCCGCTGGAACAAAAGCCCCTCGTTGTTTGGGTATTGACAAGCATAAGCGGGTGGTGTACGGTTGCCATTGTCAAGGTCATCCCTGTGGGGTGTCTTGTGGACATAGGGTCGGGTTTGGGTCAACGCGCCTTGCGGTTGACATCAACAGCGCTCGCAGGGTCATAGAGATGTTCGGGAGAGGGACCAACGTCTCGAACGGTGAGGAGTGGATTCAGCGTGGTTTTGAGAGGGAATAACGTGATGGGGATGCCTGTCGCCCAACATGGGCGCCTTGCTAGATGCGCCAGCTTGGCGCTGTCGCATCTCTCTCTCTCTCTCTCTCTCTCTTCAGTCTCGGCACTAGCCTCTAGGCGCCCCCAAAAGTCGGCGTCTGCGAGACCCTTCGCGGGGAGGGTGGCCTGATGCCCCCGCGCGCGTGTGTATCGAGGGCCTCGGGTGCCGCGGACCGTGGGGCCTCGGGTGCCGTGGAGGGTGGCAAGCAGGGCGTGCAGCTGGTTGAGATCCAGCGCTCGCGGCTGATCGTGGGCGCGGTGGGCGCGATCGAGGAGCTGGGTTATGCGCAGGTCACGGTTGGTCATATAACGCGTCGCGCGAGCATCTCGCGCAGGACGTTCTACGAGCTGTTCGCTAATCGCGAAGATTGCTTGGCGGCGGTCCTCGAGGAGCTCGTCGGCCAGATCGGCGATGAGCTCGCCGCGGTGAACATCGAGGGGCTGCCGTGGCGTGAGCGGGTCCGCACGGGGCTCTGGACGATCCTCTCGTTTTTCGACCGTGAGCCGGCGCTCGCGCGTGTATGTGTGGTGCAGGCGTTGCGTAGTGGCCCGCGGGTGGTGGGGCGTCGCGATGAGCTCCTTGCGGGTCTCGCGGCCGTCATCGACGGGGGCCGCAGCGAGGGACAGCGCGGTGGGGAGTGCACCCCTTTGACGGCGGAGGGGTTGGTCGGAGCAGCGGTCGCGATCGTCTACGCGCGCCTGTTGCGGGGTGAGCGCGCGCCGTTGGTCGGGTTGGTGGGCGAGCTGATGGGGATGATCGTGCTGCCGTATCTCGGCCCGGCAGCGGCGCGCCGCGAGCAGACCCGGCCCGCCCCTGTCCCATCCCGGGTGGCGGGCCTGCAGAGCGCGCGTGGCGCGCGGGGTGCGGGCGACCCGTTGCGGGACGTCCCGGTGCGCTTGACGTATCGCACCGCGCGGGTGCTGGAGGGCATCGCCGAGCATCCCGGGGCGAGCAATCGCACGGTCGCCGAGCACGCGGGGGTCGCGGACCCGGGGCAGATCTCGAAGCTGCTGGCGCGCTTGGAGCGCGCGGGGCTGCTCGCGAACGTTGGTCTGGGTCACAGCATGGGTGAGCCCAACGCTTGGACGCTCACACCCAAGGGTGAGCTCCTCGCGCGGAGCATCCGCGTGCACACCCCACACAGCCGGCAGGCCGCGTAATGCGCTATCAGCGTCACTGGATCTTCAGAGCGTCGATCTGCAATGGGATTGGTGGCAGGGAGAGCGGGATATCTAAGCACGTTGGGGTCCGATTGAGAACGCTGGGTAAGAGGGAGAGGGAGGGTTGGTTTAGATGAGTGCTCGCAGGCTTTGGCTGGGCGTGGTGGTTGCCGTAGGCGTGGTCGGCTCGACGCTCTCGTGGGGGGTCGGTTCGGCCATGGCCGAACCCGGCTTCACCGGATTCGTGCAGGTGCGCGCGACGGGGGATGCGGCGACAGTTTCGGAGGGGATATTGACGAGGGGCCTCAGCACCGAGTATTACGTGGCATATTCCACCAGCGGCGGGCCTCAACTCCGTACAAGCGAAGAATCGCTCTCCGGCGCCTCGCCGGAAGAAGGCATCGAAGTGCATCTGACCGGCCTGATGCCGAGGACGACCTATCACTTTGCCATCGTCGCAAGTGATTCAGAAGGTAGCAATTCCGTCACCAACGAAACGGGAACGTTCGAGACGTTAGCTGGCTTCTCGGAGGTGGCGCCGCACAGTGCCCTGCTTGAGGGCGCGGTCGAGCCGGAAGGGCTGGTCACGACCTATCACTTCGAATACGGGACCACCACCTCTTATGGGCAAAGCGTTCCGGCCTCCGAAGCCAGCGCGGGCGCAAGCTCGGAACCCGTCGAACGTGCAGGCGCACCTGGAGGGCCTCGAACCGGGGACCGTCTACCACTTCCGTCTGGTGGCGAAGAACGCGAACGGGACGAAGCTCGGCACCGATGAAGCGTTCAGCACTCTGCCTGAAAGCACGCTGGGACTGCCGGATGGACGGCTGTACGAAATGGTTTCCCCAATCGAAAACTCTAACAGCAACGTAGCGGAACCACGGTTGAGTGGTATCAACTTCGACTATGGCCTGAATGCCACGGAGCTGCCGTTTCAGGCGGCCGCCGCCGGTGATGCGATGGCGTATGTGGGCGGGCCGTCGGCGAGCGGCGGCAGCAGCGAACAGGGGCAGAACGAGTATCTGGCGACCCGGGCTCCTGCGGGTGGTTGGTCGGCTGAGAACATCACGCCGGAGGCGAACTTCATCGGCGAAGAGTCCTTTTATCAGGCGTTCTCGAGTGATCTGTCGGTGGGGTTCGTCTCCTGGCACGGTAAGGAACCATTGGCGGCGGGCGCGCCGGGCGGTTTCCCTGTCCTGTATGCGCGCGGGAGCGCTGGGAGCTACGCCCCGTTGTTCAGCGTGACTCCGTCGCATCGCGCATGGTATGAATTCGAAGCGTATGAAGTTCATAAAAATGAACGAGCCGAAATCGTCTATGCAGGCACGTCGGGGGATCTCAGGCACATGTTGTTCGAGGCGAACGACGCGTTGACGCCGAGCGCGGAAGCTGTCGTGCCGAGCAGCGAAGAAAACGACTTGTATGACTCAGTGAAAGGGCAGCCGTATCTTGTGAACGTACTACCTGGGGGGAGGCCCGCGCCGGACGCGATATTCGGCGCGCCTCCGGGTCCGCATAGCGAAGCAGCACGATACGAATCGCCCGACTTCAGCCGTGTGATCTCTCAGGACGGCTCGCGCATCTTCTGGTCGAGCCTGGAAGAAAAAAGAGGAGGGCTTGTGCCGAAGGCTCTGTACGTGCGGGAGAACGACACGAGTCCCAGTGAAGATTGCTCGGTGGCGGGGGATGCGTGCACGGTGCTGATCTCCGAAGGTGGGCGTTTCTGGACGGCGTCGGTGGACGGGTCGAGGGCGCTGTACACCAAGGAAGGGGGTTTGTACGAGTTCGACGTGGAAACGGGGCAAAGCACAGATCTGACGCCTGGTGGCGGGGTGGAAGGCGTGGTTGGTGCGAGCGAAGATCTCTCGTACGTGTATTTCGTGGCGAACCTGGGTCTGTACCTGCTGCACGAAGGGGAACCGGCGCAACTCGTCACGCACCTGGCGGGCGGTGACGATGAAATCATCGGTTCCTTCAGTGAAAAGCTTGGTGACTGGGAGCCGGGTCTGGGGGACCGTACGGCGGAGGTGAGCCCTGATGGCCATCATCTGGTGTTCATGTCGAGTGGCGAGCCGACGGGCTATGAAAACGATGGCGCCTCGGAGGTGTTCGTGTACGACGCCGAAGAAGGCGGGCATCTGTACTGCGCGTCGTGCAACCCGAGCGGCGCGCCGCCGGCCGTGAGCCTGTTCAAGGAAAAAGAGTGGTCGTTTCTGCAGCCGAGCTACAGCAACACGTATCTGCCGCGGTGGATGTCGGCCGATGGGGATCGGGTGTTCTTCGACAGTTTCGAACCGCTCGTGCCGCAGGCGACCGACGGCGCGTTGAACGTGTACGAGTGGGAGCACGACGGGTCGGGCAGTTGTGTCGAAGTGGCGGGGGAAGGCGCGTCCGAACGCGCGGAGAAGCGTGAAAAGGGGTGCGTGTATCTGCTCTCTGGGGGCACGAGCCCATACCCCTCGTTCTTCGCGGACGCTAGCGCGAGCGGCAACGACGTGTTCATCGTCACGCGCGCGCAGCTCGCGCCGGAAGATCAGTATGAAGACGTCAACATCTTCGATGCGCGTGTGGGCGCGGTGCCGCCGGTGGCGCCGCAGTGCACGGGCACGGGCTGTCAGGGGGTGCCGAACGCGCCGCCGATCTTCGCGACGCCCGCGAGCGCGACGTTCAACGGCGTCGGGAACTTTTCCGCCGCGCCGCAGACCGTGGTCGTGAAGACGAAGCCAAAGCTCAGGAAACACAAGGTGCGACGGAAGAGGAAGAGAAAGCATGCGAAGCAGGCGATAAAGAAAGCGAAGCAGCATGGGAGGGGCGCGTGATGCGTGGTCGCCAAAGATGGTTTGCAGTGGTCGCGGTGTCGCTGTCGTGCGTGGCAGCGTCGATGATCGCCTGCGCCGGGGCGTGGGCGTCGGCGCCTGGATGGCAGGTGTATTCGCACAGCGACCCGACGAACATCGCGCCGGGCGCGGAAGGCGTCGTGCTGGTCGTGCTTTACAGCATCGGCGCGCAGGGGACGAATGGGGATGCGACCGTGACCGACGTGCTGCCGGCCGGCATGGTCGGCGTCTCCGCCAACGGCTGGGAATGCACGGGCGGCTCGCCCGACGTGTGCACCACCACGGTTGGCGGCCTCGGCGCGCTGCAGAGGACCGAAGTCGGGCTGCAGGTCAGGGTGCAGGCCGGCGCAGCCGAAGGCCAGTACCCCAACCGGGTGACGATCTCCGGCGGCGGTGCGGCGAGCCCGGACAGCCAGTCGAGCCTGTTGACGATCAGCTCAAAACCGGCGGGCTTCGGGTTCAACGTGCACGCGTGGGCCAGCAACGCGGACGGGACGCTCGACACGCGCGCGGGCTCGCACCCGTACGCGTTCAACTCCACCTACGAAATGAACCTCCAAGATGAAGACGAACAGGGAATCTACTACATACCCGCCGGCCGCGAAGAAATCAGGGGGCTCACCGTGAACGCGCCGCCGGGAATGGTCGGGAACGCCACCGCAGTCCCCCGCTGCACACGCGTCGAGTTCGACGAAGGCGGCGTGGAGCCTGCTTGCCCAAGCTCGACGCAGATCGGTGAACTGACGTTTGTGCTCGGTGAAGGGGGCCTGCCGGGACAGCCGTCGATCGGCTTCAGAGTGCCTATATACAACCTCGCTCCACCGCCGGGGTTGGCGGCACAGTTCGGGTTGCGCCTACTCGAAGCGAACACCTTCCTTGATGCGGGGGTGCGCAGCGGCGGGGATTACGGGATCAGCGTGCACATCAACAACGTTCCCGAGCGCGAGGTCGCGTGGGCAAGCGCGACTTTCTACAATCCTTCTTCGACGGCGTTTCTGACGATGCCGACGTCGTGCTCGAGACCGTTGACGTTCTCGGCGTCGGCGCTCTCGTGGCGGAACTCGAGCGTGATGGCACAGGCGAGCACATCGTTGCTGGACAGCGAAGGCGAACCGGCCGCGTTGACGGGGTGTGAACATCTCGCGTTCGGCCCGTCGTTGAGCGTTGCGCCTGACACCTCCTATGCGGATACGCCGGCGGGGTTGTCGGTCGAACTGTCGACGCCGCAGGAAGGGCTGGGCGAGCTTGAAGGTTTCGCGGCGTCGAACATCGAGGACACCAAGGTGGTGTTGCCCGAAGGCGTGGCGATCAACCCGGGTCAGGCGGCGGGGCTGCAGGCTTGCCAGCCCTCCCAGGACGGACTGGAACGGTTGCCGGATGGCGAAGAAGACAATGGGCCGCCGTCGTGCCCGAACGCGTCGAAAGTCGGGACCGATGAACTGGAAACACCGCTGTTGGCCAAACCGCTGGTCGGCAGCGTGTACGTGCTGCAGTCCAATCCACCCAACCTGAAGTTGCTGGTCGCGGCGTCGGGGGAGGGCGTGAATGTGAAGCTCGTGGGGGACGTGCACCTCAACGAACAGACGGGCCAGCTGTCGACCACGTTCCAGGAAACCCCAGAGCTGCCGTTCACGCATTTCAGGCTGTCGTTCAGCGGCGGCGCGCAGGCGGCGCTCTCCACGCCCACCAACTGCGGCACATACACCACGACGAGCGATTTCACGCCGTGGGCGAGCCCGTTCCTGCCGGACGTGTTCCCGACGAGCAGCTTCGCGATCGAACACGGCACGGGAGGCGGGCCTTGCCCGTCCTCCCCGCTGCCGTTCAGCCCGCAGATGACCGCGGGTTCGACGACCGACCAGGCCGCGGGGTACACAGACTTCTCGCTGCTCTTGTCCCGGCCGGACGATCAGCAGCGGATTTCCAGCCTGCAGTTCAAAACCCCGGAGGGGCTGCTCGGGATGATCAGCAAGGTCCCGCTGTGCCCGGAACCGCAGGCAAGCGAAGGGACGTGCTCGAGTGCGTCTCAAGTCGGGCATACGGTCGTTGAGGCTGGTCCGGGTCCGTATCCGCTGGTCGTCCCGCAGCCGGGGCAGCCGCCGGCGCCGATCTATCTTACGGGCCCGTATAAGGGTGCGCCGTACGGTCTGTCGATCGTGGTGCCGCTGGTGGTCGGCCCGTTCACGCTGCAGACGCAGGTGGTCAGGGCGAAGATCGAAGTGGACCCACGGACCGCTCGGTTGACGATCACGACGGACCCGCTGCCGCAGGTCATCGATGGTGTCCCGGCGGATCTGCGGTCGATCGACGCGGTGATCGACCGTCCAGAATTCATGTTCAACCCGACGAACTGCAGTCCGCAGTCGTTCTCGGGTACCGCGACGAGCAGCGAAGGCGCGGTAGCGCCGCTGGAAAGTCATTTCCAGATGGGGTCTTGTCAGAGCCTGAAGTTCGACCCCGACTTCGAAGTCTCGACGTCGGGGAAGACCTCCAAAGCGGACGGTGCGAGCCTGACCGCGAAGATCCTCTACCCGAACGTGGCGCCGGGGAACAACCAGGCGAGCTCGCAGTCGAACATCGCGAGCGTCAAAGTCGAACTCCCCAAGCGGCTGCCCTCGCGCCTGACGACGCTGCAGAAGGCGTGTACTGCGGCGCAGTTCGAATCGAACCCGGCGGGGTGCCCCGCGGATTCGCTGGTCGGGCACGCGATCGCGGTCACGCCGGTGCTGCCGGTCCCGGTGAGCGGCCCGGTGTACTTCGTCTCGCACGGTGGAGAAGCGTTCCCGTCCCTGATCATGGTGCTCCAGGGCTACGGCGTCACGATCGACCTGGAAGGCTCGACGTTCATCAACCCGGCTGGGATCACGAGCAGCACGTTCAAGAGCGTTCCCGACGTCCCGATCACGTCGTTCGAACTGACGCTCCCCGAGGGCCCATTCTCCGCGCTGACGGCGGTCGGGAACCTCTGCAAAGCGAAGCTCGCGATGCCGACCGAATTCACAGCGCAGGATGGCGCGGTCATCGACCAGTCCACGAAGATCGCCGTCACCGGCTGCCCCAAAGCAAAGAAGGCCAAGCCAAAGAAGGCCAAGCGGCACAAGGAGGAGCACAAACGCCATTAACGCTGACACCCCGCTTGGGCCCGCCGCGCACTCCTCCTGGGCCAATCGCCGCATCGATTCTCCGACGGAGACCTCATGCAGCGTCGAAAGGTCGCCCGTGTATACCGAGCTAGCATGGCCGCTGTGCGGAGTCCGGGGGAGATCGCGCCCGACGCTGCCGGCGCGCGGCGCCTACGGGAGTGCCTGCGCGCCGGCGGCGTGGCGGTGCTCCCCACGGACACCGTCTACGGCCTGGCGTGCGACCCGCTGCGGCGCGAGGCGGTGCAGCGGCTGTACGATCTGAAGGGCCGCCCCCCGGAGCGCCCGGCGGCGGTGATGTTCTTCACGCTCCGGGCCGCGCTCGAGGCGCTCCCCGAGCTGGGGGCGCGCGAGCGCGCGGCGCTGCAGGCGCTGCTGCCCGGTCCCCTGACGCTGCTGTTGCCCAACCGCGAGCACTGCTACCCGCTGACGGGCGGATCGGACACCCTGGGTCTGCGCGTGCCGCTGCTGCCCGAGCGCCTGGCGGCCCTATGCGCGGTCGAGGGCCCGGTGATGCAGTCGAGCGCCAACCTCTCCGGCGGCCCCGACACGCGACGCCTGGCCGACATCCCGCTCGCGCTGCTGGAGGGCGCCGAGGTGATCCTCGACGGCGGCGAGCTGCCGGGAACAGCCTCGACGGTCCTCGACCTGCGCGACTACGAGCGAGCGGGGCGATGGGACATCGTGCGCGAGGGGCCAGTGGGGCAGGCCGAGCTGGAGCGGGCGCTGGGCGGATAGG
The DNA here is from genome assembly GCA_963725535.1 of uncultured Solirubrobacterales bacterium. Lineage (GTDB taxonomy): Bacteria > Actinomycetota > Thermoleophilia > Solirubrobacterales > Solirubrobacteraceae > Palsa-744. Next base: position 173,460 of record CAVRYX010000004.1, read on the forward strand.
ACGCGTGAACTGCACGGACGGCCGCCGACGCGGGGCACGGAAGCCCCGCGCACACGGCCGCGGGACGTGTGCTGACCTGCGCGGATGCACCCCAAATGAACACCTATATATGTACGCGCATGTGATCTCCGCCACGTGCTAGCCTCGACTTGGCCTCCGCGACTGGCGCTGGATGAGGTGGAGCACACCACCGGGGAGCGGGCTGGGCCGCAGCAGAGCAGCCGCGCGCCTGGGCACCCTTCCGCTTTCGTCCCCGAGGAGTGCCCATGTCCGAGCTCAGTCCCGACTACTTCAACCGCCCCCTCGCCGAGGTCGATCCCGAGGTCGCCGAAGCGCTGCGCGGGGAGCTCGCCCGCCAGCAGGACACCTTGGAGATGATCGCCTCCGAGAACTTCGTGCCGCGCGCGGTGCTCGAATGCCAGGGGTCGGTGCTCACCAACAAGTACGCCGAGGGCTACCCCGGCCGGCGCTACTACGGCGGCTGCGAGTGGGTCGACGTCTCCGAGCAGCTCGCGATCGACCGCGCGCGGGCGCTATTCGGCGCCGAGCACGCCAACGTGCAGCCGCACGCCGGGGCGCAGGCCAACACCGCCGTCTACCACGCGCTGCTGCAGCCCGGGGACACGATCATGGGGCTCTCGCTCGCGCACGGCGGGCACCTCACGCACGGGATGCGCCTCAACGTCTCCGGGCGCCTCTACGACATCGCCGCCTACGAGGTGTCGCGCGAGAGCGGGCTGATCGACATGGACGAGGTCGCGCGGATCGCGCGCGAGCGCCGGCCGAAGCTGCTGCTCGCCGGCTGGTCGGCGTACCCGCGCCAGCTCGACTTCCCCCGCTTCCGCGAGATCGCACGCGAGGTCGGGGCGCTGCTGATGGTCGACATGGCGCACTTCGCCGGGCTCGTTGCCGCGGGCCTGCACCCCAACCCCGTCGAGTTTGCCGACGTCGTCACAACCACCACCCACAAGACGATTGGCGGGCCGCGCGCCGGGCTGATCCTCTGCCGGGAGGAGTTCGCGAAGAAGATCGACTCCGCCGTCTTCCCCGGCCAGCAGGGCGGGCCGCTGGAGCACGTGATCGCCGCCAAGGCCGTCGCCTTGAAGATCGCCAAAAGCGAGCTCTTTCGCGAGCGCCAGCGACGCACGCTCGACGGCGCCCGCGCGCTGGCCGAGCAACTGCTCGGCGCCGGCCACGGCGTCTCGGTGCTCACCGGCGGCACCGACGTGCACCTCGTGCTCACCGACCTGCGCGACGTACGGCCCGAGCTGACCGGCCGCGCCGCCGAGGACCGCCTGCACGACCTCGGTATCACCGTCAACCGCAACGCCGTCCCGTTCGACCCCCGCCCGCCGATGGAGGCCTCGGGGCTGCGCATCGGCACGCCGGCGCTCGCCACCCGCGGCTTTCAGCACGACGACTTCGTTGAGGTCGGCGCGATCCTCGCCGCAGCGCTCACCCCCGGGTACGAGGAGCGCGCCGGGGAGCTGTGCGAACGGGTGCGCGCGCTGGTCGAGCGCTACCCGCTGTACGAGGAGCTCTCCGCGGGCGTGCACGTGTAGCGGAGGCCATCATTTAGAGGAGGCCGTTATTTGGGGATCGTCCGCGCGGCGTTGTGCGGCGCCCGCGCGCAGGCGCGCCGGGCCTCCGTGCCCGGCGGCCGCGGTTGGGGCGCTGGCCGATCTTCGATCGGTCGCCGCCCACCGCGCGCACGCGACCCCTGCGCCTGCGATGCTGTCCGCGGGCTTATGAGCACCCACGAGCTCGACGCGCTGTACGCCTTCCTCGCCGCCGCCGTTCTGACGGCGCTGCTGACGCCGCTCACGATGCGCCTCGCGCGCGCTGTCGGGGCGATCGACCAGCCGCGCGAGCGGGGGCTCTCCGAGCGTGCCACGCCACTGCTCGGCGGCCTGGCGATCTTCGCCGGGACGCTTGTGGCCGGCCTCGAGTGGCTGCCCGACGAACGGATCTGGCACGGCATGTTCCTCGCCGCCGCCTTCATCACGGTGGTGGGGGCGCTCGACGACCGCTTCGAGCTGCCGCCGGCCGTGAAGCTCGTCGGGCAGGTGGCCGCGGCGCTGATCGTCGTGCACTACGGCATCGTCGTCGAACTGCTCACGCTGCCGTTCGTCGGCGCGCTGCACTTCCCCAACGCCGGCGGGGCGATCACCGTAGTCGGGCTGGTGGCGCTGATGAACGTCGTGAACTTCTCCGACGGCGTTGACGGCCTCGCCGCGGGGGTCTGTGCGATCATCGCCGCCGCGCTCGCGGTGATCGCGTTCGACCTCGACCGCTGGGCGCCCGGCGTGCTCGCCGCGCTGATCGCCGGCGCCTCGCTCGGCTTCCTGCTCTACAACTTTCCCCCCGCCTCCTCGTTCATGGGCGACTGCGGCGCCAACCTGCTCGGCCTGCTGATGGGCTGCCTCACCGTCGAGGGCGCGGTCAAGACCGAGGTCGTGCTCTCCTTCGTGCTGCCGCTGATCCTGCTCGCGGTGCCGTTCCTCGACACGACCTTCGTGGTGCTCAAGCGCTTGAAGTACCGCCGGCCCATCTATGCCTCCGACTCCGAGCACTTCCACCACCGCATGGCCCGCATCGGCTTCTCGCGCCGGCGCACGATCGCCTACCTCTACGGGTGGACGCTGCTGCTCGCCGGCTTCGCGCTCGCGCTGCGCTTCGTCCCCTACTCCGACCACAAAGGCCACCTCTACCTCGGCTGGACACTCGTGATGGTCGCGCTCGCCCTGTTTGTCGCGGTCGCCTCCGTCTACCTCGTGTACGTGCTGGAGATCCTCAAGTTCCGCCGCCTGGACTCGATCCGCCTGCGCCGGCTGCGGCCCGAGGCCACCCCCGCGCAGATCGCAAGCGACGTCGCCCAGGACTTCGAGACCGGCGAGTACGAGATCGTCTCCTCGTGAAGCGCCTCCGCAGGGCGCGACTTTCCACTCCCGCGCGTGTCCGCCTGGGTATCCCCATGCGTCGTCCCCGCCGACCTCCCCGCCTGCTCGCCCTCGCCGTCGGCCTACTCGCGGGCGTCGGTGGCCTGCCTGCGTTCGTCCTGCCCGCGGGCGCCAGCTCCGCCGGGGCCCCTGCGGCGGGCGTCCACGCGCTGGTCGTGGGGATCGGAGAGCAGCAGCCCTACATGTTCTCCGACCCCCGCTTCCAGGCGCTCGGCATCCGCTACGCGCGCCTCTCGATCGGCTGGAACGCGCTGGAAAACCGCGCCCAGAGCAGGGCGCTGGCGAGGTGGCTGCGCGCCGCCCACACCGACGGCGTGCAGCCGCTGATCGCCTTCGAACACTCCTGGACCGCCGGTCGCCACCGGCGGCTGCCGAGCGCCGCGCAGCTCGGCGCCCAGTTCCGGCGCTTGCACGCGCGCTACCCGTGGGTCACCGACTTCGCGACCTGGAACGAGGCCAACTACTGCGGCCAGCCGACCTGCCACTCCCCGGCGCTGGTGGCCGCCTACTACGTGCAGCTGCGCCGCGCCTGCCCCACCTGCACCGTGCTCGCCGCCGAACTGCTTGACGTGGGGGGCATGGTCACCTGGGTTGACGAGGAGCGGCACGCGCTCGGCTACGAACCAGGGGTTTGGGGCCTGCACAACTACCTCGGCGCCAACCGCCTTCTCGACCGCCTCCACGCGGGCGCTGCTGGGGGCCACCCACGGCCAGATCTGGTTCACCGAGACTGGCGGCGTTGTCGCCCGTCACAACCACTCCGCCCACGACTTCCCCGAATCGGCCGCCCACGCGGCCGTGGTCACCCGCTTCGTGTTCGACCGGCTCGCGCGCCTCTCCGGGCGCATCGCGCGCGTGTACCTCTACCAGTGGAACGCCGGCACCCACCGTCCTGAGCCGTGGGACTCGGCGCTGATCGGGCCGCACGGGACGCCCCGCCCCGCGTTCTGGGTGCTCGTGCAGGAGCTTCACGCCCTCGGGCAGCTCCCCGCCACACCCGCCGCGCGGGCGCTGCTGTCCTCGGCGGACCACGAACGTTGAGATTGCGTTAGCGCCGCACTCCGCCGACCTGCACGCATCCTCCGCGGCCGGTACGCTGTGCCCTGCGTTGCGCCGCGAACCCACCTCATCCGGGGCTGACGGCCCGCGCCGTGTACTGATTCTGTCCGCCGACGTCGGCGAGGGCCACGCGGCCGCTGCACGCGCGCTGGCTCAGCAGATCGAAGCCTCCCCCGAGGAGACCGAGGTCACGGTGATCGACGGCCTCGCCGCGATGGGGCGCGTACTGCGCCAAGTCGTGCAGGACGGCTACCGCGTGCAGCTGCGCTTCCTGCCGTGGAGCTACTCGCTCGTCTACTGGCTGTTGGAGCGCGTGCCCCCCGTCCGTTGGCTCACCCGCTGGCAGCTGCGCCTGTTCGGTGCCCGGCCGCTCGCGCGGCGCATCGCCGAGTACGACCCCGACGTGGTCGTCTCGACCTACCCCGCGGTCACCGTGGTGCTCGCGCGGCTGCGCCGCACCGGCGCCGTGGCCTGTCCCACGGTGGCCACGATCACCGACCTGACGGGCCTCTTCTTCTGGGCTCAGCCAGGGATCGACATGCACCTCGTGATGTACGGCGAGTCGATGTCCTCGGTCGAGCGCATCGCCGGGGAGGGCTCCGCGCGCCTCGTGCGCCCGCTGATCTCCGCCGAGTTCCTCGAGCCGCGCTGCCCGCTGGAGGCGCGGCGCGCGCTCGGGCTGCCCGCGGAGGGGCGCATGGTCGTCGTCTCCGGCGGCGGCTGGGGGGTGGGCGACGTCGAGGGCGCTGTGCGCGAGCTCTGCCGGGTGCCGGAGGTTTCGAGCATCGTCTGTCTCGCGGGGCGCAACGAGTCTCTGCACGCGCGCCTGTCCGCCACCTTCGCGCGGGAGTCCCGTGTGCACGTGTACGGGTTCACCGACGCGATGCCCCAGCTGCTGTCCGCCGCCGATGCGCTCGTGCACTCCACTGGCGGGGTCACCTGCCTGGAGGCGAAGGCGACCGGTACCCCCGTCGTCTCCTACGGCCTGCCCGTCGGCCACGCCCGCCTGAACACCCGCGCGATGGCTGACCTGGCCCTGCTGCGCCTCGCCAACGACACCGGCGAGTTGCGCGAGCACGTGCAGGCGAGCTTCGCGGAGGAGGCGCCGGTTGGGTCGGCGCCTAGCGCACCGGCGCCTGCGCCCGCGGGCCCCGCGGAGGAGCACCCGCACGCCGTGGACGTCGTGCTCGGGGCCCCCCGGCGCGTGAACCCGATTCCGCTCTGGCGCCTGCGGCTGGCCGCGTTCTGCGTCCAGCTCGCGGTGCTCCTCGGCGTCGGGATGTGGACGATGTCCACCGACGAGGTGTCCGCCGTGGCAGCGGCGATCCTGCACGTGCACACGCTCGCGCAGGTACGCACCGACCGGCCCGACGTGGGCGTGATCGTGCGCGCCCCCGCGGACGACGTCGTGCGCGTGGCGAGCGCCCTCGCCGCGCAGGGCATCCACGCCTCGTTCGCCGACGACGGGGTGCACGCGCCCGCCACGATCGCCGCGCTGCGCGCGCTCGGGGACGAGCTGCTCCCCGAAATCCCCACCGGGTCTAGTCTGCTGCGGTGGGTGCGCACCAGCGGCACGCTGCACGCCCAGGCCCGGGCGCTGGGCCTGCACCACCGCTTCTACTTCGTGACGCCCCGCGGCGGGCGCACCGGCGGGCTCACCGTCGGGCAGCTCGTGCTCGCGAGCTCCGCCGGCGCGACTCCCGTGAGCGGCGCGCTGCGGCTCTCCGCCCGCGGGCCCTTGCCTCAGCGGCCCACGCGCGCGGGCGACGTGCTCGTGGTGGGCGCCGACGGATCGGGCTTCTCGGTGCGCGGCGTCGAGCGGCTCGTCTCCTGGCTGCGCGCCGACGGGCTCTCCGCGGAGCCGCTGGCCGCGCTCACCCGCTCGCGCTGAGGGTCAGCCGCGCTCACCCGCTCGCGCTGAGGGTCAGCCGCGCTCACCGGCTCGCGCTGATGGCCGGCCCGGCCGGCCCGGCCGTCCTGCGCCGCCGCCTGCCCCGCCTGTGCCTCAGCTGGCTCGGCCTCCGTGCCCACCCGCTCCACTTCCATCAGAGCGAGCAGCAGCGGCGAGCGGGCGAGCATCACGGCGCCCCCCAGCAGGACCAGCAGCGACACCGCCAGGGGCACGCCGCCCAGCGGCGTTTCGGTGAAGTGCTCGCCCAGCAGCACCGGCGCGAGCGCGACCGGCACCGCGGTCTGCATGACGAACACGACCGGTGCCACCTGGATCGCGGGGCGCGACTGCAGCGCGCTCATCTCGCTGAGCGCGGCGATCGCGGAGACCGCCGCCGTGGCGAGGCCCCACGCGACCGCCACCCAGATGAACCCGTACCCCAGGTTGTCGGAGGCGAGCTTGGTCGCTACCCCGGTCCAGCCGTACGCCAGGCCCGCGGCGACGATCGTGACCATCGCCGGCGGCCGGCGCGAGAAGCGCAGCATGATGTACGGCAACAGGCTCGCCAGGCCGAGTACGCTCAACACGATCGCGATCACGACGTCGGATGCCTGGGTGTCGGTGTGTGGGGGGGCGCACAGCGCCGCGCCGACGACGCCCACCACGATTGCGACCACGGCCAGGTGCTCGCGCCGCCCCGCGCGCTCGCCCAGCATCCGCTCGCCGATCACCAGCAGCACGAGCAGGCCGGCCGCCATCGCGGGCTGCACCACCACCAGCGGCGCCAGCGAGAGCGCCAGCAGCTGCAACGGCCAGCCGAGCAGCGACAGGCCGGTGCCGAGCAGCCAGCGCCCGCGTTTGACCAGGTTGCGCGCCAGTCCCAAGCGCAGGTATTCGCGCTGCGGGGTCTGCCTGGCGTCCATCGCCTGCAGCGCGACCCCTAGGCTGTAGAGGGTCGATGCCCCCACCGCCGCCATGATTCCCAGCACCAGTTCATCCATGCGTGCTCCCGATGATCGCAGCCTTCTGCCGCCACTTGCCGGCGCGGCGGCCGGCGCGGTTGCTGTCAGCTACGCCCTCCCCGCGCTCGCGTTCTACCTGCGTGCGCTGCGCGGACCGCTTGGAATCGAGGACCGCACCGCCAGTGGCCGGGGATATGCGCTGACTTTCGACGACGGTCCCCACGCCCAGGGCACCCCCGCGGTACTCGAGATCCTCGCTGCGGCGGGCGTGCGGGCGACGTTCTTCCTAGTGGGGGAGCAGATCCTCCGCAACCCGGGGCTCGCCGGGGAGATCGCCGCGGCCGGCCACGGGGTGGGCCTGCACTGCCACCGCCACCGTAACCTGCTGCGCCTCACGCCGTGGCAGGTCCGCGAGGACATCCTGCGAGCGCGGGCGATCATCGAGGAGGCCACCGGGTGCTCGCCGACCCTCTACCGGTCGCCCTACGGAATCGTCAACGCCGCAGCCATCGGCCTGGCCCGTCGCTGTGGCTGGCGCACGCTGCTGTGGAGCCACTGGGGCCGCGACTGGGAGACCCGCGCCACGGCGGAGTCGATCGCCGCGCTGGTGACGGCAGGCGTGGGGGAGGGCGCGGTGCTGCTGCTGCACGATGCCGACGACTACTCCGCCCCCGGCTCCTGGCGGCGCACCGTCGCGGCGTTGCCGCGAGTGCTCGAGACGCTCGGCGAGCGGGGGCTCCAGCCGACAGCGCCCTAAGATTGCGCGATGGCCTCGGGCGTCCAGATGGAGACAGCCACTGGGGAATTGACGCTGCCGCACGCTCCGGCGTTGCCCCACGTCCCGGTGCCGACTGCCCAGCCGGCGCCGACGGCCGCGGTCCTCGCGCCTGTCCCGCGCACGCGCTGGTGGATCGAGGCGCTCGTGATCGTGTGGCTGTGCTGGGTCTACGACGCGATCAACAACCTTGCGCCGTTGCGCGTGCACGCCGCGCTCGCGCACGGCTGGGGCGTGCTGCACCTGGAGCGCTCGCTGGGCCTCGACCCCGAAGTCGCGCTCAACCGCTGGCTGGCGGGCCACCACACGCTCGGCCTGCTGCTCTCCGACTACTACGACAACGCCCACTTCATCGTGACGCTCGGGCTGCTCGGGTGGCTGTGGTACAGCCGTGCGGACATATATAGGCCGCTGCGCAACGTTCTGGTCACGATCAACGTGATCGGATTCGCCGTCTTCTGGCTGTACCCGACGGCTCCCCCGAGGCTGCTCGCGGGCAGTGGCTTCGACGATGTGGTGGCCTCGACCGGGGCGCTCGGCGGCTGGCACACCGGGCCGCTGGCCGCCGCCGCCAACCAGTTCGCAGCGATGCCCTCGCTGCACATGGCGTGGGCGGTGTGGTGCTCAGTGGTGATGTGGTCTCTTTCGAGACATATATGGGTGCGTACCTTGGCAGTCGTCTACCCGTGCGTGACCTGCGTGGCGGTGCTCGCCACCGGCAACCACTACCTGCTCGACGTGCTCGCGGGCGTGGCCACCGCGGGGCTGGCCATGTTGCTCGTGCGCGCGGCGGAAGTGGGATGGCTCGCGCGAGGAGGAGCGCCGCGGCCAGCGCGGGCGTCTTCGCCTGGGGTGCCAGGCGGCTGAGGTGCTCGCGCGGCCAAGACCATCGGAGGATCGCTCAATTAGGAGCCCAAGGCGATCGAAAGGCCGCGGTGGGTACGGGTAAAGTTCCTAATCGTGGATCTTGAGGAGAGCGTTGCGGAAACAACCGAAACTCGCCGTGTAGCACGCCCAAGGGGGGTTCGCTTATGGCTGTCCGTCGTGCTTGTTGGCTTCGGGATCGTGCTGGTGGCCGCCGCGGCCACCGCGCACGTTGCCGAGCGCGGGGTCGCGATGCCCGGTGGCATATTCCTGATCGTCTGCTTTGGCTACGTCGCCGTAGGGGGGAACGGCATCAAAGTCAAAACTTCGGGAGATGGCCTCGAGGCGGGGGTGGATCTCGCCCAGGACACGACGGTCCATACAACCTTTGTCACGAAGGGCTTTCCGAGACAGGGCGTCATGCCTCCCAAGCACGGCACAATGCCGCCAAAGGAGGGGGACTCTCCTCTCCAGAAGACCGCTGACTCAGAGCCGAGTAGAGGTAGCTAGCTGCTGATCCTCGGCAGGGAACCGCTCAGGCGCGCCCGAGTTCTGGAGCACCTTGACCTGCTGAGGGTTGATGACGACCTTCTCCCCGTTATGCGCCACAAGCTCGAGCATCGTTCCGTCGGCGAGCGCTTTCTGGAGCAGGACGCGAACTTCCTCCAAGGGAAGACCAACCTCAATGACTTCGCCTCCGCCGAACCCTATGCTGACCACGGGCGGTTTGCTCCTCTGCGTAGATGTAAACCGATGACTGCCCCTAGGATAGCGCGCAAATCGTTTTTTGCGCAGAACAAGACAGAGCGGCTAAGCGCCGTTCTGCGAAGCACGATCCAACTTCGACAAACCACAGCTCTTTCCTGCACAAGAAACCCTATTCGATCGCCCGGACGGCTCCCTGTCGTCGAGCCTTGAGATGCGAGGCGACCCTGGGTCAAGGGACCGATCCCGTGACGCATGTCACAAACTTGTTACTAAGTCTCAAATGAGGTAGACTGCGCGCGTCTTCCGCAGATGCTCAGAGGAGGGCCGGGGCGAGAGTCCGCAACGGGCGGACGTGCCGGCCCTTGCGTCTGTAGGGTCCCCAGTCAATCGTCCATGCCCAGTTACGAGCCAGAACCGATGGCCCCTGCGCTGCGTGCCGGCACGAGCCCGGGCGCTGCCGCCAACCCGGTGGCAGCCAACCCGGTGGTGGCGTCAACCTCCGCGGCGGTCGCCCGATCGCCGATCGAGTTGCTACGCAACCTCGACGTCGTGCTCGTTGTGATCGCTGTCCCCGTGGCGCTGGCGCTCGGCGCGCCCGCGCTTGGCCTGCTGATCGCCGCGGGCGCGTGGCTTGTGCAGCGGGTCCTCGCGTACACAGACCAGCGGTTGATCGCCCGCGCGCGTGCACGGGGGGCCGGTCTCGGCGTTGGCCTCGTCGATGCGTTCGGACGCATCTGGCTGCTCGCGGGGGCGATCGTCCTCGCCGGCGTCCTCGGCGGCCGCGCCGACGGGCTCGCGGCGGCCGTGACCATCTTCGTGGCGTACTCGGTGGCCTTCGCGATTCGCGTGGTCAGCGGACGACCGGGACTCGAGCGATGAGCGCGGTCGCAGGGGCACCGCCGATCGCCCCCGGGATGGGAACCCCGCCCACCTCTCAGCCCGAGAAGCAGGGGATGAGCCAGGCACGGAAGGTCGTTTACGGGCTCGTCGGTGTCTGGCTCGGCGGCATCGTCCTGTTCGTGATCCTGTTCGGCGCCACCGCCCACAAGGCCCCGGCCGTCGCCAGCGGCGCCTTCTCGCCGACGGACGAGTTCAAACTCGACACCTGGTTCCAGGTCGGGCCGATCGCGTTCAACAAGGCCATCCTCTACCTGCTGCTCACGGTCGGGATCACGCTCGGGGTGATGTTCTACATCTCCCGGCGTCTGCAGCAGCGCCCCGGGCGCCTGCAGGTCGCGGTGGAGATGTACTACGACTTCATGCGCCGCATCTCCCAGGAAAACCTGAGCCCGGAGATGGAAGGGAGGTACTTCCCGCTGATCGCCACGATCTTCGTGTTCATCCTCGTCTCGAACCTGATCGGCTACATCCCGCTGCCGGTCGACTCGGGCGAGAGCTTCAGCGTGTTCGGGGCGCACATTCCGTCGCTGCAGATCTACGCGGCCGACACCAACGTCGCCTTCCCGCTGATCCTCGCGTTGAGCGTGTTCGTCCTCTTCACCTACGAGGGGATCAGGCACCACGGGCCGGTCGGCTATGTGAAAAGCCTGATGCCGGGCGGCGTCAAAGGCCCGATCGTCCTGCTCATCTACCCGATCGAGATCCTCTCCAACTTCCTGCGGCTGATCTCGCTGACGGTGAGGTTGTGGGCCAACCTGCTCGCCGGCCACATGCTGATCGCGTTCATGGGCGGGGAGTTGGGAATCCTCGTCGGGCTGCAGGTCGTGTCGTGGTTTCTGCTGCCCTTCGGGGTCGCGATCTTCCTCTTCGAGGCCGTGCTGATCGCCGGCCTGCAGGCCTTCATCTTTTCCATCCTGACTGCCATCTATCTCGGTGGCGCGGTCGCGAGCCACTAACAACCAAGGGAGCTATCGAGCAATGGAGTTTCTCCACCTTTTCAGTGTGTTCCACCCGCTGATGCTGACCGTGGAACCGATCATCAAGCAGAGCCAGGACGCCGGTCGGGCGATCGCGCTCGGCGTCGGCGCCGGCGGCGGGGCGGCCGGTGCGGGCGCCGGCATCGGGGCGGTGTTCAACGCCTCGATCCAGGCCAAGACCCGCCAGCCGGAGCTGCGCGCCGAGGTCGAGCGCGACCAGTGGCTCGGCTTCGCGCTCACCGAGGCGTGCTTCTTCTACGGTCTCGTCGGCGGGTTCATCGCCTTCTTCCTGTAGGCCACGATGCACCTCGCCGCCAACATCCCCCTCGCAAGCGGATCGTTCCTGATCAGCCCCAACGTGGGGCTCATGGTCTGGACGATCGTGGTGTTCGCCATCTCGCTGGCCATCCTGCGCAAGTGGGTTTTCCCTTTGATCGGCCAGGCTCTCGACGCACGCGCGCAGAAGATCGAGGGCGACATCGACGCCGCCGCGGATCTGCGAACCGAGGCCGACAAGGTGCTCGCCGAGTACCGCGAGCGGCTGAAGGAGGCGCGCACCCAGTCCGAAGAGATCCTCCAGCGCGCGCGCGAGACCGCCGACACGCACAAGGCCGAGGGCAAGGAGCGCGGGCAGGAGCTCGTCGCGGAGGCCGCCCGCAAGGCCGAACGCGACATCGAGGCCGCGACCAAGCGGGCGCTCGACGACATCCGCCGCGAGGTCGCCGACCTCACGATCCTGGCCACCGAGAAGGTTGTGCGCAAGACGCTCGACGAGGCCGACCAGCGGCGCTTGGTCGAGGAGGCGCTGAGCGAACTGGACTTCTCGGGCATCTCCGCGGGGGCTCAGAGCTGAGATCGAGATGACGGCTCGTACGACGACCCCGATCCCGACCCGCCGTTCCAGCCCGGCGCCGATCCCGGCACGGGCGAGCGGGCCGCGAGGGCGCCCCTGATGGAGGAGCTAGCCCAGGTATATGCCCGCTCGCTGTTCCAGGTCGCCCTCGAGCAGGGCAAGCTCGACGTGCTGCGCGAGCAGCTCGGGCAGTTCGCGGACGCGCTGGACCAGAACCGCCAGCTCGCGGTGTTCTTCTTCTCGCCCTACTTCTCGAGCGCTGAGAAGCAGCAGGCGCTGGATCCGCTGCTCGAGGGGGCGGACGAGAACTTTCTCAACTTCCTCTCACTGCTCATCGAAAACCACCGGATGCCGGTGATCTTCCGCATCCGCCACGAGTACGAGCGGCTGTGGGATGAGGAGAACAAGACGCTGCCGGTGCAGATCACGAGCGCGATCGCGCTCGACGAGAAGACCACCGAGAACCTCGGCAAAACGATCGGGGAGCGCGCCGGGCGGAAGGTCACGCTGTCGGCGCGTGTGGACCCGGACATTCTCGGGGGCATCGTCCTCAGGGTCGGCAACTCGATTCTCGATGCCTCGATCCGCAGCCGCCTGGAGCAGTTGCGCAGGCAGGTGGCGTCCGCCGCCTGACCGACTCGCACACGAATTGACAAGGAGCCTTTCAGAAGCCATGCAGATCAACCCAGATGAGATCACAAGCATTCTCAAGAGCCGCATCGAGGGACTCGACGCCGGCGCGGCCGAGCTGACCGAGGTGGGCACTGTGCTGTCGGTGGCTGACGGCATCGCGCGCCTGCACGGGCTGGAGAACTGCATGTCCTTCGAGATGCTCGAGCTGCCCCACGGCGTCACCGGCCTGGCGCTGAACCTCGAGTCCGACAACGTCGGCGCCGTGCTGTTCGGCGACTGGGAGCGCGTGTCGGAGGGCGACACCGTCAAGCGCACCGGTGCGCTGCTGGAGATCCCCGTCGGTGAGCAACTGCTCGGGCGGATCGTCGACCCGCTCGGGCGCGCGCTCGACGGAAAGGGCGCGATCGCCGTGCAGGAGACCCGCCCGGCTGAGTTCAAGGCCCCGGGTGTCGTCCAGCGCCAGCCGGTCAAGCAGCCGATGCAGACCGGCCTGAAGGCGATCGACGCGATGATCCCGATTGGCCGCGGCCAGCGCGAGCTGATCATCGGCGACCGCCAGACCGGCAAGACCGCGATCGCGATCGACACGATCATCAACAACAAGGACACCGGGGTGGTGTCGGTGTATGTCGCGATCGGCCAGCGCATGTCCACCGTCGTGGCGCTCGCGCAGACGCTCGAGGAGTACGGGGCCCTGGAGAACACGATCATCGTCGCCGCACCCGCGGACGAGGCGGCGCCGATCAAGTTCATGGCCCCCTACGCCGGCTGCGCGATGGGCGAGCACTTCCTCTACAACGGCAAGCACGCGCTGTGCGTGTACGACGACCTGACCAAGCACGCCTACGCGTACCGCCAGATGTCGCTGCTGCTGCGCCGCCCGCCGGGCCGCGAGGCGTACCCCGGCGACGTCTTCTACCTGCACTCGCGCCTGCTCGAGCGCGCCGTCAAGCTCAACGACGACCTCGGCGGCGGCTCGCTGACTGCGCTGCCCGTGATCGAGACGCAGGCCGGCGACGTCTCGGCGTACATCCCCACCAACGTGATCTCGATCACCGACGGGCAGATCTTCCTGGAGTCGAAGCTGTTCAACTCAGGCGTGCGCCCGGCGATCAACGTCGGGATCTCGGTCTCGCGGGTCGGCGGCAACGCGCAGATCGGCCCGATGAAGAAGGTCGCAGGCCGCATCAAGCTGGAGCTCTCCCAGTACCGCGACCTGGAGGCTTTCGCCCAGTTCGGCTCGGACCTCGACGCCGACACCCAGCGCACGCTCGCGCGTGGCGAGCGCCTGGTCGCGACGCTCAACCAGCACGAGCGCGCACCGCTCGCGGTGGAGGACCAGACGGTGCAGATCTTCGCCGCGACCAACGGTTACCTCGACCGGCTGCTCGTCGAGCGCGTCCCGGAGTTCCTGCTCGCCGTAACCGAACGCCTGCACTCCCAGCACTCCGAGCTGCGCGCGAAGATCAACGGCGGGGACTGGTCGGAGGAGACTCAGAAGGAGGTGCGCGACACCGTTGACGCCTTCGCACGGGACTTCGGCTACGACCTCGACGAGGAGGGCCAGCCGTTGGACGAGGACGCGCCGCTGCGCCCGGACGAGTCCGCCCGGGGCGGACAGGGTGAGAGCGCCGGGGGTCCCCAGGGTGAGGGCGCGCGTGAGAAGGAGGCCCAGCCGGCCTAGCGCCGGTCGGGACGAACAGCCATGGCCTCTCAGCGCGACGTCAGGAACAAGATCGCCTCGGTGAAGAACATCCAGAAGATCACCCGGGCGATGGAGATGGTGGCCGCCGCCCGCCTGCGGCGCGCCGAGCAGCGAATCTCCGCCCTGCGCCCCTACGCCGACGCGCTCGGGCGCATGACCCGCCAGGCGGCGCTCGCGGCCGGCGCGGAGGCCGGCAGGCTGCCGCTGCTGCGCGAGCACGAGACCTCCACGAACGTCGGGCTGCTGCTCGTCACCGGCGACCGCGGTCTCGCGGGCGGCTTCAACTCGCAGATCATCCGCGCTGGCGTACGTCTCTCCGCCGAGCTCGGGGAGGAGGGGCTGCGCAGCAGTTGGTTTGCGACCGGCCGCCGCGGCGTCTCCTCGCTGGCCTTTCGCGGGTACGAGCTCAGCGGCAGCTACACCGGCTTCGCCGACCGGCCGGCCTACGCGGACGCGCGCACGATCGCCGACGACGTGATCGCCGCCTACGTGGACGGCCGCGTTGACCGCGTCGAGATGGTCTACAACTCCTACGTCTCGCCGCTCACTCAGCACGTCACGCGCCAGACGCTGCTGCCGCTCACGCACGAGGCGATCGCCGGCGGGGAGGGCGAGCCCGCGGACGTCACGCGGACACTCTTCGACTACGAGCCCGAACCGGAGAAGATCCTCCGTCGCCTGGTGCCCGACTACCTCGAGGTCTCCGTCTACCGGGCGCTCGTGGAGTCCGCCGCGGGCTTCTTCGGGGCGCAGATGACGGCGATGCGCAGCGCCTCGGAGAACGCCGGGGAAATCATCACCGACTACACCTTGCAGATGAACCGCGCCCGCCAGGCCGAGATCACCCAGGAGATCATGGAGGTCGTCGCGGGTGCGGAGGGTTTGGCATGACGCTGGGCGGGGCTGGCCGAATCGGGGATGCGAGCGGAGCGAGTGTCTCCCTATTCGGTCTGCGTCCTCAGTCGCTCGTGTGCGAAGCACACTTCGCTCCTTGCGTCCTTGTCTGGCTTGCCCATCGCCACGCCAAACTGGCGCTCATATCCACATGAACTTGAATAGATAGACAGGAGAGTCAGGAAAATGGAGGCGAGCACAATCAGCGCAGAGGCCACAGCCGGCAGCGAGAAGCGCAACGTCGGGCGCATCGAGGAGATCCAGGGCGTCGTGATCGAGGCCGTCTTCCCCGACCGCCTGCCCGAGATCAACCACGCGATCACCGTCGCTCGGTCGTCCGCGGCGGCGGCGGAGGCGGCCGAGGACATCGCGGCCGCCCGCGAGAGCGTGCTGGTCTGCGAGGTCCAGCAGCACCTCGGTGACGACCGCGTGCGTGCGGTCGCGATGGACACCACCGATGGCCTCGCGCGCGGCGCGGAGGTGGTGGACACCGGCGGCCCGATCACGGTCCCTGTCGGGGAGGTCACGCTGGGGCGCATCTTCAACCTGCTCGGCGACCCCATCGATCTCGGCGCCGAGCTGCCCGCGGACGTGGAGCGCCGCGGCATCCACCAGCAGGCTCCGCGCGCGGAGGACCTCACGCCGACCACCGAGATGTTCGAGACCGGCATCAAGGTCGTCGACCTGCTCGCCCCCTACGCCAAGGGCGGCAAGGTCGGGCTGTTCGGGGGCGCGGGTGTCGGCAAGACGGTGCTGATCCAGGAGCTGATCCACAACCTCGCCAAGGAACACGGCGGGCTGTCCGCGTTCTGCGGCGTCGGCGAGCGCTCGCGCGAGGGCAACGACCTGTGGCTGGAGATGAAGGAGTCGGGCGTGCTCGACAAGACGATGCTCGTCTTCGGGCAGATGAACGAGCCCCCGGGCGCCCGTATGCGCGTGGCGCTGTCGGGGCTGACGATGGCCGAATACTTCCGCGACCAGGGCCAGGACGTGCTGCTGTTCATCGACAACATCTTCCGCTTCGTGCAGGCCGGCTCCGAGGTCTCGGCGCTGCTCGGGCGGATGCCCTCCCAGGTCGGCTACCAGCCGACGCTCGAGACGGAGATGGGCCAGCTGCAGGAGCGCATCACCTCCACGCGCGAGGGCTCGGTCACCTCGGTGCAGGCGATCTACGTGCCCGCCGACGACCTCACCGACCCGGCCCCCGCGTCGGTATTCGCGCATCTGAACGCCACCACGGTGCTCTCGCGGGCGATCTCCGAGAAAGGCATCTACCCGGCCGTGGACCCGCTGGACTCCACCTCGACGATCCTCAAGGCCGACGTGCTCGGCGAGGACCACTTCCGCGTGGCCAACCGCGTCAAGGAGATCCTGCAGCGCTACAAGGAGCTGCAGGACATCATCGCGATCCTCGGCATCGACGAGCTCTCCGACGAGGACAAGCTGACCGTCCAGCGCGCGCGCAGGATCGAGCGGTTCCTCTCCCAGCCGTTCTTCGTGGCCGAAGAGTTCACAGGGACCCCGGGCGCGTACGTGCCGATCGCGGAGACGATCCGCGGTTTCGCGGAGATCATCGAGGGCAAGCACGACGAGGTCCCCGAGAGCGCGTTTTTCTTGAAGGGCACAATCGACGAGGTCGTCTCTGCCGTCCGATGACCTGCGCATATCTTCGTCCTCAGTCGCTCGTGTACCGAAGCCGGGAGACACTCGCTTCGCTCGCATCCCCGTTTCGGCCAGCACACTTCGCTCCTTGCGTCCTTGATCTGCTTGGTCCTCGAACGGCAGAGGGCAGGGTGGCGTGATGGCCCACACGAAGTTCCCCGCCGAAGTCATCACCCCCGAGGGCGAGGTGTTCTCCGAGGAGATCGAAATGCTCTCCACGCGCACCGCCGTGGGCCAGATCGGCATCCTCGCCAACCACGAGCCGCTGCTCGCGCAGCTCGAACCGACTGAGCTGCGCCTGTACCGCTCGGAGACGGAGATCGTGCGCTTCGCGCAGGCCGAGGGCTACCTGCAGTTCGCGGAGAACCGGGCGCTGGTGCTCGTCGAGCAGGCGCTCGCCCCCGAGGCGCTCGACCGCGCGAGCCTGCAGGCGCAGCTGGCCGACGCTCGCACCGCCGCCGAGCAGGCGCCGCAGGACAGCGAGGCGCGGGCCCGCGCGCTGCGCGACTGCAAGCGCTACGAGGCGTTCCTGAGCGTCGAGGACCGGTAGCCTCCCCCTCCATATGAGTCACGAGCGCGAGCCGCTTGCGGTCATCGGCACCGGCTACGTGGGCCTGGTCACGGCGGCCGGCTTCGCGGAGCTGGGCTCCGAGGTGTGGTGCGTGGACATCGACGCCGCCAAGGTCGCCCGCCTGCGGCGGGGGGAAGTGCCGATCTACGAGCCCGGCCTGGAAGAGCTGCTGGCCAAGCACTCCGAGCGGCTGCACTTCTCCACCGAGCTGGGGGACGCGCTGGAGCACGCCCGCCTGCTGTTCGTGGCGGTGGGCACCCCGCCCACCTACTCCGGCGACGCCGACCTCTCCGCGGTGCACGCGGTTGTTGACGCGATCACAGCCACCGAGGGCCACGCGCTGGTGATGAAGTCCACGGTCCCCTGCGGCACGGGAGCGGCGATCAGGCGCGTCTTCGCCGAGCAGGGCAAGGGGGGGCTCAGCTACGTGTCGTGCCCCGAGTTCCTCAAGGAGGGTTCGGCGGTGCGCGACTTCCTGCACCCCGACCGCGTGGTCGTGGGCGACGCCGGCGACTGGGCGGGGGACGCGGTGGTCGAGCTCTACAGTCCGCTGTTGGCCGACTCGGGGATTGGAGCGGAGCGAGTGTCTCCCGAATCGGCCGCTGCCGATGTGGGCGCCGGTGGCGGTGGCGGTGCGCTGGTGCGCACGGACGTAGCCTCCGCGGAGATGGTCAAGCTCGCCTCCAACGCCTTCCTGGCGACGAAGATCTCGTTCATCAACGAGATCGCCAACGTCTGCGAGGAGACCGGCGCCGACGTGGTGGAGGTGGCGCGCGGCATGGGTCTCGACGAGCGCATCGGGCCGAAGTTCCTGCAGGCCGGCATCGGCTTCGGCGGCTCCTGCTTCCCGAAGGACGTCAACGCGCTCAAGCAGCTCGCCGGCAACTCCGGCTACCACTTCCAGCTGCTCACCGCGGTGATCGAGGTCAACGAGCTGCAGAAGCGCCGCGTGATCGGCAAGCTGCAGAAGCACCTCGGCAGCCTGGTGGGCAGGCGGGTGGCGCTGCTGGGGCTGGCGTTCAAGCCCCACACCGACGACATGCGCGAGGCCTCCTCGCTGGTGCTCGCCGCGCGGCTGAGCGCCGACGGCGCGTCCGTCAGCGGGTACGACCCCGTGGCCGAGGAGGAGGCGCGCGTGCTGCTCGGCGGGCTGCAACTTGCGGACTCTCCCCTGGAGGCCGTGCGCGGGGCCGACGCGGTGGTGCTGGTCACCGAGTGGCCGCAGTGCACGGGCCTGGACTGGGCGCAGGTCGCCGAGGCGATGCGCGGCACGGTCGTGATCGATGGGCGCAACGCGCTCGACGGGGACGCCGTGCGCGCCGCAGGGCTCGTCTACGAGGGGATCGGACGGGGCTGATGCAGGCGGTGATCCTCGTCGGTGGCGAGGGCACCCGCCTGCGCCCGCTGACCTCCACCGTGCCCAAGCCACTCGTCCCGCTCGTGGACCGGCCGTTCATCGTGTACATGATCGAATGGCTGCGCGCGCACGGGATCGAGGACGTGATCATGTCCTGCGGCTTCCTCGCCACCTCCGTGCGCAACGTGCTCGGCAACGGCTCTGGGCTCGGGATCCGTCTGCGCTTCGTGGAGGAGCCCGATCCGCGGGGCACCGCGGGGGCGCTGAAGTTCGCCGAGTCGATGCTCGACGAGCGTTTCCTGCTGCTCAACGGCGACGTGCTCACCGACCTCGACCTGACCGCGCAACTCGCCCAACACGAGCGCACCGGCGCGCGGGCGACACTCGCGCTGGTGCCCGTCGAGGACCCCACCGCATACGGGCTCGTGCGGCTCACGCCGGAGCACGCGGTGGGGGAGTTTGTCGAGAAGCCCTCCTCCGACCAGTTGGAGGGCGGCGCGGGTGGCGCCGGGGCAGCGACGGGCCAGGTCGGCGGGAGCCGTCCGCTTCACACCTACACCAACCTGATCAGCGCCGGGGCGTACGTGTTGGAGCGCGAGGTGCTCGAGCTCGTGCCCGCCGGGCGCAACGTCTCAATCGAGCGCGAGGTGTGGCCGCTGTTGATCGGCCACGGGCTCTACGGGTACCCCTCGGAGAGCTACTGGCTGGACATCGGGACCCCTGAGCGCTACCTGCAGGGCACGTTCGACATCATCGAGGGCAAGGTTCGCACCGCCGTCGGCGAGCTCGTTGGCAGCGACTACCTCTCGGTCGCGCCCGACGCGCAGGTGCAGGGGCGCGTGGTGCCCCCGGCGGTGCTCGAGCGCGGCGTGCACGTCGCGGCGGGGGCCCAGGTGGGCAGCCTCGTGGTGCTCGGCCAGGGGGTCACGATCGGCGCCGGCGCCACGGTGGAACGTACGGTGATCATGAACGGCGCGGAGATCGGCGCGGGCTGCACGCTGCGCGACTGCATCGTCGCGGCGGGCTGCCGCGTGGGGGAGGGCACCCACATCACGGGCTCCGCGGTGCTCGGTGAGGGGGTCACGGTGGGGGCGCACAACACGGTGACCCGCGGTGCGCGTATCTTCCCGGGCGTGACTCTCCCCGATGGAGCCCTGAGGTTCTCGTGACCGAGGATGTGTTGACCACCCTCTCGCGCGAGGTGATCGCCGAGGTGGACCGCTCCGGGCAGCTCGCCGACGTACTCGCGCTGCCCGAGCACCTGCGCGACGCGCTGTGGCGGGTGGAGTCGGCGATCATGAACGAGTGGGACACACCCGGCGGCCTGGTGGTCGCCGGCATGGGGGGCTCGGCGGTCGGCGGCGCGCTGGCGGCTGCGGCGCTGGGCGATCACGCTTCGCGGCCGATCCTCGTCACGCGCGCCTACGGGCTGCCGCCGTGGACGACGCCGGACACCACGGTACTGTGCGCCAGCTACTCGGGCAACACCGAGGAGACGCTCGCCTGCTACGAGTCCGCCGGCGCCCTCGGCGCCCAGCGTGTGGTGGTCACCACCGGCGGTCGCCTAGCGGAGCTGGCGCGCGCGGACAAGGTGCCCGTGATTCCGCTCCCCGGCGGCTTTCAGCCGCGCGCCGCGGTCGCCTACATGACGGTCGCCTCGCTGGAGGTAGCCGCGCTCTGCGGCGCCGGACCCCGCCTCACCTCGGAGATCGACGTCGCCGCCTCCCACGCTGAGCAGCTCGTCGCCGAGTGGGGCCCCGACGCGCCCGAGGACTCGCTCGCCAAGACGATTGCGTGCGGCCTGCTCGGCACGACGCCGGTGATCGCCGGAGCCGGCCTGACGAACCCGATCGCCTACCGCTGGAAGACCCAGATCAACGAGAACGCCAAGCAGCTGAGCTTCGCAAGCGAACTGCCGGAGCTCGACCACAACGAGATCGTCGGCTGGGAGAGCGCGCGGGAGCTCGGTCGCTTCTCGGCGGTGTTCCTCGACGACTCCGACGCGCACCCGCGGGTGAAGGAGCGGATGGACCTGACCGAGCGGCTGATCGCCGACAACGCGGCGGCCAGCTTCCGGCTGGAGACACGCGGGCAGACCGCGATCGAGCGGGTCTTCTCGCTGGTGCTGCTAGGCGACCTCGTCTCGATCTACCTGGCCACGCTGCGCGGGGTCGATCCTGGGCCGGTCAAGGTCCTCGACGAGCTGAAGTCTGCTCTGGCCGAGCGCTGAGCGGCGCGATGCTGCGTCCTCGGTTGCTCGTGTGCTGAGCACACTTCGCTCCCTGCGTCCTTGCCTCGCTTGCTCAGCGAACGGCCAGAGGCGTTGTGCTCAGACCACGGCGCTCTCAGACCACAGCGCTGGCTGCCCGCTGACACGGCCAGGGGCGTGTGATACTTTCCGAAACGGCCGAGGAGCGCTGCGACGGGCCTGTGTTCCGCCACGCTCGGCCTTCTCTGCAGCAAGGGCGCTCACCTGACCGGACAGGAGGATTCGTCATGTCAGCAGTGACCACCATCGCAACGCCGGGCACCGACTTCAAGGTCGCCGACCTCTCCCTCGCGGAGCTTGGGCGCAAGGAAATCACGCTCGCCGAGCACGAGATGCCCGGCCTGATGGCGACCCGCGCCGAGTACGCCGAGGCCCAGCCGCTGCGGGGCGCGCGGATCACGGGCTCGCTGCACATGACCGTGCAGACCGCCGTGCTGATCGAGACGCTCACCGCGCTTGGAGCCGAGGTCCGGTGGTGCAGCTGCAACATCTTCTCCACACAGGACGCCGCCGCCGCCGCGGTCGCGGTCGGACCTGACGGCACGCCCGAGGAGCCCCGGGGGGTGCCGGTGTTCGCGTGGAAGGGGGAGACGCTGGAGGAGTACTGGTGGTGCACCGACCGGGCGCTGCGTTGGCCGGGGGATCCCGCTTCCCCGAACGGGACGGGCGCGGACGGCCCTGGCAGCCCAGGCGCGGACGGTCCAGGCGCCGCCGGCCCGAACATGATCCTCGACGATGGCGGCGACGCCACGCTGCTGATCCACAAGGGCACCGAGTACGAGGCCGCCGGTGCCGTGACCGATCCGGCGAGCGGGGATTCCGAGGAGCTCCAGGTGATCCTCTCGCTGTTGCAGCGCTCGCTAGGTGAGGACCCGCAGCGCTGGACGCGGATCGGGAAGGGCATCAAAGGCGTCACTGAGGAGACCACCACCGGGGTGCACCGGCTGTACGAGATGACCGAGGCGGGCACCCTGCTGTTCCCCGCGATCAACGTCAACGACTCTGTGACGAAGTCGAAGTTCGACAACCTCTACGGCTGCCGCCACTCGCTCGTAGACGGCATCAACCGCGCCACCGACGTGATGATCGCCGGCAAGATGGCCGTCATCTGCGGCTTCGGCGACGTGGGTAAGGGCTGCGCGGAATCGCTGCGCGGCCAGGGTGCGCGCGTGGTCGTCACCGAGATCGACCCGATCTGCGCGCTACAGGCTGCGATGCAGGGCTACACGATCCGCACGCTCGAGGAAGTGGTCGGGGAGGGCGACATCTTCGTCACCTGCACCGGCAACCGCGACATCATCCGCGCCGAGCACATGGCGCGGATGAAGCACCAGGCAATCGTCGGCAACATCGGGCACTTCGACAACGAGATCGACATCGCCGCCCTCGCCCGCGTACCGGGCGTCGAGCGCGTCAACATCAA
Source organism: uncultured Solirubrobacterales bacterium (assembly GCA_963725535.1). Classification (GTDB taxonomy): domain Bacteria; phylum Actinomycetota; class Thermoleophilia; order Solirubrobacterales; family Solirubrobacteraceae; genus Palsa-744. Next base: position 195,923 of record CAVRYX010000004.1, read on the forward strand.
GCCCCAGGTCAACGAGTGGGTCTTCCCCGATGGCCACGCGATCTTGATGCTCTCCGAGGGGCGCCTGCTGAACCTCGGCAACGCCACCGGCCACCCGAGCTTCGTGATGAGCAACTCCTTCACCAACCAGGTGATCGCCCAGGTGGAGCTGTTCACCAAGAACGACGCCTACGAGCGGCGGGTCTACGTGCTCCCCAAGCACCTCGACGAGAAGGTCGCGCGCCTGCACCTCGACGCGCTCGGGGTGCGGCTCACCACGCTTTCCGACGCGCAGGCCGCCTACATCGGCGTGCCCGTCGAGGGGCCTTACAAGCCCGACCACTACCGCTATTAGCCTCTTGGGCGATTCGCGATAGCGTGCCCTCCCGATGAGAGCGATGGTCCTCGCGGCGGGCCTCGGAACCCGGCTGCGCCCGCTGACGTACGAGATCAACAAGCCGATGGTGCCGGTGCTCGACCGGCCCGTGATGGCGCACATCGTCGATCTGCTCGACCGGCACGGGTTCGACGAGACGATCGCCAACCTGCACTACTTTCCCGACTCGATCCGCGACTACTTTGGGGAGCGCCTGAGCTACCGCACCGAGCCGCAGCTGCTGGGGACCGCCGGTGGGGTGCGGGGGTGCGCGGAGTTCTTCGGCGACGAGGCGTTCCTGGTGATCTCCGGGGACGCGCTGACCGATATCGACCTGGGGGCGTTCGCCACCCGCCACCGCGAAGCGGGTGGGGTGGCGACGCTGGCGGTCAAGAAGGTGCCCGACACGCGCGAGTACGGCGTCGTCCTGCACGACCGCGCGGGACGCATCACCGGCTTCCAGGAGAAGCCCGAGCCCGACGAGGCGCTGTCGGACCTCGGCAACTGCGGCATCTACATCTTCGAGCCGCGGATCTTCGACTACTTCCCCGACCGCCCGTTCGTGGATTGGGCGCAGGACGTGTTCCCTGCGCTGCTTGCCAACGACGTGCCGTTCCACATCCACGAGGTTCGCGACTACTGGAACGACGTCGGCTCGCTGGCGGAGTTGCGCCAGGGCACCTTCGACGCGCTGCGCGGGGAGCTGCGCTTACAGGTCGCGGGTGAGGAGGTCGCCCCCGGTGTGACCGTGGCCGGGGAGGCGCCGCTGCCGGGCGACGCGGAGGTCGAGGGTCCGGTGTGGGTGGGGCGCGAGGTGGAGCTGGGCGCCGGGGTGCGCCTGACGGGCCCGCTCGTGCTGGGCGACGGCGCGCGCGTGGGCGACGGGGCGCAGTTGCGCGAGAGCATCCTCTTCCCGGGCACCGAGGTCGCGCCCGGGGCGATCCTTATAGGCGCGATTGCCGGACACGCAGGGATCCTCGAGAGCCTGCGGCCGCGGGGGGCATAAAGAGAGCCCGCCGAAGCGGGCTCTCAAAGTGCTGCCGCTCTGAATCGTCAGCACTCGGCATTCGGTCCAGCCCAGCGGGCACACCTATCGCAGCAACTGATTGTACAACATGCCCCCGCCGGGATTCGAACCCGGGACCTCGACCTTGCGATAGGCGTGCTCTATCCACTGAGCTACGGGGGCAGCCGCTCCTCGAATCGAGAAGCCGGCCGACCTTACCGGCCGCTTGTGATGTTTCAGTCGCGTCGTACATCTGCGGAAAAGCCGATGGACAACCGCCGCAATGAGGCGTAGCATCAACTGAAGAACAGTCTCCCCGACCGAAAGGAGGCACGGATGCAGATCGAGATCAAGGGCCGTAACGTGCCGGTCCCCGACGATTTGCGCAGGCACGTCGAACGCCGCCTGGAGAAAATCTCGCGGCAGGTCTCCGAGTTCGCGCGCCTGGAGATCGAGCTCCTGCGGGAGCCCAACCCGCGGGTCGCCGACCACCAAGTGGCCGAGGCCACGCTCTACCTGAAGGGGGTCACGCTGCGCGCCCGCGACGCCTCCCCGCAGATGCTGCACTCGCTCAACCTCGTGGTCAACGAGTTGGCCCGCCAGGTCAAGCGCCACCGCGACCGCCGGCGCCGCAGACGCGAGACGCGGGCGGCTCTGGCCGCGCTGACCGAGCTTGGGCCGATCGACGAACCTACGCCGCGCTCGCGCGAGCGCCGGACGAGGAATCGCGTCCCGCCTGCTCCTGGAGTCCCACCCTCCCCAGCCGTACCGTAGAGGCGGTCCGTCCCCACCGGATCGCCCTCCACCGGACACACCCCCAGGCGCTACCCTGGGGGCGTGTCCCTCCTGGATCGGGCCCTCAACGTCGGTGAGGCGAAGAAGCGCAAGGAATTCGAGAAGCGGGTCGCGCTGATCGGCGCGTTCGAGCCCGAGCTCGAACACGACACCGACGCGGAGCTGCGCGAGCGGATGGACACCCTGCGCGAGCGCGCCGCGGCCGGGGAGTCGCTCGACGCGCTGCTGTCCGAGTGCTTTGCGGTCGTCAGAGAGACCGGCAAGCGCACGATGGGGATGCGCCACTTCGACGTGCAGCTGATCGGTGCGATGGCGTTGCACGAGGGCTGCATCGCCGAGATGAAGACCGGCGAGGGCAAGACGCTCACGGCCACCCTCGCGGTGGCGCTCAACGCGTTGGCGGTGCGCGAGGGCAGGGCTCGCGCGGACGGATCCCGAGCGCACGGCGCAGGTGTAGACGGGTCCGATGCGGATGGGTCTGGCGTGGACGGGTCTGGCGTCGACGGGTCTGGTACGGATGGGTCTGGCGTGGACGGGTCTAGCGTCGACGGGTCTGGTACGGATGGGTCTGGCGTGGACGGGCCTGGTGCGAGCGGGTCCAGCATGAACGGGTCCGGCGCAGGCGGGACCCCCGAACGCAAGGGCGTGCACGTCGTCACCGTCAACGACTACCTCGCCCGCCGCGACGCCGAATGGATGAGTCCGATCTACAACGCCCTCGGGATCTCGGTGGGGGTGCTGCAGAACATGCAGCCCTACGAGGAGAAGCACAGCGCGTACGCCTGCGACGTCGTGTACGGCACCAACTCCGAGTTCGGCTTCGACTACCTGCGCGACAACATGGCCAAAGACCTCTCGGAAAAGGTTCAGCGAGGGCACCCCTTCGCGATCGTGGACGAGGTCGACAACATCCTGATCGACGAGGCGCGCACGCCGCTGATCATCTCCGGCGCCCCCGAACAGGCGGCCGACCTGTACGTGAAGTTCGCGCGTCTTGCGCCCCAGATGGTCGCGGGCAAGACGCCCGAAGGGATGGACCCGGGCACGAAGAAGAAATACCTCGCCGACTTCGACTACGAGTTCGACGAGAAGCACAAGACGGTGTCGGTCTCCGAGCAGGGAGTCGCCAAGGCCGAGCGCTTCCTCGGCGTCGACCACCTCTACCGCGCCGAGAACGGCCACCTCGTCAACCACTTGAACCAGGCGCTGCGCGCGGAGTCCCTGTACAAGCGCGACGTCGACTACGCGGTGATCGACGGCGAGGTGAAGATCGTCGACGAGTTCACCGGGCGCATCCTCGACGGGCGCCGCTGGTCGGAGGGCCTGCACCAGGCGATCGAGGCGAAGGAGGGAGTGCGCATCCAGGAGGAGAACCAGACGCTCGCGACGATCACCTACCAGAACTTCTTCCGCCTCTACGACAAGCTCGCCGGGATGACCGGCACCGCGCTGACCGAGGCCACGGAGTTCATGAAGATCTACGAGCTGCCCGTCGTGCAGGTCCCGACCAACGAACCGATGGTCCGCGATGACCGCAACGACCAGGTCTACAAGACCAAGGAGGGCAAGTGGAGCGCGGTGGTCCGCGAAATCGCGGCGCGCCACGAGGCCGGCCAGCCGACGCTCGTCGGCACGATCTCCGTGGAGGTCTCCGAGCTCTTGGGCCAGCGCCTCAAGCAGCGCGGGATCCCCCATACGGTGCTGAACGCCAAGCCCGAGCACGCCGCGCGCGAGGCGGAGACGGTCGCCGAGGCCGGTCAGCCGGGCGCCGTCACGATCGCCACCAACATGGCGGGCCGCGGCGTGGACATCAAGCTGGGCGGCAACCCCGAGCACCTCGCCCGGCTGGAGCTCGCCAAAGAGGGCCTGAAGCCCGACGCGGAGGGCTACGAGCAGCGCTTCGCCGAGGTGCTGCCCGACATCGAAGCGCGCGTCGTGGCCAACCGCGAGCGGGTGGAGGCAGCCGGGGGCCTGTTCATCTGCGGCACCGAGCGCCACGAGTCGCGGCGCATCGACAACCAGCTGCGCGGGCGCGCCGGACGTCAGGGCGACCCCGGGGAGTCGCGCTTCTTCCTCTCCGCCGAGGACGACCTCGTGCGGCTGTTCGCCGGCGACCGCATCTACCGCATCCTCGACAAACTCGGCGGGGTCGACGCGGAGGGCAACGAGGAACCGATCGAGGCGGGGATGCTCTCCAAGCAGATCGAAAAAGCCCAGCGCAAGGTCGAGGAGCAGAACTTCCTGATCCGCAAACGCGTGCTCGAGTACGACGACGTGATGAACGAGCAGCGGCGCGTGATCTACGCCTACCGCGACCAGGTGCTCGCCGGCGAGGCGATGGGCGCCCAGGCGCGCGAGCAGATCGGGCAGGTGATCGAGCGCACGATCGACCAGTACACCGAGGACGACTACGTCGAAGACTGGGACCTCGGCGGCCTCCACACCGCGCTCTCTCAGTTCTTCCCGCTGGACCTCGACGCGGATGAGTTCAGCCCGGGGGCGGTCGACCGCAGCCACCTCGGCGAACGGGTGCTGCAGGAGGCGATGGAGCGCTACGACGCGCGCGAACAGGAGCTCGGCGAGGAGCTGATGGGCCAGCTGGAGCGCTACCTGCTGCTGCAGATAATCGACGAACGGTGGCGCGAGCACCTGTTTGACATGGACTACCTGCGCGAAGGCATCGGCCTGCGCGGCCACCTGCAGATCGACCCCCTCGTGGCGTACAAGAACGAGGCCTACACGCTCTTCGGCGATCTCATCAACAGCATCTGGGCCGACTACGCTCGGATGATCTTCAACGTGCAGATCGTCGCCGAGGGCCCGAACGGCGGCGGGGCCGGGGTGGGTGGGCCACCAATCCCCGCCTTCGCGGCGGCCGGCAACCCCACCCGCCCCGCGCGAGTCTCCTACTCGGGCGGTGGCGCCGTGATGGGTGCCGGCGCGATCGCTGCCGCCGCGGCGGCAGCCGGGGCCGGCGGTGCACAGGGGTACGCAACCAACGGCGGGGGCGAGGAGTACGAGATGGTGCCCGTGGTCGAGCAGCGCGTGGTTGACGCAGAGCACCAGGTGGGGCGCAACGACCCGTGTTGGTGCGGTTCCGGCAAGAAGTTCAAGAAGTGCCACGGAGCCTGATAGTGCACATCCGGTGGTCGTGGACCGAGTGGGGCAAGGACGCAGGGAGCGTGGCGTGCTGAGCACGCGAGCGACCGAGGACGCAGCACCGCGAAGTGTCCACGGCCTCCGGCGCTGATAGCGTGGGGGCATGGCCACTACGGCGTCTACGGAGTCGGTCCCGCAGAGACTTGCCGCGATACGTGAGCAGCTGAAGTTGCTCGCGGACTATCTTTGACCCGGCTGCGCTGTCTGAGCGCGCCGGGGCGCTCGAGGTGGAGATGGAAGCCTCGGGCTTCTGGGACGACTCCGAACACGCCGGGAAGGTCGCCGCGGAGCACGCTCGTGTAGCGCGGCGCCTGGAGGCGTTCCGCACGCTTGAGAGTGACGTGGGGGACCTGGAGGGGCTCACCGAGCTCGCGCAGGAGGACGAGTCGCTGGCCGCGGAGGTCGAGGAGCACCTGGTCTCCGTGGAGGCGCGCCTGCAGGAGCTCGAGGAGCAGCGGCTCTTCTCCGGGACCTACGACTCCGGCGATGCGCTCGTGACCGTCAACGCTGGGGCAGGGGGCACCGACGCGCAGGACTGGGCGGAGATGGTGCTGCGCATGGAGTTGCGCTGGGCCGAGTCGCGCGGCTTTGCAGTCGAGTTGCTGGAGGCGAGCGCGGGGGAGGAAGCGGGCCTCAAGTCCGCCACGTTCCGCGCCGCCGGGGAGAACGCCTACGGCCTGTTCGGCGCCGAGCGCGGGGTGCACCGCCTTGTGCGCCTCTCCCCGTTCGACTCCGCGCACCGCCGCCACACGAGCTTCGCCGGGGTCGAGGTCGCGCCGATCGTCGAGGAGACGGGCGAGGTGGAGATCGCCGACGACGACCTGCAGGTGGACACCTACCGCGCCTCCGGCGCGGGCGGCCAGCACGTCAACAAGACCGACTCCGCGGTGCGCATCACGCACCGGCCGACGGGCATCGTCGTGCAGTGCCAGAACGAGCGCTCGCAGTCCTCCAACCGCGCCACGGCGATGGCGATGCTGCGCGCCAAGCTGCTCGAACGGCGCGAGCGCGAACGCCAGGCGGAGATCGCTCGCGAGAAGGGCGAGGCTCAGGAAGTCAACTTCGGCTCACAGATCCGCTCCTACGTGCAGCACCCCTACACGCTCGCCAAGGACCACCGCACCGGCCACGAGGTCGGCGACGTGCAGCGTGTGCTCGACGGGGACCTGGACGGGTTCGTCAGGGCCTACTTGTTGCGCGCGGCGGCGAGCTGAGCGCGGAGCGCCCGGAGGGTCCTACGGCGCTCGACGGAGCGCCAATCGGCGGGGAGGCGACCTCGTGCAACGGTGTCGCATCTCGTTCATCGACATCGTGTTTGTCCAACAGGCAAAGGTTGCGGCACGAATGCTTAACCCCGACGACCATGTTTCCGCTGAATGCAATTATTGCCGCCGCCCACAGCGGGACGCCCAGCCGAAACGCAACGACACCGAGCGCGTAAGTCCCCAGCGTTAGGCCCCAGTCGTACCGACTGGTTTCGGCTGCGGCTCTGCCGATTATGCTCTTTGGGTTCATGAGACGAGCCTAGCAGCGAAGACAAAGAGCGTCAAGATACTGAGCGGTATGCCCCACATGAAGCCGATCCCCATTCCCTTGCTGATCGCATCCGTTCGCACTTCCGGCGTTGCTGCGACGAACAGCGACATCGCGGCCGGCAGTCCCGACAAGAACGCCATGCAGCCTGCAAGGACCGTCGCCGACGCGAGCAGTCCATTCACGAGTGCGGTCGCGAACGAGGGGTTGGTTTCGCAAAGGATGCGGATAGCAGCAGCCATCCACACATCAAACCCCGCGCTTGGGATGGAACACTCGCTCGGGCGCCTATGCTCCCGTCACCGATGTGCTCTGCTCTCTCACCAACCGAGCTGACCGCTCTTGTGCGCCGTGCGCTGGAGGAGGACGTCGGCCCGGGCGACGTGACCACGGAGGCGACCGTGGCCGCCGACGCGCGCGCGCGGGCGACGATCTCTCAGAAGGCGCCCGGCGCGATCTACGGGCTCGACGCTGCCGAGGCAGTGTTCGTGTTGCTCGACCCCGGGGCGCTCTGCGAGCGGCTCGTGGGGGAGGGGGTGTGGCGGGAGGATGGCGGGCCGGTGCTGCGGGTGGAGGGTTCTGCGCGCGCGCTGCTCACCGCCGAGCGCACCGCGCTCAACTTCCTCGGGCACCTCTCCGGCGTGGCGACGATGGCTGCGCGCGCAGCGCGGGCGGTGCAGGGTACCGGGGCGCGGGTGCTCGACACGCGCAAGACCACCCCGGGGCTGCGGGTGCTGGAGAAGGCCGCGGTGGCCGTGGGGGGCGCGCACAACCACCGTGTGGGGCTGTACGACGCGATCCTCATCAAGGAGAACCACATCGCCGCCGCCGGAGGGATCGCCCAGGCGGTGGCGCGAGCGCGCGCCGAGGCCGCCGGGCTTGCGCAGACGCTGGAGGTGGAGGTGCGCGACCCCGAGGAGATCGCCCAGGCGCTCGCCGCGGGCGCCCCGCGGCTGCTGCTGGACAACATGGACGACGCGCAGCTGCGCGCCGCGGTCGCGCAGGTCGCTGGCCGGGCGCAGCTGGAGGCCTCCGGCGGTATGACGCTGCAGACGCTCAGGGCCCGCGCGGAGACCGGGGTAGAATGGATCTCGATGGGCGCCCTCACCCACTCGGCGCCGGCGCTCGACCTGTCGATGACCCTGGAGGCGCTGCCGTGAACCTGCCGATGGCCCCCTCGCAGGCTCCGGGCCCCGCGCTCACCCCGCGGGAGATCGTGGAGCTGCAGGAGGAGGTGCGCGTGCTCGCGGCTGCCCGCGGCGCGGTGATCCTCGCGCACAACTACCAGGTGCCCGAGGTGCAGGATGTGGCCGACTACGTCGGGGACTCGCTCGGGCTCTCGCGCAAGGCCGCCGCGGCCGAGGGGGATGTGATCGTCTTCTGCGGCGTGCACTTCATGGCCGAGACCGCCTCGATCCTCTGTCCCGAGAAGACGGTGCTGATCCCCGACCTCGACGCCGGCTGCTCGCTGGCGGCCTCGATCGACGCCGAGCAGCTCGCGCAGTGGCGCGCGCAGTACCCGCAGGGCGTTGTGGTGATGTACGTGAACACCACCGCGGAGGTCAAGGCGTTGACCGACTACTGCTGCACCTCGGCGAACGCGGTGGCGGTCGTGCGCCACATCTACGAGACGCACGGCGCCGACACCGAGATCCTGTTCGGCCCCGACCTGTGGCTCGGAGCGTATGTGGAGAAGGAGCTCGGCCGGCGCATGCACGTGTGGGACGGCGAGTGCCACGTGCACGCGGGCATCCGCCCCGCCGACATCGAGGCCACGCGCGCCGCTCACCCGGGCGCGGACTTCCTGGTCCACCCCGAGTGCGGCTGCTCGACCTCCGTGATGGAGTACGTCGCCGCCGGGGACATCTCTTCGGAGGGGGTGCACATGCTCTCCACCGGCGGGATGCTTGCGTACGCCGAGCAGGCCGAGCGGCGGGCCGCTCCCGGCGCGGTCGAGGGCGCAGGCGTCGAGCGGTGGGTCGATGGGGAGGGGGGCGCTCCTGCGGCGAACGGCGACGGCGCCGAGGGCGGCGGGACCCGGGGCGACGGGCGCAGGGAGGTCATTGTCGCCACCGAGGTCGGGATGCTCTACCCGCTGCGCATGGCCGCGCCCGACATCGACTTCATCCCGGCGAATCCCGAGGCGAGCTGTATGTACATGAAGATGATCACGCTCCCCAAGCTGCGGGACTCCCTGCGGGAGATGCGGTTCGAGGTGCGCGTGCCCGAGGAGATCGCCATCCGGGCACGAGTCCCCATCGACCGCATGGTGGCGTTGGGCTGAGGCTCAGAACTCGTCAGCCGTGTGAGGCCCGACGCACGCGACGGCCAGCTCCTCCGTGATCCCCGCTGCGACCTGGCGGACCTCCTCGAAGGTGACGGCGTCGAGCGCGGCGATCGCTGCGTCGGGGTCGCACTCCTCGCCGAACACGATCGTCTGGTTGGCGGCGTAGCGGGCGACGGCATTGGTGTTCTCGAACGCGAGCACCGTGCGGCCCGCCGCGTAGGCGCGCGCGCGAGCGACCTCCTCCTCGCGCGGACCCTCGGTGCGCAGCTCCTCCACGATCTCCCGCATCCGGGTGTACGCCTCGATGCACTTCGCGGAGTCGAGGCCCGAGCCGAGCTGCAGGATGGGCACGTCGGCGAAGGAGTGGTCCACCGCGTACACCGAGTAACACAGGCCCCGTTTCTCTCGGATCTCGTCAAACAGGCGCGAGCCCATCGAACCGCCGAGCAGCGTCGAGTAGATCGCCAGGGCTGCGCGCTGGCGGCGGTCGGTCACGTCCACCGCGGGCCGGTAGATCATCCGCAGGTGCGACTGGTTGGTCTCGCGCTGCTCCACCGCCGTCTGCGGCACGAAGGGGGGCGCCGGCACGTACGGCTCGGGCTCGCCCAGCGCGGGGAAGCGCGCGAAGCGCTCGTGCAGCTCTGCCTCGGGGGGCAGGTGGTCGAGGTTGCCCACCAGGAACGCCCCCCCGCGTGTGCCTGCCCACCGGCGCTCGCGGAACGCGACGATCGCCTCGCGCGTGAAGCTGCGCAGGTTCTCCTCGGGTCCCAGCACGGTGCGCCCCAATGGGTGCTCGCCAAAGGCCGCGCGGTCGATCAGGTACTCCGCGACCGTCGAGGGCTGGTCGTAGGCGCGGTTGATCTCCTGCACCACGACGCCCCGCTCGCGGTCGAGCTCCTCGGGGTCGAGCCGGGGGCGGCCCGCGAAGTCGCTCAGCAGATCCACCGCCGCGGGCGCCGACTCCGCGCGGACTGTTATGTGGAAGGCGACGAGGTCGTGGCTCGTGTAGGCGTTCAGCACGCCGCCGAGGCGCTCCGCGGTCTCGTTGACGTCGGTGTACGTGGGGTACTTCTCCCCGCCCTTGAACACGAGGTGCTCGAGGAAGTGCGCCATCCCGTTCTCTTCGGGGCGCTCGGTGCGCGCGCCCGCGTCGAACGCCACCAGCGCGGTCAGTGCGCGCGTGCCCGGCACGGCGACGCGATGCATCGGCAGGCCGTTGGCTGGGACCGTGGTGGTGGTGACGTTGGCCATGCCCCCTACCTTATCCACGCGGGGGCTTGGGGGTGGGTGCATCTTTTCGGGCCCCATATATAGGGTCGTTGGAAGGGAGCAACAACTCCCTGGGGTTGGGGGTGGGCGCATCTTTTTTGGGCCTATATATAGGGTCGTTGGAAGGGAGCAGCACCCCGCAGGGGGCTGGGGTCGGTGCATTCTTTTGGGCCCTATATAGGGTCGTTGGAAGGGAGCACCACCCCGCCGCGGGCAGTCGAGGAGGCGACCTCGTAGGCTGGGGGACGTGACCCCCCGCCGCACGCCCCTCCTCGCCTTCGTCACCACGCTCGCGGTGCTCGTGGTGCTGCTGCTCGCGCTCCTGGCCGCGGGTCTCTGGTGGGGCGGGCACCCCGAAGACCTGCCCGGGTTCCTGCAGCGGGTGTTCGTGGCCAACCGCGACACGCGCGTCGTCGAACGAAGCGCTCGCACGGATCCACCACGACTACTACCGCCCCGTGGGCGAGGCGCAGCTCGCCGACGCCTCGATCGCGGGCGCCGTGGCGAGCTTGGACGACCGCTTCTCCCACTACCTCACCCCCTCTGAATTGAGCGAATTCGAGCGCCCTGGGTCCTTCAGCGGCATCGGCGTGGAGGTCAACCCTGACCCGCGGGGGCTGCGGATCGTGCAGGTCTTCAACGACTCCCCCGCCGCGCGCGCGGGCCTGCGCCCCGAAGATGTGATCGTGGCCGTCAACGGACGCTCGCTGGCGGGCGTGGCGCAGAGCGTGGCGACCGGCCTCGTCAAAGGGCCCCCCGACACCACGGTCACGCTGCGCATCGCCCAGCCGCCCGCGGGCACGAGCTCGGCCGCGGGGCCGGGCTCGGCGTCGGGGGCGGGCTCGGCCGCGGGGGAGGGCGCGCACGGGCGCAAGCGGCAGTTCGGGTACCCGAGGCAGTCCAGGCACCCCAACGTCCGCACCGTGACCCTCACGCGCGCCACCATCTACCAGCCGCTGGTGGCCTCGGTGACCCGCACCGTGCACGGCGTGAAGCTCGGGGTGGTGGCGCTCGCGACGTTCTCCGAGGGCGCCCACGACGAACTGCGCGAAGCGGTCGAACACGAGCTGCACGTGGCGGGCGCCCGTGGGCTCGTGCTCGACCTGCGCTCCAACCCGGGCGGGCTGGTCGAAGAGGCCCAGCTAGTCGCCTCCATCTTCCTGCCCCGCGGGGCGGTGGTCGTCACCACGCGCGGGCGTGTCCAGCCCACGCAGGTCATCACCGCGGTCGGCGACCCGATCCCGGCCACGGTGCCGGTCGTGGTGCTCGTGGACCGCAACACCGCTTCCGCCGCGGAGATCGTGACGGCGGCGCTCCAGGACCACCACCGCGCGACGGTCGTCGGCACCCACACCTTCGGCAAGGGCGTCTTCCAGGAGGAGCAGCCACTCTCCAACGGGGGCGCGCTCGACATCACCGTGGGGGAGTACTTCACGCCCAACGGGCGCAACCTCGGCGGCGGCGGCGTGCGTGAGGGCGCGGGCATCGCCCCCGAAGTGAAGGTGCCCCGCGGCGTGGACACCCCCCACGGCCTCCAGGTGGCGCTCGAAACGCTTGCCGCCAAAGTCCGGTGAGGAGCCCTTCCCGAGGGGGCCGGGGCAGCGGGGGCGGTGGAGGCCGGGGCGGAGAAAGGGGCAAAGCGGGCGGCGAGGGCAGTGGTCGTGGCGGCCGGGGCGGCCGGGCCGGCGAAGAGGGGGGCCGCAGCGGCAAAGGCGCCCGCGGCGGTCGCGGCTCGAGCGGCGCGCGCACGGTGTGGCCCCCGCAGGAGCGCGAGAGCGCCCGCGAGGCCGTCGAGGAGCTGATGCGCGAGCGCGGCCTCGCGCGCCACTTCGAGCCGGCCGTCGAGCACACGGCGCGGAGCGCCCGCGAGCGCGGCCCACGGGTCACGGTGGGCGCGCCGGAGCGGCGCGACCTGCGGGAGCTGGCGACGTTCACGATCGACCCGGTGACCGCGCGCGACTACGACGACGCGGTCTCCGCCGAGCGCCTCGGGGACGGGGCCGGGGCGGGCGTGCGCGTGTGGGTGCACATCGCCGACGTGTCCGCGTACGTGCGCGAGGGCTCCGCGGTGGACGTGGAGGCGCGGGAGCGGGCCACCTCGGTGTATGTGCCGGGCGCGGTGGAGCCGATGCTGCCCGACGCGCTCTCCGGGGACGCGTGCTCGCTGGTGCCGGGCCGCGAGCGAGCGGCGGTGACGGTCGAGCTGGAGCTCCACGGTGCGGACGTGCGCGCGTGCGCGTTCTACCGCTCGACGATCCGCTCCGACGAGCGTCTGGACTACGACTGCGTGGACCGCATCTTCGCGGGCCGCGAGCCCGCGCGGGAGCCGTGGGCGGCGCCGTTGCAGGCTGCGCGCGAGGCGGCGGAGGCGCTGGGGCGGGCGCGCGCAGCGCGCGGCAGCGCGCTCACGGTGGACTCCGAGGAGCCGGAGTTCGCGTTCGATGAGCGCGGGGAAGTCGCCGAGATCAAGGCGCGCGCGCAGACGGAGTCCCACCGCCTGATCGAGCACCTGGCGATCGCCGCCAACGAAGCGGTCGCCAGGGAGCTGGAACGGCGGGGCGTGCCGTGCCTGTACCGGGTGCACGAGCGCCCGCAGGCGGCGGCCGTGGAACGCCTCCTGGACCAACTCGCCTCGCTGGGGGTCGCGACCCCGCCGCTGCCGCGACAGATGTCCCCCGCGCAGGCGGCGGAGCTGGTGGGGGCGGCGTCGCGGCTGGTGGAGGCCCACGTGCGGCGCACCCTCGCGCGGGCGCGGGCAGGCGACCCGACCGCGGCGCCGACGGGGGGCCGCCAGGCGCTCAGCACGCTGGTGCTGCGGGCGCTGCAACAGGCGTACTACTCCCCGCGCAACCTTGGCCACGCCGGGTTGGGGTCGGCGTGCTACTGCCACTTCACCTCCCCGATCCGCCGCTACCCGGACCTCGTCTGCCACCGCGCGCTGCTCTCCACACTGGGGGGCCCGGAGCGCGCGCCGCGCGCGGGGACTCTGCAGGAGCTGGGCGAGTGGACCTCTGCGCAGGAGCGCGCAGCGATGGAGCTCGAGCGCGACGCGGACGACGTGGCGCGGTGCTTCGCGCTTGAGCGCGAGCTGCTCGACGGGGAGTGGCAGCGCCCGTTCGCCGGGGAGGTCGTGGGCCTGATCGGCGCGGGAGCGTTCGTGGCGTTCGGGCCCCCGGTGGGGGTTGATTTGGACCCGCCCGCCCCGGGCGGCTACCGGTTCGAGGGGATGCTTCCCGTGAGACGCCTGGCGGCTGCTACGGCGGCGCAGGGCAGCGAGAGGCTCGATGCCAGCCTACCCACGCGGGAGTTGAGGGATGGGCCCCCCGCCCAGGGGGGCGGGGCCAGGAGGGGATCGGTGCGGGGAGGCCGATCGAGCGCACGGCCCTATGGCGCGGCGCGCGGCAACGGTCGGGACCTCGCGCGCAGCGGGGGCCGGGAGTGGTGGGAGCTCAACGAGCAGGGCACCGTCCTGCGGGGGGAACGCTCGGGCACGACTCTGCGCTTGGGGGACCCGATAACGGTCCGGGTGGGGCGCGTGGACCCGCGAAGGGGCAGGGTGGACCTCGACCTGGCCCCCGCCGATGGCTAGGCTCGGTACACGATGACCAAGACGCGAGGCGGCAAGCGCAAGGTGGGCGCGGGGGACGTGGCGAGCAACCGCTACGCCTCCTACCGCTACGAGCTACTCGAGCGTCTGGAGTGCGGGATCGCCCTACAGGGCACTGAGGTCAAGGCGCTGCGCGAGTCGGGGGCGCAGCTGAAAGAGGGGTACGTCGCGGTGCGCGACGGGGAGTTGTGGCTGCACAGCGTGCACATCCCCCCGTACGCCCCCGCGTCGCGGGAGAACCACGAGCCCGAGCGTGACCGCAAGCTGCTGGCGCACCGCAGCGAGATCGAGCGCCTGGAGGCGAGGGTCAAAGAGCGCGGCCTCACGGTGGTGCCGACGCGGATGTACTTCCGCGACGGCCGCGCGAAGGTAGAGATCGCGCTCGCGCGGGGCAAGGACCTCTACGACAAGCGCGAGGCGATCCGCGAGCGCGAGATGAAGCGGGATCTGGAACGCGTCACACGTGCAAGACGTTGATGGGGCTGCTGCGACTCAGAGCCGGCCGAAGTTGTGCCCGGCGCTGGCGAGAACGTGGGTCTCGGCCATCCCGAACGCGAGGGCGGCGGCGAGGCCGATGTAGACGACGCCGACCAGCAGCCGGTGGTGGGGAGCGACGCGGTAGTACGCCTCCTGGGCGGGCGAGCGGGTTTTGCGCAGCTGCCAGCGGCGGTACAGCTCGAAGCCGCCGAACAGGACGATGATCAGCACGATCGGGTTGAAGGGCAGCGCGAAGAGCATCACGAGCAGCGCGCCGAAGCCGACGAACCACATCCACGGCGCCATCGCGGCCATCGCGCGGCCACCGTCGAGCGGCACGATCGGCAGGAGGTTGAAGAGGTTCAGCAGGAAGCCGACGTACGCGAGCGCGATCAGCATGTCGCTGTGGAGGAACTCCCCGACAACGGCGACGGCCGCGGCGGCGAGGCTGCCGAGGATCGGGCCGGCGAGCCCGACGCGCGCCTCGGCGAGCGCGTTGTCCCCGAGTGAGCGTGCGGTGATGAGGGCGCCCATGAAGGGCACGAACATCGGCGCGCTCGCCGGGATCCCCTCGCGGCGCAGCGCGATCACGTGGCCCATCTCGTGGATGAACAGCAGCACCACGAACCCCGCGGCGAACTCCCAGCCCCAGAAGAGGCTGTAGGCGGCGACGGAGATCAGCGCCGTGCCGGTGGTGGTGAGCAGCTTCAGGTTGGGCAGCGCCACGAACAGCGCCTTGAGCGCGGCGCCGAACTTCGCGAGCAGCGCGCCGATACCGGCGAGCGCGCTGCCGATCCGCTTGCGCAGCCCCCGGCGGGGCTGGCCAAAGGGCTCGCCGTCCGCGGTGGCGGCACTCGCGGGACTCACCGGGGCGGCGGCGTGCGCCACCGGAACGCCGTTCAGCGTGGTGGTGCTGTACGTCGGGTAGGTGGTGGGCGCGATCCCGGTCTCGTCCATGTCCTCCATTGTGGCAGGCGCGCTAAGCGGTGTCTAAGTTGCGTTCGGGGGGGCTCCAGGGCGGCGCTCAGAGCTCTCCCGAGCGGCGCCTCCAATCTTTTTTCGGAGTTTGCGGGGAGAGCTCAAAAGAAGGCTTGCAATCCTCGTGGGACGGGCGTATGTTGGATCCAGACGCGGAACCGAGCCGCCAAAGAGCGAGGCCACTGAGGTGTGAGGCCGCGCCACCCAAGCCGGAGGACCCTAGGGTCAGCCGAGGCGGGTTCCTCAAAGGTGGCCCGGGACCGCGTCGCTTTTTTAAGTGGTGCCTTGTTGGGGCGGTGCCTGCTGCGGTTGCGTTGAGCGGCGCCCGCCTCGGTGGTGTGGCGGGGGCGCGCTACAGTGGAGGGGTAAGCATCCCCGGGGACGACAGGCTTCGACGCGGTCGGTTCGTGGGGGTGGTGGCGAGCCGAGGTTCCGGGAGGCCTCGTAAATCACCCGGAAAACCATAAGTGCGGACTCTCACGAGTTTGCCCTCGCGGCCTGATTAGAAACCAGGCCTGAGGTCTCGGCCCCCGTTAGCCTGCGGCGGGGCTCACCGGGATCAGATAGCAGGCTTTACCCGGCGAGGTCCGCTCTCGCCGAGCCGGGGACACTTCAGGGAGCTGGTCCCCTTCAACCCCGCCGGCGAGGCGAGCAGGGGATGAGACCAGAGCGCCGGCTACGCTCGTAGAAGCCGCCTTTTCACGCGACTGCGGACGTGGGTTCGACTCCCACCGTCTCCACTTTTCCTGACTGTGGGCGAACCCCGGCCAAAGGGGGGGCGTCCCCGTCAGGGATCGTGACGCGATAGGTCGGCCGGATATCGTCCTTGCCGTTGACGCGCAATCCGGCGATGAGGACGCGCAGCAGCGCCTTGACCTGTGTCGCTGGGGCCGTGGCGATCACGCGCTCCAGTTCGCCCGCCACGGCGCCGAGCTCGTCTCGGGTTGGCATCGGGGCGGCGTCTTGGGGCGCTTGCAGGCTCAGTTCGGCCTCTTGGGTGCGTAGCTCCTCTAGGCGGGCGTCGAGGCGCGCTGTGCGCGCCTGGCAACGCTCGGCTGGCAAGCTGCCTTGCTCGAACGCTTGGTAGTAGCGCTCAAGCGCTTGCTCAGAGCGCGCTATCTCGGCTCGAATCGAGCTAAGGCGCTGCTCATCCTCGGGGCGGTGTCGCTCGGCATCTTCTCGTGCCTGGCCGATGGCTTCGGTGATGAGGGTGCCGTCTCGATATATGTCTGCGAGTTGGGCGAACACGGCGTCCTCAAGGCATTGGCTGGGCAGTCGGTCGTTTTCGCAGGTTTTGCTCCCGTACTTCTTGCGCCCTGTGCAGGAGTAGTAGTGGTACTTGCCGCCTTTGCCGTGTGCCGCCATGCCGATGTAGGCGTGTCCGCACTTGCCGCAGCGAATCAAGCCGGAGAGCAGGAAGTCAGATGGGTTGCTCCGGCGTTGCGCCATGTCGGCGGCGCGCTCAGCGAGAATGGCTTGTGCCTTGTCGAAGGTGTCTTGGTCGATCAGTGGCTCGTGCGTCGAGTCAAAGACGAGCTCCCGCCAACGGACCCGGCCGAGGTATGTCGGGTTGGTCAGGATTCGGTGGACTACTTGGTTGCTCCATCCTGCCGTGGGCGCGCATACCCCCTCCTCGCGGAGCGTGTTCGCGATGGCGGTGGTCCCAAGGTGATCCTGCACATAGAGGCGGTAGACGCGCCCCACGGTCGGGGCGGTCACCGGGTCGGGGAATAGTTGGCCGTCGGTGAGTATGTAGCCGAAGGGTGGGCGTCCGCTGTACCAGCGGCCTTCCTTGGCGCGTCGCTCGATGCCGGCGCTGATGCGGTCAACGATTGTTGCGTGCTCGAACTCGGCAAAGACGGCGAGCATTTGGAGCATCATGCGTCCGGCGGGTGAGCCTGTGTCGAAGGGCTCGGTCGCTGAGCGCAGGATGACGTTGCAGGCGTCTAACTCCTCTGCAAGAGAGGCGAGTTGTCGTACCTTGCGTGAGAGGCGGTCAACGCGGTAGACGAGCAGCATGTCGACTCGGCCTTGGCGTGCGAGGTCGAGCGCGGCTTGTAGGCCGGGGCGGTCTAGCTTGGTGCCGGTGGCGCGATCGGGATGGTGGGCAACAACTCGCCATCCTTCCTGCACTTTGCAGAACGCTCGCAGCCGATCCTCTTGGGACCCAAGCGAGGTTGGCTGGTTCTCCTCGTCTGTGGAGATTCGGGTGTATATGCAGACACGGGTTGTCGTCGCTTCCCCGTTCATCTGTCCTGCCCTTGCGTCCTGGGGGTGCTGTTTCCGGTGAAGCTGTCCGCGGTGGCGTGCTCGGCGAAAGCGGCGAGCATTTGGAGCATCATGCGTCCGGCGGGTGAGCCTGTGTCGAAGGGCTCGGTCGCTGAGCGCAGGATCACGTTGCAGGCGTCTAGTTCCGCGGCGATCAAAGAGAGTTGCTGCGCGTTGCGTGAGAGACGGTCAACGTGGTAAACGAGCAGCATGTCGATTTGGCCTTGGCGTGCTAGGTCGAGCGCGGCTTTAAGGCCGGGGCGCTCTAGCGTGGTGCCACTGGCACGATCGTTGTGGTGGGCGACTACTCGGTCGCGTCTCATTCCCCGGGTGAATTCGTTTGGGGGTAGCTCCGCTTGAGGGGGATGTTATGCGGCGATCACCTCCTCGGTGTTCGTCGTGGCTGGTGGAGCGGCGTTGGTGTCGCGTAGTTGGCGTCGTAGGTGCTCGATCTCGGCGACGGTCTTGGGGTTCATCTTCACGCCGCGCCAGCCGCGGGAGGAGAGCTCCAGCACGGCCCAGATCAGGGATAGCGCGGAAGTCTCGCCGGGGAACCGGCCGATGACCTTGGTGCGCCGGCGGACCTCCACGAACGTTCGCTCGAGGAGATTCGTTGTGCGGATCCGCTTGCGGTGAGCGGACGGGAACCGCAGGTGGGTGACGAGCGCTGGCAGGTCCGTTTCGATGACGGCCATCGCCGAGGGGTACGCCGTCTTGTAGTCGGCGATGATGCCCTGCAGCTCGCGGCTGGCCTCGGCCGGGGAGCGCGCCTCGTCGAATGCTTTCCACCAGCGTGCCTTGACCTCCTGATGGTGGCGCTCGGGGAGCTTGCCGGTGACGTTCCTGAGCGCGTGGACGGTGCAGCGCTGCTCCAGTGCCCCGGGCCAGAGCTCCCGCGTTGCCTTCCAGATCCCGGGTGCCCCGTCGGCGATCACGAGCGCTGGTGCCCTGAGGCCGCGGGTGATCATGTCCCGGGCGAACGCGAGCCACGCCTCGTAGCTCTCACGGCTCCCCAGAGCCAATCCGAGGAGGACCTTGCGGCCCTCAAGCGTCACGCCCCAGCACACCAGGACGCCCTCCGCCGGCGTGTCGTCGGGGTGCAGCTTCAGATAGATCGCATCCAAGAAGCAGTAGACAATGTCGTGCTGCTCCAAGCGCCGCCGGCACCACTGGCGGTATCGCTCCCGGGTGTCCTCACAGATCCGAGAAACCGTCGCCTTCGACGCAATCGGCTCCTCGAAGACCTCCTGGAGCGCGGCCTCCACATCACGGGTAGACAGCCCCCGCAAGAACGAGCTGATCACGAGGGACTCCAGCGCGTGCGTTCGCGTGACTCCCTTGCCGAGCACCCTGCTCTCGAACCCCAGCTTGCTCGCGTTGCGCACCCGCGGACGCTCCAACGCCACCGAGCCACTCGTCGTCTTCACCGTCCTGGGTTCGTGGCCATTGCGGTGACTGACCGTCTCGCCAGCGCGCTCATACCGCCGACGGCCGAGGAACTCAGTCACCTCGTCCTCGAGCACCTGCTGCAGGATCAGCCGCGCTCCCAGCCGCCCGACCGTCTCAATCGGGTCCTGCTCCTCGCCGACACCGGCCAGCACCTCATCCAGCTCTTGGCGAAACCTCTCGCTCGGGGCTACCTTCTCCATGCGGGCGTACCTCCATCTTCGACTTTGTCAGGGTCAAAGCGGAGGCTACGCCCGCAACATCAAATCCCCCGGCTCATGAGACGCGACCGACTACTCGCCATCCGTCCTGCACCGTGCAGAACGCTCGCAGCCGCTCGCGCTGGGAGGCGAGTTGGTCCTTGCTGCCCGCCGCTGTTCGGGTGTATAGGCAGATGCGCGTCATGGCTGCCCCCAGTTCACCTGTCCCGCTCTCGCGCTGCGGCGTTGAGGAGGAGTCGTGCGAGACGCCCGATCGCTTCGCGCTGCATGTCGGCCGGCAGGTGTTCGACCTGCGCGCGCTGTAGTCCGCGGTAGATTGTCCGTGCATGGGAGTCGTATCCTCCTGTGTCGGGCCGGGGGCGTTGGCGCGTCGCCCGGCCGTTTTGCTTGGATGCTTCAACGGTAGCGCAGACGGGCGCGGCAGGCGACCGGCGCCGTCTGCGTCGCGTCTCGCAGGGCCGGGGCGGGCGCCCCTTTGGGCTTGCATCCCGCTTGGCTGCTTGCTTTTCGTCGCTCATTGGCTGCGCCTCTCGGTCGATCTGGCCCAATGCCTGATCCGGGCTCGCGCTATCGGGACGTAGGCGGCCTCGCGCTCGATGCCGAGGAAGCGAGCGCCCTCCAGGACGGCCGCGCAGCCCGTCGAGCCGCTGCCGGCGAACGGGTCGA
Source organism: uncultured Solirubrobacterales bacterium (assembly GCA_963725535.1). Lineage (GTDB taxonomy): Bacteria > Actinomycetota > Thermoleophilia > Solirubrobacterales > Solirubrobacteraceae > Palsa-744. The sequence continues at coordinate 215,990 of CAVRYX010000004.1, forward strand.
GAACGGTTCCGCCGGGAGGCGTGACGAGTCGGACGAGCCATCGCATGAGGCCGATCGGCTTCACGGTCGGATGTGTGTTGCCAGCCTCTTCGAGGCCCGTGTCTCGCTCGGCGCGGGATGCCTTGGCGCTGTAGAAGAACCGTGAAGGTGATACGCCGCTCTGTTCATCGAGTATACGCACGGCGCAATCGGGGGAGCACTCCCAGCAGCCGACCAGCTCCGCCGCGCTCGAACACTCAGCAAGTCGCTTTTGGCCTCTGTGACCCGTCGTGCCCACGCCACCCGCACCGCGAGCTGCCGGGTGATGACAGTTCGAACGCACGCAGGTTTGGCCGATTCGCCGGCAGTCCTTAGAGTGCGAGAGGGCCACGTTCGCCGGCCAGCGGCCGGGGGGATTGTAGTTACCGCCCGCGCGCTTGTCACGGCCGTAGATTCGGTTCTTGCGCGTCCCAGAGTCGAAATCGGCGTGCCGGTTCTTGATCTTGCTCTTACGCTCGTCTCCAGCAGACTGGAATGCGATCCGGCAGCCGTCGATATGTAACGCGCCGGTGCCGTGCCTGCAAACATTTTCGGCGATCGTCCCATCCGGCGGCTTGCGAGCTATGACGATTGGCTCCCACGCTGGCTTCAGCGCGGTGCCCCAGCCCTCCCGTGCCGCGGCAGCTCGACTACGCGCCCTGTATGGCTCGACCGGGTTCCCGGTGAGTTTCTCTTTGGCATAGCGCCCGCTCGGGAGGTGGGTTGAGGCAACCGGGATCGCGCGGCCGCGAGTGGCATGGCCTTCAGCTTTGTCGATCGCCGCGGCGACGTTCAGCGACTTGGGGAAGCCCTGCCCGTAGAGCCAGCATAAGCAGTCGCGGATCTCGAAGCCGGCGTCCTCAAGTGCGGTGGCTAGACGGTGGTGGGTGCGGGTACCGCCGAAGGCGAGCAGGTAGCCGCCAGGCTTCAAGACTCGTATCGCAGCGAGCGCCCACTCGCGGCACCAGTTCTCGAACGCCAGGGTTGTTGGGGGCGCCGCGAATGGATTGATCGGTTCGCGCATCCATCGAGCGGACCGCCTGCAAGCGTGCTTGTTGCGAAACTGGTCGCACTTACCGCACCCTGTACACCTAGAGGTCTCCGGGCGTTTGCCGCCACCATACGCGACAGTGATCTTCCTCCGCGCCGGATGGTTGCCTTCGCCGTCACCGTGGGCCATCCCCTGCGATCCTGCGCGTTCGCCGCGGTTGCGGTTTGTGCCTGGGTCGTCGCTGCGAAAGCTGTCCCACTCGTTGCCCATGAACTCAAGGCCATAGGGCGGATCGGTGACGATCGCGTCGATGCTGTTGGCTCGCAGTTTCGGCAGTACCTTCTGGCAGTCATCGTTACGAACTTCCCATCGGCGCTTGCTGGGAAGCCCTGAGCCGCGTTGGCTGGTTCCGCGTCGAATTACTTTGGGTGATCTTGCAGCGGTCATGTCGTCCCTTTCGTCAGCTGACCGCGGTCAACCCCGACGGCACCGTCGAAAGCCCCGAATACGAATTCACGACAGCCCCCGCGCCACCTCCCCCGAACCTGGCCGTCACACCCCTGATCCCGGTCCTCCATTACACACTCCCGGCTGAAGAAAAAGGCGCGACCTCACCACCGAAGACCACCACGAAATGCCCGAAGGGTAAGAAGCGCAGTCACGGCAAGTGCGTCAAGGTCAAAACCAAGAGTAAGAAAAAGGCTCTCTGAGGGTGATAGTAGGTGAAGTTACGAGGCGCGCTGGGGTGAGAACGCGGCAATCCGAGTAGCTGCCAGGAGCCAACGGCGTGTACCCGGTGGCGCGGTTGGCGTTCACGAACGCAAGCTCCAACCAGTCGGATGAGCGCGAGCTTGCCCATGAGACCACAACCGAGGGGTAGGCCGTTGCCTGCTGGTGTATGGCCGATCAGTCCGATGACCAACTCATCCACAGCCACCGCTCCTGGTACCCAGGCGCCGAGCCCGCCTTCGGAACGGGGGCAGTGGCTGCTTGCGCTCGCGCTCGGAGCTCTCGGCGTGAGCGTGCTCGTTGCGGTGCTGACCGGCGTGGTTGGCCGCACCACGCCCGCGGCGCCCGCCGCGGCAGCCCCGCCCGTCGTCGTGGAGGTGGCCGCGACACCGGTCCCCGGGGCGGCTGCCTCCGCGAGCGTGCTCGCTGGCGCGGCGGCCGGCCAGGGGTCCGTGGCCGCCAACACGGGTAGTTCGCGCGCGGCGCGTGGCGGAGGAAGTGCCGGGCGCTCGCACAGAGCCGCGCAGCCGTCGCACGCAGAGCAGCAGCCGGTCCCGAGGCGCTTTGTCGATCAGACGGAAACGGCGATACCGACGCGTTGGATGGAAGGGTTCTACCGGATCTACTCGGTGGCGCAGAGCGCGTTCGGCGTCAACTGGCTTTTGATCGCCTCGATCCACGATCAGGAGTCGGCGTTCTCGACTGCGCCCACCACCTACCACGGGTTGAACTTCGCCGGTTGCTGCGGTGGGCCCATGCAGTTCAACGTGACGAACGGCCCGGTGACCACGTGGGATCTCGTGAGCGACTCCTACCTCCACGGACGGCGCCCGGCGACATATGACCACATGACCGCAACGCACCCGTCGATCTACGACGACTTCGACGCGATCATGGCCGCGGCGCATCTACTCTCGACCGACGGCGCCGGGTATGCGCTCGACGGCGCAGCATGGAACGCCGCGTATGATTACTACGGCCACGACGCCGCCGGGGTCACCTACGCCGACGAAGTGCTTGCCCGCGCGATCGGCTGGTCCCAGCACGGCTTCTGTATCAATTGCGGCGTGGACCCCACGCTGGTGAACGCCGTGTACGAAGCATACGGAGCGCCGGTGATGGCAACGTATACCACTGCCACCACGTCTCGCGCGGGGCATCCACACCACGACAGGCATCCGCGGTAGGCGACCACGGGCTGGGACGGCGACAGGGGATCTCGTAGAGGTACGAGGTGCGGACGAGACCCCGGCGTGGGAGGGGGCGACGCGGGATCCCAATCGGGTATAGCGCGTGATGCCGCATCGCGGGAGGCTGACTTGGCTTGATGGTTGTAGACCGCTTGGCTATATGCCGCGATCGTGACGCGCGTGGTCGTAGCGGACGCGGTAGGTCCACCCGTCTCCGTCGCTCTCTGTGGTGTATTCCCAGCCTGGAGCGGGGCGGCGGATTCGCCTGATCTGTGCTGGGCTCAGGCCCCGGTGCTGCGCCTGCCCGATCAACGCGACCGCGCTCCTGGCAGGTAGCGCCCAGGCAAGCTGCCCATCGGAGATCCGTAGCTGATGGGGGTGCTCGTCTCCGTCGCATAGGACAGCGGGAATGACGTCGGCTGTAAGACCGGCGCTAATCTGGGCCAGATGCGCGGCCCCTTCAAGCGCGGCGGACGCGGCGCGGTAGCGGTCGATGCCCTGCGGTTCGCAGACGTAGATCCCTGTGGTTCCAGCTGCAAGAACACCGATCTGTCTCTCGAGGCCGTGCAGGCGCACGCCGTGAGCGACCACCCAGCGGCGCGGATCGAACCCTGTGGCCAGCCCCAGCATGGCAGCGTCGCGCTGCGCCACGACTCGCTGAGCGCTATGGAGGGCGCGAGAGAGTCGTGGGTGGAGGTCTGGGTCATAGGGACCGTACCCCTCGAGTTCGTGGTGGATCATGTCGGCCAACTGATCGGTTGGGGTGATCCCCACCCGGCGCCCCGAGGATGCTGTTCGCCAGCCCGGCTTGAGCGGCTCGTCGGCGACACAGACGATCGACGTCGCCTGCAGAGCTTCCTCGCCCGCGAGGCTGAGCATGGACTGCCCGGCGAGGTCCGCGGCATCTATCGGGTCGTACCGGCCATTGTGAATCTGGATCCACACGAGGCGCCCGCCGGCGGCGACCACGTGCCCGGCGGGGCCGGTCGTGTAGCTTGCTCTCACCGCGTGGGCCACCCACCAGTCAGGGGCGACGGCGTTGGTGAGACGCTCGAGTGCATCACGGGTGTCGCTCTCGATGATCTCCGATTGAGCGCTGATGATGATGTCGAGCCCCAAGCGCGCGAGGGGGTTGCGCTCTCTCCTGCGCGCCAGTCCGCAACGCACGCGCCTGACCACTTTTCCTGACGTTGCGCAAACCCCGGCCGTGGCGGCGTGATCGGGCGTGATGATGCGGTAGGTGGGCTGGATGTCGTGTCGGCCGTTGACGCGTAGTTCGGCGATGAGGATGCGCAGGAGCGCCTTGGCTTGCTCGGGCTCTCCTTGTGCGATTACTCCTTCGAGCTGGTCGGCGGTCGCGGCCAGGTCGGCTGCTGTGGGCGCGTGTGCGGCCTCGTCGGCCTCGTCGGCGCCGTCGTCGGCAAGCTCGGCCTGCTGAGCGCGGAGGTCTTCGCGGCGATCATGTAGGCGGGTGACGCGCTGTTCGCAGCGCTCAGGGGAGAGCCGGCCTTGCTCGAAGGCCTCGAAGTAGCGCTCGGTCGAGCGTTCGATGCTGGCAATCTCCGTGGCGATCGCGTGGCGGCGTTCATCGAGCGCGGGTCGCTCGCGTTGCGTCTGCTGTTGAGCGGCAGCGAGGGCGTCGTGGATGAGCGGGCCGTCGCGGTAGATGCCGGTGAGCTGGTGAAGGACGGCGGTCTCCAGCTTCTCGCGCGGGACGCGCTCGCCGCGGCAGGCTTTGGGGCCGTACTTCTGGCGGGCGGTGCAGGCGTAGTAGTGGTAGGTGCCGCCTTTGCCGTGTGCTGACATGCCGATGTAGGCGCGTCCGCAGTGTCCGCAACGGATGACGCCGGAGAGCAGGAAGTCGGAGTGGTTGCCGCGTCGGCGTGAGGCGTCGGCGCTGCGCTCTGAGAGGATGGTCTTGGCGTGGTCGAACGTGGCTTGGTCGATCAGCGGCTCGTGTGTGGACTGGAAGTCTTGGTCGCGCCAGCGGATGCGCCCGAGGTAGGTCGGGTTGGTGAGGACGCGGTGCACGGCCGGGTGTCCCCAGCCGGCGGCTGGTGCGGGCGCGTGCTCGGCGCGTAGCTGTTGGGCGATGGCGATGGTGCCGAGCCGGTCCTCTGTGTAGAGCCTGTAGATGCGCCGGACGACGGGCGCGGTGATCGGATCGGGCACGAGCTGGCCGTCATGCAGGGCGTATCCGAAGGGTGGGCGTCCGCTGTACCAGCGGCCTTCCTTGGCGCGGCGTTCGATGCCGGCGGTAATGCGGTCCACGATCGTGGCGTGCTCGAACTCGGCGAATACGCCAAGCATCTGAAGCATCATCCGGCCGGCCGGCGAGCCGGTGTCGAACGGCTCGGTCGCGGAGCGCAACACGACGCCGCAGGCGTCCAGCTCCTCGGCGAGTTGCGCGAGCTGGCGGACCTTGCGGGATAGGCGGTCGATCCTGTAGACGAGTAGCTGGTCGATGCGGCCCTGACGGGCGAGGTCGAGCGCGGCTTGCAGTCCGGGACGGTCGAGCTTCGTGCCGGTGGAGCGATCGTCGTGGCGGGCGACGATGCGCCAGTCTTCCTGCACCTTGCAGAACGCCTCCAGTCGTTCGTGTTGGGAGGCGAGCGAGGTCGGCTGGTTCTCCTCGTCGGTGGAGATGCGGGTGTAGAGGCATACGCGGGTCATGGGATGGCCTCCCGCTCGTAATCGTTGTGGCTGTGGGGTTGGTCGATCAGATCAGATCCGCGGCTGGGCTTCAAGTCCTTGCCGTTGTGGCCGTCCGGGCGGCGGTGCAGCGGGGAGAGTCGATCCCAGAAGCCGGGCTGCTCGTGGCGCCAGCGCCGCCCGAGCGCGCACACCAGATCGGCCGGTCCCAGGGCATGGTTGACGGGCAGCGCGTCGAGCGCAACCGGGGGCTGGGTGGGGTCGGCGATCGACTCCCAGACCCTGCCCAGCGGCCCCGCGTCGTGAAGCGCGGTTGTGGTCGTGGCGAGCATCGGCCAGCGACCATCCAGGTTGACCAGGTGGCTGTCCTGCCGGTGGCGTTCTCGCTTGGGTTCAAGCGCCTCATAGGCGCGTCGCAGCGTGTCGATCCGGCCGGGGCCGGGCACGACGAACAGCACGCTGCGCATCTGTGTCTCGTCGTGCAGCCTGGCCTCGGCGATCTGGTAGTGCTCGATCTTCTCGGCGAGCCGTGCCTGCGTCTCGGTGGCGCGGTCCCACTCCAGGAAGCACTCGATCGGCCCGGCGGGAACGTCGAGGATGAGGCCCGCATCGGGTCGCACGAGCCGGCGGTCATCGAGCCGCTCGGCGGCGCGGCGAGTGGACTCCCAGGCGGTCACGCCGATGCGCGTGCCGGGCAGTGTCGCGGCGATCAGCTCGCAGACGAACTGGTTGGTCTCCAGCCGGTGCGCGACCTGGCGATGCGAGCCCCAGTCATCCTGGCGTGACCAGCCGAGCTGCTTGCGCTCGACGCCCATGCTCGCAGCCACGAGGATCGCGCCGGCCTCATCGAGCAGCCAGTGCGCCTGCGGCTTGCCCGACCCGAACGGGCCTGGCGGGTAGAAGCGATCGAGCACGCGATGGCGGTAGAGGAACAGCAGTCGATCCTGGCAGCGACGCTTGGATGAGAAGAACAGCAGTTGCAACTGGCCGGTACTCAACACCTGATGGTCATACAGGCAGAGGGCGATCTCGCGGTCACGCCACGTCAGATGCCGCGCCAGCTCGAACACTCGATCCGCGCCCACGCGCACCCCGCGCCGTGCGAAGCCCGGTCTTGAAGAATCTCTCCCAGACCTTATTTGTCGGGGCTCTCTCGCTGGCCGGATCATGTGTGCCTGTGCGCCTTTCCCGGCATTGCGAGGGTCGAGGTCGCGCCGCCGAAAGCGCCGGGGTAAGCGCCCCCCGAAACGCCGGCGGATACGCCGGCCGCGCGTATGCCGGCCGCGTCGAGCAGGAGTTGCCCGAGCAGCGCGACCGCCTCGCGCTCCTGCTCTGGAGAGAGTGCGACCAGCCGCGGCGTCCTCACGCGAACGCCGCGGCTGTCGTCGTTATGGGTGTGTTTGGATGCCCGCTTGCACGGGCGGCAAATGTCTTGACTCAGAACGTTGGTGCCGGCGGACGACCCTGCGGTGGTGGGAACTCCGAAAAGCTCCCTCTACATAGGAAAGGTCATTTTGACCCCCCAAATGGGTCAGCCCACGATGAAGATTTAGGAAATTTTAGGCTGGACGGGAGCACGATGCCCTGCGTCAGGCCTCGCGCTTCAGCGTCTACCTGGTCCAGGCGTACCTGATGTGGTTAGCAGCACCCGGCTTGCGGTACTTGTCGCGGACGCGCTTGCCACCAACGTACAGCTCTTGGGCATCGGCGGGCCCCAGCGTTTGGAGTGGCTCTTATGGTCCGTGGCCGTTACAGGTGGATGGTGGCCCGGAGATGTGAGAGCACGACGAAGCGCTGCTGGAGACCGCTGCCGCCTTCTACAAGCAGCCATGCGCCGTGTATGCGGCGAGCGAGCACGTTGCCGTTGCCTCCCGGTGCCTGGTAGTAGCCGGGATGTCCCGCCGCTGGCTTCATCAGGGGCAGAGGTGCTGGCGGGACACCGGGGTGGGTGGCGTCGAGCACGATCCCTGCGTCCAGAGGCCAGTTCTGGAAGAAGTACTCGGTGTCGGCGCAGGAAAGAAATGGCCGGCCGATCAGGTCGCTGATGGCGCGAACGTGCCGGACGACTCGGCCCCATCGTGCTGTCAGTCCCGGGACGTGGGTTGCGCTGATCTTGCATGCCCCTAGCTTTGGATGACCAGGCCGTTTCCAGCCGCTCGTTTCCAGTCCGTATGCGGTCGGCCTCGGCCGCATCGGGGGCTGAGTGAGGGCCTGTCCGCTCATGCTGAGCGGTGTGAGTTCGGGCGGGCGTCCTATGAGAGTGGTGCCATTCATTTCGAGCAGCACAGCACGAAGCCCATAGGGCAAGCCCGGTTCGGTGCGTGTGGGGATAGGTGTCCCACCGTTTACAGACACGGCCGCGACTTCGCTGCTCGTCAGAACGAGACCTCGCGACGCGGGCGGTGGCGAGGAGCCGCCCCAGGACTCGTCGAGAATTGGGCGCCCAGGCGTTAGCACGACGGGACAACCAAATCCGCCCCCAGACCCGTCCCCAGTTGCGAAGGTATAGACCACGCACCAGCCAACCGAGCCTCCCTGGACCGGCGCGGTCAGGAACACTTCGTAATGCTGCTGACTGGCGTGCCATTCACTCGTCGTCGCTGCCCGAGCGCTCGATGGCGCGTCGGCGAGCGGCGTGGGAGCTACCCCGAGCACAAGAGCCGAGAAAAGCAGCGCCAAAAGGCGTGGGCCAAACCGCACACCGGAACCATATCCGACCAACATCCGGGATGTTCATGCAGACTCCTCAGGGGGCCTCCAGCGCGGCTATAACCTCGTCTTCCAGCTCCATCGCGAGTAGGTGCTTGGGCGAGTTCCTGCTCGCCGACGTGGCAGTCTGGTCGCGGCAAGCGCGTCGATCGTCTCCATAAAACTCGGCGTGCTGAGGCAACTCCAAGGACGGCACAGGGCCGCGTTGCGCTACGCTGAGCCTGTGGCTACAACCCTCGATAAGGACAAGCTGCACGATGTGCTCGATCAAGCGGTGATCGTGATCGACGAGCAGGAGCTGGAGCGCTCGCGCCGCGATCCGCGCGTGCACGAGCTGTTTGAGCAAGGCCGGGCTCTCGTGACTGAACTAGAGGCCGAAGGCGCGAATCTCTAGCTATCCCGCGGAATCGCCGTCCATAGTCGTCGCAGCTGGCGGTTGCCTGGCACGCGCTGCTCGGAGGGTCGAAGACCCCGGCGTTCCTGCCAGTAGGCGTCGGTGGCCTCGTCGAAGGGATCGACGACCAGCACCGTTGCCCCGACGTACGACAGTGCCTGCTGTGCTGTGCGTGCGGCGTGTCCGAGTAGCTCGGAACCGATGCCCGGTGTGTCCGCGGCACGAGCGAACTGTGCGAGCAGGATCGCCGGCTGGGTGCGGTAGTGCACGCCGCCGAGCTGGGCACGCTCCTCGCCGCTGAGTGCGACCTGGGCGGCGCACAGCGCGTACACGCCCACCACCTTGCCGTGGCTGAGCCGTACACGGACGGTCGCCTCCTGCGGCTCGCTCAGCGCGCGCTCGGCCAACCATTCAGCGACACTCTCCCCGGCAGGACCCGGAACCGGCTTGAACGATCGGATCGTCTCACCCAGCTCGGGCAGCGCCGCGACGACACGTTGATCGATGCGCACGTACACGCGCGCACGATCCAGCACCTCGCGCGATAGTGGGGGGTCGGGGACTCCCATGACGGCTGAGAAGCGTACCGGCCGTCCCCGTCACGATGCTCGGGCTACACGCTCAGCGTCTCCGCCCGCACGACCAAGGGGTTTGCGCAACGTACGGTCCTCTCCATCACATGCCCGAAGGTCGAACCGCCGACCTCCTGGTTCGACTGTCGTCCGTCGCCGTCAACTTTTGGCCCGGTTCGTGGCTGGGTAACCGCGGGCGGTCACACCATGACCACGGAGAGCGCAGCGTGGGCTTCAGCCATTCGGTTGTAGTCGTCGTCTTGGGTGATGATGGGTAAGCCGTGCTCAACTGCCGTGGCCGCGATCAGGGCATCCGTGAGCTTGACCGCTTTTTGTAGTCCAGCGGTGCGGCAGTCGGCGACAAGTCGGGCCCAGGTGGTCATCACGGCCTCGCCGATGGGGATCGGATCGGCTGCGCGGGCGAGGGCGAGCGTATCCGCGCGGCGTGCTCTTGCTTGGTCATCGACGGCGGCTAGGACGCCGAGCTGAAGCTCTCCTATGCTTACCACGGACACCGCAACTTGGTTTGGGAGGTCCCCGAGCGGTCGCCCGCTCTCGCGAGCGATGAATACCGAGGTGTCGAGCAGCCCGGCAGTCGGGGCGCTCAAAGCTCGTCCAGTGTTTGGCCGGCGAGGTCGTCGAGATCCCGGCTGAGCGCCGGGTCCGCGGCGCGGATCTGCAATGCCTGCTTGAGACTGGGTCCGGAAAGCCACCGTGCCCGATGCTGGTGGGGAACGATGTCCGCGATCGGCTCGCCATGCACGGTGAGTGTCACGCGCTCGCCGGCACGTACGGCATCGATCACCTGCCCGGTTTGGTTGCGCAGCTCGCGCACGCCTACGTTCATGTGCGATAGCGTAGCACACGCTGTGGGGGCTCACACGCTGCGGGGGCTTTTACGGTCAGCGCTTGACGCAACCTGCTCCTAAGCGTACACTTAGTTTAGGTCAGTAACCAGAGAGAAAGCGATCGTGCTGGTGTCCGATGCCGGGCTTCCCCCAAATGCAGGTGACGCGACGCTGTCAGGTGACGGCGACGGCATCGGTCGTGGGCGCTTGCGGCGCACCGCTCCGCTGGCGGCTCTGACCGCTCGCACCGCGGGGGAGGCGGTCGTGGTTGGGCTGCGGAGCAAGTTGGCGGGTTCGGACAGCACCGAGTTCCACGTCCGCACGGCGGAGCGTTACGCCGAGCTGCTCGGCCGCTCCAAGGGCGCGCTGATGAAGGCCGGGCAGATGCTGTCATTCGTCTCAGCCAACCCCGCGGTACCGGCGGAGTTCCAGTCGATCTACCAGACGGCGCTGACGCGGCTGCGCGACGACGCGCCGCCGATGGCACCCGAGCTCGCGCGCTCGGTGCTCGAGCGCGAGCTCGGGCGGTGGACCGAGAGCGTGTTTGCGCAGTTCGAGTGGGAGCCCCTCGCCGCGGCCTCGATCGGCCAGGTCCACGCCGCTCGGTTGCACGACGGCCGGGACGTCGCCGTGAAGATCCAGTACCCCGGAGTGGCGGGCGCGATCTGTGCCGACCTGAAGAACACCGAGCTGCTTTCCACGTTTCTCGGATTGCTCTTCGGTCTGTCCCCGAGGAAAACGAGCTTCGATCTTCGCGGCGCGGCGCGCGAGATGAGCGTTCGCATCACCGAGGAGCTCGACTACCGGCTCGAGGCGGCCAACCAGGCTGAGTTCGCCGGCATCTACCGCGGACACCCGTTCATCCACGTCCCCGAGGTGATCGGCGAGCTGTGCACCGGCCGTGTGCTGACCCAGGAGCTCGTGCAGGGCAAATCCTGGAGCGATGCCCTCGCTTGCGGGCAGGAGCTGCGCGACAGTTGGGGGGAGGCGATCTACCGGTTCGTCTATGCCACCAACATGCGCTTCTGCCTGTTCAACGCCGACCCGCACCCCGGCAACTTCCTGTTTCACGACGACGGCCGCGTGAGCTTCCTGGACTACGGCTGCGTGAAGCGGTTCGGGCGCGAGCAGGTTGACGTGATGATCGCGATCGGGCGTGCGTGTCTGCGTGAGGACGTGCTCGGGACCTGGCAGGCATGCGTGGAGAGCGGCTTCTGTCGATCCACGGACCCCGTGACCCCCGAGGAAGTCTATGCATACTGGCGCGAGCCCTGGGAACTGTGGTGGGCAGAGCAGCCGTTCACGGTCACGCCGGAGTGTGCCGCCAGGTGGATCGAACACAAGTACTCGCCGACCGGCCCCTCGGCCAACGCTTTTCGACACTTCACCGCGGCGGCCGACTACACGACAATGGGCCGGATCGAGATGGGCGCGGCGTCCTTGATCGCTGAGCTGCACGCCACCAACTACTGGGGATCGATGGCGGCGGAGTTCTTCGAGGGCACCGCTCCGCTCACCGCGAGGGGCAAGCTGGATCACGCGTTCTTCGCCGACCGCCAGGCGGTGAGCAGCCGTGCCTGACTGGACGTGTACGGGTCAGAGCTTCTCAACCGGCGCGGGCGCAGTGCGAGCACTTCGCTGTGCGGTGCCCGTCACGACCACGGACCCCACGCCTGCGTTCCGTGCGGGACATGGGGTCCAGGTCGCGTGTCGTCCTTGACTGTCATCCGTGACCCCGTCGTACCTGACTTGGCAGCAATGCCCCCAGCACGCGTGTGCCGGTCTCATTGCTCCTTGCAGCTTCCGCGCTGCGAGGTTCATGCTGACGGGTGCAGGGCACCGACCCTGGCCACCCAAGGTGTTAGAAGACGACACCCTGTGGGGGTCCTCCGCTGAGGCCGTGCTCGCGGCGCCGCGCTCGCCTGCCTCTCGTGTGACCGCATCTGTCATGCTCGGGGTGGCACGTTGGAACCGAGTCAGCCACAGACAGCGGGCGCACCTGTCGGTGGGGAGGACCCACTGGCGCGCCACTCGCTCTCGCCACGAGAGCTCAAGCAGCTGCTCGCGGTCGAAGGCGAACGGCTGCCCTTCCTTGCCCTGCGCGAGCCGGACGGGCAGCTGTGCCTGGTCACGCTGGACAGCCGCCGGCCGAGCCTGACGATCGGGCGACGGGAGGAGACGGACGTCCCGATCGCGTGGGACGACGAGGTCTCGGCTCTGCACGCCGAACTGCACTGTCGGGGTGGGGAGTGGACGCTCCTCGACGACGGCCTCTCCACCAACGGCACCTTTCTCAACGGACGCCGGGTTGCCACCAGGCAGCGGCTGCGCGACGGAGACCGCGTACGGGTCGGGCGCACGACGATCGCGTTCCACCTCGGCGGCCGCGAGCGGGCGCAGACCACCGTCTCGGGGCGCGTGCTGCCGGTGCCGGCGCTGAGCCCCACCCGGCGCAGGGTGCTCCTGGCACTTTGCCGTCCCCACCTAGAGGGTGGCGCTTACGCCACGCCCGCGAGCAACCGGCGGATCGCCGAGGAGGTGTTTCTCAGCGTGGACGCGGTCAAGACGCACCTGCGGGCGCTGTTCAACGAGTTCGGCCTCGCCCACCTGCCCCAGAACCAGAAGCGCGCGGCACTGGTGGAGCGAGCCACGCAGCTCGGCGTGGTCACCCCGAGCGAGCTCGACTAGCCGCACGCTAGGCCGGACGCAATGGTGTCTCTACCCCGTGCGGGGAGCCGGAGCAGTGGGCGAGCCGAGCACGTGTTGGCCCGGTGGTTCGTGATCGTGCAGCCAGGGGCAGGGTTCTACGAGACGACCAGAGTGAACGTCGCCGTAGCCGTCTGATGGACCTTTTTGGTGGAGTCCGTGACAGTTACCGTGACCGAGAACGAGCCCCCGTTCGGGTACGCTTTCGCGCCGATTTTCCCTGACAGCAGTCCGGTGGAGCTCAACCCAATGCCTTTGGGCAGGCTGCCAGCGGTTTTTTTCCATTTGAAGGGAGCCACGCCGGCCACCGCTGTGAGCTGCTGACTATAGGGGGTGCCGGGTTTTGCTTCTGGCAGCGAGGTGGTCGTGATGTGGAGTGGGAGAACCGTCAGCGTGAACTGCTGGACGCTGTCGGCTCCAATGCCGTTGTGGGCGGTGAACGTGATCTGGAAGGTCCCGCTCTGGGTCGGGGTGCCGGAGATCACGCCTCCCCCGTGGGTCATGCCTTCCGTGTAGGTCATGCCTTCCGGGAGGTTGCCCCACTTGGTGACGGTGGGGGCCGGTGTCCCGGTGGCGGTCACCGTAAACGTGCTGGCTGTATCGTCGTTGAACGTCGCGTTGTTGGGCGAGGTGATCAGCGGCGCGGCGTCCACCGTGAGCGTGAAGCTCTGGCTGGAGAAGCCGACTCCGTTGGTGGCAATGAAGTTGATCGAGTACGCGCCTTCCTGGGTCGGGGTGCCGGAGAGCTGATCGGTGCTTTCGTTGAACGTCACGCCGGCGGGTAGTTTCCCGGTCTCCGTGATCGTCGGCGTCGGGGTACCTGTCGCGGTCACTGTGAAGTGGCCTTCAGTACCCTCGGCGAACGTCGTGCTGTCACCCGAAGTGATCGCCGGCGCTTCCGAGACGTTCTCGCTGGTCGTACCCGAGGAGCCCGCGTAGTTGGAGTCGCTCGAATATGTGGCGGTGATTTCGTCGGTGCCCGCCGGGCGCTCGTGCTGGGTCGCGCACGTCGCGGTGTCGGGAGCGCCGCCGCTCAGCGGCCGAGCGCCGCAGCCTGGGATCAGGCCGTTGCTGTCGGAGAACGAGACGGTGCCCGTGGGCGTGCCCGTGCCGGGAGCGACCGGGGCCACGGCGGCGGTGTAGGTGACCGGCGCGCCGACCACGCCCGAGCCTTCGTCGGAGGAGCTCACGGCGGTGGTTGTCGTAACGCCCGGCGACGTGGCCGACGTGAGGTGCAACGTCAGGATGTTGCGGTACAGAGCCGGGTCCTTCGCGCCGATCGTGTACTTCGCCGACGCATTGGTGCCTAGCACCGTGCCGACGGCGGTGACCGGTTTGGGCAGGCGGTAGCCGCTGAACACCATCGTCAGCGAGCCGTCGGGGTTCTGCACCACGGCGGGGCCGTACGCGCGGCCGGAGTAGTAGGCGCTGGTGCCCAGCGGTTCGTTCTTGCCTTCTTCGAGCGCCTTGTCCTGCGCGGCCGAGGCCGCGAACGTGTAGTCGGTGCTCACCACCACCTTCGGCACCGACCACGACTTGCCGTTGGTCGAGGTGGTGTAGAAGACCTGGTTGAACGCGTCGCTGTCGCCGTCGCTGGCCCACGAGCCCGACAGGAACATGCCGTAGCTGCCGTCCGGGTTGGTGATGATCGTTCCGCGCGAGCCCACGAAGCGCAGCTCGGTCGTGTCGGGGCTCCCCGGGGCGAGGTTCGTCGGTTCGGTGCTGGACGGGCTCGTCTGCTGGTAGGGGTTCGAGATGTCGTTGTAGGAGCCGCTGTCGTTGCCCGTCCCCGACGTCGAGCCGCTGATCGGCCCGAGGTCGGTGAAGTTGACACCGTTTTCGGTGTACGCCGCGCGCAGGACCGTGTAGTCCTCGTTGTTGGCGAACAGCTTCTGCGGGCCCTTCGACGCGGAGTCCTTGCCCTCGCCGATCTTTTCCAGCGAGGCGTAGGGCACGATCGCAGCGTTCGGCCCGCCGACCCAGTTGCCTTCCTTGACGGCGCCTTTGCCTCCGGTGCAGCCGGTGAGGTTCTCGCTGCCGGCCGGCACGCCGGCCTGGGTGGCCGCGGTGAAGCCCGTGCACGTCACTTCCTGGATCGGCGATTCGATGTTCGTGCCGAGGTAGATTTTGAAGGAGCCGCTGGTGGGCAGCGGCTCGCTCGGATGCACCGAGGGCGTGTAGGTGATCGCCGACCCTTCCGCCAGAGGGAGCGTCACGGTTCCCGCGGTGTATTTGCCGCTGCCGCTGACCGAGCCGTCGGTCGTGCCGACGATGAAGTACGCGAGGACCTTCTGCGTGTAGAGGACGACCGTCGATCCTTTCGGGGCGCTCGGATAACTTGGCAGCGTGCCGACGATGCCGTCAGGCGACTTCAGGCCGGTCGTGACCGCCGCGTTCGGCGGCAGGATCGGGTCTGCCGTGATCGCGTTGCCCACACTGACGGCCAGCGGCGAGCCGCTGGTGTTCGTGCAGTCCTCGATCTTCGTGGTCGGGTTCGCGTTCGACTGGCTGCAGTAGACCGTGTCACCGTCGATGTACAGCCGGTTGGGCGCGTTTTCGTTGAGGATGAAGGTGGTGAGGGGCGAGACGACGGAGTTGCCGTTGGTGATCTTGAGTTCGGCCAGCCCGCCTTCTCCGGTGGACTTGTTCGGCCCGGCAGGGATCGTGGCGGCGATGGCGGCGGTGGCGATCACCTGCACGATGTCGTCTTTGGCTTTGACGATGAGCGGACTCCCGCCGGCGACGGTGCACCCTGTGAGTTCGGCCGGGGCGGGGTTGGTGGCTTTGCAGGTGATGACCGCTTTCGACGGCGTCGCCGCGTTGTAGTCCTCGTAGGGGCCCGCGACGATGTGCTCGGGAGAGCTCGCTTCGCCGAGCGTGGAGACGGGGATGTTCGCGCCGGTGCCGCTGGTGGGGACTTCGACTTCCGATCCGGCGTAGGTGTTCGGGTCGATGCCGACCGGTTCGGTGGGTTCGAGCGAGCCAAGCGGGTTTGCCGCGGACGGTTCGACGTTGTGGACGAGCAGGCCCACGCCTTCGTAGTCGCCGGCCGGGCGCTGCAGCGTGTACAGCTTCGTGCTGCCCCCGATCGCTGCCACGTAGGGGTGACCCTGGCCGTCGTCGTTGGTGTCCGCGTTCGGGCAGTAGCCGGGGTTCTGCTCGAGCGCTTTGCCCTTGCTGGTCCACGTCTTGCCGTTGTCAGTTGACCTGGCGACCGTGATCGCCTCGTCGGCGTCCTTCGGTCGGTAGTCGAAGTAGCCGGTCAGCGAGCCGTCGGCGTTGCGCACGACGTCGGGGAAGTAGTAGGGCGAGAACGGCAGCGCCGTGTTCGGTGGCTGCGAGACGGGCGAGCCGGTCTCGGGGTACCCGCCCAGGCTGCTGCAGTACCCGTCGAGCGGGCCGGGGGTCCCGGCGACACCGCTCAGGTAGGGCGGCGTGAACGGCGTTTCGCCAGCTTTGGCGGCCGGGTAGACGGCGACGTTGGGCTCGCTCACGCCGCCGAGCGTCGTTTCCGGGCCGCCCGGCAGGAACATGGGGCTCAGATCCCCGGTCAGGTAGTACGAGGAGCCGGCTTGTTCGTCGCCCTGGGAGGTGTTCCACGGCCCCCCGGAGATCGTGTCCACGACTGGGGATTCCGGCGTGTAGGTAGTGCCTTCTGCGGCGGCCGTAGCGGTCAGGACGAGGCCGGTCACACTTGTTCCGACTAACACACAAGCGGCAAACAGCAGGGCACTGAGACGGCGCACGGAATCTCCGATCGTCGGTTTTGGACCCGCGCTTTCTACCAGCCCTCTCTTGAATCCGAGCTACCGATCACCGGATCTTCACGATGTAAACGCTCGGCGCGGGTTGGACGCCCCCCGGTGCGCGGCGGGTCGCTCCGCTTCAGGGGCCCGTCGTGGCTTCGTGGGCCGCCGCCCGCGCGCGGCGATACTCGTTGACGACGATCTCCGTGAGCTCCTCGACCGAGGTCTCGGCGGTCGGCTTGTCGAGGGCGATCGTGCCGTCCTGGATCAGGCTCACGCGGTCGCACGCTTCGAACACGTGCACGTAGTTGTGGAGGATCATGATGATCGAGACCCTGCCCTCGGCCTTCAGGCGCGCGACTAGGTCAAGGATCTGCGCTCCCTCTTTGGCGCCCATCGCCGCGAGCGGCTCGTCCAGCAGGATGATGTCCGCGTCGGAGTTGACTGTGCGCGCAACCGCAATCGCCTGACGCTGACCACCGGACAGCCGCGCTACGGCCACGTCGATCCGTGGGATGTTGATGCCGATCTCATCGAGCGCCGCGCGCGCTTCACGCTTCATCTCACGGTTGGCCAGGAACGGGATCGGACGATGCACCTTCTCGCGGCGCAGCGCCAGGTTGTGGTAGACCGACAGTTCGTCGATCAGCGCGAGGTCCTGGTAGACCGTATCGATGCCGTGGGCGCGCGCGTCGTCGACGCTTTTGGGCTGGTAGGGCTCTCCGTGCAGGAACATCTGCCCCGTGTCCTGCCTCTGAAAGCCGCAGATGATCTTGATCAGCGTCGACTTGCCCGCGCCGTTGTCGCCGAGTAGGCCCAGCACCTCGCCCTTGCGCAGGTGCAGGTTGACGTCGCGCAGGGCCGTCACCGGCCCGAAGCGCTTGGCGATGTGTTCGACGCGCAGCACGTCATCCGCAGCCGTGACCGGCCCGACGATCGTCTCCGCCGGTACGGGCTGATCAGCCACTGCGGGAGCCCCTGCGCACGCGCTGCACGTACACGTTGACGGTCATCGCCAGGATGATCGCCAGGCCCAGGTAGAAGAGCTGATAGTCGGCGTTGACGCCCTTGAGGATCAGCCCATCGTTGAGGATGCCGAGGAACAGCGCTCCGATCAGCGCGCCTACGACGGTCCCCGACCCACCCGCAAGGAGCGTGCCGCCGATCACCGCCGCCGAGATCCCCTTGAACAAGATTTCGTTGGCCCCGGCCACGTCTGGCTGAACTGACGAGGCCCGCACCGCCTCGAGGATGCCGGCGAAGCCACCGGCGGCGGCGCAGAGGATGAAGTTGCGGATCATCACCAGGCGCACCCGCACCCCGGCCTCGGAGGCGGCCAGCTTGTTCGAGCCCACGGCCACCGTGTACAGGCCCCAGCGGGTGAACGTCAGCACGATCTGCCCCACGATCACGATCACGAGCGCCCAGATCAGCTCCGAGTAGGTGCCCTCGCCGAGGACTTTTGCGAATGTCGAGACGTGGTTGACCGTTTCGGTGAGCACGATGTGCGCCCCGTTGATCACGTGGTGGACGCTGACGGTCGTGCTCGTCACTTCCGCGCCCGGCATCGCGACCGGCACACCGTGCGAGATGATCAGCGTCAGCCCCTCCAGCGTGAAGAGCATGCCGAGCGTGGCCACGAACGAGCTGATGCCGACGACCGCGGTGAAGAACCCGTTGATGAAGCCGACCACCATGCAGCCGGCCAGCGCGATGAGCACGCACGGCACGTGCGGAATCCCGGCCACCGCTAGCTTGTAGTAGAGGAACGGCGCGAACAGGTACGTCGCCCCGATCGACAGGTCGATCTCGCCCAGGATCATCACGAACACCTCGCCCGCGCCGAGGATCGCGAACGGGGCGAAGAACGGCAGCAGCGTCGTGAAGCTAGAGCTGGTGAGGAAGGTGCTGGTGGTCAGCGAGAAGTAGATCGCCACGAGCAGCGTGACGACGATGATGCTGCCCTCGCGCAAGGAGAGCGCGCGTTCGAGCAGCGCGCCCCGACTCGGCAGCGAGGTCCGGCGCGTGCGCGCCGGGCCTCCCGCCGGAGGGGGGGTCGATCCCTGCGCCGAGGCCGGAGCCGGGGTGGGCTCCAAAGACGAGTTGGCCACGGTCGCCGACCTTGGTTAGGCGGCGGTGCCCGCCGGAATCGGCACCACCTTGGCTTCGGAGGAGGTCCCCTCGAAGCGGCTCTTGGAGTTGACGTACGGAGTGACGGTTTCCTTGTCGATGAATTTCAGGCCCGTGTTCGACTTCCGCCGGACCCGTCAGGGACCCGGAGACCTGCCACAGGAACAGTTGCAGGATCGGCAGGAACCCCTGCAGGTAGGGCTGCTGGTCGATCGTGAATTCGATATAGCCTTCGTGGAGCAGTTTCTGGGTTTTTTCGGTCAGGTCGAAGCCGCCGGCCTTGACGCCTTTGGCGGCGAGCCCGAGCTTCTGCATCACGCCCGCCAGTTCCGCAGTGTCGCCACCGTCGACGGCGTACATCCCCTTCGTGGTCGGATGGCCGGTCCAGTAGGCTTCGATCGCCGATTTCTCCCCCGATTCCAGGGAGCCGGTCACGATCGTGGTCAGTTTGATCGGCGCGCCCGATTCCTTGATCGCCCGTTCAGCGCCTTCCAGGCGTGGCTGCAGGTTCGCCGAGCCCGCATTGGCGGTGAAGATGACCACTTCGCCCGTGCCCACGGCGGCGACGATTCGCTTGCCCATGAGTTCGCCGGCCAGTTTCAGGTCCTGGCCGATGTAGGCCAGGCGCTTGTTGGGGGGCGAGGGGGCGTCGGCGTTGTATGCGACGACCGGGATGCCCGCCTTCAGCGCGTTTTCGATCGGCACGTTGAACGCGGTCTTGCTGATCAGCGACACCGCGATCCCCTTGGCGCCGGATGAGACGGCGGTGTTGATGGCGTTGACCATCTGGTTGATGTTTTCGCTTTCCGAGCCCGTCCACTCGTAGCTGCTGCCGAGCAGCTTGCACGCGTCGGCGATCCCGTACTGGGTGGGCGTGAAGAACGAGTTCGTCGTGACGTGGTTGACGACCACGAATTTGTATTCGGGGTGCGACCCGAAGATCGAGGCCGAGTTGCCGCCCGAGGAGGAGGCGCTCGACCCGCACGCCTCCAGCAGCGCGCTCACTGAGCCGACCGCCGCGCCGGTGAGCGCGGTGCGGCGCAGGAACGCGCGCCGGTCGAACCCTGGGGGTCGCTCGGTCGAATCGAACCCCGCCCGCCCGTCGGCGTGCTCCAAACGCTCCACAGCCTCGAGGGCCAAGTCGCTGTCAGACATCTCATCCTCCTCCTTGTCTTTCTCGGTACAGGGCACCGCGGGGCAGAGGGGCTACCCACACTTAGGTTTCCCGCTTGAGTCATTTGTTACTCGCCCAATTCGAGCGCTTGGGAGGGTGAGGTCGCCTCGCCCGCAGAGGATGTGACCACCGGGTACGCTGACGTCGCGGTGGCGAGCTGCTACGTCTTGGGTACCCTCGGGGCGTGGCCGGGAAACCAGCTGAGCCGTCCTCGGCGGACGGGTCCTCCGTTGACGGTGGACAGAGTGGACAGGGGTGTGGGCGGCCAGGCCGCGGGCACGAGCAGCCGGGTGAGCTTGTGGGAGCGCTCGTGATCGCGCGCCACCTCAAAAACGACGGCCGCGCGCTGCTCCTCTACACCCGCGCCGGGCGCGAACCGACGTGAGCGAGCTTCGCTACGAGGAGCTGCGCGGTGAGGAGGTCGTCTACGCGAGCCACCGCCAGGACCGTACGTTCCTGCCTTCGCGGGACCACTGCCCCCTATGCCCCACGCGTCCGGGAGGGCCTGAGACGGAGATCCCCTTCCCCGCGTTCGAGATCGCGGTCTTCGACAACCGCTTCCCCGCGTTCGAGGCGCCCCACGGCGCCTCCGAGGTCGTCGTCTACACCGACGCCCACGACGCCTCCTTCGGCACGCTTGCGGCTGGCCGCGCGGAGGAGCTGATGTGGGTCTGGCGCCACCGCTACGCCGAGCTCGGCGCGCGCGCGGACGTCGACTACGTGCTCATCTTCGAGAACCGCGGGGTCGAGGTCGGGGTGACCCTGCACCACCCCCACGGGCAGATCTACGGCTACCCGTTCTTGCCCCCCGTACCTCGACTGGAGCTCGCCGCCGACGCGCGTCTCGGCGGCTGCGCGCCGTGTTCCCTGCTCGCGGGGGAGCTCGCCGACGGGCGGCGAGTCGTGCACGAGAACGACGGCGTGGTTGTGTTTGTCCCCTTCGCGGCCCGCTGGGCCTTTGAAGCTCACGTGGTGCTGCGCGAGCACCGGTCGAGCCTGCTGGACTGCGAGCCGCACGAGCTGCGCCTGCTGGCGGAGGGACTGCAGGTGCTCGTGCGCGGCTACGACGCGCTGTTCGACCGGCCCTTCCCCTACGTCATGGCAGTCCACCAGGCGCCCACCTCCGCCACCTCGCGCCCGGTTGCCGCCTTCCGTCCCGCCGCTACGGACTCGGGCCTTGCCGCTTCGCGCCCTGCTACGGCCGCCGGGCACGGGCACCTGCACGTCGAGTTTTACCCGCCACTGCGCACGGCCGACCGGCTGAAGTACCTGGCCGGCTCCGAGCAGGGCGCCGGCACGTTCATCTCCGACACGCTGCCCGAGTCCTCCGCCGCCGCGCTGCGCGAGGCGATCGCTCGTGCCGCCTGAGCCCGAGCGCTCTGGTGCGTTCGCTCCCGGGCGCGTCAACCTGATCGGCGAGCACACCGACTACAACCTCGGGCTGGCCCTGCCGTTCGCGATCGCCGAGGGCGTGACGGTGCGCGCCGAGGCCGCGCCCCGCGGCTCGCCCGACGAGGGGCTTGTGCGCGCCTACGCGCGCGACCTGGACGAGCGCGACGAGTTCCCGCTCGCGCAGCCCACGGCGGCGTCCGGCTGGCGCGCGTTCGTGCGGGGCGCCGTCGCCGAACTCGCCCGCGCGGGGGTCCCGCTTGTCGGCGCTCGCCTGGAGCTCGCCGGGGACCTGCCGCTCGGTGCCGGCCTCTCCTCATCCGCGGCGCTCGCCGTCGCGCTGTGCCTCGCGCTTGCCGACCTTGGGTGCGCAGCCGGCCGCTGCGGTCGTGGTGGGGGCGGCGGTGGCCGCGGTGAGGGTGGTGGCTGTGGCGCTGGCGGCGGCGGAGCCTGTGGCGAGGGGCACGGCGGGGAGGCAGGGGGCGGGGCCAAGGTCATGGATCGAACCGAGCTCGCCCGCCTGTGCGCGCGTGTGGAGCACGACTGGGTTGGCGCCCACACGGGCCTGCTCGACCCCCTAGCCTCGCTCTACGGCGCGCCCGACGCCGCTCTGTGCATCGACTTCCGCGCGCTCCGTGTGGAACCGGTGCCGCTGCGACTCGGCGGTTGGCGCCTGGTCGTGCTCGACTCCGGTGAGCGCCACCGGCACGCGAGCTCCGGCTACAACGCTCGACGCGCCGAGTGCGCGCGGGCCTGCCGGCTGCTGGGAATGGCCTCGCTGCGTGAGGCCACCCACTCCGCAGTCGAACAGCTGCCCGAACCCCTGCTCCGGCGCGCGCTGCACGTGCTCGACGAGAACGAGCGGGTGCGCCAGGCCGTTGCGGCGCTGCGCGCGGACGACCTGCCGTCCGTCGGCCGTCTGCTCGACGCCTCCCACGAAAGCCTGCGCGAGCGCTTCGAGGTCTCTACCCCCGCTGTCGAGGCCGCCGTCGAGCGGCTGCACGGAGCTGGCGCCGCCGGTGCGCGCGTCGTGGGCGGCGGTTTCGGGGGCTCGGTTCTGGGCCTGTTCGCGCCTGGCGTTCCCCCGCCCGCCGGCGTGCGCGCCGTGCGCCCCAGTGCAGGTGCTCACCTGCTGGGGCTGTAGACGCTCGCGGTTCTCCCCCGGTTTCAGTCTCGCTCATGGGAGGCGTTGGGGCTTGTAGTGGGGGCGCCGAGTGTAATACGATTTTTTCGAAAATCTGCATATACGGGCGATTATTCTCTGGCAAGACTCCTACTTTCTGAGATCTTCAATTTTTTAGGAACTTGCCCTTGACACAGCGCCCGCGACCGGCCAGTATGTCGAGGCCAGTCAGAAACAAAAAATGCTAACTGCAGCACGGGCCTCGTGGGGCCGGCAAGCGACGACCGGAGGGGTTAGGCGAGGATGGGGCAGCCAACGACGCAGGATGGGTCCCGCTCTGACGCCAGCCTGCCGACTTGCTTCCATAGAGCACGACCGTCACGGACGTTGGTTCGGTGAACCTCCGAGGGGTGGACCGGACGCCTTTCCGATGACCGTCCTGAGTCTACTCACGCACCGCACCGCTCGCTGGGTCGGGATCTTCGATCTGCACGGCTACCTAGTCGAGCGGCCCGAGCGTGTGGTTGCCCAGTTGGGCGAGCTCGCGCTACGGGCTCGCCGTCCCGCTCTCTATGGCGAGGTGTCCGCAGTGCTCGACGTCTACGAGCTGTGGGTGCCGGGACCTGACCCGGACGGCCTGCGGTTGGAGGACGAGGGCTGTTACCTGTACGGGGGCTCCTGGAACGCACAGCTCGGCGGCGCCCGGCCTGAGGATGCCGAGCGGCTCGACGTGGACCGCGCCAAGCAGCGCGACCTGCTGATCCACCGCCACCCCTTTGGGCAGCCGAACGTGGTTCGGGAGCAGGTGCCGGTTCTGCCCGCACCCGAGCGGTGGGTGCTGGAGATCGAGGAGCTTCTCTTCCGGCGCTACCTCGCCTCGCACGACGAAGGCGACTAAGTGGACAAAGCGGACAGTCCGCTACCCTTCTGTCATGCAGAGCGCCTACCTCACGGTGCCTCAGGTCGCCGCTGAGCTCGGCATGAGCTCTGACGGCGTCTACAAGCTCATCAAGCGGGGCAAGCTCCCGGCGGTCCGTCGTAGCGAGCGTGGTCTGCGCGTCTCTCGTGTGGTGCTCGCCGCCTACCTGCGCAGGCTGCGGCAGGGTGAGGTACCCGACATGGGGATCCAGGAGGTCGGCTTGGGTGTGGACCAGCTCCGTGCCGAGTTCGAACGCGAGACGGGTCTCTCCCCGCGTGAGTGGGAGCGTCGCTGGCGGGCCGACGAGCTCGAGGACACCGCCGAGAACATGCGGCTGGCAATTCGTGCTCTGGGACTGCTTCTCGCTGAGCAGCAGGGCTCGGGCTCGGGGCGGGAGACTCAGGACACTCCTGCGGCCCACTCGCGGTAGGCGTCCTCCGAGCAGCAGCGCGGCGGGAGTCTCAGCGCGGTTCCGGGGCTCTCGCGGTGGTTTGCGCCCCGGGGCGAGCAGCACTCCGGCTCAGGCGGAGCCTTGGGGGCGTTCCGCGGCCCACTCGCGGTCTTCCGCCGCCCCGCTCGGCCCGCTCGGACCTTCCCCGGGTCGGCCACGCGAACGCCGCTGCGGCCGGAGGCCGCCATCCCAAAAAAAGTCCTTTGCCACACCGGTTGACAGTCGCAGACATCTCTCAAGCGTTGGGCGCTTGACGCCGATGTGTCCGCGATGCCTGAGCTCTCTGTTCAGCCCGTTCGCCCCTCGGGGCACAGGTCGTCTGGCGCTGCCTCCACGCGCGAGCGCGAGCGGCGGGCCGAGGCGCTGCGCCGCTACCGCGCTGACGCGCGCGTGCAACTGATGGCCGGGGCCGGCGAGCTGGCCTACCTGCGCGCCCAACTGCGTGTCGCCGCTCAGCTCACCGCGCGGCTGGCGGCGACCCACGAGGTCGAGGAGATGGCGCGCTTGGTTGTTGACGAGCTGCACTGTACGTTCGCCTTCTTTCTGGCTGCGATCCAGCGCCTGGACGGGGACGGGGTGCTGCGGCTGGTTGCGGGCGCCGGCCCGCTCGCGGAGGTCATGACCGAGTTCCTGGTCGTCGCCCAACCCGTGGAGGAGGGCGTCAACGGACGCGTGGCCCGCTCGGGGTCCACCGCGCTGGTGTTGGACACGTGCGAGGACCCGGACTACATCGTTCGCGACCCCCTCACGGACCCGCGCTCGGAGCTCTCCGCACCGATCTTCGTGGACGGCACGGTTTGGGGGGTGCTCAACCTCGAGGCCCCCGGCCCCGGGGCCTTCGGTGAGGCCGACGCGGTGCTCGTCGAGGCGGTCGCCGCCTCGCTCGGCGCCGCCCTGCACCGCGCTGGGCTGGTCGCCGACCTCGAGCGCGCCTTCACCACCACACTGGCGGCGCTCACCTCCACGGTGGAAGCCAAGGACGACTACACCGCCACCCACGGCGAGGACGTCGCGGGGCTCGCCGAGCGGGTCGCGCTGCGCCTCGGGCTGGCGCCTGCGCAGGCGCGCGACGTACGCTACGCGGCGCTTTTGCACGACCTCGGCAAGGTCGCCGTTCCCTCCGAGATCCTGCTCAAGCCCGGGCCTTTGACTGATGCTGAGTGGGTGGTCATGCGCTCCCACGCCGCCGTCGGGGGCGACCTGGTTGGCCGCATCCCCGCCTTTGCGCACCTCGCTCCGGCGGTCCGCGCCTCCCACGAGCGCTGGGACGGGGGTGGCTACCCCGACGGGCTCGCAGGCGAGTCCATCCCGCTGGCGGCGCGTCTCATCGCGGCCTGCGACACCTTCGACGCGATCGTCACCGCTCGTCCCTACCGTCCTGCGCGCACGCGTTCGGAGGCGGCTTGTGAGCTGCGCCGGGTCGCGGGCTCCCAGCTCGACGCCCGCGCGGTCTCTGCGCTTTTGGCCGAGCTTGGCCTCGACGACTGAGGCGCTCACCCAGCCTCGTGGCCGCCGGGAGCGTTCGCACGGCGGCGCCACGCCGGGGAGCGTTCGCACGGCGGGCGCCTGCTGGCTGGCTCTTCCTCACGCTTGACCTCTGCCTCAACCTGACGGTTACTCTTTGGGAAACGGGATTTGCTGATCGCCGGTCGATCGCCGACCGCTGCTCGCTCTCAGTACCCGTGCTCGACCCTGTTCCTCAGCGGTTCTCCCCCGAGGATCGCGATGGTGCTGCCGGCGAGCTCTTTGGACCTCTGCCACTCCCACCGGTGCTCGCGCTGGCGGTCGCGCAGCTCCGGCAGCGCCTTGGTCGAGGCGAGCGTTGCGGACACCACCCACTCCGCGACCGCCGCGTCGCGGGCCCCGCCCGCGTCGCACACCGTCACGCCGGCGGGGACGCTTCCTAGCAGCCAGTCCACCCCCGCCGACAGCGTCTGCACCACACGCAGCGCCTGCATCCGGGGGAGCGCCTCGAGGACGCGGGCGTCGCGGGCGCTTGGCACCACGAACTCCGCGGCGAGCGCCGCGCTTGGCAGTGGGCCTTCGCGCGGTACGAGGCCGAGCTTTACGCTCTCCGGCAGCTTGCCGACGGCCTCGCGACCCTCGCGGTCTGCGATCCACACGTTCACGCGCTCGGAGTGTACGGGGCTTGCTTTACGCACTTGCACCGAGGTCGCTACGGTGTCGCCATGTGCGCGAGCGACGCCGACGGCAAGCGGACACCCAGCCAGATCGCGCTGCTGCGCGGCGTCAACGTGGGGGGCAACAACAAGGTGCCGATGGCTCACCTGCGCGAGCTGATGCAGGAGCTCGGCTACGAGGACGTACGCACCCACCTGCAGAGCGGCAACGCCGTCTTCACCGCCGACACCGCCCCGGAGCAGGCAGCGCAGGAGATCGAAGGCCGGCTTACGCAGTCGCTCGGGCTGAGCGTGCGCGTGCTGGTGCGCACCGCCGAGGAGCTTGCGCGGGTGGTCAGCGCCAACCCGCTCCCCGAGGCGGTCGCCGAGCCCTCGCGGCTGCTCGTGACGTTTCTCTCGGCGCCGCCCGACCCCGAGCGGTTGCGTGAGCTCGACCCGGCCGACTTCGAGCCCGACCTTTTCGGTTTCGGGGAGCGCGAGATCTACGTGTGGTGTCCCGAAGGGGTGCGCACGATCAAGCTCTCCTACGCCTTCTTCGAGAAGCGCTTCGGGGTTGTTGCCACCGCGCGCAACTGGAACACGGTGACCAAGCTGCTGGAGTTGGCGCGGGAGTAGTGGCCTGCTGGGCCTGTGGAAGACTGCGACGCATGCAAGCAGGCGCGCCGCGGGTGGCGGTGGTGGGACACGTCGAGTGGGTGCGCTTCGCGCGTGTGTCCCACATTCCCCGCGCCGGCGAGGTGGCGCACGCGCGCGATCCCTTCGAGGAGCCGGCAGGCGGTGGAGCGGTCGCGGCGGTGCAGCTTGCGCGGCTGGCGGGCGAGGCGACGCTCTTTTCTGCCCTCGGCGAGGACGAGCACGGCCGCCGCTCGGTGACGCGTCTGAGCGAGCTCGGCGTACACGTGTTGGCCGCGCCGCGCGATGCTCCTACCAGGAGCGCGGTGACGCTGGTGGACGACTCTGGGGAGCGCACCATCACCACCTTCGGGCCGCGCCTTGAGCCGGTGGGGGAGGACGCGCGGGTGCCTTGGAGCGCGCTTGCGGAGATGGACGCCGTGTACTTCACCGCCGGGGACCTTGGCGCGCTGCGTGCCGCGCGTGCGGCACGCGTGCTGGTCGCCAGCCCGCGCGCGCTGCACGCGCTCGGACACGGCGTCCCGCTCGACGCGCTGGTGCTGAGCGGTGAGGACTCGATCGAGCGCGAGGAGGCCGCGCGCGCGCAGGCAGACGCCGAGCTGGTCGTGCTCACCGAGGGCGCTCGCGGCGGCACCTTTCGGGGGCGCTCCGGCGCCTCGGGCGCGTGGCGGGCCGCCCCGTTGCCCGGCGCTCCCGTGGACTCCTACGGCTGCGGGGACTCCTTCGCGGCGGGGCTCACCTACGGTTTGGGCGTGGGCCTCGCAGTCTCGGACGCGCTCGCTTTGGCGGCGCGCTGCGGTGCGGCGTGCCTCACCGGACGGGGGCCCTACCAGCGGCAGCTGCGGGCTCTGCCTGACCGGTGAGAGCGGTTCAGGGCTCCCGGACTTCGGCCACGACGCAGCAGAGAGGCTCGACTCGCCGGCCTCTATGCGGCTGACGGCCAGTCGATCTGCTCTGCGAGCTCGCGTGGGCCGAGGTCGATCAGGCCGCTGTGCTCGACCGGCCTGTACTCGCCGTTGTCTAGCGCCAGCCAGTCGATCGAGCGCTTGGCGGGGTCGACGATCAGCACCTCGTCCACGTCGTGCTCGGCGTAGAACGGGAGCTTGTCCCACGACTCGTCGTTGGGGGACACGATCTCGATCACGAGCGCTGCCGTGCCCAACCAGGTTCCGCCGGCGCCGGCGCGGTGCAGCCCTCCGTCGGGTACGCGGAAGTTGTCTTCCGACTCACCAAGGTTGAAGTCGCCCATCGTGGGTGTGAGCCGCGCGTCGCGGGCCGGTCGGTCGAGTGCGACAGACAGCTGGTGGGTGACACTCGCATGAGCGAAGCTCGGAGCGGGAACCATGTGCAGCACACCGTCCCACACCTCGTCGAGACGATCGAGCCCGGAGCGGCGCCGGCGCTCGAGCATCTCCTTGAGCCCCGACGTGTCAGGATCCAGCACCAGTGCGCGCATTCTCATATCGTAGCGCTCTGACGGCTGTCTCGTGGCGCGGCGAAATTGGCGCGTTCGGGTCCTCGCCCCGACCGGCGCAGGTGGTGTGACGCGGTGGCTTACGACCCCGGGGTGGCGGAGCTCACCGCCCGGCCGCCGGGTCCCTCACCGCCCCGGCCGGTGCGAGATCCACACGTACACCGTGTTCACGGTGGCCCCTTCGCGGAAGCTTGCCTGGGCGACGAGCTTGACGTGCTTGACGGGTGGCCGGGGTACGTCGGAGAGGTAGACGGCTTCGCGATACGGACGGTTGTACAACTCGTACCACGTGCCGAGCCGCAGGGCTGAGCCGGGGGCGAGCACGCGGGTGCCGCGCGCGACAAGGGAGTAGCGCACCGCCGGTTTGACGGGTTCGGTGGCGCCGTCGAGCTTGCCCTCCAGGAGGACGGTTCCCCCGCGGGGCGCCACCTGGGCGATACGCGCGTCGATCGCTTTGACGGGCCTGTACAGGGGGGCGTGTTCGTCGGGCTTGCCGTTGGCGGCGACCGTCTTACCCACCGCGGCGGTGGCGGCGATCCCGAGGAGGGTAAGGGCCACGGCCCCGCTCGCCGCGAGCGCTCCGGCGCGGCGGTTGGTGGGGGTGGGGGTGTGCACGGGAGTGGGGGGTGTGCCTGTGGGGTGGTCCGGGGGCCTGTCAACGGTGTGGTCGGAGGGTGTGCTTGCGGCGTGGTTTGAGGGTGTGCTTGCGCGGCGACGGCGCACGGTGCTCCGCACGGTGCTCACCAAGCCGCGCGCGGACCACGCGAGCGCGAGCCACGCCGCCCACGCGAGGGTCAGCCACACCACCATCCCCACCTGGGAGCCCCACCACATCGTGTACCCCAGCGTCGCGGACAGCAGGGGCGGGGTGGGCGTCGCCGCGGCCACCGCGGCGAGGGCGGGACACAGCACCAGCGCCGTCAGGGCGAGCGTGGCCACGTCGCGGCGGCGGCGCAGCGCCCCGACCAGGGCGACCACGACGAGCGCGGCGAGCGCCGCGAGAGTGGAGCGCCTCGCGAGCGCCGTTGGCGTGGAGCGGACTTCGTACTTGCGCTGCCACCGGCTCTTGGGGGTCTGCAGCCACCACGGGGTGATCCCCACGGCGTGCACGACGGCGTGCCACCCCACCTCGCTGCCGAGCGTGGCCTTGTGCTTGGTGGCGGCTTCGGCCACAAGTGTGAGGTTGCCGGGGTGTTCGGTCAGCTGCCCCTCGACGGTGGCGCTCCAGCAGAGCGCGGCGGCGAGCAGCGTGGCGAGGGCCCACCCGACTTTCGCCCGCCGTCGCAGGCCGGGAGCTTTGCGCCGCCGCCGCGCGAGGAACCCGGCGGCGAGGCCGCCGAGGCCGACGGCGCCCAGCGCCAGGGTGGGGGGCAGGTACGTGAGATGGGTCTGCACCGTGAAGCTCGCCACCACCACCGTCCCCGGCAGCAACCAGTAATCCCCGCAGGCCAGCGACCAGCAGAGGAAGATCGTCAGCGTGAAGGGCCACAGCCCGGCCGACGGGTTCCACACGTCGTGGAAGGTCTCTGCCGCCAGCGACTGGCACATCAGCGCGATGGCGAGTGCGCTCGCCACCATCAGCACCCGCCCCCCGCGCCGGCGGGCGAGCGCCACACAGCCGACGATGCACACCGTGTTGAGGGTGCCCATCGTGATCGTCATGCCCACGGTGCTTCCAGCGTGGGCTGCGGGGGCGAGCAGCCAGAAGAGCATCGGCCCGAGGCTGTGGGTGACCTTGCCGGTGACTTCCCCGGCGAGCGTGTACTGGCCGACGAGCGGGGGGTGCGAGGTGAACACGTCGTGAGCGCGGGTGGCGATGATCCCCCGGTCGGCGAGCGGCACCCACCCGGCCCGCACGGCCTTGACCGTCGCCACGATCACCGGGATCGCGGCGGCCAGCCCGGCGGCGAGCGTCAGCAGGCCCTCGCCGAGCCGGGGCGCGGCACGGCGCAGGGAGACTCCCAGCCGGCGGCCGACGGCGCGCGGCCGCCGGCCGCCGCTCGACGGACCCCCCCGCGGGCGGGGAATGGTGTGCGAGGTTTCGACGTCAACCGATGGGACGGGCGATGTCCGTTCGTCCGGGCGCAGCGGCTCGCCGGGAGGGCGGGCGGTGTGGGGGCCTGGGGTACCCACCTCCGCGGCCGCTCACTCCTGCGGCAGGTAGGGCGCGAGCTCGCGGCGGGCGATCGAGAGCTTGTGGACCTCGTCGGGGCCGTCGGCGAGGCGCAGAGTGCGCAGGTGGGCGTAGGCCCAGGCGAGCGTGGTGTCGTCGCTGACGCCGGCGCCCCCGTGCACCTGGATCGCGCGGTCGATCACCTTCAGGGCGATCGAGGGAGCGGCGACCTTGATCGCGGCGATCTCGGTACGGGCGTGGCGGTTACCGACGGTGTCCATCAGCCACGCGGCCTTGAGCGTCAGCAGGCGGGCCATCTCGATCTCCACGCGCGACTCGGCGATCCAGTCCTGGACGTTGGCGCGCGCGGCGAGCGGCTGGCCGAAGGTGGTACGGGAGACCGCGCGGCGGCACATCGCTTCCAGGGCGCGCTCGGCCGCGCCAATCGAGCGCATACAGTGGTGGATGCGCCCGGGGCCGAGGCGCGCCTGGGCGATCGCGAAGCCCTCGCCCTCCCCGGCAAGGAGGTTGGCGGCGGGCACGCGGACGTTCTCGAAGAGCAGTTCGGCGTGGCCCTCGTGGTCGTAGTACCCGAACACGGGCAGCCCGCGCAGCACCTGCACGCCGGAGGTGTCCAGGGGCACGAGCACCTGGCTCTGCTGGCCATGACGCGGGCCGTCGGTGCGTGTCTTGCCCATCACGATCAGCACCCGGCAGTGGGGGTGCAGGACCCCCGAGATCCACCACTTGCGCCCGTTGAGCACGTACTCGTCACCGTCGCGCTCGATCCGCAGGGCGATGTTGGTGGCGTCGGAGGAAGCGACGTCGGGCTCGGTCATCGCAAACGCGCTGCGGCACTCGCCGGCGAGCAGGGGCTCGAGCCAGCGTTCGCGCTGCTCGGGCGTGGCGAAGCGGTGCAGGATCTCCATGTTGCCGGTGTCGGGCGCCGAGCAGTTGCAAGCCTCCGATGCGATGTGGCTGCGCCCGAGGATCTCCGCGAGCGGGGCGTAGTCGCCGTTGGAGAGCCCCGCGCCGTCCTCGGGGTCGGGCAGGAACATGTTCCACAGCCCGCGCTCGCGCGCGTGGGCCTTGAGCTCCTCCATGACCGGCGGCTGGATCGAGCTCCCACTCGCCCCGGTCCCGCCGGCCTCGCGCAACTGGCGCTCGTAAACGGGCTCGGCGGGGTACACGTGCTCGTCCATGAACGCCGTGAGGCGCTCTTTGAACTCAAGGCAACGGGCGCTGGGCTGGAAGTCCATCGATCTCCTCCTGGTGGGTGTCGTCTGTATGAAACTCCATCCGCAGCCTTTGGTCCCCGCCGCAAGGGTCCCTGGAAGCGATCTGGGCTCGCGCGATGGATTTCCCTTCGGGTTTGGAGGGGCCGCTGGTCTGGGGGGCCGCGGGTTTGGATGGGTCGCGTGTAACCGGCGTGAAGTCCTCCCCCTATTGGTACACTCTGATAGCAAACTAAGACTCTCCGGCCGGGAAGGCCGCGAGCCGAACATTCGCAGTCGCGTGCTCCGGGACGGTCCGGCGACGCGGAGTGTCCGGTCGAGGCGACCGACCACGGTCTCTAACCCTCTACTTCAGCTTTATATTTCACATGGCCGATCAGGTGTTCGAATAATAGAGACAACGATGTTCATGGGGACAAGCGTCCGGTGTGTCTGGGACCCTGCTGGGGGCCTGTCCGTACGCTCGAACTTGAACCCATCGTCCGCGACAGATAGAGTCTCAAAGAGAATCGCCGTCGTTCTCTGGGCTGGGAGGCTCGGAGATCTCGATGTCGCCGGGCCGAGCACGGTTCGGAGCTACCCGGATCGAGGCGACCCTGTCTAAGTCAAATACACAGAGGAGAGAGAGTTGATGATGCGTACTGCATCCACTAGAAGGGCCCTGCTCGGCCTTTGCACCCTGGGGCTGCTGGCCCTGCCGGCCACCGCCTCGGCGACGCCGGTGGTCACGCTCAAAGCGGCGGCCGTCCCCGTCCCGATCAATCCGGCTAACCCCCACAGCCCGACCTACCCGGGGACCGGCGACATCCTCGGCGCGCCCACGGCCATCGAAACGGAATTCATAATCACCGGAACCGAATACGGCGGCGCCCCCTCGCCGATCACGCAGATCAAGGTCTACGCGCCCTCCGGCACGAAGCTGCACACGACGGGGTGGGCCACCTGCTCGAAGGCCACGATCGAAAAGAGCGGCCCCGAAGCGTGCCCGAAGAAGTCCTACGCGAGCCCCAAGGGCGAAGCGCGGGGGCAGGTCAGCTTCGGCAGCACTCGTGTTCACGAGACGCTGTCCGTGCAGGCGTTCTTCGCCGAAGGCGGCGGCCTGCTGTTCGCCGCCGAGGGCAGCACGCCGGCCTCGATCGAACTCATATCCACAGGCACCGTCAGCAGTGGGAACGCCCCAGTCTTCACGGCCGAAGTGCCGCTGGTCGAATCGGTTCCCGGGGCGCTCGACGGGTCGGCCGAATACATCAAGGTCAAGGTCGGCGCCGCGTACAAGAAGGGCAAGAAGCTGATCTCCTACGCGAACGTGCCCACGAAGTGCCCGAAGGGCGGCTTCCCGCTCAAGACGGAAGTCAAATTCCTGAGCGGGGAAGTGGTCCCGGCCGAATACAAAGCTCCCTGCCCGAAACACAAGAAGTAGGTTGATGGCGACGAGCTAGATCAAGCCACGGACGCCCGCCCCGGGGCGGGCGTCCGTCTGCAAACGAGAGCGGGCGGGGGCCACCCGGCGGAGAGGGTTACCCCTGGCCTGCTGGCCGATCGGAGATCGGCCAGGACGGAGGAGGAAGGATCGGTCGTGAGTACCGCGGGGTCTTCGAGGAGGGGTGCGGCAGCGGCGATCGCCGGCGCGCTCGGCGTCGCGGTGCTCGCCGGCGTGATCCTGCTCGCCACCGCGGCCGGGGGCTCGAGCGGGGGCTACGAAGTGCGCGCGATCTTCGACGACGCCGCCAACATCGTTCCCTCCGAGGACGTCAAGATCGACGGCGTGAAGGTCGGCACGGTCGGCGCGGTCACGCCCACCCCGACCGGCAAGGCGGCGGTCGTGCTGAACATCGAAAACCCGGGCTTCCAGGACTTCCGCGCGGACGCGAGCTGCACGATCGAACCGCAGGCGCTGATCGGGGAGAAGTTCGTCAACTGCCTGCCCACCCAGCCGCGCCCGGAAGGCACGCCGCTGCCGCCGCCGCTGCACCGGGTCCCTGCGGGACTCGAAGGCGCGGGGCAGTGGTACCTGCCCGTGACCAACACCTCCAGCCCGGTCAACGTGGACCTGCTCAACGACATCAACCACCTGCCCGAGAACCAGCGCCTGACGATCATCATCAACGAACTCGGCGCCGGCCTCGCCGGTCGGGGCAGCGACCTGAACGCGGTTCTGCACCGCTCCAACCCGGCGCTGCACGAACTTGAAAAGGTGTTCGGCATGCTCGCTTCCGAGAACAAGGTGCTCGGCGACCTCGCCGTCGAAGGCGACCGGGCGCTCGTCCCGATCGCTCGCGACCGCCGCCAGTTCGCCGAATTCTTCGCCCAGGGCAACACCGTGGCGACCGCCACCGCCCGCCACCGCGGCGAGCTCGCCGAAAACCTGCACGAATTCCCCGTCTTCTTTCGCAAGCTCGGTCCCTACCTCGAGCAGCTCGAAAAGCTCGCCGCCCAGGCAACGCCGACCTTCACCGACCTCGGGGTCGCGGCCCCCGGCATCAACCGCACGTTCGAGAACCTCGGGCCGTACTCCACCAGCTCGACGCAGTTCTTCCAGAGCCTCGGTAAGACCTCCAAGGAGACCGGGCCGGCGCTCGTCGCCACCCAGCCATTTCTGACGAAGTTGGAGACGCTCGGCGGGGCGGTGAAACCGTTCGCGAGCAACTTCGCAGCGCTGCTTACGAGCATCCGCTCCACGGGCGGCCTGGAGCGCCTGCTCGACTTCATCTTCCTCGGCACCAACTCCGCCAACGGCTACAACTCGCTCGGCCACTTCCTCCGCACGGTCGTGGTCGGCAAGCTCTGCAGCGCCTACAAAGTCCACTCCCAGAGCGGCTGCGAAGCGAACTTCATCAGCAGCTCGGGCGCAGGCTCAGGCTCGGCCGCGCAGGCAAGTGCCGTCCCGGGTGCCGTGCCGGGCGCAAGTGACACGTCGCTCGCGGAAGCTCGCATCGCGGCGCTTGCACACGGTGCCACCGTCGCCCAGGCGCTCGCGGAGTACCCCGGCTCGGAAGCGGCGAGCCCCTTCGGGACGGGGGGAGCGGGGACCCCATTCACTGCGGGCTCACCGGCCGTCGCCCAGCCGGTGGGGGGCGCGAGCGCCGGCACCACCTACTACACACCCAGCAGCGAAACCGAAGCCGGCGGGCTGCTGCTCAACTACCTGCTCGGCAACTGACACGATGACCGGCCGTCGCCACAACCTGCCTCGCCTGCTGGTCCTCGCGGTGGTGCTTGCGCTCGCGGTGGCGCTGCTCGCGGCGAGCGCGGCCGGCGCCCAGAGCGAAGCGGCCGGCGGGGCGGGTGGGCCGGCGACCACAAGCGAAACCTCGGAAACCCCGACCTCGACGTCGAGCACCTCGACTGCGCCGGGCTCTGAAGCTCCGGCCGGCGTGCACGGTCAGGTGGGCGAACCGACGAGTGCGAGCGAACCCCCACCGACCGTGCAGGGTGGGGCAGGGGGCGGGGCTGCAAGTCCCTCGGAATCGACCGCGACGGCTCCCGCGCCCGAAGTCGAGACTCAGAGCCCGCAGGCCGCGAGCACGCCGGGCGGGGCGGGCGGGCGTCCAAGCCACCACGGCCACACGCACCGAAGCTCTGGCGGGACCAGCCCGGGTACCACGGGTGGGCGGGGTCGCAACTCGGCCAAACAGCCCTCGACACGGCTCGCTCCCTCGCCGTCGGCGCTCACACCGCCGCTGCCCGGCGCGCTCGGCGCCCCGATCTCGGGGATCCCGGACTTTTTCATCGAAAGCTTCCGCATCCCGCCCTTCCTGCTGCCGATCTACCAGGCGGCGGGTACCGCGTACGACATCCCCTGGCAGGTGCTGGCGGCGATCAACGAGGTCGAGACGGACTACGGGCGCGACCTCAGCGTCTCCAGTGCCGGCGCCGAGGGTTGGATGCAGTTCCTGCCCTCCTCGTGGGCGCGGTACGGGGTGGACGCGAACGGCAACGGCTACGAGGACCCCTACAACCCTGCCGACGCGATCTTCGCTGCCGCCCGCTACCTGCAGGCCGCCGGCGGTGGTCAGCACATCCGCGCGGCGATCTTCGCCTACAACCACTCACAGCAGTACGTCGAATCGGTGATGCTGCGCGCGCAGCTACTCGAAGGCACGCCGCCAGAACTATTGAGCGCGATCACGGGTCTGACCGAATCGCGCTTCCCGGTACACGCGCCGGCGCACTTCACCGACGGCTTCCCCGTTGTTCCGGGCTCCCGCCCGCCCGCCCCTGGCCGTACGCTCGCGGGCACGGTGATCTACTCGCAGGCGGGAGCGCCCGTGATCGCCGTGCAGGACGGGGAGGTGACCGCCGTCGGGGACTCGCCGACGCTCGGGCACTACGTCTCGCTGCGCGACGCCTACGGCAACACCTACACCTATGCGCAGCTGGGCAGCGTGGCCGCGCTCTACCCGGTGCTCGAACCGCGCGTGGCGACCGCCGTCAGCCGCCGCATCGTCCCGACCGGCCCCGGCCTCAGCCTGCCCAAGCCGAGCGCCCCCGCGAGTGCCGGCGTGCAGCCGCACTCCCCGCTCTCCGAAGGGGCGGTGAGCTCGGGCCTGGCGTTGGGCGCAGCGAGCGCGCTGGAAACGCCGCCCGCCCCCGCGGCGCCGGCGCCACCGCCGACGGGGGTGGGTGGGGTTCCAAACGGTTCGTCCGCCTCGACGCCGCGGGTCTTCCGCGCGGGCCCCGACGAGGTCTACCTGCATCCGTTGGTTCCCGGTGTGCAGGTGCTGGCCGGCACCGTGCTCGGGCACCTCGGCGCGTCCGGGGAAGACGAAGCGGCGCCGGCGCCCCCCTCCGCGTCCGGTCAGCCCGGTTTGGCCGAACCGCACATGCTCTTCCAGATCCGTCCCGCCGGCGCGGGGGCGCCGCTGATCGACCCCAAGCCGATCCTCGACGGGTGGGTGCGCCTGGAAGAGACCTCGGTCTTCAGGGCCAAGGGCGAGAACCCGTTCCTGGCGACCTCGCCGACTGTGGGTCAGGTGCTGCTGGCGTCCAAGCCGCAGCTCGAGCAGCTGCTGCTGCGCGACCCCGGCGTCCACCTGCCCCGCTGCGAGCGCGGCGCGGTGCGGGCCGGCGAGGTCGATCGGCGGGTGCTCGCGGCGCTCGAGTTCCTCTCGGTCTCCGGGCTGAGCCCGACGGTCTCGGCGGCGGGCTGCGCCCACGGTACGAGCGCCGCCGGGGCGGGCAACGCCGTCGGTGTTGCCGCGGGCGACGCGGTGGA
Source organism: uncultured Solirubrobacterales bacterium (assembly GCA_963725535.1). GTDB lineage: Bacteria > Actinomycetota > Thermoleophilia > Solirubrobacterales > Solirubrobacteraceae > Palsa-744. The sequence continues at coordinate 252,542 of CAVRYX010000004.1, forward strand.
CATCTCAGGCGTAGACGGCACCCCCGTCGCCGGTCACGAAGGGCCGGGTTCGGTCACCGACATCGCGGTGCGCCGCCTGCTGCGGCTGCAGGGGACCGCGAAGCCCGCGCAGATCGTCAGTGCGGAGAGCTACCCGGGGACCGACAACACGCTGACGCTGCCCGGCTACCACGGCCTGATCCACATCGCCTTCGCGGGCGGGCGGGACTCCGATCTCGCGGTCCCCTCCCGCACCGGCGCCCGCGCGGCCGGAGTGCGGGTGGCCGGCGCGCTCGCCTCGCCGCTCACTCCCAGCCAGTGGCTGCAGCTGGTCTCCCAACTCGGGGAGATCCCCGAGCCGGTCGTCTCAGACAAACCCTCCGCGGCCGCGATCCCGGACCCGAGCACCGCCTTTCCCAGCCCCAGTTCTTCGCGCGCCGGGCAGTCCGCGCCGGGTGCGGACGCCACGGGTGGCGGCGGTCCCTCCAGCGAAGCGGGCGGTGGCTGAGATGGCCACGACCACGCCGCCGCCGCGTGCGGGTGGGGCGCCAGAGCCGCTCCCGCCCCCGAGCGGCCCTCCGGGGCCGCTGCGGCCGGTCTCGCCTCCCCCGCGCACCGTGGGCCGCTGGATCGCCGCCGGCGCGCTGGCACTGGTGGTGGGGGTGCTCGCCTACATCGTGTTCTCGAGTGGCGGCGGGGCCAACTACAAGTTCGAACTGGAAAACGCGAGCCAGATCGTGCTAGGCGACCAGGTGCAGGTCGGCGGCGTGCCCGTGGGGAGCGTCACCGGCATCACGCTCACCCACAACTACAAAGCGCTGATCACGATCCACGTGGAAGGCTCGCTGGTGCCGCTGCACGAAGGCACGACAGCCCAGATCAGGGTGCCCTCGCTGACGACCGTCGCCGGGCGCTACGTGGCCCTCTCTCCGGGCCCCAACAACCGCCCGGCGCTGCCCGCCGGCGCGACGCTGCCCCCCGGCTCTGCGCAGGGGACCACCGACCTCGACCAGCTGTTCGACACGTTGAACCCACGCACGCGCAAAGGGCTGCAGGAGCTGCTCGTGGGCACCGCCGAACAGTACGCGGGCGCCACCATGGCGGCCGGTCTCGTGGCGGAATACTTCAGTCCCGCGCTCTCCTCCGCGAACCACATCTTCACCGAGCTCACGCGCGACCAGCACACGTTCACTGAATTCCTCGTGCAGTCCGCCAAGGCGCTCGCGACGCTCGGCGCGCACCACGAAGCGCTCACCGAATTCGTCGACAACGGCAACCAGGCCACCGAGGCGCTCGGAGCCGAACAGGCGAGTCTCCAGCGCGCGGTGGCGCAGCTGCCGGCCACGCTGCAGGCGGGTAACCGCGCGTTCGCGCAGGCGCCCTCGACGTTCGCGGCGCTGCGCCACCTGGCGAACGTCGCCGGCCCCGACACCAAGCTGCTCGCGCCCCTTTTCAAGCGGCTGGAGCCGCTGGTAGTCGAAGCCGGACCGGTCCTGCACAACCTCAGCCTCGCGATCAGCCGCCCGGGGCCGAGCAACGACCTCACCGACGCCGCACTCGCGCTGCCCACGCTCGCGAAGATCCTCCAGAGCGGCTCGCCCAACGCCGTCAAGGCGCTGCAGGAATCGGTGCCGGCAACCGCCCTGTGGGGGCCCTACGCGCCCGACCTGGAGGGCGCCGTGCGCGACTTCGGCACGAGCGCGGGCTACTACGACGGCAACGGCAACTACGCCCGCGTGGCCCCCGTATTCGACAACTTCACGCTCGGCGCGGGCAACACGCTCACCCCGGTCACTCCGCCGCAAGGGCTGCAGGGGCTGCACACCCACGAACTGCTCCGCTGCCCCGGCTCGGGCGCGACACCGCCGCCGGCCGACGGCTCGGCGCCCTTCACCGACAACGGCCAGCTCGGCTGCGACCCCACGCAGGTGCCGTGATGAACCCGCGCCGCCGCAGCTCGATCGCCGCAAGCCCGCTGCTGATCGGGGCGCTCACCGTGCTGATCGCGGTAGTGGCGGTGTACATCTCCTACAACGCCAACAACGGGCTGCCGTTCACCCCGACCTACGACATCAAGGCGGAACTGCCGGAAGCCTCGGGCCTGGAGAACGGCAACCAGGTGCGGCTGGCCGGCAAGCGGGTGGGGGTCGTGAGCGCGCTCACCCCCCACCAGGACCCCGCCACCGGCCGGGTCACGGCGATCGTGAGCCTCAAGCTCGAAAAGCACGCGGGGCCGCTGCCGGTTGACACCTCGACGCTCGTCGAGTCGGTCTCGACGATCGGCCTGAAGTACCTGGAACTGACCCGCGGGCACTCCCACCAGATGATCCCCGAAGGGGGCACGATCCCCGCCTCGCAGTCCCACGAACCGGTGCAGATCCAGGGCTTCTTCAACATCTTCGACAAGCCGACACGGATCGCGATCGAGCAGAACACGAACACCTTCGGTGACGCCTTCGCCGGGCGCGGCCTTGGCCTGAACGAAACGATCCACACGCTGCGTCCGCTCGTGGAAAACGCGGTGCCCGTGCTGCACAACCTGGCCTCGCCGCAGACCGGCTTCGGCCAGCTGTTCGTGGCGCTCGACAAAGCCGCCAAACAGGTCGCGCCGGTGGCTGAGACACAGGCAAACCTGTTCGTCGAGCTCGACACCTTCTTCACGGCCTTCGCCGGCGCCTCCTCCTCGCTGGAACGCACGATCGAAGGGGGACCGGCGGCGCTGCGCCAGGCGATCCACTCGCTGCCCTACGAGGAACCGTTTCTCGCCAAAACCACCGAGTTCTTCCACCTGCTACGCCCGAGCGCGCACATCCTGCGCACCACCGCGGCGCCACTCGGCCACGCCTTCGAAGTCGGCGCCGTCAACCTGCACGCCGCCGTCGCGCTGAACAAGCAGCTGGCCAGCGCGCTGCACGCCTTCCAGGTCTTCGCCGAAGACCCGGTCGTCGGGCTCGGTCTCGAAGAATTCACGCAGACCGCGCAGCTCGGCACCCCGCTGCTGGAAGGGCTCGCCCCCGCGCAGACCACCTGCAACTACGTCACGCTCGCGTTCCGCAACGTCGCCAACCTGTTCGCTGAGAGCGTCGGAGTCGGCACGCTCGCGCGGGTGGTGCCGATCCTGAGTCCCTCCGGACCCAACGCCGAGGGCCTCCCGGCCTCGGCGCCGGCCAACGGGCCGTCAAAAGACGTGGCAAGTACCGCGACCGGCGGCGTCGGGAAAGAAATCCCCGACAACCACGTGCACTACAACCCCTACCCCTACGTCGGCGGCCCCGGACAGCCCAAGGAGTGCGAAGCGGGCAACATGAACTACGTCGAAGGCAAGACGGTGATCGGCAACACCTCGACCACCCTCGGGACGCTCCACGACGTGACCAAGCGCAACGAAAGCCTGTTCGGGGAAAAGTACCCGGCCTCCACACTGAGTTCCTTCCCGAAGGAAGGGCCCACCGCGAGCAAGAACACGAACCCGGGCAAGAGCACGAGCAAGGGGCAGGGGAAGTGAGTCGCGTGCGTCTCTGGCGCCGCCGGGAAGTCGCGGTCTCCGAGCTGCAGAAGCGCTCCAACCCCGTGCGCTTCGGGATCGTCTTCCTGATCGTCCTCGCGATCGCCGTGTACTTCGGCTTCACCAAGCACATCCCGTTCAAACACGGCTTCCGTCTAAACGCGGTCTTCAGCTCGGCCGTCGACATCCAGCCCAAGTCCCCGGTGCGGATCGCGGGGGTCACCGTCGGCAAGGTCACCTCCGCCACACGCGAGGGCCGCGCAGCGCTCGTGGCGATGGAAATCGAAGGCAAGGGCCTGCCGATCCACTCCGACGCGCAACTCAAGATCCGCCCGCGGATCTTCCTGGAAGGCAACTGGTGGGTCGAACTGCAGCCCGGGAGCCCCTCCGCCCCAGTGGTCTCCTCCGGCCACACGATCCCGGTCACCCAGACCTCCGATCCGGTGCAGCTCGACCAGGTGCTCGACGCGCTCAACACCGACACGCGCGCGAACCTGCAGACCTTCCTGGTCGAATACGGCGCCGCGCTGACGGCCAAGCCGACCGCTGCGCAGGACGCCGAACAGGCCCCGGAAGTGCGCGGCCTGAACGCCGCGCAGGCGCTCAACCAGGCCTACCACCGCGGCCCCGAAGCGCTGCGCGACGGCGCGATCATCAGCCAGGCGCTCGGGGGCACGGAAACGCACGACCTCTCGAAGCTGTTCGCGAGCATCGAAGCGGTCACGGCCCAGCTCAACGTGCACGAGCAGCAGCTCGGGGAACTGTTCGGTCACTTTGCCGGCTTCTTCCACCCCCTCGCCGCGCAGGCGTCGAGCGTGCGCACCGCCGTCGCCGAGCTGCCCGGCGCGCTGCGCGGAGCGCAGCGCGGCTTCGCCGAACTGAACAACGCCGCCCCCTCGATCCGGGACTTCGCGCAGAACATCGTTCCCGGCGTGGAAGAGATCCCCCCGGCCGCCACCGCCGCCTTCCCGTGGATCGAACAGCTGCGGGGGACGCTCGGGCCGGGCGAGCTCGGAGGGGTCGCGGCGGGCCTGCGCACCGCGGCGCCGGAGATCGCCACGTTGACCACCGGCCAGGTTGCGTTCCAGCGCCAGTTCAACGAATTCAACCAGTGCCTGACCAAGGTGATCTTCCCCGCCATCTACACCAAGATCCAGGACGGAGCCAACACCTCGGGCGTGGAAAACTACAAGGAATTCTGGTACGCGCTGGCGGGCCTGGCGGGCATCGGCCAGAACTTCGACGGCAACGGCGCCGCTGGGCGCTTCCTCGCCGGGGGCAGCGGCACCGTGGTCCTCTCCGCGCCGGCCACGGTCGTCAAGCCCGGCGCGCCGCCCGGCAGCAAAAGGCTGGTGGCCCAGACCCCCCTGGCTCCCGAAGGGACCAGCCCGCGCTTCCCCGGCGCCGAGCCCCCGTACAAGCCGCTCGTGCCGTGCTACACGCAGAAGCTGCCCAACTTCAACGGGCCCCTTGCTCATGGTCCTGGGGATGGAGGTGGGTGATGGCGGCCGAGGGCGGTAACCAGATCGACCACGAGGCTGGGCGCGGGATCGGTGACCAGATCGAGCGCTACCGCACGGCGTTCCTGGCGATCGTTGTGATGATCGTGATCGCGGCGGGGTCCGCCGGCTACATCCTCGCCCACGAGCGCCTCTCGGTGCCCGCCTGGGTGCCGGTCATCGGCCACGAATCGTTCCCGCTGAAGGGCGAATTCACGACAGGCCAGGCGGTCACCCCCGGCCAGGGCCAGTCGGTCGAGATCGCGGGCGCCAAGATCGGCGAAATCTCGAGCGTGGAACTTGTCAACGGCAGGGCGATCGTGAGCATGAACGTGACGCCCAAGTACGCCCGCTACATCTACCGCAACGCCACGATGCTGCTGCGCCCCAAGACGGGGCTCAAGGACGAGACGATCGAGGTCTCCCCCGGCACCCCTGCCGCGGGGCGGGTTCCCAAGGGATACGTGGTCCCCGTCACCCAGACCTCCCCGGACGGCAACCTCGACGAACTGCTCGCCTCGCTCGACACCGATACACGCGCCTACCTGCAGGAGTTGCTGGCCGGGGCCGGCGAAGGGCTGAACGGGAACAGCGCCAATCTTTCCGCCACCTTCAAGCGCTTCGACCCGCTCGCCCGCGAGTTCCAGGAAATCGGCCGCGAAGTCGCCAAGCGCCAGTACTACGTCGAACACGGGATCCACAACTTCCGCCTGCTGCTGGAAGCGCTCGGCAACAAGGACACTCAGCTCGCCCAGGCGGTCGACTCCTCAAACGCCGTGCTCGCGACCTTCTCCGAACAGGACCGCGCGGTGCAGGAAACCCTGCGCGAGCTCCCCGGCGTGCTGAAACAGGCCAACCACGGCTTCAGCAAGATCGGCGGCTCGATCCGCGTGGTCGGCTCCACGCTGCACGCCCTGGAGCCGTTCGCCAAGGTGCTAGCGCCCGCCGAGCGCGCTGCGCAGGAGTCCTTCCGCACCACCACCCCGATCTTCAAGAACGAAATTCGACCGTTCTTCCGCAAGATCCTGCCGGTCATCAACCAGCTGCAGCCCTCGCTGCAGGACTTCGCGCAGGCCACGCCCGACCTGACCACCAGCTTCACCGTGCTCAGCGAATTCTTCAACGAGCTCGCCTACAACCCCGGCCCCAACCAGGCCGGCTTCCTGTTCTTCGCGGACTGGGGCGCCCACGACCTCGACAGCGTGGTCTCCCAGGGCGAAGCCCACGGCGCGATCGGGCAGACGCTGCTGTACTTCAACTGCGAACTGGTGCCGATCCTGAAGGGTGTGGGCGAAGTCGACCCCACGGCGAAATTGATTCTGGGTCTGCTCAACCCGCCGAACGAAGAACAGTGCAAATCGGCAGCGGCGAGCGGCTCCTCGGCCGCCAAAGCCGCAAGCCTGCACGGCGTCAGCGCCCCGGCGCGGCTTGCGGACCGCGTCTTCGGCCAGGGCCCCGACGCGGCCGCGCTGGCGCAGGCCCCGATCGGTGGAGGTAGCTGAGATGCAGAAGCGCGCTCCGACGCTGGCGAACGTCCTCGTGATCGTGCTCTTCGCGCTCAGCTGCTTCGGCCTGCTGCTGTTCCTGTGGGAGTCCTTCGGCGGCCCGGTGCCGCTGAAGCCCAAGGGGTACCGCTTCTCGGTCGAGCTCTCGCGCACCCTCGCCCTGGGCGAAGAGTCCGACGTGCGCATCTCCGGGGTCAAAGTCGGGCACGTCGTGAGCCTCTCGGTGGGCTCGAACGGGTTCACCGACGTGACCCTCGAAATGAATCACCAGTACGCACCGGTGCCGGTCAACGACCGCATGATCCTGCGCCAGAAGACGCTCCTGGGGGAGACCTACATCGAACTGATCCCCCAGCACGCCGCGGCACGACCGCTACCCGACGGCGGGCAGATCCCGGCCAGCCAGGTCGAACCGGCGGTGACGCTCGACGACATCCTCTCCGCGCTCGATCCCAAGACGCGCGCCGCTTTCAAAGCGTGGCAGCAGCTCACGGCCGCCGCTTACAACGGGCGCGGGGAACAGATCAACTCGGACTTCGCCGAATTCCAGCCATTCGTGGAAAACGCCAACAAGCTGGTGCGTATCCTCGCCGAACAGGAAGGCGCGCTGCGCGCGTCGGTGCACAACACCGGTGTGGTGTTCGATGCGTTCACCGAACGCGACGACCAGCTGCGCGAATTCATCGTCCACAGCGAGCGCACCTTCCACGCGCTCGCCCAGAGCAGCGCCCAGTTCGCGGACGCCTTCCGCGAGCTGCCCACCTTCGAGCACCGCGGAGAGGCGACGCTGCGCGAACTGGACAACCTCGCGACCGCCGCGGGCCCCGTGCTTGACGAGTCCTACGCCTGGGAGCGCGAGCTCACCCCGCTGCTGGAAGGCGTGCAGTCGTTCACCCCCGACTTCAACAACCTGCTCACCGACTTCGGCCCGTTCACGAGTGCCGCCAAGCGGGGCCTGCCGGCGTTCGAACGCACGCTCAGCCTGCTCACGCCACTGCTCGGCAACGTCGGCCCCGTGCTGCGCAACTTCGACCCGTTCCTGAAGTACACCGGCGATTACATCCCCGAGCTGCAGTCGTTTGTCGCCAACGTCACCGCCGCCACCGAGGCGCACGATAAAAACTCCGACATCTCCAACGGCCAGATCCAGCACTACCTGCGCGGCCTTGCGACGGTCACCCCGGAAAGCCTCGCGGTCTACAGCAAGCGGATCGGCACCAACCGTGCGAACCCCTACTTCCAGCCAGGCGGCTTCCGCACGCTGGGTAACGGCGGGCTGCAGGTCTTCAGCACGGCGGCCTGCGCCGACTCGGCGCCCTCGGTCAACCCCTCGACGGCCAACGCGGTGGTCTCGAAAGAAATCATCGAACAGCTGACCGGGAGCTGGACGGAAACGAAGCCTGCCGGCAAGCCGCCGGTACACCAGGAAGAGCCGGCTGTCGTCAACGGACCCGAAAGCACGGCCAACGCTGTCGCGGCGCCCGCGTGCAACCAGCAGGCACCCTTCACGTGGGAAGGCGTGACCAGCCAGTTCCCGCATGTCACGCCGCCGGCCGCGAAGTAGGTCGCGCTGCGGCGCCGCCGAGGATCGAGGCCGGTGGCTAGGGCCCGTGGACCCCTAGGCGGGCACTCCCTTCGCGTACGCAGCCACGAGCGCCCGGTGGTGGCCCAGGTAGGGCAGCAGCGCGAAATACGCGAGGTCGCCGCACAGGCGGGGCAGTTCGCCGGTGCGGTCAGCCAGCGCCCGGTGGTGCAGGACCGAGGTGATCCCGCCCACCATCGCTTCGGAGATGTAGGCGGGAAGGTGGTCGGGGTAGGCGCAGTGGAAGCGCCCCTCCTCCAGCAGCGGCGGGAAGATCCTCAGCAGGGCGTAGTGCCGTTCGCTGGCTGCGGGGCCCGCGCTGAGACACTCCACCAGCACCACGCGTGCGCCGTCGGGGTCCTCCGCGAGCGCTCTCATCAGGGCCTCCAGGCCTGAGCGGACCCGCTCGGGCCAAGGCACCGCACGCTGCACCGCCTCCTGCACCCGGCTCTCCGTTCGGGCGATCACCGCGTCGAGCGCCTGCAGGAAGCAGTCCTCCTTGTTGACGAAGTGCTCTTCGAACAGCGCCGCTGGGACTCCCGCAGTCTGCAGCACCCGCTCAACGGTGGTGCGATCGTAGCCACGGTAGGAGGCCGTGGCGATCATCGCGTCGAGCACGCGGATGCGGGGGTTGGGGGAGCGGCTGGCCGCCGAAAGAGATGGGCTGGCGGCGGACCCCTGTGGGGCGCCGAGGTGGCTGCTGTGCAACATCATTCCTCCCTCCCTGCCCGGCGAAGGAGCGGGTGGAGGACCGCGACCGGTCCGGTCGAGCCGTGGCTGAGGCCGCGTTTTCCAGGCGCTTGATCCCGGACTGTGAGTTTCCTCTCCCCACGAAGAGTAGTCCTGCCGCTACCGCCTTGTCAAGGGCGCCTGCTGCGTTTGTCAAGAGCCTTGGCGGGCCTCGGTCAGGCGATCCCGCTGATCGTCGATCGGTCTGCCGCGAGCTCGGCGTTGGCGGCCGGTCGTTGATCCGTGGGCCGCGCGGGGACGCTGACGAACCGCAGTCGGTAGCGGCCCACCACGATCTCGTCACCGTCCTCGAGTATCCGCCACTCGATCCGCTCGCCGTTGACGAACACGCCGTTGAGGCTGCGATCGTCGAGCACTCGCACCCCGTCGGGCTGGCGCACCAGCAGGGCGTGCCGGCGCGAGACGGTGGGGTCGTCGAAGCGCACATCCGCCGCGAGGCTGCGCCCCACGCGGGTCCACTCGTGAGTCAGCGCCATCACCGTGGTCTCCTCGTCCTCCTCGTAGGCGAGGTACTCGCCCGGCTGCTCGATCCTCTCCCTGACCTCCGCCAGCCACGCCTCCTCGCGCTCGTCGGCGTGCTCGGCGATCCTGCCGCCGCCTTCCGCGCCGGCGTGGACGCCTTCGGCAGCGGCTTCCCCTCCGAGCCGTCCGGCGCTGAACAGCGAGGCGCGTACGAAGCTTGCGCCCCCGCAGCCGGGGCAGTCGCTCAGCCTGTCGGAGGCCGCCAGGGTCAGAACGTAGCCGCAGCGCTGGCAGCGAAAGGACCCTGCTCCCGCCAGCGTGCCCGAGGTCAGCGACTCCACCATCTCAGCGCTCCTGTTCTCCCGTTGGTTCACGTCTTGGCGCCCAGCTTGCCAGCGAAACCTTGTGGCGATCATAACGAGACTTTCCCCGAGAGGTCTAAAAGGCTTGTAATTTTTCTGGAGGCCCGCAGCGCATCGCGGGCTCGGCGGATCGGAGGCAGGGGCCGAACTGGGCCAGCCGGGTACTTCTACCCCCGGCTGGCCCCCTCCAAACCGGCAGGCCTGAGAGCCTGTCCCGATAGGGGCGTGCGACCCTGGAGGGATAGGCCTGAAGGAGACCAGCGCCGGGCGGCGAAACCTCGGGGCATGTCCCCCGCGACCGTCACGGACATAGATCGGTTCGAGCGCGTCCTCCTGCGCCGGGGCGTCGGGGTGCTCACGGCCGATCGCAACCGCTGCGCGGACTGTGGGCGCACCCCGCTGGTGGGGGAGCGGGTGCACCTCTACGGCGGCGCCGTCGTCTGCGAGCTGTGCCGCTCGGAGCGCCGCGACCCCCCCGTGGGCACCGAGACCGTGCGCCACTCCGAGCGCGGCCACGGCGTGCGCCTGGCTGCTCGCGCGGCATAGGGCTCCGCCGGCCCTTATAGACTGCCGCACGCGATGGACCCTGTGACCGTGTCGATCCTGATCGACGCTCCCCGCGAGCGGGTCTTCGAGTACCTGCAGGACCTCGCCAACCACTCCGAGTTCACCGACCACTACCTCCACGACTGGCACCTCACCCGCGAGAACTCCGTGGGCCGTGGCGCGGGCGCGCGCTTCCGCGTGGCCGCCCCCGGCAACCGCTTCAGCTGGGGCGACGTGACCTTCGCGGAGGTGGACGCGCCGCACCGCATCGTCGAGGTCGGCCGCGGCGGCAAGAACAACCGCGTGCGCACCCTCGGCGTCTACGAGCTCGCCCCCGACGCGGGTGGCACCACGCGCGTGCGGTTCACCGTGGAGACCCAGCCCCACACGTTCTCCGACCGGCTCCTCGAGTCCTTCGGCGCGCGTGGGTGGCTGCGGCGCAAGAACCGCAAGGCGCTGCGCCGGCTGCGTTCGATCATCGAGACGGGAGAGGGGCGCGGCCAGCGCGTCACTATCGCCGGTGGGTAGACTGCCGCGTCGCATGTCCCGCTTCTCGCGTACGACGACCCTCGCCTGCCTCGCCGCCCTCGCGGCACTCGGCCTTGGAGCCTGCGGGGACTCCCACACACGGGTCACGACCGGCACCTACGCCGGGTCCTCGGGCAAGAACGCTCCCTACCTCAACGTGGGGCCGCTCATCTACGAGGTCCAGATCTCGCGCGAGCTGAACCCCTACGACACCGAAGACTCCGCCTACCTCGCCGGCCTCACCCACGCCCAGTGGCAGCTGCGCCCCGGAGAAGAGTGGTTCGGGGTGTTCATGCAGGTCTACAACAACACCTCCGTGCCCCACCCCGTGGCCACGGACCTCACGGTCTCCGACACCGAAGGCCACGTCTACTACCCGGTCGTCCCCGACGCCACCAACCTCTTTGCCTACCGTGCCGGGTACGTGGCCCCCAACAACCGGGTCCCCGCCACCGACACCGTCGCCTCCGAGGGCCCTACCCAGGGGGCGGTGCTGCTCTACAAGATCAAGGTCGAATCGCTTAGCGAGCGGCCCCTGACGCTGAAGATCGTCGATCCTCGCGACCCCTCCCAGACGGCCTCCGCGGAACTGGACGTCTAGCTGTAGTTCCTGAGTAGGTTCGTCCGGTTTGTCATCCGGGCCTCCTTGGAGGCTGATTGGTGTCGAAGCCACCAGCCCAAGGAGGACACCGGATGAAGTTGCACGCTAACGCTCGGACCTGTCCGAAGAGCAGGCAGCTGCTCGTTGATCGCGTTGATGATGGCTGGTCGGTGATGGAGGCGGCCGAGGCCGCCGGGATCACCGACCGCACGGCGCGTCGCTGGATCGCCCGCTGGCGAGCCGAGGGCGCGGAGGGGTTGCTCGATCGCTCCTCAGCACCGAAGCGTATCCCGCACAAGACATCGCCAGAGCGTGTCCGAGAGATCGTTCGCCTGAGACGGCTGCGGATGACCGCCTCCCAGATCGCGATAGCCCTGCGGATGGCGCTCTCGACCGTCTCGGCGGTGCTCAAGCGCGTCGGTCTGGGCAAGCGCTCCCGACTCGATCCCCCAGAGCCGCCGAACCGCTATGAGCGCCGGCGACCGGGTGAGCTGATCCACATCGACGTCAAGAAGCTCGGAAGGATCCTCAAACCCGGACACCGCATCACCGGCGATCGCCGGGGGCAGAGCAAGAACACCTACACGCCCGACGGTCGTCGCGTCGGCGATGCCGGCTGGGAGTTCGTCCACGTCGCGATCGACGACCACAGCCGCCTGGCCTATGCCGAGGTGCTCACCGATGAGAAGGGCACAACAGCCGTCGCCTTCCTGCGCCGGGCGCTCGAGTTCTTCGCCAGCCACGCCATCACCGTGCAGCGCGTGATGACCGACAACGGCTCTTCCTATCGCTCTCACGTCCACGCCGCGGCTTGCCGCGAGCTTCAGCTGCGCCACCTACGCACACGCCCTTACCGCCCACGCACCAACGGCAAGGCGGAGCGCTTCATCCAAACACTGCAGCGCGAGTGGGCCTACGGCCGCGTCTTTCAGACAAGCAACGAACGAACCGCAGCGCTCCTCCCCTGGCTGAAGCACTACAACTTCACACGACCACACGGCGCCCTCAGCCACAAGCCGCCCGGCTCAAGGCTGACGAACGTTGCTAGGAACTACATCTAGCGGACCTCTCTAGCCTAGGCAGCTCCCGGCTGTCTAGCCGAGGCCGCCCGGCTGCAGGGCCGCTTCGATCACCTGCCGCGCCACCGGCGCCGCGGTCGCTCCGCCCGCGCCGTCGCGCACCATCAGCACCCCCACCACGACCTTTGGGTGCAGCGCCGGGGCGAACGCCGCGAACCACGCGTCGGTGTTCTGCGGGTTGTTCTGTTCAGCGGCGCAGCTGCTCGCTTCGGAGGGGTGTTCCTTGGAGGCGTGTTCTTCGCCTTCCGCGGGTTTCTGTTCGGAGCCCACCGCCGCGCACGAGGTCGGGCTGCCGAGTTCCGCGGTGCCCGTCTTGCCCGCCACCACCACCCCCGGGATCGCCGCCGCGGTGCCCGTGCCGTAGCGCACCACTTCAATCATCATGCCCCTGACCGTGCGCGCCGTTGCGGAGCTGACTGCCCGCACCGTGGGGTGGCTTGCGTCGGGTTCAGACACGAGGCTCGGCGTCGGCCGCCGGCCCCCGTCGGCGATCGTCGCCGCCACCGTCGCCATCTCCAGAGGGCTCGCCAGCACCTTGTCCTGGCCGATCGCCGTGGAGCCCACTGCCAGTTCCCCCTGGATTTCCGCGGCCGGGGGGAGGGTGCTCTCGGCCGCGCCCGCGATCCCCGAGGGGTGGTTGAAGCCGAACCGTTCCGCCGTCGCCACCAGCCGTGCCGCCCCCAGCTTCACCCCCAGCGGGGCGAACACCGAGTTGCACGACACCGCGAATGCTTCCACCAGGGTCCCTCCGCATTCCTCCCCGTTGGCGTTGTGCAGTTCCACCCCGTCCAGCGTCGCCTCCGTCGCGTCGGCGAACGTGCTCCGCGGGGTGGCGATCCCCGCCTGCAGCACCCCGCTCACGGTGACCATCTTGAACGTCGAGCCCGGCGGCTGCAGCGCTTCAAGGGCGATCCCCGCCACCGCCTCCACCTGGCCACTGGCCGGTTCCAGTGCGACCACCCCTCCGTACTGCCCTCCCAACGCGCTCACCGCTGCGCTCTGCAGCGCAGGGGAGATCGTGGTGCGCACCGTGCTCCCCGCGTGCGGGGCGACGCTCGCCAGCACCCGTTCGCCGCCTGCGGTGGTGGTGCCCGTAGGGGTGGTGCTTGCGGCGGAAGTGCCCGTGGTGGTGCCTGTGGTGGTAGTGCCCGCGGCTGGCGTGCCTGCGGCGGAGGTGCCCACGCTTGGCGACTGACCGGCCGGGGCGCTGACGGCGAGCAGTTCGCCCCCCGGGGTCCCCCGCAGGCGTTCGTCCTCCGTGAGCTCCAGGCCGCTCACGCCCACGATCGCGTTGCCCGGCACTCCCTGCGCTTCCAACGCCTGGCGGCTGCTCGCGGGGATCGGCCCCACTTCGCCCACGACATCGTCCGCCGCCGCGCCCAACGGCGAGCTACGCTGCCCCGCCGCGCTCGCCGGCCCTTCCGCGAGTACCGACCCGTTGCGCGCCTCCAGCGTCGCTCTCGGGGGCAGCGTCGTGCGCCTGCTCAACACCTCTCCCGGCCGTAGGCCGGGGAAAGCGAGCGAGCGCGACCACGCCACCCGCTCTGCGCCTTCGTCGGGCTCCGCCGCCACCGGCAGCCTGAAGCTCTCTGCGAGGGTCCCCCACAGTCGCGTGCGCACTCGCACCGGCACCACCTCCACACCCCCGGCCGCTGCCCGCGGGGCGCCCGTCACCCACTCGCCGCTGGCGGTCGCCGTCGTCAGGTCTTCCTGGTAGGCCTGCGCGAACTGGCTCGCCGTCACCTCCCGCTGCGAGGTGGGGGCCAGCTCGCCGTACATCGCCGCGTAGTTCCCCCTTGCCCACGCTGCCACGAAGCGGGCCGCGAGTGCGGGCGCGGCCGATGAGGCGGAGTGCTCCGCTCCCACGATCGCCCCCACCGCGAACGCCGCGGCCGCCAGCGCGATCACCGGTCGGGCGCGCCGTGCGCGTGGGCTGCTGCTGCTCTGGAGGTCCCTGCTGCGGTGGCCTGCCCTCTGTGACCGCCCTCCCCGGCTGGAAGAGGATGCGACAGTCATCGCTCTACGCCGGTTCTCACAACGCGGAACGGTAGAACATGGGCGTGACGTCGCTCGACTGGGCAATCCTCGCGTTCATCGCCGTCCTGGCCCTCTTCGGCCTGCGGCAAGGCTTCATCGTGGGCGTGCTCTCCTTCGGGGGCTTCGCCCTCGGCGCGTTCGTCGGGACCCGCGTCGGCCCGCTGCTGCTTCCCCAGGGCTCCGCCTCGCCCTACGCCCCCGCCTTCGGCCTCATCGGCGCGATCCTCGCCGGCGCGATCCTCGCCACCGGCCTGGAGGGGCTCGGCTGGCGGCTGCGCAGCACCACTCGCCTGATTCCCGGTCTCGGTCTGCTCGACGGCGCGCTGGGCGCGCTGCTCTCCGCCGCGGTGGGTCTCGGGATCGTGTGGATCGTCGCCGCCGTCGCCGCGCAGATCCCGACAGCCGTCACGCTGCGCGCCGACATCCAGCGCTCGGCGATCCTGCGCGACCTCAACGGGCTGCTGCCGCCCTCCGGCCCGATCCTCAACGCGCTCTCGCGGTTGGACCCGCTGCCCTCGCTCCCCGGTCCGCTGCCCGCGCTCGCGGCGCCCCCGCCGCTCATCGCCGCCACTCCCGGGGTGCAGGCCGCCTCGCGCTCGGTCGTGCGCGTGCTTGGCACCGCCTGCGGGCTGGCGATCGAGGGCTCCGGGTGGGTCGTGCGGCCCGAAGAGGTGCTCACCAACGCCCACGTCGTCGCCGGTGAGGACGACACCACCGTGGAGGTCGCCGGCCAGCCTCCCGGCCTCCCCGCGCAGGCGATCGCCTTCGACCCGACGGTCGACCTCGCGCTGCTGCGCGTCCCCGGCCTCGGGCTCCCCTCGTTGAGCCTCGTCTCGAACCCCTCCGGGGGGCTCGGGGGAGCGATCCTCGGGTACCCCGAAAACGGCCCCTTCGATGTCCAGGCCGCGCGCATCGGGGCTTCCGAGCAGGTGCTCACCCAGAATGCCTACGGCCAGGGGCCCGTCTCGCGCCTGCTCACCCCCTTGCGCGGCCTCGTGCGCCCCGGCAACTCCGGGGGGCCCGTGGTGGACTCCGGGGGCGCGGTCCTCACCACCGTCTTTGCCGGCACCACCGGCGCCGGGCCCCCCGGCGGCTACGGCGTCGCCGACGCCACTGTCGCGCACCTGCTCGAAACGACCGGGGCGGACGGGCCTGCGGTCGAAACCGGGCGCTGCGACACCGCGTAAGGTCGGCGTGTCAGTCGGGCGCACTTCGCGCTGCCGCTGGGTAGGAGGCCCAGCGCGCACCCGCTCGGTGGCGGCACCCACCCGCGTGGACGATCCCAAAAAGACCCCGGTGAGACCAACCGCTAGGCTGACCTCCGTGCCGAAGACCCTGGTGATCGCCGAGAAGCCCTCCGTGGGGCGCGACCTCGCGCGCGTGCTGCCTGGGACCTTCAAGAAGGAGGAGGGCTGGCTGGAGGCCGAGGAGTACGTCGTCACGTGGGCCGTCGGCCACCTCGTGCAGCTCGCTGAACCCGACGAGTACGACCCCAAGTTCAAGCGTTGGCGCATGGAGGACCTGCCGATCGTGCCCGACCGCTTCAAGCTCGTCGTGCGCGACGAGCGCTCGCGCAAGCAGATGTCGGTCGTCACCCGCCAGCTCTCCCGCGAGGACGTCGGCGAGGTCATCAACGCCTGTGACGCCGGCCGCGAGGGGGAGCTGATCTTCGCCTACATCTACGAGAAGGCCGGCTCCTCGCTGCCCGTGCGGCGCCTGTGGTTGAACTCGATGACCACCTCCGCGATGCGCGCCGCCTTCGACTCGCTGCGCCCCGCCTCCGAGGTCGCGCTGCTCGAGCAGGCCGCCCGCTCGCGCTCGGAGTCCGACTGGATCGTCGGCATGAACGCCACTCGCGCCGCCACCATCCGCCTGCGCTCCTCCTTCGACGGGGCCGTCTCGCTCGGGCGCGTGCAGACCCCCACGCTCGCCATCGTCGCCCGCCGCGAGGAGGAGATCAAAGCGTTTGTGCCCGAGCCTTACTGGCTCGTGGACGCCGTCTTCGCCGCGGGAGCGGGTGGGGACCCGATCGACGGAGAGGGCGACGGGGGTTCGACCTCCGGGGACGAGGACGGGGAGGACGAGGCCAGGGAGCGCGTCTACACCGGGCGCTTCCACGCCGGCGCCAAACCGCGTCTCGCGACCGAGGAGGAAGCGGTCGCGATCGTCGAGGCCTGCACCGGGCGGGAGGCGACCGTCACCAAGCTCGAGGTCAAGGAGGCGCGCGAGCGCGCGCCGCTGCTGTACGACCTGACCTCGCTGCAGCGCGACGCCAACACCCGCTTCGGCTTCTCCGCGCGGCGCACCCTCGCCGCCGCGCAGCGCCTCTACGAGGAGCACAAGGCGCTCACCTACCCGCGCACCAACTCCCGCTACCTGACCAAAGACATGATCCCCGAGATCAAGCCCACCGCCGAGCTGGTGGGCTCCCACAAGGAGTACGCCCGCGCTGCCGCCTTTGTCACGGGTCTCGACAAGCTCCCCCTCGCGCGTGTGGTCGACGACGCCAAGGTCACCGACCACCACGCCATCATCCCCACTCGGTCCGAGCACTCCGTCGAGCGCATGTCCGACGACGACCGTCGCGTCTACGACCTCGCCGTCCGGCGGTTCCTGGCGATCTTCCACCCCGAGGCCGTGTTCGAGAATACCCGCGTGGAGACCACCATCCCAGCCGCCGCGGGGCCGCGCGCCGGGCACTACGTGTTCCGCACCCGCGGCAAGGTCCTGATCGTGCCCGGCTGGCGCGGGGTCTACGGGGAGAGCACCCCCGAGACCGGCCGCGAAGGCGGCCCCGGCGCCGAGGAGGACGAGGGCGTCGAGCAGCCCCTGCCCCGCCTGCTCGAGGGCGAGCCCGTGCAGACCCGCGAGATCAAGAGCCTTGCCAAGGAGACCAAGCCCCCCCGGCGCTACTCGGACGCCTCGCTGCTCGGTGCGATGGAGACCGCCGGCAAGCTCGTCGACGACGACGAGCTGCGCGAGGCGATGAAGGAGTCCGGGATCGGCACCCCCGCGACCCGCGCCGCGATCATCGAGCGACTCATCTCCGTCGGCTACCTCGAGCGCGACGGACGCTCGCTGGTGGCCACCGAGAAGGGCCTCAACGTGGTGCGCCTGCTGGGTCACCACCCGCTCACCTCCCCCGAACTCACCGGGCGCTGGGAGCACCGCCTCGACGCGATCGAGCGCGGGGAGGACTCCCGCGAGCACTTCATGCACGACATCGCCGGCTTCGCCGGGGAGACCGTGAAAATGCTCGACCACGCGCTCAAAGACGTGCGCATCCCCAAAGCCACGCTCGGGCCCTGCCCGGTGTGCGGGCACCCCATCGTGGAAAACCGCAAGGGCTTTTCCTGCTGGGCGCGCAACGACCCCGGGTGCGGGTTCGTCATCTGGAAGGCCAAAGCAGGCAAGCAGCTGTCCCTTGCGATTGCCCGCGAGCTGATCCGCACCGGCTACACCGCCCGGCCCGTCACCGGCTTTCGCGGGCGCTCCGGGCGCTCCTTCCGCGCTCACCTTGCGCTTCAGCAGGGCGTCGACGGGAAATGGCGCGTCGAGTTCAACGAGTCTTGGGCGAAGGAGGGGGCCAAGCCGCCTGACCAGGAGGGCGCGGGGGACGGTGCCGCGGTTGAGGTTCCCGCTGATGGCGGGGTCGAGGCCGTGGCGGCTCAGTCGGTGGCGTAGGGGCGCCGCTACACCGTCGGGTGGGTGCGCCACTATGGGCGCCCGTGCCGCTCACGCTCGTAACCGGACCCGCCAACGCCGGCAAGGCCCGCGTGGTGATGGACGCGCTGCGCGCCCACCACGCTCGGGGAGAGCAGCCGCTGCTAGTGGTGCCCACCCGGGCTGACGTGGAGCACTACCGCAGCGAGCTCGTCCGCGGGGGGCTCGTGGAGGGGGTGCGGGTGGAGCGCTTCGGGGGTCTGCTCGCCGAGGTGCTCCGCCGCGCCGCTGCTCGGGGGTCGGCCGGCATCGAGCGGCCGCTCGGCCGGCTCGCCCTCGAGCGGGTGCTCGCGGCTGCCTGGTCCCGCGGGCGCGGGGGAGGGCCCCGCGCGCGCGGGGGAGGAGCCACGACGGAGGGGGCGGAGGCGGAGGGGGGGACGGCGGCGCTGCAGCGTGCCGGCGGGCCCACAGAAGGCGCGAGCTTGAACCCGGTCCACCCGAACCCGCTCCAGGTGACCCCCGACGCGAACCCGCTCCACGCGACCCCCGGCGTGGTGCGCGCGCTGGCGGCGCTCGTCGGGGAGCTCGAGGTCGCGCGGGTGTCCCCCGGACGCCTGCGCGAAGCGCTCGCAGCGTGGACCGCGGCGGACTCCGCGCACGCTCCCCGCGCACGGGAGCTCGCGGAGCTTTACGCGGCCTACCGCCGCGCGAGCGAGGAGCTCGGACGCGCAGGCCCCGAGCGCCGCGCGACGCTCGCGCTCGACGCGCTGCGCCGCACCCCCGCGGCGTGGGGCGCCACGCCGGTGCTGCTCTACGGCTTCGACGACCTCGCGGGGCTGCAGCTGGACACGGTGGAGACGCTCGGCGTTGTGGTGGACGCCCCGGTGACGGTCTCGCTCGCCTACGAGCCGGGCCGCGTGGCGTTCGCCGGCCGCGGGGACACCTTCCAGCGCCTGCGGCCCCTCGCGGCCGTCCACCACCCCGTGGGGCCCCGCGCGGACTACTACGCGCCCGCCGCGCGCCCCGCGCTGCACCACCTGGAGCGCTTCCTGTTCGAGCCCGACGCCCCCGCGGCCCCCGCGGCGGGAGCGGTGCGGCTGCTGGAGGGCGGGGGCGAGCGTGCGGAGCTCGAGCTCGTCGCGGAGGACATCCGCGGTCTCCTGGCCCGCGGGGTGCCGGCCGGGGAGATCGCCGTCGCCCACCGGGCCCCCGGGAGCGTGGCGGAGCTGCTGGGGGAGGTCTTCCGCGCCCGCGGCGTCCCGTTCGCGCTGGAGCGACGCGTGCCGTTCGCGCACACCGCCCTCGGTCGCTCGCTGGTGGGGCTGCTCGCCGCGGTGTTCCCCGCCGGGGAGGACGCTGGAGCGGGGGACCTCCTGGCGTGGCTGCGGGCGCCCGGAGTGCTGGCTCGCCCCGAGCTCGCGGACGACCTGGAACGGCGTGCCCGGCGGGTGGGAGCGTCCACCGCGGTCCAGGTGCGTGCGCTGTGGGAGACCGCCCACTGGCCGCTGGAGACCCTGGACCGGCTGGGGGCGGCGGCGCAGCAAGGCCCCGCGGCGCTGGTCGCCCGCGTCGCGGAGGAGCTCGAGCGCCTGGCCTCCCCCCCGCGGCGGCCCGCGGAGGAGCCGCTCGCGGCCGCTGGAGAGGCGCTCGCGCCCGGCCAGGGGAGGCTCTTTCCGGTCGGGTCGGCGCTCTTGCCCGCGGAGGAGGAACTGTCGCCTGGGGAGGATGCACTCCCGCCTGGGGATGAGTCGCTCGCGCCTGGTGGAGAGGCGTTCTCGCCTGCGGAGCAGCCCGAGGCGCGTGCGCTGGCCGCGGGCCGCGCGGCGCTCGAGGAGTTACGCGAGCTCGCCCACTCCGCGCCCGAGCTCGCCCCGGACGCGCACGGACTCCTCGCGATCCTGCGTGGGCTGGAGGTGGTGGTCGGGGAGGAGGAACCTCTGGGGACCCCGGCTGTGGCCGTGCTCGATCCGCTCGCCCTGCGCGCGCGCAGGGTGCGCGCGTTGTTCGTGTGCGGTCTGCAGGAAGGTGTGTTCCCCGCGCCCGCGCGGCCCGAGCCGTTCCTCTCCGAGGAGGACCGCCGCGGGCTCGCGGAAGCCTCGGGGCTGCGGCTGGGACGCGTCGTGGACGCCTTGGCCGCGGAGCGGTACCTGCTGTACGCCGCGGTCTCGCGCCCCGAGGAGCTGCTCGTGCTGAGTTGGCACACCGCGGACGACGATGGCGTGCCAAGCGCCCGCTCGCTGTTCGTGGACGACGTGTGCGACCTGTTCGCGTGCGACCTCCACGCTGGCCGAAACGGGGATGCGAGCCAAAGGCGAGTGTCTCCCGGTTTCGGTCGCACCCGGCGTGCGCTGGGTGAGGTGGGCGAGGGGAGGGGTTTGGGCGTGGCGAGGCTTGGCCCTCCTCTAGCGGGCCCGTCGGTGGGGTACGAGCCGGGGAACGGCGGCTACGAGTCCTCCGCCGGTGCCCCCGCGGGCGGGATCGCGCCGCTGAGCGACCCGCGGGTGTTGGCGGAGCTGCGCGAGCAGCGGCTGTGGTCGGCCTCGGGCCTGCAGACGTGGGCCGGCTGTCCGGTGCGGTGGTTCGTGGAGCGGCTGCTCGTCGCGGAGGACCTCGAGCCCGACGCCGAGCCGCTGGCCCGCGGGGGCCTCGCGCACGCGGCGTTGCACGACGTGCTGGAGGGTCTGCGACGGGAGACGGGCTCCGCGCGCCTGACCCCTGAGCGGGTACCCCGCGCGCGCGAGTTGCTGCACGCCGCCCTGGCCCGCCACGCGGGCGAGCGCCCGCTCTCCACCGCGCCAGAGCGCGTGCCGGGAGTGCGCCGCCGGCTGGAGGCCGACCTGGAGCGCTACCTGGTCCACGCCGCGGGCGAGCGCTCAGAGGCCGACCAGGAGAGCGCGCTGGAGCCGACCCACTTCGAGTTGCCCTTCGGCTTCCCGGACGAGCTTGGGGGGCTGCCGGCGCTGGACCTTGGCGAGGGGGTGGAGGTGCGGGGCCGCGTCGACCGCGTCGACCTCGCGCCGGGGGGCGCTGCAGTGGTGTACGACTACAAGGGCACCCTCGCTCCCCCGCCTGACCGGTGGGTGGCGGAGCGCAGCTTCCAGGCGGCCCTCTACATGCGCGCGGTGGAGGCCCTGCCCGACGTGCACGCGGTGGGGGGCTTCTACCAGCCGCTCTCCGGCCGCGACCTGCGTGCCCGTGGGGTGCTCGCGCAGGGGGAGGGGGTGGAGCTCGCCTGCGTGCGCGGTGACGCGCGTGAGCCCGCCGAGGTGCGCGAGCTCGTGGAGGAGGTCCTCGCGGCGGCGCGGGCCGCCGCCGGGCAGGCGCGCGCGGGAGCCCTGGAGGCGCGGCCGCAGACCTGCGGCTTCGGGGGCTCCGGGTGCGCGTACCCCGCGATCTGCCGGTGCGAGCGTTAGGGATGAGGCAAACCGTTGCGCTCCCGGGAGCGCCCGCCCTGACACCCGAGCAGGAGGAGGCCGCCGCGCGCCGCCGCGGTTCACTGCTGCTGTCCGCTGGGGCGGGCACCGGGAAGACCTCGGTGCTCGTTGAACGCTTCGTGCGAGCCGTGCGTGAGGACGGGGTCGCCCCGGGGCGGATCCTCGCGATCACCTTCACCGAGCGCGCTGCCGCGGAGCTGCGCGGGCGGGTGCGCGCGCGCCTGCTGGAGCTCGGCGAGCGGGAGGCTGCGCGTGACACCGAGGGCGCCGCGATCGGCACCTTCCACGGCTTCTGCGCGCGCCTGCTGCGCACGCACGCGCTCGTGGCGGGCCTCGACCCCGACTTCGCGATCCTCGACGAGGCCTCCGCCGGGCGCCTGGCGCTGCTCGCTTTCCGCCACGCGCTCGCCGGCCTGTTAGCAGGGGAGCGCCGCGGGGAGGCTGTTGACCTGCTCGCCGCCTACGGCGCGGACCGCGCGCGGGGGATGGTGCTGGGCGTGTACGCCGAGCTCCGCAGCCGGGGGGTGAGCCGGCCCACGCTGCCCGACGCCGCCCGCTCGCTCCCGGCGCTCGACTCGCCGTCCTCGGTCGATCCCGCCGAGCCCCACGCCGCTTCGCCCGACTCTCTGGTTGAACCCACGGAGCTGGCGGCGGTCCGGGCGTGCGCTGTGCTGGGCGAGGCGCTGGAGCGGTTCGGCAGCCGCTACGCGGAGCTCAAGCGCGCGCGCTCTGCACTCGACTTCGACGACCTCGAGCTGCGTGCGCGGGACTTGCTGGAGCGCCACGAGGGCGTGCGCAGGGCGTGGGCGGAGCGCCTGGAGCTGCTGATGGTGGACGAGTTCCAGGACACCAACCGCCGCCAGCTCTCCTTACTGGAGCTCCTGGAGCACGACAACCTGTTCACGGTCGGCGACGCCCTGCAGTCGATCTACGGCTTCCGCCACGCCGAGGTGGGGCTCTTCCGCGAGCGCCGCCGTCGGCTGGACGCCGAGGGAGCGGCGCTCGCGTTGTCGCACAACTTTCGCAGTCGCCCCCCGCTGATCGCCGCCGTCAACGGTGTCTTCGCCGAGCGCGTCGGAGACGCCTACTCTCCGCTTCTCGCCGCGCGCGAGGACGGCTCCGACGAGGGGCCGCTGATCGAGTTGCTGCTCACCGACCGGCGCGCCTGGTCGGAGTGCGGGGCCCGGACGCTACCCACCCAGCCGCTCGCGCAGGCCGTCGCCGGGACGCTGCCGCCGGCGGCTCTCTGGCGCCACGCTGAAGCGCGCCTGCTGGCTCAGCGCGTCGCCGAGCTCGTGGACGCCGGACAGGCCGCGGCGGGGGACGTGGCGGTACTGCTGCGCGCCGCCGGCGACCTGCCGGTATACGAGCGGGCCCTGGAGGAGCGCGGCCTGCGCACGCTTGCGGCCGTCGGCGCCTTTTGGGGCCACCCTCAGGTCGGCGACCTGGTGGCGTGGCTGCGCGCGCTCGCAAACCCGCTGGACGAGCTCGCGCTCTACTCCGTGCTCGCCTCCCCGCTCGTGGGGCTTTCCTCCGACGGTCTTGCGTTGGTGGCGCTCCAGGCGCGCGCGTCGGGGGGTGGCGCGTGGGCCACGATCGCCAGCGGGCAGGGCGCGGGCCAGGGGGGCGGTACGGAGAGTCCGCGCGCGGACGGTCGTGGATCGGAGGGCGCGCTCTACGCGAGCCTTCCCGCCCGCGACCGCGAGCGCCTTGCGGGCTTCGCCGCCCACTTCGCGGCTGAGCGCCACGCCGCGCCGGCGCACCCCCTCGCCGAGCTGCTGCTGCGCGCGATCGCCCACTCCGGCTACGAACGCCACGTGCTCTCCCTCACCTGGGGCGAGCGACGCCTGGCGAACATCCACAAGCTGCTGCGCCTCGCTCGCCGCTTCGAAGCCGCGGAGGGGCGCGACCTGCGGGGCTTCCTCGACCACGTCGCCCACCGCGAAGCGTTCTCCGAGGGCTCCGAGCCACACGCCCCCACGGGCTCGGAGCCCGACGCGGTGCGCCTCATGACGATCCACGCTGCCAAGGGACTCGAGTTCCCGGTGGTGTGCCTCGCCGACCTGGGCCGCGCTCCTGCCGTCACGCCCCCCGACCTGCTGGTGGACGGCGAGCGCCTTGGCCTGCGCCTCGTGAGCCTCGACGGCTCCCCGCCAGTGGGGTGCCTGCGCTACGAGGAGCTCTGCGAGGAGCGCCGCCACGCGGAGGCGGCGGAGGAGGAGCGGATCGTCTACGTCGCGCTGACCCGTGCGCGCGAGCGCCTGCTGCTGAGCGGCTCCTGCGACTTCGAGCGCTGGTCTGGTGGTGCGCCCATCACCTGGCTGGCCCCCGCGCTGGTGCCCGAGCTGCCAGCGCTGGCGCGCACGCTGGAGCGGCCCGTGGCGGACCTCACCGTGGCCGGGGGTGGCGCGCAGGCGCGCTGCTGGCTGAACAGCCCCGCGACCGTGGGAAGCGTGCTGCGTGAGAGCTCTCTGCGCGCGGCGCAGGGCCTATGCCGGTAGAGACGTGCGCCTGGGGTGGTCGAGGGTCGAGTGAGGCGCGGACGCAAGGGCGAAGGCTTGGTGGGCCAAGTCGAGCCCGAGGACAAAGCCTCACGAAGGCAATCGGCCGCATCCAGGTGTGCCGGGTCTACCCGGCATAGGCCCTATGCTCGTGTGATGAGGCCGACCGGCTCCGCGAGCGGCCCGCCTGGATTTGGTGCCTTGCCCCAGCCACCCCAGGCGGCGATCGTCGAGCACGTACGCGGTGAGGCCGACGCGGAGCTTTTCGCCCGTACGCGCGACGGTGACACGCGCGCGCGCGAGGTACTGATCGAGCGCTACCTCCCGCTCGCTCGGCGCCTGGCCCGCCGCTACCAGCGTGCGGAGGAGCCGCTGGAGGACCTCGTGCAGGTCGCCTCTCTGGGTCTCATCAAGGCGATCGACCGCTTTGACGCGAAGCGCGAGGTGGTCTTCTCCAGCTACGCGGTCCCCACGATCCTCGGGGAGTTGCGCCGTCACTTCCGCGACCGCACCTGGTCGGTGCGCGTCCCCCGGGACCTGCAGGAGCTCGCGCTGCGTGTGGACCACGCGGTCACGCGCCTCTCGGTGGGCCAGCGCCGCTCGCCGTCGGTGAGCGAGATCGCAGACGCCGTGGGCGCCTCCGCCGAGCAGGTGCTGGACGCGCTGGAGGCTGCCGCCGCCTACCGCGCGACCTCGCTCGACGCCTCGCGCTCCGCCACCCACGGAGAGGAGGCGGGAGAAAGCGTCGCCGACACGCTCGGCACGCACGAGGACGGCTTCCAGCGCGCCGAGGAGCGCGCCACCCTGGAGCCGCTGCTGGCCCGCCTCACCCCCCGCGAACGTGTCGTCCTGCGGCTGCGCTTCGGCGCGGACCTCACCCAGGCGGAGATCGGTGAGCGCATCGGCGTCTCCCAGATGCAGGTCTCGCGTCTCATCCGCCAGGCCCTCGCGCGCATGCGCGCCGGGCTTGGGGACGGCGAGGAGTCATTCAGGGCTTGACTTCGAGGCTGTACCGGTCACACTGTGCTGATGCCCCACTCGATGTGGAAAGGGACACTCACCTTTGGCCTGGTCTCTGTGCCGGTCAAGCTCTACTCCGCGGTCGTCTCTCGCTCCGTGCGCTTTCACCAGCTGCACGCCACCGACCACGCGCGCATCGTGCAACGGCGCTACTGCTCGGCGGAGGGTGAGGAGGTCCCCTTCGAGGAGATCGTCAAAGGCTACGAGATCGCCCCCGGGCGGCACGTCGTGATCGAGCCAGAGGAGTTCGCCGCCCTGGAACCGGCCTTCACGCGCTCCATCGAGATCGAGGACTTCGTGCAGCTCGAGGAGATCGACCCCATCTTCTTCGACCGCCCCTACTTCCTCGCGCCCTCCCGCGGGGGCGCACGCCCCTACCGGCTGCTGCTGGAGGCGATGCGCGACACCGGCAAGGTCGCCGTCGGGCGTGTCGTGCTGCGCTCCCGCCAGCAGCTCGTCGTGGTCCACCCGCGCGAGGGGCTACTGCTGATGACCACCCTGAACTTCGCCGACGAGATCCAGCGCTCCTCCGAGCTCGGCGAGCTCCGCGAAGCGGAGGAGGTGGAGCTGGGAGCTCATGAGCTCGACGTCGCCCACCGCCTCGTCGAGTCGATCGCGCGCCCCTTCGATCCCGCCAATTACCACGACACCTACCGCGAGGCGCTGCTCGAGCTGATCGACCGCAAGGCGGGCGGCGAGCAGGTCGTGCTGGAACCCCCCGTCCTGGAGGAGCCTTTGCAGGCCGCCGACCTGATGAGCGCCCTGGAGGCCTCCCTCGCCCAGGTGCGCGCCCGCCGCGAGGACGAGGCTGTGTTCGCCGGGTCCTCCACGGGCGAGTCCGGCAACGGCCGCCGTGGCCCGGGACGACGTACGAAGGTCGCCGGGGCGGGCGCGAAGAAAGCTTCTGGGACTCCCGCCGCCGTCAAGAAATCCGCTGGGAAAGCGCCCGCCGCCAAGAACTCTGCCGGGAAAGCTCCCGCCGCCAAGAAGAAGCAGCCCCAGAGCGGCTAGTCCAGAGCTGCTAGTCCAGGGTGGCTAGTCAGAACGCTAGCCCCACCACGAGCTCCTCGCCGGCGTCCCCCACTGCCGGCTCAACCCGCAGCTCGTCTGTCATCCGCTCCAACACGTTGCCCACCCCCGGCAGCACGGCGTCCTGCACCAGCCGGTTGGCGGCCCGCTCCGGGAGCTCGCTCACGCGCAGCTCGAGCGCCCTGCCGCGTACGCTCACCGCGAACGTGACGTGGCTGTTGTCCGTTCGGGCGGGGGCGTGGGCGCTGAGCGTGTCGCACACCGACATCGCGTCCTCGATGCGGTCCATCGGGCAGTCCGCCCGCGCGAGCACCATCGACACGACCCTGCACAACACCGGCCCCACCAGCGGGCCGTTGGCGAGACGCAGCGACGCCGAGCTCTCGTACTCGCTCACGGGCCCGTCGGCGGGTCGGCCGTGCCGGAGACCGCTTGGCCGGCCGCGACGCCGTCGTGGCGGAGGGGCGCCGTCAGCGAGAACGTCATGCGCACCTCCGTGCGCTCGTCCCCGTCGTGCCCCAACTCCACGTTCTCGGTGAGCGAGGCGATCAGCGGCAGGCCGAGACCCAGGCCGGGGCTGTCCGGGCGTGGGCCGATGCCGCGGCCCTCGTCGCGCACCACCACCCTCAACTCGTCTCCCCACAGGGTTGCGCACACCTCCATCGGGCCCTCCGCACCGTCTGGGTAGGCGTGGACGACCACGTTCGTGCACGCCTCCGTGACCGCCAGGCGGATGTCCGAGAAGGACCTGCTCGTCGAGCGCGTACGCGTCGCCCAGCGCGCCGAACGCGTGGCGCACGATCGCGATGTTCTCCGCACGTGCCGGCAACGCCAGCTGCATGTCGGGCGTCATAGTCGGTTCGCTTCTCCCAGCTTCTCTCGGGGGCGCGGGCTGTCTTGAGTGATGGTGCCCTGCGGGGACGGTTTTCACACATCCCGCGCTGGCCGTCGGTGGTGTACTGCCGTGTCCGCTTCCGCGGACCCTGCTGCAAATGAGCATACGCGAGCACCCGGGCGGACGTTCTGGGCGCTGGACGCTTGGACGGGGGCGGGTGGCGCCGTTGGATTCCGTCCCCGGTCCACTGCTACGCTTCAGCCTCCGCCTCAGGTGCCCTCACCACCTGCACGGAAGGCCTGTCCGTGCAGGAAGCACCGTCCCCCCGTGAGCACTTCCATGACTTCGCACACCCGCCAGCCGCCCAAGGCCGTCGGCCTCTACGACCCCCGGTTTGAGCACGACGCGTGCGGTGTGGGCCTGGTCGCGCGGCTGGACGCCCGCCCCACCCACGAGGTGATCGCGCAGGCGATCGGCGCCTTGGAGAACCTCGAGCACCGTGGCGCCTCCGGGGCGGACCCCACGACCGGGGACGGCGCCGGGATCCTCCTGCAGATGCCCGACGAGCTGTTTCGCGGGGTGCTCGACTTCCCCCTGCCCCCGCTCGGGCACTACGGGGTGCTGATGTGTTTCCTACCGCTCCGTGACGAGGAGTGCGCGCCGCTGCGCGAACTGCTCGAGCGCACCGTCCGCGCCGAGGGTCAGCGCGTGCTCGGCTGGCGTGAGGTGCCCGTTGACACCGCCCACATGGGGCGCACCGCCGGCGCCTGTCGCCCCGCGATCTGGCAGCTGTTCGTCGGGACGCCCGAGGAGGCGCAGGGGGGAGCGGACTTTGACCAGGACGCCTTCGAGCGCAAGCTCTACGTGATCCGCCGTGTCTGCGAGCTCGACCCCGCCGCCGCTGGTCTGTACGTGACCTCGTCCTCCTCGCGCACCCTCAACTACAAGGGCATGTTGATCTCCCACCAGCTCGGCGGCTTCTACCCCGACCTGCGCGACCCGCGCACCCGCAGCGCGCTGGCGCTCGTGCACTCGCGCTTCTCGACCAACACGTTTCCCTCCTGGGAGCTCGCGCACCCCTACCGCGTGGTCTGCCACAACGGGGAGTTCAACACCGTGATGGGCAACGTCTCGTGGATGCGCGCCCGCGAGTCCGAGCTCCAGTCCGAGCTGTTCGGCGCCGACCTCCCCAAGATCCTGCCCGTCGTGAAGCCCGGCGACTCGGACTCCGCGACCTTCGACCGCGTGCTCGAGCTGCTGCTGCTCGCCGGGCGCTCGCTGCCGCACGCGGTGATGATGATGATCCCCGAGGCCTTTCGCGAACGCGACGACCTGCCGCAGGAGCTGCGGGACTTCTACGCCTTCCACTCCTGCCTGATGGAGCCCTGGGACGGCCCCGCCTCGGTTGCGTTCACCGACGGGCGCCTGATCGGCGCCACGCTCGACCGCAACGGCCTGCGGCCGGGGCGCTGGGTGGAGACCGTCGACGGCCTCGTGGTGCTCGGCTCGGAGTGCGGACTGCTCGACATCGCGCCCGAGCGCATCCGGCGTCTCGGGCGTCTGCAGCCCGGCAAGCTGTTCCTCGTCGACCTCGCCCGGGGGTGCATCGTCGAGGACGGCGAGGTCAAGCGCGACGTCGCCACCCGCCGGCCCTACGGGGAGTGGTTCGTGCGCAACTCCGTGCTGTTCGACGACCTGCCCCCCTCCGAAGCGGTGACGATCTCCGACCAGCCGCTGCACGCCCGCCAGCGCGCCTTCGGCTACACCCAGGAGGACCTGCGGGTGCTACTCACACCGATGGCGCGCGACGGGGCCGAGCCGGTCGGCTCGATGGGCAACGACCTCGCGCTCGCCGTCCTCTCCGACCAGTCCCCGCCGCTGTTCTCCTACTTCAAGCAGCTCTTCGCGCAGGTCACCAACCCGCCGATCGACCCGATCCGCGAGGAGATCGTGATGAGCCTCGCCACGAGCCTCGGCACCGAGCTCAACCTCTTCGACGAGACGCCGGCCCACGCGCACAAGCTGATCCTGCGCCAGCCCGTGCTGCTCAACCGCGAGCTCGAGACGCTGCGCCACGTCGCCCACGAGGAGTTCTCCGCGCAGACGCTCGACTGCACCTGGCCCGTCGCCGAGGGGCCCGCCGGCATGGAGCGGGCGCTCGGGCGCCTCTGCGCGCAGGCCCACGAGGCGATCGCCCGCAGGGTCAACATCCTGATCCTCTCCGACCGCTCGCTGGGGCCGGCGCGTGCGCCGATCCCCTCGCTGCTCGCGGTCTCCGCGGTGCACCACCACCTCGTGCGCGAAGGCACTCGCCTGCGCGCGGGGATCGTGCTCGAGTCGGGTGAGCCGCGCGAGGTGCACCACTTCGCGACGCTCATCGGCTACGGGGTGTCCGCCGTCAACCCGTACCTGCTGCTGGAGACGCTCGATGAGCTCGCCTTTCGCGGTCTGATCGAGCGCCCGGCGAACGGGTCCGCCGCCACCACGCTCTCCTCCGAGGAGGCCTCTCAGAACGTCGTCAAGGCGATCGGCAAAGGGCTGCTCAAGACGATCTCCAAGATGGGCATCTCCACGATCCAGTCCTACCGCTCCGCGCAGATCTTCGAGGCCGTCGGGCTCTCGCGCGAGCTGGTCGACCGCCACTTCACCGGCACCGCCTCGCGGATCGGTGGGGTCGGCCTACAGCAGTTGGCCGTCGAGGCGCTGGAGCGTCACGCGCGCGGGTGGCCGGGCTCCGCCACCGACGACCTGCTCCCCGTCGGCGGGGTGTACGCGTGGCGGCGCGACGGCGAGCGCCACATCTGGAACCCCGAGACGATCGCGCTCGTGCAGCACGCCGTGCGCGCCGCCGAGGACGGGGACGTGGCCGCTGCGCTCGCGGGGGACGCCGCCGCGCACGTCTCCGTGCGCGAGAGCCCGGCCTTTGCCCGCTACCGCGAGTACGCGCGCGCGGTCAACGAGGACGCCGCGCGGCAGGCCACGCTGCGTGGGCTGCTGGCGCTCGGCACGGCCGGCTGCGAGCCGATCGCGCTGGAGGAGGTTGAGCCCGCCAAGGAGATCGTGCGGCGCTTCTGCACCGGTGCGATGTCCCTCGGCTCGATCTCACGCGAGGCGCACGAGACGCTCGCGATCGCGATGAACCGGCTCGGCGGGCGCTCCAACACGGGCGAGGGCGGCGAGGACCCCGCGCGCTTTCAGCCCGACCCCAACGGCGACCGGCGACGCTCGGCGATCAAGCAGGTCGCCTCGGGGCGCTTCGGGGTGACGATTCACTACCTGGTCAACGCCGACGAGCTGCAGATCAAGATGGCCCAGGGCGCCAAGCCCGGTGAGGGCGGCCAGCTGCCGGGCCACAAGGTGGACCGCTACATCGGTTCGATCCGCCACACCACCCCCGGCGTCGGGCTGATCTCCCCGCCGCCCCACCACGACATCTACTCGATCGAGGATCTCAAGCAGCTGATCTACGACCTGCGCTGCGCCAACCCGCAGGCGCAGGTCTCGGTCAAGCTCGTCTCCGAGGTCGGCGTGGGCACGGTCGCCGCCGGCGTCTCCAAGGCCAACGCCGACCGTGTGCTGATCGCCGGCCACGACGGCGGCACTGGCGCCTCGCCGCTCTCCTCGATCCAGGCGGCGGGCGTGCCGTGGGAGATCGGTCTCGCCGAGACCCAGCAGACGCTGCTGCTCAACGAGCTGCGCTCGCGCATCGTCGTGCAGACCGACGGCCAGCTGAAGACCGGCCGCGACGTGCTGATCGCCGCGCTGCTCGGGGCCGACGAGATGGGCTTCTCCACCGGGCCGCTGATCGCGACCGGCTGCATCATGATGCGCGCCTGCCACCTGAACACCTGCCCGGTGGGCATCGCCACCCAGGACCCCGTCCTGCGCGAGCGCTTCCAGGGGACTCCCGAGCACGTCGTCAACTACTTCTTCTTCGTCGCTGAGGAAGTCCGCGAGCTGCTCGCCTCGCTGGGGCTGCGCACGCTCGACGAGGCTGTCGGTCGCGTGGACCTGCTCGACGCGGCCCCCGCGATCGACCACTGGAAGGCCCGCGGCGTCAACCTCACGCACATCCTCACCCACGTCGAGCTGCCCGACGGCGAACCGCGCCACCGGGTGCAGCCGCCCCCGCCGGTGCTCGACGACGCGCTCGACTGGCAGTTGGTGGAGCGCGCCGGCCCGGCGCTCGAACGCGGTGAGCGCGTCGCCGTGCAGCTGCCGATCCGCAACGTCAACCGCTGCGTGGGGGGCATCCTCTCCAGCCACATCGCGCGCGCCCGCGGCGCCGCCGGCCTCCCGCCCGACTCGATCGTGGTCAACTTCGAAGGCTCCGCGGGCCAGAGCTTCGGCGGGTGGCTCGCACCCGGGGTGACGTTCACCCTGCGCGGGGATGCCAACGACTACGCCGGCAAGGGTCTCTCCGGGGGGGTGCTCGCGATCCGCCCGCGCGCCGGCATGTCCCCCGACTTCGTCGCCGAGCACAACGTGGTCGTCGGCAACACCGTGCTCTACGGGGCGACCTCCGGGCGCGCTTTCTTCCGCGGCCTCGCCGGCGAGCGCTTCGCGGTGCGCAACTCCGGCGCCTACGCCGTCGTTGAGGGCGTCGGGGACCACGGCTGCGAGTACATGACCGGCGGGCGGGTGGTCGTGCTCGGCCCCACCGGGCGCAACTTCGCGGCCGGCATGTCCGGCGGCATCGCCTACGTGCTCGACGAGCCCGGCGCCTTCCGGGCGCGCTGCAACCAGGGCATGGTCGACCTCGAAGGGCTCTCCGCCGCGGACGCCCTGGAGCTGCGCGCGTTGGTCTGCGAGCACGCCGAGCGCACGGACTCGCCCGTAGCCCAGCGCGTGCTTGCCGAGTGGGACGGGCTGCTCGCCACGGGGGCGTTCGTGAAGGTGATGCCTCGGGACTACCGGCGGGTGCTCGCCGAACGCGCCGCGGAAGAGGAGCAGGCCGAGGGAGTCGCGGCCGCCTGATGGGCAAGCTCGGCGGTTTCCTGGAGATCGAGCGGCGCGGCCTGCCCTACCGCGACCCGCACGAGCGCGCGCACGACTACCGCGAGTTCCTCGTGCTGCGCCCTGAGGCAGAGCTGCGCGAGCAGGGAGCCCGCTGCATGGATTGCGGGGTGCCCTTCTGCCACAACGGCTGCCCGCTGGGCAACCTGATCCCCGACTGGAACGACCTCGTCTACCGCGACCGCTGGCAGGAGGCGATCGCGCAGCTGCACGCCACCAACAACTTCCCCGACTTCACCGGGCGCCTCTGCCCCGCCCCGTGCGAGGCGGCGTGCGTACTGGAGATCCGCGAGGGCGACGCGGTGACGATCAAACAGATCGAGTACGCCGTCATCGAGCGCGCCTTCGCGGAGGGTTGGATCAAACCGGAACCCCCTTCGCCGCGGCGCGAAACCGGCCAGGCGGTCGCCGTCGTCGGCTCCGGGCCCGCGGGGATGGCCGCCGCCCAGCAGTTGCGCCGCGCCGGTCACCGCGTCGTCCTGTTCGAGCGTGACGAGGCCGCCGGCGGCCTGGTGCGCTTTGGGGTGCCCGACTTCAAGATCGAGAAGCGGGTCGTCGAGCGCCGTGTGCAGCAGCTCGTGGCCGAGGGCGTCGAGCTGCGCTGCGGGGTGGACGTCGGCCGCGAAATCTCAGCTCAGGAGCTGCGCGCCGGCTTCGACGCGGTCGTGCTTGCCACCGGCTCGCGCGTGCCGCGCGACCTGCCCGTCCCCGGGCGCGAGCTCGGGGGGATCCACTTTGCGATGGACTACCTCTACCAGTGCAACCGCGCCGTCGCGCAGGGAATGGAATCCCCACCCACCCCTGCGCCGACCGCTCCCCAGCACCCGGCGATCCAGTCCCCACCGGCTCCGATCACCGCGGCCGGCAAGCACGTGGTCGTGATCGGCGGCGGCGACACCGGCGCGGACTGTGTAGGCAACGCGCTGCGCGAGGGCGCCGCCTCGATCGTGCAGCTGGAGCTGCTGCCCGAGCCGCCCGCGCACCGCCCGGATGAGCGCACCCCCTGGCCGGAGTGGCCGCTGAAGTACCGCCTCTCCTACGCGATGGAGGAGGCGCGCGAGGAGGGCGTCGGGGCGCAGGACTACGCGGTGACCACCACGCGCTTCAGCGACGACGCCGACGGCGGGGTGGCTGCGCTGCACATCGCCCGCGCCGCCCCCGCGCCGCCCTTCGCGCCGGTGGACGGCACCGAGCGGGAGCTGCCCGCCCAGCTGGTGCTGCTCGCGATGGGCTTCCTCGGACCCGAGCAGGCCCTGCTCGACCAGCTCGGAGTCGAGCGGGACCCGCGCAGCAACGTCAAGGCCGTCAAGCCCTACACGACCTCCGTCGAGGGCGTCTTCGCCGCCGGCGACGCGCGCCGTGGGCAGTCGCTGATCGTCTGGGCGATCAACGAGGGCCGCCAGTGCGCGCGCATGGTCGACCGCTTCCTCGCCGGCCGGCGCAACGGAAATGCCCCAGTTGATCCGCTGCCCGAGGACGGCGCTCTGCTCGGCCACGCCGACGCCGACAACGGACCCGAGGGCCCGCCGCAGCACGTCAGCGGCGGGGTCAGCGTCGAATGACGCTCCCCCGCGCGTGCATCATCGGCGCGGGCTCCTCGGGGATCACCGCGGCGAAGGCGCTCGCCGACCGGGACATCCCCTTCGACTGCTTTGAGAAGTCCGACAAGGTGGGCGGCAACTGGGTGTTCGGCAACCGCAACGGGATGTCCTCGTCGTACTCGACGCTGCACATCAACACCTCGCGCGAGCGCATGGAGTACGCCGACTACCCGATGCCCGTCTCCTACCCCGACTTCCCCCGCCACGACCAGATCGCGCGCTACTTCGACGACTACGTCGAGCACTTCGGCCTGCGCGAGCGGATCACCTTCAACACGGGGGTGGAGCACGCCCACCCGCGCGCGGACGGCGTGTGGGAGGTGACGCTGGAGGGTGAGGGCGCCGCGGGCGGACGTGAGGTCCGCTGCTACGACGCGCTGCTCGTCGCCAACGGTCACCACTGGCTGCCGCGCTGGCCGGAACCGCCGATCCCGGGCTCCTTCGACGGCGAGCAGATCCACGCGCACGACTACAAGGAACCGAGCCAGCTCGCCGGCCGGCGGGTGGTCGTGGTGGGGATGGGCAACTCCGCGATGGACATCGCCGTGGACGCCTCCTACCACGCGCTCTCGACCACGCTCGTCGCGCGCCGCGGGGTCCACGTGGTGCCCAAGTACATCCTCGGCCGCCCGCTCGACGCGGGGGTGCGCCCGAGCCGCGTGCCGTTCGAGTGGCTGCTGCGCGGGATGCAGGTCGTCACCCGGTTGACGGTGGGCCCGATGGACCGCTACGGGCTGCCGCTGCCCGACCACCGCCTCGGGCAGTCCCACCCGACGGTCTCTTCGCGGATCCTCGACCGCCTCGCCCACGGCGCGATCACGGTCAAGCCGGAGATCGCCGAGCTCGCCGGTGAGGGTGTGCGCTATGCCGACGGCAGCGAGGAGCAGGCCGACCTGGTCGTGTACTGCACGGGCTACCGCATCAGCTTCCCGTTCCTCGACGAGCGCCTCGTCTCGGCGCCCGAGAACCGCCTGGTTCTCTACAAGCGGGTCTTCTCGCCCGAGCACCAGGGGCTGTACTTCATCGGCTTCGTTCAGCCGTGGGGCGCGATCATGCCGATCGCCGAGCTGCAGAGCCGCCTCGTGGCCGGTCACCTGACGGGCGAGTACGCGCTGCCCTCCGCGGCGCACATGCAGCACGACATGCAGGCGATGCTGCGCCGCCAGAGCCGCCGCTACCGGGCCTCCAAGCGGCACACGATCCAGGTTGACGCCTCCAACTACGTGGTCGAGCTCGACGACGAGCGCCGTGCCGGCGCTGCGCGGGCGCGGGCCCAGGGCTTTGCCTTGCCGTTGCCCACACGGGTCACGGAGACGGCGACGCTTGCATCCTAGACTGGCCTGAGTGCAGAGATTTTGTCGCCACAACCGCTTCGTGGAGCGCTGCTCTATCTGCCGTGAGACCGTGCCGGGGATCGCCCCGCCCGAGGGTGCAGCCAAACACTCGCGCGCGAAGAACGCCGACGGGTCCAAGCAGAGCGCTCGCGCCTCCGCGGGCGGCGCACGTCGCGGCGGGGCCGTCCGAGGCCGACGGGGCGCCGGGCTGCACGTCAGCCACGAACGCCGCGCTGAGGACGACGGCTACCGCTCGCCGCTGACCCCCGGGCTGCGCGCCTCCCAGGACGCCGAGCGTCTGGCTGAGGAGATCGCGTTCGCTGAGGGCCGCCTGCTGGCGCTCACCACCGCGCCGCCGGACCTCTACGGGGAGATGCGCGAGGAGGAGGACTCCGAGCAGGCCGCGTGGATGTGCTTCCTGAGTGCCTACCTCTGCCCGCTGGAGGGTGGGCGGGACTCCGATCCATTCGCCGGCGTCCGCAGCGCGCTCGAGGCCGACTGGCGCGCGGGCGAGCTCCCGGACCTGGAGGGCATCCCGCTCGGCCCCCGCACCTCGCACGACCCCGCGCGGGGGGACGCCACGCTCAGTGCCTACCTGCAGTGGGCCGACCGCGCCGCACAGCAGGCCGACGGGTCGGGGGCGCCGCCGGGGCACACGGTCGGGACGCCGGGGCACGCGGTCGGGGCGGGCGGGCAGCAGACCGGCGTCCCCGTGTCCACTGTGGTCGACACCGTCGGCTGGGCGCCCGCGTTCGTGGGGGACCCCGCCTGGACCCCCGGCCGGCGCTTCGAGCGGCTCTTCGAACGGCTCACGCTCCCCGGCCTCGCGCGGATGGGCCGCTACGAGCTGCTCCTCACGCTCGGCCGTGTCGGGCTGTGCGAGGTGCGCGCCGACGCCCTGTACCTCACGAACGCGCCGGGCGCCGCGCACGGCGACCTCGCCACGCTGGGCGCCAAGCGCGTCTTCGGGATCGGCGACCCAATCCACCTCGAGCCCCGCGCGCGGGAGCTAGCGAAGGCGGCGTCGGTGCCGGTCGAAGCGCTCGACCTGGCGCTCGCCAACTGGGAGACGGGAGAGCGGGCGACGTTGGGCGTCCCCTCCGAGGCGCTGGACGGCCACGCGCTGGAGCGCGCGCGCGCGGCGCTCGACCTCTGAGCGCGGCGCTCGACCTCTGAGGGCTCGTGGGCCCTGAATCCCGGCCTCGCGCCCCCAAGCTGAAATTTGCCGTCCTGCGCGGTGCTTACAGTCTGCGGCGATGCCGCTCTGCTTCATCGAACCGCAGGACGCGATCCGGGTGGTCGCAGAGTCGGTCGGCCGTGAGGCGCGCAGACAGCTCGTGGGCGAGGTCGTGCGGGCGTGGGTTGACGACATCCCCGACCAGGAGCTCTCGGTCCACTACGCGAAGGCGATCGCGGACCTCGACGACGACGACCTGCAGCTGCTCGCCGCCTGGCACGCCTCGCTGGAGGTGGGCCAGCCGATCGCGAACACCGCCTTCCTGCAAGGCATCTTCCACAGCCTCGGCGAGAACCGCCGCGAGGCGCTGAAGATCGCAGCAGGCTTCCGCGGCGAGGAGGCCTTCCAGGAGGGCGTCGCCGAGGACCAGGTGCTCGACACCGTCCTACCGAGGCTCTCCCGCGGCCGTGCCAACGAGCTGGCGAACGAGTGCATACAGCTATATATATGGGATCGCTTGGGTTGCGATAACTAGGCGGGTAGACTGGAGCTGTGTCTGAATCCGCAGCTCCTTCCCCAGCCGAGCCGGCAGCGCCCTCGCTTGGCACGGCTGCAACCGTAGAGGCTGACGACGTCCTCGACGCGCTCTCCAATGTGATCGACCCGGAGCTCGGCCTCGACTTCGTGGAGTTGGGGCTTATATATGGGGTGGAGGTCGATGGTGGAAGCGTGCACATCACCTTCACGCTCACCACCCCGGCGTGCCCGATCGGCCCCCAGGTGACCGAACAGATGGAAGAGTTCGTGGGGGAGCTCGAAGGCGTACAGGCCGTGGAGTGCGAGATGATCTTCGTGCCCCCATGGTCGCCCGAGCGGATGAGCGAGGACGCCAAGTTCGCGCTTGGCTTTCAAGCGCTACGCCGACTGCGCCGCGGCGGCCTCGCGCGCAAGCGAAACCAGCGCAGCAAGCTCCTCGGCGATGCGCTCACCGAAACGGTCGATGTCGTACATGGCGTCAAGATCGCCCAGCAGACCGAAGTTCATCTGTCCGTCGTAGGACATGATCGCGATCGCCAGAGCGTGGTGCTGGGGCAGGAACGCCACGGGGTAAGCCTCGAGCATCCGGCGGCCCAGGACGTAGAGCGGGAACTGGGGGCCGGGGACGTTGGTGACGATCAGGTTGAACAGGCGCGTGGAGAAGTTCAGGCGCGAGGCCTGCGCGAGGAGCGTGGGCGGGGCGAAGTTCTGCGCGCCCGCGATCACCTCGGCGCCGAGCGCCTGCTTGGACTCCTTCAGACCGTCCATCTCCCGTTTGACGAAGCGTAGGCGCTGCAGCGGGTCGGCCATGTAGACGGGGAGCGGGCCGCGCATCACCACGATGCGGTTGCCCCCCTGGTGGTGCTCGTCCTCGGCGCGCACCGAGACGGGGACCAGCGCGCGCAGCTCGAGTCCCTCGGTGCGCACCCCGCGGTCGAGCAGGAAGTCCCGCAGCGCGCCCGCCACGACGGCGAGCACGACGTCGTTGACGGTGCAGTCGAACGCGTTCTTGACGAGCTTGAAGTCGGCCAGCGGAGAGCCGACGCCGATGAAGCGCCGGTGGGGCCCGATGTCCACGTTCAGCGGCGTCGAGGGCGCGGGGTTCAGCACCGCCCAGGCGATCTCCCCGAGGCCCTCGGCCGCCTCACGCGCGGAGTGCAGCGCGTGGTCGGGGTGCGCCAGCGCGTCGGCTGCCCCCGCGAGTAGCTCGGCGCCCGCGCGCAGCGCCCCGCGCGCCCCCGCGGCGAGCAGCTCCAGGGTGCCGGGTTCGTGGTGGGGCTGCCACGGGCGCCCGGAGTGGCGGACCGGCGGCGGGGTGGGGGAGAGGTCGAACAGCACCGTCGCGAGGTCCACGCCCGCGATCCCGTCGATCAGCGAGTGGTGGGTCTTGGAGATCAGCGCGAAACGGTCCTCCCGCAGCCCCTCGATCAGCCACATCTCCCACAGCGGCTTGGAGCGGTCGAGCTGCTGGGAGAAGATGCGCGCCGTGAGATTGCACAGCTGCTCCCAGTCGCCCGGCGCCGGCAGCGCGGTGTGGCGCACGTGGTACTCGAGGTTGAAGTTCGGGTCGTCCACCCACACCGGGCGGCTGGCGTCGAGCGCGGTGTGCGTAGAGGCGAGCTTGTGGCGGTAGCGGGGTACCAGGTGCAGGCGCCGGCGGATCTGTTCGAGGAACTCCTCGAGCGCCGGCGGGGGCCCCTCCAGCAGCGTCAGCCCACCGACGTGCATGTGCGAGGAGGGGCCCTCCTGGAGCAGGAAGGAGGCGTCCGTCGCTGTGAGCCGGTCGAGGTGACGCTGGGGCATGGCGAACTAGGGTATCCGGCCGAATCGGAAGTGCAAGGGCCGGTGGCGAGATCGCGCTTGGACGTGCGGGTGCGCAGCAGTACGGGCGCGGGTCTCGGGGTCGGCGACACCCGGGAGGCCGCACTGCCGGGCCCCTACAATCCCCGTGGTGCCCGAGAAGGCCGAGGTGGCCCCCAACACGGTGGAGAAGATCCTGCTCGCCGCCCCGCGCGGGTACTGCGCGGGGGTCGATCGCGCGGTGCAGACGGTCGAACGGGCGCTCGAGCTGCACGGGCCGCCGGTGTACGTGCGCAAGGAGATCGTCCACAACAAGCACGTAGTCGCGGGGCTGCGCGCCCGGGGGGCGGTGTTCGTCGAGGAGGAGACGGAGGTGCCGCAGGGCGCGGTGACGGTCTTCTCCGCGCACGGGGTCGCGCCGAGCGTGCGCGCCAACGCGCAAGCCCGCCACCTGCAGACGATCGACGCGACGTGCCCGCTGGTCACGAAGGTACACGTCGAGGCGCGGCGCTTCGCCGAGCAGGGCTACACGGTGGTGCTCGTCGGCCACGCCGGCCACGAGGAGGTCGAAGGCACGATGGGGGAGGCGCCCGAGCGGATCGTGCTCGTGCAAAGCGAGCGCGACGTCGACGCGCTGCAGGTCGAGGACCCCGAGCGGGTCGCCTACATCACCCAGACCACGCTGTCGGTGCACGAAACGGCTGCGATCGTGGCTCGCCTGCGCGAGCGCTTCCCGAGCATCGCGGGCCCCCGCACGGAGGACATCTGTTACGCGACCACCAACCGTCAGGCGGCGGTCAAGCAGCTGGCGGGCAAGTGCGAGCTGATGCTCGTGATCGGCTCGCGCAACTCCTCCAACTCGGTGCGCCTCGTGGAGGTCGCGCGCGACTGCGGCACCGAGGCGTACCTGATCGACCACAGCCGCGAGGTGCGCGAGGAGTGGCTCGCGGGCCGGCGCGTGGTGGGCGTCTCCTCCGGCGCGAGCGCCCCCGACGAGCTGGTCGTGGAGCTGCTCGACTTCTTCCGCGCGCGCGGCGTCCCCGAGGAGGGCATCGCCGAATTCCACGTGACCCGCGAGGACGTCCGCTTCATGCTCCCCAAGCCGATCCGCGAGGCCGTGGCGGCCGCGGGAGCCTCGTAGCGGCGTTGCCCCGCCCGGGCAGGACAGGTTCGCCGGGCGGTGAGGCGCGCCCACGGTGGGGTGAGCGGCCGGGCGCCTCAGGGTCCCGGGTGGCGCCGTGCGCACACTGATCGTCTCCGATCTGCACCTCGGGAGCTCAGGCGGCGTTGACCTGCTGCGCCGCCCCGAGTTGCGCGCAACGCTGCTGGAGCAGGCGCGTGACGCCGACCGCGTGGTGCTGGCGGGCGACGTGCTCGAGTTGCGCCACGGCCCGCGCCGCGAGGCGCTGGCGGCGGCACGCCCGTTCTTCGAGGAGCTCGGCCGGGTGATCGGAGTTCCGCCCGCCCGCGAGGTCGTCGTGATCGCCGGCAACCACGACCACGCCCTCGTCGAGCCGTGGCTGGAGCGCCGCAGCGAACTGCCTGCGCAGGCGCCGCTCGGAGCCGAGCAGCTCATCGAGGTGACGCCCGGCGTGCCCACCCCCTCGGCGATGGTGGCCCAACTGGCGGAGTGGGCCGCCCCGGCTCGCCTGAGCGCCGCCTACCCCGGCCTGTGGGTGCGCCCCGACGTGTACGTCACCCACGGCCACTACCTCGACTGCCACCTCACGATCCCGACGCTCGAACGCCTCGGCATCGGCGCGATGAGCCGTGTGCTGCGCCGCCCGGCCGACTCGCTCGCCGGCCCCGAGGACTACGAGGCGATCATGACCCCGGTGTTCGCGTGGATCGATGCGGTGGCCCGCCAGGCTCCCCCCGGCGAGACGCTCAATGGCGGCACGACCGTCCGCGCGTGGCGCGCGCTGGGCGGTGGGGGCGCTGCGACGGCGGGGCATGGCGATGAGCTGGAGCCCACCCACCCGCTCAACGGATACCACCGCATGGCGGGCCTTGGCCGCACACTGCGCCGGCGCGCGCTCGCGGGCTCCTTTCAGCTCGGCGTGGCGGCGCTCAACCGCGCAGGCCTCGGCCCCCTGGGCACGGACCTTCTCGAGCGGGGAGCTGCGCCGGGCGGGCCTGCGCGCGATGGGCGAGGTGGCGGCGCGCCTGGAGCTGAGCCGCACCGACCCGGCGTACGTCGTCTTCGGCCACACCCACCGCGCCGGCCCGCTGCCACGCGACGACACGAGCGAGTGGACCACGCCCGGCGGCCCGCGCCTGGTGAATGCGGGCTGCTGGACGTACGACTCCTACTTCCTCACCTCGACTGCGGGCGAGAGCCCCTACTGGCCTGGCGGTTGCGTGACCGTCGAGGACGAGGGCCCGCCGGTGCTGCGGCGACTGCTGGAGGCCCACACTCACGCGGATCTGGCGCCTGCTGTTGCATCACAACGCCCCTGAGGGGCGCGAGGGGCAAGCATGGCAAGGACGCAGTGAGCGAAGTGTGCCGAAGCCGGGAGACACTCGCTTCGCTCGCATCCCCGTTTCGGCCAGCACACGAGCGATCGAGGACGCAGCCAGGCGCTGCCCGTCGCGCCCCTCAGCCGATGGAGCCGACCATCTCCAACTGAATCAGCCGGTTGAGCTCCACCGCGTACTCCATCGGCAGCTCCTTCGTGACGGGCTCGATGAAGCCGTTGACTATCATCGCGGCGGCCTCGTCCTCGGTGAACCCGCGGGAGCCCATGTAGAAGAGCTGGTCGTCGGAGATGCGCCCGACGGTGGCCTCGTGGGCGACGGTGACGTGGGGGTTCTGGATCTGGATGTCGGGCCAGGTGTCCGAGCGCGAGCGGCCGTCCATCATCAGCCCGTCGCACTGTACGCGCGCCTTGGACCCTGCTGAGTGGGGCCCCATGCGCACGAGGCCGCGGTAGCCCATGATGCCGCCGTCCTTGGAGATCGACTTGGCGAGGATGTTGGAGGTCGTGTTGGGCGCGAGGTGGACGACCTTGGCGCCGGTGTCCTTGTGCACGCCGCCGGAGGCGACGCCGACGTTGAGGTGGTCGGCGCGAGCGCCCTCGCCCATCAGGTAGGAGCCGGGGTAGAGCATCACGTACTTGGCCCCCATCGAGCCTCCGACCCACTCGACGGTCCCGCCGGCGTCGACGACGGCGCGCTTGGTGTTGAGGTTGTAGACGTCCTTGGACCAGTTCTGCACGGTTGTGTAGCGGGCCTTGGCGCCCTCGTGCACGAAGATCTCGACCACGGCGGAGTGCATCGAGTTCACCGAGTACGTCTGCGCGGTGCAGCCCTCGATGTAGCAGACCTCCGAGCCCTCGTCGGCGACGATCAGGGTGTGCTCGAAGGTGCCCTCGCCGGCGCCCTCCATGCGGAAGTAGGACTGCAGCGGCAGGTCGCACTTGACGCCCTTGGGGATGTAGCAGAAGGCCCCGCCCGACCACACCGCGCCGTGGAGCGCTGAGAACTTGTTGTCCTGCGCGGGGACGCATTTGTTCATGAAGTACTTCTGCACCAGCTCGGGGTACTCGGTGACGGCGGTGTCCATCGAGCAGAAGAGGATGCCCTGCTTGGCGTACTCCTCCTTGAGTCCCTCGTAGACCGGCTCCTGGCGCCACACCCCGACGACGCCGGCGAGATGCTCGCGCTCGGCCTGGGGGATGCCGAGGTCCTCGTAGGTCTGCTTCATCTCCGCGGGGACGTCGTCCCAGGAGTCGTAGCGCCCGGCGGTCGGCGGCGAGTAGAGCACGAGGTCGTCGAGATTCAGCCCGGAGAGGTCGATGCTCCACGTGGGCATCGGCTTGCGTTCGAAGATCTCAAGCGCCTTGATCCGTTTGTCGGCCATCCAGTCGGGCTCGCCCTTGATCTTCGAGAGCTCGCTCACAACCTCCCGCGAGATCCCCTGACGCGCGCGCAGCTGTCCCTGCTCGTCCTCGACGATCGGGGAGGGCTTGGTGATCCTGGTGGTGTCCGTAGCGGCCATGAGAGCTCCTTCGCTGGAATCCCGTGCTCTGAGGTAGGGATTCTACCGCGTTCAGCGGAGGACCAGTCGCCCGCGGCGGGCGGAGGGCCGATTTTTTGATGAGGGCCGCCCCGAGGCGGCCCCAGCGGCGTTCGCAGCGCGGAGCCGGGCGTTGCTCAGGGACCGGAAGGCCGGACCCGGGGCGCTGCTCAGGCATCCCAGGGACGGACCACCTGCGGAGCAGGGGGGCGCCACAAGAAGAAGCACTGAGCCACGGCTGGGAGTGCGAGTCAGTGTCCCTTCAGCGGATTCTCCCAGCGCAGCTCGGTGAACCTCGCGAAGTCTGTATCCGCCGAGCAGACGGTCAGGCCGTGCTCGAGCGCGAGGGCGGCGAGCTGCGCGTCTGTGATCACTTTGCCCCGTAGCCGGTAGCGCTTGACGAGGTCGCCGAGAACCGCTGCGTGGCGCTCCGTCGGCACCGGTACCCACACGACCTCGCACGCGAGCCACGCTTCGATCTGCTGCCACGCCTCGTCGGGGCCAAGTGGCTGCTTGGAGGCACGCGGGTGGGTAGCGATGCGCAGGAACGCGGCGAGCGACTGCCATGGCAGGCCCACGCGCCGGTCGCCGTTGAGGACGTCGTCGAGCCACTCCCGGGCGGGCGTGTGAAAGGGGCTCTCTCGATCGACGGCGAACAGCAGCAGGTTCGCGTCGAGCAGCATCAGCGCCAGGCGGGTCCTTCGATCTGCTCCAGCGCCTCGGCCACGTCCGTCACGTCGACCGTGAGGCCGAGCTCGTGGGTGCGCTGTACGAATCTGGGGCGGGAGGCACCCTGGCGGGCGAGGCCGCTGCGCGCCAACTCGTTGACCGCCTCGCTCAGACCGAGCGAGCGCTCGCGGCGCAGCTGCTCGACCGCGGCGGCCACATCGTCTGCGAGGTTCACGGTGGTGCGCACCGGCACATCGTAGCATCGCGATGCACCTATCTGAGCATCGCGATGCGATCGGATTAGCTCACGCCGGCCAGTCGTGGTCGCCGCTGACCGCGCCGCGCACGACCTTGAGGTTCAGGAGCGCGCACTTGCGCCGGGTGGCGGAGACCGGGATGCCGAGCAGGTCGAGCATCCAGTCGGCGCCGAGCGCGCCGACCTCCTCCAGGTCCATGCCCTTCAGCTCCTCGGAGGCGATCGAAGCGGCGGCCTGGGAGATCGCGCAGCCGTGGCCGTCGAAGCGGAGATCGTCGATGCGGCCGTCCTTGACTCGGATCTGCACGCTCAGCTCGTCGCCGCAGAGGGGGTTGTGCTCGGTCGCCTCCAGGTCGTGGGGCTCCAGTCTCCCGCCGAAGTTGCGGGGGCGCTTGTAGTGGTCGAGGATGTAGTCGCGGTAGAGGTCGTCCATCAGCGCGTCCCCCTCGCGGCTGCTCGCCGGTCGGCTTGCGGGCTACGGGCGGAAAGCGTCGCGGTGTGGAGAGTCCGTCCGCGGCTCACGGTGGCCCTCATAGCCCGAAGACCTCGCGGCCCGCATTCAGCGCGTCGATCAGCGCGTCGATCTCCGCGGGGGTGGTGTAGATACCCACGCTCGCGCGCGCGGTGGCGTCCAGGTGCAGGCAGCGCATCAGCGGCTGCGCGCAGTGGTGGCCGGCGCGGATGCACACTCCCTCGCGGCTCGCGAGCTCGGCGATGTCGTGGGGGTGCATACCCTCGATCGTGAACGACGCGAGGCCGCCGCGGTCCTGCGCGCTCGGGGGGCCCACGACGCGCAATCCGGGGACTTCGGCGAGGTGGGTCAGCAGGTGCGCGGTCAGCGCCAGCTCGTGGGCGCGGACCCGCTCCATCCCGAGGGTCTTCAGGTACTCGACGGCGACGCCCAGGCCGACGGCCTCGGCGATCGGCGGCGTTCCGGCCTCGAACTTGTATGGCAGCTCGTTCCACGTCGCGCTCTCGAAGTTGACCGAGGCGATCATGTCCCCGCCGGTGAGGAACGGGGGCATCTCCTCCAGCAGCTCGCGGTTTCCGTGCAGGACGCCGATGCCCGTCGGCCCGACCGCCTTGTGGCCGGTCCAGGCGTAGAAGTCTGCCCCCAGCGCTTTCAGATCGACCGGCATATGTGGGACCGCCTGCGCGCCGTCCACGAGCGACACGGCGCCGGCGGCACGGATGCGGGCTGTCATCTCGGCGACGGGGTTCACAGTCCCGAGCACGTTTGACACGTGTGTGAACGCCACGACCTTCACGTTCCCCCGTTCGAGCTCCGCGTCGAGCTGCTCGGGGTCGAGCTTTCCCTGCTCGTCTACGTGCAGATACCGCAGCTCTGCGCCCTGCTCTTTGCATAGCTGCTGCCACGGCACGATGTTCGCGTGATGCTCCATCTGCGTGATTACCACTGCATCGCCGGGCCCCACGTTCGCGCGGCCCCACGCATACGCGACGAGGTTGATTGCCTCGGTCACGTTCTTCGTGAAGACCGTCGTCTTCGCGTCCGCGCCCGTGAACGCGGCGACCCGCTGGCGGGCGC
The DNA here is from genome assembly GCA_963725535.1 of uncultured Solirubrobacterales bacterium. GTDB lineage: Bacteria > Actinomycetota > Thermoleophilia > Solirubrobacterales > Solirubrobacteraceae > Palsa-744. The sequence goes on from CAVRYX010000004.1 coordinate 297,416, forward strand.
GGTTGTACGCCGTATCTGCCTCCTGCGCGAGCTTGTACACGCCGCGATGCACGTTCGCGTTGTGCGCCTGTAGATGCTCGGCCACCGCATCGATCACGACCTGCGGCTTCTGCGCGGTCGACGCCGAATCGAGATACACGAGCGGACGGCCATCGAACTCGCGCGTCAGGATCGGGAAGTCCCCGCGCACGTCGAGTTCATCAGTGGCGTCAGCGTGCGCCGTGCCTGCGGCGAGCGCATCGGTCCCTGCCGGGGCGACGCTCATTGGAGCCTCCGTTCCGCACAGCGCAACCCAGCTCCTCTGATCCGCCCGCATGTGCACTGCCCGGCGCGCTGGACGCGCCCCAGTGTCGTGCAACGAACGCCCATCCCGACCCCCCTTGTGGGGGTCCTCCTTAATATTGCTGTTCCCTCACCGGCTCGCCGCATACGCCTCAATGTCCTCCCGGGCGCGCGCGAGCTTCGCCGCGACCTTGCCGCGCACCAACTCTTCCAGCGGCTCGTCCTTCAGCTCGCTCACCAGTGGCTCGAAGAAGCCCTCGACGATCACGCGCACCGCGCTCGTGCGGTCCAGGCCGCGGGACTGCATGTAGAAGATCGCGTCCTCGTCGAGCTCGCCCACGGTGCCGCCGTGCGAGGCGGACACGTCGTCGGCGCTCACCAGCACCGAGGGGATCGCGTCCAGGCGCGTCTTCGGGGAGAGCGCCATCGTGTGGATCTGCAGGTACGTGTGCGTCTGCTGTGCGCCCGGGTCGATCTGGATCAGCCCCTCGAAGCTCGCGCGGCTCGCGCCCGTCGCGGCCCCGCGCCAGTGCACGTCCCCGCCCGAGGGGCCGGTCTCGTGGAGGTCCACCGCGAACACGTCCAGCAGCTCGTTCTCCTCCGCGAAGAACACGCCGCGGAAGGCCATGTCGCCGCCGGGCTCGCTCACCGCCAACTCCAGGTGCTGGCGCACCAGGTGACCGCCGAGCAGCGCGGGCAGCCAGTGGCAGTATGCGTCGCGGCCGACGCCCACGAAGCGCGTCGAGGCGTCGAACACTTCGCCCGCGCCCCAATCCTGCACCTGAGCGAGGCGGCAGCGCGCGCCGTCCTTGAGGTACAGCTCGAACGCGCCGGCGTGCAGCGCCTGGCCCTCGAAGTCGCCCGCCAGGTCGTACTCGTGCACGCGGAAGTCCGACGTCCGCTCGCCGACGACGAGCGTGCGCCCGTACTGCGCGACGCCCGGGCCGCCGATCGCGTACACGACCTCGAACGGCTCCTCCACCACGAGGCCGGCGGGTACGTGCAGGAACGCGCCGCCGGTCCACAGCGCTGCGTTGGCTGCCTCCAGCTTGTGGCGTTCATACGTCAGACGCTTCGAGTACCACTGTGTGAACACCTCGGTGTGCTCGCGCGCCGCGTCCTCCAGCGAGCAGAGGACGACCCCGCGCGCGGCTAGCTCGGGGTCGAGCTCCACGTGCACGACGGACCCGTCGAGCTGCACGATCCGTCCCGCGCGGGGGCGGTTGGGGATCGTCTCGCGCACGAGCACCGGGAGCGCCTCCCCGGGGGCGTGGTGGCGCACCTCCAGCGCGTCCAGGTCGAGCTCCTCGAAGCTCGTCGTCCAGAAGCCCGAGCGCCGCCACACCGGCAGCGCGGTGGACTCGTACACCGTGAGCGCCGCCTCGCGCAACTGCTCCAGCGTGCGCCCGTCGCCCGCGCCGGCCCCGTGCAGCGCGTGGTACAGAGTCGCCTCGCGGTGGCGCCCCGGCTTGACCGCAACCCCGCTCGCGCTGCCCGTGCCCGCGCCGTTTGCGCCCATGCCCGCGTCAGGCACCCTGGCCTCCGGCCGCCGCGGCCGCCGGCTGCTCGCCGAACTCCCGGCGGATTTCGTCGTACCCCTCGCGCTCCAGGCGCTCCACGAGCTCCACGCCGCCCTCCATCACGATCCGCCCGTCGAGCATGATGTGCACGAACTGCGGCTTGATGTAGTGCAGGATGCGCTGGTAGTGGGTGATGATCAGCGCGCCGAGGCCCTGCTCTGAGTGCAGCTTCTCGACCCCCTCGGCCACCGTGCGCAGCGCGTCGATGTCGAGGCCCGAGTCCGTCTCGTCGAGGATCGCCACGTCCGGCTGGAGCATCGCCATCTGCAGGATCTCCGCGCGCTTCTTCTCCCCGCCGGAGAACCCGTCGTTGAGGTGGCGCGAGGTGAACGAGCGGTCCACGTCGAGCAGCTCGATTGCGTGCTGCAGCTGCGTGCGGAACTCCTTGACGTTGATCGGCTGCTCGCGCTTGGCGTTGATCGCCATGCGCAGGAAGTTCGCCACGGAGACCCCCGGGATCGACACCGGGTACTGGAAGGCGAGGAACAGCCCTGCCCTCGCGCGCTCGTGTGGCTCGGCCTCGGTGATGTCCTCGCCCTTGAAGAGGATCGACCCCTCGGTCACTTCGTAGGTGGGGTGGCCCAGCAGGGTGTTGGCGAGCGTCGACTTGCCCGAGCCGTTGGGGCCCATCAGCGCGTGCACCTCCCCGCGCTCGACGGTCAGGTCTACGCCTCTGAGAATCTCGCGCTCCTCGATGCGCACGTGCAGGTTGCGAATCTCCAGGTCGGCCATGTTCTTTGGCTGGGGGAGGGCGGGCCCTCCCCCAGAACCCCCTCCCGTTTCGATTTTCACTAGGTCTCCTTTGGGTCAGGCGATTGTGGGCAGCGGCTCACCGGCGACCGGCGCCGGCAACAGGTCAGCGAGCGTGGTGTTCATCAGCGTGCTCACGATCGAGAAGCGCACGCGCGTCCACAGCAGCTTCGTCGGGCACACGTGGTCGGGATCGGACTCGCGCGAGCACACGACGGACCCGTCCGCGTTCTGGGAGATGCACTCGATCGGTGCGATCGACCCCTCGAGCGCCTCCACCACCTCTGCCATCGTGATCTCCGCCGCCGGCCGCGCGAGCATGTACCCGCCTCGCGAGCCTCGGCGGCTCTCGATCAGCCCCGCCTTGCGCAGCCGCGCCACGAGGTGCTCCAGGTACGCCTGCGGCAGCCCGTCGCGCTCGGCGATCTCCGCGAGCGGGACCACCGGTTCCTCGCCCTCGGGGCTCTGCAGCCGCCCGCTGCGCCAGGGCGACCATCACGCGCACGCCGTACTCGGCCTTTGTGGAGAACATCATCTTGAATGCCTACCCATTTGGGGGGAGGTCGGGAGGGGGGTCTGCCCCCTTCCCGCTCAGATCACTCATCGCTTGAATACCTACCTGGCGGGTAGGATATCAGGAGCTATTTGCTCTCCAACTCGCGGACATCATGCGCGAGCGCTTCCGGGGTGAGTTCTTCGAGTGCGAACTCCACGCGCGCGGCGCCGGCCCGGTCGAGCAGCACCACGAACGCACCCTCTTCGTAGCCCGCGGGCCGGCGGCGGCCGGCACGACGTGGTAGGCGCGCCAGATGGGGCGCAGCTGCGCGGCGCTGCCCGTCAGGTACTCCATGCGTCCCGTCAGCGAGTGCTCGCGCAGGAAGGCCCGCGCGCGTGCCGGGGTGTCGGCGGCCGGGTCCACGCTGACCGCGAGCGCGGCGACCCCCGACGTGTGGCCTTCCAGTTCGTCGAGCGCTCCGCGGATCTGCTCGGCGATCAGCGGCGCGGTGGTCTTCGAGGACGTGTACAGGAACGCGAGTACCACCACCCGGCCACGCAAGGCGCGCAGCGAGACGCGCCGCCCGTACTGGTCGGTGAGCGTGAACTCGTACGGGTGCAGGTTGCCGGGCAGCAGCGCCCCGTCGAACCCCGTCGCGGAGGGGCCGCTTCCTGACGAAGCCGTGTCGGCGGCTGCCCCCGAGTGGGCTGTGCCCGAGCCGCCGGACCCGCCCGTCGCGCACCCCGCCAGCGCCGCGAGCGCAAGCGCCGTCGCGGCGAGCGTGGCGGCGAGAGATGCAGACCTCGAGGCAGGAGTGAGCCGAAGGCGGGGTGCCGAACGCATAGAGAGCATGGAGCGTAAGAGGCGAGCGAGACGAGCAGGAGGAGCGCTCACGCTCCGTGGGCTTCGTAGGCGAAGTTGTGTAATCGGTTGCACGGTATTGTTCGACGACCCTGGCAGACTGACTCACGGAAGAGGTGCTCCACCGATGCGCGTAGCGTCCTCCCCTGGCGTCGCTGCGCTCGCGCGCAGCGTGCTGGGCAATCTCGCGGTCCCGGCGTTCGCGCCGGCAGTCGCGCCGGCCGACGCGGGCGCAAGGTTCGCGCGTGCGCCCGAACCCGAGCGCGCGGTGATCCTGAGGGGCGGGCCGATCCTCACGGTGGACGACGCCAACCCGCTCGGGGAGGCGCTCGCGATCCGCGGCTCCACGATCCTTGGAGTCGGCTCCCTCACCGAGGTCAAACGTCACTACACCCCTGGTACCGAGATCGTCGACCTCGAGGGGCACGCGGTGCTGCCGGGGTTCGTGGAGCCCCACGTGCACGTGCTGGAGAGCGCCCTGGCCGCCGCCGACATCGACCGGGACGCGGCGGCCGGCCTGCTCGAGGATGCCCCCGAGCGCGCCGCCGAGCTGGGTGCCCGCGCGCTGCGCGATCTCGCGGCACGCGGCTGCACCACGGTGTACGACCCCGGGATCGGCCTGCTCGGAGGTGTGGCCGAGCACGAGCTGCTGCGCTCGCTCGCGCGCACGCCCGAGGCGCCGGTCCGCTTACGCGGGGCGTTCACCCCCGAGCTTGCCGCTGCGCTCGGCGCAAGCCCTGGAGGCGGCGACGAGCGCTACGACGTGGTCGGGATCGCCCACTGGGCGGACGGCCCTGTCCAGGACTTCGCCGCCGCGCTGGGCGAGCCCTACCTGAACGGTCGAGGGGAAGGGCGGCTGGTCCACGACGAGACCGAGCTGCGCGAGGCGCTGCGTGTCTGGCACGACGCGGGGTGGCAGCTGGTGGTGCACGCCACAGGGGACCGCGCGATCGAGCAGGCGCTGCGCTGCTACGCGGCGATCCTCGCCGAGGGGCGCTCGGACACACGCCACCGCATCGAGCACTTCACGCTCGCCGCCGACGAGCAGATCGCGCAGGCCGCGGCGCTGGGCCTTTCGGTGAGCCACACGATCGACGACGTCTACTTCTGGGGGGAGGCCTTCCGCGACCACGTGCTCGGCCCCGAGCGCGCCGCGCGCATCCACTCGCTGCGCCGCGACCTGGAGCAGGGCCTCGCGAGCTCCTGCCACAGTGACTCCCCCCTCTACCCGGTTCGACCCCTGCCTGACCCTGCGCACCGCGACGACTCGTCTGATGCGCGACAGCGACGACGTGCTCGGGCCCTTCCAGCAACTGAAGCTCGACGAGGCGCTGCGCACGCTCACCTGCAACCCCGCCGACCACGTCCTGCTCGGCGACCGTGTCGGCTCGCTACGCCCCGGGATGCTCGCCGATCTCGTCGTGCTCGACCGCGACCCCCGCGGGGTCGCCCCCGAACGGCTGCACGAGCTGAGGGTGCTCGAGACCTGGCTCGGCGGCCGCCGGCAGCGGTGGGTGTAGGACACGCCCGGCGGGGTCGCTCGGAGGGCGCTGGCGGCAGCTGATGTAGGGCCGGCTTGAGGGCGTTTGGGTGGTGGTGTGGCGGTGGTGGATTAAACTTTGAGGACCCCATACACGCGCTATACTTTCTGAAGTCCATGAAACCCGACCACCGTTTGGGAGTTTTCAGATGAGCGTGTCCTCGGCGGAGCTGCTCCGCCAGATCAAGAGCCGCATCGACGAGGTCGATCCCTCCGAGGTCAAGGAGCTGATCGGCGAGGGAGTCGCGATCGTGGACGTGCGCGGCAGCGAAGAGTTCGCCACCGGGCACCTCCCCGGCGCGAAGTCGATCCCCCGCGGCCACCTCGAGTCGCGCATCGAGAGCGCCGTGCCGGATCGCTCCGCCGAGGTGATCCTCTACTGCGCCTCCGGCATCCGCTCGGCGTACGCGGCGCGCACGATGATCGAGGACATGGGCTACGAGCACGTGCGCTCGATGATCGGCGGGATCACGCTGTGGAAGGACCGCGGCTACGAGGTCGAGATCCCGCGCGCGCTCACCGCCGAGCAGCGCGAGCGCTACTCCCGCCACCTGCTGATCCCCGAGATCGGCGCCGAGGGTCAGCAGAAGCTGCTCGACGCGCGCGTGCTGCTGCTCGGCGCCGGTGGCCTCGGCTCGCCCACCGCGCTGTACCTCGCAGCCGCCGGTGTCGGCACGCTGGGGATCGTCGACGACGATGAGGTGGACCTCTCCAACCTCCAGCGCCAGGTGATCCACTCCACGCAGCGGATCGGCATCCCCAAGGTGGACTCCGCCGAGGAGACGATCCACGGGCTGAACCCCGACGTCGAGGTCGTCAAGTACCCAGTGCGTCTGGACGCGTCGAACATCATGGAGATCATCGAGGGGTGGGACGTGATCGTCGACGGCGTCGACAACTTCCCCACCCGGTACCTGCTCAACGACGCCACCGTGCGCCTGCGGATCCCTGTCGTCTCCGCCTCGATCCTCGGCTTCGACGGGCAGCTTTCGGTGTTCAAGCCCTACGACGGACCCTGCTACCGCTGCCTCTTCCGCGAGCCGCCGCCGGCGGAGCTCGCGCCCTCCTGCGGCGCCAACGGCGTGCTCGGTGTGCTGCCGGGGACGATGGGCCTGCTGCAGGCCACCGAGGTCGTGAAGCTGATCCTCGACATCGGCGACCCCGCGATCGGGCGCCTGCTCCTCTACGACGCGCTGGCGGCGACACTCACCGAGGTCAAGGTCCACCGCGACCCTGAGTGCCCGATCTGCTCGCGCGACCCCGAGGAGATCCGTGACGACGAGCTCGGCGTGTTCCCCGATTACGAGGCATTCTGCGCGGCCGCAGGGTAGTCTGCGCGTCCGAGATGGCCACGATCAAGATACCCCCGGTGCTGCGCGCCTCGGTAGGTGGCGAGAGGGAGGTCTCCGCCGCCGGCGAGAACGTCGGCGAGGTGCTGCGCGACCTCGCGGCCAACCACCCGGCCACCAGCAGCCAACTGTTCTCCTCCGAGGGTGAGCTCAACCGCTACGTCAACGTCTACCTCAACGATGAGGATGTGCGGGTGCTCGATGGTCTCGACACCGCCGTGGGTGACGGGGACACGCTGGTGATCCTCCCGGCGATGGCCGGCGGGTAGCAGCGCTCTACGCTCCGCGTCCAAGTTTTCTTGCAAAGCTCAATCGCCGCGGGCCGCCGCACGATGGGACCGCATCGGCATGAAGGTCTGCGGCATCCCCATTCCCGTGTTCGGACGCGCCTCGTGCGTTGCGCTGCTCGTGGTCGGCGCGTGCGCGGTGTCCGCTGCTCCCGCCGCCGCGTGGGAAGAAGAACCCAAGGCCCCCGAATACTCGCTCAAGGTGGTCGAGGGGGAGACCACGGTGCCCGAAGAATCGATCCTCTCGACCAGCGGCGAAGTACGCATTCCTCGTGATCACAAAGTCCAGGTCACTCTGCGGATCGAACACAACGGCCTGACCGTGGCTCAGAACACGGGGTCGGAAGGGGGCACGTGGCTCTCGCAGGTCCCGCAGGTCGGGGACGTCGTCTACCTCGAATCCCCGGCCGGCAACGTCGTCGGCTCGGTCGTCTACGACGGCCTGCCCTCGATGGAACCGACGGTCTGCGCGGGCTCCACGAACTTCTCCGGGCAGCGCTCCGCCAACGAGGAAGTCGAAGGCAGCTTCTACACACTCGTGCCCCACCCCACCTACACGGCGCACCGCCGGGGCGGCGAAGCGCAGATCACTTCGCTCTCCGGCGCGTCCTTCGCGGGCAACTTCCTGACGCCCCTGGCGTTCGGGGAGACCGTGCGTACGGTCGAGCACCTGAAGACCTCGCTCGCCGGCGGCGCGACGTTCACCTACACCAGCGAGAACGACCGCCCCGTGAGCGCCTGCCCGGTGCCGCCCGCGCCGCCGCCGCCACCGCCCGTGCCGGCGCTGCAGGGCTCGATCTTCAAGCTGCTGCGCACCACGATCCTCAAGCTGCTGCGCTCGGGCTGGGCGGATCAGGTGACGATCAACCAGCCGGGCACGGTCACGCAGGATCTCTACCAGCTCGGGGGCGCAGTGCCCGCGTACGCCTCCGCCCGCGGCAGGGACCACGGCCACCGGCACAAGCCGGCCGCCCAGCTGCTGGCGCGCGGGTCGGCGTCGGCCGCCGCTGCGGGCAAGGTGAGCGTGCTGCTCCGCGTCACCGCCAAGGGCCGGCACATGCTCAGCCACAGCCGCCATGTGCGGGGGGTCCTGATCACGACGCTGAAAGCGCAGTCGGGCGCCAAGCTGAACCTCGAAACACGCGCCGTCACGCTCGATCGCTAGCCTGCCGGCTTGCGGCTGACACGCTCTCGACTCTCCCGCGCGCTGGTTGTGGTCGGCGCACTGACCGCGTGCACCGGGGTGTCGGGCGCGAGCGCCGCACACGGGGCACTGCACTCGAGCGCGGGCAATACTCAGCCTGCGCGGGCCGGCGCACCCGGCTCGGGCAACGCTCGTGCCGCGCAGGCTGGAGTCCCCGCCTGGCTGCAACCGCCGCCGGTCCTGCCGCGGCCCTCGGCCGGCGGCGCCGAAGGACCCCCACGGCCCTACGGCGTCGAACCGCCGCCGGGGCACACGTCGCCGTTCACGGGCCCACGGCTCGTTCAGGCTCAGAACCACACGCTGCTCTACGGCCCGTTCCCAAAGGGCGGGCTGACACGTGGCATCTCGGACAGCACGCTGTTGATGAGCAGCGATGCGCAGGTGCGTGAACTGGCGCTGCAGCGCATCCGTGCCACCGGCGCAAGCGTGGTGCGGATACCGGCGGAATGGCGCTACATCGTGAGCCCCGACCAGCCCGCGGGCTTCGACGCAAGCGCTCCGTCGAGCCCCGCCTACGACTTCACGGCGGTTGACGCCGCGGTGCGCGACACGGTCGCCGCCGGCCTGACCCCGCTGCTGGTCGTCACCCGCGCCCCAGCCTTCGCGGAAGCGCCGCACCGCTGGCCCTACGCCTACCCGGGCAGCTGGGCGCCTGACCCGGCCGCGTTCGGGGCCTTCGCGACGGCGGTCGCTCGCCGCTACGACGGCTCCTTCCCCGACCCGCTGGAGCCCGGCCGCGCGCTGCCGCGCGTGCGGCTCTTCGAAGCGTGGAACGAGCCCAACCTTGCCCGCTACCTGGAGCCGCAGTGGGTCGTGGAGGGGGGGCGTTGGGTCGCGTTCTCGCCGCTGCTTTACCGGCAGCTGCTCAACGCCTTCTACGCCGCCGTCAAGGCGGTCGCGCCGGGGGACGTGGTGCTCACCGCCGGCATCGCCCCCAACGGGGAACCGGCGGGCGTGGGACGGATGACCCCGCTGCGGTTCCTGGACGGGTTGTTATGCCTGGAAGGGGGCCTGCGGGCGGGGGGTGCGCTGACGGGTGGTGCACAGACGGGGGGTGCGCAAGGTGGTGCGCGGATGGGCAGTGCTCAGACAGGGGGGGCGGCGTGTCCCGATCCCCCGCACTTCGACGTGCTCGCCTTCCACCCGCTGTCCTTCGAAGGCCCCGACCTTCCTGCGCACTCCTCGCAGGACGTGGCGATCTCCGACATCGCCAAGGTCACCGACCTGCTCGACCGGGCCGAGCGCCTGCACACCGTACTGCCACGGGGCCCGAAGCCGGTGTGGGTCACGGAGCTCAACTGGGAAAGCGCTCCGCAGTCCCCGCACGGCGTCCCCGGCCGCCTGCAGGCGCTGTGGATCTCGCGCGCCCTGCACCGGCTGTGGGTAGCGGGTGTCGGGTTCGCCGACTGGCAGTTCCTGGTCAACCCCTACCCCGACCTGCCGCTGGCGACCCCGACGGGCGGCACCGTCACGGTCTCGCGGCCCGCCGGCCTCTACAGCCCGGGTCCGGGCGGAGAACTCACGGGCGCCCGCCCCAAGCCCTTTCTTCGTGGCTTCACCCTCCCGTTCGACCCGCTGCGCGTGGACCGCGCGCACGTGCGCGTCTGGGCGCTCCTGATGCGCCCCGCTCAGCCGGTCCTGCTGCAGCGCCAGGCGCGAAGCGGCGCGTGGCGGACCGTCGTCCGTCTGCGCGCCGGCCGGGATGCCGTGCTCAACGCGTTGGTCCCACTGCGCGGGGCGATGACGCTGCGCGTGGTCAGCGGGACGTTGACCGAAGCCGGGAGACATGCGCCTGCGGCGCAAATCCCCGTTTCGGCCAGCGCCCCAGCGCTTGTGCCGCGTAATCAGAGCGGCCTGTAATCAGCGATTCCCTGCCATGCCCACCCGTCAGGGACTAGTCGGAGATACGACGAATGAGCCCTTGCCGGCATCCGCGTCTCCGGTGTAGGATCGCGCTGGCGATGGTGGCCGCCTGCCTTGCGCTACCGCACCTCGTATCATGTGCAGTGGGGCGTGCGGCAATCGCTCGTATGGCGTCCACCGGGAGCACTACCGACCGGTGAGTCCACGCCCCTCGATGACCACCACACCAACGACATGCGGAACCCGTCGATGAACTGATACACGCTCAAACTGGACGGTCTTCGCCTCGAGAACGTCCCAAGCGTTGCTCGACAAAGGACGGTATGGCGCCACATCGACCCACAAGCTGTGTAAGGATGGATAGTCGTGCAGCAGCAGAGCCACCAATCAAGCTGAGGAAGGAAGAGTTCGATGCTCGGTTCATGGACTCAGACACGTTCGGTAGAGTCGCCAGTCGAATGGGGGGGCCTGATGGTGGTCGCTGTCGAAGCGCCGCAACAGATCAGCGCTACGACGACGACCCGATCGGTGGCGATCGTTGTCAAGGCTCCGCCTTCTGCGTTACGGGCGACTCCGCCTTCCGAGTTCGACGGACATATCGAAGAGACGATGGACTACTCGCCGGTTTTCAATCCGGCTGCACCGGACCACCCCGCCGAGGAGTGGCCCGAGGGCTCAGGTCCGCTCGGCTTCTAGATAACGTTGGCAGTTTACGCTGACCGGTCGGAGCACGAGGCGAACCAGGGAGACCTCTTTGAGGAGGCGACCCTAGAATGTTCTCTGGGGACGACCGCCACCGTCATGGTGATTTCTCACGACTGCGATTGCGATAAATATCTGAAGCCGAACACGCCCTTGACGGAAAGCGAACGCTACGAGTGGCGAGTCACTGTCGCGATGGTCCATCCCATAAGTCAGCTATCTGGTGGCAGGCCGAAGGCAGCCCGAGAAGACAAGATGTCTCGCTACCTTGTGCTCCCGGCGGAAGGCAACTTCGAGGAACTGGTCGTTGACCTGTGGAGCGAGCAGCCGATACGTATGACTTCGCTTCTTGAGCACGTCCGTCTTGCGTCTCTGTCTGATGAGTGGCGAACGAAGCTGTGGTGGAAGATCATCAGGCTCCGGCTAGGCGCAGAGTATAAGCAAATTCTAGAAGGGAAGTACCTCATCGATGCGGCTTGATGCATTCCTCATCGCTGATGCGGTCTCGACCCCCCCGGATGGCAAGTTCTACATTCACGGTGGCGGCCTTTCGCGGTTTGAAGTGCCGGATATCCCGTTCCCGATGTCGCTGGGGGTCTTCGCTCGCCTTGAGGTCAGTGATGACGAGGCTATAGCTAGTCATAACCTACTCTTTGCACTAATAGGCCCCACTGGCCGACCCAACATTCCACCGCTTGAAATCGAGAGCGGATCGGAGAAGTCGCTTGAGCCATTGCTAAACGGAGAGCAGCGATTTATGCAGATCGCCTTTTCGATGACCGCATTGGTGATCCGAATCGGCCTCTACCGCATGGAGATCAGTGTTGACGGTGAGCAGTTCGGTTCTATCCCTCTTCCTGTGGTCCTGGCTAATGCTCGGGGCCAGGTGACGCAGCTCACACAGGGAACATCCACGCCAGCGACGCGTCCAAAAGCGAAACGACCACCTCCACCTCCGAAAAAGACCAAACGTCGAAAGTAATGCGAGCCGTGCCGGTCGCCAGTGGGGCTCCAGGCGACGGGTCCAGCTCATCAACCAACGGTCGAAAGTTGCCTGCTACGCCGGGGCCTGCGTGGTCGCGTGCTCCGCGGCGGCCTCCCCCGCCGCGGGCACGAAGCTCATCGCGTGCTCGGCCAGGGCAGTGATCGTGAGGGAGGGGTTCACGCCGACGTTGGCGGGGATCGCCGAGCCGTCGCAGACGAGCAGGTTCTCATAGCCAAAAACGCGCTGGCGGGCGTCGACCACGCCGCGCGCGGGGTCGGGGGCGATCACCGCGCCGCCGAGAATGTGGGCGGTCGTGGGGACGTTGAAGAGCGCCTCCATCACTGAGCTCTGGGCGATGCCGCCGGTGCGCTTGGCGATCCATTCGGCCGCCTGGTTGGCGACTGGGATGAAGGTTGGGTTGGGGCGTTCGGGGTCCTGTTCGGTGCGCAGCCACAGGGTGCCGAACGGGCCTTTGCGCGGACGCAGCGCGATCGCGTTGTCGAGCGTCTGCATCACGAGCAGGATGATCGTGCGCCGCGACCACCGCTTGGCGAAGAGCACCTCGGCGAAGCGCCGGGGGTGCAGCAGGATCTGCGCGAGCAGCTTCAGCGGGCGCGTCAGGCGGGTGCCGTCGCCGACGAGCAGCGTGTAGAACATCCGCATCGAGTCGCCGTCCTCGCCGTAGGAGACGGTCTCGATGTGGGTGTGGGGGTCGGGGTAGATGCTCGAGGTGATCGCCACGCGCTTGGTGAAGCCGGCTGCCTGGTCCTCGGGGACCGTCACGGTCAGGATCGCCTCGCTGTTGGTGCGCACGAGCTCCCCCAGGCTGGGGGAGATGCGCGGCAGCGAGCCGCCGAGGCGGCAGCGCTGCAGCAGCGTGTTGGTACCGAGCGGCCCGGCGGCGACGACGACCCCCCGCGCGCGGTGCACCTGACGCTGCTTGCGCACCCACGCCCCGGAGCGCACGCTTTCGACCTCGTAGCCCTCGCTGCCGTCGCCGGAGCCGAGCGGACGGACGTCGATCACCGTGCGTTCGGGCATCACCTGAGCACCGCGGCGTTCGGCGAGGTACAGGTAGTTCTTCACGAGCGTGTTCTTGGCGCCGTGGGGGCAGCCGACCATGCAGCGCCCGCAGAGTTTGCAACCGGTGCGCTCGGGGCCCTCGCCGTCGAAGAAGGGGTCGGGTACGGTCTTGCCGGCCTCGCCCTCGGCGCCGAAGAAGATTCCGACCGGGGTCTTCCGGTAGGTGTCGGAGACACCGAGGTGCTCGCCGAGCTCGCGCAGCAGCTCGTCGGCCGGGTCGTCGTGAGGGTTCTGCACCACCCCCAACATCCGCTGCGCCTCGGCGTAGTGGGGCGCCAGGGCGCTCTCCCACTGCTCCATCTCTGCCCACTGGCGGTCCTCGAAGAACTGGGTGGGGGGCACGTAGAGGGTGTTGGCGTAGCCGAGGCTGCCGCCGCCCACGCCACAGCCGGAGACGACGGCCACGTCGCGGAAGAGCGTTAGCCGGAAGATGCCCTTCATCCCCAGGTGCGGGCGCCACGAGTAGCGACGCACGTCTGCGGTGGACTTGGGGAACTCGTGGTCGGCGAAGCGCCGGCCGCACTCTAGGACCCCCACGCGGTGGCCCTTCTCGGAGAGGCGCAGCGCGCTCACGCTGCCACCGAAGCCCGAGCCGATCACGAGCCAGTCGTAGTCGTAGCCTTTCCCCACACCCCCATCGTACTGGTTGCCCAGCCAGCGGCGAGTGCCGCTATATTCCGTGAAGTAATGGGCGCCGAGGGTCTGCGCAACAAGCCCTGCGGGGGTCGCTACGGCGACGTCGTGCAGTCGATCGGCAACACGCCGCTGATCGAGCTGCCGCGACTGTCGCCCAAGCCTGGCGTGCGCGTCTGGGCGAAGCTCGAGTCGCGCAACCCCACGGGCTCGGTCAAGGACCGCGTGGCGCGGGCGCTGATCGAGGACGCCGAGGAGAAGGGGGCGCTGTCCCCCGGCCAGACGATCCTGGAGCCGACCTCTGGCAACACGGGGATCTCGCTGGCAATGATCTGCTCGCGCAAGGGCTACCGCCTGAAGGTCGTGATGCCAGAGAACGTGACTCCCGAGCGCACGCAGCTGCTGCGGATGTACGGCGCGCAGATCGTCTACTCCGAAGGCTCCAAGGGCTCCAACGGTGCCGTCGAGAAGGCCCTGGAGATGGCCCACGCCGACGCCTCCTACTACATGCCCTACCAGTACGGCAACCCCGCGAACCCAGCCGCCCACTACAACGGCACGGCGCTGGAGATCCTCGAGGAGCTCGACGAGGTCTCGGCGTTCGTGGCGGGGCTCGGCACGGGGGGCACGCTGATGGGCAACGGTCGGCGCCTGAAGGAGACGTTCGGGGACGCGGTGAAGATCGTCGCGGCCGAGCCGATGCAGGGCGAGCCTGTGCAGGGTCTGCGCTCGCTCGACGACGGCTTCATCCCGCCGATCATCGACCTGTCGCTGCTGGACCGCAAGATCTTTGTGACCAACCGCGACGCGATCCTCTGGACGCGCAAGCTGCTCGACGAGGAGAGCGTCTTCGCGGGCGTCTCCTCCGGTGCGATCGCGCGCGTGGCGGTGCGCATCGCGGGCGAGCTGGACGAGGGCAACGTGGTGTTCATCGTCGCCGACGACGGCTGGAAGTACCTCTCCAGCGGGATCTACACGCTGCCGGTGGACGAGATCGAGAACCTCGACTCCACCGTGTGGTGGTAGCCCGGCCGGCTGCTCGCTGCGATGGGCCAACCAACGATCTTCTCCGCGCCGGCGTGGGGTACGGGGTCATGACGCAGGCGCCTTTCTGTGACGTGGCGAGTGCGTGGGAGGGCTCGGTGGCGAGTGCGTGGGAGGGCTCGTCGCGGTGGTCGTAGGCCAGGCGCTCCTGGACGACGTGGTCGCGCACGCGCGCGAGGAGTTCGACGCGGAGTGCTGCGGGATGATCGCCTACGAGCAGGGTGCAGCCCGCCGGGCGGTCAAGGTTCATCGGGCGAAGAACGTGTACGCAAGCCGCAAGCGCTTTGAGATCGACGGCAGAGAAGGTGCTGCGGGCGGAACGCGAGTTCGAGGAGGCGGGCTGGGAGATGGGCGCGATCTACCACTCGCACACGCACACCGAGCCGTACCCCTCGCAGACGGACATCAACTTCGCCCGCAACTGGCCCGGGGTGGAGTGGGTGATCGTGGGCCTCGCCGACGGAGAGCCGGAGGTCCGCTGCTACCTGATCGAGGACGGCGAGGTCACGGAGGTCCCGCTCCAGGTGCGGTGAGGCGATGGCTGCAGAGGCGCCTCTCGTCTGTCCTGTGTGCGGGCCCGCCCACCCCGCGCACTCCGCGAGCGAGCGCTTCTGCCCGCGCTGCGGGATGCCGCTGGTGTACGCCGAGGGCGAGGGCGGCGCCGAAGAGGCGGGCGGGGCCTACCATCCCCTGGGGGAGATGTGGCAGCGGGCGCGGAGAATCAAGCCCCAGTACTCCGAGGGCGCGCTCGTGCGAGTGGTCGGGGCACGCAACCTGACGGAGGCCGACTTCATTCAGAACCTTCTGTTGGAGGAGGGCATCCCCTCGATGCAGCGTCGCGCACGCGGCTTCGACGTGCCGGACTTCCTCGCGGCCGGTCCCCGTGACATCCTCGTCCCGGCCTCCGGCGTCCCCGCCGCCCGCGACGTGCTGCTGGAGAGCGAGCTGCTCCCCACGGGAGACGCCGCCCTGTGGGGCCCCACTGCGTGGCGGGTGCTGGCCGGCCTCGCGCTGGGGATCGCGGTGCTAGCGGGCCTCGTCGCCCTGTTTCACCCCTGAGGGGCCGCCGGGACGGTGCTGGCCGATCTTCGATCGGTCGGCGTCCTCAGTCGCTCGCGTGCGCAAGCACGCCACGCTCCTTGCGTCCTTGCCTCGCTTGCCCAGCGACCCCTCAGGGCGGCTAGGCCAGGACCGGCTGCGGAGACCCCACCTCGCGGGTGATGGTCTCGATTTCCTCGGAGGCGCGCTCGAACTCGTCGTCGGAGAGCACGGGGGTGCCCTCGAAGGGCAGTTCGCGTTGCAGCTCAAGCCACGAGTGGCAGCCGAGGTACTCCTCGCGGACCTTCACGGTCACGGGGCGCGGGATGCGGTAGGTGCGCAGCAGCAGCACGTGCAGGGGGTGGCGGGGCTTCCACGCCAGGCGCTTCTCCGCGTAGTCGGTGCGCCACACGTAGAAGGGGGAGAGGGCGTCTACGCAGCGGGGGTCGTTGATCGTGAAGTGCCCGGCGACTTCGGCCCACGCACGGATGCGCACGCGGTCGGGCTGCTGGAGGCGGCCGTCGGCGGCGAGCGCCTGAAGCGTCGGCTCTCCGTCGCTCCACACGCCCTCCTCGAGCGCGCGGCGCAGCTCGGGCTGGTGGGACTCGCGCACGAGGTCGTTGCGTTGGTGGTCGAACGTCGGGTACAGGAAGAAGCGGTCGTGCTCCACCCGGAAGTGCTTGTCGGCCTCCCGGATGCCACCCTTGCGCAGGGTGAGCAACTGCTCACCTTCAGCGAGGGCGCGGACGGTGACCGCCCATTCCTTCAAAGCAATTGGCATGGCGTTAGTAAGGGGAAGAGGTTTTGGGGGAAATGCCTATGACTGCGGTACCCGAGGGAAGGGCAACCGACTCCCCCTTAACATACGAAATCCGGGCGGAAAAGCCAAATGCCCTGCAAATAGACGGTTTTTTTGGTGCGTTCCCTGCGCACAAAGTCGCACAAGGGTCACGCAGAGGGCCGCGTGAGGCCTGTCGAGCGGCTCTTGGGGCCGTGCCCGCCCCCACCGGGGGTTTCGATGCGCAGGCGCTCCCCGGGGCGCAGCACCCCTGTGACCTTGCCGGGTAGCTCGCGGCCTACCGCTGCCTGCGCCGTCTCTGTGGCGGCGGTGTGGTTGCCGTGCCCGTCGCGGCCGGTGTCGTGGCCCAGGGGCCCAGTGGAGGGCTCGATCAGCAAGTTGCGCCCGCGCGCGCCGGACTCCCCGCCGTGTGCGCCGGGGGGAGGATGACGGCGACGCTCGGTGATCAGGGAGAAGGTCATCTCGCGCAGGGCCTCGATCTCGCGCACCACCCCGTCCCCGCCGCGGTGGGCGCCCGCGCCTCCGGAGCCGCGGCGCAGGGAGTAGCGGATGACCCGCAGGGGGAGCTCGCGCTCGAGCGCCTCGACGGGGGTGTTGAGGGTGTTGCTCATCGCCACGTGTACCCCGGAGGGGCCGTCGGCGTCGGGGCATGCGCCCTGGCCGCCTCCAAGGGTCTCGTAGTAGGAGAAGCCCTCTGCGTCCCCGCTCCCGTGCGCCCTGGGGTTGCCTTGCACGCCGGGGTTGCCGCGCGTGTCGGCCTCGGCTCCGAGGGTGAGGTTGTTCATCGTGCCCTGCCCGAGCGCGCGTCCGAAGGCGGCGAGCACGAGGTCGGCGACGCGAGAGGAGGTCTCGACGTTGCCGGCGGCCACCGCGGGGGCGTCGCCAGGTGAGGGCCCGACGGGCCGCGCGTTCAGCAGGCAGCCCTCGGGGACACGCACCTCCACGGGCCGGTACGCGCCGGCGGACGGCGGGATGTCGGGGTCGGTGAGGACGCGCACCGCGAAGTAGCACGCCGAGCGGGTCACGGCGAGCGGGCAGTTGAGGTTGCCGGAGTGCTGGGGGGCGGAGCCCGAGAAGTCGAGCACCAGCCGCTCGCCCTCCACCGTGGCGCGCAGGCGCAGCACGAGGTCGCCCTCGTGCGCCTCCAGCACGTCCTGCGCGCTGCGGGTCCCGTCGGGGAGCGCGGCCAGACACGCGCGGGTACGCCGCTCGCCGTAGTCGAACACGGCGTCGAACGCCTCGCGGAGGGGGTCCCGGCTCCCGCTTCTGCCTTCGTTCCCGCTCTCGCTTCCGCCTCTGCCTCCGTCTCGATCTCGGTCTTCCTCTCCGCTCTTTCCGCTGTGGACACCCATGCGAGCAGCGAGCTCGGAGAGGCGCCGCGCGCCGATGCGGTTGGCAGCGAGCTGCGCGCGCAGGTCGGCACGGCGCTCGGCGGGCTGGCGCATCTGTGCGACGAGCTCCTCGATCGCCTCCGGCGTAGCGGGCCTGGGCGAGATCACGACGCCCTCCTCGGCGAGGGTGCGGGAGTCGGCGGGCATCGACCCGGGCACGCGTCCGCCCACGTCGGCGTGGTGGGCGCGGGAGGCGGCGAAGCCGACCAGCAAGGGGGCGGAGGAGCGTCCCAGGCCGCGGGGGGAAGCGGGCGGGCCGGCGCCGGAGGAGCGACGGGGGGTAGCGGGAGCGCCGAGGAGGACAGGGGTGACGAGCGTGATGTCAGGCAGGTGCGTGCCCCCCGCAAACGGGTCGTTGAGTATCCACGGCACGCCCGTGGAGTGGTCCTCGCCGAGCACGGCGGCGACCGCGTCGGGCATCGAGCCGAGGTGCACGGGGATGTGCTCTGCCTGCGCGACCATCTGCCCGCGTGCGTCGAACAGCGCGGTGGAGCAGTCGCGGCGCTCCTTGATGTTGGGCGAGTGCGCGGAGCGAACCAGCGCGGCGCCCATCTCCTCGCAAGTGGCGCGCAGAGCGCCCGTGAAAACCTGGAGCTCGACGGGGTCGAGGGTCATGCCGCGCCCTCCGCGTCGTGCAGGTGTACGGTCCCCTGTGCACCGACTTCGCCCTCCCACCCGGCCGGCACGAACAACGTGGACCCTGGTAGCGCGCAGACCGTGGGGCCTTCGATTCTGGTGCCCGGCACCGGCTCGCCCGTGGCTTGCGACAGCCGCAGCTGAGGTGCGGCGCCGCGGGCTGAGGCGCGGATCGTGACCAGCTCGACCTCCACGCCGTCGTCACGGTAGCCGTAGCGCTGCTCGTGGGTTTGCGCGAACGCCTCGCGGAGGGCGTCTGGGCTGGGGGGAGTGGTGGTTTGTGGGCTGGGGGGTGGGGCAGTCTGTGGCGGCGGTCTGGGCGGCGCGGCGGTCTGTGCCGGCACGTCCTCCTCCCGCACCGCCAGCTCGAAGGACTGCCCGCGATAGCGCAGTTCGTAGCGGACAGCGACCTGCTCGGCCTCCGCGCCCAACTCCTTGCGGGCCCGGGCGACCAGCGCCTCGCGCTCCGTGGCCAGGCGGGTGTCGAAGGACCCCCCAGCCAGCATCACCGTGCGGGCCGCGTCGCGCCGCGGCGCCGCCGCGGCGAGGCCGAGCGCGCTGAGCACCCCCGAGGCGCGGGGGACGAGGATGCGCCGCATCCCCAGTGCCCGCGCGAGCGCCGCGGCGTGCAGGGGGCCGGCCCCGCCGAACGGCATCAGCGCGAAGCCGCGCGGGTCGACGCCGCGCTCCACGGTCACGGTGCGCAGCGCTCGCTCCATCTCGGCCTCCGCGACCCGCACGATGCCCTCGGCGCAGCGCAACGTCCTTGGAGGCGGGCGCTGGCCGGGGGCCGGTGCGCTCGAATAGGGGGAGTTGGCTCCCTCGGTGAGTCCGAGCTGTGAGGCGAGGTCCCCCACCGCGCGCTCCGCGGCCTCGCGGTCGAGCTGTAGGCCGCCCGCGAGCGGGGCGTCCGCTGGCAGACGCCCCAGCAGCAGGTTGGCGTCGGTCACCGTTGGGTGCTCGCCGCCGTGGCCGTAGCACGCCGGGCCGGGGTCGGCGCCTGCGGAGTGGGGCCCCACGCGCAGCGCGCCCCCGGGGTCCCGCCACGCGATCGAGCCCCCGCCTGCGCCCACGGTGTGGATCTCGAGCGCCGCCAGGGCCACCGGTCGGCCCGCCACCACCGCCTCTGCGGTCTCCGCCACGCGCCCCCCTTCGATCACGCACACGTCGCACGAAGTGCCGCCCATGTCGAAGCACACCACATCGCGTTCCCCCGCGAGCTCGGCCAGCACCAGCGCGCCCTGCACTCCGCCCGCGGGGCCGGAGAGCACCGTCAACGCCCCGTGCGCGGCGGCGCTCGCGGCGTTGGTGAGCCCGCCCGAGGACTGCATCACCGCCGGTCGCGTGAGCCCCGCGGCGTCGGCCTCCGCGCCGAGGCGGCGCAGGTAGGAGCCCAGCAGGGGGGACACGGCCGCGTCCACCTCGGTGGTCGCCGCGCGCTCGTACTCGCGGAACGTCCCCACCAGCTCGTGGGAGAGCGAGACGTGCACCGTGGGTAGGCGCTCCGCAATCAGCTCCCCCAGCTGGCGCTCGTGCTCGGGGTGGGCGTAGGAGTGCAGCAGCGCCACCGCCACGGCCTCTGGCTCCGTCTGCGCCAGCTCCTCCACGAGCGCCCGCGCCGCCTCGGGGTCGAGCGCGCGCAAGGGGCCGTCTGGGGTCATCCGCTCCGGCGCGCCGAACCGCCTCTCCGCCGGCGCCAGCGGCGCGGGGTGGGCCTCGCACAGCCGGTACAGGTGCGCCCGCGCCTGGCGCCCGAGCGCCACCACGTCGGTGAAGCCCTCCGTTGCCACCAGCGCTGTGCGTGCCACGCTGCCCTCGAGCAGGGCGTTGGTCGCCACCGTCATCCCGTGCGCGAAGCGCTCCACCTCGCCGACCTCCGCGTCGGCGGCGGCGAGCACCGCGCGCACTGCCTCCATGACTCCGCGGGACTGCTCCTCGGGGGTGCTGGGGACCTTCGCGGTGTACGCGGCGCCCTCGCGGGCGATCAACACCGCGTCGGTGAAGGTCCCTCCGACGTCTACGCCCAGCAGCACCCCCCCAGCCTACGGGCACGCCTAAGAGTGCCTAACAAAATAGGCGGTGCGTCCGGGGCGTTCCTGGACCAAGCTGGGCGACGCGGGCTGGCGCAGCCCGTGCTGGTAGCACGGCAAGGCGGACCGTGGCGATCCAGCGCCGCGTCCAGGGACGCATCCGGGCGTGCCGATCTTTTTGTTAGGTGCTCTAAGGGCCTATCCCGATTGGGGCGTGCGAGCCAAGAGGGATAGGCCCTACGCTCTCGGCGAGTGAACCGCTCGCCCGGCCTGCGCGTATTACCGTTGACGCGGGGCACGGAGGCTCCGCGCCCACTTCCCCTGTTCGCCGCACTCACCCGCGCGGACGATCCCTCAACCCCTTTAGGGCCCACGCGAACCTCAGGCCGCCATCGGCTCCTGGTTCTCGGTGTCTGCAAGGTGCTGGTGGGACGGGCAGTACCCGTTGTGTGCCAGCGGGGTGCGCTGACACGCTGCGCCCTTGCGGGTCATCGCCCGGCACTGCACCGGCTCGTCGCTGACCGACGCGTGCGCCTCGTGTGGGTTCTGGGCGAGGTACCGCTGGGCGAGCTCCATGTAGCGGCACACCACCCCGTGCACCCGCGCCTGCGCGCTCATCGGGAAGTACGCGCGGATGTCCCAGAACAGCGTTCGTTCGGGTCGTGCGAAGTAGTGGCGGTCCGTCGCCAAACGCTCGACTGCTGCCTCGCACGCGCGCAGCACGTGCTCGTGGTTGCTCTGGCCCGCCGCCGCGGCGACGCTGCCCGGGATGGGAGCGGCGATGTACGGGGCCAACTCCCGGTAGATTGCTCGACTGAACTGGTACATGGCGAACCCCTCGCCTCCTTCTCGCGCTGCTCTCCGTTCGCTCTCTGCGTTTTGCGGCCTCTCGTGTCTGCGCGGTCGCTCTCTTCTCGGGGACGCCGCCGGCTTCGAGACCTTCCCTAGCTCGAACACGTCCTCCGCCCCAAAAGACCGAGGGCTTCCTAAATCTCCCTAAAGACGGTCCCGGGACCGTCGAGTATCGGACCCCTGCCTAAAGCCTGGGAAAGGGGATCGTTAAGAGCAGAGTTAATCGCCGGTTGCACGCTGGTCACTCCCACGTCTCCCACGTGAGCTCGCCCTTCGCGTCCACCACCACGTGGCGGTGCTCTAGCGCCGGGTCCGCCTCGGGGTGCTCCACCCGCCGATGAGCCCCTCGGCTCTCGGTGCGCTCCCTCGCGCACCTTGCGATCAACCGCGCCAGCGGGTGGGGGTCCTGCGCCAGGCGCTCGAGGCCCTCCGCGGAGCGTTCGATGCCCGCGTCGCGCCACATCGCCGCGCGCGTCTCGGCGCTGGCGGCGGGTGGCGCGCTCTGGTCGTCCCACTCCTCACGGACCCCTTCCTTCGGGTCGTGCGCCTGTGCTCCCGGCCGGCCCGCCGTTGCCGCCGCGGGGTGGTGGGGGCCCGCCCGGTCCGGCGCTGTCGGCCCCGTCGGTGGGTCGGCTCCCCTTCGGTTTGCCGGAGGGGCCGGGGGCTCCGCGAGCGCACTGTCCGCTGCCCGGCGCGCCCACACGAAGCACTCGCTCAGCGAGTTCGACGCCAGCCGGTTCGCCCCGTGCAGGCCGGTACACGACGTCTCGCCCACCGCGTACAGCCCCGGCACCGTCGAGCGCCCCTGCAGGTCGGTCACGATCCCACCCATCGTGTAGTGCGCCGCCGGTGCCACCGGTACCCGTTCCCGGACCGGATCCACGCCCGCCTCGCGCAGCGCGGCCACCACGTTGGGGAACAGCCCCGGGTCGACCCCCCGCATGTCGAGGCCCACCGACTCCGCCCCGGTCTCTTGCAGGCGCGTCCAAATCGCGCGTGCCACCTCGTCGCGCGGGGCCAACTCGTCAACGAACCGCTCCCCGTTTACGTCGTGCAGCGTCGCCCCCTCCCCGCGTACCGCCTCGGTGATGAGGAAGCCCTCCCGGCCCCGCACGCCGCGCACCGCCGTGGGGTGGAACTGCACGAACTCGAGGTCCGCCAGTCGCGCGCCCGCCGCATGTCCCAGCAGCAGGCCTGTTCCCTGTGAGCCGGGGGGGTTGGTCGTGCGCGACCACATCGCGGCCGCCCCCCCTGTGCTCAACACCACTGCCCGCGCCGCGATCGTGCGCCCGTCCTCACACACCACCCCGCCGCAGCGCGCCACCGCGGTGTCTTGCGCTGTCGGCGCCTGCGCCCCCCCGCTGCCGGGAGAGCCGCCGGCGCTCCCCTGGGAGTCGTCCTCTCGCTGCCACACCGCCCCCACGCGTACGTTCTCGAGCACCGCTACCCGCGGCTCTTCCACGGCCAGCGCAGAGAGCTGGCGCAGCAGGCGCCGGCCCGTCGCGCTGCCCCCTGCGTGTACCACCCTGCGCACCGAGTGGCCCCCCTCCAGGCCCAGCGCCAGGCGACCGAAGCGGTCTGCGTCGAAGCGTACCCCCAGCCGCTGCAGGTCGTCCACGCACTCTGGCGCCTCCGCCACCAGCACCTCCGCCGCCGCGCGTCGGGTCGCGCCCCTGCCCGCGCGCTCGGTGTCCTTGAGGTGCAACTCTGGGCTGTCGTCCTCCGCGAGCGCCGCCGCGAGGCCGCCCTGCGCCCAGTAGCTGGCCGTCTGCGCCAGGGGGGCCGCCGAGACCAGGGCGACGCGCCCGCCCGCCCGGGCTGCGCACAGCGCTGCGTACAGACCCGCTGCGCCGGCGCCCACGACGGCCACGTCCACCTCCAGGTCCACGCCTTCCCCCCCGCTTCGTCTCTGCACGCTAAGGGCCTATCCCGATTGGGGCGTGCGGCTGGGGCGGTCGAGGGTCGAGCGAGGCGCGGACGCAAGGCCGAAGGCGTGGTGGGCCCACGTCGAGGCCGAGGACAAAGCCTCGCGAAGGCCATCGGCCGTATCCAGACGTGCGACCCAAGAGGGATAGGCCCTAACTCGCTGGCGCGCCGACGGCCGTGCCGCGACGGCGTTCGGCTCCCTGCAGCACTTTCCGCAGCTCAGCTTTCGCCTTGGCCTTCGCGCCGGCCCCCGTTCCTGTGCCCGTCCCCGTTGCGGCTCCCGTCCCCGTCCCCGTCCCCGTTCCCGCGGCGCCCGTCGTCGCGGTGCCGGTCCCGGGCTGTTTCGCGCCCGGGGTGCTCGTCGTAGGGACACTCCCCGTCGCGGGTGTTGTGGGAGTGGCGCTTGCCCCTGGCACCGTGGCCCGCGTGGTGGTGCTCGTCCCCGCCGTCGCTCCCGGAGTCGTCCCCGGTGTGCTCACCACTGTGCTCGTCGTCGTGGGGGCCGTCGTCGCGGGTGCGCCCGCTGTGGAGCTCGTCCCCACACTCGTTGTTCCCCCCGCCACGGGTGTGACGATCTGTGTCGCGGAGCCGGCCGCTCCGCTTGCCGTCGAGCTCGCCGAGCTGCCCGCCAGCGAGACCAGCGCCGCGCTCAGCGCGCCAAGGGACAGCACGATCACGACGCCCAACGCGACCACTGGGGTACGCCAGTTGGGGATCGCCGCCAGGCGCGTACGCGCCGCCCCGCCGCACCTCAGGCACCACTCCTGCTCCGCTCTCAGCGGTGCTCCGCACAGCGGGCACTCCTCCGTGGGTTCAGTGGGTGTCGGCGGTGGTGGGGGGGAGCCGTGACGCTCACGTGCCGGCGTCCGGGGGCCGGATGATCTCCGTCGGGCGATCCTCGGCGGCGGGGGGACGGGCCGCCACCGGCGGATTCGCGGTCGCCGGCGGAGGTGTGGGGGTCGGTGATGGCGTGGGGGTCGGCGGTGGCGCCGGGGTTGGCGCGGGAGGAGTTGGCGCGAACGCCGAGGCGGGCGCCGGTGTTGTGGTCGCCGCCGGGGAGGCACCCGCTGGGGGGGTGGCACCCGCCGGGGAGGCTAGTGCCGGGGGAGCGAGCGCCGGCGTGGATGCGTTTACGCCGCGCGCTGTGGGTGGGTGGGGCCCGATCTCGGGCGGCGAGCCGAGCGTCGCTCCTGCCGCGGGTGCAGACACCGGCGTCGCGCTGACCGGCCGATCCGCGTGATGGCCCATCGGCAGTCCGCACGCCGGGCAGAAGCGGTCCCCGCTGCCGTGGATCGCGGCGCACCGCGGGCACGCCGCGATGCCCGCCTCGCGCAGCACCGTGACCGGGAGGCGCGCTCTGAGGGCCGCCTCCAGTGCCCGCAGCTCCTCGTCGAAGCGGACGAGCACGGCGAGCTTCGCCGCCACCAACTCGTCGTGGCGCTGACCCACGCGGTGCATTTCGAACACCAGCCCTCCCAGGTCGCGGTACGCCAGCTCCCTTGCCTTGCGCAGGAAGCGCGCCCGCCTTCGCATCCGGCCGCGCTCGCGGAAGCCGGGGGCGCGCGGCTCCGCGGGGATCTCCACGCCGGCGGGGACCTCCGCGCCGGCTTGCGTCTCCCTGCTGGCGGGGACCTCCACGCCGGCTGGCGTCTCCGTGCCGGCGGCTACCGGCCCACCTGCTGGCGTCGTCCTGGCAACGGCCTCCACGCTCGCGGGGACCTCGCCTTGCGTCGGCGGCGCCGGGGGCGTTGGCGCCCGGGGCTGTGGATCGGTCGCGGATTGGCCGGCGGGACTCGTGGTTTGAGCGTCCATCGACCCACTCATGCTACCCCGCGCGCCGCACGCCTCGCATGGCCTACCGATCTTTTTGAACTGCGGGCCTGGATCTCTTTAACTTCGGGCCTATATATGGGCACTTGGACAGAGGCGCACAGGCACCTACAGGCGCCTACTTCAGGAGTGTCCGCCACGCCTCCGCGAGGCGCTCCGCCCCCCGCGCCGCGGAGAAGGGCTCGGCGTGCGCCCGGCCCACGATTCGGGGATCGGGATCGCGCAGGTGGGGCTCCACCGCGGCCCCCCACTGGTTCAGCTCGAAGGGTGCGCACAGGGTGCCCTCGACGCCCTCGAGCGCCTGCATGTGTACGCCCACGGGAGTCGCCACCACGGGCACGTCGCACGCCAGCGCCTCCACTACCGCCAGGCCGAACCCCTCCGCGTCGGAGGGGACGACCACGGCATTGGCGGCGTTCACCCACTTCGGCACCTGCTCCGGGGGGACTCCACCGAGGGCGTGCAGCGGAACCTCAAGCGCCTGTGCGAGTGCGAGTGCGCGGTCGTAGCGCTTGCCCGGGCGCGCGGGGTCGGCGGGGAACAGCAGGTGTGGGCTCTCCTCGCCGAGGCCCAGCTCGGCGCGTGCTTCGGTACGGGGGAGGGGGCGAAAGCGCTCCATGTCCACCCCGCACGGCAACACGAGCGCACGCTCGCGCGCGGCGCGGGTCGGCAGCTCCCGCGCAAGCTCCGCGGTCGGGGCGGCGAGGAGGTCCATCAGGGGCAGGACTGCGCCCGTGGCCAGGCGGGTGCGGGGGTGGCGCACGTCGGTCCCGTGCACCGTCAACCCCCGCGCACGCGCCCGCACCGCGAGCGTCGGCCACGCGGTGAGGCCGAAGTGGGCGTGCACCACGTCGAGACGCTGGGGTGGGCGGGTTTTCGACCCATAGCGGCGGCGGAGCTCCCGAGCCGCGGCCAGCAGCGCGGGGGCGCCGGGGGGGAACTCGTACAGCTCGACCTCTAGCTCGTGCTCGGCTCCCAGTGTGCTCAGGCGGCGCAGCGCCTCGACCTGGTCCCGCACGAAGCGCCCGCGCTCGGGATGGGCGGCGTCGGGAAGCATGTTGGAGACCACCAGCGCCCGCAAGACCGCGGACGGTAGCGCCTCCGCGGGGCCTCCAGTCCCGCGACCTGATGAACAGGGACGACCTCCAGCCGTCCCTGACCGGCGGCGCTCCGCGCCGCCTTCCGTCTGGGATGATGGCCCGCATGGCGGACCTCTCTCAAGACCACCGCGCGCGCCCCGTCGGAGTGTTCGACTCGGGGGTCGGGGGTCTCACCGTGCTGCACGAGCTGCTTGTCGCACTGCCGCAGGAGGATTTCATCTATCTCGGCGACACCGCTCGCTTTCCCTACGGCGAACGCGCGCCGGAGGAGCTCGTGGGCTTCGCTGCAGAGATGGCGGAGGAGCTGCTGCGCAGACGCGCGAAGCTACTCGTCGTCGCCTGCAACGCGGCCACCTCAGCGGCCATGCCCGCGCTGCGCCAGCGGATGATGGAGACCACACTCGGGGTGGACGTGCTCGGGGTGGTGCGCCCCGAGGCGCTGCGGGCCGTCGCGGCCACTCGTACCGGGCGCATCGGGCTGCTCGCCACACCCACCACCGTTGCCAGTCGCGCATACGAGCAGGCGGTCACGGCGATCGATCCGCACGTCACGCTGCACCCCGTTCCCTGCCCCGGTCTTGCCGCGATCATTCAGGCGGGGAGGCAGTTCGACGAGCGCACGGTGCGCAGTGTGCGCGAGGTGTGCGCTCCGCTGAAGGAGGCCGATGTGGACACCGTGATCCTCGGCTGCACCCACTACCCGCTGATCCGCCTCATGCTCCAGCGCGTGCTCGGCCCGTCGGTCACGCTGGTCAGCTCCGGGGCGGCGCTGGCGCGCCAGGTAGAGCACGCGCTCTCCACCCGCAGCCTGCGCAATCCCCGTGCCGGCGAGGGCGACTACCGCTTTCTCTGCACCGGTGACGCGGAGGCGTTCCGGGAGCTGGGGACCCACTTCCTGCAGATGCCCCTCGGCGAGGTCGAGCAGGTGCAGCTGGCCGCGGTGGAGGCTGTCGCTTGAGTCCTGAGCGCAGCTACGACCGCGCGCCCGACGGGCTGCGCCCGGTGGAGATCGAGCCGGGGTTCGTGCGCACCGCGACCGGCTCGGCGCTGATCTCGATAGGGGAGACCCGCGTCATCTGCACAGCCTCCGCGCAGGAGAGCGTGCCGCGCTGGCTTGCCGGTAAGGGCCGGGGGTGGGTGACCGCGGAGTACGGGATGCTGCCCGCCTCCACCGGCGAGCGCAAGCCCCGCGACGCGACCCGCGGGCGCCTGGACGGGCGCTCGGTCGAGATCCAGCGCCTGATCGGGCGCGCGCTGCGCGGCGTGGTCGACTTCGAGGCGCTCGGGGAACGCACGATCTACCTCGACTGCGACGTGCTGCAGGCCGACGGGGGCACCCGCTGCGCGTCGATCACCGGCGCCTACGTGGCGCTCTCGCTGGCGTGCCGGCGCCTGGCCGAGCAGGAGCCGTTCGAGCGCTCCCCGCTGACCGGTTCGGTGGCGGCGGTCTCGTGCGGGATGGTCGCGGGCGTCGCGCTGCTCGACCTCGACTACTCCGAGGACTCCACCGCCGAGGTCGACGCCAACGTCGTGATGACCGGCGAGGGGGACCTGCTGGAGGTGCAGGCCACGGCCGAGCGCACCCCGCTCTCGCGGGCGAGCCTCGATGAGTTGCTGGCCCTGGCCGCCGGCGGGATCGAGCAGTTGCGCGCGGCGCAGGAGCGGGCGATCGCGACGCCGTGAGGCTGCTGCTCGCGACCCACAACGAGCACAAGCGCCGCGAGCTCGGGCGTCTGCTGGGCGACCACGAGGTGGCGTTGCTGCCTGACGCCGTGGAGCTCCCGCCGGAGGACGGGGAAACGTTCGCCGAGAACGCGCTCGGCAAGGCGCGCGCAGCGGCAGCGGCCACCGGCGAGGTCGCGATCGCCGACGACTCCGGGATCGAAGCGGCCGCGCTCGGTGGCGCCCCGGGGGTGCGCTCGGCGCGCTACGCCGGGGAGCACGCGACCGACGAGCAGAACCTCGACAAGCTGCTGCGGGAGGCGCCCGCGGGCAGCGCGCTGGAGTACGTGTGCGCGCTCGCCTACGTGGACCCCGCCGGAGGCGTCGAGCGGCTCTTCGAGGGCCGCTGCACCGGCCGTCTCGCGGCTGAGCCGCGCGGTGACGGAGGCTTCGGCTACGACCCCGCCTTCCAGCCCGACGACGGTCCCCCGGATCTGACGATGGCGGAGCTCACCGACGAGCAGAAGGACGCGATCTCCCACCGCGGCCGTGCCGCGCGGCGGCTTGAGGAGTGGCTCGTGTCGAGTTCGGTCGCGGGTGAGGAGTCCGGCGCTTCCTGAGGGGTCGCTGGTCAGAAGAGACGAGCGCCCTCGGCAAAACTTGACTCCGCACTGTGCGCTGATGTTTTGCGTTCCGCCGACTCGGGAAGTACGGTTGTCAGCATGTCGGTTCTGGAACGAGACCTACACTTATTTCCCGATGCGGGGTTGACGGGGACAACTCGGACTCGTCCTAGTGGGCAAATTCTGAAGTGGGTTGGCAACAAGTTCCGCTACGCCGAGGCGATCGCCAGGCACCTGCCGGACGATCTGGGCGACTACTACGAGCCATTTGTCGGGACGGGCGCGGTTCTAGCGACACTTGCCCCTCAGCAGGCCGTTGCCGGGGACGCGCTCCCACTTCTCATCGACCTCCTTCGCGTTGTTCAGGATGATCCCACACCTCTTGTCTCCCACTATGCAGCGTGTCATGACGAGCTTCTCGCGCACGGCCGGGAGGCGTACGATGAGATCAAGGAGCGCTACAACGCTAGCCCGAACCCTGAAGACCTTCTCGTGGTTTCCCGTGCTTGCTACGGCGGCGTAATGCGATTCACGCGTGACGGAAAGATCAGTACCCCGATGGGACCCCACCGACCGATGCCCGCAGACAAGCTGGGCCGCTACATGACCGAGTGGCAGGAGCGGCTTGGCGGCACGGAATTCGTCTCGCAGAGCTTTGAGAGGACGATGGCTCTGGCAGGAGACGGCGACACCATCTACTGTGACCCGCCTTATCTCCATGGCCAGTCGATCCTCTATGGCGCCCAGGACTTCCAGCTTGAGAAGCTTTGGGATTCAGTTGCAGCGGCTGTCGTGCGAGGGGCGCGTGTTGCGGTGTCGGCGGATGGCTACCGGCGCTCCGGGGCGAAGGCCATCGATTTGGGCTTACCCGATGGACTGTTCGAGCGGGAGCTTCTCATCGAGCGCGGTGGATGTATGCTGCGTCGCTTCCAACTTACCGGTGGTTTCATGGACTTTGAGCGGGTAGCTGATCGTCTGCTACTCACCTGGTGATGGCGGTTCCGGCCATGAGGCCACGACCGTCGGCCACTCGCTGACGACCTCTCGACCGAAGAATGCTCCATCAAGGAGACCTGAGTGGAGCATATCTATGATGCGGCACAGGTATGACCGACCACACTCCCACCAGGTGAAGCGATCGTCGAGAAACAGGTAGTGCTCGACCTCAACTCGCTCTGATCGGAGGTCGTTCAACTCATAGCCATCGAGTGCTGTCTCGTACACACCGTCAGCGACCCGGCTGCCAAATGTCTTGGTGCCGTAGTACTCCTTGATCTCCCAAGCAGCGTGGGGATGATTCACATCTGGATAGGCCCCATCCATCCAACGGAACAGCGTGCGAAGCGGCATACCGTCTCGAGCGAATGTGAGTGGGGCCCGGGGATTTGCATCAAAGACCACCCGACCGTGATGCTTCAAAAGCGTGTCGTAGGTGAGCATGTTGACGATACCCGTGAGATACGCATAGTGGCGCTTGTCGCCCTTCTGCTTGTTCATCGTCAATAGCTCCACGGGCGGCTTGGTGCGTGCGCGGATCTCATCGAAGAGGTCTGCAGCCTCGTCGCGGGACATCAGACACGGCTTGACCACTTCTTCAAGAAGGTCGGCTCGGATCGCTGCATACGCAGCCACCCGGTCCATCTCTGACTCGTGACCGCCGGGAACGAGCCCGCGCGCGTTCAGTGCAGCCACGATGTCAGCAGTGCGATAACGCTTCAGCCGTCCGGTCCCACGCTCGGAGTAGCCGAGCGTCTGCGACACCAGCTTGACGAGCGCCCAGAACTCAGGTGGTTGTTGACGGAACTCCTCCACGGCGCGCACAGCGCAACTATGTCACGACCGCGCTGATGGGACGCGCATTCGAAAAGCCATCGAGAAACGGGCTCAGAACAGGTTGATCGCCGCCGAGCCCCCCACCGCGACGGACAGTACAGCGTAGCCCGTGTAGCCGGCGAGCAGCAGCAGCGCGGCGGTGAGCAGCGCGATCAGCACGGTCACGGTCCAGGCGACGCGGGGGAGGTCCATCGACGGATATTCTCGCACGACTATGGCATCCGGTTTTTTCGGCGACACCTTGGCGCAGCGCGTTGCGGAGCGGGAGTCGCAGATCGTGCTTGGCCTGGACCCCGACCCGCAGGCGCTGTGGCCGGGGATGCACGACGCTGCGCGCAGCCTGCGTGGGGACGCCTCGCCGGCGTGGCGTACGGCGGTGGCGGTACACGTGCACTGCTGCGCGGTGATCGACGCGGCGGGGCCGGCGTGCGTCGCGGTCAAGCCCCAGCTCGCCTGCTTCGAGCGCCTCGGAGCGCCGGGGTGGGAGGCGCTGGGCGAGGTGGTCGAGCACGCGCGCAACCGCGGCCTGCTCGTGATCGCGGACGGCAAGCGCGGGGACATCGCGGTCAGCGCCCACGCCTACGCGGAGGCGCTGTTCGAGCGCCTGGGGGCGGACGCGGCGACGGTCAACCCGCTGCTCGGCCGGGACGCGGTGGAGCCGTTCGTGACCGTAGCCCGCGCGGAGGGGGCGGGCGTGCTTGTGCTGGTGCGTA
Source organism: uncultured Solirubrobacterales bacterium (assembly GCA_963725535.1). GTDB lineage: Bacteria > Actinomycetota > Thermoleophilia > Solirubrobacterales > Solirubrobacteraceae > Palsa-744. The sequence goes on from CAVRYX010000004.1 coordinate 328,508, forward strand.
CCTCCAACCCCGGCGCCGCCGACGTGCAGGATCTCGAGCTCGCGGCCGGGGGTACGGTGTGGGAGCGCCTGGCGGCGTTGGTGGAGGAGTTGGGGGACCGGGGGGTGGGGGAGTCGGGCCTCAGCGACGTGGGCGCGGTGGTCGGAGCCACGCAGCCCCAGCACCTTGCACGGGCGCGCGAGCTGATGCCCCACGCGGTGCTGCTGTTGCCGGGCGTCGGGGTGCAGGGCGGCCGCGTGGAGGACCTGGCGGCCGCATTCGCGCCGGGTCGAGCGGGCGGTCTGATCACGGCCTCGCGCAGCATCGCCGCTGCGCACCTCGCCGGGAGCGGGGACCCCGCGGAAGCGGCCCGCGCCGAGGCTGAGCGGTTGCGCGCGGCCGGCTTGGGGTCGTCTGGGGGGTAGGGTGTGTGGGGAGCGGAGAGCATGATCATCACGGTCACGCTCAACGCGGCGATCGACAAGTCGCTGTCGGTCCCCAACTTCCGCCTTGGGCGGCGCCACCGCACCGTCGAGCAGCGCACGATGGCGGGGGGCAAGGGGGTCAACATCGCCCGCGCTCTGAAGTCGCTGGGGCAGCCGGTGATCGCGACCGGCATGGCGGGGGGAGCGACTGGGACCCACATCGTGGAGCAGCTCACCGAGGAGTCGATCCTCAACGACTTCGTGCGCATCCGCGAGGAGTCGCGCACCAACACCTCCGTGCTCGACCCCACCTCCGGCGAGCAGACCGAGATCAACGAGCGCGGGCCCAAGGTCACAGAGCGCGAGGTGGAGTTGTTCCGCGACAAGCTGCTGTACCTCGCGCGCGGCGCGGCGATCGTGGTGTTCGCCGGCTCGATCCCCCGCGGGGTCGAGCCCGACGTGTACGCGTCGCTGATCCGCGAGTTGCACCGCGTGGGGGTCACGACGGTGATCGACACCGACGGCGACCCTCTGCGCCACGCGGTGCGCGCGGAGCCGGACGTAGTGTCCCCCAACGTGCTCGAGGCCGAGGAGCTCGTGGGCCACGAGTTCGCCGACGAGCAGGAGCGCTCGCTGGCGGTGCGCGAGCTGGTCGCGCTGGGGGCGCGCGAAGCGATCGTGACGCTCCCCGACGGGTGCTTCGCGCAGCTGCAGATCGACGGCCAGCCCACGGTCCTACGCGCCCGCATCGAGCCGCGCGAGCCGGTCGCCAAACGCGGCTCCGGCGACGCCTTCCTGGCGGGCTACGTCTCGGCGCGCTACGCCGGCAGCGCCCCCGCGGAGTGCCTGCGCCTCGGTGTGGCCTGCGGCGCGGAGTCCACCGGGCGTCTCGGCGCCGGCCTGCTCGAGCGCCGCGAGGTGCACCGTCTAGAGCACGAGGTCGAGCTGGAACCGGTGGAGTTGCCGGCGGCCGCGAAGAGCTGAGGGGGCTGACGGCCGGCGCATACGTCCTTGCTCTGCTTGGCCCTGGACCCCCTCAGCGGGCTTGCATTAAAATCCCGGGGACGCTCATCCCCCCGCCACGTCGCGGCGCAGGAACACGAGGTAGGCGGCGAACAGCGCGGGCACGGCGTACAGCGCGCAGACCCACGCCGAGTGACCGATCGGCGCCCAGTCGGTGGGGGTGCGCAGCAGGCCGTGCCAGTTCTCGTACTGTTCGGTGAGCAGGTAGGGCTTGAGCCCTTCGAGGCCGGGGATCCCGGAGAGGATGAAGAGGAGGATCGTGAAGCCGACGGTGCCGACGACTGCCCCGGCGCTGTTGCGGGTGGCGGTGGAGAGCAGCACGCCGATGCACACCACCGTCAGCAGGGGGATCAGGTAGACGGCGTTGGCGGCGAACACCAGCAGCAGCCCTTCCGGCGCCGACACGACCGAGCCCGAGAACGTGATCACGTGGTTGAAGCCCCACGACGCCACGCCGGCGACCGTGGCCACGATCGCCGACAGGAACACCGCGATGGCGCCGTAGGTCATCGCGGCGAGCGCCTTGGCTGCGAACACCTGTCCACGATCGACCGAGCGCGTGAGGATCGTCTTCAGCGTGCCGTTGCCGTCCTCGGCGGCGACGATGTCTCCGGCGACGAGCGCGGCGATCAGCGGCAGCATGAAGACCGACAGGAACAGCAGGATCAGCACGGGCGTCGCGAGGCCGGACTGGGTGATGTGCGAGATGAAGATGTTGCCCTGGTCGTGACCGTGGACGTTGCGGAGGTTCTGCGTGATCACGAAGATGATCGGCAGGATCACTGCGAGCCCGAGCCCGAGGTAGGTGCGCTTCTGGGAGACCAGCTTGCGCAGCTCCCAGCGGTAGGTCGTTAGTGTCATCTGCCCTCGGTCAGCGAGAAGAAGAGATCCTCGAGCGTTGCAAGCTCGGGCGTCAGCGTGAGGATGGCAACGCCCTCACGGCCGAGCGCGAGCGATAGGGCACCCACATCTCGCTCGTCGCCCTGCAGGCGCACGTACCCATCGACGGTCGTCGCATCGTTGATGCCGGGCTGGACTCCGGCGAGCGCCAGCGCCCGCTGGTTGTCGCTGGTGCGTAGCCGGTAGCCGGCTCCACCCTGACGGCGAAGGTCGGCGAGTGCTCCCTCGTACACCACGCGGCCGCGGTCCACGATCGCGACGCGGTCGCACAGTTCCTGGACCTCCGGCAGCTGGTGGCTGGAGAGCAGCACTGTGATGTCCTCTCCCGCAAGGCGACGGATCAGCTCGCGCATGTCGCGCATTCCCGCGGGGTCGAGGCCGGTGGCGGGCTCATCGAGGATCAGCAGTCGCGGCCGACGCAGCAACGCCGCGGCGATGCCCAGGCGCTGACGCATCCCGTGGGAGTAGCCGCCGACCTTGTGCTTCGCTCGCGGGGCGAGCTCGACGACCGCCAGTACCTCGTCGATCCGCTCGTGCTGGCCGATCGCCGATCCCCTCGATCGGCGATCGGTATCCCCGTCGAGCGCCGCGAGCAGTTCGAGGTTCTTGCGCCCAGTCAGATAGGGATAGAAGCGAGGGGCCTCCACGAACCCCGCGACCCCCTCCAGAGCGCGTGCGCCGTGACGCATGGGGTCGCGCCCAAACAGCTCAACAGTGCCCTCGGTCGGCGTGATCAAGCCGAGTGCCATCCGCAGCGTCGTCGTCTTGCCCGCGCCGTTGGGGCCGAGGAAGCCGTACACGTCGCCGGCGTTGACGTTCAGGTCGATGTGGTCGACCGCCAGAACCTCGTTGTAGCGCTTGACCAGCCCCCGGGCCCTAACCGGCGGAGCTTCGCTCACCGCTACAGGCCCTTGGCCACCGCTTCGACGGCGCTCGGTGCAACCGCGCCGGCGATCAGGTAGCGCACGCCTGAGCGCTCGAAGCTGAGCAGCGTGCCGAGCTCGGTCGGCAGCTCGCTGGCGACGGCCCCGTCGATCTTGACCTGCTGCAGCCCTTCGGGCAGCGGCGAGGTCTGCGACGAGCCGGCCTTGGCCTTGCCTTCGAGCACCGCGATCGTCCCGGGCCCGCTGCCGTGCGTCGTGACCTGGGGGTGTTCGTGTTCGTCGCCCTGCGAGGAGCTGCCCTGGTGTTCGCCGGGCTTGGGCAGCACGACTTCTTCGACCTTGGCGTTGGCGGGCGGCGTGAGATCGAACACGGACGCTTCGACGGGACCGTAGGAGATCGAGGTGGCGGCCAGTTCGAGCACCGGCGCGGCGCTCTCGGTGGAGTAGACCGCCGCGCGTAGCGGCACGCCGTGCACTGCGTCCCAGGAGAGCTCGGCGCCGGCCAGCAGGCTGCCGCCTTCCTTGGGGGACACCCGCACGGTGTAGGCGGCCTGGCCGGCGATGTCGGTGGGAGTCGCGCCGGAGACAGTGGTGTGCTGTTCGAGGTGGGCGATGGCTTCTTCGATCTTGGCCACGCTCGGGACTTCGTGGTTGGCGCCCGTGTCCGAGCCTGAGGTGCCGCTGGGTGAGCCGGCCCCGTCTTCGCCGCCCACGCTCCCTTCGCCTTCCTTCGGCGGCGTGTAGTGGTAGAGCGTGTTGGTGGAGGCGTCGTACATCGACAGGGTGTGCCCGTCGTAGTAGATCTGGGTGTCTCCCTTTTCGGACTGCAGCTCCAGGCGCACACGCCCTTCCTTTGAGATCCAGAGCCGCCCGGAGGCCCCGGAGAGCAGCGGGCTGGAGGTCAGCTGGCTGGCTTCGCCCCCGCCGCTGGCGAGGCTGGCTCCTTCGAGCAGGTGGTTGGTGAGCTGAATCTGAGCGCTGACGCCTTCGACGGGCTGCGCCGCGAGCGCATCATGGACCGCGTCGGCCAGCGGCTTGGGTGGGGGCGTGGGGCCCACACTCAGTGCAGCCGCGAGCGCGGTTGCGCAGGCTCCGACCGCGACGATCACCCCGCAGAGCAGCAGCAGGCGGGAGAGGGGCAGGCGGCGGAGGAGGTTGCTCATGGAGTGCCTCGGGTCGCGGTTCGACGTCCACCGTCAAGGCTAGCGCGATCGCTTAAGGGGACCTGAAGGTTGTGTGGGGAGGTTCTCATCGTGCTCGCCTCATACAGGGCCGAGCGAGCGTTCCAGCGCCGCCAACCGATATCGTGCCCGCCGAGATGGGACTGGTCATCATCGTTGTCGTCCTCCTGCTGGCCCTCGGCCTCGGCGTGTTCTTCGTCGCGATGCGCGGCGGCCCGCGCGGTGCCCGCAACGCGCTGCACAGCGACCGAAGCGGGGAGACACTCGCCTCCGGCTCGCATCCCCCTTTCGGCCAGCAGGCCGCCCAGCGGGGGCTGACCGCGGTGATCGTGGTGGTCTGCGCGTTCGGTCTGGTGGTTCCGGCCCTGGTGCTGGCCTTCAACGGGGCGCACAAGGCGAGCGTGGGGCCGGGGGGCCTGCACCTGAACGCCGAGCAGCAAAAGGGCCGCGAACTGTTCTCGCACGCCTGCAACCTCTGCCACACCCTGGGCGGCGCCAACGCGGTGGGCCGGACCGGCCCGGACCTCGACGTGCTGATCCCCACCGTCGCCGCGACCCTCCCTGAAAAGGAAGCGCACGCCGACCGCGAGGCGTTCATCCTGAGCGCGATCCTCGAAGGCCGCGCGCGCGGTCACGGGCAGATGCCCGCGCTGCTCTACCAGGGCCGCGAAGCCGAAGACGTGGCGAACTTCGTGGCGACCGTGGCCGGTCACTGAGCCTCTGAAAAAAGGCCGTCCGAACCCGATGTCAGCATCGGGACATGGTCGAGAGGACCCTGCGCCATCGGCGCAGGCCCCGCCGTACGCCGATGGAGTGGGTGGGGCCTCACCCCGACAGAATTGCGTCGTGGGCGGTCGTTCTCGGGTTTGGGCTCGTGCTCGCGGCGCTCCTCGCGCACTGAAGCCGCCTGCGTGCGGTTTGGCCATCCGTCGATACCGGGCGCGCGGGCCATCGACTAAGGTCCGCCAGGTGGCTGAGCAGCCAGACACGCCCAAGACCGCCGCGGACGTCAGAGCGCTCGTGGAGGAGCGCCAGATCCGTTTCATCCGCTTCTGGTTCACCGACATCCTCGGCCAGTTGAAGTCGTTCTCGATCAACGCCGCCGAGCTCGAGGACGCGTTCGAGGCGGGTATGGGCTTCGACGGCTCCTCGATCACCGGCTTCAACGCGATCGAGGAGTCCGACATGATCGCGCTGCCCGACCCCACGACGTTCGCGGTGCTCCCGTGGCGCCCGGAGGAGCAGGGGGTCGGGCGCATGTTCTGCGACATCATCACCCCCGAGCGCACCCCCTACGAGGGTGACCCCCGCCACGTGCTGCGCCGAGCGGTCGAGCGTGCGCGCGCGATGGGCTTCGATACGTTCAACGTCGGACCCGAGCTCGAGTACTTCCTGTTCCGCGACTCCCGCACCACCGAGCCGCTCGACCACGGCGGGTACTTCGACCTGACGACCCTCGACGCCGGCTCGGACGTGCGCCGCGAGACCGTGCTCGCCCTGGAGCAACTGGGGATCCACGTCGAGTACACCCACCACGAGGTCGGCCCCTCCCAGCACGAGATCGACATGCGCTACGCCGATGCGCTGAAGATGGCCGACGACTGCATGACGTACCGCATCACCGTCAAGGAGTACGCGATGAAGTACGGGTGGCACGCGACGTTCATGCCCAAGCCGTTGTTCGGCGAGAACGGCTCGGGGATGCACACCCACCAGTCGCTTTTCCGTGAGGGTCGCAACGCGTTCTTCGACCCCGACGACCCCTACTACCTCTCCGACGTCGGCAAGGCGTTCATCGCCGGCCAGCTGCGCCACGCGCGCGAGATCTGCTCGATCTTCGCGCAGTGGGTCAACTCCTACAAGCGGCTCGTCCCCGGCTTCGAGGCGCCCACATACGTCGCGTGGTCGCGGCGCAACCGCTCGGCGCTCGTGCGCGTGCCGCTCTACCACCCCGGCCGCGAGCGCGCGACGCGCATGGAGCTGCGTTGCCCAGACCCCGCGTGCAACCCCTACCTAACCTTCGCCGTGCTGCTGCAGGCGGGCCTGGAGGGCATCGAGAAGGGCTACGAGCTGCCCGAGCCGATGGAGCAGAACCTCTACCACCTCTCCGGCGAGGAACGCCGGCGGCTCGGGGTCGAGCAGTTGCCCGAGACGCTCGGGGACGCGATCGAGCTGACGGCCGAGTCGGAGCTCGTGTTGCGCACCCTTGGCGAGCACATGTTCAACCGCTACGTGGAGATCAAGCGCCAGGAGTGGGGGGACTACCGCGTGCAGGTCTCCCAGTGGGAGCTCGACCGGTACTTGTCGATCTTGTAGGCCATTTTTTTTGATGAGCCTCCGCCCTGCCGGGCTCCGGCGAGCGGCGTTGTGGTGGCGTCCCCGGGGCGGGTGGCTGGCGACTTGGGCGGTCGGGCCGGCGGCGTCTGCGGGGAGGCGGCTGCAGGGTAGTAGTGTCTCAATTTGAAGGGTATATATACCAACTGGACCTGTGGGATATCGACCAGATGCCAGCTCTGAGAGGTCCAGTAGGCTGATAGGGCGCTCAACGCTTATATATGCTCGCTGGCCTGCGGGTCCCGACCAAACTGCGGTACGGCGCATGCGAGGCCCGCGGCCGGTGAGAGGTGCAGCTGCAGCGCCTGCAGGAGGTGCCCGAAGGCCGCGGGGTGGCGGGGGGCGATCTCGTGCAGTAGTCGCAGCACGCCCACCGCGTGCTGCTCGTAGCGGGTCTCGCCCGTGAGCTGCGCGAGGCGCAGCAGGCCCACCGCGGCGGAGGATGCGCCCGAGGGGATCGGGCTGTCCTCGAGGTCCTTGCGCCTGGCGATTAGGGCCTCCCCGTCGGAGGGCGTGGAGAAGAAGCCGCCGCGGTCGGGGTCGGCGAAGCGTTCGATCGTCTGCTCGGCCACCGCGCGCGCCTCGGTCAGCCACCGCTCTGCGCACGTCGCCTCGAAGAGCACCACGAACGCCTCCAGCAGGAAGGCGTAGTCCTCCAGGTAGCCTCCGATCCGCGCGTGGCCCTCGGAGTAGGTGCGCAGCAGGCGCCCCTCACCGTCGCGCAGCACGCGCAGCACGAACTCCGCGCACCGCTCGGCCGCGTCGAGGTAGCGAAGCCCGTCCTCTCCACCGAGCACCGCGCCCGCGTCGGCGAGCGCGGCGATCATCAGCGCGTTCCAGCTCGTCAGGCGCTTGTCGTCGAGGCCGGGCCGGGTGCGGGTCGCGCGAGCCTTCAGCAGTCGCGCGCGGATGCGCTCCCGGGTGGCTGCATCGGGGCGGGAGGCGGGCGGGCTCCGATCCGTGAGCACGTTGAGGCCGGGGGCGGGGTGGTGCGGGTCGACGAAATTGCCTCCCTCGCTTACTCCCAGCCAGCGCACCGCGTCGTCGGCGTCCGCGCCCAGGAGGTCCTCGAGCTCCCTGACGGTCCACACGTAGAAGCGGCCCTCCACGCCCTCGGAGTCCGCGTCGAGCGCGGAGTAGAACCCGCCCTCGGGTCCCCGCATCTCGTGCAGCACCCACTCGAGCGTCGCACGACACACGCCGGCGAGCTCCCCCTCGCCGCTGAGGCGGTACCCGTGCAGGTACGCGCGCGCGAGCAGCGCGTTGTCGTAGAGCATCTTCTCGAAGTGCGGCACCGTCCACGAGGCGTCCACCGAGTACCGGTGAAAGCCCCCGCCGAGCTGGTCGTGGATCCCGCCGGCGGCCATCGCGCGCAGTGTGGCAAGTGACATCTCGTGCTCACCCTGGCGCAGCAGGAACTCCAGCGCGGGGGTCTGCGGGAACTTCGGGGCGCCGCCAAAGCCGCCGTTGACGGCATCAAACGACTCTCGCAGCCGCGCGATTGCCGCGTCCAGCGTGCCCGCGTCAAAGGGTTCCGCCGAGGGCTCCAGGCGCGCACCGCCGGCGAGCTGCGCGCGGACGCGCTCGCCACCCGCGCGGATCTCCGCCGCGTTCTCGCGCCACGTCTCTGCTATCGCCTGCAGCACCTGCGCCCACGAGGGCAGCCCGTGGCGGGGCTCCGGGGGGAAGTACGTGCCGCCGTAGAAGGGCACCTGCTCGGGGGTCAGGAAGACGTTCAGCGGCCACCCCCCGTGGCCGGTCATCCCCTGCACGGCCTCCATGTAGAGCGCGTCGACGTCGGGGCGCTCCTCGCGGTCGACCTTCACGCACACGAACTCCTCGTTCATGAGGGCCGCCACGCGGGGGTCCTCGAAGGACTCGTGGGCCATCACGTGGCACCAGTGGCAGGACGAGTACCCAATCGAGACCACCACCGGCACGTCGCGCTCGCGCGCTGCGGCCAGCGCGCCGGGCCCCCACGGCAGCCACTCCACGGGGTTCTCCGCGTGCTGACGCAGGTACGGCGAGGTCTCCTGCGCGAGCGCGTTGGGCATGGGGTCAGAGTAGTCGGCGGGTCCCCCGACCCTCGTGTGCCTGCGCGGGCTACCCTCAGCGCAGCCGCGCCAGGCCGGACAGCGGGAAGCGCAGCGACGGCGATGGCCAGCTCGCCCCCCACGCGGTGGCGGCGGCGTTCACCCGCGAGAGTTGCGCCCGGGCCGTGCTCACGTCGAAGCGCCGGCCGCCGAGCATACCGCTGGCGCGCCCGCCGGAGGCGATCGTGACGGTGCCGTGCGCGGCGGCGGCGCCGCCGACGCGCACCGTGATGGTGTGTAGCTGGCCCCCGCTCGCGGGGAGGGTGCCCGAGAGCGCGACCCCGGGCACGAACGTGAGGCCGTGCAGGCTCACAGCGGAGGCGCTCAGCCGGGCGTAGCCTCCGTGCAGGCCGCCGAAGCTCGACCCGGAGGGCAGTTCCTGCTCGACCTGCAGCGTCGCCCCGATCACCTGGCGCTCGAGGTCCACGATCGTGTCGAGCACTGCGGTGAGCGTACGCCCGGCGGTGCCGTGCAGGCCGGGGACCGGCTGCACGTAGGCCAGTCGCGTGGGGGTGACGGGGGTGGGGCTGAAGGGGTCGGGTTCGTGCTTGCACGGCTGGATCGGCTGCCCGCCCACCCCGCCCGCGAAGAAGGCTTCCACGGCGTCCTGCGCGCAGTCGCTGAAGTCGCTGCCCAGGACAGAGTGGCCGGTGTAGGGGACCACGAGCAGTTGCGCGTCTGGTATCCGCGCGGCGACGGCACGCGCGCCCGAGGTCGGGGTGCGCAGGTCCTGGGCGCCGGAGAGGATCAGGGTGGGCATGTCCGGCAAGGGTCCCGCGGCGGGCGGCGCGGGGGCGGCGTTGGGCCAGTCCAGGCAGACGGGGACGAGGCTGTCCGCCCACGCGGTGGCGGCGTCGAACGGGTAGAAGTCCGCGCTCGGCAGCGCGTGCAGCGCGACGAGCGCTTCGGCTTCGCGGGTGGCGGGCACGGCGGAGCGCTGCCAGGGGAACGGCTTCTCTTCGCAGGAGGTCGCGAAGAACAGGGCGTTGTCTTCTTCTTCGCCCGCTTCCCGTTCGGCCTGGGAGCCCTTCGGTTGCAGGGGCACGTTGGGGATCAGCCCTTCCGAGAGCGCCTTCAGGCGCAGCAGTGGGTCGGGGTCGCTGTGCAGCGCCGACTGCACCGCGGCGGGCAGCAGCGCGCGCAGGGCAGGGTTGAGGTCGCCGGCGAGCAGCACGTTGTACAGGTCGGCTTCTCTGAGCGTGGCGGAGTGGCGGTGCCCGGACCCGTCGTACACCGCGCCTGAGAGCGGGTGTTTACGCAGCCGCGTGGCCAGCGTGGCGATGTCGCCGAGCGGGTTGGCCGTGATGTGAGCGCACGCCCCTTCCGAGCAGAGCTCTTCGAGCACCGGCCGCAGCGCCTGGATCGAGGAGAGCGAGAACGGTTCGGGGCCTTCGGGCAGCACGACGGAGTCGAGCACCAGCGCTTCGACGTGTTCGGGGTACCGTTCGGCGTACTCGAGCGCCACCTTGGTGCCGTAGGAGGTGCCGTACAGCACGAGCTTTTCGTAGCCCATCGCTGCGCGGATCGCCTCGATGTCCTGCACCGATTCCTGGGTCGTGTACGCGCCGCGGGCGGGCCCCAGCTGCAGCGCGCACTGTTCGGCGAGCTGTGCTTCGCTGTGCGCCTGTTCGAGGGCGGGGGTGTCGTGGCAGTCGAGCGGGTCCGAGCGCCCGGTGCCGCGCTGGTCGTAGACGATCAGGTCACGGTTGCGCAGCGCGGGCGCGATCGCCTTGGCGATGAAGCCCGCGAGCGGGTTCGCCGCCTGGCCGGGCCCGCCGGCGAGCGCGAGCACCGCGCTCGAGCTCGGGGTGAGGCTTGCCTGCAACCGCTCCACGCTCAGTCCGATCGTGCCGGGCACCGTCCCGGTGCGGTCGAGGGGGACGGTGACGGTCGTGCAGGCGAAGGCCGCTTCGCGGGGACAGGGGGTGAAGCTGAGGCTGCTGCTAGTCCCAGGGGAGGCGGCTGAGGAGGCCGGCCAGCCGGCGAGCAGCAGTACGGACAGCAGAGCCGCGAAGACCGAGAGCGGGGCTCGTACTGGCATCGGAACCGACAATAGCGGCACTCGCCGTGGTGCTCCCGGGGTTCAGGCGCACCCGCTGGCCCCCCAGGTCGCCGACGAGCGCCTTGTGGGGCCCGAGGCGCAGGGTGCCGCGGGCCGCCGCGGAGCCGCCGACTCGCAGCGTGACGCTTTCGGTCTTCAGCGTGCCGGAGATCGTGACGCCCGGCACGTAAGAGTAGCCGTGGAAACGCAACCCACCTTTGGTGAGCTGCACCCAGCCCGCGCGCAGGCCACCGGAGTCAAGCGAGGAGGCGATCAGGCCCGAGGTCCCGCTTGCCCCGCCAGACGTTTCGAGCAGCTGCAGCACGAACTGGCGGGCGAAGTCGGCGAGCGTGAGCTCGACCGCCTGCAGCGTCCGCCCGGCCCGCCCGTGGTTCCCGCGTGCGGGGGGCACGGCGGAGAGCCGCTCGGGGGGCAGCGGCGCGAGGCTCTCCACCGGCGGCGGCGGCTCGGCGGGGCAGAGCTCGATCGGCTGCACGCCCACCCCGTCGGTGAACATCGCCTGCAGCGCCTTACGCGCGCACGCGGTGGGCTCGCTCTCGAGTGCTGAGTGCCCGGTGTTGGGCACCACGAGCATGTGCGCGTCGGGGATCTGCGCCGCGAGCGCGCGGGCGTTGGCCGTGGGGGTGCGCAGGTCGTCGGCGCCGCTGATGATCAACGTCGGGACGTCGGGCATGGTTTCCGAGACGGCCGGGGGAGCGGGGGTGGCGAACGGCCAGTAGGCGCACGTGCGCAGCTCGTCGAAGTCGAGCATGTTCGTGGGGGTGAAGGGGGCGGTCGCGCTCGCGGGCAGGGCGTCGATCGCGGCGGTGGCCTGGGCGAGGCGTTCGCGGGGGCTGGCCGCGCGGCTCCAGGGGAACGCCTCCTCTTCGCAGGTCGTGGTGAGGAACAGCGGCTCGTCGGTCCCTTCGCTTTCTTCGCTTTCGCCGCCGTACGCTCCGTCGGCTCGCGCGAGCAGCCGCACGAGCGGGGCGGTGTCGCCGTGAGCGGCGGCGCGAGCCGCGGCGGGGAATTCGGCGCGTAGGATCGGGTTGAAGTCGCCCGCGAGCAGGATGTCGAGCAGCTCGTTGGCGGAGACGTACACCGTCTGGGGGTGGCCGTGGCCGCCGATCCACCGGCCGCTCAACGTGTCGCCGTGCATGCGCTGCACGACCCGCGCGAGGTCACCGACTGGGTTGGGGGTGATCCGCGCGCACTGGTGGTACGCACACAGCTGGCGCAGGATGCGCGGGATCGCTTCGAACGTGCTGCGGTCCAGCGGGTCTGGGCCGGCTGGCGGCACGACGGAGTCGAGTACCAGCGCTTCGACGTGCTGGGGGTACTGCTGGGCGTACTGCTCTGCAACCTTGGTGCCGTAGGAGGTGCCCCACAGCACGAGCTTTTCGTAGCCCCCCGCGCGGCGCAGGGCCTCGATGTCGGCGACGGAGTCGGGGGTGGTGTAGAAGGCGCGTTCGGGGCCGATCTGTTCGGCGCAGGCGGTGAGCAGCGCTCCAGCGGAGTGGTAGGAGCCGGGCTGTTCGAAGCCGTGGCAGGAGAGCGGGTGCGAGTCGCCGGTGCCGCGCTGGTCGAAGACGAGCAAGTCGCGCGTGTCGAGGATCGGCCCGAGCAGTTCGGTGAAGTCTTCGGCGAACGGGATCGCGGACTGCCCCGGTCCGCCGGCGAGCGCCACAACCGCGGAGGACGCTTCCCCAACGGGCGCGCGGCGGCGGCGGACAGCGAGCGTGATCGTCCCCGGCGTGGCCCCGGAGGGGTCGAGCGGGACGGTGAGGTGCCCGCAGGCGAAGGCGTTGCTGCCCGGACACGGGCCGTACGCGATCTGAGCCCCGGCGGGGGCCGGGAGGGCGCACGCGAGAGCGAGGGGGGCCGCCAGGACCGCGACGGCGAGCTTCCTGACGGACGTTCGCACCAGTTGGAATCTAGCCGATCGGACAGCGCGGTGCGCCTGTGGAGCGGCCGAGGCGGTGCGCCGGTGGAGCGGCCGAGGCGGTGCGTGGCGGAGTACGCCGAGGCGGTGCGTGGCGGAGTACGTCCGGGACGGTGCGGGGCGGGAATTGGCCGGGCGGTGCGCTTCCGGGGAGCATGTATATAGGGTCAGGGTGTGGATCGTTTCCGCGAGAGCGTGAGCGCCCCAGGGGCGCCGGCGGCGATCGGCCCGTACAGCCATGCGGTACGGGCGGGGGAGCTGCTGTTCTGCTCGGGCCAGATCCCGCTGGACCCCGTGAGCGGCGAGGTGGTGGGCGCCAGCGCGGCCGAGCAGGCGCGGCGCTGCCTGGAGAACCTGCAGGCGGTGTGCGCGGCGGCCGAGACCACGCTCGAGCAGGCGGTGCGACTGACGGTTTACATGACCGACCTGGAGCGTTTCGGCGAGGTGAACGAGGTGTACCGCGAGTTCTTCGCCGCCGACCCGCCTGCGCGGGTGACGGTGGGGGTCGCGGCGCTGCCGCGGGGCGCGCTGGTCGAGATCGACGCGGTCGTGGCGCTCGGGCCTGGCGCGCCTGGGAGCGCCCAACCGGGCGAGGTGTCGGGCGCGCAGCCCGCGCCGCCCCTGCCGTCGGGGCAGCCCGTGCCGCCAGGGCAGCCTCCGCGGCCCGCGCCGCTCTCTGTCCCGGAGGGCGTGTACCACGTGGAGCTGCGCCACTTCCCGCGCAACGTGTGTCGCTTCAACCTGAGCGCGGAGGAGCTGCGGACCACGGTACTGGAGCCGTGGGTGGCGGACCGGCCGTTCGAGCTGGGGGAACTCAAGTGGGACCCCCGCCAGGCGCGGCTGCTGGTGCTCGAGGGCCCGCGGATCCCGCCGGACCAGCTCTCAATGGGCCGGGGCTGGCGCACCGCACAGCGGGATGGTCGCGACGTGACAGCACAGCTGCTGGGTGCGGCCCCAGGGCCGCCGTGGGCCTAAGGGTGCGTGGGGCGCAATGAGGGCCGGCGTTGCGGACGGGGTGGGGTGGCCGTCTGGCCGACTCGGGGCGAGGCATACCCGCCGCTACACTTCCCTACCCACGCGGTGGGCGTAGCTCAGCTGGTAGAGCTCCGGGTTGTGGTCCCGGCGGCCGCGGGTTCGAATCCCGTCGCTCACCCTCATAAAATGCCTGCAAAAGAGCATGTTTTGAGATCATATTAATTTGGTTGAGAAAACTTTGTCCCGAGATTTTGTCCCGAAAGACCGCAGCGGTAGCCCGACCGAGTGCCTCCGCTCTTGTTGCCGTTCAGGCTAGATGCGAATGTGAGGCGTAGTTGAGAACGGCAGTTGCGGATATGCAACGCAGTTGCGAACGGACGCCATAAGAGCCCGACTACAATGACGGGCCCATGGCTAGGAAGTCCACGCCGGAAGAGGCACTCAAGGCACGGCTGATGCCTGGGATCGCATTTCGCGGTGATGACTACAACCGTCGCGCCTGGCTGATCGGCACGGACTTGGACGTGTGGCAGGTTATCGCGGCATACAAAGACTTCGATGAGAGCTTTGATCGAGCGATTGCGGAGACCGACCTCGCCGAGCGCGAGTTGCGGACGGCGCTCAGGTACTACGAACGCTTTCCGCAGGAGATCGACGACTTCATCGCGCTGGACCGGTGACTCTCGTGGAGTTGCGTCTGCTCCTCGACGCACACGTTTCGGCCATACCAAACTGCGTTGCATATTCGCAACTAGCCTGAGCGGCAACAGCTCTTGTTGCCGCTCAGGGGAGATGCGATTCTTCGCAGCGAAGATCCCGGGGGTAACGTTGCTTGAGCGTGGCGACGACCAGAGACAGCAAGGACGTTCGGTGGGCGAAGCTGGCCAACGTGCTTGCGGAGGCAGCGCGAGCCGGACGCGTTGACCCGCAAGATGCGCGGACCGTGCTGGTTCATGCGCTGAGGGATCCGGCTCGGTGTAGCGCCCGAGTTGCCCCATGGTGTTGGGTCCACGAAGACGATGCCAGCCCGGTCGTACTTCTCGGGACCAGTCACGTCGTTCTCCACGCGCCGTACGGTCTCGTTTTCGGCGGCGGTCAGGCACACAACTTGATCTAGCTGCCGCAGCTCGCGGAGCCACGCGTCTACGGTGGTCACACGGCTGAAGAACTCGGTCAATCTTGGCCCGGTGTGGGGGAAGCAATAGATGTGATCGGCCTGCAGCGAATCAGGAGACCCGTTCGGCGGCGGCGGATCCGGCGCGTACTTGTCGATGGAGGGTGCGCAAGAACAACGTCAAGCTCCAGATCCACCCGCGCTCTATCGGTCCCACTGCCGGAATAGGCATTCGCGAGATCTCCGGGTGCTGGGCGGCAGCCTGGGCGCGGCGGCTTGGTCTGGCCCCGGCCGCAGTGGGGCCAGATCAGACCGCTGTTCCCACCGCGCTTGGGCACCTCGGACATTCCCGCGGGAAGTTGTGGGGGGGCAGCGGGGCCTTTGGCGCGACGAATAAATGGAGCTGCTGATGGCGAGACACGACATCACTTCTGAGCTGGCCGGGCCTCTCTCGGAGGATTCTCGTTTGCGTGCGGGGCGTCTGCGTGGCTCGCGCGTCTATGGGATGTGCCCGCCGCTCCGAAGCGAACCGATCCGCTGTCGACCGGATGCGTATGGAAGGAGCGTGCTTGATGGATGCGAGTAGGAGTGGGAATCACCAGGATGGCGCTGGGCGGCGGGAGGTGTCGTTGGCGGAGCCGTTGCTGGATAGCGCGGCGGCGGCGGCGTTGCTGAACGTTCGGGTTTCGTGGGTGCGGGATGCGGCGCGGCTGGGGCAGTTGCCGTGTCTGCGTGTCGGGCGTCATCTGCGGTTCACGCGCGTGATGCTTGAAGAGTGGCTTGACGGGCAGCTCGCCGCGCGTCCTGCGCGGGGTCGGGTGTATCCGGGGCCGTCGGGCGGCGCGGGCCGTGAGGTGAGGCGTGTCGCGTTCAAGCCGAGGACCGAGGCGGCGCTGTTGGCGAGCTTGGCTGAGAGACCAGGGAGGAAGGTGTAGCGATGGGTGCTCGTGATCCTCGCTGGGGTGGTGCGCGGGGTCGGGGTGGGCGGATGGATCATCCGCTCGGGGGATGAGTCGTTGTTCGCTGGCCGCTCGCGAGCGGAGAAGGAGTCCGATCAGGACGCGCTCATCCTTCGGCCGACATCAGCGCGGCTCGGCTGGGAGCGTTGAGGGTCTCGCAGGGCCGTGTCGTTGGCGAGCCGAACCGTGTCGAAGTGGTATTGAACGACGCTTGCGGCCGGCCAGGGTTCGCCCTCCCAGCCTTCCTGTAGGCGGTCGAGTCGTGCGCCGCCGTCGTGTGGTGCC
The DNA here is from genome assembly GCA_963725535.1 of uncultured Solirubrobacterales bacterium. Lineage (GTDB taxonomy): Bacteria > Actinomycetota > Thermoleophilia > Solirubrobacterales > Solirubrobacteraceae > Palsa-744. The sequence continues at coordinate 344,643 of CAVRYX010000004.1, forward strand.
CGCTTGCGCGCGTATGTCTGGCTGAGGTCGGTGGTGGTGGCGGGCCGGCCGTGGCGCTGGTGCCATGCCCGCAGCGCGGCTTCGATGCGCGGCTTGTCCCACTTCGCTGATGTGCGGGCTGCGCATCGGGGGCAGCGCGTCCGTGGGTATCCGGGTCCCGCGCCGCTGGTCTGGGCGTTGCAGTGTTGGCACTGGCCTTTGTAGCGCTCCTTGACTCGCCGTGCCTTGGAGCCGTCGGGGTCGTAGAGGTATTCCCGGATGGTCGCGCGTGAGCGACCGAGCAGCTGCGCGATCTGCGCGAGCGTCAGGCGCTCTGTGTCTCGGTAGTGGCGAGCGAGTCGGGCGGCTCGCTTGCGTTCGCTCACGCGGCGCAGTTCGCTGGCCACGGCGGGTCATCCCTGCCGCTCGGCTGTCTGCGGTTTGCTATAGACCGTCAACTTCGTGCGGCGCGAAGCCGAGCGCCTGCACGATTGGAGTGGCGACGTCCACGCTGACGAGTGGCGCGTCTTCTTGTCCTTCGGCGGCGTGGTCGTGGTTCTCGTCGGGGGCGCGATCGGCGGGTCCAAGCGCGGCTGAGACGGTGCCGCGGCCGAGTTTGGCTGCGTGGGCGATCTTCGCGATGCTGAGTGTGGGGTCTTCTTCGCGGCGCTGGTCATAGAGCTTGCGTATCCGCGCGGCGGGTATTTGGTCGCAGCGGTGGTGGGAGAGGTCGCGCGCGATCTCCTCTTCTTCGATGTATCGCTGGGCGCGGGGCACGGTGAGCCGCATGGAGGCGGCGATCTGCTCGATTGAGTGTCCTTCCTCGAGGAGCTGGGTCGCTCGACGCCGGCGTTGGATGCAGGCGGGGCAGCGCCTGTCCGGGTATTCGGCGCATCGTCTGCAGCCGCCTATCGTCTGTTGGCACAAGTCGCTCCGACTCACCGTGGATCTCGGCCGATGATCGGGGGATCCCTTCCGTCGGCCCTGATCTTTCGTCGGTTCGGCGGGCGGTTTGCCCCCCGGCGACTTCGCCGATCCGATGTGATTGGGTGCAGTAGGTCGGGGGGTGCTCACGGGTTGGTCCTGGGTGTGGCGCGTCGGGTCTTCCTCAGCGGGTAGCGGCGGCGCATGAACGGTGAGAACTTGGGCACCGTGAAGTCCACCTGGCCGCGGTCCGGGCTGTAGATGAGGCCCTTCTTGATGAGCGAGTCGCGTTGCGGGGAGGTGTAGGGCTGGCTGCGTCCGAGGCGCTCGGCGACTTGGGAGGTGCGGTATGGGCCCTCGCCGAGGTCCGCCATCCCCGCCATGTACTCCCGCTCGCGGTCTGTGGCCTTCTCGAAGCGCACGTGGAAGAACTCCTCGTCGAGTTGTTCGTGGATGAGCGGTTCGGCTGCCAGCACGTCGGCGAGACGGATCGGCGAGGCCGGCGCCTGGTTCCATGCCTCCTTGCCGTAAGCCTGGATGAAGGCGGGGTAGCACCCGGACTCCTCAACGATTTGAGCGAGGGCGTCGTCCTCCCAGGAGACGCCTGCCGCCTCGGCAGGCGCGACGAGCGCTCGACGGGCTGCTGCGTCGCCGAGTGCCCCCAGCTTGGGATAGGCGAACAGGCGCTCCGCGTAGGACTTGGCGTCGACCATCAGACCGGGAAGCTGGGGTAGACCTGCGCCGACCAGGGCCACGGGGAGCTTCGTCTGCGACATACGGTGCATGGCGGCGGCGAGCGCCTCCAGCTCACCGCGCGCGAGGAACTGCATCTCATCGACCAGGAACACGACTCCTGTCTTGTGTTCGCGGGCCGTTTGACCGAGCTCCTCAAAGAGGTAGGTCAGGTCCCGCTCCAGATCGCCCGTCACGCCGCTTACGGCGTCCGGGTCGAACGAGAACTCAAGGTTGCCTGCGGTACTCGCGCCGATCTTGAAGCCTCGCAGTAGCCCGGTGAGCGATCGCACGCGATCTCCGAGCGCCTTGCGAGCGCTGATCCCCAACAGAGCCTGGTATGCGGCGTTCGCGAGCTCGCCGCGGAAGTCGGTATCCGACTTGATCTCGATCGGCCGTGGCGCGGTCCACCCGGCGTCCTTGGCGATGCTCTCGAACTCGAGCAGGAGAACGGTCTTCCCTACGCCTCGTAGGCCGGACACGATGACGCTGCGGTCGCTCAGGCCGCTCAGGAGGCGGGCGAGCAGCGTCTTGAACTGCCGCTCCTGGGTCTCGCGGCCAGTCAGCGCTGGCGGTGGATTGCCGGCGCCCATCGAGTACGGGTTGGTGTCGGGGTCCATCAGGGCCCCAAGGCTATCAGGCTTATACGACGTTATACGCCGTTATCGGCTGATGAGCGTATAATCGTGTAGAAAATCTTAGACGCCTGCCCGGAGACGAGCGCAGCCGTCGGTGTCGGTCCAACCCGGTTGGTAGCTGGCACGGCAAAAAAGGGGGCGGTGCGAATGTGAGGCGTAGTTGAGAACGGCAGTTGCGAATATGCAACGTAGCGTTCCAGGGCGATGCCCGGCTGTTCGAGTTCGTCGGGTACGACGTGCTCGCCCCGACTTCCACGCAACTCGCCATGTCGTTGATACGGCGGAGCTGCAGTCGCGCACCCGCTCCGTCGCGTCTTGTGTGATTGGCCTCATGCCCAAGACGAGTGTACGGTCGCTGCACCATGAGCGATCAAACCGTTGCGGATCGACGTGTCGAGCCGATCCCGGCCAATGGGCTGCCGCGGCGTGTTCCGTTGCCGGCGGTGGCGCAGACCTTGTGGTCGGTGTTCGGTATGGACTCCTTCGTCCACTTCTGCCTCGTGCGCTACCCGGCGGAGAGGATGCTGTCGTTTCGGATCGTCGGGGTCGGCTATGTGGTGAGTGTGCTCGACCCGCAGCTCGTCCGTGAGGTGTTCGGCGGGGACGGCGAGGTGCTCCGGGGAGGTGAGGCCAACGCGCAGGCGCTCGGGATGCTCGGCCCCAACAGCCTGCTGGTGCTCGACGGCGAGCCCCATCTCCGCGCCCGGCGGCTGCTGCTACCCCCCTTTCACGGCGAGGCGATAGCCCACCACGCACGGCTGGTCGAGCAGATCACCGCCGCCGAGATCGAGCACTGGCCGATCGGGGAGGAGTTCACTCTGTGGCCACAGATGCGCGCGATCACGATGAAGGTGATCCTGCGCGCCGTTATCGGGGTGCAGGACGAGCGACGACGACGCCTACTTGAACAACTCTTGCCCGCGTTCGTCCACGCCGGCGTGTTCGGAGCGCTCGCCGAGACACGGCTCCCATGGCTCACGCACGGCGCGATCGGAAGCCGCCTGCCGTGGGTCAAGGCGCGGGCACACGCGGAACAGCTCTTGCGCGAGGAGATCGCCGAGCACCGATCCTCCCCCGAGGGCCGCGAGGACATCCTGGCCCTCCTCGTCTCTGCCCGCGAGGAGGACGGCCGCGAGCTAAGCGACCAGGAGCTACTCGCCCACGTGCTCACCCTGGTGGGCGCCGGACACGACACAACCGCGGCAGCGCTCGCATGGTGCTTCGAGCGTGTGCTGCGCCACCCCGACGTGCTCGCGCGCTGCTGCGAGGCGAGCACCGGGAAGGACGAGGAGTACCTCACCGCCGTCGTCAACGAGACCCTACGGGTGCGTCCCGTGGTGGACTCCGTGTCACGCAAGCTGAGCGCGCCGCTGGAGCTGGGCGGGTGTCGCCTGCCGGCCGGCACGTTCCTCGCGGTCTCGATCCGTGGCGTGCAGCAGTCGCCCAAGTTCTACCCCGACCCGGAGCGCTTCCGCCCGGAGCGGTTCTTGGAGCGTCCGGCGCCCTACACTTTCATCCCCTTCGGCGGCGGTGAGCGGCGTTGCATTGGTGCGAGCTTCGCCACGATGGAGCTCAAGACCGTCCTACGCACGGTCCTCCAGCGCGTCGCGCTGCACGCCGCCGGGCCGCGTGACGAGCGCGCGAGCCGTACCCGCCGCAGCATCGCTGTTGTCCCTGCGCGTGGCGCACGAGCGATCGCCACGGCGCGCACGTAGTTGCGTGCCCGGACCGAAGAGACAAAGGCACAGCGGTGCGACCGCGCTGGTATTCCTTCCGATCGTGGCCGAGTGGATCATCCGACGCGACGCCGCCGCCTCTTGCTGAGCGGGCGTTCGCAGCTCCGCGTCATATTCGCAAGTACGTTGAGCGGCTACATCGGTGTTGCCGCCGCTAGTTGAGAGCTGGTGCGTCGGTCGCAGATGCCGAGGCGCTAGTCTGCCACGCTGCGCCGGGCCGAGACAAGCCGCAGCGCGGCGCCAGCCGTGAGCAGGACCGGCACGACGGTGGTCATTGCCCACCGCACGCTGTGCGCTTCGGTCAGGGCGAATCCTCCGGGGAGCGTCCAGAGCGACAGGCCGTGCGCGACGAGCACCAAGGCGAACGCAAGCGGGAGGCTCGACCCCGCCGGCAGCAGGAACAGCCCAGCGAACGCCAGCACTAGGAGCATAATGCCCGACAGCCCCAATCCGGAGCCAACGCCGGCATACACGGGGAACGCCAAGCCGATGAGCACCGCGACGGCGAGCCACAGCAGACGCCGGGCGTCGCGCCGCCTCGCGCGTGGCCTGAGCAGCATGACGAGGTAGCACGCGAGCGGCACAGCGACGAAACTGATCCAGTGGGCGACCCATTCATGCGACCCACCCCCCAACCAAGGCGAAAGCGTCAGTGTCGCGTCAAGAAGGACCACGATCCACGCGAGGCCGAACACGGCGGAGATCCGGTCGTAGCCGATGAGCGCGGCAGCGATCGCCAATGCCAACAGCACTTGGTAAGCGATATAGAGGGTTTGTTGCGGGACGCTGCCCGCGTTGTCGTAGATCTGCTTATCGAGATGAAGCCAGGCGATCAACAGCACGAGCCCCCACACGGTTGCTCCCTGGGCGCACACGTTGGCGGTGAGCCGCCGCGTCCCCGCCGCGGCGGTGACGCCTGCACGAGCTCTCAGGCCCGAGCGGACCAGGCCGAAGCTCTCGCGCAGCAGGCGCCGCGGGGATTCCCTGGTGACGTCGAGCGCCGTGTCGCGCATCTCGCTGCCTCGCGTGTTACGCACCTCTGGCGGATAGGCAAGCATCGCGGCGCGGACGATGCGTTCCCTGCTCATGCCGCCGCGACTCCCGCGGTTGCTCGCAGGCTGCGGGTCACGGTCTCTGCCGCCCGCGCCAAGTTCTGAGCCTGCGTCTGCAGCGCCATGCGTCCGGCGGGCGTCAGCGCGTAATCGCGCCGGGTGCGTCCGCGCTCGGTGTAGGGCTCCCCGGCGACAACCAGCTCCTCGGCGATCGCTCGTTCGAGCAGTGCGTAGAGGGTGCCGGTGGAGAGATGGACCACTCCACCGGACAGCTCCGCGGCGCGGCGCACGATCGCGTAGCCATGTAGGGGGCCATCGATCAGCGCAGCCAACGCGAAGTAGCTAGGGGGCCGGAACTCCACACCGAGACTATATGTCGATGATCGATCCATTGTCAAGCGCCGTTCCCGAAGGACCGTACGCGCTTGGCCCCGCCTCGATTGCGGCGCGCTGCCGAGCGCGTGGGAATGTTCGGCTATCCCGGGAGGGCGCGCTGATGGCGAGGATAGGACCGGCTCCCAAGCTCCCACATCGGCATAAGACAACAGTCGTCATAAAGGGCAAAAAAAGGGAGTGCTCGTCGGCCGGCGCCCGAGGCTCTGTGAGAGCTGGGCGCCGGCTTCCGAGCGGACGACTTGTGAGACTGCGGGGGTTAGATGTTGAGCCCGAAGTCCTCCATGAGCGCGGCGGCGCCGTCGAGGTCATCGGGGCACAGCTCGAGGATTGCGCTCGCGGCGGCGCAGGCGTCTGAGTCCGACGCCGGGCTGAAGCGGCATTGCGTACTGCATCCGCGGCCAGCGAGTAGATCCTCGCGTTCTTCGGGGGTCATCTCGTGCTGCACGTAGGCGACGCCAGCGGGGGCGTCGTCATCTGGTGGCGTGGTGGTGTGTTGCTGCGCATGCCGAACTGGTCGGCAGGGCTGCTCGGGGCTACTGCGCGTCGTCGAGCTTGTCGAGGATCGACAGCGGCGCGGAGAGCGTGGGCGGTAGGTCTTTGCCGGTCGCACGGATGACGCGCTGGCGGTCGCCCTCATCCAGTTTGATCGTCGCCTTTTTGCCGCTGATCCGCTCGACGGAACCGTGGCTGTTCATCAGTGCTTTCGGGCTGACCATGGCGTTGATCGCGATTCGGTCTCCCACGTGGATCGGCTCCTTGGTCGGGCGGGCGGACGGTGGGACGATCAGCGTGATCTTGGAGCCCTTCCTGTCCATGCGGATCTCCGCGCCGTCTGCAACGTCGCTGAGCATCCTATTGAAGAAACGGATGTCGTTTGTGATCTCCCGTGTGGTGGAGAAAGCTGCATCCAGCCGGGAGGCGCGCTGGACGAGCGTTTTTACGGTTGTGTCGGCGATCGTGGTCACGACTCCGACGGCTGCGGAGCCCTGGCCGTCGATGCGCTCGAACTCCTGGTCGGGTATCGCATTGGTCGTGAAGGGCAGGGTCAGTAGGACGCCTTTGTGTGTCAGAACCTTCATGTGGTTGCTCCTTGGGTAGATCGGTGGTGGCGGCGTGTGTGCGCGGCGTCTTTGGCCGCGGCGCCCAACCGGGTCGTTCAGAGCGGGTGCTCTTAGGACGGGAGGGCTGGGCTGACGGGCCGCATGTGCTGTTCTCGCTTGATGGCAGGGTGGCCCGCCATAGCTGGCGGGCCACCCTGCGCTTACTCTGGGCTCAGAACGGGATGTCTTCGTCCTCGGGGCTGCCGGCGGGGTCTTCTGCGCCGACGCCGGCCGGCACGGGTAGCTCCTCGGGGATCGTGTAGTCGCCGGAGTCTTCTTCGCTCTCGCCGCCTCCGCGTGAGCCGAGGAACTGCACTGAGTCGGCGATGATTTCGATCGCCTGGCGCTTGGTCCCGTCCTGGGCCTCCCATTCGCGCCACTCCAGGCGTCCGTCGATCGCGACCGGACGTCCCTTGGAGAGGTAGCGGGCGGTGTTCTCGCCCTGGGTGCCCCACACCTTCACGTTGAAGAAGTTGGGCTTGTCCGTCCACTCCCCGCTGGCCTGGTTCTTGCGGCGCGTGTTGCACGCGATCCGAAGCTCGCATACCGATGTGCCGCTCGGCAGCGAGCGCAGCTCGGGGTCTTTGGTCAGGTTGCCGGTCATCACGACCCGGTTGATATTGGTAGCAGCCATGAGGCTCCTTTCTCGTTTCACGCGGCGGGTGTCCGCCGCGACCGTTTCGGGGTTGCTGGTTGGGCCGGCGTGGGCGTGGGCGGCCCGCGGGTCCGTCCTCGCTTGGCGGAACTGCAAGACGTCGGCTTGCGCCAACTTGCCGTGCGTTGAACTGCTGCACACCCATTCGTCGTTGTGCAGAGCCCGCTTCCCCCCTGCTTTCTGGTTCTGGGGCGTGTCGCTCCAGCTGCCGTTGGTGTCGTCGTCCGCGAGGGCGATCGTGCTCCGGTCGATCCTGTTTGGGTGCGGTGCCCGTGGTCCTCGCGGAATCCGCGGGCGCTCATCCCACCTCGATCGTGTCGGCCTGCGCCATCGCGCGGGTCTCGGCGAGGTCGGTCAGGTAGTTCGCGAAGGCCACGAAACGCCCGGCGCTGCTGGTCTGCACTTTGCTGTTGTGGTACTTGAGGATTTCCTTGTCCAGTAGGTCGTTCCTCCAGCCGAGCGACCCGGCGCTCTGAAGAAGCTCGGCGAGGATGAACAGGGTCGCGGGTGTGACCTTCGGCCAGTCAACGCGGGCCTTCGGTCCGACGCCGGTGGCGAGTGCCGCCATCCTCGTGACCGTTCGGTTGCTGTATTCGTGGTCCTTCTTCGCCTCGTGCAACGCCGCGAGAGCACGGGCCGGGTCAAGCTGGCCGTCAGCGTCCGCCGCCAGCTCGGCGTCCGGCGGCCCGCCGGGAGCATCTGCGGCCGTGCTCTCGTCTGCTGTTGGCGGCGCTTCGCCGGCTGCCTTTTCTGAGAGCCACTTCGCAAACCGTGCTTGGCGGCGCTCTTGGCTGGTGTTCTTCTGAGCGTTGACCGTGATCGCCTTGACGATCACGTCTTCGGTGACGTCGAGCTCGCCGAGGACGGCGATCCAGTTCGCCACGGCTTGGAGTTGGGCGGCGGTGAACTTGGAGTCTTGACCGTCCTCGCGTGCGAGATTGCTGAGCAGCCTCGCGGCTGGCTCACCGAAGCCGGCCGCCTGCGCGGCCTTCAGGGCAGCATCCGGCGCGGGGTGGTCGGGCATCGGCGTGTACTGCTTGGCGGCCGGCTGGGGGTCGGCCGGTGCCTGTGCGCCGTTGGACTCTGGGGATGCGTGGTGAGTGCTAGCGACGCTGCCGTTACGGGACGGGGTTTCCCGCGCGCTGGTTGTACGCCGGGGCTGTGGCCTGTTTGTACTGGCACGGTTGGCGCGTGAGCGGATCGCTTCTGCGATCGCGAGATGGTCGAGCGGCGCTCCGTACTCGCCTTCCCCGGTCTCTTTCAGCCACCGGGCGTACCGGTCGCGGCAATATGCCTGACCCTGGCCGTCTTTGTCGAAGAAGGGTCGCAGGTGACGCTTCGGGTCGTTCCCTTGGGGTAGTCGCAGTTCGTCAGGTTTATCGCCGCGGTACATGCGGATCGTGTCGCAGGCGTAGAGGCACTGGCCGGGGCCGAACTTTCGCCCAGCGCGCTTGCTCGCTTGCGCCCTGGCGTTCATCTCGGCGCCCGCGCGGGTGGGTGCCGTGCCCTCGCCGATGTCGGTGTGGGGGGTGCCGAACGCTTCGAACGTCGCGGCGACCATGCAATACCACCTGGTTTCTTTGCCGGTGCCGGTCTGCTCCTCGGCGAGCTTGGTGAACTCGTGGTCCCACTCGCTGCCGCAGACGAGGGTGAAGCGGTCCATCTGTGTCTCGCCGATCGCGAACAACGCGATCGTGCACGGAGCCGGCGGGTCTGGTGTGGTGAGGATCTTCGCCCGGATTTGGCTGGGCATGTAGGGGGCGCGCAGGTACGGGATGGCCTCCTCGAAGCTCTGCGCCGGGAGGTATAGGTCTGTCATTCGATTCCCTTTCAGGCGTAGGTCAGCAGGCGTCTCATGTCCCGGGACATGAGCGCGGGGTTGCCGCGTGGCGCACGGTCCGAGGACCGGGTGGCTAGGCGACTGCTGGCGCCCTGGGAGCGCCGCTGCTGTCCGGTGGATCGGGCTGTTCGTTGAGTGGGCTCAGCGCCTCGGATATGAAGCGGCTGGGCCCCGATGGTCGACCGTCACGCACCATCGCGTAGGAGAGAATCAGCTCTCTGATGGCGCGGGTGAACAGCACGAACGCCATGCGACGCTCCTCTTCGAGGGCGGCCGGTGTCCGTGCATAGACCGAGGGGATCTGCCCCCGCTCGAACCCGGCGGCGATCACGATGGCCCATTCCAGGCCCTTGACGGCATGGATCGTCCCGAGCGTAACTCTGCCGCGGTCGCTTTCGGCGTGCGATAGGTCGTCCCGGCCGGCGAGCGTGGCGTCCTGCAGCCAGCCAGCGAGGCTCGGGTCATCAGTTTGGCGCTCGTATGTCCTGGCTGCCTCCCGTAGCGCTTGCAGGCGAGCGAAGCGCTGATCGGCGTCCTCCTCCTTCCTGGCCAGGGAGTCCGCGACCCCGAGCGGCATACGGATCACGTCGTGCGTCAACTCGCTCACCGAGCTTTCTCTCGCCTTCCGGCGAAAAGCCAGCATGTCGTAGGCGAACCGCCGGACGTTCTCCCTGCCCTGGCCGCTGATCCCGCCGATCAGGTCAACGGCCGTCGATGCCTCCAGTAGGGATAAGCGGTGCCGGCCCGCGTAGGCGATGATCTTCGCGATCGTCTGGTCGCCTACCAGGGGACGAATCCCCAGCGCCAACGCGAACGCCTCCTCGTTTCGCGGATTGACGATCAGCCGCAGGTGGGCGAGCGCAGCCCTGACCTCGGGACGGCGAAAATAGCCACGCGACCCCACGAGCTGGTAACTGATGCCCGCCGCCGCTACCGCGTGCTCAACACCCTCAACGACGTCTCGGCCCCGGCCGAGCACGGCGATGTCTCTCTCGTTCACTCCCTTCGCGATGTATTGCTGGATGCGCGCAGCGATCCAGCGCGCCTCGTCGGCGTCTGTATCCGACGGCCACACCAGAACGTCAGGGCCATCTTCGTTGCTCTCGTCGGGCGAAAGCGTCATGTCGCTCTGCACCTCGTTGTGAGCGATGAGATTGTTCGCGGCCCGCAGGATCTTTGGCGAACTGCGGTAGTTCGTCTCCAGGGTCAGTACCGAGGCGCCCTGGTATTCCTGGTCGAAGTCGAGGATCAGCCGCACATTGGCCAGCCTGAACCCGTAGATCACCTGCCGGTCGTCACCCACTACGAACAGCTCATCGCTCGCGAGCAACCTCAGTAGCCGCGCCTGGATCGGATTGGTGTCCTGGTACTCATCCACCAATATGCGCCGCCACCTCTGCTGATAGGCAGCGCGTATATCGGGGTACGCCCGCAATAGTCCTACCGTCCGCAGTAGTAGGTCATCGAAGTCCAGCGCATCGGCCCGGCGTAGCTCCTCTTCATACTCACGCCACGCACGCGCGACGATCCGGCTCGTCTGGTCACACGCAAACGAGCTGTACCGGTCTACCGATACGTCGTGGTTCTTCGCGGCCGATATCTCGCGTAACACCTGCTTAGGCTTGATAATCGACCTCTGCGCAGGAGTCAGGCGTCGCCTGACTACACGCATCGCTTCATCATTGTCGTAGATCGAGAACTGCGCAGTACGACCGATCAGCTTGGCGTGCGTGCGCAGCAACCCCGCGCACATCGAATGGAATGTGCCGGCGTGAATCCGCTCTGCGGCCGGACCACAGAGCTTATGCAGACGACCAACCATCTCCCAGGCCGCCTTGTTCGTCAATGTGATGAACAGAAGGGACTCAGGGTCCACCCCCCGAATCTCGATCAGGAAGGCACCCCGCGTTGTCAACACGCGCGTCTTGCCGCTCCCGGCACCCGCGATAACGAGAACCATCCCTTCGGGATGGGTAACGGCCGCTTCCTGTTCCGGGTTGAGCTCCGTAAGAGCCCGCATCGTCCGCGTGCGCCTCCTGGACCCTCCCTTGGCACGCCGTCGCTGTTGCGCTCGGGGCGTAAGGCCACCGTTAGCTGATGGTTGTGACATATCTCACCTCCTTTCGAAAATCCGTGCTGACTTGACCACGGCGCATGGCGTACCTCCTCTGTCTGCGTCGCCCGCGTGCGGCAGCGCTTCGGTACCGCACGGGACGCGGGGGTCTAACCTCGATTGTCGGTTCGATAATTCGATTGAGGATTTTGGCGTTTTGAGCTATCGGGCGGGGAAGCTGTAGCTGAGGGTGCGTCCGCCCCACCAGGGCACCTTGATGCGCTTGTCCTGGTATGCGGCGTCGAGCAGCGCAGGGGTGTGGGTGCGGCGTCGGAGGGCGACCTCAACGTGGCCGGGGCTGAAGCGCAGCTCGCCGATCCCGTCGATCAGCTGGGCGCGGAGCGTGTCGGGGCTCTGGCGGCGGTAAGCGGCGTGCAGGCCATGCGCGAAGTGCCGGTAGACGATGTCGGCCAGGACGGTGAGCGCGATGTCGAAGTCCACAGCGAGCGGCACCTGGGAGCAGAGGGAGTCCAGGTGGAAGGCGCGGATCTGTTCGGCGAGCTGGTTCTCGATCCCCCAGCGCTTGGCGTAGCGCTCGATCAGCTGCTTGGGCGTCATTTCCTGGCGGTTGGTGAGGATCAGCGTCGGCTGGTCGCGGCCGAGGCCCTGGACGGCGAGCTGGCGGAAAGCTCTGCCCTCGATCGTGACCTGCTGCTCGTAGTAGCTGGCGGTCTTGTGCTTGCCTGCACGGTCGAGCCGGGTCTTGGTCCAAGCGCTGGCGGGGAGAGCTTCGAGCATGCCGATCAGCTTCGGGGAGCGCTGACGCAATGTGATGAAGCCGACCTCGATCTCGTCGAGCTCGGCGAGGTGCTCGTGGGTGGTGAGCTTGCCGTCGAAGACCAGCAGCTTCGGCAGCTCGCCGTGGGTCTTCTCGTAGAAGCGGCAGAACTCGATCACCTCGCCGGACTGCGCGCGGGCGGTCAGTTCGGCGTTGGCGTAGATGATCGTGTGCTCAGCCCCATCCTGGGCGATGAAGCTCAGCACCGAGCGAGTGCGCTGTGAGCGGCGGGGAACGTAGTGCTTCTCGAGGATCGTCTCCTGCCCGTAGCTCATGATCGCGTGAAAGTCGAGGTTCAGGCCCTGCTCGCCGCGCAGCCCGGCGTCGCGCAGCCGGGGCTGCAGCGCCTCAAAGAACGCGAGCTGCTGGGCGCGGGTGGTGCGATATGAGTAGGTCTTCAGGTGCCATGTCTTGGGCAGCGCGTTCAGAGAGCAGAACAGGCCGAGTGCCGGGTCATGAACGACGTTTGCCACGTGGCTGCGCCGCCGGCGCCCGGAAAGCTTGAGCGCCATCAGCGCCAGCACCGAGTGCAGCGCGTCGAGCTGGCTGGTGGACGGCCAGCCGGCCGCATCCACCAGCCCGGGCAGGTCGAGTGCGATCAGGTCCCCGATCAACAGGAACAGCCCGGCGTGCTGGGTCTCAAGACGCCCCGTCTCGGGCCACTCGCCCTCTCCCAGCACGCGCACCTTCTCCGCGGCAAGCCGCCCTGGCTCTGGCCCGGTCTTCGGTGGGAAGGCCGGCCTGGGCATCCGCGAGAGCCCCTCCTCCCGCAGGATCTCCCACACCGCGGTGCGCGAGAGAGGCGTCCCCGCCCGCGCAAGCTCTGCGACGATCTCCTCGATCCCGTGCCGCTCACGGCGCAGGACGAGCACCCGCTCGCGGGCGGCGTCCTTCTTGGGCTGGCGCTTGGGACCAGGGCGCGAGCGGGCGAACAGCTCGGCGAGGTCCGCCTGCCGGTAGCGGGAGATCAGTGTCTGCACGCTGCCCTTGCTGTAGCCGAAGCGCTCAGCGATCTCGCCAGCCGAGCGCTCCTCGACCCAGTACGCACGCAGCGCCTCGTAACGACGCTGCGCGGCGAGCGTCGGCTCGGTGAAGCGCTCATGTCCTGAACGGCCCATCTCTCAACGCGATTGGTGGACGATCATGGGAGTATTGTTGCAGTGGCTTCGGACGGAATCGTCGCTACGATCACGCCCCACCAAGCCAAGCACGCCCAATCCGTGGCCCTGGCTGCCGACCCGCGCCGGCCAACCAGATCACGCACTGCGCCGGGCGCGTCCACTCATTCCGCTGAGGCACGCCCCACCCGACACAGCGCAAGCCCCACGCCACCAGCCCATCGCCGCCCACCCACTCGCCCCGCTTACAACGAAACTAGTGGACAAACCCCCCGCCGACCATCCAGGCTAAGAACGGTCGGCTGCGCTAGAACGCGAAGCCGAGTTGCCCGTTGGCGTGGTCACTGCGGGCTTTGGTGAGGTTTCGGTTACAGCGCGGGCAGGTGGTTGTTTGCGTGTCGAATAGTCCGGTGTCGGTGAGCGTGTAGAAGTTCACGTGCTTCTCGCTCCAGATGTACAGTCCGAAGGTGCATCCACAGGGACAGGACCAGCGTTGTGCTTCGTGTCGCTCCCAATATTCTTCGCGCTCGTGTTCATAGGCGGCGGCGAGGTATTCGCCAGGCCGCGCCGCGCATAGGTCATGCAGGATGTCCCCGTTGAACTTCACCTCCGTTTGGCAGATCGGGTTGGCGTGATAGAGCCGTCGGAGCGTTTCGATCAGCTCGTCGTCGGCCTCTTCAATGTGACCCTTCCCTTGAAGGACTCCTATTGCCCATTCGATGACAAGGCGCTCGTTGGGCTCGCCGGCCACGAGTAACTGGCTGGTCTCGTCGGTGTCGTCCTCGGACATCATGTACCCCCTTTGCGTGTCGCACTTCCTCTCAGGCGGCCCGCATGGGCTGTTCACTCACGCCATGCGTGCTCGGCGAGGAACCGGCCGGCGGCAACGCGGATCGCGTGCGGGTTCACGTCCGCGCCGATGAACCGCCTGCCGAGTGCTCGCGCGTGGATCGTTGGCGGGAGTGGTTATTTTTCGCACCGAGGCGAATACCTCGCTAGCCCGGAACGTGCAGTAAGGGCGGGGGAGTGACCGAGGAGCTCGCGTGCGGCGATCCGGGGGGGGTGTGAGTGTGGCGTTGTCCGGTGGTGGTGGCCGTGCGGGCGGTTCCGCGATAGCGTGATGCTTGTGCGGCCGGTGTGCGGGCAGCGGTGAGCGAGGCCGTGGCCGGGAAGCTGCTTGGTGGTGTGGTCGGCCGGTGGTGGCTGTCAGCCGGTGAGGGCTGGGAGCGCTTTGAGCTTCTCGAAGGCGGCGAGGAGTTCGGCTGCCCACGGCCATGTGTCCTGGAGGTGGAGCTTTGCGCGGCGGCCGGAGAACGCGAGCCGGCCGGCGACGTGCAGCAGCCGGTAGCGGATGCGCTTGGGCTCAGCGTTGGCGAGGTCTCCGGTGAGGGTGAGCGCTTGGGTCCAGACGAATAGGTCGTGCGCGAACATCACGGTCTCAAGCCACACCTCGTTGAGCGCGAACTCTTTGAACGGGAACTTGGAAAGGCCGGTGTCCTTGTCATCGCGGATGCGATCCTCGACGTGCGCGTGCTGGCGGTGGCGGCACTCCAGCACGGCGATGTCCTGGTCGGTCTGGTCGGTGAGGATCGCTTGGAATCGGTAGCCGTCGTGGTCGGTGAAGGACAGCTGCGCTCCGGGGTGCGGGCGCTCACGCCGCACGATCAGCCGGGAGCGCTCGGGCCAAGCGGACAGATCAACCATGCTGGTGATCTCCACGACTTCGCCGTTTTTGCGGGCCGAGCCGTCCTGGTCGAGCGCCACAACCCACGTGTCCTTGGGGATCTGGAGGATCGCTGAGCGGACCGTCTCGGTCAGCTCGTAGCCGACCGAGAAGCGCATATTGCCCTCCCTGCAGTAGTCAACCAACCCGTGGGTGGCGCCGGCGGAGTCCGCGCGCACCAAGATCTCCAGCGACTGCACGTACTCGGCCGGGATCTGCTCAAGCGCCCTATCCAGCACCGCCACATGATCAGCGGCGGTGTTCGAGCCGGCGTTCCCCGGCCGCAGCAGGCCACCCATCACCTCCCTGGTCTCATCGAGGTAGACCTGCAACGGGTGAAACCCGTAGCCGCCCTTGTAGTTCCCAGCCGCCTTCTCCTTCTCCGAATGCGTCGTGATCAGCGTCGCGTCAACATCGAGCGTCAACCGCTCGGGCGCACCATGCATCTCCCAGAACCGGGCCCTGGCGCGCGCGTGAGCCCCGCGGAGGGCGTCCAAGGACCCTGGCGTCGAGGCTATCCGGTCGATCATCCGAAACGCTGTCGAATCAGACGCCACCGCCCCGAACAACGCGTCCTGCTCACGGACCGCGCCGAGATCAGAGACGCACTCGCCGCCATCGACCAACATCACCGCCAGATCACGGACCACCCAGCCCGGATCATGACCCCGACGCCGCTGCTTGACCCCGGCCAGCCCCAACGACAGCGCGGTGGTGAGCCCGACGGCCTCAGCGACCAGCGCGACCAGCGCGCTGCCCACGTGCGAGACCAAACCCGCTCCGTCCGACGTGACTTCTACGGTTACCGGGCGTCCATCACGCATCACCTTCAAGGTGAACCTCCTGAGTTCGGGAATCGGCCCTTCAGCAAGCCCAATTCTCCAAGCCCAGTCGGACGTTTCCGCGCCCCCGCTCACCCCGGGGGCGCGGTCGTTACTGCACGCTCCGGGCTAGTAAGTACCTTCGAGGTCAGACGCTTTCAGCACGGACGTGTCTCGTGTGCCGGGGGAATTGAATGCAATGAAGGAGGGCCTCCCTGGTGGCAGTCATCGGGTTGTCACTGACCGAACCCGACCAAGGAGACCCGTTCATCATGTTGCATATTGGCTTGGATCTCAGCCGTAGGCGGCTGGACAATGACTTGTTGTGCGAGGACGGATCGCGGATCGAACGCGGTGCGGTCGCGCCGGACGCGGATGGGCTGCGCGGCCTGGTGGGCCGTGTGGAGGCATATCGCGAGTCGGCGTGCGCGGCGATCGAGTCGATGAATGGCGCGCGGTTCGGGCATAACCGCCTTGAGGAGCTGGGCTGGCGGGTCGAGATTGCCGACGCGCAGAAGACCAAGGGGTTGGCGCCGCTTGCGCGCAAGACCGACCGGATAGACGCGTGCCGGTCGCGGTCCCGATCGCCGGCACGCTGCAAGCCGGGCACTGGCGCTGGCGCTGGTGGCCGCGCGAGCTCGAGAGACCCGGGTGCGAGGAGCAGTTGCTCGCGTTTAGTAGCTACGACCCGTCGAGCACACGGACGAGGTGCCCTGGCGGCATTTGCCGAACATACAACCCCGCGATATTTCCACTTTAGTGTTATGTGGGGTCGCCATTTTTGGCGAATCTGCTGCAACACGCGGTGCCTGAGTCGTGACCTGGCGGGATCGCGCCAGCCAGTCCAGGTGATTGAGCGAAGCGGGCAAAACCGGGCCGCTCGGGAGGTTCCCCAACCAACCGAGCGGCCCGGGCCAGAGAGGACGACCCTCTGGCGGGAGGTGCCCAGTGTCCTACGTTCACACGGCTCGCGCCGCAGTAGAACGCTGGACGGTACACATACCTCTCGGCATGCGGCGATCACTCTAGCAAGCCGGTGGGTCGTACCACGTAGCTTGACTGATGACGCCCGGACCTTCTGAGTGCTGCCTGAATCGTGATGGGACACTGGCACGCCAACGAACTGGCGGCCGGCATGCTCGTCATCGGGTACCTGCTCGAGCAGCCCGCCAACGCGGCCGGACTCGCGCAGCGGCTCGCCGACGACATGCCACCGGCGAAATTCGCTCGCACGTCAGTCAACAACGCCCTCAAGCGCCTGGAAGCCGCTGGTTGCGTACGCAAACTCAACGGTGCAACCGAACTCTACGAGGCACTGCCTGAGGGTGGCCGCCAGTTCAGCAGCTGGCATCGGTCGGGTGGCGGAGGAATCCCGCCGAT
Source organism: uncultured Solirubrobacterales bacterium (assembly GCA_963725535.1). Classification (GTDB taxonomy): domain Bacteria; phylum Actinomycetota; class Thermoleophilia; order Solirubrobacterales; family Solirubrobacteraceae; genus Palsa-744. The sequence goes on from CAVRYX010000004.1 coordinate 361,628, forward strand.
CCGGGAACCGATACACGGGAAGTTGTTGGTCTCACGGCTGGAGAACCGGGACCACATGATCAAGATGATCAGGAATGAAGAGTTAGCCTGCGCTCGCGAGTTTCGGGCAGCACATACGCGGATGCAGGCAATCAGCCTTCAAAACCACGGGCACCCCAACCCACCCGCGGAATGGCCGAACCTCGTGCGCGAGATAGTCATCTCCGATGAAGTAGAGCTGTGGAAAAGCCGGGTCGTGCGCCTAAAGCACGTGCGCGCTCGACTAGAAGCGCTCCCCAACGGGAGACTCGCTGCCTCCTAGCTGGTACCGCACTGCTGGGCATTTTGCTTCCCACGGGAAGCATTTCCTTCCCGTGGGAAGCAAAACCCTTGCTGGTCGATAGGTCCATCAGTAAAGCTCACGTCACTCTATTGTCGCCGGCGCGGGGGAACCACCGCGGGTGGCGGCTCGCAGCGATGCGACCAGCCACCATTGAGGAGAAAGGGGACAGGGATGACTCTTCCACGGACCAGCAGCGAGGTGTCGCGGCCACACGCAACTCGTGCCCGGCGTACCGGGACGTGCCACCTACGGCTGCGTCGCCTGGCCGGCGTGCTCCTCGTAGCGTGTGCCTCATTTTGCGGGTTTACGGCGACCGCCCTGGCGAAGGACGGGTTACGCGCCGGCGAACCCGTACCGGCTTGGGCCGAACATCAGTTCGTGCATTTCATCCCCCCTGCTCGAAAAGTGACCGCCGAAGAAGAGGCGTTGTCCACCGTCGGCTCGTCCTCCCAGCTACTACTTCCTGCGGTACTCGGAGCCGAACATCCCTTCGTGAACCCCGAATGGGCGCTCGGGAAGATCGGAGAAGTGCAGCACGGACCGAAACTCAACCTGCTGTTCTGGGGCAACAACTTCTGGAACGGAGAAGAACCCGTCACGCTCTACACCCAGCTCAGGGAGTTCTACTTCGGGCTTGAAAGCGAACAGAAAGAGCCTGGCGAGCTGAGCTGGCAAGGCATCCTCTCCCAGTACTACGACAATGCCGGGGTTGGCGGCCAGCCGGCGCACGTCGAAGCCGAATCGAAAATCAACACCGTTGCGGCCCCCAAAAACGTGACGGAAGCACAGGTCTTGGAAGAGATCACGCTCTGGACGAACAACGGGCTCGCGCAGAGCGACAACACCCAAACCGTCGTCCTGTTCCCGAAGGGCGCGACCTTCTCATACGAAGTTGCATGCGGCTACCACGGCATCGACAGTCAGGGCTTCCCGTATAGCGTCGTGATATACCAGCCGCCAAGTTGCCTGTACGGTCAAAACGCTCTCCGCGAAACGACCGACGCGGCGTCTCACGAGTACGCCGAGAGCGTCACCGATCCGGGGCTCAACGGGCACGAGGCCTGGCGAGAAGAAGGCGGCAAAGAAGAAGAGATCGCCGATGTGTGCGTCAGTTCGGGCGCCAAAGAACTGCCCGAAAAGGAAGGTCGCCCCGGGTTTTGGTGGGTCACCGAACTATGGGATGAAAAGAAGGACAAATGCAGCCTGGAAGACCCGCCCTATCCGCCCCCGACGCCGACTGCGACCACCGAACCGGCCACTGCGATCACCGGCGAACAAGCGACGCTGAACGCGACGATCAACCCGGGCGGGCCCGACACCCACTACTACTTCGAATACGGCACCACCACGAGCTACGGCAGCTACGCACCAATCCCAGTCCCACCCGGAGCCGACGCCGGAGCTGAGAACACTCCGCGCGCCGAGAGCGCGGTCGCGCTAGACCTCAACCCGAACACCACCTACCACTACCGCGTGGTCGCAACCAACTGGGGCGGCAAAAGCGAAGGTGCAGACCACACCTTCACGACGGGCTACAGGATCCCGGAAACAGAAATCGGGAGCGCGACAGAACTCGGGCCGACGATCGCGACCGTCAACGGCAAGGTGCGCGACGAATACAACACGCCGCGAACCACCTACTTCGAATACGGCACGACGACAGGCTACGGCTCAAAAACGGCGGAAGTCAAAGAAACGAGCTTCACCGGCTGGGAAAAAGTCAAGGCCAACCTGAGCGGATTGGCTCCCAACACGCTCTACCACTACCGGCTGACGTCCTACACCACGGGCGGCACAAGCCACAGCGCGGACGCCACCTTCACGACCACCACGTCGCCGCTTGCAATCACCGAAGCCGCGAGAGGCGTAAACGCCACCAGCGCACAGCTGACAGCCGAGATCAATCCGGGTGGCCTCAGCACCACCTACCAGTTCGAATACTGGCCAACGGGCAAAATGACCGAACTGAAAGACCTGCCAACGAGTCCCGCCTCAGCCGGCTCCGGGACGGCAAACGTTGCCGAGGGTGCCGAACTCACCGGGCTAACCGTGCACGTCTCTTACAGCTACCGGGTTAAGGCCACCAACAGTCACGGCACGACTACCGGGCGAACCCTGTCGTTCACCGCCGCACCGCCGTTCAAGGTTGAGCCGACGCCGCCATTGATCGAAGGCAGCAAAGAAAACAAACTAGAGAGCGTGTCATGCGTGAGCACGATCAACTGCATGGCCACGGGGACCGACGGCGAGGCAAACGGGATGCTCGCCGAGCACTGGAACGGCAACGCGTGGCAAACCGAAACGATCCCCTTGCCCGAAGGAGCCACAAAAGCCGCTGTCGGCGAAGTGTCTTGCTGGGCCGCCAGTGAATGCGATGCGCTCACCGGCTATGGCAATTCCAGCGGTGAAAGCTTCATGTCCCTGGCTAGGTGGAACGGGACAAGCTGGGGCAACGGCCTGACATACGCCGAACTTTCTAACGTCACCTACACGAAGCTAGCATGCGTCGTGACATGCTTCGCTGCGGGCGAACAGAAAGGGAGCGGAACCCAGACCCCTGTCGCAGCGAAGCTGAACGTGTTCGGTCTGCTATGGGAAAATCTACCGTTGCCGACCCTACCGACCAACGAACGGGCCACGGTAACGGGACTGTCGTGCTCATCCGGTAGCGCGTGCGCGCTGGTTGGCTACTACATGCCCTCACCGGAAAAATACGTCCCGTTCATCGACCAGTGGAACGGCACAAGCTGGTCGGCGGCCACCACTCACCTGACGGCGGGGACGCTTAGCGGGGTGTCGTGCGCTACCGCGACTTCGTGCTTGGCGATCGGCGCGAACGGCAGCGAACTCGTCGCCGATCACTGGACCGGCACGGAATGGACACCCTCCGCACCGCCCAACAACGGGTTCTTTGACAACGGGAACCTGTCCGCCGTGTCGTGCTCGTCGGCGACGTATTGCGTGACTGCCGGCGGCTTCGAGTCGCAAATCGTCGACGTGTGGAACGCAGGCGAATGGCAGGCGCTCTCCGCCGAAGGCCTAAGCAGCTACCTCAACGCAGTCTCGTGCGTGGGCAGCAGCTGCACCATTGTTGGCTCCAACATGGAAAAAGAACATGAAGTATCGCGCGCCATCGCCGTCGGAGCACCTTACGCCCAGACGACGCAGGCCACGAACGTAAGCACCGGGACCGCGACACTGCACGCCACAGTCAACCCGTTCGGCTACGAAACGACCTACCAGTTCGAATACGGCCTGACGACCGCGTACGGGACGAAGGTCCCCGCTACGCCAGGGAAACTCAGCGGCGTATGGCACAACGAACCCCTCAGCGCCACGATCACCGGCCTATCGGGGAGTACATACCACTACCGCATCGCGGCAACGAACGTGGACGGCACGAGTTACGGGCAGGACTACACGATCGCCCCGCACAACTGGGCGCTGATTCCCAACCCAACACCGGCCGGCGCAGGTTCTTGGACCAACGAGAGTATCTCCTGCAGCTCGCTGAGTTCTTGCATCATGGTCGGCGATGCCGACTCAGGTGTCACGGAATTTGCCTACAGCGAGCGCTGGAACGGCAGCGAATGGGCGCCGCTGACCACGACCCTGCCAGCCGGTACGGCGCAAAGCCAGCTCAAGGGTGTGTCCTGCAGTTCAGCGAGTTTCTGCATGGCAATCGGCGACTACCAGGCAACGAAACTCGGTTCGTGGGAACCGCTGGCGCTGCACTGGAACGGGAGCGCTTGGTCAGTCGCCGCGTTTCCTGAAAACGCAGGGGCGAACCTCAAGGCCATATCGTGCCCGACCTCTACGTCGTGTACAGCAGTTGGCTCCACCAGCAATGTTAACAATGAATACAAGACCCTCGCTGAGCAATGGAATGGCACGGCCTGGAAAATCGAGACGACTCCGAACGGGAGCGGCCAATACAACTTCCTCACCGAAGTGTCATGCACCAGTGCAACGTCGTGTATGGCGGGCGGCAGCCCGAATGCCCAGCACTGGAATGGCACTGCATGGACTGCGCAGTCTGTGCTAGCCGGCGGGGTGTCCTGCCTCACGGCTACCTGGTGTGAGGGGGTCGCCGGCACGACCGCTGAGAGCTGGAACGGCACCGAATGGAAATCGCAGCGGGAACTACCGAGCGGCTCAATGAGTGCGGTCGCGTGCACCTCCGAAACGGCGTGTACGGGGATGGGCAAGGACACGGTCGCGGGCTGGAACGGCAGCGAATGGACCCTCCAGACCCCGCTCACGCCGTCTGGGTACAAGGAACTTCAACTCGAAGGCATCGCGTGCCCGACGTCGAGCGGTTGCATGGTGGTCGGGGACGCAACGAATGGCGCATTCAGCAACATTGGTGTTGTCGAGGCGTTCGGGGCACCTCTGGTCACGACGACGGCAGCGACCGGGGTGACCTCGAGCGCCGCTACGATGACAGGCACGATCGACGCGGATGGCGAGTTGAACGACCTACCACTTCGAATATGGGCCGACGACCTCATACGGTACGAGCGTGCCGGTCCCGGAAGGCGCGCTGGCCAGCGAAACCGAACTCGAACACGTGAGTACGGCGCTCAGCGGCCTGCACGCCGAAACGACGTACCACTACAGGCTGGTGGCTGTCAACCACTCCGGGACTACCGACGGCACCGACCAGACGTTTACCACGACCGGGAGCGGCGGCGGGGTGCCGACCTATTCGAGCTCGTTTGGATCCGAAGGGACCGGCAACGGCCAATTCAAACATCCGGCCGACGTCGTGGTTGACCCCAACGGCAACCAGTGGGTCCTCGACCGCGGGAACGCTCGCGTAGAGGAGTTCAACAACAAAAGCGAATTCCTCAAAGCCTTTGGCACAGAAGGGACTGGGAATGGCCAGCTGAAAAACCCGGCCGGACTAGCGCTCGACTCGAAAAATGACGTGTTGGTGATCGACACAGGCAACAGTCGCGTAGAGGTGTTCAACGAAAAAGGCGAATACGTCAAAGCCTTCGGGAAATATGGCACTGGGAACGGGGAATTTCATAGTCCAGAAGGGATCGCGGTCGACTCGCACAACAACGTCTACGTCTCCGACACCGGCAACGGCCGCGTCCAGGTGTTCAACGAAAAAGGAGAATTTCAGAAAACGTTCGGCACCAAAGGTAGCGCTGCCGGAGACATCGGGGAAGGCGAGGGACTCGCGATCGGACCGAGCGGCACTGTTTCGGTCGCCGACTGGAGCAACAACCGTGTCGACGTGTTCAACGAAAAAGGCGAATACGTGCGCGAGTTCGGGAGCAAAGGCTCGGGCAACGGCGAACTCGACCTCCCCTACGGGATCACCGTCAACAGCACCGGCCACGTATGGGTCGCAGACACCATCAACGACCGTGTCGAGGAGTTCAACGAAAAAGGCGAATACGCGGGTCAATTCGGCACCAAAGGCAGCGGAGCGGGCCAGTTCAGCTTCAGCTACCCGATCGGGCTGACAACCGACAACAAAGGCGACTTCTGGGTCACTGATCCAGGAAACGAGAGGATCCAAAAGTGGGTCGGCTAACGGGAGGCGGTGCGGTGCCGAAGACCCATGGGCCCCGCGGTCGGCCTGATGGCCGGCGAATGCGGGTGCAAGACGTCGAATCGATGGCCGAACGCCACCGCCACGTTGGCTTGCACTCCAGTCGTCGCTCAACAGATCGACACAAGAGGGGCTTTAAAGAGACGGCGGACGTGACCGGCTGCGGCGAAGATCGCGTTATAGTGGAACCATGGACGGGACACCGGGGCTAGCGCCAGGGCGGCAGGCCGGGGCGGGGCAACGCCCGCTCCTCCGGCTAACATCGCTGGCAATCGCGGGCCTGGTGTTGGCCGCCGCGGCTGCCGCCGCAGGCGCCCCGGGCACCCCCAGCCCCAGCCCCAGCGCGCTGGATCGCGCGTTTGGTAATAACGGTGAGAGCGTCGTCGAGGCCAACCCGGCATGCGCCAGCCACTGCATGGAGTTCTTCGGCTCGCGCGCGAGTGCGTTGGCGCTACCCCAAGGCGGCGGGGTCGTGCTTGCCGGCAAGGCCGTGTCAGCTGGCCCGAACGCGCAGGACAGCTGGATCGCCAGACTGGACAGCAGCGGGCGGCTCGATTCCGCCTTCGGCAACAACGGGCAGATAGAAGGCGCCCCAGGGCTCGAAGTGATGACGCTCTACAACCTCCCGGGAGGAGACGTGCTCGCTCTTGGCCTCAACGAACAAGGAGAGGTCGGTCTCGAGCGGACCAGCAGCAGCGGGGCACCCGACAGCTCGTTCGGGCCGGGCGGCATTCGCTGGCTCACGGTGAGCGGTCGGGCGACCGCGGCGCTGGCCGAACCGTCCGGGGCGGTCACCATACTCAGCTTGGCATCGCGCAACGCGATCGAGGTTGAGCGACTCACGGCCGCAGGCGCCCCTGACCAGCGATTCGGCAGAGCCGGCGTAGCGAGGCTGGCACCGATTATCGGTGCGCGGCCACTAGCGATAGCCAGGATGCGCGACGGCAGCCTGATCGTTGCCGGAACTAGCACGGCAAGGGCGGGTGAGCGAGACAACTCGGGCCGCGCGTTTCTCGCGCGCCTTGACGCCAACGGCAAGCTGGATCGCTCGTTCGGCAGTGGCGGGATTTCCTACGCGCCCTTCGCGCTCCCTGAAGCGCCAACACTTGCGCTTGGCATCGCCCCCAACCAGCACGTTCTTCTGGCCACGGAGGAATCATCCAAGCAGCACTCGGTTGACGTGCTCGCACTGGCCGATTTCACGCCCTCTGGTCGGCTTGAGCGGTCCTTCGCAGATCAGGGGATCGCGCGCACCGTCGCGCCGTCCGTGCGGGGCTCGGTTGGCGAACCGACTGCGATCACGTTTGACCAAGCCGGCGACGCGATCGTGGTCGGCGAACAGCGCGTAACGCGCGTGGACACGGTGCGAGGATCGTGGTTCGTCGCCCGCTACACCCCAAGCGGGCGCGACTGCTCGTTTGGCAGCGGCGGAATGTTAATCAGCAGCGCGTCCGGTGGCGCGCGCGCGGTTGCTGTAGAAGGCGACGGGCGCATTGTGATCGGCGGCTGGAGCCCGCCGGTGCGAGAAGGTCAACCGCAAGGCGCCGGGCAGGCCTTCATGGCCGCACGCTACAACGGCGGCGGCACGCCGCGCACATGCCAGGGAGAACCCGCCAATGGCGCCTCTGGACACCGGACAAAGCGCCTGGCGCGAGCGCCCCAGTCCGCCCTTCGCGTATCGCCGTGAACGGACATCACGTCAGCGCGGGCGGAACGCTCGGGCGGACGCGGCGCCCGCCGCCGCGCCAGTGCAAACCGCCGCTCCCAGGCGCCTCCTCTGCGAACCATGCGAAGCCATCGCACCGGAAGAAGGCGATGCGTGTGCCCGAGCATGACGGCGACGCCTACGGCGCCTGATCGTCGCGGACGCGCTGGAGGTCCCGCCGGGTACCTGCTCGAAGGTCTGTAGGTGCCGCCGCAAGGGGGTCTCGCTTGATCGCCTGCTCATCGCGGCACGCGAGCGCCTGCTCCACGTTCTGCAGGTCAAAGCGCAGTCGGCCCCGAGGTCCGCCGAGACGCACTCCTCCGAGTTCGCGGGCGTGCGCGTACACCCAACTGAGCTCGACGCCGATCTTCTCCGCGACGGCTGGCGCATCGGCGAAGCGGGCCGGCCTCGCCTTTGCCTCGCCATTCGCCAAAAGTTCCGCGACTCGCGCGGCGATCCACTCGACATCGTGCGGATGAAGACGGGGCGGGCGGGCGCCTGGGTCTAGGACAGGCTGTCCGATCACCGCGACAGCAAGGCTCGCGCCAACCGAGTTCGCTGGGCCAGAGACGCCCACTTTTCTACCGCAACGTCACCGCAGCTCGATATACTTTTTTGTCCGTCCTTGTCCGTTGTTGTCGTTCGGGCAACGACCACCAAAACCAAGCACAGGAGTCAAATATGGCGCTCTGCCTAAGCCCCCGGAGGGTTATAGCGGACGCGGCGACCGTGCTCACAGGTCAGACTACCGTTGCGGTGGTCATCACGGCACCTGTTGTTGAGCGAGACCGGCTTCGCTCGGCGAATGTTTGCCGTTGGGCAGGGGGCCGAGGCTTCTTGGAGTGGAAGGCCGCCGAGAGCAGTCGGGCGTCGTCGGCACGACTCTTATGATGCAGATAGCGCATTGTCGTCTTCACGTCGGCGTGGCCCATCCACGCCTGGACCTGGACGATGCTCGCGACGTTGATAGCGAGGGAGCCGAAGGTGTGGCGCAGATCGTGGAAGCGCAGAGGGCGCAGATCAGCGGCGGCAAGCGTGCGGCGGTAGCGCCGGCGCAGCGCAGAGCCGTCAAGGGGAGTACCGTCGCGACTGCAGAAGACGAGATCGCTCTTGGCAGTGTCGTGGCTTCGCTTCTTGAGTTCCTTCAGCGCGCGAGCGACCTTGTCCACCATCGGCACCGTGCGGGATTTGCGCGACTTCGGCTTGCCCTTCTGTTTGGCGCTGTAGGCTTCCCATACCCGGATGGAGGACTGCTCGAAGTCGACGTCCTCCCAAAGGAGGGCCAGAAGTTCGCTGCGACGTAGACCCTCGAGGGCTGCAGTGAGGTAGAGCGCCGCCTCCTGCTGGTCCTCTTCGGCGCGTAGGGCTCGCTCAGTGTCGCTGACGGCCGGGCGGCTGGGGTCGCGATGCGCGCCCTTGGCCGCGGTGGCGACGATCAGGTCGATCTCCTCGGGCGAGTAGAAGTCGTAGCGCGCAGCGTCGTAGGTCTGGCGCAGGCGCTTGACCTTGGCAACGACGTTGACGATCAGGCCGAAGTGCTCGACGGCGTGCTGGAAGATGGCGTGCGCCTGCATGACGATCTTGTTGACGGTCTTGCGCGCGCGCTCGCCGTCCTTGGCCAGCCGGCTGCGCCACTGTTCGATCTGCTTGGCGGTGATCGTCTCGATGCGTCGCTGGCCGAACTCAGGGAGCAGGTGCGCGTTGAGCACCGATCGATAGTCTGCCTGGGTGCTGGCTGACCAGTCACGCTCCAACGGTCCGCGCTCGTACCAGTCCTCGGCGATGTCTGCGAACGTGAGGCCGGTGCGCTCCTGGCGCAGCCGTCCGCGGCGGGCCTCGACCAGGATCTCCTCGAGCTGCGCCTGTGCGTCGCGGCGACGAAGCTGGCCGGGCGGCGGGGCGGGTCGCGTCTCATGAGCCGGGGGATTTGATGTTGCGGGCGTAGCCTCCGCTTTGACCCTGACAAAGTCGAAGATGGAGGTACGCCCGCATGGAGAAGGTAGCCCCGAGCGAGAGGTTTCGCCAAGAGCTGGATGAGGTGCTGGCCGGTGTCGGCGAGGAGCAGGACCCGATTGAGACGGTCGGGCGGCTGGGAGCGCGGCTGATCCTGCAGCAGGTGCTCGAGGACGAGGTGACTGAGTTCCTCGGCCGTCGGCGGTATGAGCGCGCTGGCGAGACGGTCAGTCACCGCAATGGCCACGAACCCAGGACGGTGAAGACGACGAGTGGCTCGGTGGCGTTGGAGCGTCCGCGGGTGCGCAACGCGAGCAAGCTGGGGTTCGAGAGCAGGGTGCTCGGCAAGGGAGTCACGCGAACGCACGCGCTGGAGTCCCTCGTGATCAGCTCGTTCTTGCGGGGGCTGTCTACCCGTGATGTGGAGGCCGCGCTCCAGGAGGTCTTCGAGGAGCCGATTGCGTCGAAGGCGACGGTTTCTCGGATCTGTGAGGACACCCGGGAGCGATACCGCCAGTGGTGCCGGCGGCGCTTGGAGCAGCACGACATTGTCTACTGCTTCTTGGATGCGATCTATCTGAAGCTGCACCCCGACGACACGCCGGCGGAGGGCGTCCTGGTGTGCTGGGGCGTGACGCTTGAGGGCCGCAAGGTCCTCCTCGGATTGGCTCTGGGGAGCCGTGAGAGCTACGAGGCGTGGCTCGCGTTCGCCCGGGACATGATCACCCGCGGCCTCAGGGCACCAGCGCTCGTGATCGCCGACGGGGCACCCGGGATCTGGAAGGCAACGCGGGAGCTCTGGCCCGGGGCACTGGAGCAGCGCTGCACCGTCCACGCGCTCAGGAACGTCACCGGCAAGCTCCCCGAGCGCCACCATCAGGAGGTCAAGGCACGCTGGTGGAAAGCATTCGACGAGGCGCGCTCCCCGGCCGAGGCCAGCCGCGAGCTGCAGGGCATCATCGCCGACTACAAGACGGCGTACCCCTCGGCGATGGCCGTCATCGAAACGGACCTGCCAGCGCTCGTCACCCACCTGCGGTTCCCGTCCGCTCACCGCAAGCGGATCCGCACAACGAATCTCCTCGAGCGAACGTTCGTGGAGGTCCGCCGGCGCACCAAGGTCATCGGCCGGTTCCCCGGCGAGACTTCCGCGCTATCCCTGATCTGGGCCGTGCTGGAGCTCTCCTCCCGCGGCTGGCGCGGCGTGAAGATGAACCCCAAGACCGTCGCCGAGATCGAGCACCTACGACGCCAACTACGCGACACCAACGCCGCTCCACCAGCCACGACGAACACCGAGGAGGTGATCGCCGCATAACATCCCCCTCAAGCGGAGCTACCCCCAAACGAATTCACCCGGGGAATGAGACGCGACCGCGGGGCGCCCTTGGAGGTCCATGCTGGCCCGAGGCGCTGCTGATGCTGGCCCTGCTGGTCGCGCCACTTCGCGTACCAGACGCTTCGGCGCTTGCCCTCCCGCAGGTAGATGTGGCCCGAAATGGGGGCGCTCGGATCGAGCATGGTTGCCGGCATGGCACCCATGAGGCTAGCACACCCGGCGGCAGCTTTGTCCCGAACTTTGTCCCCAAACAGCCCGGCTAAACTCGAAATACCTTAGCCAAATGGCTTTATTACAAAGGATTCCTCGGCTGCCTGCATCGATGTCATCGTATTGTGGTCCCGGCGGTCGGGGGTTCGAGTCCCCTCGCTCACCCTTACGGAACCCTGGTGGATGCAGGGGTTCCGGCGGTTAAGGGGTGGCTGGCGGGGTTCGGATCGGGCTGGGGTGGCAATGGAAGTGGCAATACGCGACCCTTGTAGGTCGCCGCTCGTCTTCCGTCGAGCGATCCCGGGTGGGGAGCACCGAGGTGTTGGCCTCTGGTGGGCGTTCGAGCGATCAGGAACACGCTGGCGCATCTGAGGCTGACGTGCGCTGAGCTGACAAGGATCTAACAACTCTCCAGGCCGCTCTGTGTATAGTCGATGGTCCAGGGGCTGGTGCGTCGCTTCTACCGACGTTTAGAGTCTAGGCTCGCCAGCCCCTTTATTTATGCCGCTAGCCGACACGGCGGGCGGTGCGGATGCGGCGAGCCGAGAGTCCAGGTCTCGTGAACTCGTACGTCAGGCCCAACATTCTGTCGATGTAGCACCCTAGCTCGGGCCGGTCTTCAGGGTGCTGGCCCCGCGAGCGTCGATCACCGAGGCGAGCACCGAGATAGGCGACCATGTCGGCTGCTTGTAGACCGGGGCTCACCGAGCTGACCGTGAGGTCGCGTCTCATGAGCCGGGGGATTTGATGTTGCGGGCGTAGCCTCCGCTTTGACCCTGACAAAGTCGAAGATGGAGGTACGCCCGCATGGAGAAGGTAGCCCCGAGCGAGAGGTTTCGCCAAGAGCTGGATGAGGTGCTGGCCGGTGTCGGCGAGGAGCAGGACCCGATTGAGACGGTCGGGCGGCTGGGAGCGCGGCTGATCCTGCAGCAGGTGCTCGAGGACGAGGTGACTGAGTTCCTCGGCCGTCGGCGGTATGAGCGCGCTGGCGAGACGGTCAGTCACCGCAATGGCCACGAACCCAGGACGGTGAAGACGACGAGTGGCTCGGTGGCGTTGGAGCGTCCGCGGGTGCGCAACGCGAGCAAGCTGGGGTTCGAGAGCAGGGTGCTCGGCAAGGGAGTCACGCGAACGCACGCGCTGGAGTCCCTCGTGATCAGCTCGTTCTTGCGGGGGCTGTCTACCCGTGATGTGGAGGCCGCGCTCCAGGAGGTCTTCGAGGAGCCGATTGCGTCGAAGGCGACGGTTTCTCGGATCTGTGAGGACACCCGGGAGCGATACCGCCAGTGGTGCCGGCGGCGCTTGGAGCAGCACGACATTGTCTACTGCTTCTTGGATGCGATCTATCTGAAGCTGCACCCCGACGACACGCCGGCGGAGGGCGTCCTGGTGTGCTGGGGCGTGACGCTTGAGGGCCGCAAGGTCCTCCTCGGATTGGCTCTGGGGAGCCGTGAGAGCTACGAGGCGTGGCTCGCGTTCGCCCGGGACATGATCACCCGCGGCCTCAGGGCACCAGCGCTCGTGATCGCCGACGGGGCACCCGGGATCTGGAAGGCAACGCGGGAGCTCTGGCCCGGGGCACTGGAGCAGCGCTGCACCGTCCACGCGCTCAGGAACGTCACCGGCAAGCTCCCCGAGCGCCACCATCAGGAGGTCAAGGCACGCTGGTGGAAAGCATTCGACGAGGCGCGCTCCCCGGCCGAGGCCAGCCGCGAGCTGCAGGGCATCATCGCCGACTACAAGACGGCGTACCCCTCGGCGATGGCCGTCATCGAAACGGACCTGCCAGCGCTCGTCACCCACCTGCGGTTCCCGTCCGCTCACCGCAAGCGGATCCGCACAACGAATCTCCTCGAGCGAACGTTCGTGGAGGTCCGCCGGCGCACCAAGGTCATCGGCCGGTTCCCCGGCGAGACTTCCGCGCTATCCCTGATCTGGGCCGTGCTGGAGCTCTCCTCCCGCGGCTGGCGCGGCGTGAAGATGAACCCCAAGACCGTCGCCGAGATCGAGCACCTACGACGCCAACTACGCGACACCAACGCCGCTCCACCAGCCACGACGAACACCGAGGAGGTGATCGCCGCATAACATCCCCCTCAAGCGGAGCTACCCCCAAACGAATTCACCCGGGGAATGAGACGCGACCGACCGTGAAGTTCGGAACGCAGATGAAATGACGCTCCCAGCCGCCCCTTGTGTTCGCGACGGGCTGATGTACCGTTGGATCGACTGCCCCGGCTGACCGCACTTGGGCCGGGCTGAGGATGTGTGGTCTCCAACGCTAGAGGCCGGTCGTGGCGAGCGATCCCGCTCTCAGCAGCTTACGCTGCGCGTGGTCGCCGCGAACGTCTCGGCGTACTTGAAGGTCGTCCAACTCGAGAGTGAGTGGGCCCTCGCGGGGACGCTTGCTCGTCCGCGAGTGCAAGAGTCAGCGAGCCAGAGCCGCAGCTGATATCCGGTATAGGAGGTGGGGACGCAAGAGATCGGCCTCGTCCAACTCCGGGTGATCGAAGTCGTCAGCTGGGTCGTGGGTCATCCCGATCCGTTCCATGACGGCTCGTGACCGCACGTTGGCCGCGCTCGTGAAGGACACGATCTCATCAAGGGCGGCATCTCGAAACCCGAACGCGATTGACGCCAGACCGGCCTCGGTCGCGTAGCCCTTGCCCCAGGCGGACCGCGCTAGACGCCAGCTAACCTCAACAGCTGGTGTGAAGTGGGCATTGAACGACGGAATCGCGAGGCCAGTGAACCCCACAAACTCGCCCGTTGCGCGTAGCTCTAGTGCCCAGAGTCCGAAGCCGTGGGTGGCAAAGCCTGCCTCGATCCTGGCGATCAGCTCGTCGCTCTCGGACCGGCTGAGTCGGTCAGGAAAGTACTCCATCACCATCGGATCGGCGTTCAGCATCGCGAATGGTGCGTGGTCGGTCTCACGCCAACGTCGCAATAACAGCCGGGCGGTTCTCAGCGGGCTTGGGCTACTAGACATCGGACAATGTCTACAACACTCATCGCAGCAAAGATAGGAAGCGAATGAGGTCGCGTAGCTTGTTGGCGGGCAGGTGCTTGAACGATGGCATCGGCGCGGTAGGGCGCGATCGCAGCGCTCGTGATCGCTGCGTCCGCGCCGCTCAGGTTTTGGTGCCGCCCGGGCACAGGGCGGTGGCCTGAGCGCCGGTACCAAGTTCTGCCTGCATCAACAGTTCCTCGCCGGCGAGCGCCGTGCCGGTGAACTTCGCGCCGTTGTTCACGCCGTTGTATTCCGTGAAAGAGTCGAGGGTTGATCCGGGCGAGCTTGCGAACACCTGGAAGAGCGGGCCTTCGGGGTAGTACGCCGGTTCGAAACCGCCCTCGGTGCTCAGCGCCAGGTAGTCGCCTTCGTGGACGCACATGTTTTCGGGGTGGAAGGTGCTCACCTGTTCGGGGCTGCCGCTGGACGGCAGGTTGAACGGCTGGGAGGTGTCGATCACTTCCACCGAGCCGTCGGGCTGCGGTCGGAGATCCTGGAAGTGGATCTGGGTGAGCGGCGAGGGAGCGCCCGGTTGGGTGCTCGCTACGACTATCCCCTTCACTTTGATCGAGAGGATCTGACCGGTCGCGGGGACGCTCGCCGAGCCGCCACTGTCCGCTTCCGCGACCCGCGCGACCGGGCTGGGCGTCCGGAGCCGCAGCGAGTAGCCCGACGTGCCGGCCCTCGTGCACAGTGGGTCCTCCGGATGTTCGTTGCAGTACATCAGGGTTACCTGCCAGAGATCCAGCTCCACCCGTGTGTGATCGGTCTCGGTGGCGGGCGCCTGCAGCGTGCTGCCGAAGTTGGTGAGCCAACCGCTCGCCGCGGGCGGCAGTGCCGGCGGTGGTGGCGGCGGCGCCTCCGGCATACGGGCGCTGAGGTCGTCAAGTACCGGCGAGGCGATCCCCTGCTGCTCGGCGAAGTTGTTGGCGCGCTCGTGCTGGAATGCCACGGCGAGCGCCTTGGCGAGGTCGTTGCCGGTGGCGGCGCGCTCGCTGTCGGAGTGGGCCCAGGAGTCGAGGCCGAGGAACAGACCGGTGAGGAACGGGCTAGCGTGCGCGGGGTCGGTCGTGTGGTCCTCGATCGTGTCGTTGGTATAGGTGATCGTCGCGTTGGTCTGGGTGCCCTTTTTGTAGGCGAAGTAGGCGCCGTTTGGGGCTGTCGGAGGAACCCAGCCGAAGCTCATCTGGTCTGAGCGCGAGGAGGTCGCAATGAGGCGCACGTTGGGCTGGTCCTGCAGTTCCAGCCAGCGTCCGGAGAAGCACGACTGCAGGACGAGCTTGAAGCCGACCTGGGGGTGCTTGGCGATGATTTCGCGCACGGCCACCCCGTCGAGGTCGGTGGTCGTGACGATGTCGTTGCCAGCCGCGTCGGTTCCGGTCGTGTATTTCAGTTGCACCGCCGCGTGATCGGTCTCGGGGATCGTCCCGCCTCCCGGGAACGGCGACGTGTAGTTGGAGCCTGTGGCTGGGTAGCCGTGCGCGGCGATCACGATCACCACGTCCTTGCAACCCGCGGCGATGGCCGCTGTGACCTTGGCGTCGAGGTCGTTGCCATCGGTCGCGTCATATTTGGGCAGGTGCAGCTCGCCGGCGATCTCGCCCATCAGCTTGAAGTCGCCCGCGAACAGGGGTTCGGTGTGATCGCCAATCGTCACCATGCACGACCCCTGCAGTTCGGGGGGGCCGTTCACAGCGGCCCTCGCCACGGGCGCTGCGGGCCCGGACGGCCAGGCGAACGGGTCCGAGCTCGGCCCTGAAGAAGGGGCAGGTCCGAGGGCGAATGCCCGCAACCCGTCGGGTCGCCGGCCCACCGGGTGGGCCAGGGACGCCTTCTTGGCGTGGTGGGAGCCCCTGACGATGACCGGCTCGTTGGCGAACACGCGGTAGCGTGTGGATGAGTAGCCGGCAGGGGAGAGGAAGGATGGCAGGGCACCGTTGACGAGCGGAAAGAACGACTCGTCTTCGCGACGCACCACCCGGCCGGTCTTGTCGTCGATCAGAAGCAGGATGCTCGGGTGCTCGAACTGTCCGTAGGGAACGAGATCCTCCCAGAACAGCCATGTCTTGTGCACCAGGCGCCGGCGGGGGGTGGTGGTGACGGCAACCAGGTCATAGCCCTCGCGGGTCCACGTGGTGTCGGACATCGTGGTCGGGCCGGGGCCGGCCTGCAGGACATCGCTCCCGGCGCTCAGCGCCCGCGGAAGCCCGAACAGCACGACGGGCCGGTGCAGGCGCCCGGGATCGAGCTGGGTCAGAGCGATGCGATTCGCCTGCGCGCGTGTGAGGGCGGACGCCGCTGGGGCGAGCAGCACTGCTGACACGGCCAGCATCAGCGATAGGGCGCAGGCCGCTCGCGACCGATGGCCTCGGCCAGCCACAGCGTAGCCCCGGGAGAGTGATCCTATCGTTCTCATCCAGACCTCCGACTCATGGCGCGGCGATCACCGCCACACGCTGCCTCTGATCCCGCTCAATCCTCGCCCTCCAGCTTATCCACGGCAGCAGAGTACACGACGTCCCATGTCGCCCATCCAGACGAGTGTGTACGTTTCGGGCATGAGCGACGGGACGCGTGCGCGGAGCTACGGCAGTGTCTTCAATGAGGTTGCGGTCGAGTACGACCGCCACCGCCCTACCTACCCCGATGTGCTCATCGACCAAGCATGCGAGGTGGCAGGTCTCAGGGGTGGTGAGCGGGTGCTCGAGATCGGGTGCGGGACCGGCCAGCTGACGCGCAGCCTCCTCGCGCGCGGGCTGCACGTAACCGCACTCGAGCCGGGAGACCAACTGATCCTCCTCGCCGAGGAGAACCTGAAAAATGCGGGCGATGTGGAGTTCATCCACGCGCGGCTCGAGGACGTGCAACTGCCCCGCGAGAGCTACCAGGCGGTGTTCTCGGCGTCCGCAATCCACTGGGTTGACCCTGATCTGAGCTGGCGGAAGATCGCCGATACGCTCGTTCCCAACGGGACGCTCGCCCTAATCCAGTACTTCGGCCTTCGGGAGCAGCGCAGCGCCAATGATCAGGAGGCTCTACGGTCCGCCCTGCGCACGCACGCGTGGGAGATCGCCGCGACGTGGCCCACCTACCGCGACCTCAATTGCACGATCGCGGGCGTGCAGGAGCGCCGTCGGAACGTCGCGGACGCCTGGAGCTGGCTGGGGAGCTACGACATAGGACGTGACTACGCAGCCGATCTCTTCGAAGGTCTACAGCTCGCAACCGTGCCAACCCTGATCGAGCACACCGCCGGTGAGCTGGGCGCCCTGCTCGGCACGATGTCATTCTGGGCACGACTCTCACCCGACCAGCGTGACGCCCTCAAGAACGAGACTCACGCTCTCCACCAGCGCCTGGGAAGGCCAATCCGGGCGAGCACGCTCGCCGCACTGGTCACAGCGCGACGGCTGGATCAGCCGATTCCGACGGTGCAGCAGCGCAGAAGTGTCCCGCCGTCCGTCCATCGCACGACCCCTAGCACATCACACAAGGAGTGAGGCTCAAATGAAGACAATGACATGTAAACAGTTAGGTGGACCGTGTGATTTCCCGCACCACGGAAAAACTGCGGATGAGGTCATAAAGTCACAGGACCAACATCTAAAGGATGCGGTCGCGAAAGGTGACGTAACGCACGAAAGTGCTTTGAAGGAGATGAAGGGCAGGTGGAAGCATCCCATTTCAGGAATGGGGTGGTACAGGAAGGCCAAGCGTGATTTTGCTGCTCTTTCCGAAGACTGACGAGTGCCGACCCCCGCTTCCGCGCTGAGCGCGAGACGTACTCGGGCGGCGTACGCAAGGCGCTCTACCGCGACCCCGACGGCAACGATCTGGGGTTTGGGCGGCAGCCTCCTAACGCCGGTTCATAGGCCCTCACCGCGGAGTGGTCGCGCGAGCTCGACGTCTCGCCACGGCCACACTCCCTCACGCGTGTTCGAGCAGAGGTCCTGGTCGAGCCCGCGACCGAAAGGTCGGCAGCCACTTGGAGCGGCGCGTCCGTGGCCTCCGAGACGAGTGTGCGCAGAACTGCTGTCCCGGTGCGGTAGCGGGGCCCCCGCGCGATGCGAAGGTGCTCATTTGCAGGGGAAGCTCCTCCAGGGAGCCAGATGGACCTGACAGGAAAATAGCGTTCAGGCTGCCACCGCGTCTTGCAGCGTGACGGTGTGTCCGAGGGCTTCGAGCTGGGTGACGAGGCGTTTGGTGGTGCGTTGGGGGTCGCGTTTGCGGTAGTAGTCGCCGCCGAGGTCGTTGTAGAGCTCTCCGGTGGAGAGCATGTGCCAGCACGCGATGATGATGGAGTGCTTGACAGCGCCGAGGGCCTTCTTGTGGCCGCGGCGGGGTCTGAGGCGTTGGTATTGCGCTTGGAGGTAGACGTCGTTGGTGCGTGTTGCGGCGAGGGCGGCCTCCTCGAGCGCCCAGTCGAGCCACTTCGATCCCTTGCGAGTCTTGCCGGAGCGGCGTCTGCCTGCGGACTTGTCGTTGCCAGGGCACATCCCGGCCCAGGAAGCCAATTCCTTCGTAGTTGGGAAGACGCTCATGTCCACGCCGATCTCCGCGATGATCACCTCGGCGGTGCGCCGTTGAACGCCGGGGATCGTGCACAGCAGCTCAACGGCCTTTTCGAAAGGGGCGATCTGCTCCCCGATCGTCTCAGTAAGACCGGCGATCTGCTCGTCCAAGAAGTCCAGGTGGGCGAGAATCGCGCCGATCCACACGGCGTGCAAATGGTCGAAGCGGCCCTCCAGAGCCTCCCGCAGCGCGGGGATCTTGGAGCGCAGACGGCCCTTGGCGAGGTCGGCGAGGACCTCAGGGTCGGTGGTGCCCGCCACAAGCGCGTCGAGCATCGTGCGCCCGGACTTGCCAAGGATGTCCGAGGCGACGCAATCCTGCTTGATCCCGGTGTCCTCCAAGGCCTTGTGCAAACGATTGGCCTCCCGCTGGCGCTCCTGGATCTGGGTCTTGCGATACCGGGTGAGGTTGCGCAGCGCACGGATCGGCTTCGGCGGCACGAAGCTCGCTTTCAACAACCCGGCCTCCGCGAGCTGACACAACCATTCGGCGTCCTTCACATCCGTCTTGCGACCAGGGACCTGCTTGACATGCCTCGCATTGACCAACAGCAGCTCGAACTCGTCCTCCAGGATCGCCCACACCGGCTTCCAGAACACGCCGGTCGCCTCCATCGTGACCTGCGTCACTCCGTGAGCGGCGAGCCAGTCCCGCAGCGTGAGCAGCCCCGCGACCGTCGTTTGAAACTCCGCGACGTGCTGCTCGCGACCCTTGCCATGCGCCGCGGGCACCCGCACGCACGCCGTCACCTGCGCTTTATGAACATCCAGCGCCCCAGGGCGCTCGACTACCGTCTCCATTGCAACCTCCCGAGAGATCGAAGAACACAATCGTCGCCCAGGAGTCTCTGAGAACTAGTGGTTCATCCGGCAGGTTCGTTGGTGCATGAGGCCGGCTGCACCAAGCCTACGAGCCATTTCAACCGCCCGCGAACTACGAAAACGGTCCACTAGCGAATCTGACAGGCGTGCTCATAGCAACAGTCCGCGGTCCTGGTTCATACTGCCCTCCTCGTGATCGTCATTGGTCAAATAGTCCAGTCGTGGCGCCGTTGACGTGGATTCTCAGGCCCTTTCGTCGTCCGGTTGTGACCTGGATGGCGTGAAGCTCGCCGCGTTGGACCTTGTGCAAAACGGTCTGGCGGGCGACCCCGAGGCGTTTGGCGGCCTCGGCGAGCGGCACATAGTCGTCGGGCACGTCGGGCACGAACCGGGCGCGGATCTCGTTGGTGAGCCGGATCCTCCAGGGGGCGTGCGGGGTCGTCTGCTCGCCGGGTAGCAGCCCGGCCTGCAGCCACCGGTAGATCGTGGTGTGCGCGACGCCGAGCTCGTCGGCTGCTTGGGCGATCGAGAAGATGCCGCTGTCGGGGTCTGGTGGTGGCGCCGCGGGGATCTGGTGCTGTTTTCGAGCGCGCTTGACGCGTGGCTCGGTGAACGGCAGGCCGGTGCCGGTCAGGCGTCCCTGCTTGTTCAGGATCGCGGCGATCTGGTGGTCGGGGTGGTGCGCGGCGAGCTGGCGGATCAGCTCGATCGTGTCCTCGCTGGTGCGCGTCGTCTCGGGGCCGCGGCGAATGAGCGGGACCAGCAGCTCGGTATGGGCGCCGCCCTCCCAGACGATCTCGATCTCAGCGCGCCGGGGGTCCTCTCTCACGGTGACGATGATCTCGCTGATGAGGGTCCGCAGCAGTTCCTTGCGATCACGCGGGGTTGTCGTCTCGGCCGTCCATAGTCGTGGGAGTTCGCGGCCCAGGCGCGTGAGTGCTTGACGCTCGGTGCTCGTGAGCGGCTCTGGCCGGCGGTGTTCGAGTTCGGCGAGCTTGCGCTGCTCACGCTCGGACTCGCCGAGGGCTTCCTCCAGCGTCCGCTCCAGCGTGCGGCCGACGAGGCGGTTCTCCGGCTCGCACGCGTCGAACTTGCGGCGCGCGCGGCCGGCCTCGAACTGCGCGCGCTCGAGCGCGAGTCGCTGGCCGGCGAGGCGCTCCTCGTGTTGGCGCTCGATCTCACCGATCGCCTCGGCGCACGCGCACACGCCGGCGGGTGTGATCGCCTCCAGGAACGCGGCGGCGATCGCCTTCTCGAGCCGTAGTCCGCCGAGGGACTGGCAGCGTTGCCCGCCGTGGAAGTTGTTGGCGCGCACACACGCATAACGAGGCGTGCGGCCATCGTTACCTGAGTAGGTGACCTGCATCCGCCGACCGCAGCGACCGCAGCGCAGGATGCCCTGCAGCAGCCCGCCGCCCTCCCTCGCGGCGCCACCGCCCTGCCCGCGTGGTCTCACGTTCGCTCGCAGCCGCGCACGGGTGGCCAGGTACTCATCCCAATTGACATAGCCTGGATGGTGCTCGGGCAGGCAGACGGACCACTGCTCGACCGGCAGCTCCACGGTACGGCAGCGCACCTGGCCGTGCTCGTCCAGTGACTTCTGCTGGTGGGTACGGCCGAACACAAACGCCCCCGCATACGCCGGATTGGTGAGAAAATCATGCACTGCGGGATAATTCGCTGGCGCCCAGCGCACCCTCCGCGAGCCGACCGTGCGCCGCGGCAGCCGCTGCGCCTCCTCGATCAAGCAAACAACGACCTGCCGTGCCGAGCCGACGCGCCGCCACAGCTCAAACACCCGGGCAATCGCGTGACGTACCTGCTCATCCGCGGCGAGTACGATCCCGCCGTCCTCCTCGCGGTCAAGGCCAACCGGAAGGTTCTGCTCAAGCTCGCCGCGCTCTGCCTTGTTGCGCAGCCCGCCGTTCAGCCGTGCGCGGATCAAGTGAAGCTCCGCCTCGCTCATCGTGCCCTTCAACCCCAGCAGCAAACGGTCGTTGAAGTCACTCGGCGAGTAGATCCCGTCCTGGTCAGCGATCAGCGTGCCGGTCAGCGCGCACAGATCGAGCAGCTGATGCCAGTCAGCTGAGCGGCGAGCGAAACGCGAAACCTCGAGCGCTAACACGAGCCCGACCTGGCCGAGTCCGACCTCCGCGACGAGATCCTTAAAGCCGACCCGCCCCTCTGTCGAGGCACCCGAACGACCGAGATCCTCATCAACGACCGTGACCGACCCAGCCAGCCACCCGAGCTCGACTGCGCGCTCACGCAACGCGTACTGACGCGCCCGCGACTCATGGTTGCGCTCCAACTGTGTGACCGTCAACTGGCGCACATAGACGACCGCGCGCCGACGCAGATGCGTCTCGGTGATCTTCTGACGGTCACTCATCGCGCTCGGCCTCCATCAGCCGTGCCAGCAGCCGCGCGAGCCTGCGCGTCAACTGCACCCGATGCTCCGGTGGCAGCGTCTCCCATACCGCCGCCGCGACCAGCACCTCCTCGCTCATCACCAGCGCGAGCTGTCCCGACATCATCGCCTCCGTTTTCGCTGGAGGCTCGACCGCGACCCGGACGACGCGCTCGCACCCGCTCCGCCCGCGCCAGCAATAACCGCCACCCCGCCGGCGAGGCCAACCCACCAACCGCAGGCTCAGGCTGGGCTCGCCACGGCAGATCCGTCCACCGCGCCGGGATCGCCCCGGTACTGCCATCCACCAGCCGACAGATCAGGGCGGTCTCGCCCGTCTCCGATGTCCACCCACGCACCTCGAGCTCAACATCCCGCAGCTCTCCCGGAGCCCCCACCAGCCGCACCCGCTCCGGCAAAGGATCAACAACATGAGTAGTGCGACGCCTACCCGAGGAGGCCCGGGGAGACCCACACGCCAGACTAATCTCGGGCTCACAAGCACCAAGCGAAAATCGGCGTCGCGGGCGACACCCCAATCATCACCGTTTTCATCAGCCCGTGCGGGCCCGCAGCGCGGGCACGGGGACTAATCGGAGTTCTATCGAACCATGATCTACAGGGGTCGTTGGGCCGTTTGGCCGAGAAACTGGCCGCTGTACGGGCCAGCGGCGGGCCTCGGCGGCAGGCTGTGGCCTGCCGGCAGCGGCCTCGCCGACCCGGCTGGGTGCTGAAGGCTGTCGTCCAAGTGCTGGCCGATCGGGACGAGCCGATGCGGGCCAGGGACATCCATGCTGTGGTTGAGGCATCCCAGGGGGAGCCGGTGCGTCGAGCCTCGGTCAAGGCTGCCCTGGCTGCCAACGTCTTGGGTGCTTCGCCCCGCTTCGTGCGAGTGGCGAGGGGCCGGTACGTGCTGGCGGGCCGCCCGGCGCGCCTCCTCGTCGGCAGCACGACGCGGGAAGCTGCGCCTCGGCGATCGGATTCCTGACCGACAGGCTGTGCAGCGAGTAGCCAAGCGTCGGGGGACGTGCGTAGGCTCCATGTAGACCACCGCGATGGCACGGACTCCAGACGCACTGATCAAGCCGGAACTGCTCATTTGGGCGCGCCAGTCGGCGGGCTTCAGCCTCGCCGCGGCCGCCGTCAAGCTGCGGGTAAGCGAGGCTCGCCTGCGCTCCTGGGAGACGGGCGAGGCCCGCCCGACCATCGCGCAGCTTCGCACGGCGGCCAGGGTCTACAAGCGCCCGTTGGCGATCTTCTATCTGCCGGAGCCACCACTGGACTTTCAGCCGCTCAGGGACTATCGGCGCGTGCCAGACGCGCAACTTGGACAGCTGTCCCCCGGGCTGCTGGCTGTGATCCGCCGCGCCCGCGCCGTGCGCGAAGCTGCCCTTGAGCTGCGTGAGCTTGCCGATGAACCAGTAGACCCTGCGCCTAAGCTCGACGACGGAACCACTGATCCCGAGCGGTTTGGGGCTGCTGCGCGGGCGCTTCTCGGCGTGACCCTTGCGCAGCAGGCAGCCTGGCCGGACCCGCGTCGTGCGCTCAACGCATGGCTTGATGCGGTTTCCGGGCTCGACGTTCTCGTTCTGCAGGCGCAGTCGATTCCTGTCCAGGAGATGCGGGGATTCTCGATCTCGATGGATCGCCTGCCGGTCGTTGTGCTTAACGGCGGCGACTCCCCGCGCGGGCGGATCTTCACCCTGCTTCACGAGTTCGCGCACGTGCTGCTTCATACCGACGGTGTATGCGATGTCCTGCCGCGGCGGCAGGCACGTAGACCCGCAGATGAGATTGAGATCTTCTGCAACCAGGTTGCTGCCGCTGCGCTGATGCCGCTCGATGCCTTCCGCGCAGAGCCTGCTCTCCAGAATCCGCCCGCCGACGGGCGCTGGAGCGAGGGCACTATCCGCGGCCTATCTGAGAAATACTCCGCAAGCCAGGAAGCCGTCGTGCGCCGGCTGTACTCGGTTGGCCTTGCGGACTGGGACTTCCTCCAGGAGAAGGGGGCCGAGTACCGCGCGGCTTTCCAGGCGTTTCGTGAGGAGCAGAAGCGCAAGCGGCTTGAGGAGAAACGCTCGGGAGGCCCGGGCCACTACCGAATGAAGGTTCGCGATCTTGGGCGGGGATTCATCGAGTCAGCGCTCGATGCCTACTACCGGCGCGCCATCACCGGATCAGACCTCTCGGAGTATCTCGAGATCAAGCTCAACGGGCTCCCGAAGCTCGAAGCGGAGCTGGCGGCGACGGGTGGCGCCCGCGACTGATGGCCTACTGCTTCGATACGAGCGTGCTTGTCGAGTGCTGGTCGCGTTCCTATCCGCCCGACGTCTTTCCCGGCCTCTGGCTCAAGCTGGACGAACTGGTCACCCGAGGTTGTCCGTGTCCTCGTAGAACTTTGAATGGCGGTCCTCCCGCCTCGTCCGCTCGTGTTGCGAGCGTGACAGGCGCCAACCAAGTCTGCGAGGACAGGAGGAACCGCCATGAAGAAGGTATCCGCGCCGCAGGTCGTGACGGCTGTTGAGGCTGTCGAGAGTTCGCTGTCACCGGAGATCCAGGAGGCGCTCGGTGAGCTTGTGGGGGCAGCGAGGGAGGGATTGCTCGCGCTGAGCGTTGGTGTCGGGCTCGGTGTTGTGCATGAGCTGATGGAGCTCGAGGTCGCCGAGGTCGTGGGCCCGAAGGGCAAGCATGATCCCGACCGGATGGCGAAGCGCCACGGCCACGAGGACGGGTCGATGACCTTGGGTGGACGACGTGTGCAAGTCAGCCGGCCGCGGATGCGCACGGCCGATGATGAGCGGGAGCTGCCGGTCACCACGTACGAGCACTTCGCCGACCGCGACCCGTTGACCCGGGCGGTGATGGACCGGATGCTCGCCGGTGTCTCCTCGCGCAAGTTCGCCGGTGTCGGGGAGCCCGTCGGCGAGGAGGTGCAGCGATCCTCGACGGCGACCTCGAAGACGTCGGTGTCGGAGATGTTCATCGAGCGCACCCGGACCGCGCTCAGCGAGCTGATGGGCCGGCGGCTGGAGGACGTGCGCGTGGCGGTAATGATGCTCGACGGTCTTGAGATCGCCGGGCGCACACACATCGTCGCGCTCGGAATCTCGACCGAGGGCGTGAAGATCCCCCTCGGGCTGTGGGAGGGGTCGACCGAGAACGCCACGCTCGCCCGGACGCTCCTGGCCGACCTCGTCAACCGCGGCCTGGACCCCGAGCAGGCGATCCTGTTCGTCATCGACGGCGGCAAGGCGATCTGCCGGGCGATCAAGGACGTGTTCGGCGAGCGCGCGCTGGTGCATCGGTGTCACCGTCACAAGGAGAGAAATGTCTGCGATCTGCTGCCCGAACGCGATCGTCCCGCCGTCCTTGCCAGGGTCCGCGGCGCGTGGGCGCTCAAGGACGCCGATCTCGCCGAGCAGCGCCTCGAACTCCTGGCCTCAGAGCTCGAGCGCACCTGGCCCGACGCCGCCGCCTCGCTGCGGGAGGGTATGCCCGAGACGCTGACGCTGATGCGGCTCGCAATCACAGGAGGACTCGCAAAGACGCTGTGCTCGACGAACCCATGCGAGAGCATGATCGAGATCGTCCGCCGCACTCAGCGCAACGTAAAGCGCTGGCAGGACGGCGACATGCGCAAGCGCTGGACCGCCGCCGGGATGCTCGTCGCCGAGCAGCAATCCCGGCGAATCATCGGCTACCGCGACCTCGCCAAGCTCGTGGCCGCGATCGAACGCCACACAGCACGAGCCGCCCTTCCAATCCCCGCCGCCGCTCACGCCGAGACACCACAAACCGTTACTGTCTGACCTTCAAATCCCGGAGGCCGCTCTCAAAGTTCCACGACGATCCGGACATCCTCGGTCACCCGCCAGGAGGTGCTCTGTCCCGACGAGGTGCGCGTTGAGCTGGCACGACAAGAGGACGAACTCTTCAAGTGGATCGACGCGCGCCCGCATATGTTCGTACCGCTCGATGACGCCATCCAGCGCGCCACCAGCGAAGTTCTCGCGCGACACCCTCTGCTGATGAAGGCCACAAAGAATCGCAATGGGGCGGACCCGTTCGTCATCGCCACTGCCCGGGTCAAGGGTCTCACGGTCGTCACCGAGGAGAAGGGCGGGACAACGAACAAGCCCGAAAATTCCCTCGGTATGCCAGGCCCTCGGCGTGCCATGCGTCAACGTGCTCAGCTTCCTAAGAGACCAGGGCTGGAGCTTCGCGTAGGCGCCAGACGCGGCCCGGGTTCGAGCCCGTGGTCCGAGGTTTGGCGTACCACTTGGTTCGATTAGCGCTGCTTTCTTCCTCGGAAATGGAGCTAGTCGGGATCGAACCGACGACCTCTTGCATGCCATGCAAGCGCTCTCCCAGCTGAGCTATAGCCCCAACGCGCTCCTCATGCTAGCGCGTGGCCGTCGGTTTGGCGACGTGTGGCCGTAGCTCGGCGGGAGCGATTTTGGCGGGAATCGTTGGAAACATGTCCTTGCGGACAGAGGCGTGATCAGTCACGATCACTGGCGATGACTCGCACGATCGCTCCACGGAACGTAGTGATCGTTGTCTATGTGGGCGTGCAGAGCCTCGATGTGACCGGGCCGCTCGAGGTGTTCAGCGGAGCTCAGATGCTCGTGGAGGCAGGCGGTCGCGACGCACCCCTCCGACTGCCTCTTCCCGAGGTCGAGCGTGCCGAGGGTGGCCGTAGTACGGACCGCGGCTACCGCACGACCGTGGTCAGCACAGACGGTGCTCCCGTGGCCACGTCGTCCGGTCTGACGATCGTGCCCCACGCCCCTATCGAGAACGCCCCGACGGCGATCGACACGCTGCTCGTGGCGGGCGGGACGGGCGCGGACCGGGCGTGCGAAGACGAGGCGCTGGTCGCGTGGATCGAGGCCCGCGCCAAAACCGCGCGTCGGGTCGCGTCGGTGTGCACGGGGGCCTCTCTGCTCGCCGCCGCGGGCCTGCTGAACGGGCGCCGTGCGACTACCCACTGGGCGGCGGCCGCGGAGCTTGCGCGCCGACACCCGCTGGTGAGTGTCGATCCCGAGCCGATCTTCGTGCGCGACGGGTCGGTGTGGACCTCGGCGGGGGTGACCGCTGGTATGGACCTCGCGCTCGCCATGGTCGAGGAGGATCTGGACCGCGATGCCGCGCTCACGATCGCCCGCCATCTCGTGCTGTTCCTGCGCCGTCCCGGCAACCAGTCGCAGTTCAGTGCGACGCTCGCGGCCCGGGCGCCCGAGCGCAGCGGGCTGCGGGAGGTGCAGCGCTTTGCGGTGGAGAACCTACAGGCCGACCTGACGGTCGAGACGCTCGCCGAGCGTGCCCACATGAGCCCGCGCCACTTCGCGCGCCGCTTCCGCGCCGAGGTGGGGGTCACGCCCGCCCGCTACGTGGAGCGCCTGCGCCTGGAGGCCGCACGACGGCGGCTGGAGGAGAGCGAGCAGCCGGTCGCCGTGGTCGCCGCGGCGTGCGGCTTCGGCACCGCCGAGACGATGCGCCGGGTCTTTTTGCGTGCGCTCGGCGTCGGGCCCGCCGAGTACCGCCGGCGCTTCCACACCGCTGCCGTGCCGTCTGCTGCCGCCGTGCCGACCGCTGCTGCCTGACGGGGCGCAGTCGGACGGGTTGGGCCGATGACGTGAACACCCTCGATCCATGATCGCCACCAGCGACTCGACGACCCAAGGAGAACAGACCCATGCAGATCGCGATCCTCATCTACGACCGCCTCACCGCGCTGGACGCGGTCGGGCCCTACGAGGTTCTCAGCCGCCTGCCCGACGCCGAGGTGGCGTTCGTCGCGCAGGAGCCGGGGCCCAAGCGGACGGACACCGGCCGGCTCGCGCTGGTGGCGGACGCCCCGATGACGGAGTTCCCCCACCCGGACGTCGTGCTCGTGCCCGGCGGGCCGGGCCAGGCGGCGCTGATGGAGGACGGCCCGGTGCACGAGTGGCTGCGCGCGGCACACGAGACCTCGACATGGACCACCTCGGTCTGTACCGGCTCTCTGATCCTCGCCGCCGCGGGACTGCTTACCGAAGCCGGGGGACGCTCGCCTCTGGCGAGCATCCCCGTTTCGGCCAGCAAGCGCGCCACGAGCCATTGGACGGCGCTCGAGGAGTTGGGCCGGCTCGGCGCCGAGCCGGTCGCCGAGCGGGTCGTGTTCGACGGGAAGCTCGTCACTGCCGCGGGCGTTTCCGCAGGCATCGACATGGCGCTTGCGCTGGCCGCGAAGATCGCCGGAGAGGAGCTCGCGCAGGCGATCCAGCTGGGCATCGAGTACGACCCCCAGCCCCCGTTCGACGCCGGCTCGCCGCAGAAGGCGCCCGCGCCGATCGTCGAGGCGGTGCGCGCCCACGCCCGCTTCGAATCGGCGCCGGCATAGGGCCCGCCGTTAGATCGGGGATCGACACGGCCGAAGCCGGGAGACACGCGCCTGCGGTGCTGGCCGATTTGGGGATGCTGGCCGAACGGGGGATGCTGGTCGAAACGGGGATTCGGGCCGGAGGCGAGTGTCTCCCCGCTTCGGCGGAGCGAGTGTCTCCCCAATCGATCCCCGTTCAGCCAGCGCGAGCGTTCCGTCCGGGGGCGCTCGCTAACCTCCGGGCGGACATGGCTGAGCAACGTTATGACCCGCATGAGATCGAGCCCCGCTGGCAGGCGGTGTGGGCTGCGGAGCGCACGTGGGAGGTCTCCAACGACCCGCCTGGGAGCAACGGCGAGAGCGCTGCCTACGCGGGCGGCGGGAGCGGGCCGCGGGGAAATGGCGCCCATCCCCCCCAGCCGTCGAAGTCCTACGTGCTCGAGATGCTCCCCTACCCCAGCGGGGAGCCGCACATCGGGCACCTGAAGGTCTACGCGGTGGGGGACGCGATCGCGCACTTCCACCGGCGCCTCGGCCACCGCGTGCTGCACCCGATGGGCTACGACGCGTTCGGCCTGCCGGCGGAGAACCACGCGATCAAGACCGGAGTGAACCCGCGCGAGTCGACCGCCGTCTCGATCGCCTCCTTCCAGCGCCAGTTTCGCTCGTGGGGGATCTCGATCGACTGGTCGCGCGAGCTCGCCACGCACGAACCGAGCTACTACCGCTGGACGCAGTGGATCTTCCTGCAGCTGTTGCACGCGGGCCTGGCCTACCGCAAGCAGGCCGCGGTCAAGTGGTGCCCCACCGACCAGACGGTGCTCGCCAACGAGCAGGTGGTGGACGGCCGCTGCGAGCGCTGCGGCGCGGAGGTCGAGCTGCGCCAGCTCGAGCAGTGGTTCTTGCGTATCACCGACTACGCGGAGCGGCTGCTGGGCGACCTCGACGGGATCGAGTGGCCGGAGCACGTAAAGACGATGCAGCGCAACTGGATCGGGCGCTCGGAGGGCGCCGAGGTGACCTTCCGCTGCGCGGACTTGGATCCCGCCCACCCCGTGGACTACCCGGTCTTCACGACCCGCCCCGACACGCTGTTCGGGGCGACGTTCTTCGTGATGGCTCCCGAGCACCCCGACGTACAGCGGCTCGCCGAGGGCACCGAGCACGAGCGGGCGGTGCGCGAGTACGTCAACCACGCGCTCACCGAGTCCTCCGAGGAGCGCAGCGACGCGGAGCGGCCGAAGACGGGGGTCGCCCTGGGTCGGACGGTCACCAACCCGGTCAACGGCGAGGAGATCCCGATGTACGTCGCCGACTACGTGCTGATGGAGTACGGCACCGGCGCGATCATGGCGGTGCCCGGACACGACGAACGCGACTACGCGTTCGCCCGCGCCCACGGGCTGCCGATCCGTCGGGTGATCGTGGGGGCCTCGGAGCCTGCGCCTGGCGCCGAGGAGGGCGGCGCGCCGGAGGGTGGAGAGCCCGGCGAGGGCGGAGAGGCCCGCGAGCGCTGGGGGCGCAGCGAGGAGAGCCTCCCCTACACCGGCGACGGCCCGCTCGTGGACTCCGACCCGCGCTTCGACGGCAAGGGCAACCGCGAGGCGCTCGCCGAGATAGTGCAGTGGCTGGACCGCGAGGGCAAGGGCCACGCGTCGGTCAACTACCGCCTGCGCGACTGGCTGATCTCCCGCCAGCGCTACTGGGGCTGCCCGATCCCGGTGCTCTACTGCGAGCAGTGCGGGATGGTGCCCGTCCCCGAGGAGCAGCTCCCGGTCGTGCTGCCGGAGATCGAGGACTACGCCCCGCGCGGGCGCTCGCCGCTGGCGGCTGCGGAGGAGTGGGTCGCCGCGGAGTGCCCCGCGTGCGGGGGGCCAGCGCGGCGCGAGACCGACACGATGGACACGTTCGTGGACTCTTCATGGTACTTCCTGCGCTACTGCGACGCCGCCAACGACGAGGCCGCGTGGGACCCGGCGGTGCTGCGCCGGTGGATGCCGGTGGACCAGTACATCGGTGGGGTCGAGCACGCGATCCTGCACCTGATGTACGCGCGCTTCTTCACGAAGGCGCTCGCCGACCTCGGCCACCTCGACTTCCAGGAGCCCTTCCAGGCGCTCTTCACACAGGGGATGATCACCAAGGACGGCGCGAAGATGAGCAAGTCCAGGGGCAACGTCGTCTCGCCGGCCTCGATCGTCGAGCGCTACGGCGCGGACACCGCCCGCTGCTACATCCTGTTCATCGCGCCCCCCGACCAGGACGCTGACTGGTCTGACGATGGTGTCGAGGGTATGCACCGCTTCCTGGGCCGGCTCTGGCGGCTGGCCGCGGAGGTCGCCGAGCGGGGGGAGGGGGGAGAGGCGGGAGGTGGACACGGCGCCGGCAACGACAAAGAGGAGGCCGCCGCGGAGGCGGTCGAACGCGGGGACGGGGGAGCGGCGCTTCCCGAGGGTGAGGGACCGGACCTGGAGCTGCTGCGCAAGGCGCACTGGGCGATCGACAAGGTCTCAACCGACCTGCGTCGCTTCGCTTTCAACACTGCGATCGCGGCCGTGATGGAGCTATTGAACGAATGCTCGCGCCTGCGCGCGCAGGCGGCTGGTACCACGCTGCGCTTCGCACTCTCCACCGCTGCCTCACTGCTCTTTCCTTTCGCCCCGCACGTGGGCGCCGACATCTACGACCGCCTCAACGACGGGCAGCGGGTGTGGGAACAGCCCTGGCCGCAGGCCGACCCCGCGCTGCTTGAGCGCGAGGTCTACGAGTTGGTCTGTCAGGTCAACGGCAAGCTGCGTGACCGCGTGCAGGCGCCCACCGACGCCACCCCCGAGCAGCTCAAGGAGCTCTGCCGCGCCGCGCCCAACGTGCAGACGCACCTCGACGGCAAAGAGGTCGTGAAGGAGATAGTGGTGCCGGGCAAGCTGGTCAACCTAGTCGTCCGATAGGCGGCGCTGGCCGATCTTCGATCGGTCGGCGTCCTCGGTCGCTCGCGTACCGATAGGGGATCAGATGCGATCCCCATATCGGCAGCACGCCACGCGGGTGGGTAGGTTCCGATCCCTGGCCTCGCTTGCCTCTCGAACGACCAGGGCGGTGCCGCGTAGACTCGGGGGTCGATGCCCGCGTTGAAGCCCGCCTACCTGATCCACGGCGACGACCACGGGGCGGTCGCCGAGCGCCGCGCCGGGCTGCACGCGCTGGCGCTCAAGGAGGGGGATGCCGGGTCAGTAGAGGTGCTCTCAGGAGAGGCCGCCACACCCGCGGGGGTGGCGCTGGCGCTCACCGCGATGACCTTCGCGATCGGCCAGCGCGTGATCGTCGTCGACGGCGTCGAGCGCTGGAAGCAGGCCGAGGTCGAGGAGCACCTGCTCCCCGCCATGCGCGAGCTTCCCCCCGACACCACCGTCGCCCTGTTCGCACGCGAGGAGGGGCGCACGAAGGCCCCCGCCGCGGTGCACGCGGCCGTCAAGGCGGCCAAGGGCCAGGTCGTGGAGCAGGGCACCGTCAAGCCGTGGGAACTGCCCAAGTGGGCTCGCGAGCAGGCGGCGCGGCTGGGCCTCGCGCTGGACCAGGCGGCGGCCAAAGCGCTTGTCGCGCAGGTCGGGGAGCGCCAACAGCGGATCATGCGAGAGCTGGAGAAGCTCTCGCTGGAACTCGCCGACTCGCAGGACACCGTCGGCGGCGTCCCAGGTGGGGGTGCTCATGAGGACCCCGTGGCGTCTCAGCCGATCCGGGTGAGCGCCCAGCAGGTCGAACAGCGCGCCGCGCACTCCGCCGAGCGCCGTGCGTTCGTGCTCGCCGACGCGCTCGTCGGCGGGGACCCCCGCGAGGCGACGCTCGCCTACCTGCGCCTTCGCCGCCAGGGCGAGCGCCTCGGGGGGCTCGCCTACCTGATGGCCTCGCGTCTGCGTGAGGCGCTCACTGTCGCCGTGCGCCTGCAGGCGGGTGAGTCGGCCGCCGAGATCAAGCGCGGCCTGCGGATGCCGACCCGGGCGGCTGAGCGCTTCCTCGTGGACGTCGCCCGCAGTGATCCCGAGCGGCTGCGCGGCGCGCTCGGTGTGCTCGCCGACCTCGAGCTCGACACGCGCGGTGGGGCCCAACTGCGCGCCGGGCGCTCGCGGGTCTCGGGCCTGCACGAGGACACTCTCGCGCTGCGCGCGATTGCCTCGATTGCCGACTAAAAGGTTCACGACAAAATAAATGGCAGGACCGGGGTGGTCGATCCGTGGATGAGATGCGACGCACGTGAGCGCAGCCGTGCTGGTGGCACGGCGAGCATCACGGGTGGCGCAGATCGCCGCGGAGCGGCCGCACCGGACCGTCAAGTTATTGTCGTGGGCCCTAAAGAGCCGACCGAGCCCGCACGGGGGCGACTACTGCGAGGTGCCTACAGAGGCGCGCACCCGGGCAGCGCGACTCTTCTTGCGTGCGCCGGTGTTGCGATGCAGCGCGCCGCACTTGACTGCGGTGTCGATGCGGCTCACGAGCCCCCGGTGCTCGGCCTCCGCGGTCTGCTCGTCGCCGCTCTGGACAGCGGCCTCCAGGCGCCGGAAACACGTCTTGATCGTCGAGGTGTAGCGTCGGTTCTCCAAGCGCTCGCGCTCGGAGCGCAGGATGCGCTTCTTCTGTGAGTGAATGTTTGCCATCGCGGGAGCGCCGTACTATAGCGGCCTTGTCCGCAACCGAAGAGCCTCCCACGCAGCCGCACAGCCAAGTGGGCGGAGCGCCGGTGGAGGGGCTGGGCCCGGTGGGGAGCGGCGCGAGGGCCGGTGCGGTAGGAAGCGGCGCGGACCAGGGTGCGGGGATCGAGGGCAGTGCGCCGGAGGAGGGGGTGGACCCGGTCGGCAGTGGCGCGGGTGCCGGCGCGGAGGGCGGCGCCGGGACGAGGGGCGGCGGCGCCGGCGGCGGGCGCGTCGCGCGCAACACCGCGATCTTCTCGATCCTCACGATGTTCTCGCGGGTCGCGGGGCTCGGGCGGGAAATCCTGGCTGCCAGCTACTTCGGCACCAGCGGGCCCGCGTCGGCGTTCACGATCGCCAACCTTGTCCCCAACCTCGTCGCCAACCTCTTCGCTCAGGCCGCTCTCTCCGCCGCGTTCGTGCCGGTGTTCACCGACCTGCTCCAGCAAGGCCGCCGCCGCGAGGCCTTCCGGCTGGCGTCCACCCTCTTCTGGATCATGCTGATCGCGCTCGTCGCGATCACCGCGTTCTTCGAGGTCACGGCCGGGGTGATCATGCCGCTGTTCACCGGGCCCACCTTCCACGCGGCGCTCGACACCCTCACCGTGGGGCTCTCCCAGGTGCTGTTCCCGGTCGTGCTCCTGCTCGGGCTGACCGGGCTGCTCGTGGGGATCCTGCAGTCCTACGAACACTTCACGATCCCCGCCATCGCCCCCGCGGTGTGGAACGTGGTGATCATCGTTGCGCTCGTCGTGCTGCGCCCGGACTTCCACGGGGAAGAGGAGATCTACGCGTACGCCATTGGCATCGTGATCGCCACCGGGGTGCAGTTCGTGATGGCGCTGGGGGCGCTCGCGCGCATCGACTTTCGCCTGCAGTTCTCGATCGACTGGAACGACCCCCGCATCCGCCAGGTCTTCGTGCTGATGCTCCCCGTCACGATCGGCCTGGGCATCGTCAACCTCGACCAGTTCATCAACGCCGCGTTCGGCACCCTCGTCAACAAGGAAGCCCCGCGCGCGATCGAAAACGCGTTTCGCGTCTACATGCTCCCCCAGGGGATCTTCAGCGTCGCGGTGGCCACGGTGCTCTTCCCCGCCCTGAGTCGCATGGCCTCGCGCCGCGACCCCGGCTCGATGCGCCGCTCGGTGGGGATCGGGATGCGCCAGATCAACCTGCTGCTGATCCCCGCCGCCGCGTTCATGATCGCGCTCACGACGCCGATCGTGCGGCTGCTCTACGAACGCGGGAAGTTCGACCCGGTGTTGACCCACCTCGTCTCGATCGCGCTGTTCTGGTTCGCGTTCTCGCTGCCCTTCGGGGGGCTCAACCTGCTGCTGACCCGCACCTTCTTCGCCGTCCAGCGCCCGTGGATCCCTACCAGCCTGGCGGCCCTCAACATGGTCGTGGACGTCGTCGTCTCGCTCTCCCTCTACAAACCGCTGGGGATCGCCGGCTTGATCATCGGCACCCTGGCCGCCAACGTGGTGATGACCGCGCTGCAGGTCCGCCGCCTGCGGATCGGCCTCAACGGGCGCCTGGAGGGCCGCCAGACCACGATGATCACCGCGCGCATCCTCGTCGCCTCCGCCCTGCTCGGGGGTGTGTCGTGGGCGGTGTGGTATGGACTCGACGCGCTCCTCGGCCGCTCGCTGCCCGCGCAGGTGGTGAGTGTCGGGGGGGCCGGCGCCGCCGGCGTGCTGGTGTACACGCGCGCGGTGCTCGCGATGCGCGTCCCCGAGGCCCACCAGGTGAGCCGCCTGATTCGTGCCCAACTTGGCAGGGCGTAGCGGCGCGAGGGAGTCTCCTCGGCCCGCTTTGCGAGGTGCCCCCAAAAGCGAACCGGGCGGGCCAGAGGCCCGCCCGGTCGGCCCGGTCAAAGATCGCCTTTGAACTACTACGTCCCAGGACTTGTGTGTCTTATTGCCTGGGCGGCATGACACTCCCGACCACCGGGACTGGCCACTGGCCCGAAGGCCGGTGCGTTGCCCGGCTCGGGTCTCGCGACCCTGGCCGAGTGGGCGATCCGCCGGACCTCAAGGGTAGCGGGGTCGCGTGCCCGGCACGTGCCTCGGCCCGTGGGGGAGATCGTCCGTGGTCAGCGTCGGCCATGCACCCAGCCCGGGTACGCGCCACGAACGCTGCGTACGCCAGCCAGCTCGTACGCTCCCCGAACCCCGTCCACCCAGCCCGAGCACGAACAACGAACGCCGCGGCACGCCCTCCAGGCGTGCCCATCTAAAGTCTTCAAGACCCATGGACCAGGCCCACATCCGCAACTTCTCGATCATCGCGCACATCGATCACGGCAAGTTGACACTCGCCGACCGCATCCTCGAGCTGACGCACACCGTGAACGAGCGCGACATGCGCGCGCAGGTGCTCGACTCGATGGACCTCGAGCGCGAGCGGGGCATCACGATCAAGGCGCAGGCGGTGCGCGTGTTCTTCGAAAGCGCCGACGGGCAGACCTACCAGCTGCACCTGATCGACACGCCGGGCCACGTGGACTTCACCTACGAGGTCTCGCGCTCGCTGGCGGCGTGCGAGGGCGCGCTGCTCGTCGTGGACGCCGCCCAGGGGGTCGAGGCGCAGACCGTCGCCAACACGTACCTCGCGGTGGACGCGGGTCTGGAGCTGATTCCGTGCCTGAACAAGCTCGACCTCCCCGGCGCGGAGCCCGAGCGGGTGGCGGGCGAAGTCGCGGAGCTGATCGGCGAGCCCCCTGAGGGCATCCTGCGCATCTCGGGCAAGACTGGCCAGGGCGTGCCGGAGGTGCTGGAGGAGCTCATCGCGCGCGTGCCCCCGCCGGCGGGGGACCCCGAGGCGCCGCCGCGCGCGCTGATTTTCGACTCGGAGTTCGACCCCTACAGAGGCGTGATCGCGTACGTGCGCGTCGTCGACGGGGTGCTGCGCAAGGGCGAGCCGATCCGCGCGATGGCCAGCGGCCTGCACGCCGACATCGACGACATCGGGTGCTTCTCCCCCCAGCAGATGCCCACCGACCAGCTCGCCGCGGGCGAGGTGGGGTACGTGATCACGGGCGTCAAGGACGTCACGCAGCTGCGCGTCGGAGACACGCTCACCACGCGCGGGCGCGCCGGCGCCGAGGCCACCGAGCCGCTGCCGGGCTACCGCGAGGTCAAGCCGATGGTGTTCTGCGGGCTGTTCCCGATCGAGTCCGACTCCTACCCCGACCTGCGCGACGCGCTGGAAAAGCTGACGCTCAACGACGCGGCGCTCTCGTGGGAGCCGGAGACGAGCGACGCGCTGGGCTTCGGCTTCCGCTGCGGCTTCCTCGGCCTGCTGCACATGGACATCGTGCGCGAGCGTCTGGAGCGCGAGTACGACCTCGAGCTGATGGCGACGATGCCCTCGGTCGAGTTCGACGTGACGCTGACGAACGGCGAAGAGCTCGAGGTGCACAATCCCTCGGACATGCCCGACCCCGGCACGATCGCTGAGATCCGCGAGCCGTACATCAAGGCCCAGGTGATCGCCCCCCGCGAGCACGTGGGCGCGATCATGGAGCTCTGCCAGGAACGCCGCGGCGAGCACGTGGGGATGCACTACCTCTCCCCCGAGCGCGTGCAGCTCACCTACGACGTGCCGCTCGTGGAAATCGTGCTCGACTTCTTCGACCAGCTGAAGTCCCGCACCCGCGGGTACGCCTCGCTCGACTACGAGCTGCTGGGCATGAGACCCTCGAACCTCGTCAAGCTCGACGTGCTGCTCGCCGGCGACCCGGTGGACGCGCTCTCGATGGTCGTCCACCGCGACAAGGCCTACGAGATCGGGCGCGCGTTGACCGAGCGCCTGCGCAAGCGCATCCCCCGCCAGCAGTACGACGTCCCGATCCAGGCTGCGATCGGCTCGCACGTGATCGCCCGCGAGACCGTCAAGGCGTTCCGCAAGGACGTGATCGCGAAGTGCTACGGGGGTGACATCACCCGCAAGAAAAAGCTGCTGGAGAAGCAGAAGGAGGGCAAGAAGCGGATGAAGCAGGTGGGCCGCGTGGAGGTCCCCCAGGAGGCGTTCCTCGCGGTGCTCGAGCTGGGTGAGGAGTGAGGGTGAGGGGGGAGGGGGAGGGGTTGGAGTTCGTGCCTCGGGCCACGCCGGGTGGAGTGCGCTTGACCGGTTCCGTAGGAGACGGCGCGAAGGTGCGTCTGTTGTTCGTGTGTCTGGGCAACATATGTCGCTCCCCCACCGCCGAGGGCGTGATGCGCAAGCTCGTCAACGACGCGGGGCTGGGCGAGCGGATCGAGGTGGACAGCGCCGGCACCGGGAGCTGGCACGTAGGCGAGCCGCCCGACGCCCGCGCCACCCGCGCTGCGCGCCACCGCGGGATCGCGCTCGAGAGTGTCGCCCGTCAGGTGGTGCCGCGCGACTTCGAGGAGTTCGACCTGATCCTCGCCATGGACGGCGAGAACGCGCGCAACCTGCACCGCCTCGCGCGCGACGACGCTGCCCGCGCCAAGGTGCGGCTGCTGCGCGAGTTCGACCCGGCTGCGGCCGGCGAGCTCGACGTGCCCGACCCCTACTACGGCGGCGCGGGAGGCTTCGAGGAGGTGCTCGACCTCGTGCACGCCGCGTGCGCGGCGCTGCTCGAGCGGTTGCAGGCAGCAGAAGTCGAGTCGGTCCCCGCGCAGTGAGGGGGGTCTCGGCCGAACGGGCGGGCAGGTGACCCTTCCGGCTGGCGCCGTGGGCGCCCGGCGCGTGGGCGGCGGGGACATCAACGAGGCGTGGCGCGTGACCCTCTCCGACGGGCGCGAGGCGTTCGTGAAGACGCGCCTGGGCGCGGCCCCGGGGGAGTACGAGGCGGAGGCTCGCGGCCTGCGGTGGCTAGCCGAGCCCGGGGCGCTGCGCACGCCGCAGGTGTGGGAGGTTGCCGACGAGTACCTCGTGCTCGAGTGGGTGCCGCCGGGAGGCCTGAGCGAGGCCGGCGCCGAAGGGTTGGGCCGCGGCCTGGCGTTGACGCACGCAGCGGGCGCGCCAGCGTTCGGGGACCCGGGTGCCGGTGCCGCGCCACCTGGGGACCTGGGTGCCGCCGCCTTCGGCTCGCTGCAGCTCCCCAACGACCCCGCCCCGGACTGGCCCACGTTCTACGCCAAGCGGCGTCTGCGCCCGCTGGCGCGCATCGCCCGCGAGCGCGGCGCGCTCTCGGACGCGGGGGTGCGAGCAGTCGAGGCGGTGTGCAAACGCCTGCCTGAGCTCGCGGGTCCCCCGGAGCCCCCGGCCCGGCTGCACGGGGACCTGTGGGCCGGCAACGTGATGGCCGACGTGGAGGGTCGCCCATGGCTGGTGGACCCCTCCGCGTACGGGGGCCACCGCGAGGTGGACCTCGCGATGCTGCGGCTGTTCGGCGCCCCCTCCGAGCGCGTGTTCGCGGCCTACGCCGAGACCGCCCCCCTCGCGGAGGGGTGGGAGCAGCGCGTGGAGCTCTGGCAGCTGCTGCCGCTGCTCGTGCACGCGGTGTTGTTCGGCGGCTCCTACGTAGGGGCGGCCGAACGAGCAGCACGCCGCTACGCCGGCTGAACGCTCCAGGGTGGGGTCCCGCTCCCCGAAGGTCGCGGAGTAGGAGGGACGCCGTGAGCTGCGCCGCCAAGCGCTTGGAGGACCGTGGTTTGTGCGGCTTGCCGGCCACGGTTGCTGCTTGCTGCTCGCCAGGTTGAGTTACCAACAGTCCTCGAGGCAAGTCCCGGTCTCCGGGGTCAGTCGGAGTAGGAGGGTGTGCGCGAAGCAACGGTCAGCGAACGCCAGCGGCTGTACCTGACGGCCCGCGTCCTCGTCAAGCGCCACTACCGCCGGGAGTTGACGCTCGCCGCGCTCGCCCGCGCGCTGGCCTGCTCGCCGCGCCAGCTGCAGCGCGCGTACGCGCAGTTCGGGGGCACCACCTTCCAGGAGGACCTCCGCGCGCGGCGGATGGTCGCCGCGGCGGAGCTGCTCGCCGAGCAGGCGATCCCGGTGGCGGACGTTGCGCGGCTGGTCGGCTACAGCAGTGGCACGCACTTCGCGCGTGCGTTCCGCCGCCGCTTCGGTCTCTCCCCCGCGCGCTTCCGAGAACGCGCGCGGGATCGGGCATGATGGAGGAGACGACGGGGGCCACTCGTCGCTGCCAACGTCGAGCACAACCCCGAAGAGGTGAAGGTGTCGAGAGTCGCCGACCGATCAAGGATCGGCCAGCAGGCCGCGCAAGGGCAGGACGGGGACGAGGTCGCCGAGGAGACCGCGCGGGAACTGGCGGCGCAGTCGCGGCGGCTGCGCAACAGCCTGATCAGCCTCGCGGTGTTCTTCGCGATCGTGGCGGGCCTGCTGCTGGGGGTGCCGGGCCTGCGCGCGGCGGGCGAGCAGATCACCGACGCGAAGTGGGGCTGGGTGGGAGCGGGGGTGGTGGCGGAGCTGCTCTCGTGCGCCTCCTTCGTGGTGCTGTTCGGTCTGGTGTTCCGCAGGCTGGGCAGCCGGCTGAGCGCGCGCCTGTCGCTGGCGGAGCTGGCGGTCAACTCGGTGGTCTCGGCGGGCGGCCTGGGGGGCATCGCGCTGGGGGCGTGGGTGCTGCGCAGCAAGGGGATCTCGGTGGAGCGGATCGCCAAGCGCTCGGTGCTGTTCTTCGTGCTGACGAGCGCGGTGAACGTCAGCGCGGTGGTCCTGATCGGGCTGCCGATGTGGCTGGGGCTGCTGCCGGGCTCGCAGCGGGCGCTGATCACGCTGCTGCCGGCGGTGGCGGCGCTGGCGACGATCGTCGGCACGCTGGCGGCCGCCGGCTGGGCGCGGCGGGCGGCGGCGCGCAGAAGCTCCGAGCAGGGCCGCACGGTGGTGGCGCTGGTCGCGCTCGGGGGTGGCGTGCAGGACGCGGTGGGGCTGATCCGTGCCCACGACTGGCGCCTGGCGGGAGCGGTGGGGTACTGGCTGTTCGACACCGTGTGCCTGTACGTGTGCCTGGCGGCGTACGGCCCGACGCAGACGTTCTGGGCGGTCGCGATGGCGTACCTGGTGGGGATGCTCGCGAACTCGATCCCGATCCCGGGCGGTTTCTTTGCGGTCGAAGCGGGCCTCGTGGGGATGCTGCTGCTGTTCGGCGCGCGCCCCGCCTCGACGGTGCTCGCCGCGGTGGTGACGTACCGCGCGATCTCGCTGTGGATTCCCGCGCTGATCGGGACGGTGGCGTTCCTCAGCCTCCGGGGGGAGATCGGCAAGCCGTTGCGGCCGCAGCCCGGCGGAGCGGGCTAGCCTTTCCCGAACAGGGCGCGGTCAACCGCGAGCGTGGCAGCGACCCGCTGGCAGGCGTGCCCGGGGAGGTTGCGAAGGGCGGCTTGCACGGCCGCGGGCTGGGTCCGGAGAGGCCGGGGCAGTACACGGGTGGCGGCAGGGCGGCCGTGGCCGAGCCGGGCGCGTTGAGTGGGCGCAGGGCGCTGACCGCGCGCAGCCCGGCGGTGAGGTCCTCGGAGAAGACGTTGACGGCGAGGCGCCCGGTGTACAGCTCGATCGAGTCCCCGCCGTCGAAGATGACCGCTGGAACCCCGCGCAGGACGGTGTTGCGCTGGGAGCCTAGCGGGGCGTTGGCGTGGCGGGCGTAGACGAGGGTGGTGACCTGGAGGGGCAGCACGCAGCCACTGCCGCCGAGTCCGGCGCCCTTGCCGGTGGCGCAGTCGCCGTAGTAGACGGAGTCTCCGGCGGGGGGGATGTAGTTGCGCAGCCCGTCGGCCGCGGCGAGCGGCTGCGAGCCGAAGCGGGGGCCCACCCAGTAGACGCGGAAGAAGGGGAACGTCTGCGCTTCGGCGAGCGCGCTCGTCCTGAGTGGCCCGGGCTGTACGTTGGCGCAGCCGCCCGCGAGCAGGCAGGCTGCGATGAGGGTGGTGACCCCGAAGACAAGGCGGGCGATGTTCAACGCGACTTTCGAGTGTGTGGGCTGTTTGAAAGGCAGAGACACCGCGGGACAGGCAGGGTTTGACTCGCGGGACCGGGGTCCGGTGGGGTAGCGCACCGGACCCCGGTCAAGCTTCCCATATGGTGCCGCTCGTGGGCACGTACGTAGCGAGAGCGTCCGCGCCAGAGGTGCAAAGGCGGAGCGCGACAAGAGGGGCGCCGTGGGGCCTCGTGACGGCGGCGGTCGGAGCGGCGGTGTGGCTGATCGTGTACCCCCAGACGCCGGACCTCGCCGGCCAGGTGTACCGGACCGACCTCTTCCGCGAAGCGGGCTTCCTGGTGTACGACACGCGCTGGTACGGGGGCCACGACGTGCCGGGGTACAGCCTCGTATTCCCGCCGTTGGCGGCGTGGTTGGGGGTGCGCGCGGTGGGCGCGGCAGCGGTGCTCGCCTCGGCGACCCTGTTCGAACGGGCGGCCAGGGCGGTGTACGGTCCGCCGGCGCGGTGGGCGGCGGCCTGGTTCGCGGTGGCTGCCCTGGGGGATGTGTGGAGTGGGCGGGTGACGTTCGCGCTGGGGGTGAGCGTGGCGCTGGGCGCGGTGCTCGCGCTGGTGCACGAGCGGCCCGCGGTGGCGGCGGCGCTGGCGGGGGTGTGCGCGGCGTGCAGCCCGGTCGCGGGCGCGCTGCTGGCGCTCGCTGGGCTCACGCACTCCCTGGCCGCGCGCTCGCCGCGCAGCCTCGTGGTCCTCGGCCTCCCGCCCGCCGTGGTGGTGGCGGCGCTGGTGGGGCTCTTCCCCGAGGGAGGATGGGAGCCCTACCCGCTGTACTCGCTATTGGCGACGCTCGCGGTGGTTGCGGGATACCTGTGGGCGATGCCGGCGCAGCGGCGGGTGGAGTGGATCGGCGGTGTGGTGTACCTGGCGGCGTGCGTGGCGTGCGTGGCGGTGCACAGCCCGGCGGGCGCGAACGTGGAGCGTTACGGGGTGCTGCTCGCCGGTCCGCTGCTGCTGTGCACCCTGCTCAGCGGGCGTTCCCGGCGGGGCTCGGTGTCCGGGGGTCTGCGCTCCG
The DNA here is from genome assembly GCA_963725535.1 of uncultured Solirubrobacterales bacterium. Taxonomy (GTDB): domain Bacteria; phylum Actinomycetota; class Thermoleophilia; order Solirubrobacterales; family Solirubrobacteraceae; genus Palsa-744. The sequence continues at coordinate 403,517 of CAVRYX010000004.1, forward strand.
TGGCGACGGTGGCGGTACTGTGCGGCATCGCCGTGTGGACGGTGTGGGGGCCGGTGCGCGAAACGGCGGCGGTGGCGGGGAACCCGTTGACGAGCGCCTCCTACTACCTGCCGGTGGAGCGCTTCGTGGCGGGCGTCGAGGCCCCACCGGGCCAGCCGGTGCGTGTGGAGGTGCCGTTCACACGCGGCCACTGGGAGGCGGCGTGGCTGGCCCCGCGGGTCTCGCTCGCGCGGGGGTGGGAGAAGCAGCTCGACGAGCGCTACGACGGGGTGCTGCTCTCGAAAGGTTTGACGGCGGCGCGGTACCGCATCTGGCTGAAGGAAGAGGCAGTGGGTTATGTGGCGCTGCCGGACGCTCCGCTCGACCCCTCGAGCGCCGCGGAGGGCCGGTTGATCGAAGCGGGGCTGCCGTACCTGCACGAAGTGGAGCGCACCCGCCACTGGCGGATCTACGAAGTGGTCGGCGCCACCCCGCTCGCGCAGGGGCCGGGTACGCTCAGCGACCTGGGCCACGACTGGTTTCAGCTACGGGCGCGCACCGCAGGGAGCTTCACGGTGAGGGTGCGCTACACCCGCTACTGGACAGTCACCGCGGGTACGGCGTGCGTGGGCAGGGCGCCGGGGGGCTGGACGGCGGTGACGGCGCGGCGAGCGGGTGCCGTGACCGTGACGGCAAGCTTCTCGATCGGCCGCGCGCTGGGGCTCGGCGGCGCGTCCTGCCGGGCGCGCTGACGCAGCGCGCACCTCCCCAGACCGACCGCCGCAATCCCCCGCCGCCCGGTCTGGGTTGAAACCCCTCAGTTGACGGGGACGAGGTCGTAGAGGCCGGTGTAGCCGGTGAGGTAGACGCGTTTACCGTCGCTGATCACGGGGTCGAAGGAGCCGGTGCCCATCGTGAACTCCACTTTCCCGGTGGAGATCCCCAGCCCGTAGGTGCGGCGGGTGCCGAGGTCGGCGAAGTACACGACGCGCCCGAGGATCGTGGCGGACCCGGAGATCTTGCCCCCCGCTTCGTAGCTCCAGTCGACGTGGCCGGTGCGCGCGTTGAGTGCGTAGAACGTGCCCGAGTAGGAGCCGACGTAGATGGTGGGCCCGAGGCCGGGGGCATCGGTGACCGCCGGGGACGCGTACACGTAGGCGCCAGTCTGGAAGGCCCAGTCCAGCGCGCCGGTGGCGGCGTCGTAGGCGTACACACGCCCGTCGGTGTTGCCGAGGTAGACGCGCCCGTAGATGACGGCGGCCGTCGAGTAGAAGGTGCCGCTGCCGAACAGCGCCCCTTCGGAGCCGGCGAGCCACAGCCGCCGACCGGTCCGCTCGGAGATCGCCTGCACGTGGCCGGAGTAGTCGCCGAAGTAGAGCACTCCATCGGAGAGCGTGGGGGAGGCCTTGACGGCGCCGGCGGCGTGGTAGGTCCATACGGTCCGTCCGGTGCTGGCTTCCAGCGCGTAGACGGTGCCGTCTTCGGAGCCGAAGTAGAGCCGGCCACGGTCGAGCAGGGGGGAGGACTCGCTGCGGGAGGGCAGGTTGCGCGACCAGCGGATCGCGCCGTCGGTGACATCGAGCGCAACGACGCGCCCTTCTTCAGAGCCGGGCGCGCGCGCGAGCACGGTCGCGTACACGGTGTTCCCGCCGACGGCGGGGGAGGAGGCGGAGAGCGCCCCCAGGGTGCGGCTCCAGAGGGTCTTGCCGTCGTACTTGTTGACCGCGGAGAGCGCCCCGTCGTCGGTGAGCTGGAAGATGCGGTTTTCCGAGAGCACGGGGGGGAACTCGCGCAGCGAGGACCCGCCGCGCGCCCACGCGCGCCTGAAGGGGGGGCGCAGTGAGGCGGGGGCGGGGTAGTAGCGGGTGTGGTTCTTGGTGTAGCCGTACAGCGGCCACGTGAAGCGTTCGGGGCCGCGCGCGGGGAGGGTGGGGTTGGCCTCGGGCACGAAACGCGCGTGGGGGTGGTAGATCGAGCCGGTGCGCTCACGCGCGTAAACGTAGCCTCCGAGCGCGAGGCCGAGGATGACCAGGAGCGTGGCGAGCGCGAACCAGCGGCGCTTCACGCGGCGAGCTTCGAGGAGGGGGAGGCGGAGGAGGCCTCACCGGCGCCTGGTCCGGGCCCCCGCCCACCCTCCGTCGAGGCCGCCACGCCACCCGCCGCACCGTAGGTCGCACCGGCCCGGGCGCCTGCGGCCCCGCGGCGGCCGTGGCCAGCGCGCGCGCGGGAGCGCTGGGCAACGCCGGCGAGCAGGCGCCCGACGGCGAGGACGAGCAGCCAGGCGAGCGCGAGCAGCAGCGGGATCAGGGTCATGCCGGACACGAGCGCGAGGATGTCGTGGTTGGCGCTCAACGACCAGTTCCACAGCAGGTAGTCGCAGAGCGCGAGCAGCGCAACGATGACCAGGCGCGGCCGGAGGGGCCAATGGGGCACGCCTGAACCGTAGCGGGGAGCGGGGACGGACGGCGCCCCACCCATAAGATCACGCCCGTGGCGAGTGCTGTGGAGATCGGGATCGGGGAGTCGGAGGTCTTCGCCCCGGGGCTGCTGCGAGGTCGGGTGGCGCTGGTGACGGGCGGAGGCACGGGCCTGGGCCGGGCGAGCGCGCTCGAGCTGGCGCGCTGCGGGGCGGCGGTGGCAGTCGTGGGCCGCCGCGAGGAGCCGTTGCGCGAGACGGTCGCGGAGATCGGCGAGGAGCGGGCGAGTTGGGCGACGGGGGACGTACGCGAGCGCGAGCAGGCCCGCGCGCTGATCGTCGGCGTGTTGGAGCGGTGGGGCCGCCTCGACGTGCTCGTGAACAACGCGGGGGGCCAGTACTTCACGCCGGCCGAGGGCATCGCGACGAAGGGCTGGGGCGCGGTCTGGCGGCTGAACGTGGACGGGATGCTGCACATGGCCGAGGAGGCGTTCGCGCAGGTGTGCCCGCAGGCGCCGGACCCGCCGAGAACGGGGCACGAGCGAGTGGAGAGGCGGGGGCTACGAATCGTCAACGTGACGCTCTCCCCCCACCATGGGATGCCGGGCATGGCCCACTCGGGTGCGGCGCGGGCGACGGTCGAGGCGCTGACCCGCGAGCTGTCACGCCGCTGGGCCCCGGCAGGCGCGACGGTCTGCGCGGTGGCGGCGGGCCACTTCGACACGGAGGCGATGGGCAAGTACCCGGACGTCGTGCGCGCGGGCATGGCCCGCTCGGTCCCGCTGCAGCGCCTGGGCACGGTGCAGGAGCACGCCTGGCTGATCGCGCTGCTGGCCTCCCCCCTGGGAGCTGCCTTCAACGGCTCGACGGTGACCCTGGACGGCGCCCGCGACAACTGGTTCGGCCCCTGGCCCCCGCCGGGCCTCGCGGACGCCGGGGGCGAGGTGCCGACGGAGGAGCGGCGGGGGCGGGAGTAGCCGTACAGGCTCCCACCAGTCGGGACCTCCAACCGACCCGCGAAGCACCACGCAAGGCCGATCGGGGCCAGTAACATGGTTGGAGCGTGCGGGCGAAGTGTTGTGGTTGCACGGAAGCCTTCCAAGCTTCAAGGGCGGGTTCAATTCCCGTCGCCCGCTTGGAGCCGGCCTCGCGCTAGGCTCTGGGTGCATTTGCCACGGGGAGTGGCGCAGTCTGGTAGCGCACCCGGCTGGGGGCCGGGCGGTCGCTGGTTCGAATCCAGTCTCCCCGACTAGACAAAAGCCCTGCAAATGAGCCGTTTTTGCAGGCTACCGGGTAGCCTCATCAAGCCCGTCATGTTCTATCTGTGTTCTATTCGGCGCTGCTGCTCGATCGGGCTCAGGCGGCAGCGCGATATCGCCAGACTGGATCTGCTTAACGTCGCGGACCCGCCAGTCGTTGCGCTGGCCTTCGATGCGCACAGCGGCGAAGATCAACTGCCCTTCGGCAAAGTCCCGATAGGGAACCCACACGTGATAGGTCCAAAGCTCAGGTGGCTCCGCTTGCGCGATCGACTCATACGCGCAGAGGACTCTTGTGGACTCCCCGGCCGGCACACGCTCGCGCTGCACCTCACATGCGAGCCTTCGTCCGATGCGCGGGCCGTGTGCGGTTACGGCGTCGGGGTCGATAGTGGCCAAGCCACGGCCGACGTTACGGAGGGGCACGGCGATAAAGATTCGCCCACCGCCTTGCCCGACGTACACAGCGCGAGGGTCGATCCTCACGGAGTGACCCACCCGCGAACTCAAGCTCCACGACCTCCGGTCCGGTGGGCACCAATCCATCACGAGTGAGAGTTTTCGGCCGCCAAGCGCCCATATCGGGATAGATCGGCCCCTCGGGAGCAACCTCGATTAACAGAGGTCGATGGGACGCTTCGATTTGCCGCTCTGCCGCTGACTGCGCAACTCGTGTCGCCTCGCGTGTGGCTTGGAGGTCTTCGGCGGCGGCCTTGAGCTGCACGTCGATACTGCGTTTGGTCAGCGCTGCGGCGATCATCGCCGCGATCACCAATAGGAAGGTCAAGACGGCCAATCCGAGCGTGGCGAGAGCCGTTACTTCGTCGGTCCACGGAATCGACGCCACCGCTAGGGCTTGGAGGGGCATCAAGTCATCTTGGCGGGCGGACTGGACGGCTCCGTTCATCAGAACAGCCCCCGAAGGACCCGTTCGATGGTCACCACCCCGACCGCCGCCTAAACGACCACTGCCCTGCCCCTCCAGGCGGTGGGGCAGCCCTGGATTCGCCCACGGAAAGGATCACGGAGACAGGGTCCGCTGGCGCGGCCCGTCCCACCTTCCCCGGGGGGCTGGCGCGCTTCTTGATCTCGCACCCCCAACGTCAGGTGCACGAGATCAAGAACCAACCAGGGATGGGACGGGAAGGTGAGAGGGAGAGAAGAAGAGGAAGAGAAGACGAATCCAGAAGAAGAAGAGGAGGGGAAGGGCAGGAAGAGAGGAGATGAGAAGAGAGAAAAAAGAAAAAAGAAGAGAAGACAATAGAGTGCGGAGAGGACGATAGGCGCGACAGCAGCGAAGCCGAGGGAGCAAGGTAGACAGGGCGCGAGCCGGCGGGCAAAAGGCGAGGAGGCGTAGTAGAGGAGTCGGTCGAGGGGCGCACGCGAGCGACAGAGCGTTCGTCGCCACCGGGCCGACCAGCTCCTACGCCAACGCAATAACCCGCAGTCGAGGAGCTACCTGCCGCGACGCTTGCGCAGCGGCAGACGCGGCTCGCAGCCGCGGGCGCTGGCGATCACGCCGGTAGGGCTGACGTGCGGCGCCTGCGATGGGCCGGGCATTGAGACTGGCGCCGGCGAGAGCGGCTCACGGGGCGCTGGCGCGTGTGTGCTGGCCTTGCTCACTATCGACCACCAATCCTAGCCGGCCGCCCAGCCACATCGTAGGAAGGGACTGTCCCACTTCACCCCGGGTCGGCGGAGTAAAGGAAGGCAGGTTCTTTCCCTTGTGAGCGGAGGTTGTGATGCAGACCGAGAGGGACGCGGAGATCGTGGGTTGGGTCGGGCGGCTGGGCGCGGCGGGCGCGGAGCATGTGATGGCCCGCTTCGGAATGGGCCGCAGCTGGGCGTATGAGCGGCTGGGGCAGCTCGTCGAGGGCAGGCTGCTGGAGCAGCGAATGTTGCTGTTCCGCAGGCCGGGTGTGTATGCGGCGACGGCCGCGGGTCTGCGCTGGCGGGGCCTCGAGCGCCTCGGCGTCCACCAGGTGCGCCCGGGCGGATACGAGCACGCCTGGGAGGTAGCGCAGGCAGCGGTGGAACTCCACCGAGGCCTCCCGGGCTGGGAGGTCTTGAGCGAGCGGGAGATCCGCGCGTACGAGCGCGATGAGGGCGAACTGCTGGCCTCCGCGCGGGTGGGGGAACTGCCGGGTGGCCGCCCGGCGCTGCACCGGCCCGACCTTGCGCTGCGCTCCCCGCGGGGGCGCCTGGTGGCGGTCGAGGTCGAGCTGTCGGTGAAGGCGCGGGCGCGGCTCGCGGCGATCTGCCGCGGGTGGGCGAGGGCGCGGCATGTCGATGGCGTGTACTACCTGGCGTGCCCACAGGCGGCGCGCGCTGTGAGCCGCGCGGTGCGCGAGACGCGAGCGGAGGAGCAGATCACGGTGCTGGCGCTGGACGAGACCGCCGCGCTGCTTGGCGCCGAGGAGAGGCAGGCCACCGATGCTTGACAAACTGCTGCTGATCCTCGTGGTCGGAGCCGGCGCGGTGTTCGGCGGGGGCGTCGTCGCCGCGCGGATGCTGCGTGAGAATGGCCTTCGCTGGACGTGGGCGATGCTCGGCCTGCCCGCCGGCGTTGTGCTGTGGAAGCTCAACCCGCTACTGGGGTTCGCCGTGCTCGGGATGGCGACGCGCGGGTGCATCGTCGGATCGCGCTGGCAGCGCGAAGACCTCGCGCACGGCGCCGACCACGCCGAGGCCGCGAACGCGCGGCTGGGGATCGCCGACGCGCTGCGTCGAGGCGTGCAGGACCGCCAACTGCGCGAGTCCGGCAGCTGGGTCCACAGCGGGCGGCTCATCGTCGGCCGCGACGAGCGCGGGATGACGGTCTCGATCCCGGTCGGTTACGAGTCGGGGAGCCACACGCTCGTGCTCGGCGCGACTGGCGCCGGGAAGACGGTCAGCGAGGCGTGGGTCGCGTGCCGGCTGATCGAGCAGGGTCACGGCGCGGTCGTGATCGACCCGAAGGGCGACCAGATGCTCTGCCAGGAGCTGCAGGCCGCCGCCGAGCGGGCTGGCGCGGAGTTCCTACTGTGGACCCCGGAGGGGCCGCTCGCGTACAACCCCTACGCGCAGGGGAGCGACACGGAGATCGCGGACAAGGCGCTCGCCGGGGAGCGGTTCACCGAGCCGCACTATCTGCGCCAGGCACAGCGATATCTCGGCCACGCGGTCCGCGCGATGCGCGCCGCCGGAACGCAGGTGACGCCGGTGTCGCTGATGGAGAACATGGACCCCCGCACGCTCGAGGTCACCGCCAGGAAGCTCCCCGAGAGCGAGGCCGAGCCGGTCCAGAACTATCTGGACTCGCTCTCAGAGCGCCACCAGCGCGAGCTCTCAGGCGTCAGGGACCGCCTGGCAATCCTCGCCGAGTCGGAGCTGCGCCCGTGGCTGGAGCCAAGCCCCGACCGGCCGACGCTCGACATCCACCAGGCAGTCGAAGAGCGCGCCGTGGTCTACGTGTGCCTCGACGCGGACCGCCGGCTGCTGCTGAGCACGATGCTCGCCGGCGCTGTCGTGACCGATCTCGTTACGCTCGTCGGGCGTATGCAGCACAAGCCGGTGCCCACCGTCGTGATGATCGACGAGTTCTCCGCGATCGCCGCGGAGCCCGTCGCGCGGCTCTTCGGCCGCGCCCGCTCGGCGGGGATCAGCCTGATCCTCGGCACCCAGGAGCTCGCCGACCTCAAAGGCGCCGAGGACAGCGCGCTGCGCGAGCAGGTGCTCGGTAACGTCGCGGCGCTGATCGCGCACCGCCAGAACGTCCCCGAGTCAGCCGAGCTGATCGCCGCGATGGCCGGCACCAGGTCCGTGTGGGTCACCACCCAGCAGACCGAGGAGGGCCTGCTCGCCCCTGGCCCCAGCGGCAAGGGCAGCCGCCGCCGCGGCCACGAGTACGAGATCCACCCATCCCGCATCAAGCGCCTCAGGACCGGGCAGGCCGTGGTCATCACCCCCGGCTCGGGTCAGCCGCCGACCGTCGTCCACGTCAACCATCCGAGCGACTCCCGCCCCGGCCGGAGCATCTAGGTCCGGGAGATCGGGGCCGGTATGAACAGGGAGTACGACGTGGAACTCGACGGCGCGCTCGGGACGTGGATGCACGTCGAGTTCACGACCGAGGTACGCGAGGTGACGGACTACGCCGTGGTGCTGCTGATAGAGGAGGGAGGGGAGCTCGAAACGGTCCGTGTATACGACGGCGCTCACGGAGAGAACGAGATGCACCGATACACACGAGAAGGCGGAAAGCAGGCCGCCGAGGTCTTCCATCGCGGTACCCTGGGAGCAGGAATGCGCGCGGCGATCGAGTCGGTCAAGCGCGGCTACCTACCGATGATCGAGTCATGGCACAGAAGATGAGCATGAACAGCGGCGACTCGCCCGCGATGCGAGTGATGGAGGAAGCGATCGAGCTGGCGATCGAGGAACGCTCGCCTTACCCCGACCGCGCCGTCTTCATCAACGCAGACGGGCCACGCACGGGCGCCGCGATCAGACGCGCGATCGATGAAGACCGCGCCGTTGTGCTCGTGTCCGCCGACGGCAGCGCCCGCGTTCTGCGCGCGGAACCCGTTCATAGCTGACTGCCTCTGCTGACTGCTTCCCGGCTGATCCGGGTCGCGGGCCGCCGAGCACACCCCGGGGCACGACCCCGTGCGCCGACAGGGACGGCTGCGCGTGATCTTTTGCTCTCGTGTTCGGGGGGGGATCGTCCACGTGAGTGGGTGAGGCATCCAGGCGCAGTGTGCGCGGGGCCTCCGTGCCCGGCGTCGACGCGCAGAACCTCATCCAGGGCAACGGCGAGGTACGGTCGATCGTCCGCCGCTCCCCAACCAGGCTGCGCCTGGTCGGGGACCCCGACCGCGGCGGAGCGCAGTCCCCCGGCCCCCGCCGGGCGGGGCAGGGTAGCACGCCCTGTCAACCCACAAGGGGTGTGACAGGGCGTGCGCGGGGGCCGGGCCGGGGGCCGGCCGACTGCTCGATCGACGATTGGGTCACCAGGTAGGCATGAGCACTGGGGTCGAGCCCGGACCTTTGCATCCCATCGTGAAGCGTGCATCGAAGGACTACCGAGTCGGCGAGGGGGGGCGCAGACCCGTAGACGTGCGATAGGGCCGGATCACCTGCGATCATTTGGGCATGAGCAAGTCGGCTCACGTCACGCTCAGCGGCGACATCGCGGGTGAGTACATCGTCAAGGACGAGCGTCCCGATGGCGAGCTGACGCTCGTTCCCGACACCTCAGCGGAGGCGATATTGGGCCGGCTTGGCCACACGCCGGCCGCGCTCGCAGATCTGGAAAGTGAGTACGGACCCGTCCTGCCGGCCGACGGCGAGGGGTAAACAATGCCAGGCGGCCGAGCCCTCGCCCCCGTCGGCTTTGACGAGGCGGTATGGGGCGAGGATCTGCGCGCCAGCACCGACGCTGGCCGAGCCGCCGCCGCGAGCAAGCGGGCCCAGCTCGAACGGGACGGTCAGCCCATCGACGAGCTGCTCGCCTGCGACACGGAGGCCCAGGACAGGAGCAGCCTGCCCAACTGTGTCAAGACCTACGTTCCATGGCCCGACGGCAGGTGGGGAATCGTGTATCTGATCGCCCGCGACCCGAAGACCGGGCGACTGTCACTCGACGTTCTGTCCTTCGGCGTGCGCCATCACCCCCACGTCTCGCACGCCCCGACCGTCTACGAGCGCGCGCATCGACGGATACACGGCAAGCCGCCGCGACGCTGACCGGTCAGGCCTGTCCCGCTCGCCGGTCCCCGACGGAATAGGAGAAGAAGGCCGCGAACTCTCCGAGGAGGTACGACATGACCATCGACATCCACCAGCGCAACGGGCTCGGGTCCCCGACCCGAAGGCTTGACGGGCCGCTCCTGCGACCCGAGCAGGCCGCCGCGCTGCTCGCCGTCAAGACGAGCTGGGTCTACGACGCCGTGCGCACCGGCCAGCTCCCCTGTATCCGAGTCGGGCGGCACATCCGCTTCACCCGCACCATGCTCGAGGAGTGGCTGCAGAGCAAACTCTGAGCGGCCAGACAGCCCAGCCGCGACCCCTACCCGAACGCCGCGTCCACCGTGTCGGCCTCGGCGTCGGATGGCTGGTAGTGCGCGTAAATCTGCGTTGTCTTCGAGTCGGCGTGACCCATCCAGTGCTGAAGCGTTCGTAGCGGTACGCCGCTCGCGGCCATCCGGGTCCCGAAGGTGTGGCGCAGCTCGTGGAAGGTGATCCGCCGCACCTCCGCCCGCTCCAGCGCCCGCTTGAACCGCCGGACGAGCTTCGAGCGGTCAAGCGGACGCCCCGTCTCGGGATGCGCGAACACAAGGTCGCTGTCTGCTGGATACAAGGACCGCGCGCGCAGGTCCGCGAGCGCATCGGCGACCCGCTGGGCGAGCGGCACCGAGCGGCCCGAGTCCTCGGACTTCGGGTCGTTGAACTCCCCCGCACATACGGCGAGACCACGCGCACCCGCCGCGCCTCGAAGTCCACGTCCCGCCAGCGCAGGCCGATCAGCTCGCCTTGGCGCAGTCCGGTCATCGCAGCCGTCAGGTACAGCACCGCCTCGATGCTCCCGAACGCATCCTGCGGGTAGCTCACCGCGAGCAGCTGCTCAAGCTCCGCCTGGTCGAGGAACTTGATCCGCGTCTCGGTGCTCTTGATGACCGGGCGATCGGCCAGCTTGACCGGGTTGCGCTCGCACCAGCCCATCCGCATCCCCAGCTCGAACACCGAGTGCATCGTGCCGAGATGGTTGCGGACGGTCTTCGGTGCGAGCGTCCCGAGCTTCGCGGCGACGTAGCGCTCGATGTCCCGCGGCCCGATCTTCGCGAGCTCCCTTCCCGAGAAGAACGGCGTGATGTGGTTGCGCAGGTCCGACTCGACCGTCAGGCGGTGGGACTTCTTGCGGCCCCGCAGCTCGAGGCGCCGGCACAGCTCCGCGCCGGCCTCCACCATCGTCACCCGCTCGAAGCTCGCCCGCGGACGCTCGGACTCGCGCATCCGGCGGAACCTCGCCTCCGCCTGCGCCACCGTCAGGCCGTCGTGCTCGCCCGGCGTGCGCGCAGGGCCGACCTTGCGGCGCATCTTGCGCCCGTCGGGCGCGTACCACGAGCCGATCCACGAGCCCCCGACCCGCTTCAGCGATCCGGTCCCGTATCCGCGTCGTCTTGTCTGTGTAGCCACCCCGCGCCTCCAGCCATGTTCTATCTGTGTTCTATTTTGAGTCGATTCTACTAGAGCAGCCGGCGGTAAAACCGCATAAACAAGCGGGAATCTAGGCTACCACCTCCAGCGCTTTCCGGCTGGGGGCCGGGCGGTCGCTGGTTCAAATCCTGTCTCCCCGACTACAGGAAAAGCAAGTAATAGAGCCAAAAACCGCGGCTTGCTCCTCGAGAAAGAAAGGCCCCCCACGGGGAACAATTTCTCGGACAACTTGCAAAGCATGGCGGTTGCCTGCCACGCTGGCCGGCGACCAAGCCAGGGGTTGGATGGCCCTTCTCAAATCTCTGGCCCTCCGGAGCGAACGGCTCCGACTAACAGCTCGGAGGTCGTATCAGCACGGGATTATTTGACTTTATGCCCTGAGCAAATACAGCCATATAAAGCTATATGCTCGTGGTGTGGACGAGGTCCTCAATCCCTACGCACCAGGCGCCGGTACGCCACCACCGGAGCTTGCAGGTCGCGATGGAGAGCAGACGAGCTTCGGTGTGCTGCTCAAGCGTCTTGCTGCCGGGCGTCCTGAGCAGAACCTCGCGCTGTGGGGACTTCGCGGCGTCGGTAAGACGGTCCTACTGAACCGCTTCGCTGCGGAGGCCGAAGAGGCCGGATGGGGCTCGGGCTACATCGAGCTGCGCGGCCGTGGACCGCTGCGTCCAGCGCTCGCTCAGATGGCAGCGCAGGCCGCGCAGTCGCTCGCACGGCGGGAGAGTGTCCGGGAGCGGCTGCGCAGATCGCTGTCGGTCATCAGCAGCTTCTCGGTCACAGCTATGCCCGCTGGGATCACGTTCAAGGTCGATGTCGCCCCGACTCCTGGACGCGGTGACAGCGGGCAGCTCGATGTCGATCTCCAGGATGTCCTGGTCGAGCTTGGCGAGACAGCCCGCGAGGCTGAGGGCGGCATCGCATTCTTCTTCGACGAGATGCAGTTCGCCGAGAAGGAGGACCTGCAGGCGCTGCTCGCGGCCTTCCATCGCATCGCTCAGCGTCAGCTTCCTGTGGCGCTCGTCTGCGCTGGACTGCCACAGCTCCCAGGCAGGCTCGCTGAGGCAAGCTCCTATGCGGAGCGCCTCTTCCAGTACATCGAGATCGGTCGGCTCACCGAGGACGCCGCCCGAGCTGCGCTCACGCTCCCCGCTGAGCGCGAGGGCGTCGAGTACGAGCAGGCCGCACTCGACTTCATCCTCGCTCGAGCCGACCGCTACCCGTTTTTTCTGCAGACTTACGGGCGCTACGCCTGGCTGGTCGCCGCCAGCTCGCCGATCACCGACCACGATGCCAAAGCTGCCGACACGATCGCTCAAGAGCAGCTCGACAGCGGCTTTCACCGAGCACGTTTCAACCGCGCGACCGCGGCCGAGCGACGCTACCTGGCCGCGATCGCCGAGTTCGGCGACGGGCCACAGCAGACCGCGAAGGTGTCCGCGCTGCTCGGCGCCGACCAGCGCCGCACCGCGCTCGTGCGCCAGAACCTGATCGACCTCAAGGGTCTCATCTACAGCCCCCGACGCGGCTACGTCGACTTCACGGCACCCCTCTTCGGCGACTACATCAGACGTCACCACCCACTCGAGTCACTGCAGTAGGGGAGCGCTGGCGATCGTGGAGCTCGGGGTCGAGCCGCTGCGCGAAGATTGGGAACGGCTGGTAGACGAGGTGGCCGACCGCTGACGGCCTCGATCAGCGCGTTTCTATCGCTCTCCTTCTGCGCCGCCCCGCGCTCGGGTGGGTGGGCGTTCAGCTTCGTAAATGTGGGAGCGGAGCGCGCAGGCTACCGAGCTGGGCGGTGATGCGCGGTGGTGGGTGGCGAGCCGAACTGGACGACGGCGGGCAGGACCCGCGCGAGGAGCTCGCCTTCCAGCACCAGCTCGCCGACTACTCCCAGCTCCTTCGCCAGCAGGGCGGCGGTGCCACCAAGGAGTGGAAGCCCGGTGCCACATCGCCCGAGTGGGCGGGCGAGTAGGGGAGCGACCTAGCTCTCGCGGCTGTGCTCCCGCGGCTAGGGGACGAGCCTAAACGCCTCGACGTGGCGTGGCCGCACGACATTGAAATGCCGCTGGTCGAGCGTGGCGATCACGTCCACCTCACGGCGCTCGGCCAGCGCGATCACCGATGCGTCAACCATCCCCAGCGGCAGGTCGAGATACTGCTCCATCAGCTCGTAGATGCGAGACCAGTCCGAGTCGGCCACCGGCTCGACCACCAGCTCGCCGTCCGCGAGCGCACGGCCAAACGCAAGCTCGGCGTGAGCGCCGATCCGGTCGGCGAGCAGATAGGAAACCTCTGTCACCACGAGCGCGGGGACGAGCAGGGGCCGCGGGCTGCTGGAGAGCAACGCGACGGCGCGCTCGTGGTGCTTGTCCTTCCGCGCCGCCGCCGCGTACAGCGGCCCGGCGTCCACAATCAGCACTACCGGCGCCCAGCCCGGCGTTTGCGCACGCTCTTGGCGACCAGCTCATCGACCCGCTCAGAGGCATCCCGAGGCGAGCCGTCGCCGACGGCGAAGAAGCTCAAGCTCCCATCGGTCTGCTCCGGCAACTGCTGCTCGATCGCCTCCCTGGCAACCTGAGCGACCGACGTGCCGCGCCGACGCGCCTCCAGCCGCAACCGCACATCGACCTCCTCGGGCAGCATGATCGTCGTGCGCCTCATACATACATCCTAACGCATCACGAGGACCGCGCCGCTGCTTGCGTTACATCTTCGGTTCGCTCTGTGTCAACTTCGCGTCACCGGCTCACAGGCGGACACGCGGTTTGTACGGTCAGTCCACAACTGAAAACTGATGGCGCCGGCGGCAGCGTGAACTGCCCCGACGCCGTGGCACAAGGAGCTGTAACTCCCCATGCACACACACCGTATCCCAGAGGGGTTGAAGGAGCACGCGCTCCTCGACCGCGCCGTACTCAACCTCATGCTGGACCCCGAGCGCCAGCGACCGTGGGCTGAAGACGAGCTTGCCCGCACGCTCAGCGTCCCCGGTGATGTCCGCGAAAGCCTGCGCCGTCTGCGCGCTTGCAAGCTCATCCATCGCTGGAACGACCTCGCCGTCGCTGCGCACGCCGCGGTGCGCTTCCACGAGATCAGCCAGGCTGTCGAGAGCCTGACCCCCGGCGACCGCGAGGAGCGCCATTGGGAGCACGCGGTCCTTGAGGGTCTGATCGTGCGCAGCGCCGAGGGCGAAGGGCCGCGCTCCCTGCAGCAGACCTACGAAGCGTTCGGTGCGACCAAGCGCAAGAAGCAGCTCAAGGTCGCCGACGCGGTGGACCGCTTGGAGGGCTCACACTCGCTGACCGAGCGCGCCATCGGTGCTCGCCTGCTGCTCGTGGTGGGGCAGGACGACCTCGGCAGCCTCCTCCGGGGTCACGTCCGGGTAGAGCACGCTGACCACGAGGATCGCGCAGCCACAGCCGACGAGCTGCGCCACGACGAAGCCGGGCACCGACGCGGGTGCGATGCCGGCGAACGTGTCGGAGAACATGCGTCCGACGCTGATCGCGGGGTTGGCGAAGCTGGCGGAGCTGGTGAAGAAGTAGGCGGCGCCGATGTACGCGCCGACTGCCGCCGGAGCGACGTTCAGCCGTCTCGTGCGGGCGAGCGAGAAGATGACGAGCAGCAGGCCGGCGGTTGCGATGACCTCGCTGAACAGGTGCGCCGGGGAGGCGCGGTGGTGTGTGGAGATGCTGACGGCCGCGAGCGCAAACATGCCGTTGGCGACGATCGCGCCGAGCACGCACCCGGCGACTTGGGCGGGGATGTAGGCGAGCGCGTCACGCCAACGGATGCCGCCAAACGTCGCGTCGGCCAGGGAGACAACCGGGTTGAAGTGTGCGCCTGAGACGGGGCCGAACATGAGGATGATCGCCGCGAGTCCCATCGCTGTTGCGGCAGCGTTCTCGAACAGCTCAAGGCCAACGTCGTTCGGTGAGAGCGTCTGTGCCGCTATGCCTGAGCCGATCACGAGCGCGGCGAGGAACGCCGAGCCCAATAGCTCGGCGAACAGGCGGCGGGCGAGCGGCGGCGTGTCCGTCATGCGGCGACCAGGAGCTTGTCTGCGAACTCGCCGGGCAGCCCTGCCTCGCGGACCTCGGCCGCTACCGCGTCCGCGTCGTAGGCGATCCGCTCGATACTCACGTTCACGCTCCGCGCGCTCGGTGTGAGGACGGCGAACGCGCCGCGCGGGTCGCCGTCCTTGGGCTTACCGACCGAGCCGCAGTTGACGAACAGCACCCCGCCGTACTCGCGCACCCAAGGCTTGTGCGTGTGGCCGAACACGAGCACCGGATCGCTCTCGGCCACCGCGAGCCGTTCGTACAGGCTGGCCGGCTTGTCCTCAAATAGATACTCGTTGACCTTCCGTGGGGAGCCGTGGACGAGGTGAACATCGACGCTGCCGACCGGAAAGTGCAGATCAAATGGCAGGCCGCGCATAAAGTCCTTGGACTCTTGGCTGGTGTGCGCAAGCGTCCAATCGACCGAGCGCTGACCCAGCTCGCGGTCATGCTGCGTGACATACGCGCAGCCGCAGTCCTCAAGATCGCGGGCGATGGCGTAGTCGTAGTTGCCGTAGATCGTGGGAATGTCGTGGGCGGCGATCAGCGCGCAGACCTCGTTGGGGTGCGGGCCGTAGCCAACGAGGTCGCCGCCGTAGAACACGCTCTCGATGCCAAGCTCCTCGATCCGCACGAGCGCCGCTTGCAGCGCGGGGAGGTTGCCGTGAATGTCGGTGATGACGGCAACAGAGTCCCGGCCCGCGCTCATGGCGTCTCTCCTGTGGCGATCAGATCGCACGTCTCGCGGCGCAGGCACTCGCGGGTTTGACGGTAGGCGAGGGCAAGAATGTGGGAGCGCACCCGAGCCCCGCTGAAACCGTCGAGCACGGCCTCCGCGCACTCGCGTATTTCGCGGGCTGGCTTGACGCTTCCGAACTCGCCGTCGAGCATCGTCACGAGCATCCCGAGGCGCTGATCGTGCGCGGTTGGGTCGGTGCGTATGTCTTCGAGCCGAGTGGCGATCAACTCGCGGACACGAGCCTGGATGCCGTCGCGGATCGCTCGAACCTCCGCAATCGGCCTGTCAGCCGGATCGGGGATATCCCAATCTTCGACGGTTCGGCTCCACGCCTCGATGTAAGCGCTAAGTATTCGGCGAGTGTGAGTAGCCGGTCAATGGTGGCGTTCTCGAGGAGGCGACGGGGCGCCGAGTTCACCCAGGCGCTCGCCAACGCGGGCCGGTCGAAGGAGATACGCGAGACGCACCGCGCACACCCGCGGGCATCGCGTTGTCGTGCCCTAAGGCGACGAGCATCCTGCATGACCGAGGCGACGCACGACGTTCACCTGCACGACCCGCAGACGCTATACCGCCATTGGGAGGAGAGCCAGTGGAACCCGTGGGATGTCGACCTGTCCGCCGACCGAGAGCAGTGGGAGGCGATGGAGGACCGCTCGCTCGTGTCATTCGTGCTGGGTTCGTTGATGGTCGCCGAGGAGCGGATCACGACAAAGTTCTCAGGGCTCGTCGGTGCAGATGGCACCGAGGAGGAGATCACGTTCCTGGCTACACAGCAGGTAGACGAGGCCAGGCACATGCAGTTCTACGCCCGCTTCCAGGACGAGGTTGTCTCAGAGCCGGCGATCATCGCCGAGCATGTGCAGCGCGCCCGCGAGCAGGTCTCACCTGCCTTCCAAACGATCTTCGATGACAAGCTCGTCGCCGCTCACGAACGCCTCACGGCCAACCCCGGCGATCGTGCCGCGAAGGCCGCGTTTGTGACGATCTACCATCTGATACTTGAGGCCACTCTCGGCCTGACGACGTTCGAGTTCTCGACGCGCTTCATGGAGCGCGAGGGCCTACTGCCTGGCTTCGTCGCGGGCTACACCAAGATTCACCGTGACGAGCATCGCCACATCGGCTACGGCAGCACGAGATTGACCGCGATTGGTCGGCCGGTGAGCCTTCGGGCCGCAGCGAGCTCCTCAGCGATCGGTGCGCGGGCGCCCCCGATCGTCCCCAGACCGCCGGCCTCCGATACTGCCGCAGCGAGCTGATGACGAGCCACAGCGCCCATCCCCGCTTGAACGATCGGCGCTGGCAAATCACGGAAGTCGACCACGGCAGTCACCCGCGAGCAGCCTACCGCCTGGGGCGTATCATCGCCCGTCAGTTATCGCGGGCGAACCGACTCAGGAGTAACCATTTGAGAGATACAGACCAAGCCACACGATCGCCAGCGACAGCAGAAAGATGACCGCCTCGAGGACGTGCCAGGTCCGAGCCGGCGGATGTGCCACACCAGCAGTACACCGACAGCAAGGACGAGCGCGAGCTTGACGTGAAATGTCGAGTCGCCCCACAGGTCAAGATGGAACGCCATCGCGGTGCCGGTCGCCACCAGGACGAGCAGTGCGACGAGCGTGCCGTAGCCGAACCTCCGCGCGATCAGGCGCAAGCTCTCACGATCGCCTGAGCGCCGTCCAACCGGCACCACCACGGCCGCGAGCATCATCTGGCCGCCCACAAAGAACGCCATCGCCAGCAGGTGCAGCCAACGCACGATGAACCAAACATGGCTCAACTGACGCAGACCCCTATGCCGCGGCGGTGTGGCTCGGATGTCCGGGGCCGGGCCACGGCGCCAAGCACAGAACGAGCTGGCACTCGCTGATCGCGCGTACCTCGTGGCGCTCGCCGGGGTCGAAATGGATCAGGCTCGGCGCGGACAACGTTCGCTCGCTCGCGCCCGCGCTCACCAACAGATCGCCGCGTAGGACGAACACGAGCGCGTGCTCATGGACTTGGTGCTCCTGCAGAGCCTCACCCTGGGGCAGCAGCAGCGCGATCACGCGATTCGCGTCCTCGTCGGAGCGAAGGATCTGCGGATGGTGCGCCGCGACACGCAGACGATCTAGCTCCCAAACCTGCACCCGCCCGATTGTAAGCGCAGGCAGAACCCAGCGGATAGCTTGTGCGGCCAGATGCCCGACACGGCCATCAAGATCGAGGATCTGCATGTCGTGCGCGGCGGGCGCCCCGTGCTCCACGGTCTCAACCTGCAGGTCGCCAGCGGGTCGGTGACGGGTCTGCTCGGCCCAAGCGGGTGCGGCAAGTCCACGCTGATGCGCGCGATCGTCGGCGTGCAGATCATCCAGGCTGGCCAGGTGAACGTGCTCGGCGAACACGCCGGCTCCCCAAAGCTGCGCCGGCGCGTGGGGTACTGACGCAGGCCCCATCGGTCTACGCCGATCTCAGCATCGGCGAGAACCTGCGCTACTTCGCCGCGATCCTCGATGTCGGCGAGCAGCGGATCGGCGAGGTCGTCCAGACGGTCGGCCTGGCCGGTCGTGAGCAGCAGGTCGTCGCCTCGCTCTCTGGCGGGGAGCGCTCGCGGGTGTCGCTTGCCACTGCTCTGTTGGGCGACCCCGAGTTGCTGGTGCTCGACGAGCCGACCGTCGGCCTTGACCCCGTGCTGCGCGCCGAACTGTGGGGCACCTTCCGCGAGCTCGCCCAGGCCGGCAGCACGTTGCTGATCTCAAGTCACGTGATGGACGAGGCCAGCGAGTGCGACGAGCTGCTGCTGATGCGCGAAGGGACGCTGCTTGAGCAGAGCACGCCCGAGCAGCTGCGCGAGCGCACCGGCGAGCAGGACCTCAGCCGCGCGTTCCTTGCAATCATCGGGCAGGCGTCCAGGTGAGCCCACGGATCACGCTGGCGACCGCCGGCGCGTCCTGTGGCAGATTCGACGCGACCCGCGCACGATTGCGCTGCTGCTCGTCGTGCCTGTGGCGCTGCTCACTCTGATGCGCTACGTCTTCGACGGGCAGCCCGGCACGTTCCAGGCGATCGGGGCGCCGATGTGCGGCCTGTTCCCGTTCATCATCATGTTCCTCGTCACCTCGATCGCCATGCTGCGCGAGCGCACCAGCGGCACGCTTGAGCGGCTGATGAGCCTCCCACTCGCCAAGACCGACCTGCTCGCCGGCTACGGGATCGCGTTCGGTCTGCTCGCCGCGCTGCAGGCGCTCGTCGTGTGCCTCGTCGGGTTTCTCCTGCTCGGCCTGCACGCCCCGCACGGCGCGTGGCTGATCGGGCTGCTCGCCGTCGGCAACGCCGTGCTTGGCATGGCCCTCGGCCTGTTCGTCAGCGCGTTCGCGCGCACCGAGTTCCAGGCCGTGCAGTTCATGCCCGCGATCATCTTCCCCCAGCTACTGCTATGCGGGCTGTTCGTAGACCGGCACGAGATGGCCGGCGTCCTCTACGGGTTCTCAAGCGCGCTGCCGCTCACCTACGCCTACGACGCGCTGGCGCGCGCCACCCATCCCCAACCGCTCGGCGGCAGGGTCGCGCTCGATGTCGCCGTGATCGTCGGTGCGACGCTGATCGCACTGACGCTCGGGGCGCTCACTCTGCGGCGGCGGACTGCGTGAGCGGACGGCCGGGGGCAGGCGCGGTCGCCGGCACCGTGATGACCGGCACCGGCGAGCTCTGCAGCAGCTCGGTCGTGACGGTGCCAAGCGCCTCGTGCAGCCGCGAGTGGGGCTTTGAGCCGAGCACGATCGCGCGAGCATCATGGCGCCGGGCGGCCTCGATCAACGCCGCCGCGGGGTCCTGGTCTGCGACGTGGGTCTCGAGGTCGATGTCGAACAGGGCGTCATCGCCGTCGAGCATCAGCTCATCGAGGATCGCGCGGCCCGTCTCGTGGCGCTCGCCGGCGCTGCTGAGCGGGTTCGGCGGCATGTGCTGCGCCCGGCAGGCATACACGATCACGAGCTTGCCGCCCGCGGCCAGCTCGCCCGCCGCCCAGCGGGCGGCGTGACGCGAGCTCTCGCTGCGGTCATAGCCGAGCACCATGCAGGGTCCGCCTACCCCGCCACTATCGCCGCTCCTGGGTGTCATGTCGGTGTCTTCTCGCGGTCCTGTGCGTCCAGATAGGGCGCCAGGTACTTGGTGGCGATCTTGCTCGGCGGCGACCAGCTCGGCGTGTCGGTCAGCTCCGAGCTGAACCCGTGCCCGCCCGTGATCTTCGCCGTCAGATACAACGGCTTATCGCCGGTGAGCAGCATCCCGTGGATCACGGGGTGAAACGGCTCGGGTGTGACATGCGCGCCAGCCGCCGCCGCGATCGACTGCGCCACCACATCGGCCTGCTGAGAGCCAACGCCACCATGCTTGACCGGAAACTCGGTGCAGTCCCCGGCCGCGTAGACGCCCTCGACATCCAGCACGCGCCCGTAGCGGTCCACGCGCAAGAAGCCGTGTTCGCTCAACGGGATGCCACGCACGCTGGGGCCATAGAGCTCGGGCAGCGCGATCACGCGATCCACGTGCAGCCGCCGGTCGCCAGGGTTGATGACCACCTCGCCCTCCTCGGGAACTTCAGCGTAGGCGGAGTGGATCGTCTGGACGTTCGACCGCGCAAGCAGCTCCGCGACCGCGCTGCTCACGTTCTGCCCGAAGATCGCAAGCGGACTGTCCTCGGGGGTGACGAGCGTGATCGCCACATCCATGTTCATGTCATAGGCGCGGCCGGCGGTCATCAGCGCAAGCTCATACAGCGGCAGCGGCCACGCCATCCGGCCAGGCGCGACGAACGCGAGGCTCTTGATGTAGCCGGCCTCGACATCCTGGATGATGCCGTGCAGGATCTCGTCCATGCGGGCGGCGTCGATCGTGACCGCGTGCCGGTAGCGCGGGGTAGCCTTCGCCCCGAGCGCCAGCACCAGCGCGTCGTACTCCAGCTGCTCATCGCCCTTGGTGTGGGCGATCCGGTTATCGGGGTCCACCCACGCCAGCTCGTCGCAGATCAGGCTCGCGCCGGCGTCGCTGATGATCGGCGCAAGCGGGTAGCGGCGGGCCTGTCCCTGCGCGAAGGGCTCGCGCACGGTCATCGGGCGGTAGTGGAAGTCGGGGTTGGGTGCGATCACTGTCACGTCGGTCAGCTCCGGTGCGAGGTCGTGCAGCGCCAGGACCGTCTCAAGCGCCGCCACGCCGCCGCCGGCGATTAGCACGCGCTGCGGGGTATTGGGGGTCTCTGTGTTCATGCTCATCACCTTACGGTCGCGTGTGGGCTTTGGTAGTCGAGTAGATCCGTGTTCGTCGTAGGTGGAAACTACGGAGCTGGCACCTTGTTCGACGGTCGCACTCCCCACACCAGCGCGCGGGCCACGTCCAGGCTTGAGAGGACGCCGAGCGGGCGGCCCGAGTCCGGGTCGGTCACGATCAGGTGCGAGCATTCGTGCTCGCCCATCAGCTGCGCGGCACGCTGAACCTCCTCGCTGCGCTCGATCGTGACGATCTCGGTCGCGGCGATCTCGCCCGCTTCCTCATCCATCTTGCCGGTGGCCGCGGCGCGCATCAGGTCGATGTCGGAGATGACGCCCCACACGAACCGCTCGCTGTGATGGGGGCCACGCGCGAGCCCGTCGACGACCACGCAGTGGACGGTGTTCTCGGCCATCAACGATGCGACCTCGGTCAGCGGTGTCTGTGGCGGACAGTCGATGATCCCTGGGTTCATCACATCAACGACGGCTATTTCACTGAAATGGGCTGGCAGCGACATCCTTTCCTCCTTATGAGTGAGCTTGGTGTGAGTTGAGGCTCTCACCAGGCGCGCGCTGCGACATCCGCAGGAGCCGCGCGCAGCGGGTGCGGTTTTCCTCGGATGCCCGTCGGTAGCGCGACGGGCCTCTACGGCGAGAAGCAGGCCGCGTGGTAGCACTTGACGGCGCGCAGATCCCTGTCCTGCTCGGCGGAGGGGGAGGTGTTGCGTGGCTTGCCGTCCTCGATGAGAATCATCGGCTCATAGGCGCCGATCACATCGCCGCAGCGCGCGCAATGTGGCTTCTCTGGTATCGGGTCGGGTCTCTCAGAAGGGCTCAGGGGCTGGGGCATAACGCGCTCGGACGGCGCCCTTCGGTCTGATCGACGCCGACGCTGAGCGTAGGTCGCCGGCGGCCTGCTCTATCAGGGGATTCCCGCAGTCCAGTGGGGCGGACTACGGGTAACCTCTGCCCCAAGATGACCGAGGATTCCGATGAGCGATGGCATCGACAGCTGCTCGACGTGGGGCAGACGCTTGTCACCGAGCTCGACCAGCAGGCTGTGCTCGATCGTGTCCTTGAGGCCGCAAGGGAGATCACCGGAGCGCGCTACGCCGCGATCGGCGTCCTCAACGAGGATCGCTCTGAGCTTGAGCAGTTCCTGACCGTTGGAATCGACGAGGCGACCCGCCGCACCATCGGCGCTCTGCCTCGCGGCCGCGGGGTGCTCGGGACACTGATCGAACACCCCGAGCCGCTACGCCTGGCCGATGTCGGCCAGCACCCCTCAAGCTACGGGTTCCCAGCAGGGCATCCACCCATGCGCTCTTTTCTTGGCGTGCCCGTCCTCGTTCGCGGGCAGGCATGGGGCAACCTGTACCTCACCGACAAGCAGGACGGCGAGTTCACCGAGACCGACGAACAGGCCGTCGTGATGCTCGCACGGTGGGCAGCCGTGGCGATCGAGAACGCCCGGCTGTATGAGGTCAGCGAGCGGCGCCGCCACGAGCTCGAGAAGGCGATCCGCGGGCTTGAGGCCACGCGCGACATCGCCGTCGCGGTCGGCGGGGAGGTATCGCTCGGGCGCGTGCTTGAACTGATCGTCAAGCGGGGCCGCGCGCTCGTCGGTGCCCGCAGCCTCGTGATCATGCTGCGCGAGGCAGAGGAGCTAGTCGTGCACTCCAGCGCCGGGCACGCCGAGGACATGCGAGGGGTCCGCCTGCCGGTCGCCGGCTCGACCTCCGGGCAGGTACTCAGGCGCGGTCAGCCCGAGCGGATCACAGACGTAGCCGCCCGCCTGCGGATCGCCCCACGCGAGTTCGGGGTGCCCGACGCGCAGACCGCGCTACTGGTGCCGATGGTTCATCGCGGCGAGGCGCTCGGCATCCTCGCCGCCTTCGATCACGGCGCAGACCAAGACGTCTTCAGCGAGGACGACGAGCAGATGCTGCGCACGTTCGCGCTCAGCGCCGCAACGGCGGTGGCGCTCGCGCAGAGCGTGCAGGCCGACCGGCTGCGCAGCTCGCTGGCCGCCGCCGACGCCGAGCGGCGCCGCTGGGCGCGGGAGCTGCACGACGAGACGCTGCAGAGCCTCGGAGGGCTACGGCTACTGGTCGCCACAGTGCTTGCCCAGGCTGACCTCAACCAGACACGGGGCGCGATCGAGGAAGCAGCCGAGCACATCGAACGGGAGATCGAAAACCTCCGCGCGATCATCACCGAGCTGCGACCCGCCGCGCTGGACGAGCTCGGTCTCAGAGCAGCGATCGAGGCGCTGCTCGACCGCCACCGCGAGCAGAGCGGAGCCACCATCGACAGCGACCTTGACCTACCCGCTCGCGCCGCCGACCACGAGAACATTGACGGGGAGATGCAGACCACCGTCTACCGGCTGCTGCAGGAGGCGCTCACGAACATCACCAAGCACGCCCGCGCCAACACCGTCCGCGTAGTGCTCAAACAGAGCGACGGCGAACTGTCGATCGAAGTGCAGGACGACGGTCAAGGATTCGACACCAGCGCTCAGAGCAGCGGCTTCGGGCTGCTCGGAATGCACGAGCGGGTCGGCCTGGCCGGCGGGACGCTCAGCATCAGCTCGGACTCCGACGGCACGCTCCTGGCAGCGCGTGTGCCGCTGCGGGCTGCCGCCGCCAGGGAATCTCAGGTGCCCAGCAGGCCGCGTCGTAGCGCGTAGCGCACCAGCTCCGCGCGGGTCCGCAGGCCCGAGCTTGCTGTGGATGTGTGCCCGGTGGGTCTCGATCGTGCGCGGCGAGATGTGCAGTTTGCGGGCGATCTCCACAGTGGTGTAGCCGAGCACGATCAGCCTGAGCACTTCGACCTCGCGCACCGTCAAGTCGTCGGTCGTCAGCGAGCGGTGAAGCGCAGCCAGGCGAGCCGCGACGCTGGGGCTCAGATATTCCTCGCCGCGGGCCGCGGAACGCACGGCCTCGAGCAGATCGGTATCGGCGCAATCCTTCCAGACGAACCCCAGCGCGCCGGCTGCAATCGCACGCTGCGCGAAGGCGGGGTTCTCCTCCATCGTGACGACCACGATCTGCGTGTCGGGGACGCGCTCGCGCAGCTGGCCGATCGTATGCAGGCTCGTCATGCCGGACATACCCAGGTCGAGCACCAGCACATGCGGCTGCTTGTCATGCACATGGGCAGCAGCGCCCGTCAGGTCGTCGGCTTCGGCGACCACCTCGATGTTCTGCTCGCTCTCCAGCAGCAGACGCAAGCTACGGCGCATCAAGGCGTGATCGTCGGCCACCACGACCCGGATCGGGGCAGTCGCCGACGCCGGCGCCGCATCCACAGAGACAGTCGGAGCCAGCTGCAAGTGTCCAGACATGCCCCGACCCTATGTGCTCGCCGGTGCCGTGCCCACGGGGGAAACGCCCTTACACGTGGCGGGAAAGCACGGACTCAGAGCCAGTGCTACAAAGCACACCGGCCGTCCCGTGTGCAGAGCGATCTGCCGGTCAACGGCGCGCGTCAGCGCCGCCGTCTGCGCCTCGACGCTCTGTTCGCAGTCGACCGCGAGCACGCACTCCTCTGGTAGCTCATCCAATGCCTGGAAACGATCAAACTGCGCAGCGACAATCTCGGGTGTCGCGTCTGAAACCCGCTCGCGGCTCTGCATCCGGCTGGCGGCTCGCGCGAGCGCCGTCTGCAGCGTCACCTGACACTGGACGGCCAGGAAGGTCACGCCGTCGCGGCGCAGCAGAGCAAAGAGCGACGCACGCTCGCGGCGGGCGTGGCAGGTGGCATCGACGATCACGCCACCCCGGCCTTCCAGGTTCGCGAGCGCGTCGCGCGCCAACGACAGGTACACCTCTCGGGTGAACTCCTGGGTGTAGTGCTCGAGTCGCGCGCGCTCGCTGAGCGCAACCCCCGCGAGACGCTTTCGCAGCACATCCGAGGAGACGACTGGCAGCCGCGCTTGGCGAGCAAGATGAGCAGCCAGCGTCGACTTGCCGCTCGCCGCTGGCCCACAGACCACGATCACGACCGAGCCGCGAGCCCGCCAGCACAACCGCTCCGCCAGCCCCCACAGACGCTCGGCCCGCGCCCGCTCGCGGCGACGAACCACGCCGTGATAGGTGCCGGCCGCGATCAGCGCGACCTTGGCGCGCACGAGTGCCCAATAAGCGCCATAAAACGCGCGTAGCCGGGCGCTGCCCGGATCGCCGCCCGCGTGACAGTAGGCGCGCGCCAGCTCCTGCGCAGCCAAGCGCCGGCCATGAGCTTCCAGGTCCATCGCAAGGAACGCCAGATCGCGGGCAACATCCATCCGGCGCAG
>CAVRYX010000005.1:0-281745 GCA_963725535.1 uncultured Solirubrobacterales bacterium
GCTTCCCGAGGGCAGGGCGTATCGCGATCGTTCCCGATGTCGTGATCTTCCCGATGTCGCCTGTGGCGGTCGCGGTGAACCACAGGTCGCCGTCCAGGCCCGCGGCGATCGACCGTGGATGGGTTTCTGCAGGCAGCGCGTATTCGGTGATCGAGCCCGATGGCGTGATCTTCCCAACCTTGCTGCTGAGGGCGTCTACGAACGACAGGTCGCCATCCGCGCCCGCAACGATCCCGGCCGGACGGCTTTCCGCGGGTAGAGCATATTCAGTGACGGTACCCGACGTCGTGATCTTCCCGACCTTACTGGTGTAGGGGTTCGTGAACCACAAGTTCCCGTCGGGACCAACGGTGATCTCAGCCGTCCCGCTCCCTTTCGGCAGGGCGTATTCAGTGATCGTGCCCGACGTCGTGATCTTACCAATCTTGCTGCTCTCGGACTCCGTGAACCACAACGCGCCTTCTTTTTCCGGGCCCGCCGTAATCCCGCACGGAGCGCTCCCCGTCGGCAACGCATATTCCGCTTCGACTTTGCCCGACGTCGTCATCTTCCCAATCTTATCGCTGTCGTGCTCAGTGACGGGTCACCATCAGGCCCCGCAGCAATCCCGCACGGAGCGCTCCCCGTCGGCAACGCATATTCAGTGATTTCGTTATGGGCGACCTTCCCGATCTTGCCGGTACCGTTGTCTGTGAACCACAGGTCATCTTTGGGACCCGCCGTAATCCCGAACGGTTCGCTTCCCGACGGCAGAGCATATTCAGTAATCGTGCCCGCCGTGGTGATCTTCCCGATCTTGCCTGTGGCGGTCGCGGTGAACCACAGGTCGCCGTCCAGGCCCGCGGCGATCGACCGTGGATGGGTTTCTGCAGGCAGCGCGTATTCGGTGGATCGAGACCGACGGCGATCTTCCCAACCTTGCTGCTGAGGGCGTCTACGAACCACAGGTTGCCATCCGCGCCCGCAACGATCCCGGCCGGACGGCTTTCCGCGGGTAGAGCATATTCAGTGACGGTACCCGACGTCGTGATCTTCCCGACCTTACTGGTGTAGGGGTTCGTGAACCACAAGTTCCCGTCGGGACCAACGGTGATCTCAGCCGTACCGCTCCCTTTCGGCAGGGCGTATTCAGTGATCGTGCCCGACGTCGTGATCTTACCAATCTTGCTGCTCTCGGACTCCGTGAACCACAACGCGCCTTCTTTTTCCGGGCCCGCCGTAATCCCGCACGGAGCGCTCCCCGTCGGCAACGCATATTCCGCTTCGACTTTGCCCGACGTCGTCATCTTCCCAATCTTATCGCTGTCGTGCTCAGTGAACCACAGGTTACCATCAGGCCCCGCAGCAATCCCGCACGGAGCGCTCCCCGACGGCAACACATATTCCGCTTCGACTTTGCCCGACGTCGTCATCTTCCCGATCGTGCTGGTGTGCCAGTCGGTGAACCACAGGTTGCCGTCCGGGCCCTCGGTGGCCTGTTCTGAGTAATCACCCGTGGGCAGCGAATATTCAGTGATCGGGTTCGCCGCCGCGCTCTTATCGATCTTGCTGGTATGCCAGTCAGTGAACCACACGTTGCCATCCGGGCCCTCGGTGATCTGTTCCGACTTACCTCCCGCGGGCAGAGAGTATTCGGCGGCCGGCGCCCCGACCACGCCGCCGGCGGCAGTGGACGCCGACACAGACCCTCCGCCGTTAGTAGCCGTGACCACCGCGACGACCGCGTGACCATCGTCGCTGCCCTCCACGGTGTAGTTGGCGTTCGTCGCACCCGGGATCACCGTGCATTCTTCCCCCTTGTAGTTGCAATCCTCCCACTGATAAGAGTACGCAACCGGTTCGTTGCTCCAAACACCGTTAGACACCGCCATTCTGACCCCGATGATCGCTGAGCCCGACAGTTTCGGAGCTTCGCTATCTCGGGGTACTTCGCCTTTCCATAGCGCCGCGGACGCTGGAGCTCGCGTCACCTTGAGCAGTCTGCCCGGGCTGGAATCATCCGGGATCGTGCCATACGTAAACGCCCACGACTCCTGCCCCGGCGGCGTCAACGCCGTAACATGCCCTTCTGAATCATAACCATAGACCGTCTTCAACGGATGTTCTTCCAGACGCTGGTCCCACTCCGCTCGAAGCCGACCTTTCGTGTCATAGGCATATTCGGCAACAGGCTTGCTTTCCATCGCTTTCGTGGCCGGGTTGTACGCACGGAAAGAGATCTTTTCCAGTCGCCCCTTGTACGCTTTCCATTCGCTCGGGCCTTCACCCGTCGCCGTCGTCGCGGTCGCATACGTGAATTCCAGGGCACGACAGCCATCTTTCAGTTCGCTCGACGCACAGCCAACACCCGTCGGCGGGGCCGCAATCGCCCGCTTCGGCCTCGTCACCCCTTCCAGTTCTTCCCATTCGAACGTGTCTTTTTCACCGTTCGTCTTGGAAAGCGAGCCTTCGCTGTTGGCGATCAGCCACGGACCGGACGGGAACGGCTGGGTGTACTTGACCGTCGTCCCCTCGGCGGGATCCTTCAACAGGTAAGCCTTGACCGTTTCGCCTTCCTTTTCGGCTTCCAACACCAGGTTTTCATCGCCCTTCGGCGATATGAACCCACCTTTGCCATCGCTTTCAAAGGTCGTTCGCCCGCCGCTGGAGCTGACCAGGACCACGTTGCCGGTGGATTCCTGTTCGACTTCCGGCGAACCGCTGACGCTCATCTTCCACTGCGGTCCGAGCGTACCCTTTTCGCCCGCGGTCAGCTCACGAGAATCATAGCTGCGAGACACCGACAGCGAACCGTTGCCGCCGCTGATCGAAACATCCGACGCACCGAGCCGCAAGGCACCCGTGAGCGGATCCACCGAGCCCGGCCCGACCGACATAGGACCAGCGTGACGCACCGTGATTTCATACGGCTTCGTTTCTACGTTATTCGCATTATCAGTCGCTACCAATTCGAGCTTGTGCTTACCCGACCCGAAGTTTTCACCGTTGATCGTCCATTCCCCAGATGCCGTGCAGGGACCAGGCGTACAACTACCCGATTTACCAGGAATCGTATACCCATCAAGCCCCAGGTGCAGCGATTGGATACCAGAGAGTTCATCCGTCGCTTCAGCCTTCAAATGATACTGGACGCCGTCGATCACACCGTTGGCGGGCAGACCGGAGAGCACCAGGCCGGTGGGAGGGGTCTTATCGACGTTGACGTACGCCGGAGGCCAGTTTTCGCTGATGTTGCCCGCGGGGCCTTCCGCGTACATGAAGATCCCCTGGTGGGCGCCGTTCGGCAAGGGTTTTTCTTTATTCCAAGTAAAAACACTCGAAAATTCTCCGGGCACTGAACACCTTTGCATTGTTTTTCGGTGAGCAGGTTATGTTCATAGAACCTGTTGTACCCTTCCCCCGAACCCGTGAACACCCAGACCTTCGCCACTCCGAGTCCTTTTTCAGTGACCGAGTAGCCGATCGCACCAGAATATGGGCCAAACCACTTGTTTCCGCCATACAACACGTTGGGGAGTTCGAATTCGCCGCTTTTGAGCTTTTCATCTTCGGTATTGAACGTAACCGTAGGTTTTACCGCGGTTTCCTGTTCGATACTCACCGACGCACCCTTGAGCCTATTGACAAAGAAGCCCCCCGAGCCGGTCGCCGACTGTGTATTGGCGACAACATTATGGTTCTCGGCTTTCCCAGGGGAACAGCAGGTCAGCGTACCAACTTCAGCTCCTTTCGTCGGGAACAGCTTAGGGGGAGCTTCTTGTTCTCCCCGTTCATTTTCGAGCCTGATAGTACTTTCCATACTCTGGTTCGCGTATTCTTCACCCTCTTCAACGTTGTACGCCACCTGGTAAATATGCGATTCACCCTCCGTTTCATAGACAAACTCCGCAAATTCTCCCAATCCGTAGCCCAACGCCGCTTCATCCGTCAAATACCCATTTTCACCCCAGCCCGTTGAACCGAAAATGACCATTTTTGCCTTCCTGCTGAGTACAATATTCATGGCCGGTGTTCGTGCAAAAAAGCCAGTTCGTAGTCCCGCCATAACCAGTGACATGTTCATCGAGAACGACCTGCGGGTCCACCTCGATCGGGTACTGAAACTGTTCAGAGCGCGACACCGTCAGGACCAGGGTATCGCCCGAAAGGCGCATCGATACCGGCACGGGCGTACCAGCAGCGTCCCGTGCGTTGGGAAACAGGACAGTCGCGATCACCGTGCCTTCCTCGAGTATCTGCACCGCGCCTGAGCCATTCGTCGCCTGCGCGAGGCTTGCCCCAGCCGGCAGCCCAACCCGGAAGAACAGCTGCTGCGGGCTTTCCGTCGAGCGCAGCAGCGTATCCTCATCGAACCCCAACGGCGTCGGCTTGACCACCGTGTCCGTGTCGGTCTGCGTGTTCGCGTAAAACACCGTCGCACCGTCGAGAAATCCTTCCGAGCCACCCAGTACAGTGTCGCCTTCGCCGACCGGCGTGAGCGAGATGCCCGTGCTCGCCACCTGCACCCCATCCCCCAACTGCTTCGGGATACGCAACGCGACAACCGATCGCGCGGGCTGAAAGGCACCATCCGCTTCACCGAGCCCGAGATCGACCGGTTCGCGGTGCCCCGGCGACGTTTCCACCGCGAGCGGTTCAATCCCTTCGATCACACCATGCTCGGTTTCGCCAAGATCGACCCGCGCCGCGTTATCAGTCGGATAACCCGTGATGCTCTCCCCCGCCGGCAGCTCGGGAGGCCCACCCGCCAGTTCATCGATCACGCCGGGGAACGCTTCGGAAGCCAGACTCGCGGCCTGTTCAGGGCTCAGGTTCTCGAACTTCGTCTGGGATTCTTCGCGCGCCACGATGACTTCGGGATTCCTCAGTCTTGCTTCTTCGGCCGCTGCCGCCTGCCCGCCCACCAACGGTTCAGCAGCGGACACAACCAGCGGATTGGCCCGCAGAGACCCCCCACCACCCGAAACCGCAGGCACAGCCACCCGCGAAAAAGCACGCGCGTGATGCTTACGCTTACCTCGCGGATGCTTGGATCTCGACCCACCGCGACGTACCCGCCCGGCGCGGCCAGCGGACCCAACAGGCCGACGCCCGCCTGACCCTCGACGCCGAACAGCACGACCCCCCTGCAGCTTCAGCAGCTCACCGGCCGGATGATCGATCGCTGCGGAGAACGAGCGGCGGGGCCGCGCGTGCGAGGAGCGCCGGCGTGCAGAGCTCGAGTGGCGCACAGACGCCGAACGGCCTGCCCACGCTGAGGGCAAACACACGGCCAATCCGGCCAGACCGAAAACCACGCATAGCATCATCGGCCGCAATGTACCGGGCATTCGCCAGCTCCTCTTCTCAGGTTGTCGGTCCCCCACAGCAAGAACTCGCGGCGTGATGACAAACGCCTCTTCAGATACCCCTGCTTACGAAATCCTGGCGGACACTAGCCTGCCTCAGCCCACAAGCGCAAGAGTTGTCTCTCACTAGAAGACTCCCCCCTTTTTTGTGTGTCGCTGAACGCCGACCGGACCGTACGAGCCGCGGCTCTGTCTCTGACCGCAGCAGCGATCGACACGGTCCTCATCACGAGGATCGGCACCGACAATGCCCCAGGCTGTCGCGGTCAACCCACGTCATGCGCTCACAAGCCCCATCGCTCTCCCGATCGGCTCTCAGGTCTTCCAGAGAGATCATCGAGGCGTGGGGCGCCATGTCGATCGCCGTGGGGACCCGCCGAACTCGCCGCGGACAGATGCCACGACCTCGTACACCCTCGATGCGAGCTCATCATCACCGGTAACCACATCACAAGGACGCCACCCACCAGACGGGGCCGGCACTCAACCAGCCCCGCCCAATGACTCACGATCCCACGACTCGCATACCGTTATTTCACCACTGCCCGAAGCCCGGCACCACCCACCAGTAAGATAGCAACACTGCCTCCTACTTCACCCGATTCCGCGCCGCCCAATTCGCAGTGCGCTTTGACGGCTTTCTCGAACGTACCTAACACTAATAATTCAGTACCCGTCGCTACGTTAGACAGTAAGACTTTTTCTCCTTCCTTTTCACATATATCCGTGATCTTTTCGTTCAAAGTATCTTCGCACCTGACTTCCCACCCCGGTTCACCGCTACCACTGCCACTGATAACCGCTAATACCTTGCCTTCGGTTTCAACCAGTTCCGTTTGCCAAGGCGTATGGATCGCTTTTACTTCTTCGACCCCTTTTTCCTTACAACCCCCACCACCTCTACAGTTTTCTTTCGGTTCTTTGACTTTGGTCGTGTTAATTCTGCCGTACTTCCCAGGACCTACAGCACCCGTTCCTTCACCACTACCCGATTTACAGATAACCGTTGAAGACCCGACAAGCAACACATCGGTGTCCGTCAACTCCAACGTCTGACTCACAATCTTGGCCGCTTCCGTGCCTTTGAGTTCACTCCATTCCCAGCCGCCACTTGCTTTTGCTTTCTCGCATTGACTGCTTTCCCACTTCGTGATTGTGCCACTATTTTCTTTTAAGCACACTAACCAATGCGCCGCAGAAGCACTCGCCGAAACAAACACACTAACCAGAAACATGGCAGCGAGGACGATCCCCGCGACTCTGAATAAAGCTTTCATGTTGTACACGCACCTTCACTTGGGTTGGAGACCGACCCCAGAACACGCCCTTTACGCAAAGACACTCCAGAGCCAGCCATGATCGTCAAAATACAGCCCCCTACCCGAAGCCACCAAGCGCAACGCGATCAAAAGTTTGATTCGGGACTGCATACCGGTACTCTACCCGACCGCCAAGGAATTTCAACCTCACTCTCCCATTTTTCGAGAACAACCCAGGTAACCAAAGGCACGAACCCTGGCAGACAAAGAGCGTCCGGCGGGACAGCCGGCGAAAATCCTGGCACCCCACAGGGACCCCGGCCAACCCCTAAACCCGCACCAGCACTGGTTAAACTCCTGGCGACACAGCGCCGGCCGCTACCAACACTTGAGACGAACGGCCCGCCCACGCCCCCGAAACCCCCTAAAGTTGGCGATCATAACTGCCTCTACTTGACTTCCCACCAGCTGTTTCCGACCCGGCCCAGCGGCATCAGAGCTCCAGATCCCAAACCCCTCCCGCCGCGCTCCACCGGATCGCGCGCAGTCCGCTCGGCCCCGCAAGACTCGCGTCGCAGCGGTTCCCGAGCTCGGCTCAGAGCCCGATCCCGAGGTCGATGCCGCGCATGTTCGCGACCTCGCGTCCAAGGCGCCGCTCCGCGCGCTCGATCGCCTCATGGGCACGCTCCCAGTCGCGCTGCTGCCCTCCGCGCCACTCGGGCCACGGCCCGAGCGCGTCGGCAGGGTCGGTAATGTCGTACTGCGCGCGATAGCGCGCGGCGTGACGCACACTGCTCTCCCACACCTCGCGCTGCGCGGGCCTGTCGGGCCGCTCGCCGAAGGTGGCCTTCACCCACACGGCAGGGTTGTGCAGTTCGCGCTCGGCGAGTTCGTTACGTAGCGTCGTGTGCTCCTGGGTGGTGTGGGTGATGGCGTGTTCGAGGCCTTCGCGTTCGGCGCGGGCCTCGGCGGGGTCGCCGAGCTCGCGCTCTAGGCTGGGCTGTCTCCGAGTGCTCCCGACAGTTGGGGGCTCGATAGGTCTTTGAGGGCGCTGGTGAGGCCGGCGCGTTCGATCGCGTGGGGGTCCTGTTCACGCCCGAGACGCCGGCGTGGCTCGGGCAGACCGGCGAGGCGCTGGGCGAGCTGCTCGCGCTGGGTGGTGAGTCTGAGGGCGCGCGCGTCGAGATCCTCGATGCGCTGCAGCTCGCGCGTTGGTAGGGCCGCGAGCTGCGCCTGCAGCCGCTCGAGACGCTCGCGTAGCTCCCGCAGCCGCGCCGGGGGCGCCGTGGCCGGAGGGGTCGCCTCCGCTCGGGCGGCTGCGTGCTCCTGCGGTGGGCCTGCGGCGTGTGCCCGGACGCCGGCGAGGTCGGGGTCGTCTGTGCGGCCTGGGCCGGGGAGCTGCTCGATCGCGAGGTCTTCATCCTCGCGCTCCAACATCCGCCGCCCCACCCGCTCGAGCAGCTCGTGCCGGGTTGCTGTCGGAGCCTGGTTAACGGGCGCGAACTCGCTGCGCTCCCGCTCGAGGTCGTCGTCGTAGACGAGCAGGCGTGTGGTTTCCCTTGCGCGGGAGAGCGCGGTGTAGGACCAGCCCGCGGTGAGATCCCTGGGCGAGGCAACCACCACCACCGTCTGGACGGTTCCGCCCTGCATCCCATGGCCGGTCAGCGAGTAGGCGTGCTCGACATGCTCGGCGACATACGCGGCGGGCAGTTCGCGCACGAGCCCTCCGTCGATGTCGATCACGACCCTGTCGGGATCGAGGTGGCGAACGGTGCCTCTCATCCCGTTGTCCACATCCAGCTGCCCGTCGTTGCGCCGGCAGATCACCCGGTCCCCTACCGCCACCTCGACGCTGCCGTAGGAGCGCTCCTCCCCGAGGGCTCCGAGATCGCGCCGCAGCTCCCGCGCACCCCGGTTGAGCTGGTCGCGTGTGTCGTTGTCCCTGGCGATCATCACCGTCTGCGCCGGGCCCGCCCCCCCGGCTGCGCTCACCCACTCGCCGAGCGCCTGCTCGCACGCGCCCGCGGGGTCGCTGAACGTCTCGATCCGTCTGTTGCGCTCGGCCCAGACGAGATAGCGCTGCGGCTGGGCCGTCGTGCAGCGCGCCGAGCGCCCGGCGCTCCGCGGGATCGCGCTGGCGCATAACCTCCGTGAGCTGCTGCGCGCCAAGCGCGCGGCCTACGGCGCCGAGCCACCCGCCGGCCTGCACGGAAGCGAGCTGACCAGGGTCACCGATCGCGACCACTTTCGCACCCGCCCGCTCCGCGGCCTCCAGCAGCCGGGCGGTGGGGCGCGTCGCAGCCATGCCGGCCTCGTCGAGGATCAGGACGCTGTCCTCGGGTAGCTCCTCGCCGAGCTGCTCAAGGTCGAGCAGGAGGCGATCCAGCGTACGCGTGGGGATGCCGGCCTCCTCGGTCAGCTCGCGCACCGCGCGGCCAGTCGGCGCCACACCGAGCACCGTGAAGCCCGCACTCTCATACACCTGGCGCAGCACGCCCGCCGTGTACGTCTTCCCCGTCCCCGCGAGCGCCTGGATCACGCTCACCCCATACCCCGAGCCGCTCACCGCGCGCACCGCCGCTGCCTGCTCCGCGGTGAGGGGACGATCAGCCGCTGTTATCGCACGCTCGGCCAACGACGGATCGATGACGCCGGTCCCATCGCCCGCGCGGCCGACCGCTGCCGCGATCAGGCGCCGCTCGACAGCCACCAACTCCGCAGTCGTCATCCCGCCACCGCGGGTCGCGAGCACATCCGCGCGCTCCGCGAAGCCCTCGGCCTGGCCGCGCACCTCACCCACCAGCGCGCCCGCCCCGGCGGCGGCGGCGAACTCCTGCAACACCGCACGCTCGTCGAAGGTGTTGCTGCGCTCCGTCAAACCCCCGCACCCGTCAGCCGGGCGCCAAGCGCGTGCTCGTCCACGCCGCCGCGTCTCGCAAGGTCGCGCAGCAACCGATCGTGGCCTGCGCGCAGCAGCTCGACCACTCTGCCTGCGTCGAGGCCCTGCTCGCCCGCGCGGGCCCTGATCTCCTCCCGCCACGTATGCGTCTCAAGCCCATACTGCTTACGCTCCCGGGTGACGAGTGCCGCGTGCTCGGCCGCGCTCTTTGACCCCAGGCCGATCCCGCCCCGCTCGGCCTTGCGCAGCATCTCGTGACGACGCTGCGAGAAGTGCTCCACCACCGGGCGCTCGATCTCCGCGAGCTCCGCCGCACCGTTGTGAACCTCCCCCCACTCCAACCCCAGCCGCTCGGTGACGAGCGCCCGCAGATGTGTCTGGTAGAGATACCCCGCAGTCTTCGCCGCCCGGTAGAGCTCCGCGCCATGTAGCGCCGTGAACCGGCCGTCCGGGCCACGCGCCAGGTTCGCCGCGACAACATGGGTATGCAGCTGCGGGTCGAGCGCGCGGCTCATCCGATGCCGGTAGGCCGCCGCGACCAACCCGTCCCCGGGCTGCACGTGCTCGCCGGCGTGCCCACGACGGACCATCACCGCCGTGTCCTCCAAATACCCCAGCGCCGCCCTCACCGCCTCCTCGTGGCACCCCACCAACTCACCCGAGACCTCCTCCGGTGCGATAGCGAACAAGATGCTGAGCGTCTTCGGCGCCGAGAACGTGAGATCGAACGCCGCGACCTTCGGGTCACGCACACTGGAGCGCAACCGCACTGCGGGGTCGCGTGGGTCGTGGCCCGCGATCAGCGCGCCAAACTGCCCGGCGCCCACCCGACCCTGGAGGCCGAGGGCCTGCGCGCCAGCGCCTACCCATTCCCCTGGGGCCTCCCCGCGGCCGGTGTAGTAGTCGTCCTGCCCCTGGGCTACCTGCTGCTCGTAGTAGCGATGCTGACCCAACGCGATCTTCCCAACCGAGAGCATCCTGAGAGCAAAATAGCATAACAAGCACTCTTTAGGTGCAACTGTGTGCCGTGAGGCGGAGCGCAGCGGAGCCGAGCGGCGGCGTGGCCTTTGCCGTGGTGCTGGCAGCGTGGTCGGAGGGATCGCCGGGGGCGCTGACGAGCCAGTCGCGGAAGGCGGGAGCGAGAGCCGAGCGAAGCTCGGGCGGGGCCCGGATGGAGGGCGGGTTGATCTGGTGGTGAGCGTCGTGTCGTGGGGCGCTCGGGTCGAGCGCGCGGGTGCGGGCGCTGCTCAGCGGCGGCGGCGTGGCAGGATCACGACGGCAGGGAGCTCAAGCTGCGTGAGCGGGCTGCGGCTGCCGAGCAGGCGCGTGAACAGTCGCGCCGAGAGCGCCGAGGGCCAGCGGCCGCGGCACCTGGTGAACCAAAGCGTGCCTCCTCCCCACGCCGCAGCCCGAGCACGAGGAACGCGACGCAGTAGCAGTAGCCTCCCTGGCTGCCACACGCCCATGCCACCCACCACGAGCACCAGCCCGTCACGCGGGCCAGCGTCGGCCCGAAGCGCCACGCGACCCACCCCGCCACGGCCACCAGGCCGAGCACGCAGATCACGCCGGCGAGCGGGCCGGCCGCGGCGAGCGGGGTGGCGGAGTCGAGGTGCATGCCTCTATTTTTTCACTCGGTCCGGTCAGACAATTGTCGTCGGTGCGGGCTTCGAAGGATCCGAGCCGACTCCGCCGGCAGGACCCCACACCTCTTCCCCCGTCTGTCGATCGAGCAGTCGTCCGGGCCCCCGCCCGGGGCGCGGGGGCTCTCTAAGATCCCTCGGGTGGAGCGCGAGGAGCTGAAGGCGCTACAGGCGCCGCTGAAGGATCGCTACAGAACGGAGCCCGGCGCGGCACTTCTCACGCTGTCCGCGACGGGCGAGCTCGGAGAGGGCGTCTCGTGCTCGGTGCGAACCGCCCGTGCAGTCGCGGAGGCGGGGCTTCACCCGGCGTCGGGTGGCGACGGCTCGCTGCTGTGCTCCGGCGACATGCTGCTCGAGGCGCTCGTCGCGTGCGCCGGGGTCACGCTGAGAGCGGTCGCGACCTCACTTGGAATCTCCGTGGAGTCAGGGAGCGTCCGCGTCGAAGGGGATCTCGACTTCCGCGGCACCCTCGGCGTGAACCGCGAGGCGCCCGTAGGCTTCTCCGCGATCCGTCTCTCCTTCGAGCTCGAAACCGATGTCGAGGAGGAACAGATCGCGACGCTCCTCAAGCTCACCGAGCGCTACTGCGTCGTCTACCAAACCCTCGCTACCAACCCCGCCCTCTCCACGACCCTCGCGACCGCGTAGTAGTGCTTTGTTAGGTTCGCTCATCTTGTCTGGCAGGTGGGAGTGGCAGGCGGGCGAGATCGATTACCCCTTGGCAGGTTTGGCAGCGGCCGGCCCAGCACTTGAAGATCGGCTGCAGTAGCAGCACGGTCTTCGGAAGTGTCAGGCCGGCCGCGGGTGAAAAGGTTGAAGCCGCTCGAGCGTGAGGAACCCGTGCGCGGCGCTCACTAGCGCTGTGTGGTGATACCAACCCAGCCAAGAGCGGCCCTCGTAATGGTCGAGTCCGAGTTCGCCCTTGAGCTGCTTGTAATCGAGCTCGACCTTCCAACGCATGCGCGCCAAGCGGGCGAGCCGTTCGGGCGGAGCGTCCGCGGGTAGGTCTGAGATCCAGTAGTCGGTCGGCTCCTCTTGGTTTTCAGGCCACTCGGCGATCAGCCATTCCTCGCGCGGGGGAACCTCAGAGCCCTCACGCCACCCGGTCCAGCGCCGATCATCGCGCCAACCATGCCCGGCGTGGACACGCGCGAAGATGAACCTGGAAGTGACTGGCTCGCCGTCAGGACCGTCGCGGAAGGTGAGAGCGCCTACATATCCGGCGCCAAGACCGGTTCCTACAACCAGGAATCCGGGACCGTGACGCAGCAGGGCGTCGCGCGCGGCGTCGCAACGCTGTCCGCCGGCAAAGTCACCGTCACCTGCGTGATGGCCGGGACCTCCAGTCAGATACACCTCAACACGCTCAGCGGCGCTCCCGTCGCTGTCGGCGTGAAGGAACGCAAAGCCGGCTCATTCGTCATCGAATCGAGCGCGTCAAGCAGCGACCAGGTCGCGTGGGCTGTCTATCCAATGTAGAACGCACGCCCGGCGGACGGCTGCGCGCCGTCGATGCTGAGCTGCTTGTGCATCGCTAAGAGAGCAGGCGCGTGGGTCGCCTGGATCGAGGCTTGCGTCTTGGACGAGACACGACAGTCCTCCCGCGGCCCCAGGCTCACTCTCGCATCCGACCGAAGCGGCACCGGATGACTCTGATGCAACGATCCTCAACGCCTACCGCGACATAACCCGACGCGCGACATAAGTGTCCTTATGGCGATATCGCCATAAGGCGAGCTTCCCCTGCGAGGCGACGCACACCGCGACCCCAGCCGCGCTGATTCGCGCGACTGCTTCCGCGGCCCCAGGGACGGGGCGTAGCTCGCGGTGGAAGACCTCGGCGCGGTCGTGCTCGAAGCGCTCGATCCAGCCCTCGGGCAGCGAGCGGCCAAGCCTCGCCTGCGCTTGGGAGACGACCTCGGAGAGGTAGGGTCGAGTCGGGGCGCGGTGCGCTCCTTTCGGAGCGTCCGTTTCCCCGACCCGCGCCTCCGAACCGGACGTGCGAGTTCCCCCGCATCCGGCTCTCCACAACCTCATGCCGCTGCATGATCGGTTGCCGGGCTTGTTGCTTCCGTCCAGGGTGTGGGGATGGCTTTGCCGCGGTATCGGTATCGGACTATCCGCACCGTTACCGGGTCAAAGAGCTGCACCCCGTTTTCGGTCGGGTGCCATCGGGAGGCGTTCGGCATGTAGCGGCGTCGTAGCTCGCGCCAACTGATTGGCTTGTGCTTGCGCCGCAGCCAGATCACCACCCGTCGCCAGGAGTAATACTCCAGGTAGCCGAAGGTGCCCTTCGATGCACCATGTCGGAAGTAGGTCGTCCAGCCGCGCAGCAGCCGGTTCACCGTCTTTGCTTGCCAGGCCCGCCCCGTCTGGTGGTGCCGACACGTCCCGGCTTTGTCGGGGCTGCTCCCGCCCTCCCCTGCGTCTCCAGGATCAGGCTGCCCCCAGCTCCAACGGGCCTGCTGCGGCAGGCCCGCGTTGGGTATCTCACCCACCGGGTCACGGTGGTACTTCGTGGCGCACCAGGAGCCCCTGGTAGTCCCGCCGAGCCTCGGCGAGCGTGGTCGCCATGCCTTCCTCGGTCAGCATCCTCGCCAGCACCGCGTTGGAGATCCTTCTCGCTGTCCACGAGTACCCCATCGCAGTCGAAGATCACAAGCTCCAGACCGTCCACGCCACCGATCCTTACGACTTTTGCCCGCGAGCGCCCTGTCCCCGGCCTGGCCCTTAATGCCCTGCTCGAGACCCGCACGCTCGTTTGATCGTCCGTTGGCCCGTGACGGTGGCCCGCGACAGCGCGAGGCCAGGGGCATCCACCGCGAGCGACTCCACGTACCACCTCGACATCGGCGGGCCATGACAGAGGTCTAATCGGGCCTAACCATCGGGACGCCTCGGCGGGGCGGGTGGCCCCCAGGGTGGCCCCAGGGCCTTCCAGAGCCGATCGGCGCTGACCCCTGAAAGCACGAATCCCGCTTGGTTGAGCGGGATTCGTGGTGTGGGCCCGGCAGGACTCGAACCTGCGACCTAGCGATTATGAGTCGCCAGCTCTGACCAGCTGAGCTACGGGCCCGCCCCGCGCGGGTGGCGCGCGGTGGGGCAGACGCTACCAGCGATCTCCGTGGTTACGGAGGCGATCCACCCCGGAACGACGGGGTGTCTGCCGGATGGAAGGTCGCGACCGGCGCCCGGGATGCGGACACGAGCTGAGGATGGTTTGATTGCGCCTGTCAACGACCATGAGGACGGAGCGGATCTATGGCTGAGCGAGCGGCGATCGTTACGGGGGCTTCGAGCGGGATCGGATTGGCGATCGCGCGGGTGTTGGGACAGGAGGGCCATGCCGTGACGATGGCGGCTCGCAGGCCGGAGAAGCTGGAGGCCGCGGTGGCGGAACTGGCCGGGGAGGGCCTCGAGGTGCAGGGGGTCGCCACGGATGTCTCCCACGAGGCCGAGATCCAGAAGGTGGTCGCCGCGCACCGCGAGCGCTACGGGCGCCTCGACGTGCTCGTCAACAACGCGGGCGTCGGGATCGGGGCGCCCGTTGGAGACATCCAGACCAAGCGCCTCGACATGCAGCTCGACATCAACCTGCGGGCGATCGTGATCTTCTACCGGGAGTGCCTGGAGCTGCTGCAGGCGGCCGGGGCGGAGCACCGTAACGCGCTCGTGGTCAACACCGCCTCGATCGCCGGCAAGCACGGGGCGGCGTGGACTTCGGTGTACTCGGCCACCAAGCACGGGGTGGTTGGGTGGACGCGCTCGATGCACATCGAGCTCGGTCAGCAGGGCATCAAGTCCACCGCACTGTGCCCCGCCTTCGTGGACACCCCGATGACCGACTACGTCAAGGGCCAGGTCAAGGCGGAGGACATGATCCGCCCCGAGGACATCGCGGAGGCGGTGCGCTACCTGCTGCGGGTCTCCCCCGCGTGCATCGTCCCGGAGATGATGTTCATCCGGCCCGGGGACGTGTTCTAACGCGTCTCTACGGGTCGGCGATACGTCTAGTGCCGGGGTGCCTTGAGCCAGCCGCCCTCGAAACGGCGCTTACAGACAATCTGGCTCCGGCTGAGCGAACCCGGATCTGCGTCTACGCCGCGACGCGCTCGCGGCGGCGTCCCAGCCAACGCGGGGTGCGGAGGCGGCGGGCGACGATTTCGCCCGTGGGGTCGCCGCTCGGATCGGCGGTGCGTGCGTGCCGGTGGCGCGCGAGCAGCGCGGTGTGCTCGTCGATCGCGCGGGCGAGGTCGCACGACTCCTCGTCCGCCAGGCTCGCGCGCAGCAGGCCGACGAGGACCGCGAGCTCGTGCCTGGTGGCCCGGCGGCGTCGTCGAGCGTGCGTGAAGCGATCCCAGGAGCGGGCGAAGGAGAGGAAGTTGGTGCGCCCGCCGCGGCGGTGCGCGGCGAGCATCGGACACACGCCGCCCTCGCGGTCGGTGTACGCGCCGACGATTACGCGGGGGCTCGCGAGCACCCCTTCGAGCATCGCCTCGCGGGTCTGGAGGGGCAGGCACTCGATCGCGAGACGCAGCTCCTCGATCGGCTGGGCGTTGCGGGCGCGGGCGGTTGGCATAGGCTGTGTCCCACCGGCGGCCGCGATGGCTCCGGACGGGCGCGCCCCAAGCGTAGGAGATGGGCTCGCGCTTGGCAACGCTCTCCCTTCCGCTGAAAGGAAACTTGCGCATGAAGCTCGGCGTGCACATCGGCTACTGGGGCCTCGGCCTCACCTCGGAGGACCAGCTGCACATCGTCCAGGAGGCGGAGCGGCTCGGCTACGACTCGGTGTGGACGGCGGAGGCGTACGGCTCGGACGCGGCCACCGTGCTCGGGTGGCTGGCGGGGCAGACCTCGAAGATCCGCCTCGGCTCGGGGATCCTGCAGATGCCGGGCCGCTCGGCGGCGATGACCGCGATGACGGCCGCCACGATCGACCAGCTCTCCGGGGGGCGCATGATCCTCGGGATCGGCTCCTCCGGCCCGCAGGTCGCCGAGGGCTGGCACGGGCAGCGCTTCGCCCGCCAGCTGCAGCGCACGCGCGAGTACGTCGCGGTGGTGCGCATGGCGCTCGCGCGTGAGCGCGTGGACTTCCACGGGGAGACCCTGGAGCTCCCGCTGCCCGACGGCCCGGGCAAGGCGCTGAAGCTCACGATCGGCACCGTGCAGGAGCGCATCCCGATCTACCTCGCGGCGATCGGCCCGAAGAACACCGCGCTCGCCGGCGAGATCGCGGACGGGTGGATCCCCACCCTGTTCTCCCCCGAGCACGTCTCCGAGCTGCGCCCCCTGCTGGAGGAGGGCGCCGCCCGCTCGGGGCGCTCCCTGGAGGGCTTTGACATCGCGCCCCAGGTGAGCGTGTTCGTCACCGACGACCTCGCCGGCGCCCGCGACGCGATGCGGCCC
The DNA here is from genome assembly GCA_963725535.1 of uncultured Solirubrobacterales bacterium. GTDB lineage: Bacteria > Actinomycetota > Thermoleophilia > Solirubrobacterales > Solirubrobacteraceae > Palsa-744. The sequence continues at coordinate 16,556 of CAVRYX010000005.1, forward strand.
TTCATCGCCCTGTACGTCGGCGGGATGGGCTCGCGCAAGCAGAACTTCTACAACAGCTTGGTCCAGCGCTACGGCTTCGAGGCCGATGCGAAGACGATCCAGGACCTCTACCTCGAAGGCAAGCGCGAGGAGGCGATGGCGGCGATCCCCGAGAAGCTGATCGATACTGTCGCCCTGTGCGGGCCCCCGGACGTGGTGCGTGAGCGTCTCGCCGTCTACCGTGACGCGGGTGTGGGGACGCTCGGGGTGACCCCGGTGGCGTTCACCGCCGAGGATCGTCTTACCCAGCTGCGCCTGGTGGCAGAGCTCGCGGCGGCGTAGCTCGGGGACGCCTGGTGGTCGTCCGGCGGTCGGAGATTTTTTTGATTGCAAGGGCTGGGGTTGCGTGACTCCAAACCGAAGCTGGGTGCGGTGGCGACCGAGCGTGTAGAGCAAACTCCGATCGGCCGCGACCACGGCCGGTGCACCGACGCTCCCTCGCGGCGAGTGCTACTGGGCGCCTTCGGGGACCCGGGTCACGCTTTCCCGATGATTGCCCTCGGGCGAGGCCTGGTCGCGCGCGGGCACGACGTCACGCTGCAGACGTGGACGCGCTGGCGCGAGCCCGTGGAGGCGGAGGGCCTGCGCTTCGCCGCCGCCCCCGAGTACCACGTCTTTCCCAACGGGGGGCCGGGCGCTCCGCCGCTGGACTTCTACGAGGCCGTGGTGCACGCTACGCGCGACACGCTCCCGCTTGTGCGCGACCTAGCGCCCGACGTCGTCGTGGCCGACATCCTCACGCTCGCCCCCGCGCTCGCCGCCGAGCTTCAGGGCGTCCCCTGGGCGACCTTGATCCCCCACGTGCACCCCCACCCGCCGGCCGGCGCCCCGATCTACTCGATCGGCGCCCGCCTGCCGCGCACCGCGCTTGGCCGCGCCTTCTGGCGACGCGCCACGCGGCCTGTGGAGCACGGCTTGGAGCGGGGCCGCCGGGACCTCAACGCCGTCCGTGAGCGCCTCGACCTGCCGCCGCTCGCCCACGTCCACGGCGGCACGAGCCGTGAGCTCGCGCTCGTGGGGACCTTCCCCCAACTCGAGTACCCCCGCGTCTGGCCCGCCCACGCGCACGTGGTCGGGCCGCTGATCTGGGAGCCCCCGACCGCGGACGTCGAGCTCCCGCCCGGCGAGGACCCCCTGGTCCTGATCGCCCCCTCGACCGCCCAGGACCCCGAGCACCGCCTGCTGCGCGCCGCGCTGCGCGGTCTCGCCGACGCGCCGGTGCGCGTACTCGCCACCTGGAACCGCCGCCTCCCTCCGGCGCCTTTGTCGGTCCCCGCGAACGCCCGCGTGGTGGAGTGGCTCTCCTACGCGCGCACCATGCCCCTCTGCGACGTGGTCGTCTGCCACGCCGGCCACGGCACGCTCGCGCGCGCTCTTGCCAGCGGCTGCGCGGTGGTCGCCTGCCCCGTTCTCGGCGACATGAGCGAGAACGCCGCTCGCCTGGACTGGGCCGGCGCCGGGGTGCGCCTTCCCCGCCGCTTCATCGCCCCCCGGCCTCTGCGCCTCGCCGTGGAGCGGGCTCTAGATGACCCCACGATCCGCACCAGCGCGCGGGAGCTGGCGGCGTGGTGGGTCTTGCACGATCCCGCTGACACCGCGGCGGGACTCGTTGAGGCTCTGGGGGTGGGACTCGAACCCACAACCCTTCGGTTAACAGCCGAATGCTCTGCCGATTGAGCTACCCCAGATCGGTCGTTCAGCTGCAACTTTACGACACGACGCCCCCGACGAGATAGCCTGCACGATCGAGGACATCGGGCCGGCCGCGCAATGCGGCCACCTCGCGGAGGAGTGCAACCATGGACTTGACCTTCAGTGAGCAGGAGACCGCGTTCCGCGACGAGCTGCGCGCGTGGTTCGTGGCGAACGACCCGGGCGAGGAGCCGGACGGCGAGGAAGACCGCCGGTACGCGTGGCGGCGCGACTTCCAGCGGCGGCTGGCCGAGGCGGGCTGGGCTGCCGTGCACTGGCCCCGCGAGTACGGCGGGCGCGGAGCGACGCTGACCGAGTCGGCGATCTTCTTCGAGGAGCTGGGGCGCTCCGGCGCTCCCCTGCCGGCCAACGTGCTCGGTCTGCTGTTGGCCGGTCCGACGATCATGACGTGGGGCACCGAGCAGCAGAAGGAGCGCTACCTCTCGCCGATCCTGACCGCGGATGAGATCTGGTGCCAGGGCTTCTCCGAGCCCGACGCCGGCTCAGACCTCGCCAGCCTGAAGACGCGCGCCGTGCGGGACGCAGATGAGTGGGTGCTCACCGGCCAGAAGGTGTGGACGAGCGCCGCGCAGTACTCGAAGTGGTGCATGTTGGTCGCGCGCTCGGATCCTGAGGCCCCCAAGCACAAGGGGCTCACCTACTTCCTGATGGACATGGAGCAGGAGGGCGTGCAGATCCGCCCGCTGCGCCAGATCACCGGCGAGCCCGAGTTCAACGAGCTGTTCCTCGACGGTGCCCGCGTCCCGCACGAGAACGTGCTCGGGGGCGAGGGCAACGGCTGGAAGGTGGCGCTCACGACGTTGATGAACGAGCGCGCCGGCCTGGGGTTCTTCCTGCAGGTCCGCTTGCGCCAGCTGCTCGACCGCTTGATCGAAGAGGCCGCCCGCGAAGGCCTGCTCGAGGACCCCGTCGTCGCCGACCGCCTCGGCGAGCTGCACCTGCGCACCGAGCTCGTGCGGCTCACGGCCTACCGGGGCCTGACCGCGATCGAGCGGTACGGCCAGCCCGGCCCGGAGGGGTCGCTGACCAAGTGGATGTGGTCGGACACCAACCAGCGGCTCACGCAGCTCGCCGCCGAGCTGCTCGGCCCCCGCGCGCTGCGCGCGGACGACCCTTGGGCGTACGAGCTGCTGCGCGCCCGTGGCAACTCGATCGAGGGGGGTACGACCGAGGTGCTCAAGAACATCGTCGCCGAGCGCGTGCTCGGCCTTCCCAAGTCGCGTTAGGGTTCACAGCAAAAGAGATGGCGGGATCGGGGTGGTCGATTCGTGGATGGGATGCGACGCACGCGAGCGCAGCCGTGCTGGTGGCACGGCGAGCATCGCGGGTGGCGCAGACGCCGCTGGCCGATCGGAGATCCCGTCGATCTCCGATCGGTCGGCCGCACCGGACCGTCAGATATTTTGTTGTGGGCCCTTAAGGAGCCGCTGTGGACTTCGACCTCACTTCCGAGCAGCGCGAGATCAAGAACGTCGCCCGCGAGCTGCTGGCCTCGCGCTCGCCGTTCTCGAAGGTTCGTGAGGCGGCCGAAGCCGCCGCGTACGACGCCGCGCTGTGGAGCGAGCTGGTTGGGCTCGGCTGGCCGGGCATCGCCGTCGCCACGGAGCACGGCGGCCAGGGGCTCGGCGCGGTCGAGCTGGCCGTCCTGCTCGAGGAGCTCGGGTACGCGTGCGCGGCGACGCCCTTCCTCTCCACTGCCACAGCCGCAGCGGTGATCCAGGCCACAGGCACCGACGAGCAGCGGGCCCGGTGGCTGCCGGGGCTCGCCTCGGGGGAGCTGACCGCCGGGATCGGCACGCGCGAGCTGGCAGCCGACGCCGACGGCGCAGCGGTCGTGCTCGTGCTCGACGGCGACGAGGCACAGCTGCTCGCCTCGCCCGCGACCGGCGAGTTCGTCTCGATCGACCCCACCCGTCGGTACGCGACCGTTGCGGGCGGCGAGGGCACGCCCCTCGGCCCCGGCGCGGCCGACCGGGTCCGCGCGGCGCTCGCCGCCGAGCTCGTGGGCGTCTGTCAGCGCGCGCTGGACATGACGCTCACCTACGTCAAGGAGCGCCAGCAGTTCGGGGTCCCCGTCGGGTCCTTTCAGGCCGTCTCGCACCGCTGCGCAGAGATGCTGCTGCACACCGAGAGCGTGCGCTCGAGCGCCTACTACGCGGCGTGGGCCGCCGACGCCGACCCGCAGCTGCGGGTCGAGGCAGCCGCACTTGCCGCCGCAGCGGCGGCCGAAGGCGGCCCGTCGGTCACCGCCAGCGCGATCCAGATGCACGGCGGGATCGGGTTCACCTGGGAGGCCGACGTGCACTGGCTGTTCAAGCGCGCGCAGCTCGACGTGGCGCTGCTGGGCGGCGCCAAGCGCCACCGCGCAGCGCTCGCTCGGCAGGCTTCTGCCAAGGTCCGGCAGTTGACCTAACCGGCGGGTGTGACCTGGCGCGGTGTGCCGGGCTTCACTCAGTCTCAGCGGGCGGGGTTCGGCGCTCCCGCTGCAGGCGAGCGAGCCGTCCACCGAGGGCGCTCAGCAACATGCCGGCAATCGCGGTGACCACCGCGAGCAGCGGTGGAAAGCTGCCGAGCGAGACCTTCGCGTGGGTGCCGACGACCGCGTGCACCACGAGCAGGGCGATCCCGTAGATCAAGCCGGCCACCAGGCCGCGGTCGGCCCCACCCCACCCGTCCTGGTGCTCGAAGCCGGCCACGACGGCCCCGACCGCCGCAAGCGCACCGAACGCCCAGTAGGCGCCGCTGGAGACCCCGACCAGCACACCGGCCACCCCGCCGGCGACCGCAGGAACAACACCGCCCAGCACGATCTGCGCGGGACGCTGACGGTCGCGAAACAAAGTCGGTTCGTACACAGACCCCTCCTCGGAATCTGCTCTCAGGCTATCGCCTGCGACACCACTCCCACCGCCTCTGCTGTTTCAGTCGCGCCCGCAAGCGGTCGGCGATGGAACCGACGGGCGTCCTCCCTACCCCCCGGTCTCCGCCAACGCCCGCTCGTACGCCTGCTCGAACGCGCGCTTGACCTCGGCGCGGTGGTGGGCCAAGTCGCTGACCTCGCCGCTGCCCTGCGCGCGCGCGGTGAGGATGCGGCGGTCCAGGCGCGCGAGGTCGAGCTGCATACGCTGCACCTCGAGCATCGCCGGGGCGGCAGTGGCGGGTAGGCGGCCGGCCTGCACCACGAGCTCGGCGAGCACGCCCGTCAGCTCGGGGTCCTCCTCGGCGACGCCCTCCACCGGCTCGGTCAGGCTACCCGCGCGCAGGTGCGCCGCCGCGCGGCGCAGCCGCTCGCTGGTGAAGTGCTCCTCGGGGTCGAGCTCCGCCAGCGCCCGCTCGCCCTCCGCCGGGGAGGCGATGCACAGCGCCAGGAACGTCCGCTCGGTCTCTGCACGCCGCGCCAGGTCCCCCACTGCGAACGCCGCTCCAGGCCCCGCCCTCCGGGCGGGGGCCCCCATCCCATCCTCTCCCCCACGGGGTGCGCGCCCATCGGCTCCGTCGGACGGCCCGGTGCCTGCTCGGGTCCGCTCGCCGCTCGCCTGCGCTGCGGCACTCGCCGGCGCCGAGAGCAGCCGCTCCGCGAGGCTCTCGGGCAGCTCCAGGCGCCCGGCCACCAGGCGTGTGAGCTCCATTCGCATCGCGCTCGGGGGCAGCGTCGCGAAGACCGGGCGCAGCTCGTTGACCATGCGGTCGCGGCCCTCGGGGCTCCCGTGGTCGCCCGCGGCGAGCACGCGCTCCACCCGGAAGCGCACGAACGGCTTGGCCTCCTCGACCGCCGCTGCGATCCCCTCCGGCCCCTCGCGCTGGAGCAGCTCCGCGGGGTCCGACCCGCCGGGGAGGCTGACCACGCGCAGCTCCAGGCGCCGGCGTGCCGCGAGCTGGGACGCGCGCAGCATCGCCTCCTGCCCAGCGGTGTCCGCGTCGAGGGCGAGCAGCACCGTCGGCGCCATCCGCGCGAGCTCCCCGACCTGCTCGGCGGTCAGCGCGGTGCCCATCAGGCCTACGGTGTTCGGCCACCCCGCCTGGTGCATCGCGATCACGTCGGTGTACCCCTCGCAGAGGATCGTGCGCCCGGCGCGGGCGGCGTGCGCGCGGGCGAGGTCCGCCCCGTAGAGGTGGCGGCCCTTGTGGTACACCTCGTTGTCCGAGGTGTTGAGGTACTTCGGTTTCTGCTCCTCGCGCAGCGCGCGGGCGCCGAAGCCCAGCACCCGCCCGCGGGTGTCGGCCAGCGGGAACATGAGCCGCGCGCGGAAGCGGTCGTACACGCGCCCCCGCTCGCTCGCCGAGCGCTGCGCGAGGCCGGTCGCGTAGAGCTCCTGCTCGGTGAAGCCGCCCCGCCGTGAGGCCACCAGCACCTTGTCCCACGCGCTCGGGGCGAACCCCACGTGGAACGCCCGCAGCGTCTCCTCACGCAGGCCGCGGCCCTCCAGGTACTCGCGCGCCCGCTGGGCCTCCTTGGAGTCCCACAGGCAGCGCTCGTAGTAGGCGCTCGTGCGCGCCAGCAGCTCCCCCAGGCGCTCGCGGTGGCGGCGGCGCTCCGCTTCGCGGGGGTCCTCCGCCTCGCGCTCGAGCTCCACCCCGCAGCGGTCCGCGAGCAGCTCGAGCGCCTCTTTGAAGTCCACGCCCTCGGTCTCCTGCACGAACGTGAACACGTCCCCCTTGGCCTGGCAGCCGAAGCAGTAGTACACCTTGCTGGCGGGGTTGATCCCGAAGGAGGGGGTGCGCTCGTCGTGGAACGGGCACAGGCCCTCATACGCGCTAGGCCCCGCGCGGCGCAGGTCGGTGCGCGTGGAGACCAGCTCCACGAAGTCCACCGCGTCGCGCACACGGTCCTTGGACGCCTGTGTGTAGCGGGCCACGGGGTTACGCTAGCCGCTCGCGCTCGCCGGGCGCGGCCTGCCGCACCGGCACTCGCCCTGCGACGCACGCCGGCGGCACTCGCGGCGCGCCTTCCTGGCGGACGGCCCCATCAGCCCGCGAACGCGCGGGGCACCTGGAGCTCGGTGTATACCCTGATGCAGTACCGGTCGGTCATCCCCGCCAGGTAGTCGGTCACGCGCTGGGCTAGGTCCGCCTCTGTGTCCTCGACGCTCTGCGCCGGCGCGGCCTGCGCCCCGAGGGGAGGCGACCCGGGCATCTGCTCCGGGTGGGCGACGTAGTGCTCGAACAGCCTGCGCACCACCACCTCGATGCGCTCGCGCTCGGCGCGCACCTCCGGGCCGAGGTACACGCGCTCGAACATGAACTCCCGCAGCGCCCCCATTGCGCGGGCGGCCTCCTCGCCCTGGACGATCTCCCCAGCGCGCGCCGAGCGCTCCACCATGTCGTGTACCAGCGCGTCGATCCGCTCAGAGCCCGTGCGCCCCAGCACCGCCAGCGGCTCGGCGGGGAGGTCGCGCTCGTCGAGCACGCCCGCGCGCACCGCGTCGTCGATGTCGTGGTTGATGTACGCCACGCGGTCCATCACCCGCACGATCCGCCCCTCCTGCGTCGCGGGCTGCGGCGCGCGGCTGGAGTGCCGCGCGATGCCGTCGCGGACCTGCTCAGTCAGGTTGAGGCCCGCGCCCACCAACGGGCTGTCGCCCGTCGGTGCCGGCTCGAGGCGCTCGACCACCCGCAGCGAGTGCTCGTAGTGGCGGAAGCCCCCGCCGAAGCGCTCGCGCAGGCAGGCGTCGAGCACCTCCTCGCCGATGTGCCCGAAGGGCGGGTGCCCGAGGTCGTGGCCGAGGCCGATCGCCTCTGTCAGGTCCTCGTTGAGCCGCAGCGCGCGCGCCACCGTGCGCGAGATCCCGGTCACCTCCAGCGTGTGGGTCAGCCGCGTGCGGTAGTGGTCCCCCAGCGGCGCCACGAACACCTGCGTCTTGTGCTTCAGGCGGCGGAACGCCTTGCAGTGCACGATCCGGTCGCGGTCGCGCTGGAAGGGGGTGCGCAGCGCGCAGTCCTCCTCCGCCCGCGCGCGCCGTGCCGGGTAGGAGCGCGCCGCGCGCGGGCTCAGCGTCAGCTCCTCGAGCTCTTCTCGGCGCGTCGCGAAAGCGGCCGCCACCGTGCCCTCGACCGCAGTGTCCTCGTGTGCCGCGACGCTCACACCTTCGATTGTGGCACCGCGCGCGGCCGCGCCGTCGGAGCCGATCCGCGCTCAGCGCTCGCGGTTCCAGTCGCCGCGGCCGGAGAGGTGGTGGACCCAGTGGTGCCAGCGCCCCTGGTCGCCGGGGTCCTCGTTGAACACCGGCGCCTTGTGCTCCGGCCCGGGGAGGCCCATGACGGCAGCCGTGTCGATCCGCAGGTTGACGCCGTGTTCGTGCAGTGACGCGACGTCGGCCGCCTCGACGAAGTGGACGGTGCGGCCGGTGGTCTTGACCAGGAGCCCGTGGAAGACGTCCTTCTCGGGGGCCGCCAGCACGCTCATCACGGTCCCCACCTGGGTGCCGTCGGACGCCAGCACGGGCACGCCGGCGTCGAGCAGCTGGTAGGCGATTGGCAACCCCTCGTCCACGACCGTCACGATACAGGCAGGGCTTCGCGAGGGCCGGCACACCCGGCACGCGCCGGCAAGCGTCGGTCAACCGGCCCGCCCAACCGAGGTCCGGCCGGCCAGAGGCCGCAGCCGCAGGTGGGCGTGGTGCTCGAGCGTCTCGGAGATCGCGCGCTCGACCTGGCCGAGCGTCTGCTCGGAGGCCGAGGGGGCCTCGGCGAGCGCCTGGGCGAAGGCCTGCACCATGAAGCCGTGGGCGTCCTCGCCGAGCGGAAACGAAGCCGCCTCGCACGCGCCGCAGACCACGCCCCCCGCCGCGCCGGAGAAGCCGACCAGGTGCTCGGGCTCGCCACAGTGCGCGCACGCCCCCAGCTGCGGGGCGAGACCGGCGGCGTGCAGCAGCTTCAGGCGGAACTGCAGGCCGCCCGCGCGAGTGGCTGCCGCGGGCTGCGCGTCGAGCAGACTGAGCTTGCGGCAGAGCAGGTGAAACACGCCGGGGTGGGGCTCCTCGGTCTCGAACAGGCGCCCCACCGCGTCGCAGGCGCGGGCGGCCGAGTCGAGCGCGTGCGCGTCTTGGCGCAAGCGCGGGTGCCCATCCACCGTGTGCGCGCCAGTGACCGTCAACAGCTCCCCGCGCCCCTCGTGCAGCTCCAGGCGCAGGCGGAAGAACGGCTCCAGGCGCCCCCCGAAGCGACTGCGGGTGCGCCGCACCCCCTTGGCGATCGCGCTCACCCGCCCGCGGTGGGGGGTGTAGACGTGCAGGATGCGGTCCGCCTCCCCGTAGCGCATCGAGCGCAGCACCACCGCCTCGGTCTTGACCGGCCCAGCCATGGGGGCCGAGTGTAGGATCGGCGTCGGCGGCCCGGTGGGGCGATCGTCGGACGGCTTCGATGGTGTGGGCCCGTTTGGGCCCCGAGGCCCAGCTATACTTTATGAAGTAATGCGCCACATAACCGTTTACACGACCGAGCCCTGCGGCTACTGCGCGCGCGTCAAGGGGCTACTGAAGTCCCGCGGACTGGAGTTCTCCGAGGTGAACCTCTCCAAGGACCCGGAGGGGCGGAGGGAGCTGACGCAGAGGACGGGCATGATGACCTTCCCCCAGGTCGTCGTCGGCGACCAGCTCGTGGGCAGCTTCAACGAGACGCAGGCGGCCGTCGAGAGCGGCCGGCTGCAGGAACTACTGAAGCCGGTAGACACTGGCCTTCGACCGAAGCCGGGGGACACGGGCCTCCGGCCCGAATCCCCGTTTCGGCCAGCATCCCCGTTTCAGCCAGCGGCCTGAGCCTGAGCCCTCGCCCGCCGGTCCCCCGCGGCCGGGGCTGGCAGCGCTCGCAGACGTAGGTCCCGCGCCCGCCCACAACCAGCTTCACGATCGTCCGCCCACACCTCGGGCAGGGCTCCCCGGCATGGCGGTGCACGAGGAAGCGGTCCTGAAAGGAGCCGCGCACCCCGTTGACGTGGCGGAAGTCGTCGATCGTGGCCCCGCGCGCGTCGATGCCGTCGAGCAGGACCTCGATCACGGTCTCGCGCAGGCGCGCGTACTGCGCGCCGGTGAGCCGCCCCGCGGGGCGCAGCGGGTGGACGCCCGCACGGAAAAGCGCCTCGTCGGCGTAGATGTTGCCGACCCCCGCGACGCGGCGCTGGTCGAGCAGGAACGCCTTGACCGGGGCGGTGCGCCCGCGCGCGAGCGCGCGCAGGTGCGCGGCGGTGAACCGCTCGTCCAGCGGCTCCAGCCCGAGGCGCGCGGCGAAGAACTCCTCGAGCGCCGCCTCGCCGAGCCGCAGCTCGCCGGTGCCGAAGCGCCGCGGATCGACGACCACAAGACGCCGGCGGCGAGGGCCACCGCCACCGCTGCGCCCCCCCAGCTCGATTCGCGCGCTCACGTGGGGCGGCTCGGGCCGAGGCTCGCACAGAACCGCCCCGGTCATCCGCAGGTGCTGGACGAGAAAGACCTCGCCGGAGAGCCCCCAGATGAGGTACTTGCCGCGCCGCTGCAGGCGCTCGACGCGCCGCCCCACGAGCGCGTCGGCCAGCTCCTCGGGAGCGAGCGGGCGCGACCAGCGGGGGTCGAGGATCTCCACGCGCGCCAAGCGCCGACCCTCCACAAGGGGGGCGAGCTGGCGGCGGATCGTCTCGACCTCGGGGAGCTCGGGCAAGGAACCCAGCTTAGGGCCTACCCCTCTTGGCTCGCACGCCCCAATCGGGGTAGGCTCTTGCGCCTACCGTTGCGCGCGCGGGTGCGCGGCGAAGTAGACGTCCTTGAGGCGCTCGGCGGAGAGGTGGGTGTAGATCTGAGTGGTGGCGAGGTCCGCGTGGCCGAGCATGTCCTGCAGAGAGCGAAGGTCGCAGCCGCCGGCGAGCAGGTGGGTGGCGAAGGTGTGGCGCAGAGTGTGGGGAGACATGCGCTCGGCGAGGCCGGCGCTGCGCGCGTGGCCCTGGACGATCTTGTAGAGACCCTGGCGGGTGAGCGGTCGCCCGCGGTGGTTGAGAAAGAGCGTCGTGGAGGCGGTCAGAGCCCCGCCGCCGGCCAGCAGAGCGGGGCGCCCGCGCTCGCACCAGACGCGCAGCGCGCCGACGGCGACTCGCCCGACGGGGACGATGCGCTCCTTGGAGCCCTTGCCACGCGCGCGCAGCAGTCCCTCGTCGAGGTTGACATCGCCGAGCGCCAGGACGATCGCCTCCGAGGCGCGCAGCCCGCAGGCGTAGAGGACCTCCAGCAGCGCGCGGTCGCGCAAAGCAAGTGGCCCCGAGCCGGAGGGCTGGCGTAGCAGTAGCGCGACCTCCTCGCGAGTGAGCACCGAGGGCAGGCGCTGCAGCCGCGGGGGCCCGCGCAGCTCGGCGGTGGGGTCGTGAGCGAGCAGCCCCTCGCGACGGAGGTGGCGGTAGAACGAGCGCAGGCAGGCGGCCTTGCGCTGCAGCGTGGCGGGCGCGACGGCGGGCCGCTCGGCGGTGCCGGAGGCGAGCTCGGCAAGGAACGCGGCGAGGTCGCCGTGGCTGGCATCGAGCGCGCGCACGCCGCGACGGCTCAGGAAGGCCCCAAGCTGGAGCAGGTCGGCGCGGTACGCCTCGAGCGTGTTGCGCGAGAGCCCCCGCTCGAGCTCGAGATAGGCGAGGAAGTCGAGCGAGAGGCTCTCGATGCTCGCGCCGGCGGTGGTGGTGCTCACGGTCTGGGCATTTCGCCCTGCGTGGAGCTACTCCTGCATCACTGCGGCCGCGGCGTCGGGCAGCGCGAGCGCGAGCGCGAGCGTGGCCTCCAGCGCGGCGACTGAGACGCGCTCGCCGGGCTCGTGGTTGCGCTCGGTGCCGTTGGCGAGGTTGACCACGGGCAGGCCGGCGGCGATCAACGCGTTGGCGTCAGAGGCGCCGCCGCTCGCGATTCGCACCGGCTCGTAACCGCAGGCGCGCAGCGCCTGCTCGGCGGCGCACACCGCGGGGGTCGAGGGGGAGGTGCGGTAGCCCCGGAAGGTGCGCTCGACGGTCACCTCGACGTCGCATTCGCACTCGGGGAGGTTGGCGGCCTCGTGCACGCAGTCCAGCAGCTCAGCGAGGATCTCCTCGGCGCGCTCCTCGCGCAGGGAGCGAACCTCGGCCACGAGCGAGCAGCGCTCGGGGACGACGTTGATCGCCGAGCCCCCGGCGATCGTGCCAACGTTGGCGGTCGTCTCACCGTCGATGCGCCCGAGGCGCATGTCGGCGACGGCGCGCGCGGCGGCGAGGATCGCGGAGCGGCCCTGCTCGGGGCGCACGCCGGCGTGGGCGGCGAGGCCTCGGAAGACGGCTTCCAGGCGGTGGTGGGTGGGCGAGGAGAGGATCACCTCGCCCACCGGGGAGGAGTGGTCGAAGACGTAGCCGAAGCGGCTGCGCAGGCGCGTCGCGTCGAACGCGCGGGCGCCCGCGAGCGAGCGCTCCTCGCCGACGGTGAAGAGCAGCTCGAGGTTGACGGGCAGGCCCACCCCCTCCAGCCCTTCACGCCGTGCACGGCGCGCGAGCGTGAGCAGCACGGCGACGGCGGCCTTGTTGTCGGCTCCGAGGATCCCGTCGTGGGCGTTCTCCCAGAAGCCGTCGGACACTACGGGCTCCACGGGCGCCTGGAGGGGCACGGTGTCCATGTGCGCGCAGAGCAGAATCGACCCCCGCCCATCCGGCCCACCCTGCTGGCCACTCTCGGCGCCCGCGCGCGACCCACCGCCAGGGAGCCGCGCGAGGAGGTTGCCACAGTCCGAGCCGGCGGTCGCGCCTGCGTCGTCCTCCTGCACCTCGATCCCGAGCGCGCGCAACTCCGCGGCGATCCACTCCGCGCAGGCGCGCTCGCGGCCGGAGGGGCTCTCGATGCGGCAGAGGGCGGCGAAGGTGTCGGACAGGTACCGGCGCTCGAGCTCGTCGGGCGGGCCGCCGCGGGCGGAGAGCGAGACGCTCACCGGCCGCCGGGGAACACCTGGGAGCCCGCCCCGGACGTGGAGCCGGCGGTGGGCGCCTCGGCCTGCACCGGGGAGCCCTCGCCCTGCTCCGAGGACCCCCGGGCGGCGCTCACGACTCCGCCTGCACCGTCCCACCCGGTGCGGCGGGCCAGCGCCGCGGCGACGAACTCGCGGAAGAGCGGCGCGGGGCGCTCGGGGCGGGACTTGAACTCGGGGTGGAACTGGGAGGCGAGGAAGAATGGATGCCCACCCTCCCCGCCGGGCAGCTCGATGACCTCGACGAGGCGCTCGTCGGGGGAGGTCCCGGAGATGCCGAGGCCGGCGCTCTGCAGACGCTTGCGCAGCAGGTTGTTGACCTCGTAGCGGTGGCGGTGGCGCTCGTAGATGACGGCCTCGCCGTACACGGCCCGCGCGCGGGAGCCCTCGTGGAGCTTGATCGGGTCGGCCCCCAGGCGCATCGTGCCGCCGAGGTCCGCGACCTCCTTCTGCTCGGGCAGCAGGTCGATCACGGGGAACGGGGTCTCGAGGTCGAACTCGGTCGAGTTGGCGCCCTCCATGCCGGCGACGTGGCGGGCAAACTCGGCGACTGCGACCTGCATTCCGAGGCAGATCCCCAGGTAAGGGATGCGCTGCTCGCGCGCGAGCTGCGCGGCGGCGATCTTGCCCTCGATCCCGCGCCCCCCGAAGCCGCCAGGGATCAGGATCCCGTCGGCGCCGGCAAGCAGCTCCCGCGTGCGCTCACGTTCCTTCTCCTCCGTCGCGCCGCCCGGCCCCGCCGGCGCCCTCGAGTCGTTCAGTCCTGCTGGCGCCCTCGAGCCGTTCGGAGTCCACCCACTCGATCTCCACGCGCGAGTCCTGCAGCGCGGCAGCGTGGCGCAGCGCCTCGGAGACAGAGAGGTAGGCGTCCTCGAGCTGCACGTACTTGCCGACGATCGCGATGCGCACGGTGCGACCGCCGATCGAAGATCGGCCAGCCCGCTCGGCGCGCTCAATCGGCTCCTGCCAGCTGGAGAGGTCGGGTGCGGGGGCCTCGACGCCGAAGTGCTCGAGGATGAAGTCGTTGACGCCCTGCTCGCGGAAGGTGAGCGGAACCTTGTAGATGTTGTCGACGTCGCACGCGGAGACGATCGCGGACGGCGGGAGGCTCGCGAAGAGCGCGATCTTCTTGCGGATCTCCTGCGAGAGCGAGCCCTCCGAGCGGCACATCAGCATGTCGGGGGCGATCCCGATGCGCCGCAGCTCGTTGACGGAGTGCTGGGTGGGCTTGGTCTTCAGCTCGCCGGCGTGGCCGATGTAGGGGACGAGGGTGAGGTGGATGAACATGCAGCGTCGCCGCCCCACGTTGACGGGGAACTGGCGGATCGCCTCCAGGAACGGCAGCGACTCGATGTCCCCGACGGTCCCGCCGATCTCGGTGATCACGAAGTCCACGTCGGAGGACTGCGCGATCAGCGCGATGCGCTGCTTGATCTCGTCCGTGATGTGCGGCACCACCTGGACGGTGCCCCCGAGGTAGTCCCCCCGCCGCTCGCGGCGGATCACGGTGTCGTAGACGCCCCCCGCGGTGACGTTCGAGGCGCGCGAGGTGTTGGCGTCGGTGAAGCGCTCGTAGTGCCCGAGGTCCAAGTCGGTCTCGGCGCCGTCCTCGGTGACGAACACCTCCCCGTGCTGGTAGGGGGACATCGTGCCCGGGTTGACGTTGATGTAGGGGTCGAACTTCTGCAACCCGACGGTCAGCCCCCGCGCAACGAGCAGCCGCCCAAGCGAGGCCGCGGCGATGCCCTTCCCGAGCGAGGAGACCACGCCGCCGGTGATGAAGATGAACCGGGTCTTGGCCGGCGGGTCGGCGTGGCGGTCTGGCGCGGGGCGGTTCATGTACCTATCGGGGGAGTCTAGTCCCCGCGGCCACGGAACCGGAACGCGTGCCCGCCGGCCACCGCGAGCGGCGCTCGACAGTGCTGCTGGCGGGGAGCCGGTCTGGGTGGCCGGCCCCCCGCTCAGCGACTCCGAGAACAACGCGCGTGGGAGAGGAGTTTCCACGCTCTCGGGGTCTCTGCGGGCGCCGAAGGGTCGGTCGGGCGCCCGCGAGCCTTCGTCTATGTCTACGCGGAACGTCTGTGCGGGCTCCGGTGCACGCTCCCGTGGGCTCTGTGGCGGATGGTCCGCTTCGGGCAGCCGGTGACCGCGATCGGGGTGCTGCGGCGCACCACCGTGTTGTCCTGCGCGAGGAATTCGGTCGGCATCGCGAGCTTCTTGGCGTCGCAGAGGTTCACAGGCGCCGCCAGCGCGGAGGTCGGCCCCTCGGGCAGCGTCAGTTCGAAGCTTCCGACGGGAACGTCGGGGACGGTCTTGAACGTCGAGCTCGTGATCCCGTGCTTGCTGATGAACGTCGTGCCGACCAAGTCGACCGTGACGCCGTAGCCCTGCAGCACGACGACCAGGCTCGGGAACGCTTCGCCGCCGTGCGAGACGAAGTACGCCGGGCCTTCCAGCGGCACCGGCAGGATCGGCGTGATCGCCTTCGCGTGCCCGACCACGGACGCCGCGGGGCAGTTGGCCGGGTTCGCTTCGAACGTCGCGGCCGTGCACGCCTTCTGCAGCGTCTTCAGCCGCGAGGGGAGCTGCTTGGGGAGTTCGACTTTGACTCGCGCGATGTTCGCCTGGGTGCCCTGCGGTGCCTTGGGGAAGCTCAGCTTCGCGGTCAGGCTCGCACCGTCCGCCCGGCTGGTCTTCCCCGAGGTCGAGACCTTGAACGTGGGCTTGAACGACAGCGCCGCGCAGTTGGTCGCCTGGAAGTGGCTCGACGCCTGCGCGGTCATGCCCTGCGTGCTCGACAGCGTCCCGGTGACGCTCATCGGGTCGCAGCTCGTCGGGTTGAACACGAATTCCGGGCGGTTGATGTCGACGTTGACCGACTTCACCTGGAACGGAATGCCGTCCTTCATCGTCGGCAGCGCCCCGTTGGAGACCGTCAGCTGCGCCGTGTGCGGGTCCACCTTGACGGTCGCACGTACCACTTCGCAGTCGCACGGCCCGCCGCCGAAGTCGAACGGCCCCGCTTTCTCCGGCACGTCAATCGAGAGGCCGAACGGAGCGCCATCGTAGGGGCCGGTGAGGAAAACCCGGCCGCCTTTGATGAAGTACGGTTCGGGACCAGGTCCAGCGCCGGCCGTCAGTTCACCGATCCTGCTCGCTTCCGGGCACGTCCCTTCTGCGGCCTGCGGTTCCCCGCACAGCGGGACCTTCGAGAGGTTGCCCGACACGCCCGGGGGCGTCGTGACCGTCAGCCCACCAAGATCCTCATCGGCATCTTCGCGCCCGAACGTGACCCGCAGCGTGCTGTAGCCGCCAGCCTGGTTGCTCAGCGTGCTCGCCGCGAACGACGGGTCGAACCGGGGCGGCCGGCAGCCGGTGATTTCAAACGGGAAGCTCGGCTGCGTAACCGCCGCCTCGAACGGTGCCGTCCACGGAGTCAGTTCGCTTGCGGCGTGGTAGGGCCCGCAGACGCTCGGGTTCGCGAGTGTAGCGCGCGCGCCGCCGTTGAGCAGCAGCTTGAGTTCGCTGAACGGCAGCTCGGGATTTTCGTCGAACGTCGTCGTGAGCTGCCCCGTTTTTTCGTTCGGCGTAACCGTCCCTTTGATCTTGACCAGGACACCGTGGCCCGACAGGGTCAGATAGACGGTGAACGGTGGGCCCGTGATGGGACCCGACGAGGGGTCGCCGAGATAGAGGAAGCCCTTCAATTCACCGGTGAGCGCCGGCGTGACGACCGACACGACCCCGAGCTTCGAACCACTCGGACAGTGCACCGGTTCGCCGTTCGGGACGCCGTTTTCCATACCGAGTTGCGTTTCGGTGCAGACTTCGAGCCCGTTCGCCGCCGATGGGGAGAGCACGACGCCTTCGGGCATCGTCACGATCGCCTGCTTCAGGTCGGCTGCACCGAGGCTTTCGGCGCCTTCGGTTTGTGGGACGTCAAGATCGACGGCGTAGCCAGTGGGGGTCGTCGGTTGGCTCCGTTCCGGTTCAACCAAAAGGGTCGGAGCGAACTTGAGCGATTCGCAGCCGGTGAAGGGGCCCATCGCCGCCGTAGCGGTGGGGACCTTTTCGCCCTCCCACGATTCGACGTTCACTTCAGCGGTCAGCGGTTCGGCGGTGCACTGGGTCGGGTTGACGAGGAAGGGAACCGGATTTTCGTCGGCTTCCGCGCCACCGCCTTCGCAACGCTTTTTTTCTTCGTTGTACTGAATGCAGTGGTACTCCGCACCTCGCTGCGGCGTGTGGGACACATCGGCCGGAACGCCCCACACCGTCAGCGACTGACGGACGATCTCCGCAGCCGAGAACACGTTAGTGGCCTTGGCATGCACCCTGTTGTCGGGCCCGACGGACAGCACAATACCACCCGATATAATTTCCGTCACAACAAAGCCGAACACAGCGGCCTCATCTGGCAGCGGCACCATGTTGTACACAGGGTACGTAAAAGTAGTGGTCTCTGTGGAAGTGAACCTCAATACCGCTTCTATCGTTCCAATCTGCGAATCCGCAGGACACTTTTCCAGCTGGAGCTGGACTGGCGAGCAGGTCTTGACGTTCGCCGGATAGCCGGCGAAGCCCACCGGCAGGACCACTTCGGCATTGCGCACGAGCCCGCCGACGCTCCCCCCTTCGTTCTTCTTGAAGGCGAAGCTCGTAGTCAGATCGGCGTGCGCACCGGCCTGATCGTTGACGACGCGCACGCCGGGCTGTTCTTCGATGGACGTGCTTACCGTGAAGCTCCCCGGTTCGATTTCAAACGCCGCCTGTGCCGCAACCGGCGTTGCACAAACGCACACCGACGCGACCGCGATGCCCACAAGTGCCGCCCTCATACGGAGCTTCATGACCGCCTCCCCCTTTTGCTCGCGCGTCCGGTCTTGGCGCGGTGTCCGCCGGCCCTCGACTTCCCTTTGTGCCGTTTACGGGGTCTCGGCTTTGGCTTGACGGGCGGCACGGGCGGGTTGCCCGGGCCCGCGAACGTCAGGCTCGCTCCCGAACCAAAGAGCGGTGCCGGAGTGCCCACTTCCTGACAGCTCAACAGGCATTCTGGTTCATGCGACTCAGGCGCGAAGCCGCCGTCCACACGCACGTCATAGATGCTCGGGAAGCCTGGCGTCGCCTGCGGAACAAGCTGCGCGGGAGACTCAAGGAACACGTCGCTCCCGTTGGCACTCGCACCGAGAAACGTGGACGGACCCGAATCTTCCCCCGCGGAGAGCAAGTATGTACATCCCTGGCTCAATTCACAACCACCCGAGCCGTCGGCCTCCCACTCATATACATCCAAACCGGGGGTTCCGCTGGCAGAAGTAATGTCAGTTTCAGCGCTGTTGGTATCGGCCGGGACAAGTCGTGCCGTCGTCTGGAAAAATACTTTCTGTCCATCTTCGGAAAGCTGATTCAGCGGAGAGGCGATATTCGGCGGCTCGAGCTCCGTGGAGCGTAGAACGACTTCGCCCTGTTCGGGCGCGACGCCGGCGCCGCATGTCACGCAGATCACAGCGCCGGTAGCGTTGTCGTAGCGGTAGAGCTCGTTGTGGCCGGCACCCCGCGGTTCGTTCGCGACGCCGTCTTCACCGGGCCGGCCGGCGGCGGCAAACAGAAAGAAGTCGCCGTTGGGCGTGGAGTACGACGGTTCTGAGCTACTGATCGGTTCGCTGGCGTCCGCAACAAAGCTGTGCTTCCCGGTGGCCGTTTCGACCCGGTAGATTGCGCGGGGGCTACCGTTTGATGTTGGCTCGATATATACCACTGAGCCATCTTCAGAGAAGATGTAGCCTTCCTCGTAGACGACACCCACTCCAACCGCTGTTGGGACGCCGTCGGCGACACGCCTCAAGGTTTTCGTGACGGTATCGTACTCGAACAGCTTGTTCGCTTTCGAGGTATCATCGGCCGTCAACGCCATTTCCGTGTTGAAGAAGACCTCCACCCCATTTGGGGTTGCATAGTTGTAGCGCACTGGCAACAGCGGGTTTGTCACTGTGCCGACTTCTACCCCCGGTTCAGGTGCCGCCACGTTGATGGTTTCTTGGCCTTTCACGCGCATGTAAAGGCCGGTAGGTTCTTCGCAGCCAGGTTCGGCAGCTCCTGCGTCTGCTTCATGGCTGGGACTCGTGAAGAAGATCTCCGCGCCGTCTTCCGATACGGCATTGACTGTCGCGGAGTTGTTGTCCCCGTAGGCGATTGGTCCACTTCCCAGCGTGGCTCCGCAACGGTTGGAAAACGCCCCGCTCGGCGCATTGACAAGTTCGAGATGTTCGCCGGTCCAATCGTAGAGGTCATAAGCGTGTACGTCAGTACCCGTCGGAGCCGAGAGGAGGTTGTGGTCCACGGAGGCAAACAGCAGATCGCTGAAATTCGCAGACGCACCGAGCCATTCTGTTCGGTGGGCTTCGGCCTCCTCCTGTGGAATGCTCGCCACAAGCGCGCCGGAACCGTCCACGCGGCCAGCTTCGAATTCAACATCCGGCGACATTTCCGTGCCCTGTAGACGGGTTTCCCATTCAAGCCCAAACTGCGACAGGTCGGCGCTAAAAAGACGCATAGTGATATCGCGGGTGTTGGCGCCCGGCACCACCAGAGACGTCGGTGCCCATCCGGACGCCGCGTTGCGCGAAACGACCAGGCGTGTACCGATGAAACTGGCTGGAGTATTGGGGTTCGGTTCGAGCGCGACGATGGTTTCAAGCGCCAGCCTTTCGCCGTCGCGGGCGACAAGCGCGCGACTCGCGCCTTCGGTAAACGTGAGTGCCTGTGTGCGACCTTTTTCCACTGGAGTTACCATCTCATAGACCCGGCAATCGGGTAGGTCCGCAGATGGCCCTACACGAAAGGCCGCGTTCGGGCACGGGCCTATTGAGGCCGGCGCGGTCCCCGTAAACGTCATCAAACATGCGGCCACCAATACCACTACCGTTACAATCCAAGGGGTTGCTCTCCTCCCACCGTACATACACGCCCCATCGATCTCGCCCCTCCGCAGCCGCATATGGCCTCTCCTCCTCTCGTACATCAATCACCCGCGTACGACGACGCGGCATACAGACCCTCCGCACCACAACCATACGACCTGCCTCTCATAATACGGGTGGGACCGGCGTGAAACCGGCCCCACCCGTTTCACTCAACGAAGGTCGTTAGATGCCTTTACTAGGCTACGCCAAACGAAGCCCTCCGCCACTTTCTAATAAGACAGCAAGGCTGCCGGACACTTCACCCGATTCTTTTGAACTGAGGGTGCTGGCCGAGCATATCCCTTTTCTTAACTTCTGGAAGGTGGCTAATACTAATAATACCCCACCCGTGTTCTTGTTTTCCAGCAGGAGGCTTTCCGTGCCTGAGTTCGTGCATGTGTCCGTGAAATTGAGGACCTCTTTGCAGACCACCTTGTATCCGGGTTCACCTTTGCCATCGCCATTGAGCAGATCGACGTATTCTCCAACTTTGGGTTCGGTGACTTCGGTTTGCCAGGGCAAATCAACTGCTTCGATGGATTCTACTTTTTCGCACCCTTTGATTGCTCTACAGTTTTTAGCATTGACTGTGACCGAGGTCGTCAGGTCGAACGCACCAGGGCCTACAGTACCTGCCGCTTCGCCCCAGCATTCGACTTCACTCACTCCTAGGGGCGAGTCTAGATCCTTGAGCAACAGCGAGCCCTTGGTGACGGTTTTCTCCGTACCAGTGACTTCATTCCACTGCCATTTACCACCTGATTCTGCAGTGGTGCACTGACTCGTCGAGTATTTGGTGCTACCTGATCCTTCGGCACAGTCTAACCAGTGCGGCGTCGCCGAAGCGGTGGCCGTGATGGCCATGCCCATCACGAGCATGGACGCGAGGCAGAGCCCCACGATTTTAACGAGATGTTTCATTTCGTTTCCTACTCCTATCTTTGGTCTAGTTGGCTTGTTGATCGTTGTCAGCCGATCCCGAGGCGACCCGTGCTTGCGGCGAGGACGCTCCGGCTCTGGCCTTCTATGCCTGATGCCTGTCGGATTCCGTTTTGATGTGCTTTGTCTTACTGGTCGTTGGTTGCCTTGTCCTCGTCGCAGCCCCTTTCAATGCCGTTGGTCGTGATGCTTCCAAAAGCTCTGATTCGAGGTTGTCAACGCATGAGATCATAACCTTAGGAGCTTTTCAAGGGTTTGGGAAGGATTGTCTCCGACTTGCCCGAAGGGCCGAAATGTTTCCTACACACCCCTTCGGCGCGCGCACGCGCCCCCAAGGGAGATCGCGCCCGACACCTCAAACCATGCACCAGCATTGATGATTCTAGGTGCCGCCTTGGCCGCTGGCACCTGCGCGCGCGCCCGTCGAATCAAGAGCAGTAGGGCCTCGTCACGCAGCGAGCAATTTTTTCTGAGCTGTCGGTCGCTGTTTCTCAGCCGCCCGGCGCGGCGCGCAGGCGGCGTCTGATGGTGCTGCTGGCGGGGAGCCGGTCTGGGTGGCCGGCCCCCCGCTCAGCGACTCCGAGAACAACGCGTGGGAGAGGAGATTCCACGCTCCCGGGGTCTCTCGGGCGCCGAAGGGTCGGTCGGGCGCCCGCGAGCTCGTCAAGGGCTCACGCCCGAGAAGCCCCTACTTATAGGGTCTGTGGCGGGTCGTCCGCTTCGGGCAGCCCGTGACCGCGATCGGGGTGCTGCGGCGCACCACCGCGTTGTCCTGCGCGATGAATTCGGTCGGCATCGCGAGCTTCTTGTCGTCGCAGAGGTTCCCGTTAGCCGCCAGCGCGGAGGTCGGCCCCTCGGGGAGCGTCAGCTCGAAGGTGCCGACGGGGACGTCGGGGACGGTCTTGAACGTGCTGCTCGTGATCCCGTGCTTGCTGATGAACGTCGTCCCGACCAGGTCGACCGTGACGCCGTAGCCCTGCAGCACGACGATCAGACTCGGGAACGCTTCCCCACCGTGGGAGACGAAGTACGCCGGGCCTTCCAGCGGCACCGGCAGGATCGGCGTGATCGCCTTCGCGTGGCCCACCACGGACGCCGCGGGGCAGTTCGCCGGATTCGCTTCGAACGTCGCGGCGACGCACGCCTTCTGCAGCGTCTTCAGCCGCGAGGGCAGCTGCTTGGGGAGTTCGACTTTGACCCGCGCGATGTTCGCCGACGTGCCTAGCGGCGCGCTCGGGAAGCTCAGTTTCACAGCCAGGCTTGTCCCATCCGCTCGGCTCGTCTTCCCCGAGGTCGAGACCTTGAACGTGGGCTTGAACGACAGCGCCGCGCAGTTGGTCACCTGGAAGTGGTTCGATACCTGCGCGCTCGCGCCCTGCGTGCTCGACAGCGTCCCGGTGACGCTCATCGGGTCGCAGCTCGTCGGGTTGAACACGAATTCCGGGCGGTTGATGTTGACGTTGACCGACTTGACCTGGAACGGGATGCCGTCCTTGATCGTCGGCAGGGCTCCGTTGGAGACCGTCAGCTGCGCCGTGTGGGGGTCCACTTTGACGGTGGCTCGCACCACTTCGCAGTCGCACGGGCCTTCGCCGAGGTCGAACGGCCCGGCTTTCTCGGGCACGTCGATCGAGAGCCCGAACGGCGCCCCGTTGTACGGGCCGGTCAGGAAGACCTTGCCGTCTCTGATGAAGAACGGTTCGGGGCCCGGTCCGGCGCCGGCCGTCAGTTCGCCGATCCGGCTCGCTTCCGGGCACGTGCCCTGCGCCGCCTGCGGTTCGCCGCACAGCGGGACCTTTGAGAGGTTGCCCGACAGGCCGGGGGGCGTCGTGACCGTGATCCCGCTGAGATCCTCGTCGGCGTCTTCGCGGGAGAACGTTACGCTCAGCGGGCTGTATCCACCCGCCTGGTTTGAGGTCGTGCCCACCACAAACGTCGGAGCGAACCGCGGCGCCTGGCAGCCTGTGATTTCAAACGTGCTGGTCAGCAGCGTGTCCGGCTCCGACGGCGAGGTCCAGGGCGTGAGGTCGCTATTCGCTTCAAACAGCCCGCACGAGCTGGGGTTCGCCAGCGGCGCGCGCGACCCGCCGTTCATGTGCAGTTCCAGTTCGCTGAACGGCGCCTGTGGGGTTTTTTCGAACGTTGCCGTCAACTGGCCGGTCGCTGCGTCGGCTTCCACGGACCCCTCCAGCTCGATCAGCACACCGTCGGCGGCCAGCGTGAGGAACACGTGGTAGGGCGGTTTGGTGATCGGGCCCGACGCCGGAGCAGCCAGGTACAGTCCACCCGTCAGTTTGTCGAACAACGCCGGGGTCGTGACGGTCGCCGCCCCGATCCGGGACGCTTCTGGGCAACCCACCGGTTCGCCGTTCGCCACGCCGTCCACCATTCCCACCTGCGCTTCCGTACACGCTTCAAGTCCAGTCGCAGCTGAGGGGGACAGCACCACACCGGCGGGAAAAATGATCGTCGTTTTGCGCAGGTCCGCCGTCGCGAGGCCCTTTGCTTCGTCATCCTGCGGGACGTTCATATCGACCGTGTAACCAGACGGACTCGCCGCCTGCTTGACTTCGGGCGTCAGCGTCAACGATGGACCGAACCCCAGGTCTTCACAGCCCGTGAACGGTCCGACATTCGCTTCTGCTTCCTGCGGTTGCTCAGGCTGCCACGATTCGACGTGTAGACGCGCCCGCAACGGTTCACCGGCGCACTGCGTCGGGTTGCTGACGAACGGTGAGGGGTCCTTCCCAGCCGAGAGACCACCGCCGGTGCATGAGCCGGAGAAGCATTCAGCCCCACGCATTTCATCGTGGCTCGGATCGTCAGGGACACCCCACACCGTCAGCGAGACACTGTGTACTTCGATAGAGCCGATCACGTTCGCGCTCATCGTGCTCAACCCGAAATCCCCGGGGCGCACCGACACGACGACATTCGCCATGACGATGCCCGCGCTGTTGAACCCGAACACCGCCGTCTGACCGGGACCGGGCACCATGTTGTAGACCGGGGCGAGGTTTTGAATGGGTCCCCCCTTGGGGAAGTAGCTGTAGTCTGTTTCGATCGTCCCGATCTGGGAATCGACCGGGCAGCTAGTGGTGCGATCTACCCCTCCCACTTCGTATTTTGTGGCCAACTGTGCCTGGGTGCAGGTCGAGACATTGGGAGGATAGCCCGTAAACCCGGGCGGCAGTTCGACCTCAACGTTACGCAGATTCCCACCCGATTCTTCGTGTTCATTGGTCACGAACGCGAAGCTCGTCGTCAGATCTGCGTGCGCGCCGGCCTGATCGCTGGACGCCGTGAAGCTGAAGCTGCCAGGCTTTATCGTCAGTTCCGCCTCGGCCGCCGACGGCGCCAGGCACATGCACAGTGCTACCAACCAGACACTCCGCACGATAGTGAATCGAGCTCTCATCGTCCCCCCTCCCTGCTCGTGCCGGCCCGAGCGCCATCATGTCGCGCGGCCTTGTTGGTTTTTCCCTGGTGCCTCTTCTTTCGCCTCGGCATCTTCCTCTTCTTCTTCGGTTTCGGGTTGGCCTTCACCGCAGTCACCGCCGGGTTCGCGGCCCCAACGAACGATACGCTCGAGGGCGTGCTGAACAACGGCGGCGGACTGCCCACACCCTGACAGCTCGAACACACTGGCGGCGGAGGCGGAGGCGCGGGAAACCCACCGCCGATGCGCGCATCGTAGACATCGCCGTAGCTGTCGGTGTCCTGCGGCACCAAGTTGGCGTGCGTGGCAAAGAACACATTGCTGCCGTTCGCGCTCGCGCCCAGGAGTCCCGACTCGGTTTCGCTCTCGCCCGAGGTGATCAGATGTGTACACCCCTGGCTCAGTTCACACCCACCCGTGCCCTCTGCCTCCCACTCATATACATCCTGGCCCGGTGCCTCTTCAAGACTTGTTTCAGTGCTGTTGGTGTCCTGCGGGACGAGCCGCGCAGTGGTGTCGAAGAATACGTAGCGACCGTCGTTGGACATCGGTATCAGCTCCGGAGTGTCATCCTCGGCCTGAAGCAGACTTGTAGTGATGCTGGGTTGGGTCGCCTCCCCTTTCGCGGGCGCCGCGTTGCCCGAACCACACGACACACACATCACGCTGCCGTCCGCGTTGTCGTACCGGTAGAACTCGTCATGACCTGCGCCGCGTTCTTCACCAACGACTTCTTTGCTAGGAAACAGGAGGAATTCACCGTTAGGCGTGGTGTACATGGTTTCCGAGTGTCCCGTTTTCTCGACGCTCGCGATGTAGCGAATCGATCCGTCGCCTGTGTCATAGCGATAGAGGCTAAGATCACTAGGGTTGGGCGGCGCATTGGACGTGAGCTTCCCGTACGCCATGAAGTAGACGGTCAACCCATCTTCGGAGATGGTCAAGAATCGCCCTTCCCCCTGCCCTGCCCCTTCTGGTTCCAGCTCCCCTTCGGCCGTGCTCAATCCCGAGCCTTCTTCGCCACGGGAGATTCGCTTCAGGCTTTCTTCGCCTTCGCGGGCTTCGGTGTCATACTCGTACAACTCCCAGTCGTTCGATTTCGTGCCTTGGGCGTCCGCTGTCAGTTTCATCTTGGTGCTGAAGAAGACCTTCGATCCATCGGCAGCAGCGCCGTCGTAGACCACGGGCAGTCGTTCTGCTGGATGGACTCCTGGCGCGGGGGCCGACACTTCGATGGTCTCACCCCCGTCACGCGTGTAGAGTCGCGCCGGTTCTCGACAGCTTGCTTCGGAGAAGGGGCCTCCAGTTTCAGGGGCAGTGAAGAAGATCTTCGACCCTTCTTCTGAAATCGCACGGTGCGTATCGTGTCCTTCGGGGTTCTCCCCGTCGCCGAGCATCGCGCCACACGGGCTTACGAGCGCCCCTTCAGTTGTGAGGTTGACAAGCCTCAACTGCCCTTCGACCCATTCGTACAGGTTCAATGCACCTTTAACGGTACCCTCTGCAACAGTCCGTTCCGATTCCGCGAAGGCTAGGGCGGGATCGGCCGAGCGCAGCGCGATGTGGCTCAGATCCGCTGACGCCCCGACGAGACCTTCCCGGATCTGTTCACTTTCTGCTACAGGTGTGGGGGTCGTAGCGATCGGGGTGTAGGGGCCACCCGGCACACCGACCCCAAAGCTCTGTTCGGGTCCGGGCAGGAAAGTGGTTCTGGACGTGAGCGCAGCGACACCCACTTCCGTCAATTCGGGGCTGAAGAGCTCCGGCAGATAGCCCGTCTGATCGGACCCTTCAGGGTAGACCGAGGTCATCTGCCAGCCGGACGTTCCGCGCGAGAAGACGTAGTTGCTGCCCGACGTTTCGCCCTCGCTCACGCTGCCGCCCGATCCCGCATTCGGTTCGAGCTTGGCGAAGATCAGATGGACCGCGATCCTTTCACCATCAGGGGCCGGTATCGCCTGGTCCTGATCTCGCCCGAATGCAAAGAGGTCCGGAGAGCCGTCCTTGGCCGCCGGCGTCACCAACTCATACGCCCGGCAGTCGGGGAGGCTTGCCGAGGGGCCGGTGCGAAAGCGGGGGTTCGTGCATTCCTCGGCGGACGCAGGAGTCGCCACGCCGACCGCGAGGCTGGCCCACGCCAGAGCCACCGGCCCCAGGACGCGAACGAACAAGCGCGACCACTCCCACGCCGACGCGTCCACACCGCCCATTGGGGATACACGTCTCAATCCCGGTGCCCTCATCGCTCCCCTCCATTCCTCGTGCTATTTGCGAAAAAATGCAGGTGGGGCCGAGACCAATCCGGCCCCCGGCCCACCTGACATCGACTTAGGCTACGCGAGTCCTTATGAAACTCGGATCGCCCAACCTTCACTCGACCTGTTTACGATCTTACCTGTCACTTCTCCCGATAGGGTTCCGCCGCTGCATTTCGCTTTGGCTGATTTTGAATCGAATATGGCATTTACCACGCCTGTGCTCTGTACATTTTCCGTAGCCGTCGTGGTGATGGCTTCGCACACATCGGAAACGCCAGTGCAGGTCACTTTCCAACCCGGTTCCTTGCCGGAGGTTTCGCTTACAATCTTATCTCTGATCTTTCCTTCCGTTTCAAACAGTTCCGTTTGCCACGGTGTGTTTACGGCTTCGGCTTTGATGGTTCCACCGCAATTTTCCACATTCGTACAGCCCACGGTTGTGACGGTGACGATCCGGTCGAACTGTTTGGGCCCGATCGATCCTACGTCCGTGCCGGCGCACTGAACTATCACGGTTTTGCTGTCAATATTGGTGTCCTTCAGAACCAGCGTGCCTTCGCCTTCTACCTTCTCTGTTGTTGTCAGTTCTGTCCATTCCCATTTGCCCGAAGAGCCTGCAGTTGCGCACTTGCTTTCGGTCCATTTGGTGCCGGTTCCAGCGTTTTCTCTACATTGTAACCAGGCGTGCGCCGAAGCGCTTGATGCGATGGCCATACCCAGTACGAGCATGGACGCGAGGCTGAGCCCCACGATTTTGACGAGATGCTTCATTTTGTTTCCTACTCCTATCTTTGGCCTAGTTGGCTTGTTGATTGGTTCTCGGCCGGTTCCGGGGCGACCCTCTTGCGGCTGGACACTCCGACGCCTGCCCTAATACCTGATGTCTGACTGACTTTTCCTTGATGTGTTGT
The DNA here is from genome assembly GCA_963725535.1 of uncultured Solirubrobacterales bacterium. GTDB lineage: Bacteria > Actinomycetota > Thermoleophilia > Solirubrobacterales > Solirubrobacteraceae > Palsa-744. The sequence goes on from CAVRYX010000005.1 coordinate 43,743, forward strand.
GGTCTATCTGGTCGTTGGTTGCCCTGGTCTTGTGGCGGCCCCTCCTGATCCCACTGAATGCGACGCATCCATAAGCTCAATCGTGACCGCCCACGCAGGACAGCATAACTTTAGGAGCATTTCAAGGGGTTGGGAAGCATTGTCTCCAACTCATCCGAAGGGCCGAAATGTTTGCCGCCCGGCCGACGGCAAGCGCCGACGCTCCCGAGGAGGCCCCTGACGGCGCCCAAAACCCGCACCAGCATTGACGAATCGCGGCTGGGCCCCGATCGCTAGGAGCTCCGTGCGCGATCGTCGGCTCGACAGCGGTGGGCCTTCGGCTCCGCCGAAAAAACTTCCGCTTCAGTTGCCTGGCGCTGTTTCTTACGCCGCCCGGCGCAGCTCACGGGCGTGGCGGCGGGCGGCGGCGTCGCGGTCGGGGGCGCCCAGCATCCGCACGAGCTCGGAGAGCACCTCGGGCTCGGCGAGCTGCTCCACGGTGGTTCGCGTCTGGCCCCCGGCGGACTCCTTGACCACGGAGAAGTGGCGCGTGGCGAGCGAGGCGATCTGGGGGTGGTGCGTTATGCAGATCACCTGGCGGGTCGCGGCGAGGTCGCGCAGGCGTTCGCCCACGGCGCGTGCGGTGTGGCCCCCGATCCCGGCGTCCACCTCGTCGAAGACCAGCGTGGCGTCGGAGCCTGAGCTGGAGTCGAGGTCGGGGTTGAGGTCGGAGCGCGAGTCGCGGTTGGGGTCGGAGTTGGGGTCCGGGTTGGGATCGGAGCGCGAGCCGGCGTTGGGGTCCCCCCCGCCCTCGGCGCTGACGGTGCTCAGTGCGAGCATCACTCGCGAGAGCTCTCCGCCGGAGGCGATCTCGCGCAGCGGGCCTGCGGCGACACCGGGGTTGGGTGCGATCTCGAACTCCACCGCGTCGCCGCCGCCTGGGCCGGGCTCGCGCTCGGTCAGCTGCACGGCGAAGGCCGCGTCGGGCATCGCCAGCGCGGCGAGCTGCTCGCGCACCGCCTCGGCCAGGCGCGGGGCGGCCCGCAGGCGCGCTGTGCGCAGCGCCTCCACGCGCTCCCGCAGTGTCTCCTCGGCGGACCGCAGGCGTGCGGTGGTCTCTTCGAGCGCCTCGGCAGCCCCCTGCAGCTCCTCACGACGCACGCGCGCCCGCTCGGCGTGCTCCAGTACGGCAGCGACCGTGGGGCCGTGCTTGCGCAGCAGGCGCTCGAGCGCCGCGAGCCGCTCTTCGACGGCCTCCAGTCCGCCGGCCGCCTCTCCGACCGATTCGACCGTAGCCGGGAGACACGGGCCTCCGGCCCGAATCCCCGTTTCGGCCAACATCCCCGTTTCGGCTAGCAGCCGCTCGCCGTAGCCGCGCAGCTCCCCGGCGAGGTCGCCGGCCTCGATCGCGAGCGCTCGGGCGCGCTCAGCGAGCGCGTCGAGCTGGGGGTCGGCGCCCGCGACGCCCTCCAGGCTTGCGGTCGCCTGGGCGCTCAACGTGGCGGCGCCCGGCGCGTCCTGCCCGGCGGGGCCCTGCCCGCCCGCGAGCGCTTCGCCTGCGGAGCCCGCGGCGGCGAGCAGCGCGTCGAGCTGGCGCAACCGCTCGCGCTCGGCGCGCAGCCGCTCGATCTCCCCCTCCTGCGGCGCGGCCGCTTCGATCTCGGCGAGCTCGTGCTCGAGTAGGTCGAGCTCCCGCTCGCGCGCGTCCTCCAACTCGCGCAGCTGCTCCTGGCGCTCGCGCAGCGCGCGCACCTCGCGGTGGGCGGCCGCGCAGGCGGCGCGGCGGGCAGCCTGCTCGGTGCCGCAGCAGCTGTCGAGGATCTCCAGCTGCGCAGCGGCGAGGGTGAGCTTGCGGTGCTCGTGCTGGCCGTAGAACGTGAGCAGCGCCGCTCCGAGCCGGCGCAGGTCCGCGACGGCGGCGGTGCGGCCGTTGATCTGGGCACGGGTGCGCCCGTCGGCGCCGACGCGGCGGGCGAGCACGACCTCCTCGGCGTCGGCCGGCAACAGCTCGCCGCGCTCGCCCTTCAGCGTGCTGGGCAGCGCGAACACCCCCTCGACGTACGCCTCGGCGGCGCCGGGCCGCACGATTCCCGCGCGCGCCCGCCCGCCGAGCAGCAGGTCCAGGGCGTGCGCGAGCACGGTCTTGCCGGCGCCGGTCTCTCCCGTGAGCACGTTCAGCCCGTCCGCCAGGCGCAGCTCGGCGCGCTCGATCAGCAGCAGGTTCTCGACGCGCAGCTCGTATATCACGCACGCAGGTGTATCAGCGGGTACCGACGGATCGCTCGCGCGGGCATCGAGGGCCGTTGCGACGGTGGCCGTCTACGCGCCGCCGCGGGGCACGGACGCCCCGCGCACACGGGCCGTTGCGGTCCCCACCCACACGCGTGGACGATCCCCCTGACCCACCCCGATCCCCACCCGCCCGGTCCGCAGGCGGAGCGCTACGATTCCTCGGCGGACGCGCAACCCCTGGAATTGCGTTGTTTGGGGTGACCACGACGGTGACCCTCTCCGATCCTCACCCCGGCATGGCTGCCACCGACTCCGACGCCGACCCTCTGCGCGGGCCGGTCAACTACCTCTCCGCCTCCGCGCTGCGCGAACGGCTGGAGGAGGAGGTGCTCCGCGCGGGGCGCCACGGTACGCCGCTGAGCTGTCTGCTGCTGGACATCGAGGACCTGCGCGACCTGCAGCGCACGCACGGGGCGCTGCTCGCCGAGCAGGTCACCGCCTACGTCGAGCTCGCGCTGCGCTGCGAGCTGCGCCGCTTCGACCGTGTTGGGCGCTCGGCGGAGGACGAGCTGCTGGTCGTGCTGCCCGGTGCGGACGGGCCGCGCGGGGAGGTCGTCGCCCGGCGGATGCTCGGCCGTCTGCGCGCGCTCAAGCTGGAGGCCGGTGGTGAACGCCGCTCGCTGCGCTTCGCCGTCGGCCTCGCCCCGTGGCAGGAGGGGTTGAGCGCGCTCGCGCTGCTCGCCCGCGTGCGCGCCGCAGCCGACCGGAGCGACCAGCTAGCTTTCCGGGATGCTCTCCGGCTCTGAGCTCTGGCTGCTGCGCCTGATGGCCGACCGCGGCCTGGCGCTGCTCGACGCGAGCACGCTGCTGATGGTGATCGAGGAGCGCGGCGAGCTGCGCGTCGCTGCGGCCTCCGGCGAGGGCACGCCGCGACTGCGCATCATGCCGGTCGAGGGCTCCGCGCTGGGGGGGCTGTACCGCAGGGGGGAGCCGCTCGCGCTCGACCGCCCGCGGGGCTCTGAGGCGGCGTGGCTGCACGAGCTCGGCCTCGAGGCGCGCGCGGCGCTGGTCGAGCCGCTCTCGATGGAGGGCCACGGCGGCGGCCTCGTGATCGCGCTGCGCCGCGACGGCGGTTTCCGCGGCCCCGACAAGCAGGCGCTCAAGGCCTTTGCGACGAGCGTCGCGCAGCGTTTGGCGGCCGAGCGCTCGGTCGAGATCGAGCGGCTGCGCTACGGGATGGAGGCGCGCGAGCGCGAGCGCACACGCTGGGCGCGGGAGATCCACGACGAGACCGTGCAGGGCCTCGGCGCGCTGCGCCTGAAGTTGGCCAACGCGCGCGACCTGCGCGACGAGCAGGGCCTGCACGAGGCCGTGAGCGACGTCCTGGAGGGCTTGGGCCACGAGATCGAAGGTCTACGCCACCTGATCACCGAGCTGCGCCCCGCGGCGCTGGACGACCTCGGTCTGGTGCCGGCGCTCCAGGCCCTGGCCCGCCGCGCGCAGGCGATCGACGGCCTCGACGTGCAAACCGAGATCGACCTGGGCGCTGACGGCGAGCGGTTGGACGCGGAGCTCGAGAGCACCGTCTACCGCGTGGTGCAGGAGGCTCTGACCAACGTCTCGCGCCACGCCCAGGCCACGCGGGCGGTGGTCTCCGTCGCCGCCGGCGGCCCCGGTGGGGCGATCCGCGTGGCCGTCACCGACGACGGCCGGGGCCTGCCAGACAACGGCCGCCCGCTCGGCCCGCGCGGCGACGGCCTGGAGGGCGGCTTCGGGCTGTCGGGGATGCGCGAGCGCGCAGAGCTGGTGGGCGGCGAGCTGGAGCTCGCCGCGGGCGGCTGCGGTGACAGCGGCCAGGGCACGACGGTGCGCCTGACGGTCCCGCTGGCGGGGCGCCCGGTTGAAAGCCGGCCAGCAGCAGTCTGACTAGTCCACGAGGCCGAGACGCCGCGCGTACGCCGTGATCTCAGCACGTGAGGAGAAGCCGAGCTTCTCGATCGCGCGCGCGCGGTAGGTCTTGACGGTGCGCTCGGCGACGTGCAGCTGCTCGGCGATCTGGGGGTTGGTGTGGCCCATCGCGATCAGCCGCACCACCTCGCGCTCGCGCTCGGAGAGCGCCGGGCCCTCCTGCGCGGACTCCCCGCCGGTGGCCATCAGCGCGCCGAGCCGGGGGTGCAGGTAGTTGCTGCCGGCGACCGCCAGGCGGAAGGCCTGCAGCAGCTCCGCGGGCTCGGCCTCCTTCAGGACGTAGCTGCGCGCGCCCGCCCTGAGCGCCTGGCGGGCGTACTCGGGGTCCTCGCGCATCGTGAGGATCGCGACGGCGAGCGTGGGATGGGCGACGAAGCACTGGGGCAGCGCCGCGAGGCTCGAGCCCCCGGGCATCGTCAGGTCGAGCGTGAGCAGGTCGGGCCTGTGGGCGCGCACTTCGCGGATCGTGGCGGGCACGTCGGCGGCCTCGGCGACCACCCGGAACTCCTGCGCCTCGCGCTCGAGCACGGCGCGGATGCCGTCGCGCACGACGGAGTGGTCGTCGGCGATGATCACCTCGATCGGGCGGTCCACGCCGGGGGTACCGTTCTCCATCCCGCACACCGTAGCGGCCGCAGGGGCGGTAACACCGCGAGGGCCAGCACGCGTTGCCCGGCCCCGACTCGCTGGTCAGACAGGCTGGTCAAAACATATCGACCCGGTTGGACAGGTCGTCTAAGGCACTGGTAATCCCTTCGGGGACGACAGAGATCGGCACCTTTGGGACGACACGATCGGCACCCTCCGGACGGCAGACAAACCCCCGCGCGGGGGGCACCATGTCACGTGCAGTCTTTATTCAAACGGCCCCCTCCCGGAGACGCCCTGAGCCGGAGGGGCCGCAGAGCAGAGTCGAGGACACCATGCGCACGTCACGGATGACACAGACGAGTTGGGGTGAGCAGCGATGACCGTCGTGGGCGTCGCACTCATCTGGCTGGCGATCGCAGCTGTCGCCTTCTTTACCCTCTCGGCGCTCGCGCGCTTCGCGGCGCCCGGGGAGGCCGAGCTGGGGATCGTCGGCGAGGCCGAACTGATCGACACGAGCTACATGAGATGAGCTCCGCGACCCTCACCACGGAGCCGTGCTCGCGCATCCTGGTGGCGGGCGCAGATCCCGACCAGCGCGCGGCCGTGCGTCACGACCTCAGCGAGGCGCTGCCGGCGGACACGCAGATCGGAGAGGCGGGTGCAGCGTGGGAGGTGCTGGAACAGGCACCCTCCTCCAGCGTCGTGATGCTCGCCGGCGACCTGGGCGAGGTCTCGGCGGAGTCGTTGATGCAGGTGCTCGGCATCCGCTACCCGAGCCTGCCTGTGATCGCGCTCGGTCTAGCCGCGGAATGCGGCGGGCGGGACGCGGCCTCAGCGGCTGCGTGAGCGCCCCCTTACCTGCCTCGCGCCCCGACCTGGCTCGCGCACAAGACGCTGCGGGCCCACACCCTGCGCGCCGGTCTCGCGTCCAGCGAAGATGCGGCCCGTTGCACGAAATCGACCAAACCGTCCAGACGGCCCTGTGTCGTCCCGGTCAAGCGTTAGCGTGGCGGCGTGTTCGCGTTGCCTCCCTCCCCCCGGCTGCGCCGGATCCTCCTCGCCTACACCGTCAACCAGCTGGGGACGTGGTTCGGGTACTTCGCGCTCTCGCTCGGCATCTACGACCACACCCACTCCGCGCTGGCGGTGGCGGGGATGTTCGTCGCCGCGCGCGGGCTGCCCGCGCTGCTCGCGCCGGCGCTCGTGGCCTCCACGGAACTGTTCGAGGGCCGCGGCGGCCTCAGCCGGCTGTACCTCGTGGAGGCGCTCGCCGCCCTCGGGCTCGCGGCGCTGCTGACGCACTTCTGGCTGCCGGGCCTGCTCGTCCTCGTCGCGATCGACGGCACGGCGGCGCTGACCGCGAGCGCGCTGCTGCGCGCCACGGGGGCGCACGTGGCGGCCGAGGAGGCTGCGGAGGCCGACGACGTGGAGGTCGCTCAGCGCAAGGTCAACGCGGCGTTCAACTTCGCGTTCACCGGCACGCTCGCCGTGGTCCCGCTGATCGTGGGTCTGGTCGTCGAAACGGCGGGAGCGCCTACGGCGCTGCTGATCAATGCGGCGACGTTCGTGGCGTGCGCGGCGCTGCTCGGCGCCGTGCGTCCGTACGCCGAGGACGCCGACGGCACGTCGGTGCGCGCGCGCCTGCTCGCCGCGTGGCGGTACCTGAACGAAATGCCCCAGTTGCGCAGCCTGCTGCTGATCGAGGCGGTGGCGGTCGTCTTCTTCGCCTCGGTGGAGCCGGTCGAGGTGCTCTACGCCAAGCAGACGCTCGCGGTGGGCGACCGCGGCTACGGCCTGCTGGTCGACGTGTGGGGCATCGGCATGGTGCTCGGCAGCATCGTGTTCGCCCGCGCGGTGCGCCGGCCGCTCGGGCCGATGCTCGTGGTGGGCACGCTGCTCGTCGGTCTCGCCTACCTTGGCTTCGCCGCGGCCCCGACGCTCGCGGTGGCCTGCGCGGCGGCGCTGGTGGGCGGCGCCGGCAACGGCGCGCAGTGGCCGTCGCTGATCAGCGCCGTGCAGCAGCTCACGCCGAAGGCGCTCCACGGCCGCCTGATGAGCGCCGTGGAATCGATCGGTTCGCTCTGCCCCGCGATCGGCTTCGCGCTCGGCGGCGCGATCACGGCGCTCAGCTCCCCCCGCGTGGCGATGCTGGTGGCGGGCGTGGCGGCGACGGCGATCACCGGCCTGTTCGTGAGGATCTCGCGGTCGAGCTTCCGGTTGGAGCGCCCCGCGGAGGCGACGGTGGGCACTGAGGCCGTCGCCTCGAACGGGAGACCGCTAGTGGACTCGTTTCCCCAACCGGAGGGTCCTCAAGTACCACTGGACGTGGGTCGTTAAGAACGACATAGCTTTGCCCTGGCACTAGCAGGACTCCTCCCCCTGGCACCCATGAGTCACATTCGTCGCACGCACCTGTACACCGCTTTCGAGTGCGCTCTGCTCGCGGGCGCGCTGACCGCGGGGGTTCTGTGCTCGCGTCCCGACGAATGGCACCCCGTCGAACTGTTCCTGCTGCTCCTGCTGCTGGGCGTGGGCGGCGACCGGCTGGCGGTGACGGTGCGCAACCAGAACCTCTCGGCGGCCTTCGTGGCCCTCGTACTGGCGATGACCCTGCTCGGGCCGCTGCCGGCGATGGCGATCGGGATCGTGGTCGTTGTCGTCGACGCGCGGGTCCGCGGGCTCTGCCCCGCGCGGTGGATCAACAACCTGGCGACCTACTCGGTGTTCCCGGTCGCGGGTGGCCTGCTGGCCCGCTCGCTGCTGGACGTGCACGACCCCGCCAACGCCCAGGCGAGCCACAGCGTCGAATTCGCGCTGATCGTGTTCGGCGTGTTCATCGGCACGAACCTGCTCAACTTCGCGATGATCGCCGCCCACCAGCGGGTCTTCAGCGGCCGCGGTCTGGTCGACCAGACCCGCTACCTGCTGATGCCGATGCTGCCCGGCCAGGTCGCGGTGGGTGCGCTCGCGGCGCTGGTCGCGGTCGCGTACACGAACCTCGGCTACCCGGTGCTGTTGGGGCTGGTGCTCGTGATCCTGATCTTCCAGTACCTCGCGGTCGCGCTGCTGCGCTCGGAGGACCGCGCCGACCAACTGGAGGCGCGCTCGGTGCACCTCGCCTCGCTGCAGCTCGGCGTGCTGGTGACGCTGGTCGAGACGCTCGCCCTGCGCGACCGCATGACCGCCCGCCACGCCGCGGCGGTGGCCCGTTTCGCGCGGGCGCTGGCGCGGGAGGCGGGCTGCGACGAGGCCGAACAGGACGTCGCGCACACCGCGGGGCTGCTGCACGACATCGGCAAGTTCGCGCTGCCCGACCGCATCCTCAAGGCGGAGGTGCTCTCCGACGAGGACTGGGCGCAGATCCGCCGCCACCCCCAGGACGGGGCGACGCTGGTCGGACGCCTCGACGGCTACGGCCCGATCGCCGACGCGATCCTCTACCACCACGAGCACATCGACGGCAGCGGCTACCCGGCGGGCCTGATCGGCAACGAGATCCCGCTGCTCTCGCGCATCCTGGCGATCGGTAGCGCCTACGACACGATGACCTCGCGCGACTCCTACCGCTCGCCGATGACCGCGCAGGACGCGCGTGCGGAGCTGCGGAGGATGGCGGGGCGCCAGTTCGACTCCGAGCTGGTCGGCCGGTTCATCGCGATGCTCGAACGCGAAGGCCCGGCGCTCCTAGCCCGGGGGGACGAGGTGGACTTCGAGGCCGAGCTCGCGTTCGAGCGGCGGGCGCGGGCGATAGCTCAGCCGGTCTCCCAGTAGGAGCTCCCGAATCGGTCCTCGCAGGGCCCCCTTTCCCCAGGGAACACCTCCCTACGCCTACTGCCCCTCAGGTGCCCTGGACCTTAACCACCGATAGGCGCCGAGTACGGGCGCCTATCGGGCGAAGGCCAAAACCTGGCGGCCTCTCGATAGCTTCTTGATCTCTGGTAGCAGCCGGCTTATTTCCAACCCATCGTCTGCTCCTTCGCTCGGACCGGTGGGGGCCGCAGGGGATCACGGCCCCGGGCACCTACCCTCTCCAGGACAACCGCACCTACTCGACTTGAGTAGGTTTACGGAGGATAGTACCAGGACCGTGCGAATTATGCAGGTTGGATAAAGGATTGACAACCTTGTGCACGATTTCTTGCAAATGTAGGACTTCTCAGAAGCTTTTCTGCGGGATCGGTAGACCAAACGTCCACAAAGGTGCCCCGCGCTCGACTTCCGGGGCCATCGGGCCGAAACTCGACGCATAGAGGCGCACCCGGACGCGCTCCAGACACGAGAGGACACAGACGATGCCCTTCGCACCCAGTGCCCCCACCCACCACGACAGCCAGCTGGTCTTCACGAGCTCCCAGGCGGCGCGCTACCTGGGCGTCTCGCTGGCCACGATCCGCCGCTGGGCGGACGCAGGCCACCTGGACTGCTACCGCACGCCCGGCGGGCAGCGGCGCTTCTCGCGCGAGCAGCTCGACGGTTTCGTGGACTCCCTGCAGCGCACTGGCGACGTCGGCGCGCACTCCGCCCAGCGGGCGGCCTGAGCCGCGCGGGCGACCCTAGAACGTCTTTCAAAATAGACGGTGCGGCCGGGGCGTTCTTGGACCAAGCTGGGCGACGCGGGGCGGTGAAGCCCGTGCTGGTAGCACGGGCAAGCCGGCACGTGGCGATCCAGCGCCGCGTCCAAGGACGTATCCGGGCGTGCCGGTCTTTTTGAAAGCCGTTCTCAGCGCGCGAGGCGCCCGAACTTCTCGCGCAGCCGTCGGTAGAAGGAGGAGCCCGGGAGCTGGGCGATCGTGCCGACCTCGTCGACAAACCGTGCGCGGATGCGCGCGTCCGCGGCGAGCTCGCAGACGGGGCGCCCGTCGACGGCGACGTCGAGCGCCTCGCGCGAGCGGTTGTGGATCGTGATCGGGTCCCCCGGCGCCGCGACGAGCGCGCGCGCGGTGAGCGAGTGGGGCGCGATGAAGGAGACCACGAACCCCTCCACACCCCACGCCATCACGGGGCCGCCGTTGGCGAGGTTGTAGCCGGTGGAGCCCGCGGGGGTGGCGAGCACGAGCCCGTCGCAGCGCACCGAGCCGATCTCCTCGCCGTCGAGTGCGTAGGCGAGCTCGGCGACGCGCTCGCCTACGCGGCGGTGGATCGCGATGTCGTTGATCGCCGTCTCCACCCCGCCGGCGGGGGTCTGCAGCGCGATCCCGGGCAGGTGCAGCAGCTCGAAGCGGCCCTCGAAGGCGCGGGCGACACCCTCCCGCAGCTCCTGCGGCTCGACCGTGGCGAGGAACCCGATCTCCCCGAAGTTGATCGCGAACACCGGCACCCTGGTGCCCGCGTAGAGCCGCAGGGCGCGCAGGATCGTGCCGTCGCCGCCGAGCACCACGCACAACTGCTCCTCGGCGCCGATCTGCGCGTCCACCTCCACGCCCGGCCCCGCCTTCAGGCCGTGCTTGGCGGTCTCCTCCGCGTTGAAGCACAGGGTGACGCCCGCCTCTCCGGCCATCTCGACCAGGCGTCGCATCGCCTCGCGGGTTTCCTCGATGCGCATGTGCGTGAGCACCGCGACACGCCTCGCCGAGGGTTGGAGACCATCCCCCTTTTTTTGATGAGCGCCCTCCGGGCGCGCGCGGACAAGTGAGTGGTCCGCCACGGTCACGACTCCTCTCCGAGCGCCATGCGCTCGACCTCCTGGGCGCTCTGAGCGGCGCCGGCGCGGCCGTGCTCGGCGAGCCATACGAAGGTCTCGCGGTTGCCCTTCGGGCCGGGGAGGCCGGATGAGCAGAAGCCGAGGACCGCGGGCGGACCAGACGGTACTGCGATCCCCCGGGCTGCGAGCCCCACAGCCACGAGCGCCGCGCGGCGGACGGCGGGGTCGCGCACGACGCCGCCTTTACCGATCAGCTTCCTGGGAGCCTCGAACTGCGGCTTGACGAGCGCGAGCACGTCATATGGCTCGGCGAGGCATGCGAGGACCGCGGGGAGCACCTTGGTCACGGAGATGAACGAGACGTCCGCCACCGCCAGGTCGGGGAGCCCCTGCGCCCCGTCACTGCGCCCCTCAGAACCCCCAGCCATCGCGGCGCCCACCACAGCCGGGGTCAGGGCGCGCGCGTTGGTGCGCTCGAGTACCCGCACCCGGGGGTCGGTGCGCAAGCCGTAGTGGAGCGCTCCATAACCCACGTCCACCGCGAGGACCTCCGCGGCCCCGTGCTGGAGCAGGCAGTCGGTGAACCCCCCCGTCGATGTCCCCACGTCCAGCGCGCTGCGCCCCGCCACGGCGACCCCGGTACGGCGTAGGGCGTTCTCCAGCTTGATCCCACCGCGCGAGACGTACCGTGGCCGCTCATCCACGCTGAGGAGCGCATCCGCGGGGACCATCTCCCCCGGCTTCTCCGCGCGCCGGCCCGCGGACCCGACGCGCACCTCCCCGGCCATCACCGACGCCGCGGCACGGCTGCGCGAGGCGAACACGCCGCGCTCGGCCAGGAGGGTGTCGATGCGCTGCTTGACCATCGACCGAACGGTATCCGCTCACGCCGCCGATCAAGGGGTGGACGTCAAATGAAACGACCCGCCTGGGGAGACGGGCCGTTTCGAGGGAGGAGGGATGCTTGGTTGGGGGAGGGCAGGCCCTCCCCCAAGGCCCCCTCCCCTTAAATGAAGCGGCCCGCCTGGGGAGACGGGCCACTTCGAGGGAGGAGGGATGCTGCTGTACTTCGGGTCTGAAGTCATAATGCCCACTCCGCCCGCCCTTGTGTGTGCGAGTGCGCACACACGTTCGACACCGGCGCAAGCGACAAAACGCACGTACGTTCGGGGCGTTGCCCGACCCACACCGGTGGGCCCTTTACGCACCTACCGCCGCGGAGTCGCGGTCGAGGATCGCCGCCTCGATGCGCTCTGCGATCCGCTTGCCGGTGAAGCCCACCTCCTCGTGCAGCAGTGCGGGCTTGCCGTGCGTTACGTAGCGGTCGGGCAGGCCGACCCGCATGATTCGGACCCCGCCCGCGCCCGCGATCCCCGTCTCGTTGAGGGTCTCCCAGACAGCCGTGCCGAAGCCGCCCGCAAGCACACCCTCCTCGACGGTCACCAACAGGTCGTGCTCGGCGGCGAGCTGCGCCATCAGGCCGGCGTCGATCGGCTTGGCGAAGCGCGCGTCGGCGACCGTCACGCCCAGGCCACGCTCCTCGAGCAGCGCCGCGGCCTCCAGCGCCTTGCCGACACCGCTGCCGTAGCCGATCAGCGCCACCCGTGTACGCGTACGAGCGAGAGGAGTGGACGAGGGGAGTGGGCCATCGGTGGGCTCACCGGCGGTGGGTGGGCCTGCGACGGACGGGCCGTTGGGGGAGTGGCCGGCGCCCGCCTCGCGCAGGATCTCCCCGGTGCCGATCGCGATCGCCTGCGGCTGCGCGGGCAGGGGCACGCCCACGCCCTCCCCGCGGGGGTAGCGCAGCGCGATCGGGCCGCCGTCGTGGAGCAGCGCGGTGTGCAGCATGTCGACCAGCACCGCCTCGTCGCGGGGCGCCATCAGCACGATGTTCGGCAGACACCTCAGGTAGGCGATGTCGAACGCCCCGTGGTGGGTGGGGCCGTCGTCGCCGACGAGTCCCGCGCGGTCCATCGCGAACACCACGTTCAGCCGCTGCAGGCACACGTCGTGCACGATCTGGTCGTACGCTCGCTGCAGGAAGGTCGAGTAGATCGCCGCCACCGGCTTGCAACCCTCGAGCGCCAGGCCCGCCGCGAACAGGATCGCCTGCTGCTCGGCGATGCCGACGTCGAAGTAGCGCTCCGGCAACGCCTTCTGCAGGAGGTTCAGGCCGGTCCCGGAGTTCATCGCGGCGGTGATCCCCACCACCCGGGGGTCCCGTTCGCACTCGCGCACCAGCGCCTCGCCGAAGACCTGCGTGTACTGCGGAGGGGGAGCCTGCACCGCACCGGTGCCACCGCGGGCCGCCGCCGGCTTGGTTGGCGAGCCGTTGAGGATCGACTTCGGCTTGGCGGCGTGCCACTTCTCCATCCCCTCGAGGCCCCCGTCCTCCGCGGGGGCGAAGCCCTTGCCCTTGACCGTCGCGATGTGCACCACCACTGGCCGGTCCGCCACGAGCGCCTCGCGCAGCGCCTTGCGCAGCGCGCGCACGTCGTGGCCGTCGATCACCCCCATGTAGGCCCAGTCGAGCTCCTCCCACCACAGCCCCGGCGCCCAGAACGCCTTCAGCGACTCCTTCAGCTGCGGGCCGAGGCGCTCGAACGCCGCGCCGATCCCCCCCGGCAGGCGCGCCAGGCCCCCCTCGACGCCCTCGCGGGCGTGCCACAGCTTCGGGTTCAGCCGCACCCGGTTGAAGTAGCGCGAGAGCGCCCCGACGTTGGGGGCGATCGACATGCCGTTGTCGTTGAGCACCACCACCATCGGCGTCCCTAGCCCGCCGGCCTGCCCGATCGCCTCGAACGCGACCCCGCCGGTCATCGCCCCGTCGCCGATCACCGCCACCACCTTGCCGGGATCGCTGCGGCCGAGGCGGCGCATGCCCTCTCTGAGCCCCACCGCGTAACCCACCGAGGTCGAGGCGTGTCCGGCGCCCATGATGTCGTGCGGGGACTCCGCGATCGAGCAGAACGGCGCGAGGCCGCCGTATTGGCGGATCGTGTGCAGGCGGTCGCGGCGGCCGGTGAGGACCTTGTGCGGGTAGGCCTGGTGGCCGACGTCCCAGAGGATCTTGTCGCGGGGGGAGTCGAGCAGCGAGTGCAGCGCCACGGCGAGCTCGCAGGTCCCGAGGTTCGCCCCGAAGTGCCCCCCGATCTCCCCCACCGTGTCGATGATGTGCTCGCGCACCTCCTGCGCGAGGCGCTGCAACTCCTCCTCGGAGAGCCCGTGGAGGTCCTGCGGCCCCTCGATGCGGGGGAGGATCGGATCGTCGCTCATGGGGTCCGGGTGGTCACGAGATAGGTGTCTTCGCGAGGTGGGCGTGGGTTCACGAGGTGCGGGTGTAGATGAAGTCGGTGATCTGCTCGAGCTCCACTGTGTCCCGCGGCGCGTCCGCACCCGCGCGCGCAGCCTCCGTGAGCGCGGCGCGCGCCAGCCGGTGAGACTCTCCGGCGAGATCCTTCGCTTGATCGATTCCGAACTCGCTCACGTAGGTGCGCTTGCCGTGCCGCTCGTCGCTGCCCCGCGGCTTGCCGAGCGCGTCCTCCGTCCCGGTCACGTCGAGGATGTCGTCGACGATCTGAAACAGCACGCCCAACTCCGCCGCGAAGCGGTTGAACGCCATTGTCGCAGGTCCGTCCACCCCGGCCAACCTGAGCACGCACACCACCGACGCGCCGATCAGTCGGCCCGTCTTCAGCTCGTGCAGGCGCCGCAGCCCTGCCGGCCCCCGTGGCGCGGTGTCGCGGACGTCCGCGTACTGGCCCCCCACCATGCCTCCCGCCCCGGTCGCCGCCGCGAGCTCCGCGGCCGCCGCCAGCACCCGCTCCGGCGCGGAGCGCGGGTTGCTCAGCAGATGGCGGAACGCTTCTGCGTACAGCCCGTCCCCCGCGAGGATCGCCACGTCCTCGCCAAACGCCACGTGGCACGTCGGCTGGCCCCGGCGCAGCCCGTCGTCGTCCATCGCGGGCAGGTCGTCGTGAATCAGCGAGTAGGTGTGGATCAGCTCGATCGCCCCTGCTAGCGGCAGCGCCTCCTGGCGCTGCAGGCCCACGGCGCGCGCGGTGGCCAGTGCCAGCACCGGGCGAATCCGCTTGCCTCCCGCCAGCAGCGAGTAGCGCATCGCCTCGTCGAGGCCCGCCGTGAGCGGCTCCTCGGAGAAGCGCATCCGCTCCAGGTGGCGCTCCACCTCCACCCGCAGGTGCTCCGGGTAGGCCGCCTCGGGGGTTGACCTGGCGGCCACTACAGCAGCGAGTCCTGGCCGGGCGGCGGCGCATACGGCTCCGCGCGCGAGCGGCGCTCGAGCTCCGCCCCCGCCTGGTTGGCCAGCGCCGCGCACTCGTCCACGAGCGTCGCGGCCGCATCCGCAGAGAGCTCGCCCGAGCGCAGCTGCTCAGCCGCGCGTTCCAGGCGCGCGATCAAATCGTCGAGGGAGTCCGCGGCATCGCTCATGGGATCGGAGCATTCTCCCGCACCTCGCGCAACACCGCAGCCAGCACCCCGTTGACGAACGCCGGGGCGTCCGCGCCGCAGAACGTCTTCGCGCTCGCCACCGCCTCCTCGATCGCCCCCTCAGGCGGGATCGGAGCCTCGCCGGGAGCCGCGTCAGGATGCAGGATCTCGACCAGCGCGATCCGCAGGATCGAGCGCTCCAGCGGCTGGATGCGCTCCACCGACCACCCGTGCGCATGGCGGTCGATCACCTCGTCCAGCTCCGGCGCCCGGTCAGCGGCGGCGTGCGCGAGCGCGCGCGTGAACAGCGACGCCCCCGGAGGCAACGCCAGCTCCCGGCCGGTGAGGTCGTGCTGGTAGAGCGCGAACACCGCCGCCCGCCGCTGCTCGGAGCGGCGCACGCTAACCGCCCGCCAGGGGGCGTTTGGGGCCTGGGCGTTCAGGCACGGGAGACATATTCGCCCGAGCGGGTATCCACCCGCACCCGCTCGCCGACGTTCACGAACAGCGGCACGTGGATCGTGGCGCCCGTCTCGAGCGTCGCCGGCTTGGTGCCCCCGCCCGAGGCGGTGTCCCCGCGCAGGCCCGGTTCGGTCTCCGTGACCTCGAGGTCCACGGCGCTCGGCAACTGCACATCCGCGGGTCGATCGTCGATGAACAGCACGTCCACCTCGCTGGAGGGCTTCGTCCAGCGCAGCGCCTCGCTCACGCTCCCCTCAGGCACCTGCAACTGCTCGTAGGACTCCGTGTCCATGAAGTGCGCATCGGTCCCATCGGCATACAGGAACTGCATCCGCCGCGCCTCGGTACGCACGGGGCGAAACTTCTCCCCCGCCCTGAACGTCCGATCGATCACCGCCCCGTCGGATGCCCGCCTTAGCTTGGTGCGCACGAACGCCCCCCCCTTTCCGGGCTTGACGTGCTGGAACTCCACGATCTTGAAGACCGTCCCCTCGACCTCTATGTGGCTTCCATTGCGAAATTGATTGGTTGAAACGATGGTCGATCAGCCCTTTCTGAGCCAAATCTCGATGTGGTCCGGTGGAGGCCCGACCCGCGTGGTGGCCGGATCACGATAGCGCTCGATGAGGAGCACCACCACGGCGAACGCGGGAGCAAGAGCAGCGGCGATCATTTGAACCGTCTCTGGCACCACGTCAGACGGGTCGCCGACGGTCACCGGATTCCAGCCGACGCCAAAAGCATAATCATCATTCCGCATGGCGAAACCCAACGACACCCTGTGGGCGATGGAGCCGCACACGAAGGGCAAGCACATCGTGCTGCGCTCCTACCTGGACGCTTGGCTGCCGATCATGAGCCACGGAGCGCGCTATCGGTCCGCCATGGGCAAAGGCCGTTTGGTGCTGGTCAACGGTTTCGCTGGCCCAGGGCGCTACAGCACGGGGGAGGATGGTTCACCGCTCATCATGCTCAAGGCGTTCCTTGAGCACACGCAACGCCAGCTCATTACGGCCGACCTGCTCTACCTTTTTATCGAGGAGCGTCACGACCGCATCGAGCATCTGCGCGAGGAGGTGGCGAAGCTGAAGCTCCCGTCGCAGGTCCAAGTGCGTCTTGAGGAGGGTCGTTTCGAGGATGTCTTCACTGGACTGCTGGACGACATCGAGTCCAGCGGCGCCCAGTTGGCTCCAACATTCGCGTTCATCGACCCCTTCGGATATACCGGCAACCCGATGGACCTTGCAGGCCGTTTCCTCGCCTTCCAACGATGCGAGGCGATGGTCTACATGCCGTTGCCCTTCGTCAATCGATTTGTTGGTCGAGCCGGCCAGGAGCAGGCCCTGACCGCCCTGTACGACAGCGAGCGCTGGCAAAAGTCTCTGGAGTATCAGGGCGCTGCGCGCATCCAGTTCCTTCACGAGCTTTTTCAGGAGCAGTTGCGCTTCGGCTCAAGCGAGAGGCTGGTGCGCTCCTTCGAGATCCCGACCGCTGAAGGCAACGGCTACCGCCTCTACTTCACGACCGGCAGCGAGAAAGGCCTCGAAAAGATGAAGGAGGCCATGTGGCACGCCGACCCGCTCGGCGGCGAGCGTTTCCGGGATACGACCGACGAGCTTGTGTTGTTCGAGCTGGAGCCGGACACGAGCCCGTTGCTCCGCGCTCTGAAAGCGCACTTCGGCAACCGACCCTTCAGCATCGAGGAGGCCGAGCGTTTTACTTTGCTGGACACGGCCTATCTCCCCAGGGCACACCTCAAGCAACGGACACTGGCGCCAGCCGAGCGCAGCGAACACCTGGAGGCACTGTCGCCCCGGAAGAGACGAGCCACGTACCCGGCCAGAACAAAGCTCCGATTCCGTTAGGCGATGGCAAGTGCCGGGCGGTCCGGCATCTCGTTCCACGTCCGGCCATCTAGCTCCCGGCCGCCAATCTTCGCCGTCCGCCCTCCCCATTGCTTGAAGAAGAAGGCGATCCGCTCCTCATCGCAGCGGTCACGAAGATCCCTGACCCACCGGATGTCCATTCGGCGATGGCCGGGACCAGACTCGCCGCCGGCGATCAGCCAATGGATGTCTGTCAGGTCAAGACCTTCCAGCGGCCCCAGCAACGGCTCGGCGCTGATGAAGCGCACAGCCGCCGGCACCTCGCGGAGATAGTCTGCACGGTGGATGAAGCGTCGATTCTCGATGCTGACGCCCATCCAAACGTTCTCAGGCCAAGGCAACTCCGGGGCGAGCTCCGCCAACCGCTCATGACGCTTGGTCAGCACTTGAAACGTATGCTGCTCGGCCCGACGCATGACGTCGAAAACCTGGGCTATGTAGTCGTCCGAGATGCCCTCGTGGAACAGGTCGCTCATCGAGTTGACAAAGATCATCCGCGCGCGCGCCCAACGCAACGGCTGCTCGAGACGCTCAGGCCAGAGCCGAAGGTCGAATCCCTGCTCGTACGGATGCCCGGGTATGCCACGCCAACGCTCCGCAAACACCTTCGCGTAGCAGTGCGCGCAGCCCGGCGAAACCTGATGGCAGCCCGTGACGGGGTTCCAAGTCGCCTCTGTCCACTCAATCCGGCTGCGATCCGCCAAAGCCATGTCGTATTCGACCCCTGCTGCATTAGTCCTACCATGTACCGAACCTATGTTCGCATCGCTACCGGATGGGTCATCCCGTCTCGGACATCTGATGCCAGTCGTCCGCGAGATCACCACGCCTGATCCGGTCGAACTGACCGCACCAACCGAAGGTATATCCACCGGCGCCCGCGGTGGGTTCTCGAACAGCGCGACAACAACGCGGCAATGGTCGAGATCACCTCTCTTCCGCTCGACTCCGTGGAGCGGATCATTTTCGTCCCGCTCGTCAAGCTCTGCCACGTAGGCTGAGCTCAACCTGCC
The DNA here is from genome assembly GCA_963725535.1 of uncultured Solirubrobacterales bacterium. Classification (GTDB taxonomy): domain Bacteria; phylum Actinomycetota; class Thermoleophilia; order Solirubrobacterales; family Solirubrobacteraceae; genus Palsa-744. The sequence goes on from CAVRYX010000005.1 coordinate 61,964, forward strand.
CCACATCAGTCACGGCGATCTGCCGCGGCACGACCCAATGGCCGCGGATACGGTCTGGGAACGTTTAGAACTGATTGGTAGTGATCACGGTCTCGCAGGGTAGCGGGCACGGCACCGCGCGGTCACGAAACGACGGTCAGCTCCTTCGGAAGCCCTGTGAGCACGACGAAGCCGTCGTCGGTCACGACGAGCAGGTCCTCGATGCGCACACCAAAACGGCCGGGTATGTACACGCCCGGCTCAACGGTCACGACCGAGCCGGCGCGCAGCGGCTGCTCGCCTGCGGTGCGCGAGAGGCGGGGGGCCTCGTGGACCTCCAGACCTACTCCGTGGCCGAGGCCGTGGCCGAAGCGCTCGCCGTGGCCGGCGGCCTCGATCACCTCACGGGCGACGGCGTCGATCTCTTTGCCGTTCGGCCCCACGCGCACGGCGGCGAGGCCGGCCAGCTGGGCTTCGAGCACCAGTTCGTAGACCGCGCGCGCCTCGTCCGGGAGGTGCTCGCCGGTGGCGTAGGTGCGGGTGCAGTCCGAGCAGTAGCCATCGAGAAGCGCCCCCCAGTCGATCGTGACGAGCGTGTCGCGCGGGATCTGCGCGTCGCGCGGCTCGGCGTGGGGCAGCGCAGAGTGGGGTCCGGCGGCGACGATCGAGGGGAAGCTCGGGCCGGTCGCCCCGAGGCGGCGCATCCGCAGCTCCAGCTCGATCGCGACCTCCCGCTCGGTGCGCCCGACGAGTCCCGCTTCGAGGACGCCGCGCAGCGCCTCGTCGGCGAGCTCCGCCGCGGCGCGGATGCGCTCAATCTCGGGCGGTTGCTTGACCTCGCGCAGCTCCTCGACGAGGCCCCCGCAGGGCACGAGCTCCCAGGTCTCCGGCAGCAGCTCCCGCAGACGCGCGTGCTGCTTGACCGTGAGGACGCCATCTTCGAAGCCGAGGCGGCCTCCTGTCGGCGGGGCCGCGGCGGACGGGGCGCGCCCCTCCCCCTCCTCCCCATCCTCGCCGCGCGGCGCCAACTCCCCGGCGGCCGCCTCCAAGAGGTCGGTGGAGAAGATGCACCGCTCGAACAGCTCGGGGACCTGAGCCGCCGACTGGGTTTCATAGCGGAAGTCGGTGAAGAAGCGGTGTGAGCTCCCGACCAGGGCGAGGCCGTTGGTGCCGGTGAAGCCGGTCAGGTAGCGCAGGTTGACGGGGTGGGTGATGAGCAGGAGATCGACATCGCGCTCAGGCAAGAGCGCGGCGAGGAGCTGGGTGCGCCGCACCTCGGCCGGGTCGCTCACGCGCCGGACCCGTCGAGCGCGGCGCGTAGCCGCTCCAGGGCGAGGCGGTACCCGTCGACGCCCTGCCCGGAGATGGAGGCGACGCACAGGTCCTCGATCACCGAGACCCGCCGCCAGGGCTCGCGCGCCTTGATGTCGGAGAGGTGGACCTCGACCGTGGGCAGGGCGGCGATCTCCAGCGCGTCGTGGATCGCCCACGCGTAGTGGGTCCAGGCGCCGGGGTTGAGGATGATCCCGTCGGCCTCCTCGCGTACGCGGTGCAGGCGCTCGACGAGCTCGACCTCGGCGTTGGTCTGAAAGAAGCGCGCCCGCAGGCCCAGCTCGGAGGCGAACTGCTCGACGCGCAGTTCGAGCTCGGCGAGGGTGAGCGTGCCGTAGTGCGCCGGGTCGCGGCGGCCCAGCATGTCGAGGTTGACCCCGTGTACGACCACGATGCGGTGGGAGGCGTCACCCATTCCAAACAGCCTATATATATGCTCGATATGCCCGCTTGGGCCAGGCGAGCGCGGCGACGGCGGCGGTCCGCTCAGGTCAGCTCGGCGACGGCGGCGCGCACTTGCTCCTCTGGCACCTCGCAGCCGGTGCGAACGTCTCCGGGAGCGTCGAGCAGCACGAACGGGGTCGAGCCGGAGAGGCGCTTCTTGTCGTGCGCGACGGCCGCCACGACGGCGTCGAGGGAGGCGCCCTGAAGGGTCACGGGCAGCCGGCGGGCGAGCAGCAGCTCTCGCACCTGGGCGCGCAGCTCCTCTCGGCCGGAGAGCCGCAGCGCGGCGAGCAGACCGAGGCCGACGGCCTCGCCGTGGCGGTAGCGGGCGTAGCCGGTGGCGGTCTCGATCGCGTGACCGACGGTGTGTCCGAGGTTGAGGACCTGGCGCCGGCCGGCGTCGCGTTCATCCTCGGCGACGACTTCGAGCTTGAAGCGCGCGCAGGCGAGGATCGTATGCTCGTCGGGGGGCGGCGCGGGCTCCTCCGCGAGCGGGGGCTCCTCCGCGGCGATGCGCTCCCACAGTTCGCCCCCCGCGAGCAGCGCGGTCTTCAGCACCTCGACCCACCCGGCGTGCAGCTCGGCCGCGGGCAGCGTGCCCAGCGTGTCGGGGTCCACCACCACCGCGGCCGGCTGGTGGTAGGCGCCGACGTAGTTCTTCGCCTCGGGGAGGTCCACCCCGGTCTTGCCGCCGTAGGCGGAGTCCACCTGGGCGACGAGCGTGGTGGGCACCTGCACGACGGGCACCCCGCGCTGGTAGGTGGCCGCGCAGAAGCCTGCGAGGTCGCCGACGACCCCACCGCCGAGCGCGACCAGGTGGTCGGCGCGGGTCGTGCCGGCCGCTGCGAGCTCGTGCCACACGCGCTCGGCGGTGGCGAGCGTCTTGTGGGCCTCCCCCGGGGGGATTGCGATCGACGCGGCCAGTGCGCCCAACCGCTCTGCGTACAGCGCGCCGACGGTCTCGTCGGTGACGCAGAACGGCCGCGAGGCGGCGGGGTCGAAGGGCCACACGGCGGCGAGGCGCTCGCCGACCCAAGCCGGGGGACACTCGCCTTCGACCGAAGCGGGGAGACACTCGCCTCCGGCTCGCATCCCCCGTTCGGCCAGCATCCCCGTTTCGGCCAGCAGACCGCGCCCGACCAGCACCGGATACTCGCCGGAGGCCGATTCGGCCCACAGCAGCCGGACGTCAGCGACCTCTTCGTAGAGCCCGCGCCGCTGCGCGTACAACGCCTCGAACGCGTCGCGGTCGCGTGCCAGCGGACGCTCGGCGCCGTCGTCGCGATGTACGCGCTCCCACGCGACCTCCGGCGCGACCTCGATCAGCACGGTCGTGTGGCCTGTAAGCGCCGCGCGCACGCGCGCGGAAAGAACACTGCCGCCGCCCAGCGCGATCACGTCGCGGGCGTCGGCGCCCTCCAGCAGCCCGCACACGACCTCCTCCTCCGCCGCGCGAAACGCCTGCTCCCCGTGGAGATCGAACTCACGGGCCACCGGTTGCCCGAAGCGCTCCACCAGCAGCGCGTCGCCGTCGATCGGCGCCCGCCCGCGCAGCGCGGCCAGGCGGCCGGCGAGCGTCGACTTGCCCGCGCCCATGAAGCCGATCAGGACGAGCGCCACGTCACCGCCCTCGTAGGCTCGCGGCGCTCAACGGCGCCAATCGATCCGCTCCTCGTAGGCGCGCAGCGAAGCGCGCACGTCCTCGATGTGGTCACCCCCGAACTTCTGGCGGTAGGCGCCGGCGAGCACGAGCGCAACCATCGCCTCCCCCACCACCCCGGCGGCGGGGACGGTGCAGGAGTCGGTGCGCTCGCGCAGCGCCTCGGCCGGCTCATGGGTGGCTATGTCCACGGAGCGCAGCGGCTTGGTGAGCGTCGGCAGCGGCTTCATCGCGCCGCGCACGACGAGCGGCTCGCCGGTGCTCATCCCGCCCTCCAGACCCCCGGAGTGGTTGCTCTCGCGAAAGTACCCGCGCTCGGGCGAGTAGAAGATCTCGTCGTGGGCGTGGGAGCCCGGCACCCCGGCGAGGTCGAAGCCGTCGCCGACGGAGACCCCCTTGAGCGCGTGGATCGAGAGGATCGCCTGCGCGAGGCGCCCGGAGAGGCGCTCCTCCCAGGAGACGTGCGAGCCGAGGCCAGGCGTCAGCCCGAACGCCTGCACCTCGAAGACACCGCCGAGCGACTCGTTGGCCCGGCGCAGCGCGTCGATCTCGGCGACCATCGCGCGCGAGGCCTCGGCATCGAGGCAGCGCACCGGGGAATCGTCCACCGCGGCGAAGTCCTCGACGCCCAGCGGCCGCTCGCGCGGGGGGGCGTGCACGGAGGCGATCTGCACGACGTGGGAGCGGATCTCGACGCCGAGCGCGCGCAGAAACGCCTTGGCGAGCGCCCCGCCGGCGACACGCGCGGCGGTCTCGCGCGCGGAGGCCCGCTCGAGGATGTTGCGCACGTCGCTCTGCCCGTACTTCCACGTCCCCACGAGGTCAGCGTGCCCGGGTCGCGGCAGATGCACCTCGGGGATCTCCTCGGCGACCGGCCAGGGGCTCATGCGCGCCTCCCAGTTGGCGTAATCGCGGTTGGCGACCTGCAGCGCAATGGGCCCGCCGAGCGTGCGGCCGTGGCGCACCCCGCCGGTCACGACCGCAGCGTCGCGCTCGATCTTCATGCGCCCCCCGCGGCCATGGCCGAGCTGGCGGCGGGCGAGGTCGGCGTCGATCTCCTCCTGGCGGAGCTCGAGGCCCGCAGGCAATCCCTCGACGATCGCGGTCAGGCCGGGCCCGTGGGACTCACCGGCGGTAGTCAAGCGGAGGCTCATCTCCGCGCTAGCTTAGGGCCTATCCCTTTTGGGTCGCACGCCTGGATACGGCCGATGGCCTTCGCGAGGCTTTGTCCTCGGCCTCGACGTGGACCCACCACGCCTTCGGCCTTGCGTCCGCGCCTCACTCGACCCTCGACCGCCCCAGCCGCACGCCCCAATTCGGGATAGGCCCTATGGCCTACCCGTGGTGATGGTGGTGGCGGTGCCGGCGCGCGATCCGCGCTGCTGTGGCACCGCCTTCCGGCCGGGCGATGCTGATGACCTTCAGTTCGTAGACGACGCTCTGCCCGGTCGGTTCGAGGTATTCGAGCTGCTCGCTCTTGCCCGCGGAGAGTTCGATCGATTCGCACTGGGAGGTGCTCGGCACGCAGATCCCCTGGCTGGTGGGCTTGGGAATCACTTCTGTGGTGAGCGCGAAGAGCGCCGAGAATGGGCTCCCGTGGACGCCGGTGAAGATGATCCGGGGATCGCTCGCGGAAGGCAACTGCTTGCGCGCGCGCAGTTCGTAGGGGAGCAGCTGGACGGGCGTCCCGGGGGTGGACAGCGGCCCGAATTCCAGCTTCACGATGTAGGCCGGTTTGGGCTTCGGCTTCGACTTTGGCGCAGCCGGCTTGGTGGGTTCGGTCGGCTGGGTCGTCGTGGAGCTCCCGCCGGTCGAGGAGCTCGATTTGCTTTCCGAAGACGGGGTGGACGTCGAGGCCGGCGTGCTCGTGGAGGTTTTCACTTCCACCTTGACCGCGCCGGGGAGCGGGGTGAAGGGGTCGTGCTTGCCCGGATCGTGCTGGTAGCGCTTGCCGTCGGTCGTCTCAGCGATGGCGCCGTTGGGGTTCGCGGGAGCCTGCTGCACCGCCAGTGTGGGGCCCCGGGTGGGGGGAGTGATCGGGCCGACAGCGGCCGCCGCGGGGGCGTTGCTCGACCCGTTGCCGGCGAGCACCGTGTAGGCGACCGCGCCCGCCACCGCGACCACGAGCAGCACGAGGATCGGCAGCATCCGCCGGTCGAGCAGGTCCGACTTCAATGACTGGAGGATCTCGTTCATGGCGTCACCTTGATGACGGCGGGGGTCGCGGGGCTGGAGGACGTGGAGGCCGAGCCGGTGGAGCCCGGGAGGATCGGCGTGGCGCCGCCGGTCAGCCCCTGGGAGGCGGGCAGCACGTAGGCGGTCGCGGTGATCGTCGCGGTGAGCGTAGGTGCGAAGGGGTTGACCTTGGCGCCGCCCACGGTCGTGCCGCCAGTGTTTTCGATCGTGATATCTGCCCCCTGGATCGTGAGCAGGCGCCCGCTGACGCGCAGCTCGCCGGTGTGGGTGCGCCCGACAAAGCTGTCGACCTGCGCGAGCAGGTGGGCGAGCCCCTCGTAGCTCCCTTTGAAGACGAACGTGAACGGCATCTGCGTGAAGCCCGCGGGCGCGGCTGAGGCCGCGGCGGCGCCCGCGGCCGAGCTGGACGCGGCGGAGCTGGGGGCCGCGCCGGTGGTGCTGGTGGAGATCGAGGCGAAATCGACGTCGCGCTCGCCGGATGCCACGTCGAGCTCGTAGATCAGCGAGGGCACTTCGGTGACGGGCGGCACCGCCTCGCCGAGGCGCACGACGGAGCTGTACGCGGCGTCGTAGCGCTGCTCGGCCGCCTTCGCGCCGGCGGCCGCGGTCCTGGCGCTTTCGAGCTGCTGCTGTGCGCTCTGCACCTGGCTCTCCGCCTGGGCGACCTGCTTGCGCTCGGGGGAGACGACGAGCAGGTAGCCGCCGGCGAGCACGACGAGCACGATCACGCCGATCAGCACAAGACGGTCGCGGGTGGTCATCGCTTCGCTCCCGCGGCGGGATCCGACACCGGGCGCTGCGCGCTCTTGGCGGACGACGTGGACGCTGTGGAGGAGGAGGACGTGGACACAGTCGACTCGAGCTGGTTGACGCTGGAGCTCGGCGGCGAGGGCAGCGCTTCGAAGCTCACCTGCGCCGAGAAGGCGGGGTCGCCGGAGGCGCATGAGCCGCCGCCGCCACCGCCGCTGGTGGACGCGGTGGAGCTGAGCAACGTGACATTGCTGACGCCGTTGATCAGGTGCAGGCGCACGAGCGTGTCCGCGACTCCTGCCTGATTGATGGCGCACCCGGTGAGCGTGAAGGTGGGGACCGTGCCGGGAGGCGTCGCGGAGCTGACGGCGCTGCTGGAGGCCGAGGCGGTGCTCGTGCTGGTGACGGAGGCGGGCGCTTTGGCGCCGGTGGTTGCGGTCGTGGAACCGACCGTGCCCTGCAGCGAGCTGAGCGAGACGAATGGCGGCAGCACGCGGCTCAATTCGCCCATCGCAGCGGCCCAGTCGAAGCGGGAGCCGACCAGTGTGGCGATCGCCTGAATGCGCTGTTCGCGCATCGCCACGAAGCTCGTATACGAGGCGAGCTCCGATGCCTGCGACTGCAGTTGCTGCGCCTCGGCGGTGAGCGCTGCCGCTTCGGCATGGCGGCTGGAGACCTGATGATGGGCGCTCCCGTACATGAACACGAGCACCGCAATGCCCGCGAGCAGTGCGAGCACAGCGAAGGCGGCGCCCTGCGAGCGGGACCCGACGCTGCCCCCCGAGCGCTGCTCGCTGGGGATCAGGTTTACGGCCCTCATCGGGACGCCTCCTCGGTGGCGAGCCCGGTGGCGATCGCCAAACGGTGAGCGGAAATTGGGTGGGCGGGATCGGAAGCCCCACCGGTGGCGAAGTGCACAGCCTCACGTCGCACGGCGATCCCTAGGTCGGCTTCGAGCGCCTCGGGGAAACCGTTCAGCTCCAGCGCCGGCCCGCTGAGCACGACGCTCTGCACCTCACCCCCGCCCTCCTGTGAGCGATGGAAGTCGAGCGAATTGCGCACCTCCCCAACGATCTCGCGAATGCCGTTCTCGAGCACCATCCGCACCTCGGCGTCGGTATCGGCCTTCAACGCGGCCGCCGAGCGCTGCTGGCTGCTCTTCGATCGGTCGCTCTGCCCTCGTTCGGGCTCGGGCGGTGCGGGAGCGGCGGCCTCCTGCGGCGTATCGCCCTGGGCGAGCGCCCACGTCTCGACCCGCTCCGGCTCGGGCGGGGTCCCATCCTCACCGAACTCCTGCGGCCGATCGAGCTCCGCATCCTCGGCGCCGCCCACTGGCGGCTCGGGGACGCTCGGTGTCGGCTCTGGCAAGAGCATTTCGACGGGGGGCTTGTTCAGCTCGAATGCGGCCAGCAATGCGCGGGCCTCGACGAGCGGGATTCCGCGCCGCTCGGCGATCTCGCTCGCCATCGCCTCGAGGCCGCCGCCGACGACGCGGGTGAAGCGGCACAGCGTCCCCTCGGCGATCGCCATATTCGTGAGCCCGCCGACATTCAGATAGAGCACGCGCTCGAGCTGCTGCTCCGCGAGGCCGTCCTCACCACTCTCTCCGTGCGAGGCAGCCTGTGCATTTGGGCGATATAGCGAGCGAATCAGCGCAAATGCGGAGAGATCGACGCCCTCGGGCCGCAATCCCGCATGGCGCACGGCGCGCAGTAGGCGCTCGACCATCTCGCGCTGCGCGGCGACCACGATCACCCTTTGGCGCGGTCCGCTGGGAGTGTCGAATACCCCGAGCGAATGGAAGTCGAGCACAGCGCTCGCGAGCGGCATCGGCACCTGATCCTCGGCCTGGAAGCGCACCGCGGCGGCGAGCTCCTTGCGGTCGGTCACCGGAGGCAGTTCCAACATGCGCAATACGGTGCGCTGATTTGCGAGCCCGACCCTCACGCGCTTTCCGAGCTGCCCATCCTTGAAGAGCTCCTGCAGCGCTTCGCCGAGCGCGGCCTCGTCATACACCTCGCCCTCGCGGACCGTATCGGGCGGCAACGGCGCGCCGGCCGCCTGCTCGACGACGATCCCGCCATTCACATGCGCCTTCACGGCGGCGACATACCCCGGCTGGATATCGAGGCCGACAATATCCGCGCCGCGATTGCCGCCGATCGGGAGGCGGATGTTGGTCAGTGCGCTGAGGTTTGGCATTGGAAGGGGTTCAGCTGAGTCGGCATTGCGCGTTCGATCGGGAGCGCTTCGCGCCGCGATGCTTCACGACCCGTCATCGACCCGATCGGCGGATCGCTATAGGGGCAATTCAGGCGACTGCCTATTCGTCCAGATGCGCCCCATGAGGCCGGAAATCGTGCTATCGGGGCATCCGCCGCTAGATCCCGCGATGGGAGGTCGGCGCATATCGCCTGCATGAGACTCTGATCGGCCTCCAACCACGATCGCTTGAGCCGCGGGATCAGCGGGGGTCAAACCTCATCCGGCACCGCATCGAGATCCGGGCGCGCGGGGAGGAATATCAGTGGCCAGGCTCTACCAGTGGATCGACGACCATCACACCTGCAGCATCGAAGTCGCGTCGGTTGAGGGTCGCAACCGCCAGATCGTGTGCCAGCGCAGTGGCGGCGATGAAGCTGTCCTTGATCGGCATTGCGCACCCCTGTGCGCGAAGTGTCGCGAGCAACTCAGCCCAGCGCAGTCCCGTGGATGCCTCCCACGGTATGCACTGCAACCTCCGTACTCCGTCGTCGAACCAGCGCTCGAGCCGGCTTCTTCGACGGCCGCGGGGGAGCAGCAGGATACCGAAGCGAATCTCACCGAGGATGACAGGGTCCACGGCGAGCTCCGGCTCATTGTTCCCGAGCCAATCGATGACACGCTGGTCGGGGGCGGGCTTGGTCGCCTCCGAGAGGACGTTCGCGTCAACCAGATAGCGCGCCAAAGCGATCAGCCGAGCGAGTCGGTTGACTCCGATTCAATCTCTACGAACCAGCCATCATCTGGACACGACCGCAGCCATTCGACCAAACCACGATTCGGCGGCGGCGTCTGCCGAGTCAGCCGGTACTCATCAGGTCCAATCCGGTCAACCTCGAACTCCTCCCCCGCCTTGATGCCATCCGCAGCACGAAACTCCGCAGGGAGAACGATCTGGCCCTTCGTGGAGATGGTGGTACGCATGCGCGTAAGATAGCATCTTACCGGTCCCCGTGTCGGCGTGTCGGCGTGTCGGCGTGTCGGCGTCGTGCAACCCGGCGAGGTCGCGCAGCATGGCGTTGTCGGGCCGAGGAGAGCGGAGAAGGACCCAGCAAGGCCGGTTCCTGCCGACTTGCCATCGGAAGCATTCTAGGCTAGAATGAACTCCATGAATGTGGCTGCACCTGAGCGTGAGTTCATTGTGGACGGTCTCTCGCCCCGCGAACGCGAGGTGCTGGCCTATGTCCATCTGGAAGGACTCACGACCAAGGAGGTTGCCAAGCGACTCTCGCTCAGCCCGCGGTCGGTCTCTCAGATCCTCGCGACTGCGGCTAGAAACCTCCTCACCGACCGAGCGCGCGCCGTGGCGACCAGGCGGCGACTGGAGCTCGTGATCGAGGCGATGCTCCCCGACTCGGTCCCATCGCCCGCGGAGGCGTGGCACGCTCAGCAGAGCGCGCAGGCGCGCGAAGAGCTGCTGAGGGAGTTCGGAGCGCTCACTGCCGAGCAGGTGGCCGACCAGGCGCACTCGAAAGCCACCAATCGCTCGGCGCTGGCGTCGCGGTGGCACAGCGAAGGACGAGCCATCGGCGTGCCGTGGCACGGGCGCATGTTGTATCCCGCGTTCCAGTTTCGCGACGGACGGCCGAGCCCCGTCGTCATGCGTGCGGCGGCGACCCTGCGCAACAGGGGCCTGAGCGGCTGGCCGCTCGCACTGTGGTTCGCCACGCCAAGCGGCTGGTTGCATGACCTACGCCCGGTCGAGTTCCTCGACGAGGATCCCGAGCGTGTCCTTGCGGCGGCCGACGAGGCGCTGTCGCTGCCCGCTTGAGCCCGCTTCCAGAGCCGCCCAATCGGCCCGCCTTCGAGCTGGAGCCGATCGCGGCCGGCGCGCGCCTCGTGCGCATCCACGACCGTGACCTCGACGAGACCGAGTTCAACCCCTCGCCGCAGCCGATCGCACGATTTCGCCCCATCGGCAATCCGGTGATCCCAACGCTGTACGCCGGGGTCGATGAGGATGTAGCAATCGCAGAGGGTCTGTTCCACGACGTCCCGATCCGTCCCGGCGTCCTCAGGCAGTACCCACTCGCCGGGCTGGACGGCCGAGTCATCAGCGAGCTCGCGCCAACCCGCGAGCTCACCCTTATCCAGCTTCACGGATATGGACTTCAGCGACTCGGGGTCACTCACGGCGAGCTGATCGAGACACCGGCGGCCGAGTACAAGTGGACGGCGCGTTGGGCACACGCGCTCCACACCGCGGCCGACCATGCAGACGGATTGACATGGATGAGCCGCCGGTTCACGGGGCGCGCCGCGATCATGCTGTGGCAAGGTGAGAAGCGAGTTCAGCGCGACGACCTCACCATCACGATTCCCGCTCGTCCGTTATGGGAGGGCTCTGGCCGCGAGCTTGTGCTCGAGACCGCCCAGCGGGCCGGCATCCGGCTCATCGCGTAGCAGTTGATCGGACTCCTCGCCGCGCGAGCCTCGGGACGCCTCGATAGCACCCGAAGCGCCCAGCCAGACGCTTGAGGAGCTTTGAGCGTTCCCGCCAAGGCCTGATAGACCGCTTGCCTCCTCGTTCAAAAGCTCGCAAAATGCGGGATGTTGATCCGAATCCAATTGACACGGTGCTTCCGTCTGTCTACGGTGGGGCCCATATGGGCACTCCTTCGATTGCCCACATCTCTCCCGATCAATCAAATATGGAACGAGGTGTGCCGTGTCGAAAGGGCGTTGGCGTCGGCTTATTTTGGGCAATCAGTCGTGGGATCGCCTGTTGGCCCATATCGTCGCGCTGAGGAGCGCGGGCGTATTGGCCGCGCTTATCCTGGCGACCATCTTGCTGATGCCGGCGAATGCCTCCGCTGAATCTCTCTGCACGGACACCTGGAGCGGGCCGTCCGAAGGGGAATGGTCAACCGCGGGTGATTGGTCTACGGGGAAAGTGCCCTCGTCCTCGGATGTGGCGTGCGTTGGATCGGGGGCGACGGTCAAGGTCGCCAGCGGATCTGACGTGGCCGGTGTGCTCCAGGGGGAAGGAGGCGTCATGATCTCGGGTGGTTCGCTTGAACTCACAAGCACCCTGGAAGAGTCCACCATCCATTCATTGCGTTTGACCGGCGGCACGTTGACCGGGGCGGGCACGCTGAAGGTATCGGGGTCGCTGGCGTGGGAAAGCGGCACGATGAGCGGATTAGTCCCCGTGCCCGCGCTGCGGGCCCGCACGGGCTGATGAAAACGGTGATGATTGGGGTGTCGCCCGCGACGCCGATTTTCGCTTGGTGCTTGTGAGCCCGAGATTAGTCTGGCGTGTGGGTCTCCCCGGGCCTCCGGACTGTTGCTATGAGCACGCCTGTCAGATTCGCTAGTTCTCAGAGACTCCTGGGCGACGATTGTGTTCTTCGATCTCTCGGGAGGTTGCAATGGAGACGGTAGTCGAGCGCCCTGGGGCGCTGGATGTTCATAAAGCGCAGGTGACGGCGTGCGTGCGGGTGCCCGCGGCGCATGGCAAGGGTCGCGAGCAGCACGTCGCGGAGTTTCAAACGACGGTCGCGGGGCTGCTCACGCTGCGGGACTGGCTCGCCGCTCACGGAGTGACGCAGGTCACGATGGAGGCGACCGGCGTGTTCTGGAAGCCGGTGTGGGCGATCCTGGAGGACGAGTTCGAGCTGCTGTTGGTCAATGCGAGGCATGTCAAGCAGGTCCCTGGTCGCAAGACGGATGTGAAGGACGCCGAATGGTTGTGTCAGCTCGCGGAGGCCGGGTTGTTGAAAGCGAGCTTCGTGCCGCCGAAGCCGATCCGTGCGCTGCGCAACCTCACCCGGTATCGCAAGACCCAGATCCAGGAGCGCCAGCGGGAGGCCAATCGTTTGCACAAGGCCTTGGAGGACACCGGGATCAAGCTGGATTGCGTCGCCTCGGACATCCTTGGCAAGTCCGGGCGCACGATGCTCGACGCGCTTGTGGCGGGCACCACCGACCCTGAGGTCCTCGCCGACCTCGCCAAGGGCCGTCTGCGCTCCAAGATCCCCGCGCTGCGGGAGGCTCTGGAGGGCCGCTTCGACCATTTGCACGCCGTGTGGATCGGCGCGATTCTCGCCCACCTGGACTTCTTGGACGAGCAGATCGCCGGTCTTACTGAGACGATCGGGGAGCAGATCGCCCCTTTCGAAAAGGCCGTTGAGCTGCTGTGCACGATCCCCGGCGTTCAACGGCGCACCGCCGAGGTGATCATCGCGGAGATCGGCGTGGACATGAGCGTCTTCCCAACTACGAAGGAATTGGCTTCCTGGGCCGGGATGTGCCCTGGCAACGACAAGTCCGCAGGCAGACGCCGCTCCGGCAAGACTCGCAAGGGATCGAAGTGGCTCGACTGGGCGCTCGAGGAGGCCGCCCTCGCCGCAACACGCACCAACGACGTCTACCTCCAAGCGCAATACCAACGCCTCAGACCCCGCCGCGGCCACAAGAAGGCCCTCGGCGCTGTCAAGCACTCCATCATCATCGCGTGCTGGCACATGCTCTCCACCGGAGAGCTCTACAACGACCTCGGCGGCGACTACTACCGCAAACGCGACCCCCAACGCACCACCAAACGCCTCGTCACCCAGCTCGAAGCCCTCGGACACACCGTCACGCTGCAAGACGCGGTGGCAGCCTGAACGCTATTTTCCTGTCAGGGACCACGGTGCTGGCGAGTAGTGCGACGGGCTCGAAAGAAGAAAGCGGTGAAGTGTTCCTCGAACAGCGGACCTTCATCAACGAAGGGACATTCACGCTCACAAAAGGGCTTATCAAAATGAGCGAAGGCGCTGAGATCAAGAACATGGGGACCTTTATTACAAACGCTGAAGGCACTGTCTTGGTCGGGAGCGAAAGCGCCCCACCGCTGTTTGTGAATACGGGCACTCTACAAAAGACAGTTGGCGTCGAAACATATATCAGTGTTGACTTCGAAAATAAGGGGACGGTGAACGGCAAAACGGGGAAACTTTCGTTTAACTCATCCAGCGTAACAGGCGTCCTAGCAAACGGGAGCGTGCTAGAAGGATCGGTGCTCATCAATGGGCCAAGCGTGACCGGCGATGACTTCAGCTCCCCGAGTGGGACGGTGACGCTTGAGGGTGGTAGCTTGTCAATGGCGAGCGGGGATACGGCGACGATCGCCCACCTCGTAATGCTCGACAGCGGGACATTGACTGGCCCAGGGACGATGAAGGTATCCGGGTCTCTGTCGTGGGAGAGCGGGACGATGTCGGGTTCGGGCACGACAATCCTGATGAGCGGCGCAACAGGGTTCAAAGAAGAAAGAGCATGGGTTGACCTCAACCGACGAGCCTTTGTCAATGAAGGCACCTTCACGATGACCACCGGCGAAATCGTCATGCAAGAAGGCTCAGTATTCGAAAACCTGGGGACGTTCACTGCCAACTCGGAAGGTGACGTGCTCACTGGCCATGCTGAACCGCTCGAAGAACCAGTCTTCGTCAACTCGGGGACCTTCCAGAAGACTGTAGGTCTCGAAACCTATATCGCTGTGAAGTTCGAAAACTTTGGTATTATTCAGGCACTATCAGGTAAGTTTCTATTCAGCGATCCATACCTCACCGAATCAACCACTCAGTGGGGCGGGGAAGAAAACTCGAACGAACCAGCGTTGTGTGGGGAATCTGAATCGGTAGGGTGTCAGACGGGGAACTACTCACAGACGCAGACCGATTTCTCGATTGGCGGCCGGGGGGTCGGCTTGGTCCTGAATCGCAGTACAACTCGCAGGCGGCTGCAGAAGGCATCAAAGGACCTTTCGGCTATGGATGGTCGAGCTCGTTCAGCGACCATCTTGTAATCGAAAAAATGAGCAAAAGGGCTACGCTTGTGCAGGCTGGTGGGAGCACCATAAATACGAATACGACAAAGACGGCAACCGCACGAAGATGATCGACGGGACCGGAACCACCACTTACACATATGACCAATTGGACCGATTGACCGAAAGCGAAAACGGCCACAAAGAAACCGTCAAATACGAATACGACCTCGCCAACGACCAGACCAAGATCACCTACCCAGGCGGCAAAGAAGTCTCACACGCATTCGACAAAGACAGACGCCTCGAAAAGGTCACGGACTGGCTCAAACATGAAACCAAATTCACCTACGATCCAGACTCCGATTTGAGTAAGAGCGTCTTCCCGAGCGAAACCAAAGACGAAGACAAATACACCTACAACGACGCGGACCAGATGACCGAAGTAAAGATGCTCAAAAGCACCGAAACCCTGGCATCACTCGTATACACACGTGAAAACGAAGGCCAGGTCAAAAAGACCACGGCCAAAGGATTGCCCGGCTCGGAAGTCACGGAAGCCGCATATGACGACAACAACCGCCTCACCAAATACGGCAGCACCGAATACAAATACGACTCGGGCAACAACCCGACCAAGGAGGGTTCGACCGAAAACACCTACAATGAAGGCGACGAGTTGGAAAAAGGCACTGGCGTAACCTACTCGTACAACGAACTCGACGAGCGCACTAAAAGGACACCGTCCAGTGGACCTGCCACCACCTACAGCTACAACCAGGCAGGAGAGCTGACCACGGTCGAACGACCCAAAGAAGGCGAAACCAGCGAAATCAAAGACAGCTACGAATACAATGGCGAAGGCGTGCGCACCTCACAGACAATCAAAGGAACGATGACCTATCTTGTGTGGGACGTGGCCGAAGAACTTCCGCTGATCCTCGGCGACGGAACCAACAGCTACATCTATGGACCCAATGGTCCAATCGAGCAGATCAACAGCAAAAACGAACCGCTCTACCTCCACCACGACCAGCAGGGCTCTATCCGACTCATCACGGGGAGCACCGGCACCGTCGAAGGCAAATGCACCTACGGAGCCTATGGAGCTCCCACGTGCGAAGGGGCCGCCACTAGTGGTTCATCCGGCAGGTTCGTTGGTGCATGAGGCCGGCTGCACCAAGCCTACGAGCCATTTCAACCGCCCGCGAACTACGAAAACGGTCCACTAGTCCACTCGGCTACGATGGCCAGTACACAGATAGCGACACCGGCCTGATCTATCTCCGAGCACGCTACTACGACCCGACAACAGCACAATTCATAAGCGTTGATCCCGCCCTCGAAACTACGCAGGCACCCTATAGCTATGGAAAGGATAATCCGCTCAACTTGGGAGAGACCCATCGGGACTTATTCCGTGGGCCCCAAAGGTCAAAGCCGCCCAAGCTAAGTGCCGTTCGTGGAAGGCATGGCATAACAAGAATAGCCCATTTTATGGTAATCAGAACATCTATTACGCCTGTCTGGATCTGCTGAGTCTGCCTCCACAGGTGTATGGAACTGCGGGCCAAGGCGGCGGCTCCATTTCGACCAGCACGGCGGCTGCGGTCACATGTGGGCTCAGCGGCGCCCCCGTCGCTCTTATCACAAGAAGCATTAGCGGTGGTCCAGAGACGGCAATTGGGGTATCGACGTTTTGCTTTGGCTATGCTGCGGGGGAATTGATCGTTGACCCGCTTTTGCACGACGTTGCGCCTTCGGTGTTTCCAGAATGACCGATCCACCCGAGCACGCGCAAACTAGTGGCGCGTTGATGCGGCGCTGGGAAAACCTCTGGATTGCCGCGCTTGGGGTACTCGGGGTGTCTGGTCTACTCCGATGGGTCGTGTTGCCGCCAGGTGGGACTCCTGCCGAGATTGCCAAGGGCGTGCAGATCGCGGCAGTAATCGTTGGCATCGGCGCTGTGTTCCGCTGGGCCGTTCTGCGCGAACGGCAAAAGTCGTCAGGCGACGAGAAGCCTCAAGACGCCTGACGCTGGCGCGGCACGATCAAGTCGACCCCTGTAGGAGTCGATGTTTGTTGCATGAAGCCTACTCGGCACGGCTCCACGCTGCGTGGGGCTTCCTCTGCCCTCGCTGCGCCCACGGACGGGCGGGCGCCGTTCGCGCTGTCCAGCGCGGCTTCTGCCCATCGCCGCCTGCTCACGATCGTCGTCGTGTTCGCGCTGTTCGCGGGTGGCCTGTGGGTCCTGCATCAGCAGACCAGGCCGCACTATCGCCTCAGCGCCGCGGCGGCTATCGCGGCGGCGCGCGCGAACGCGAGCGACCGCGCATTCCTGGCTCACCACCCGACCAATAGCGCTCGGGTGATACCCCTCGACTCCACTGTGCAGCGCGTCACGTTCTTCGACGGTCCGCGGGTCGTGTTGGACGCGGCGGTCGGGGAGCATGGCGAAGTGGTCGCCAGCGAGGAACATGTCCCCGGGGTGCCCGCATCCGGCGCGGCGCTCGCCAACTCGCCGTGGGTCCTTGCGCTCCTGAGCGTGCTCTTTCTGCTCGCCACGCTCGTCGTCCCGCTCCGGCGCATACGCAACCTCGACGCGCTTGTGCTCGCGAGCCTCACGCTCACGGTGCTGCTGATCAACGCGCGCCTGGTCGCCGCGAGCGTGCTCTGTGCGACGCCGGCGCTCTGCTACCTGATGGTCAGGTGCCTGTTGGTTGGCCTGAAGCCCGGGGAGACGCTTGCCGCGTCCGCGGATACGCCGCTGCTCGACTGGCTGTGGGCTGGATGGGAGCCTGGGCAGCGGACGCGGATGCTGCGCCTGCTCGTGCTCGCCACGATCCTCGCGTTCCTGATGATCACGCTCACCTCGAGCGGCTATACCGACGTCGCGGCGGCCTCGCTCAATGGCGCCACCGACATTTTGCACGGGGTGATGCCCTACGGGCACATTCAGCTCGCCTTCCACGGCGACACCTACCCCTTGCTGAACTACCTGCTCTACGTCCCAGCGGCAATATGGCTTCCGGTGAGCAGTGTCTTCAGCAACCTGACGGGCTCGCTGGTTACTACCGCCGTCGCGAGCCTGCTCGTGGGCTGGGCGCTGTACCGGATCGCGGGGAGCCGCGAGCTCGGCGGCACGGATGAGCCCCGGACCGACAATCGCCTGCGCGCGACGCTCATGTGGTTCGCCTTCCCCCCCGTGCTGCTCGCCGCCTCGGGCGGCGCAAACGACCTCGTGCTGGCCGCCTGCCTCGCGTGGATGCTCGCGCTCCGCACGCGAACCGCCGCGTCGCTATTGGCGCTGGCGATGGGCGTATGGGTCAAGCTCGTGCCGTTGATCCTGCTGGCGATCTGGATTCCCTACCGCCGTCGCGGGCTATGGCACGCCTGCGCGGCGGGACTCGTACTGTCTGCGGCTCTGACGGCCCTCCTGCTGCTCCTCGGCGGCCCGGGCGCCATCTCCGCCATGGTCCATGCGATCTCCTTCCAGTTCCAGCGCGGCTCCTTCTTCGCCCCGTGGTACACGTTCCACCTACTGTGGCTGCAGCCGGTGGCGCAGGCAATGGTGCTCGCGATCCTGGTGGCCTCGATCTTATGCCTGCGAGCCGACCTTTCCGCCCGCACGGATCTCGTCCGGTTGAGCGCGCTCGCGGCCGCTCTGCTGTTGGGCGTGCAGCTCGTGGCCAACTACTGGACATGGTCCTACCTGCCCTGGGTGTTCCCGTTCCTCGCCGTCGCGCTATTCATGCCTCAGCGGGAGGCGGCTACCCAGCCGCGGACGGCGGCGCAGCGAGAGCCGTCCGGCCTCGAATTGCTCAGTGGATGAAGGTCTGCGAGTACCAGCTGACGATCGGCTGACCCGCGAAGATCGCGACAATCCCCCCGAAGGCGAGAAATGGGCCGAAGGGGACCGCGGTCTTCCGTGCGACATTGGCGCCCTTGCGGGCGGCGATCACCGCGCCGGCGATTACGCCTGAGATCAGCGCGATCAGGATTGCGGGCGCGACCGCGGTGCCGAGGAAGAGCCCCATCACCCCCGCGAGCTTGACGTCGCCCATCCCCATCCCCCCGGGGTAGGCGAGCGCCGCGATCAGCAGGAAGCCGCCGGCGGCGGCCCCGGCGATCAATCGCGTCGGCTCGCCGGAGGGGTCGAGCGCGGGTCCCAGCACGAGCGCGAGCACCGCCCCGGTTCCCGTCAATGTGTTGGGGATGATGCGGTACTCGAGGTCGATCAATGCCGCGGGCACGAGAATCAGGATGAGCACGGCCGAGAGCGCGATCCCGGCCGCCGTGTCGTTGCTCAATACCGCGCCGGCACACAGCAGCGCGGTGGCCGCCTCCACCAGTGGGTAGCGCGGGGAGATGCGCACCCCGCAGTCGCGACAGTGGCCGCGCAGCAGCAGCCACGAGAGCACCGGCACATTGTCGTAGGGCCGGATCTGCGTGCCGCACGAGGGGCAGCGCGAGCGCGGTTTGACGATCGATTCGCGTCGGGGAAGCCGGTAGGCGACGACGTTGAGGAACGAGCCGAAGAGGGCTCCGAACACGCCGGCGAGGGTTGCCTGCATGAGTAGATGATCGGCTGTCGCGGGCGCCGGCTTGAGGACATGGGCCGCCGGCACACCCGGTGCAGGCACCGATCATCGGGCATCGATGCGGACGCGGTTCTATTGCCTACCAGGTGCCACCCGCCGTGCAGCCGCCGTGGCCCGAGGGTTCGCATTTGCGGGCTACTTCGGTGCGCTTGGTGAGGTATTTGAACTTGTCCCCGCCGGACGTGGCAATCGATTCCACTTCGTATTCTTCTTTGCCGGCGTTGACGACCACCGGCGTCGCCTCGATGTGGTTCTTGAGCGTGGGCTCGATCGCTTCCAGCAGCGGGAGTGTGGCGCCTTCGTAGATGCCGCTGTGTTCGGTCGAGTACGTCTCCATCGCGGTCTGCAAGGTCCCGATCTGGGACTTGGCGCCCGCGTCGTTGGCCTTCGTCTTCTGGCTCAGGAAGGCGGGGATCGCGATCGCGGACAGGATGCCGATGATGAGGATCACGACCAGCAGTTCGATGAGGGTAAAGCCAGCCTCGCTCGCGGTGCGCTGGTACAGTCGGCTAGACATTGGAGCTCTCCCGGCTCAAGAAGGGGCGGCCTGTGGGCCGCCCCTTCTGCTGCCGAAGCTTCGCTCGACAGATCGAGCACATCGCTTCTTACCAGGTTTTGGCTGCGGAACAACCGCCGCCCGTCCCTGTGCAGGTGCGTTCGATTTTGCCTTTGTTGTTGGTGATCGTGAACTTGTCTTTGGTCGCTTTCGCTTCCGACGAGACAACGTATCCTTCTGATCCTGTGACTGACACGACTAGCGGTATCGCGTTGGATTCGTCTTCCAGCGTTGGCTCGATTTTCTTCAGTTCGGGGAGAGTCGCGCCTGCGTATTCGCCAGAGTGTTCGGTCGAGTAGGTCTCCATCGATGTCTGCAGCGTCCCGACCTGGGTCTTGGCACCCGCGTCGTTGGCCTTGCTCTTCTGGCTCAGGAACGCCGGAATAGCGATCGCCGACAGGATGCCGATGATGAGAATAACGACTAGCAATTCGATGAGGGTAAAACCGCCCTCATCCTGGGTGCGCTGGCGCAGTCGATCCAACATTTTGATCCTCCTATGGATCTGGGGTATAGGGCGCCAGCCCCTTGGTCCCATCGCCCTAAATGGCGATACGCCCCCCGCGGGTCGATTCTCGATCGTCCTGTGAGGGTCGCCGGCTTTGCTACGCACCTAATATGGCGCTCTGCCCTGACACCTCTGGCTGGCTCTTGTGTTGGGCTCAGCATCGGCAGGCGTATAGCGCGCTTGAGCCCCGCAAGTGCCCTTGGACACATAGGCGCGGGACTCGTGCGGGCGCAATCGGCGGGCGAGGCGGTCCTTCGGTTCGGCGGCCTATATCGGCCGGGCCCTAAGCGACCACGTTGACGGGCGGCTCTGCTGCGGCCTCAGCGCCACTGCTGCCCGCCGCGTCGCCCTCCAGCCACGCGGCCTGGGCGTCGATGCCGGTGTGGCGGACGCCCTCTCCCTGGCACCAGGGGCAGGTCACGTCGCGCGCCTCTCCCCCTAGGTTGGAGACGACCTTACCGGTGCCCCGGCAGGGCATACATGGTTTGGGCTCGTGCTCGGGCATCGAACGGCGAGAATAGCGCCATCGCCAGCCGAACATCCAACCGAGCAGTCGTGTGGGTCGCGCTTGCCGCGGTCACGATCCTTGCCGCGGTGCTGCGCTTTGCGCACCTTGGGCAGGTCGTCAGCGACCCCTTCTATGACGCCGCCGTCAGAAGCATGGGGCTCTCGTGGCATAACTTCTTCTTCGGGGCGGTCGAGCCGTCGGGGGCGGTGGCGATCGACAAGCCCCCGGTCGATCTCTGGTTGCAGGTCATCAGCGTGAAGCTATTCGGCTTCGGATCGACATCGTTGAAGCTGCCCGAGGCGTTCGCGGGCACGCTTGCGGTGCCGCTCCTATTTGCCGGGGTCATGCCGGTCTTCGGCGCGCGCGCCGGGCTCGCGTCGGCGCTCGCGCTCGCGGTCTTGCCGATCGAGGTGATCACTGCTCGCAGCGACACGATGGACGCGGTGATGATGGTATTGACGGTGCTCGCGCTATTGCTCGCGGTGCGCGCCATAAAGACGGGGCGGACCATGTGGCTGCTGGGGGCCGCCGCCGCGCTTGGCGTGGCGTTCGATGTCAAGTTGCTGGAGTCGTTGATCGCATTGCCGGGGATCGCATTGCTCGCCTGGCTTGGGTTGCCCGGTCGCACGCGGCGGCGGGTTGGGCAGCTCGCGTTGGCGGGCGTTGTCTATGTCGCGGTCGCGCTCCTATGGTTGAGCGCCACGTTGCTCTACCCCGCGCACGACCGGCCATGGGCGTATGGGTCGAGCAACGGCAGCGCCTGGGATGCCGCATTCGTCTTCAACGGCCTCGAACGGTTGGAGGGCAAGGCCAATGAAGGCGTCCAGGCCGGATATCGGGTCGGATATCCATACCCCGAGGCCACGCAGGTCGAGCGCGATGCGATCCCGATCCTCCCCCCATCCCCCACCCGATTGCTCGCTCGGGTTGGCCCGCTATCGGGCGAGCGGCTGGGTATCGAGGTGCTCGCCGGGCTGCTGTTGGGCGGGGCGCTGCTCGCTTCGCTGCTCTGGGAACGAAGCACTGGGCGCGAGCGTGCGCCGACCGACGGCGACCGCTTGAAGCTCGCATTGATCGCCGGGCTGATGCTCTGGCTATTCGTCGGCATCCTCCTGTTCAGCGATATGGGGCGCCTGCACCCCCGCTATACAGAAGGCTTCACGCCCGCCGTCGCCGCAACATTGGGGATCGGCGTCGCCTGGGCGACCGAACGCCGCGATCTCGCACGACTCCTCGCGCTGAGCGTGACATTGCTCGCGGTGGCTATATATGCCGAGCGGCTGCTATTCGGCACCACAGCGATGTGGTGGATCACGGCGATCGGGGCGGTCGGGGCGCTCATCCTCGCGTGGATCGGCCGGCCCCACGGCGAGATGCTGCATTGCGGCGCATTGGCGCTCGCGCTCACCTGCCTGCTCGCGATCCCAGTGTGGTCGTCCCTTCGCGTCGTGCATGAAAACGTGTCCGACACCAACCGCCTCGGTGTTCTGCACCCTGGGGAGCTGCAGCCGCTTTCCGCCTATCTGCGCGCCCACCAGGGCTCCGCCTACTACGAGGCCGCATTCGACTCGGGTACGAAGATGGGCGAACTGGTCGTGCACGATGCCCGCCCGATCCTCGTGCTCACGACGCTCAACGGCCGCGTCTTCACATCGGTCGCCCGGTTGCGCGCGCTCGCGGCGGCGGGGAAGGTCCGTTATGCCTTCATCGACGAAGGGTGCGGGCCGCACTCGCCCCCCACCGATGCCGACTGCTCGCCGCCGGCCCGTTGGGTGCTCGCGCACGGAACCGACGTCTCGAAGGCCGCCGGGATGCCGCGCGCCGGGATGCTCTGGCGCCTGCCTGACGCTTCCCTTTCCTCCGGGTGACCCGTTTGGGAAGGTCGGCGGGCAGACTTCGGGCATCATTTTCAATTGCGTACCTTGTCGTGTTACCATGCGATACAGATGGCCGCCGTACCAATCAGCATCCGCCTCCCCGAACGGACCGTTGGCCGGCTCGCCGACCGCGCCGGCCGCTCGAACATGCCCTCGCGTACGCTCGCACAGCGCTACGTCGAGGAGGGTCTGCGCATGGACGAGCACCCGTTGATCCGCTTCGCCGACGGCCCCTCAGGTCGCCGCGCGCGGCTGCTCGGCGGTCCGGACGTGTGGGAGGTGGTGGCCGTCGCACGCGATAACGACGGCGACCTCGCCGAGACGGCGGCGTATCTGGAGCTTTCGCTGGGTCTCGTACAGGCTGCCGCCTCCTACTATGCGGCCTACCCGCAGGAGGTTGACGAGCGTATCGAGCGCAATCGCCGTGAGGCTCACGACGCTCAGGGCGCCTTCCTCGCGGCCCGCGGCGCGCTCGGCGGTTGAGACTGCTGCTCGATGAGATGCTGTCGCCCGCGATCGCGCGAGAGCTGCGCTCACGGGGTCACGATGCCCAAGCGATCCAAGAGCACCCCGAGTGGTGCTCCTTCGATGACCGTCGTGTCGTCGAGCTCGCCCGCGATGAGCGTCGAGTGCTCGTCACCGACAACCTCGTCGATATGCGACCCCTGCATTACGAGGCGATCACGCCCGGCGGTCCTGGCGATCACGGCATGATCTTCATTCCCGGAGGACGCCCCCGCACCCGTGCCGACACGGGGAGGATCGTCGCCGCCCTGGAGCTGAAGCTCGCGGCACATCCCGGAGATGACGACCTGGCAGACAGCGAGGACTGGCTATAGGTGCATCTTGACATCTGTGTGTAGCGTGCGGGGTGCAAGATTGGATGCACAGCGCGCCGACGCCGGACAGGGAGGTCCGACGCACACCCGCCCCCGTTGGCCTCCCCAACACACGTGGACGACCCCAAATGAACACCATTGAGGCACCACCCTCGCTGAAGATCCTCGTCGTCGACGATGAGGAGACACTGCGCGAGACGTTGACGCGCTCGTTCTCGCGGGAGGGGCATACCGTCGAGGCCGTCGGCAGCGGGGTCGAGGCGATCGCGCGCGCGGGGGCTGAGCAGTTCGATGTCGTGCTGCTCGATGTCGCCCTCGGTTCGGGGCCCAACGGGTACGAGGTCTGCCGCACGCTGCGCGAGCAGCGCAACGTTGTGCCGATCATCATGCTCACCGCGCTCGATACCGAGGCCGATGCAGTGCAGGGGCTCGAGGCCGGCGCGGATGATTATGTGACCAAGCCGTTTGGGCTCGCCGAGCTGCGCAGCCGGGTTCGCGCCGTGCTGCGGCGTTCGGGGCCGCGCGCGCTGGGGCGTGAGGTGCTGAGCGTCGGGCCTGTCGCGCTCGATCGCGGCCGGCGGGAGGTGACCGCGCATGGGGAGCCCGTCCGCCTCACCTTCTCCGAGTTCGAGCTGCTCGCGCGCTTGATGTCCGAACCGGGGCGGCTGCTCAACCGCCAGGAGCTATTGCGCGCGATCTGGGGGGACTCCGCCTACCGCGACCCCCGCGCGATCGACGTCCACATCCGCCACCTGCGCGAGAAGCTCGAGGAGCATCCCGAGGATCCGCGGCTGATCCTGACCGTGCGGGGGGCCGGCTACCGCTTCGCCGAGCAGTGACGGGGTCGCGCGCACGGGGCTTCGCTTTGCCCCCAGGGCTGCTGGGGCTGCGCCCGCGGCTGCTCGCCGCGATGCTTCTGAGCTCGGTCGTGACGCTCGCGGTGGCGGCGCTCGCGCTGCTCTCGCCGCTGGAGCAGCGGCTGCGCGAAGATGGCGAAGCGACCGTCAAAACGGCGCTCGGAGCCTCACGCCCGGAGCTCGCCGAGATCCGCATCGACCCCGCGACGGGGCGGCCCTCCGAAGGGGAAGTGCGCGTCGCCGTCGATCAGCTGCGGCGGCGCTCGGACGCCGAGGTGGCGATCCTCGACAGCGGCCTCGGCGTGCTGTATTCGACCCCGAGCACGAGCCTCAACGTGCCCGACTACTACGGCCAGGTGCGCCTCGCGCTGCGCACCCACACGCCCGTCCACACGCTCATCGGCGACGAGCTGGTCGTGGCCGAGCCGCTGAAGATCGCCGGCCGGCGCTACGTCATCGCGGTGACCCGGCGCCTGGACTACGTAGCCTCCGCGGTGCACGTCGTGCGGACCGCCTTCCTCGAGGCCGCCGCGGCCGGCCTGCTCGTCGCGTTGCTGCTCGGCATCGGCATCGCAACGACGCTGTTGCGACGCCTGGAGCGGCTGCGCGACGCCACCCGCGAGTTGGAGCGCCGCGGGCCGGACGCCGACCCGCTGCCGGAGGACCGCAGCCTCGACGAGGTCGGCGAGCTCACGCGCGCGTTCTCGCGTATGCAGGCGCGTCTACGCGGCCAGGAGGCCGCCCGGCAGGCGTTCGTCGCGACCGCCTCGCACGAGCTGCGCACCCCCCTGGCCTCGCTCGATGGGATGCTCGAGCTGCTCGAGGACGACCTCGACCCCGCGCAGCTCGACCTCGACGACGCCCGCGAGCGCACCTCGCGCGCGCGCGAGCAGACGCGCACGCTCACCCGTTTGGCCTCCGACCTGCTCGACCTCTCCCGCCTGGACGCCGAGGTCGAGCTGCGCAGCGAGCCGCTGGAGCTCGGCGAGCTCTGCCGCGCAGTGGCCGCCGAGCTGGAGCTCGACGCCGGCCGGCGCCACGTGGCGCTCCACGCGCCACCCCCGCCCGAGCCGTGCTGGGCGCAGGGGGACCCCGGCGCCGTCGCGCGCATCGTTCGCATCCTGCTCGACAACGCTCTGCGCGTCGCCCCGGCGGATTCGAGCATCGATCTGGAGTCCACGCTCACTGGGCCTCATGCCACGCTTACCGTCAGCGACCACGGCCCCGGCGTCGCGCCCTCCGAGCGCTCGCTGATCTTCGAACGCTTCCAGCGCGGCTCCTCCACGGGCGGACGGTCCGGCTTCGGCCTCGGCCTCGCGATCGGCCGGGAGCTCGCCGTCCGCATGGGCGGAGCGCTCGCGTTGCTCGACGCCGACGGATCGGGACCCACCCACCCGGGCGGGGCACGCTTTCAGCTGCGTCTCCCGGCTGCCACGACCCTCGGCGAGGAGCGACATATATATGAATGACGATTCGGACGTGCTCACGGAGATCGCTGCACAGGCGCGGCTTTCCGGGCATCTTGCGCTCGACACCGAGTTCATGGGCGAGGGGCGCTACCGCACCCTGCTCTGCCTCATCCAGCTGGCGGTCCCCGACCACACCTCCGGCCTGCGCATCGAGCTTGTCGACCCACTGCAGGACTCCCTCGACGGCGCGCCGCTCGCGCAGGTGCTCGCTGACCCTGATGTCGAGGTGGTGGTGCATGCCGGCCGCCAGGACATCGCGCTCCTGCGCCGGCGCTTTCAGACGCCCATTCGCAACATCTTCGACACGCAGATCGCGGCCGGCTTCGCGGGCCTGGCCGCGCAGACCTCCTACGAGACTCTGCTCTCCGAGTTGCTTGGTGTCCGTCTCGCCAAGAGCGCCTCCTTCACCCGCTGGGACGCTCGGCCGCTCACGCGCGAGCAGCTCGCCTACGCACGCGAGGACGTCGTTCACCTCCTGGAGCTCGCCTCCGAGCTCCAGCGACGGCTCTCCGCCTCCGGGCGCCTCTTATGGGCGCGCGAGGAGTGCCGCGCTTTGGAGCAGGTCTCCGACGATCGCCACGAGGATGAGATCTTCGCGCGCCTTCCCCGCATCCGCAACCTCAGCGCGGCCGCGCAGGCCATTGCCCGCGAGCTCGTCTCCTGGCGCGAGCGCACCGCCGCGGCGCAGGACCGCACCGTTCAGAGTGTTCTCGGCGACGCCGCTTTGATCGAGCTGGCCAAGCGCCGCCCCTCCACCATCCGCGATCTGGAGCAGATCCGCGGTTTCACCCAGGGCGGCCTGCGCCGCCGCGGCGCGGAGCTGCTCGACGTGGTGCGCGACGGATCCACTCGCCCCTACACCCCGCTCGACCGCCTCCCGCGCCACACGCCGCCCGACCCCTCGGACGCGCCACTCGTTGCACTCTGCGAAGCCCTGGTGCGCGCCCGCGCGCGTGAATCCGACCTCGCCTATGAGCTGATCGCCGCGCGCTCGGACCTGCAGGCGATCGTCGCCGCAGCGCGTTCCGACGATCCCGAGCCGGACGTTCGCACTCTTCACGGGTGGCGGCGGGAGCTTGTTGGTGCCGAGCTCCTTGAGATGCTCGATGGGCGTGTTTCGCTTTCGGTGCGTGGTGGACGCCTGCAGATCGGCCCGTGATTATTCGATGTGCTGGTAAACGGTGAACAGCGGCATGTACATCGAGATCACGATGAAGCCGACGATCGAGCCGATGACAATGATCATGATCGGCTCCATGATCGATGTGAGCGCCTTCACGGAGGCGTCAACGCGGTCCTCGTAGAAGTCCGCGACCTTGTCGAGCATCGCGTCCAAAGCGCCCGTTTCCTCGCCGACGCCGACCATGTGCGCGACCATTGTCGGAAAGATCGATGCCTGTCCCAGCGGCGCGGCGATCGTGCCACCGCGCTTGACCGAGGCGATCACCCCGTCCATCGCCTCCTCGACCGCGATGTTGCCGCCGGTTTGGCCGGTGATCTCGAGCGCCTGCAGGAGCGGTACGCCCGCGGCGGTGAGTGAGGCCAGGGTGCGTGACCAGCGAGCGATCGCCACCTCCTGCACGATCGTGCCGATCTTCATCGGCACGCGCAGGCGGAAGCGGTCCCACTGCGGCCGGCCCCAGGTGCTGCCCTTCCACTTGATGAACGCCACGGCCAGGACGCCGGCCGAGGCGAACATCAGCCACCAGTAGCCGAGCACCATGTGCGAGAGGAATACCGAGACTTGGGTGATCTTCGGCAGTTCGCCGCCGAATTCCTTGAAGACGTTCTGGAAGACCGGCACGAGGAAGGCCACCAGCGCCATCATCACCGCGACTGCGAAGACGAGCACCAGCGTCGGGTAGATCATCGCCGCTTTGATCTGGCGGCGCAGCGAGGCGTCCTTCTCCAGCTGGTCGGCCACGCGCAGCAGGCCGCCCTCGAGCACGCCGCCGGTCTCCCCCGCGCGCGTCATCGCGACGAACAGCGGGTTGAAGACCTTCGGGTGGCGCTCCAGCGAGTCGCTCAGCGGCAAGCCCGCCTCGACGTCCTTGCGCACCGCCACGATCGTTTCCTTGAGGAACTTGTTCTCGGTCTGGTCCTCCAGCACGTACAGCGCGCGCAGGATGCTCATGCCCGAGGTGATCATCGTCGAGAGCTGGCGCGAGAAGACCGCCAGGTCGGCCGCCTTCACGCTCTTCATGAACTCGAACTGGATCTCCTTGGAGGCGTGCTTGTCGGCGATCTCCAGAACGATCAGCCCGCGCCCCTTCAGCTGGTCGGAGACCGCCTGCTTGGAGTCGGCCTCGACCTCCCCGCGCGCCTTCACGCCGGCGAGGTCCATCGCCTTGAAGACGTACGTGCTCATATCTGGCTCACCCACCCACCCGGCGGATGGATCATCGTTCCTGGCAAGGACGCAGGGAGCGAAGTGTGCTCAGCACACGAGCGACCGAGGACGCCGCCAGGGGCGATGAGGCGCCGCCGGGTCATGCTGCCAGTGAGCCGGCGCCCAGCAGGCGCCGCAGCTCCTCGGGGGTGGACGAGCGGGATTCGGCCATTTTCTGGGAGATCGTGTTCTGGCGCACGAGCGTCGCCAGCGAGGCGTCCATCGTCTGCATCCCGTGGGCCGTGCCGGTCTGCAGCGTCGAGTAGATCTGGTGGGTCTTGCCCTCGCGGATCAGGTTGCGCACCGCCGGCGTGGGCACCAGCACCTCGCACGCGACCGCCCGGCCCGAGCCGTCCGCGGTCGGGATCAGTTGCTGGGTCACGATCCCCTGCAGGCAGACCGACAGCTGCACCCGCACCTGGCCCTGCTGATGAGGCGGGAACACGTCGATCACGCGGTCGATCGTCTGAGCGGTGTCCTGCGTGTGCAGCGTCGCAAACACGAGGTGGCCGGTCTCCGCGGCCGTCAGCGCGGTGGAGATCGTCTCCAGGTCGCGCATCTCGCCCACGAGGATCACGTCGGGGTCCTGGCGCAGCGCGGCCTTCAGCGCGTCGGAGAAGCTCTGTGCGTCGGCGCCGAGCTCGCGCTGGTTGACCAGGCAGCGCTTGTGCGGGTGCAGGAACTCGATCGGGTCCTCGATCGTCATGATGTGCTCGTCGCGCGTCTGGTTGATCTCGTCGATCATCCCCGCCAGCGAGGTCGACTTGCCCGAGCCCGTCGGACCCGTCACGAGCACGAACCCGCGCGGCCTGCGTGTGAACTCGTGCACCGTCGCCGGCAGGCCGAGCTCATCGATCGAGGTCAGGTCGACCGGGATCAGGCGGAAGGCCGCGCCGATCGCTCCGCGCTGGTAGTACGCGTTCACGCGGAAGCGGGCGTGGCCGGGGACCGAGTAGGCGAAGTCCAGCTGCCAGTCGGTCTCCAAGCGCTGGCGCTGGTCGCCGGTGAGGATCGAGTAGACGATCTCGCGGGTGTCCGTGCCGGAGAGCTTCTGGTACTCCTCCAGCGGCGTCAGGCGCCCGCGCACGCGGATCGTCGGGTGCGCCCCCGCGGAGAGGTGCAGGTCCGAGGCGCGCCGCGAGACGACCTCCATCAGCAGGTCTGCGAAGTCAATGCCCATCGCCCTGCCCATCGACCCCATGTGCGCTGTTGCGCGGCCTTCGCGAGCTCAGTGGACGGAAATACGAGCGGCCGCGCACGCTGCACGGGATCTTGCAAAAACGCCCCTCTTAGGGTGCCACTCAGCGGCGTCCTAGGAGCCGAGAACGCGCGAAAGCTCGGCTATCGACGTACGCCCCTGGCGGACCTTGTCGAGGCCGTCGTCGCGCAGGCGGCGCATTCCCTGCTGGACCGCCACTTCGCGCAGATCCTCCGCGGCGCGGCGCTCGAGCGCCAGGGCGCGGATCTCGGAAGTCACGCTCATCACCTCGTAGATCCCCGCGCGGCCGCGGTAGCCCGAGCCGCCGCAGCGCCGGCAGCCCCTGGGCTCGTACGCCTCCAGGTCCACGAGCGCCTTGTAGCCGTTCTGGCGCAGCACCTCGGCGGGGATGATCGTGCGCTGCTTGCAGTGCGAGCAGAGCGTGCGCACGAGCCGCTGCGCGAGCACGCAGTCCAGGGCAGAGGCCACGAGGAACGGCTCGATGCCCATCTCGACCAGGCGCGTGATCGCAGACGGCGCGTCGTTGGTGTGCAGCGTGGAGAGCACGAGGTGGCCCGTCAGCGCGGACTCGACCGCGATCTGCGCGGTCTCCTTGTCGCGGATCTCCCCGACCATGATCACGTCGGGGTCGGCGCGCACCATCGCGCGCAGGCCCCTCGCGAACGTCAGGCCGGCCTTCGGGGAGACCTGCACCTGGGTGATGCCCTCGACCTGGTACTCGACGGGGTCCTCGACGGTGATGATGTTCTTCTCCGGCGTGTTGAGCGCCTGCAGCGCCGCGTACAGCGAGGTCGAACTTGCCCGAGCCGGTCGGGCCGGTGACGAGCACCGCGCCGTGGGTCTGGTGGAAGGCGTGCTCGAAGCGCTCGCGGTCCTCGTCGCCCATGCCGAGCTTCTCGAGCTTCATCACGACGGAGTCCTTGTCGAGGATGCGCATCACGATCGACTCGCCGTGCACGCTCGGGAGCGTCACGACGCGCAGGTTGAACGTGGCGCCCGTCGACGGTCAGGCCGACGCGGCCGTCCTGGGGCAGGCGGCGCTCGGAGATGTCCAGTTCGGACATGATCTTCACGCGCGAGACGACCCCCGGCCCCATCCGTTTCGGCACCGTGGTCACGTCTGAGAGCACCCCGTCGACGCGGAAGCGCACCCGCGTCTCCTTGCCATCAGGGGTTATGTGAACGTCGGAGGCGCCCTGTTCGACCGCCTGCGCGACGATCTGGTTGACGAGCTTGATGACCGGCGCGTCGTCGTCGGTCTCGTGCAGATCGACGACTTCGGCCTGGGCCTCCTCGCCCTCGGTGAGCTCGGCGGTGCCCGCGACCACGTCCTCCAGGCGGTCCAGGCGCGAGATCAGCGCGACGATGTCCTCCGGCGCCGCGACCGCGACGCGCACCTCGTAGCCGGTCATGATCGCGATGTCGTCGACCGCCAGCACGTTCGAGGGGTCGGTCATCGCCACGAGCAGCGTGCGCTTGTCCACGTACGCCACGGGAACCGCCTGGTAGCGCTTCGCCGCTGCGGTGGTCACAAGGTTCGCGGCGCCCATATCGACCTGGAAGACCCCAAGATCGAGGTGGTCGAGGCCGTAGCGCTCCGCGAGCGCCCGCGCAAGACCGTCGTTGGAGAGCGCGCCTTCTTCGACCAGCACCCGCTCGGGCGTCGTGCCCGAGCTGCGCGAGGCCGCGATCGCCTCGTCCACTCGCGAGCGCGCCACCAGGCCCATGTCCACGATCACGTCCGTGAGAAAACGCGAGGAGGACCCACGCCGCGTAGGCGAGGTGATCCCCACGCGCCCCTCGCCGGGCACCTCGCCCGGCCCGCCGGCCGCCTTGGGGGCCTCCGGCGCAGGCTCCTGCGGCGCACGCTCGGGCAGCGTCACAACCACCGCGGGCTGCTCCTCCACGCCGAAGATCTCGCTCAGGTCAGGCCCGCCCTCAGGAGCACTCACGGCACCCACCGCCTGTTACTACTGCTCGCGACCGATCGGAGATCGGCCAGCGCGCCGCATGACCTCGATCGGGGCGGGGCTACCGGTCCACAGTTCGAGGCTGAGCGCGCCCTGGGCGACGAGGATCTCGAGGCCGTCGAGGGTCGGCACTCCCCGCTCGCGGGCAGCGGCGAGCAGCGGCGTGCTGCCTTCTCTGTAGACCAGATCGATGACATAGGAGGACTCACCGATCAGATCGTGCGTTAGACCCAGCAGGTTGAGGCCGCTCTCGCTATCGCTAGCCGGTCGTACTAGAGGGTGGCGCAGTCGGCCGGAGGCCGGCTGGCCGAAACGGGGATTCGCGCCGGAGGCGCGTGTCTCCCGGCTTCGGTCGGGCCCCTCGACCATTCCGATCAATCCAACGGAAGTGCAGTTGATCAGAATGTCGGCCCTTTCGGGCAGCTCAACCGTACGAACCCCCAGCGACCGTCCGAGCTGCACCGCACGATCTGCCGTGCGGTTCCACACCGACACCTCGCGCGCCCCCGCCTCGCGCAGCGCCCACACCACCGCGCGCGCGCTGCCCCCCGCGCCGAGCACCATCGCGGTGAGGCCACGCGGGGAGCGTCCGGCGCGCTCCATCGCGGCGATCAGCCCCGGGGCGTCGGTGTTCTCCGCGGCAACGCCCCCGGCGGCGTCGAAGCTCAGCGTGTTCGCCGCGCCGATCTCCCGCGCGGCCGGGCTCGCCGTGTCCGCCAGCGCGAGCGCCGCCTCCTTGTGCGGGATCGTCACGTTCGCCCCCGCAAAGCCCGCCCCGCCGAGCGCGCGCGCGGTCTCCTCGAAGAGCCCTGGGGGCACCGGCAGCCGCTGGTAGCTCCACTCTGCGAGACCCAACTCGCGCAGCGCGGCGTTGTGCATCGCCGGCGAGCGGCTGTGCGCCACCGGCCAGCCGAGCACGCCGAGGCGCCTCATCCGTGGGGTTTCTTGCACGTCGGGGGCCGTCCGCCGTTACGCGCCACCGCCGCCTGGTAGGCCGCGACGTTCACTTCGAATTCGGCGGCCGTGTTCGAGAACACCTGCTCGCCGCAGCCGTCCGCGCCGGCGACGTAGTACAGGTAGGAGACGTGGACGGGGTGGGCGGCCGCTTCGATCGAGGCCATGCCGGGGTTGGAGATCGGGGTCGGCGGCAGGCCGGTGTGCGTGCGCGTGTTGTAGGGGGAGTCGATGTGCAGCTGGGCCTCGGTCAGTTCGCCGGTGTACGTCGGGATCTTCATCTGCTGCTCGACCGCGTAGTAGAGCGTGGCGTCGATCCCCAGCGCCATCCCCGAGCGCAGCCGGTTGTAGATCACCGCCGCGATCTTTGGCCGGTCGCCGGGGAGCACCGCCTCGCGCTCGACCATCGAGGCGACGGTCAGCAGCTGGTAGGGCGTCTCGTGCAGCGCCCGCGCCCGGGCGGCCAGGTGCGGGCCGAAGCGTTCGGTGAACGCTTGCAGCTGGTCGGAGACCAGCAGCCGGGCGGAGGAGCCCGCGTACAGTTCGTAGGTCGCGGGGAACAGGAAACCTTCGAGGTTGGGGGTTCCCGGCGGCGCACCGTAGTGGGCGGGGTCGAACTGCGACGAGCGCCGGGACGCCGCCAGGTAGCTGCCCGTCAGCCCTTTTTCCTTGGCGATCAGCGCGATCTGCGCGCGGGTCTCACCCTCGGGGATCGTGATCCTCACGATCGCGACCGGCGCGGGCGGCGGCGGTGCGGGTTTGGAGCCGGGTAGCGCCCGGGCCAGCGCGAACGCTCCCACCGCCAGGGCCGCGACCGCGGCGAGCGCCACCGCCCGTCGGCGCCTCACCCTCACCTTGACAGCCACGACTCCAACATCACCGCAGCGGCGCGGGAATCCTCGGGCGTCGTGGCGGGTGGGTGGGCTCTCATCCGCTGCTGGGCCAGTCGCGTGGTGAAGCGCTCGTCGTGCAGCTCGACCGGCACCGCCTCGCCCGCCTCGCTCGTCTCCGCGCTCAACCGCTGCGCGAGCCGGGCGGCGAACTCGCGGGTCTCGCGGGTCTGCTCGGTGTCCTCGCCGCTGAGCGACAGCGGCAGGCCGACGACCACGCGCTGCACCTCGCGCTCGGCCACGAGTGCGGCCAGGGCGTCCATCCCGCGGCGGGTCGCCGGGCGGGAGATCGCCTCCAGGGGGGTGACGAGCGTCCCGGTCGGGTCGGCCACCGCACAGCCGCAGCGGGCGCTGCCGTAGTCGAGGCCAAGGGTTCGCATCAAAATAGATGGCGGGATCGGGGTGGCCGATTCGTGGATGGGATGCGACGCACGCGAGCGCAGCCGTGCTGGTGGCACGGCGAGCACCGCGGGTGGCGCAGACCGCCGCGAGGCGGCCGCACCGGACCGTCAGGTATTTTGATGTGGGCCCTAAAGGTTCGCATCAGCCAGCAGGCACGCCCTGCGCGAGCGCGCCCTCGATCGCGACTCTCGCCGCGTCGAGCGCCTCCTGCAGCTTCTCCGGATCGCGCCCGCCCGCCTGCGCCAGCGTGTCGCGTCCGCCGCCGCCTCCGCCGACGACCGCGGCTGCGGCCTTGACGACGACGCCGGCCTTCACGCCGCGGGAAACGAGCGAGGGGGCGACGCCGACGATCAGGTGCACGCGCCCGTCGAGCGCGCCGCCGAGCACGATCGCAGCGTCGGGCAGACGTCCCTTCAGGCGATCCACGAGCTCCGGTAGGGCCTTCGGGTCGGGCGCCTCGACGGTGGCGCTCAGCACGCGCGCGCCGGCGACCTCGGTGGCCTGCGCGACGAGCGTGTCAAGATCGACGCCGCCGGGTCCGGGGTGGTCGGGCCCAAATCCTCCCGCGCCGCCGCTGCTGCGAAGCTCCTTGAGCTCCCGCTCCAACCGCCGGCGCTCGAGCTCCCGTTCGCGCACGGCCTCGGGAGCGCCCTCCGGGCGGATGCGAAGTGTGGTGGCGACCTCCGCGAGCCAGCGGTCGTGCGCGCGCAGCAGCCCCACCGCGGCGGGTCCGGTGAGCGCCTCGATGCGCCGTACGTTGGCGGCGCTGGAGGTCTCGCTCTGAATGTGAAACAGGCCGATCTCGGCCGTGGAGCGCACGTGGGTGCCGCCGCACAGCTCGCGGGAAGACTGACCCTCGCCGATCTGCACCATGCGCACCACGTCCCCGTACTTCTCCCCGAACAGCGCCATCGCGCCCAACCGGCGGGCCTCGTCCAGGGTCGTGGTGATCGGGCGCACGGGGTCGTTGGCGAGGATCCACCCGTTCACCCGGTCCGCGACGTCGCGCAACTCCTCGGCGGTGAGCGCCGAGGAGTGGCTGAAGTCGAAGCGCAGCTTGTCGGGGCCGACGTAGGAGCCGGCCTGGCGCACGTGCGCGCCGAGGCGCTCGCGCAGGGCGGCGTGCAGGAGGTGCGTGGCGGTGTGGTTGCACTCGGTAGCGTGGCGGGCGGCGTGGTCGACGCGCGCGAGCACGGGTTTCTCGGGATCGAGCTGGCCCCGCTCGAGCGTCACCTCCAGCACCTGATCGTCGCCAAGGCGGAAGACGTTTTCCACCCGCGCACGGCAGTCGCCGTCCTCGCACTCGACCACGCCGACATCTGCGATCTGGCCACCGCCGGCGGGGTAAAAGGGAGACTCGGCGAGCTTCACCAGACGGCGGTGCGCGTCACCTGTGAAGTCCCAAACGGCCCCCACGGAGGTGTGCTGGCGCTCAGTTTCGTATCCGGTGAAGCGGGTGGTGAAGTCAGTGCTTTCGGCGCGCTCGCGTGCAAAAGAGATGATGTCCCCACCCACCCCGCCATCGCGCTCACCGGCACCGGCCGCTGCGCGGGCGCGGGCGCGCTGGCCATCCATCAGCTGCTCGAAGCCGGCGGCATCGACGCCGAGGCCGCGCTCGGCGAGCAGTTCCCGCGTCAGGTCGAAGGGGAAACCAAAGGTGTCGTGCAGCTCGAACGCGTCGACGGCGGCGATCCCCTCCGCGCCGGCGTCCACGGCACGGGCGATCAGCTCCTCCAGCAGCCGCGTGCCCTGTTCCAGCGTGCGCCCGAAGGACTCCTCCTCAGAGGCGAGCCACTTCTCGATCGCCTCGCGCTGCTGTGTCAGTTCGGGGTAGGCGGAGCCCATCAGCTCGCGCACGACCGCCGCGTAGCGCACGAGGAAGCCGCTCTCCATCCCGAGGCTGCGGCCCTGCTGGATCGCGCGGCGCATCACCCGTCGCAGCACGTAGCCGCGCTCCTCGTTGGAGGGCACGACGCCGTCGGCGACCATGAACGACATGCCGCGCGTGTGGTCGGCGAGGATCCGCAGCGCGCGGTCGGTGCGGACCTCCTCGCCATAGCGCCGCCCGGAGAGCTCCTGGCCGAGGTCCAACAGCGGCTGGAACTGGTCGGTCTCGAACACGGACTCCTTGCCCTGGAGGATCGCGGCCATGCGGTTGAGCCCGAGGCCGGTGTCGATGTTGCGCGTCGGCAGCTCGCTCAGGTGGTCGTGCGGCTCCTGGTTGTACTGCATGAAGACGAGGTTCCAGAACTCCAGGAAGCGCTCGTTCTCCCCCCCGGGGAGGTCCTCGGCGGTGCCGAAGTCGAGGCCGCGGTCGAGGTAGAGCTCCGAGCACGGACCCGACGGCCCGACCGGCCCCGCTTCCCAGAAGTTCTCCGAGCGCGGGCAGCCGACGATCCGCTCGCGTGGGACCCCGACCGCCTCCCACAGCTCGATCGCCTCCTCGTCGGGGCCGAGCCCGAGCGCCTCCTCGCCCTCGAACACGGTCACCCAGATGTCCTCTCCGCGGAAGCCGAAGACCTCCCGCGAGAGCTCCCACGCGAGCTCGATCGCGCCCTGCTTGAAGTAGGCCCCGATCGAGAAGTTGCCGAGCATCTCGAAGAACGTCAGGTGGCGCAGCGTCGAGCCGACCTTCTCGATGTCGGGCGTGCGAAAGCACTTCTGGCAGCTCGTGAGCGTCGGGGCAGGCGGCGCCTCGCGCCCGAGGAAGTACGGCTTCAGCGGCTGCATCCCCGCCGTGGTGAGCAGCACCGAGCGGTCCTCAGGGGGCGGCACGAGCGAGGCCGAGGCCAGCCGTCGGTGCCCGCGCTCCTCGAAGAAGGCCAGGTAGCGTTCGCGGATCTCGTCCGAGGTCATGGTCGGATGATCTTAGGGTTCATCCGCTTAGAGCCCCACCGCCCCAGACGAGGCCAATATACGAAGCCCATCGGGACCATATATATAGGGTCCCAAAAGAAGAACCTCACCCCCACGCCATATGAGTCTGAAGAACTTCGCCCCCGGTCGAGCAACTGCTGACGGTGCCGAGGGCCAAGCAGAGCAAGGACGCAGTGAGGGAAGTGTGCTTTGCACACGACCGATCGAGGACACAGCTATGCGCCGGCCATCGGTGCCGTCAGGTCAGGCGACCGTACCGTAGCCCAAGATCACGTCTCCCTCATAGAGGCACGCGATCTGCCCCGGCGCCGCGCGCGTGATCGGCTCGTCCAGCTGCACCTCGACGCCCTCGTGGCGACCGGGCCCGGGGTCGGCCGCCAGGCGGCAGGGGTGCAGACGCCCATGGGAGCGCACGCGTACGCCGTCGACCCGCGCGCCAGAGCGGCGCAGCGTCACTTCGCGCACGGCGACGGTGCCGGTCATCAGCGCCGCGCGCGGGCCGACCGTGACGGTGTTGGCGAGCGGGTCGGTGCCCAGCACGAACAGCGGCTCGGATCCGCCGCGCAGGCCGAGGCCGTGACGCTGGCCGACGGTGTACGCGTGCGCACCGCGGTGGGTGCCCAGACGGGCGCCGCCGGCGTCGAGGATGCTGCCGGGAGCGGGCGCCAGGTCCCCGTGGCGCGCGATGAAGCGCTGCAGGTCGGTGCCCGCAAGAAAGCAGAGGTCCTGCGAGTCGGGCTTGTGCGCGACGGACAGCCCCTCCCGCTCGGCGAGCTCGCGGACCTCGTCCTTGGTTATGTCCCCCAGCGGGAAGCGCAGCCGCGCGAGCGAGGACGGGTCGAGCCCCGCGAGCGCGTAGCTCTGGTCCTTGAGCGTGTGACGCGCCATCCGCAGCAGCGGGACGGGGCCGTCGAGCACGCGCGCGTAGTGGCCGGTGACCAGGTGCGCGGCGCCGAGTCGCGTGGCGAGCTCGAGCATCGCGTCGAGGCGCACCGAGCCGTTGCAGCGGATGCAGGGGTTGGGCGTGACCCCCTGCGCATAGCCCTCCAGCCAGCCCTCGACCACCCCGGCACGGAACTCGGCGCGCAGGTCGATCGAGAGGTGCGCCAGCCCCTGGGCGTGCGCGAGCGCGCGGGCGCCGCGGACGGCCTGCGCAGAGCAGCAGGAGCGCTCGGCGTCGTTCTCTGGGTCCGACCACAGCTCGAGCGTCACGCAGACGACCTCCGCGCCGGCGCGCGCGGTGAGCAGCGCGGCGACGGAGGAGTCCACGCCGCCGCTCATCGCCACGAGCGCGCGCTCGGCGCACGGAGCGAGCGCTGCACGGGCGCGGGCGGCCCCCCCGAGCGCGCGGTGCAGCGCGTCGGCGGCGAGCTCGGCGGCGTGGCGCTTGGCGGGCGAGAGCCCCCCGAGCTCGGCGGCGATCTCCTGCGCCCCGATGCGCGCGGCGTCCAGCAGCGGCGTGCCGCGCACGAGCGCGACCGTGGCAGAGCCCGCGGCGAGCGCCGCCCCGCAGCCGGAGGCGTCGAAGCCGGCGTCCGCGACGAGCCCCTCGGGAGAGTCTGGGTCGAGCTGCAGCGAGACACGCACGAGGTCCCCGCAGGCGGCCCCGCCGGCGGCGCCGGTAAAGGAGTCCGGGGGTGTGTGTCCGCGCCCAAGCGGGCGCTCCAGGTGGTCGGCGAGCGCCCCGGCGAGCATTGGTCGAGTTTAGGGCCCACGCCCCAGCTTCTGCCGGCCTGGATGCGGTCGCGCTACCCGGCGGTCTGCGCCACCGCGGTGCCCAACGTACTCCAGGCCTGAGGTACGGCCGCGCCGCGCCTACCTGCGCGCTTCGGCGACGGCCTGTTCGATCGCGTAGCCGTCGTTGAGCCCGGTCAGCGTGGTGACCTGCAGCTTCGGGTTGATGATCAGCAGCGTGGGGGTCTGGTAGACCTGGATGTTGCGGGTGATGGAGCCGAAGGAGTTGACCTGCTTGGCGAGCGCGTAGTTCACGGCGACGCTCTTACCCAGCCGGTGAGCGACGAGCTTCGTTTCGATCTCGACGGCCTTGTCGTCGAAGGAGCGGGGGTTCCAGAACAGCAGCAGGACGGTCTTGCCGTGCTTGAGCTCGGTGGCGACGGCGTCCGCTGTGGTGGTCGAGTGGGATGGCGCTGCCGCGGCGGAGCCGCTCCGCGCATGCGGCGTTCGTTGCGCGGCCCCGGGGCGCGTCGCAGATGCCGAGGACGAGGCGCGGTGCGCAGCGGCCGCGGAGGAGGCGGCACGCACGGAAGTGTGTGTCCGGGCGTGAGACCTGGCGGCGGAGGCCGCGGCGCCCGCGGTGGCGCCGGTGTGCGCACTCGCGGCAGAGGGGGACGCCGCGGCGGGCGTCCCGCCACCGGTCGCTTCCCCGGAGCCCTGGGCGGCCTTGCCCTGGACCTCGCGGCCGTTGCTTTCCACCTCGGCAGCGGCGCCGTGCGCCCGCTGAACATCCCGCGTCAGCCCTTCGAGGCCGGGCACCGGGCCGTGGTAGACCGAGCTCGATTTCGCAGCGCCCGACCCGTTGGAGGCGGCGGCGGAGGAGTGGGTCGAAGAACTGGCCGCGGAGGAGACGCTCGGCGAGGAGGAGCTCGAGGACGACCCGCCGGGGCGGTGCAGCACCGCGAACCAAGCGAGCACGAACACTCCGAGCGCGATCAGAGCGATCTGAAATGGACGCGACAACTGGGCCATCCCTCCCAACTTCGGCATTCCCGCCGCGCGAGTTGAGCCCCAAGTTGGGGCTTGGACGGTTGCAGCGTCGGCGGCAGCACCGATCCGACGACTATCCCATCCCAAGTGGCGCGTACCTTTGGTTGTGATGAGCCCACCGGCGACGAGACACCCATGAGCCGATCCCCCGTGAGGCGCACCGACGCGATCCATGAACTGCGCGCGACGGTGGCGGCGCTCGACAAGCTGGGAGCGCGAGGCATATCCGCTAAGGCGGCCGAGCAGTTGCCGCGCAATCACCACGTCACTGCTCGCAACCCTCGACGAGGGCGGCACGACGCCACCCGACGTCTCCTGGTTGGACGCACCGACGGCGGGGCACTCCTGACACTGGTGGTCGAGCAGACAGCCGATCCGGCCACATGGCTGATCGTCACCGGTTGGCCTTCGACTCCTGCTGAGCGTAAGATCCTTGAAGACCGACCATGACTGGAGATCCCTGGACAGACCCCAACCCTGAGCCCGGGGACTTCGATGCCGAACTCGAACGCATTGACCCGCTCGACATCGAGGTCCATGAGGGCAACCCGGACGCGCACCTGACCATCGTCCTCAGTGTCGAGGGCGAGGACGCCGAGCGCCTCGAGCGGATCGCCGCGCAACGGGGGCAGCCCGTCAGCGAAGTCGTCGCCGAGCTGCTGCGCGACGCCGAGCGGCACGCCGCTTGAGCGAGCCATCCCCCGCGCAACCGATTCTCCTCAGATATCCCGCAGGCCGCGCAGGACGGTGTGCACCACGGTCTGCGTCGGGATCTCCTGCTGGGTGCGAGCCTGCATGTCCTTGAGCGTAGTCCCCCCCGTAGACCCCCTTGCGCTCACGATCGCCACGTAGCGCGCGCCGAGGCGGGCCGCATGGGCGAGCTGGTTCTTCAGCGAGCGGCCTCCGAGCTCCATCTGCGCCGTGAGACCCGCGCCGCGCGCTTCATGCAGGACCCTGAACGCGACCCTACCGCTTTGCTCCGTGGGACGTGCACCGGCCGTCGCAGCCGGCCCGCCCTCGGGCGGGCCGGCCCCCACACGAACGCCGCTCCCGACCCCCCTTGGGGGGTCCTCATCAAAATGCTTTTCAAAGGCTATATATAGGTCGATCGCCGCAGTCCCCGCCGCCAGCGCCTGGCCTGCC
Organism: uncultured Solirubrobacterales bacterium; assembly: GCA_963725535.1. GTDB lineage: Bacteria > Actinomycetota > Thermoleophilia > Solirubrobacterales > Solirubrobacteraceae > Palsa-744. The sequence goes on from CAVRYX010000005.1 coordinate 102,125, forward strand.
AGCAGGATTCGCTCGATCCCCGCGGCCCACCCCATGCCCGGGGTCGGGGGGCCGCCGAGCTCGGCCACCAGGCCGTCGTAGCGCCCGCCCCCGCCCACGCCGCTCTGGGCGCCGAGCTTCTCGGAGGTCAGCTCGAACACCGTGCGCGTGTAGTAGTCGAGGCCGCGCACAAGCGTCGGGTCGATCTCGTAGCTCACCCCCGCCTCGTCCAGGAGGGCGCGAACCTCCGCGAAATGTGCCCTGTCCTCGGGGTTCAGGTGCTCGAGCAGGCGGGGCGCGCTCACCATCACCGCGCGGGTGCCCGGGTGTTCTGAGTCGAACGCGCGCAGGGGGTTCAGGTCGATCCGCTCGCGCACCTCCTCGGCGAGCTGGGCCTCGTTGGAGCGCAGGTGAGCCTGCAGGCGCTCGCGGTACTCCGCGCGGGCCTCGCGGCCGCCGAGGCTCGACAGGCGCAGGCGGGCCTCCGCCACGCCGAGCTCCTCCAGCAGCCTTGCGAGCAGCACGATCGACTCCGCGTCCACCGCCGGGTCCTCGGAGCCGAGCGCCTCCGCGCCGACCTGCCAGAACTGGCGCTGGCGGCCCGCCTGGGCGCGCTCGTAGCGGAAGAAGCTCGAGCAGTACCACAGCTTCACCGGCTGGCGCTGCTTGTGCATCCCGTGCTCCACGTACGCGCGGCACACCGGCGCGGTGCCCTCGGGGCGCAGCGTCAACGAGCGGCCGCTGCCGTCCTCGAACGTGTACATCTCCTTCTGCACGATGTCCGTCGACGCGCCCACGCCGCGGGCGAACAGCTCGGTGGACTCGAACGTCGGCGTCTCGATCCGCTCGTACCCCGCGCCCTCCAGCACCCTGCGCGCGGCCTCCTCCACGCGCGCCCGCGCGGGGGCCTGTTCGGGCAGCACGTCGTGGGTGCCCCTTGGCGCCCTGATCTGCGGGGCGCTCAACTCGCGGCTGCGCTCGACGCGGTGCGGAGCTCCGCGAGGAACGGGTTGGTCTGGAGCTCGCGGCCGAGCGTTGTGACGCCCATATGGCCCGGGTAGACGACCGTCTCGGCCGGGAACCGCTCGATGAGCGTAGCGATCGAGCGCTCCAGCACGCTCCACTCGCCGCCCGGGAGGTCCACCCGCCCGACGCTGCCCTGGAACAGCACGTCGCCGGAGAGCAACGCCGGGGCCTCGCCTTGCGGGATCGTCTCGGCGGGCGCCGCGGCTGGGTCAGCGGCGGGGGCGATCGCGTATGTCACATGCCCCGGGCTGTGGCCGGGGGTGGACACCACCTCGATCTCCAGGCCCGCCAGCGTGAGGCGCTCGCCGCCTTTGACGGTGTACTCGGGCTCCCAGCTCTCGAACGGCCCGAACCCCGCGGGCACCCACGCCATGATGTCGCTCAACAGCGGGCGCTCGATCTCGGGGCAGTACACCGGCGCTCCCGTCGCGCTCGCCACCGGGGCCACGGCGCCGATGTGGTCGAAGTGGCAGTGGGTGACGAGCACCGCCTCCACCTTCACCCCCAGCGCGTCCGCCGCCGCCAACAGCCGCTCCGACTCCTCGCCGGGGTCGACCACCACCGCACGCCCGCTCTCGCGGCCGGCGCTCACGATATACGCGTTCTCCTGCACCGGGCCCACCGTGAACATCCGCACGTCCACACTCACAGTCGCCTCACTTCACCGCGCTCCCCGCCTTGGCTTTCTGGCGCATCCGGCGTTTGTACATCCACGCGTCGGTGTAGTAGCTGACCGGCACGTACAGCGCGAGCACGATCGGGAACAGCGCGATCGCCTCGCTGGAGTTCTTCAGCAGGACGATGCCGACCAGCAGCAGCACCACCGCCGCGATCGCCGCGCGGTAGAACGCGCCGCGCCACGTTGGCGGGCGGTCGTACCTGTTCAAGCGCTGCTCCTTCGCCTTCGCCTTCTCGCGAGCGCTCCCGCTGCGCTCCGCGGCGGTCGGCCGCCGGCCGGTGCGCCCGCGGGACTCCACCATCCCCGCCGCGTTGCCGCGGTGCTTGGTCTTGCGCTTGGTCTGGGCCACCCGCTAAGCCTAGTGCGTTCTCGGGCCGCTGCGTTCCTCCTCGATGAGGGCGTTCTGTTCCCGGTCGAGGAGGGCACTCTCGATCACGTGGCGCGCGGGGTCGAAGCCGGGCACCGGCAGGTCCTCCGGGAAGCCCTCCCACGCCGCCGCGGGAGCCAGGCCCACGAGCTCCGCGCAGGTGACCGCGGTGTGCCTGCGCACCGCCTCGACCACTCTGCGCAGGGGCGTCTCGGTGGGGCGCTCGACGTTCATCGAGACCTGCGCGGTCGCGCGCCCCGCAGTTGACTTCCGGCGCAGCTCCACCCCGATCGCCCTCACACCCGGGAGACCCTCCGCGCCACCCTCGCGTACCAGGCTCGCGATCCGGCGTGCGTCCTCCACTGTCGCGGGGGGCGCCAGCTCGAGGTTGAACGCCACCAGCGGCGGGCGCGCCGCCACGAGCGTTGCGCCCGCAGTGGGGTGCACCGCGTGCGGGCCGAAGTCGGGGCTCAGCTCGCCGGCGCGCATCCGCTCCGCAAGCCCTTTCACGCCGCCGCGGCGCAGCTCCGCCCGGGTACGAGGTGGTTCCCGATCGGCTCCCGCCAGCTCGCCGTACACGAACACCGGGACCCCCAGCCCCCCGATCAGCTCCGCGGCCACCAGCGCCTCTGCGCACGCGGCGCCGCGCGCGGCGGGGTCCATGTACACGACCGGCACCACGTCCACCGCGCCCACGTGGGGGTGCTTACCGTCAGTGCCCTTCTCGATGTCGACGCGCCGCACGGCCTCCGCCGCGCCCGCCGCCAGCACGTCCGCCAGCGACCCCGGGCAGCCCGCGAGCGTGAGCACCGCGCGGTGGTGGTCGGGATCGCAGTGAGTGTCCAGCAGCCGCGCCCGCCCACTCGCGGTGAAGGCGCGCGCGATCGCGTCGATCGCCGCAGGGTCACGGCCCTCAGAGACGTTGGGGACGGCTAGCAGCGGGAGCGCGCTCATCGATCTGCTTGCCGCGGCCCTCGAGACCACGCGCTCCTCTCCGACTCCGTAACTCGGGCTGGCGTGTAGGTGCCAACCACCGTGGCAGGCAAGCCGCACAAACCGTGGTGATCCAGGCGAGTAGTGGCGCAGCCCACGCGTCTCCCAGCCCGCGCTGCCTCCCACCCACCGACGCCTCCCACCCCACGACGCCTGGGACCCGTCACAGCCGCGCCGCCACAAGCCCCGAGGCGAGCAGCACCATCGCCAGTGCGCACCCCCCCAGCGCGCCCTCCATCGGCGCCGCCAGACGTGCGGCGTCGAGCGCCACGGTCGAGCCGTCGGCGAGGCGCTGCTCGCCGCTCAGCGCCACGGTGCGCCGGCGCAGCTCTCTGACCGGGGTGCTGAGGCGCCGCTGGACGAGGGTCAGCGTGAAGCACGCGCCCGCCGCCAGGACCACGGGCGCGCGCAGCTGCTGCTCGTTGACCCAGTACCCGGTCAGTGCCGGGAAGGCGCCCCACGAGGCGGCGAGCCAGAACGTCGTGTGAAAGCGCCCGCCGAACCACTCGAGGTTGTAGGCGAGCACGATGAACGTCCCCGCGGCGACGAACGGCACCAGCGTGAGCGAGACGTTGACGGCCCCCACAACCCCGATCGCCACCGCGCCCGCGAGCGAGACCGCGGCCGCCGCCACCAGCGTCCGTGTGGAGAGCTGCGTACCGAGCGGGCGGCCGTTGAGCTCGTCCAGCACGTGGGCGCAGACACCCACGCCGAGCAGGAACGCACCCAGCACCGCCAGCAGCCGGTCGCCGTACAGGTGCGGCGCGACCGCGGCGCCGATCGCGACGTTGGCGAGGTTCCAGGCGGTGTAGGGGGGGTGCAGCACCGTCACGAGATCCCGCCACCCGCCCGGGCGCAGCGCGTAGAACGCGGGGCGGTCGAGCGGGGGCGAGGCCACGCTCTCACCCACCTCCCGTTGCCCGCCGGGTGCCCCACATCACCACGCCACCGCCGAGGCTCATCCGGCGGGCGTAGACCGCCTCGATCCCCGCGGCCCGCCACAGCGTCACGATCTCCTCCAGCGGGTGGCGGGCGTAGAAGTCGGGGATGCTGCGCGCGAGGAACCGCCCCGTCTGCGCCCACTCGCGTGAGGCCACGCGTCCGAGCGTAGGCAGCCCCACGTGGGTGTAGAGCCTCCACGCAGCGCGCCACGCGGGCGCGGGGGGCACTCCGAACTCGAGCGCCGCGATCCGGCCCCCCGGTCGCACGACCCGCGCGAGCTCGGCGAGCGTCGCGGCGGGGTCCTCGACGTAGCGCAGCAGGTAGGTGAACGTGAGGTGGTCGAACTCCGCCGTCGGCGAACGGCAGGTGCTCGGCCTCGCCCTCCACGAGCGTCACCCGCGCCGCCAGTGCAGGGTCGCGCGCCAGCCGCGCCCGTGCGGCCCCGAGCATCTCCGGGCTCTGGTCGAGGCCCACCACCGAGCACCCGTAGCGGCGCACCAGCTCCTGCGCCACCAGCCCCGTGCCGGTCGCCACGTCGAGCACGCGCTCCCCCGGCGCCGCGTCGAGGGCAGCGACCATCGCACGGCGCCAGCGGGGGTCCTGGCCGAAGCTGAGCAGCGTCGCCACGCGGTCGTACCGGCGTGGCAGCGGCGCGAACAGCTCGCGGGCGTGCTGTTTGCGGACTGGTTGAGTTCCGGGTGGGTAGGTTCCCATACCCTCTGCCCACTCGTTCATCACGCCACGCTCGCTCCCATGTATTTGCGTATTCTCGCCGATTCCGGTCCCGCTCGGCTAGCGGCGAGCGAACACAGTGAAGAGCGTAAGAGCCGCGACCGTTCGACCCGCACGCGTGTCGTCCTCCGCGGCTGTGAGCAGATCCTCGACGCCTCCGTGCCCCTGGGCGCGCAGATCGGCGGCGAGGAGCGGCAGATCGATGATGACGTCGGGGTGGAAGTCGCGGACCAGCAGCACCTCGGCCTGGACCGTCACCTCCGTGAGCCCCGCCTCGACGAACAGGCCGGCCAGTTCGCGCCCGATCCACGGGTTTCGGATCTGCGCCTCAGCGACATCCAGCATCGCGCGTACGAGCTCGCGCGGGCGACCCGTGCTCGCGAGCGTGCCCCAGTCCGGCTCGTTCGCGAGCACCACACCACCCGGCCGCGTGACTCGCGCCAACTCACTCACCACGCGCGCGGGGTCCTCCAGGTGCTGGATCGTGCGCTCGATACGCGCGGCGTCGAACACGCCGGCATCGAAGGGCAGCTCGTGGGCATCGGCGGCAATGAAGTTGACCGGCCCGCCCCCGGCCTCGCAGCGAGCTCGCGCGCGCTCCAGCAGTGCGGTGCTGGAGTCCACGCCCACAACTTCTCCGTGCTCACCGACGAGCCGTGACAGCGCGCGGGCGTCGTCGCCAAGCCCGCAACCGACATCGATCGCGCGCGAACCGGCACGCAACCCGAGCAGTCGTGCCCGCTCCCGCTTGCCAGCCGCGACCGACTCAAGGCCGTTCACGTGGCTCAGGTAGTCGGCGTAGGACTCCGCGTCGCCGGCTGCGTCCACGTCCCTGAAACCGGTTTCCAGGCGACTCATCGCCGATCTTCCTTCGCAGCCCGCGGCACCCGCTCAAGATACCTGGCGCCTACGCGTCCGGCGGGCGCACGAACCGCGCCCTGTGCTGTTGGTGCTCATAACCGGCGGCCCGCCAGAACGCCATCGCTCCAGCCTCGTCGTCGGCGACGATCGCGGTGAGCCTGACCGCGCCCCGCTCGCGCAGTCGCCGCTCGCCCTCCCTGAGTAGTGTCGTCGCGAGCCCCTTGCGCCGATGCTCTGGCAAGACCGCCAGGCGGTAGAAGCTCCCACGCCAGCCGTCCCACGCGGCGATCAGCGACCCGACCAGAACGCCGTCGAGCTCGGCGACCAGCAGCGCCTGGGGGTCGGCGGCCAGCAGCCCGGCCAGTCCCTCAGGAGAGTCGCTGACGCTCGGCACGCTGCCAGCCACGACCCACAGGTCGAGCACGACCGCGATGTCCCGCTCGGTGGCGCTGCGAATCGTCCAGTGATCGTGGACGTCCATGCGCTCGATCAACCCCCCGGCGACCACGAAGCGGTGCTCGACCGTCTGATCGGAGACCGTGCTCCCAGCGCGGTCTCGCACGAGCTGGCGAACGGTCACGACCATATCCCCACCGGGGCCTTGCTCCATATGCAACGGCTGCACCTGTGAGTCGAGCGATCCCCACTGGCGCTCCCAATACTCACGCACCCCCGCGTGGCCATGAACGCGGCCGCCCTCCATCGCATTCGGCCAGTTCGACCTCGGGGTGCATCGTCGCGAGAGCGCTCTGGATGTCGCGGGCGTTGAACGCCTCGTAGGCGCGGCGCAACAGCTCGACGGTCGCCCCCGACAGCGCCTGCTTGGGGAGTTTGCGCGGCTCGAGCCGCCGATCGGGAATGCGAGTTGACGACATGCGAGTAATTACTCAAGATACTGGCATGACTGTCTCAGCGCCTGCCCTCGGACTCGTTCTCCTTGCACTCTACGGCCTGCTCACCGTCGGGCTGCGCATGGCCGTCCAGCTTCGCCGGACAGACTGTGCGGACGTAACTACGGCGCCAGCTCGTTGGCGGAGGGTTCCGACCGGCCCCAGCGGTAGGTTTCATGGGTGCGCAACCTTGATTCCCGGATGACCAAACCTACTCTGGCATTCGAGACGGCTCTTGGTCGTCTCTACCACGGCGATGCGATCTCGTGGCTGCAATCGCTCCCGTCCGCTTCCGTGGACCTATTGATAGCCGACCCGCCGTACGGTGGGAACGCGGTCCATTGGGACAAGTTCGCATCGCTAGACGACTACGCTCAATGGTGTGACGCATGGCTCGCCGAGTGCCACCGTGTTCTCAAGGCCGACGCAACCTGCTTCGTCTGCGGGTGGTCCGAGAACTTGGCGTACCTCAAGGTACTCGGCGACAAGTATTTCGCAGCCTGTCGGTGGCTAATCTGGTTCTACCGTAACAAGCAAGCCGCGTGGCGGACGGACTGGGGCCGAGCGCACGAGAGTATTCTGCATTTTCGCAAGGCGAAGCGTTTCACTTTCAATCAAGATGCGGTACGAGTGCCTTATAACGCCCACACGCAGCGCTACCCGAAGCACACGCAGGCAGCTTCTTCCGTCTTCGGTGCTAAGAATGGCGGCAAGAGCGGGCACGTGTGGCAGCCGCATCCTCTCGGTGCAAAGCCCAAGGACGTTTTCGAGATATCCATTCTCAACAATGGCATGGGTGAGAGCACACCGCACCCGACGCAGAAGCCAGAGGAGCTGATTCGCCGTCTAGTGCAGGCTTGTTCCCATAAGGGCAATCTCGTCGTGGATCCGTTTGGGGGAGCCGGTACCACCTTTGCTGTCTGCGAGAAGCTGGAGCGACGCTGGGCCGGAGTAGAGCTTGAACGCGACTACGTGGAGCTCATGCGCCTCCGCCTTGGCGAGATAACTCCCAATGAGGATGCTCATGTGCTCGCCTATCGAGAAGCGCTGGACGCCTCGCTCAACAACAGAAAGTCAGTCCGGTCAGGTGCACGCATCACGCGCCGGAGAGCCACGGCAGAGGCCGAAATCCAGGTTGAACTACTAGGACTAGAAGATATGAGCCCAGAGATCGTTTAGTAGCAGGTCGTCAAAAGTGCGGAGATGTTTTCTCCAGGGCTCGCGTGTAATGTGTGGCGGCGGATCAACATAGTAGACACCCGTGAGCGGACCGAACCGCGCCACGTAAGCCGCGAAGTTGCCCGCCACAAAAGTCCAGCTCGTTTTGGTTGTGCCAGACCGCTGGACATCGTTGTGGAAGATGGCTATGACCTTCACGGCTTTTTTGGTAACAAATTGGAGCATCTCCTGGTCCAGGAAGATCTTGCCAAAGCGATCCTTGCTCGAGGTCTTTAGCGACACAACAACCTCGTTCCCCTTCAAGGCCGCGGGGGTCGATTGCACAATACCTTCCGCTATGACTAGATCTACCTGGTTAGAAAATTTGGCAGTAGCTCCGGCGGCATTGTATGGGAGGCTGAAGGTAATAGGCCTGCCGTCAATGCCGAGCGAGGCGAATAGATGTGCGATCAGCTCCTCGAACCGCATGCCAAAGTTCTTCCTCGCCTGGTTTGCGGGAAGTAAACAATCCATCGCGAAGCCCTGTGACTGAAGTGTAGTGTAGAGCACCCGACTAATCAGATTCGTTGCACGAATTTCGTTGGCACGAGCTACCGCTATGGGTTTGCGTCGTGCGGCGAGTTCGGCGACCAGTTCTTCAAAGTCGGATGCGTCGGCCAGATATTCACTGGCTTCTTCGATGAAGAGGTTTGGATTGAGCGGGCGGAGTGCCAGACTTCTTCCCGCGACGATAACCGTGCGCAGCACCAGCCCGCTCGCGACTCCGACATCCGTGCTACCGAGCCCGGACAGAAACCGGAGAGCCGCAACCGCCCTGTTTCGTGCATCAGCGAACGAGGTCAGCGGTGCCAAGAGCTGGCTGCCCAACGCGAAGGCCATGGCGCGGGAGCATATAGCGTGGGCCACTGGCGATGCAGACGTGAGCGCCATAGGACAACACCCACGGTTCGCTCTTTGGCGGATCTGCCAGGGCCAACAAAAAGCCCTGCTTTGCAGGGCTTTTTGTTGATGGGCGATACTGGGCTCGAACCAGTGACCTCCGCCTTGTCGAGACGGCGCTCTCCCAACTGAGCTAATCGCCCTGGGATCGACCGCAAGCGTATCAACGGGCAGCAGCCGTCCAGCCCCACGGACCAGCGACACGTGCGGATCACGGCACGATCACAACGCGCCCTCCACCAACGACCGCCCCGGACTCGCCCGACGGCGCTTCGCCCGCGCCTTCCACGCCACCGGCGCTTGATTCGCCGGCTTCTTCGCCACCTGCGGAGCCCTGTGTTTCGGCTTCGCTATACGGGCTCTGTGCGCCGTACGGCGAGCTTCCTTCCTCGGGCGACTGTGTCCCGGAGCTGCTTTCGGCCTCGTTCTGCCCGGTCGCCGAGGCGTAGGTGACGCCCTTGCCGGCTTCGATCGTGCGCACCGCCGAGACAACCGTGTCGGAGGCGATCGCGAAGCCCACGCCCGTGCTCCCCGGCTGAGAGCCCTCGACGCTCGCCGCGTCGCTGGCGATCTGCGAGTTGACGCCGATCACTTCGCCCTGTTCGTTGAGCAGCGGCCCACCCGAGTTGCCAGGGTTGAGCGCCGCGTCGGTCTGGATCGCACCGGTGATCTTGGCGCCGTCGGGAGCTGAGATTTCGCGGCCGAGGGCCGACACGATGCCTTTGGTGAAGGTCTCTTCGAGGCCGTACGGGGTGCCGATCGCGTACACGGTGTCACCGACCTGCACCGAGTTCGAGCTCGCGAGCGTCAGCGGTTTCAGGCCGAGGCCCGAAGGATCGACGCGAATCAGTGCCAGGTCCTTGTTGGCTTCTTCACCGACCAGCGTCGCGCCGCGGGTCGAGTTCGAGGATCCGCTGGCGTCGATCGTGATGCTCCTCGCGCCCTTGACCACGTGGTCGTTCGTGAGGATCAGGCCCTTTTCGTTCAGGACGATGCCGGTGCCCTCGTCCTCGCCTTCGGAGGTGACCACCTTGATCGACACCACCCCGGGGGCGTCCTGACGGTAGATCTGGGTGGCGGTCGGCGTCGTCGAGGCCACCTCGCGGCGGGTGCCGGAGGAGGAGGAGCTCCGGACCGACGCCGTGCCCGTGCGCACCCTCGGTATCGCGCCTGTAGCCCCCCCGCCGAGAAGCAGCACCACCGCGCCCGCAGCAACTGCTCCGACGAAGCCTGCCAGCAGCACGGGTAGAAATAGTCGCCTCATGGGTCACCTCCGGTTCGTGGGGATGAGACCATGATCGATGGGGTTGCTGTGCGCCCGCTAACAGTGTGCGAAAGACCGGCTAACGGGAGGGGAAGAAGTTCATAACGCCCCGCCAACCGTCCGCCGAGGGGTCCCGCCGCTCCAGCGGGCGAGACGTGCGCGATCCCGACGGCCGCGCCCCACTCGATGGGCGCACCCACTCGCTACGCTTGGGTCGCCCTGGCGACGTGGCGGAGTGGCTACGCAGCGGCCTGCAAAGCCGTCTACACCGGTTCGATTCCGGTCGTCGCCTTTATGCAGACAGGCTGGAAATCAGCGGGTTTTGGGTCCGAGGCGCCTGAGCCGAGGACGCTCGAACAGGCCAAGGCTCCCCATAGGCTCCCCTTAATCGGAGCGGGGACAGCACAAAAAGAGGGGCGAAGCCGTGCGGCTCGCCCCTCTTGCCTGTCCTCCTTGGCGCTGTCAGGCGGCCCGACGCAGCGGGACCACGTTGGTCTCCTCCTCGTTATCCACGCCTCCCCAAAGCGCGGTCAGCTTCGCCGCCGCGTCGGGATCGGGGGCGTAGTGCAGGTAGCGTTCGGTGGTGGTGATGTGGCGGTGGCCCATCATCAGCTGGATCTCGTGGATCTTGAAGGCGCGGATCGCCTACGTGCCGAACGTGTGCCGCAGGTCGTGCAAACGCAGCCTGGGCAGACCGGCCCGTTCCGCGGCGCTCAAGAACCTGCGGTAGAGAGACGTGCCGCAGATCGGCTCGCCGGGTTTGGCGTCGTGCTCGAAGACCAGCATGTTCCCGGTCTTCCCCTCGCAGAACGGTGCGAGCACCGAACGGACGTTGGCCGTCATCGGAACCGACCGCACCCGCCGGCCCTTGTTGCCCGCGTGCCCGCCGTTCGTCGTGAAGCCGTCCTCGAAGCGCAGCACGCCGACCTTGAAGTTGACGTTCCCGACCTTCAAACCGCGGATCTCGCTCAGGCGAGGACCGGCCTCGGTCGCGACGGTGTAGATCGCCTCATCAGCCGTCGAGTACGCCTCGGCGATGAGCTTTCGTACCTGCGCGGGCGTGTAGAAGCGCAGCTTGCCCTCGCTCTCGACCTTCTGGCCCATCCAGGCCCACGCGAGCGCCGGGCTGCTCCGGTGCGTCCCGAAGATGCCGCGCACGACGCGCCGGTAGTGGTTCACGGTGTCCGCACTGCGTTTGGCCTTCGCGAGCTCCTGGCGGACAGTCAGCAGGTCGTCGTCGGTGAACGTGTCAAGCAGCCGGTCGGCCCACGTCAGTTCGCCCCGCCACGGACGCGCCGCCAAGCGCTCGCCGATCTTCTTGTACTCATGCATCGTGGAGCCGCGCAGCCCCTTCTCCTGGGTGCAATAGCGCACAAAGGAATCCAGCGCCGCCCGAAACGAACGTCGAGCATCAGGCGTGTCCGTGGAGTGTTCCGCGGCGAACGCCTGCGCCTTCGACAGGGCCTCGCCTTCCGTCAGGCGCCCGTGCGGAGGACGCCCCTTCTTCGTCCACGCGAGACCGAGCACCTCCTTGGAGTCCTTGCCCGACGGAAGGCGATAGCGCATGACCCAAACGGGGGCTGATCGCGGCTTGCCCTTGTACGTCGCCGACAGGGCGACGCTGACCTGTGCGTGCTTATGAGCTTGCATCGGGACCTCTTTTCCTGATGCCGGGGTCGAGGGCGTATCAGCGCCGCTCGGCCGTCGTTCCAGAGTGTCCTCGGGGTTAGCGCCCCGGGGACACTCCCTATCTGCACGCGGCATCTTATGGGAGCCGGCGGCGCGGTCATGAGCCGCGCCGCTGATTCTCTAGCCACGCTTCGATATCCAGCCAGCGGAAGCGCCGATAGCGGCCAACGCAGACGTGCGGTATGCGATCCGCCCGCGCAGCCTTGTTGACCCACGACGGCTGGACGCCGAGCCGGGAGGCAACCTCGTCCGCCGTGAGCAGCCTGGCTACATCTGTCAACCGCCCCCCAGGGGCTTCGCGCTCAGTCGTCCTGGTCATCGCTCCTATCTGTCGAATGGATTGGCGTCTTTCCCCCCCACCGATCTCTCGACCCTCAGAGGCTCCGCCAAGCGCCTCGGCGTTCCCATTGGCTGCCGGGCGCAGGAGCGCTCAGCGAAGGCGCCGCGAGCAGCCAGCCGCAGCGACGCAAAAGAGACGCCGGAGCGTTCTCAGCGCCGTCGCTGAACACGACGGAGCCGTTGCAGGAAGTCGTCGAGCTCGGCTTCGCTGATGTCGGGGATGCTGTCCTCGCAACACGGCGGCCGATCGTGCTCGTCCGGAGGGTTCTCGACCTCGAACAGATCGTGCAGGACCTCCCAGACATCGCTACGGCGGCGGCGCGTGTCGCGCTTACCCACGTAGAGAACTACGACGCGAGCGCTGTGTGCTCGTGTCTTTGGCTTGCAAAGAAAACGCCAGCCGATATCCCCGCGAGAGGTGTATGGCGCAAACGACGGGAGCCAGCGGACCCGATAGACGCCGAGCATCGAGCTCTGCCGAGCAGGGATCTCGTGCCAACTCCCGCAGCGCATCCCCGAGTCCCAGCCGTTTTCCCCGCAGATCGTCGATGACACGCTCGACCGCAGGCGCAACGTAAATCTCAAGCCCCGGCGCGGACACCGAAGCGCTCTATCAGTCGTCCGGACCGAAGCTGTCGAGGTTGACCTTGACCAGATCGCCACGCTGCATCGCACGCAGGCTTTCCCCGTACAGGTCGTCAAACTCGCGCTGCCACTGCGGGTCCTCCTGCTCCAGCCGGCTGATGGCCTGCGCGAGCAGCGCCCTGTCAGCGCCCGCCCGGCGCAGTTCGCTGACCTCCGAGGCCAAGGCCAGCAACGGTCCCGTCGGAATCCGCGCACGGCGATAGTCGGCAACCTCGACCGCCGGAACCCGGCCACGCGCGACCCACTTGTCGAGCGTGTTGATGCTCACGCCGAGGATTCCAGCGGCGACGGTCTTGGACACCGTCGGATCAATCGTCTCCTGAAGATCCTCGATCACAGGCCCCAGCTCATCGCGCACAGCGGCATCACGCCGCGCAAGACCACGCAGGCGCACAACGCTCGCAGCAGTCAGAAGATCGGCGGTCGCTCCTCTACCCATGACCCATACGTTAGCACAGGGTTGGTGTTCTACCGATCATTTTCTCCAACCCCTGCGAGCGTCGCAGCCGACGGCTCGCCCCCGCTCAGTCGAGCAGCCCGCGGATGTCCTCCGCGGTGAGGCTTGAGGCGAACAGGTCGCCCTCGTCCATGACTCCGCTGAACAGTGCGGCCTTGCGGCGCGCGAGGGCCACGACTTTCTCCTCGATCGTGTTGCGCGCGATCGTCCTGTAGACCATCACGGGGCGGGTCTGGCCGATGCGGTGGGTGCGGTCGATCGCCTGGGCCTCGGTGGCGGGGTTCCACCACGGGTCGAGCAGAAAGCAGTAGTCGGCCTCGGTGAGGTTCAGGCCGAACCCACCCGCCTTCAGGCTGATCAGGAACACCGGGTCATCGCCGTCCTTGAAGCGCTCCAGCACACGATCGCGCCGACGCGTGCGCCCGTCGAGATAGCAGTAGCCGATGCCCTCGGCGTCCAGGCGCTCGCGGGCCTTGGCAAGGAACCCCGTGAACTGGCTGAACACGAGCGCGCGGTGGCCCCCGCCGACGACGTCCTCCAGCTGCTCCACGAGCGCGCCGAGCTTGGCGCAGGGCACGGCGTCGTGGTCGTCGTCGATGAGGCCCGCGTGCAGACTGAGCTGGCGCAGCAGCGTGATCGAGCGCAGGATCGTAAACCGGTTGCGGTCGAAGTCGTCGATCAGCCCCAGCACCTTCTGACGCTCGCGCTGCAGATATCTGTCGTAGAGCTTGCGATGGCGCGAATGCAACTCCACGTCGAGGGTCTGCTCCTGCTTGGCGGGAAGGTCCGCAGCCACGAGCTCCTTCGTACGGCGCTTGATGAGCGGCTTGATCCGGCGCCGCAGGCGCGCCAGTCGCTCGGCGTCGCCGCCGCGCTCGATCGGGCGCGCGTACTGCTCGGCAAACCGCTTCGGGTCAGGAAACAGCCCGGGCGCGGTGATCGACAACAGCGACCACAGCTCCATCAGGTTGTTCTCCATCGGCGTTCCCGTTATCGCCAGCTTGAAGGGGGCGGCCAGCTCGCGGACGCAGCGGTAGGTCTTGGCCTGGTGGTTCTTGACGTACTGTGCCTCGTCGAGGATCAGCCCCGCCCAGGGCACCGTGCGGTAAGCATCTGACTCGAGCCGGAACAGCGTGTACGTCGTCACCACCACATCCGCGGCGGCGACCTCGTCGATGCTGCGGCCTGACCGCGTCAGCGTGTCGGTCACCGACTCGACCCTGAGCCCAGGGACAAAGCGCGCGGCCTCTCCCACCCAGCCCGACACGACGCTTGTGGGAGCGACCACCAGGAAGGGACCAGTGCCCGGGTCGCGCTCGCGTGCGTGACAGATCAACGCGAGTGCCTGCAGCGTCTTGCCGAGCCCCATGTCGTCGGCGAGGATCCCGCCGAGCTCGAGCTCCCGCAACGACGCCAACCAGGCGAACCCGTCGTGCTGGTAGGGGCGGAGCTGTACCTCAAGCGCCGCCGGCACCTCATGCGTGGCGATCGCGTCGATCTCGAGCAGCGCGCCGACCTGGCGCTGCCACTCCTGCGCCTGCTCTTGCACCACGCCAAGCGCGGCGAGCTCGGCCCACAGCCCAGCCTGATAGCGGCTGATCCGCAGCGGCGCCGATGACGAGTCCGTCAATGCTCTGGCCTCTTCGATCAGCCGCCGCAGCTCCTGCAGGTCCGGCGTGAGCAGCGAGAAGTGCGCGCCATCCGCCAGCAGCATGTGCGACTCGCCGCTCGCCAGAGCCGCAAACACCTCGGCGAACGGCAGCTCTCGGCCATCCACGCTGATCGTCACGCCGAGGTCGAACCAGTCGCGCTCTCCCACGACATCGGCGGTGGAGAGTCCGATCGTCAGCGAGTCGCCGACATCGCGATAGTCCGCGGGCTCTCCGAGCACCTCCACGGCCACGCCTGCCCGCTCCGCCACCTGCGGCAGCATCTCCGTTGTGAGGCGCATGCCGTCGAAGCCCGTGAGCGAGACCGGGACAGCGTCCGCGCCGGCGGGCCTCCCCGCGCCGTCGAGCAGGCCGAAGCGTTCGAGGCCCGTCCCGGTGAAGTCGGCAGCCGCGAGCATCGCGCGCTCAGCGTCGAGGTCGCGAAACCCGGGGCCGGCCCCGTTGCTCAGGAGCGCCGCGTGCCGTGTGGCGTCCCCGATCCGGTAGGCCCACCCCCATCCAACCTCGACATCGTGGCCGGTGCCGTAGCTCGCGCGCAGCACCAGCGTGGGCGCGGAGATCTCCGGCGGCGTGAACGAGTCGTCCGCGGACACCACCGTGGCGATGTTGCGCAGGGCGGGATATATCTCCTCGGCAAAGTGCTGGAGTCCGCTTGCCGGGATCTGCAGCCGCTCGCCCCTCATGATCATCCTCTGCGGCGGCGCCGGCGCCGGCTTGACGAGACGCACGAGCTCCAGCCGCCGGTCCTCGTGTTCGTGGGCGCCGCCGCCGTCGCTGTGCTCGACGCACACCACACCGTGTCCGCTAGAACCGAGGAACAGCAGCGGCTGCAGACCGTCCGCGTTCTCGCCGTCGACCTGGAGGATCCCGCTGACGAACGATGCCCGATCGCCCTGCGTGACGTCGATGAGCAGCTCGCCCCCCTGGTGGCAGCGCACCTCGCCGAGCCCAGGGTGCGCGTGGATGAGTCTCAGCCCGACACGGGAGGCCTCCTCCAGAAGCGACCACAGCTGCACGCTGTCGCAGCCGCTGAGATCGAGCGTCTTGTCGGCACCGTAGCTGTAGTAGGCGACCTGCCCCTCGCGCGCGCGGTGGATGGCGTGCAGCTCGCGAACCAGCGCGAGGTGATCGGGGTGGTACTCGCCGCTCTTCACATGCCACGAGTCCAGCCCATTCCAGCTCAGCGAGCCGTTGACCCAGCCACCGCGGGCACCTGCTCGCATCAGCTTCGCCATCAGCCGCGGCTGGCTGCGGTCCGAGATGCCGACCGCGTGCAGCGACAACTCGATCGCGAGCGGGTTGCCATCCGCCTGCCCCGCCGGCGCATCAATCAGCGCGCGCAGGGGCTGCTCCCACGACCGTGGTTGCGCCGTCCTCGCGGCTCGGGCGACTCGAAGCGGCTGATGCCGGATATCGCGCGGCCGATCGGCGCCGCGTCCGCGTCCATCGCTCGCGGCGATCACGAGCGCCGCGACGTGCTTGCAGTTGTACCCCACCGGACAGGTGCACTCGCCGTCTTCGAACGCAAGCGACCCGCCGCCATCGGAGGCGAAGAACGCCGCGGTGTCATACAGCGCACCCCGGCCGACCACGGAGCCGGTCAACGTCTCGGTGCCAGGGTCCCACTCGATCCTGAGCACCCGGTTGGCGCGCGCATAGCTGCGTCCGCGCTTGAATGACGTCGATCCAACAGTCGCCTCGACCTCGGCCATCTCGACATCGTCCACCTCGCGGATCGCACTCAACACGCGCGCAACATTAGCCCTCGCCCCGGACCGCCCTGTACGGCAGTTGACGTCGCTGCGCGCGCGTTCCAGACCTCGGATTGAGAGATCAGCAGGAACCGCCCCAGGGACGGGCCAGATCCTCACCGACGACGGTCAGCCCGGCGGTGGCTAGAGATGCTCTCGCTCGTGACAGGACTGCATCGTGGCCACCCCGCTCGCGCAGGTCCAGCAGGTACGGAGAGATGCCCATAGTGAGCGCGAGCCTACCTCGTATCGTCCGGCCGGCGACCTGCGTGCCACACTTTGTGCGGTGAGCGATTCCGCGCTGACCGGAGGCTGCCTGTGCGGTGGTGTGCGCTTCGAGCTCACCGCGCCGCCGTTGACTGCCGGCTACTGTCACTGCACCCGCTGCCAGCGGCGAACCGGCACGGCCAGCTCGGCGCAGGCGCGGATCGACGGGCGCACCTTTCGGCTGCTGCAGGGCGAGGAGCTGATAAATGCCTGGCGTCATCCTGACGGTGGCTTTGAGAAGTGCTTCTGCCGCGAGTGCGGAGCGCACCTATACAGTCGCAACCCCGACGATCACACGCAGATGAGCGTGCGCATGGGCGCCTTCGACGAAGACCCAGGCGTGCGGCCGAGCTGGCGTGCCCATGTCGCCTATGCATGCGCGTGGGAGCCGATCCCCGACGACGGGCTCGAGCGCTTCGCCGAGGCCAAGCCGCGCAGCCTGTTCAACCGCTCGCGCGCCTTGCACGCCTGCTGGCCGGGAAACAGCTCGACAGCGACCTGCAGCGTGCTCATCACCCGTGCGACATGCAACGCCCACAAGATCGCCTGGTCACGCCATACAAGGCCCTCCCGACGTAGTTCGCCCGGACGACCCTTGAAGATCTCCTCGAGATCTGTCCCCAGGAGATTGATCACGAACAAGCTCGCTTCCACGGAGAAGACCACAGCAAGCGCCATCTCAGATTGAGAAGGGGATATATAAGAAGGTCCCCGTCCGCCGCGTAACGCGCAACAGCGCGGTTTTGCAGGGACTTCGACCCCTCCGCCAACCCGAAGGTACGAGACCCCAAGGTCCGGGCAAGCACCTCCCAAATCGACCGAGGGTCCACCCAACGCCAATACCCTGGCCCCGAAGGTACGGGACTCGCACCCGGACCCTCGGGCATCGCGCAAGCGAACTGAGTGGTTGGCTGGAGTGCCATCACCAGGTATGTCGTTGGAACGCCGGGCGTTCCCCCCTACGCGTTTCCCTGAGCCCGGAGACAGGCGTATCCGTCCCGTATCTCAGCGAAGCGGCTGAACGCCGCGCGCTCGACCTGTTCGCTGAACGACGAGGCGTTCCTCATCGATGACACGGTCGGGGTCATCGTCGACGACGATCTCGGCGAGCAGGTACGGCGAGCGGTAGGAGCCGGCGAGGCTGCGTGCCCACTCTTCCGGGTCATCCAACGGATGGCCTCGCCCGTGGAGACGCTGAGCACCACCCGCTCGAGATCGACGACCTGTGGCTCACGACCCTCGATCTGAGGCTGTGAGCGCCCGCGCTGTGTGAGCGTGGCGACGCACTCGGATCGGCCGATCTCGCTGCCCGGACGCCAGAACTCAACGTGAACCATCTCCGCCTCTCAGTCGATCACCGTAGGTCAAACAGCTGCGAGCGCGGGGGCTAGATCCTCGGCGGTCGTCTGCACCGTCTCGGGGATCGTGACCGCGAGATTTCCGTCGCGCTCCAGGATGCGGCGTGGACCCATCATCGTCAGCCCGACGATACGGCTGGTGCCCGACTCATAGCGAACGACGTGACCCTCCGGGGTCTCCTCGCCCTCTCCGGCCTGCGGCTCCCCGACGTGCAGGTAGAGGACATCGTTCTCGGCGTCGTAGTCGGCGCGCTCGAAGCTCACCGGGCCGATCGTGATGTTCACGCGCTCCATGACTTTGGGTCCTTTCGGTTCGCAAACGCCGACACGATCCGCGCGGGCGTCTGCTCATAGCTTACGACGACCAGCAGCCCGGATCGGTCGTCTCGATGACTGTCGATTCGTCCTCCACAACCAGACAGGATGCTCGCCGCCGCGGATGGCTGCGCACGCGCCCGCAGCCGAGCGCCTGATGCTCCACCAAAACGCTGTCGAGCAGCCGGCGGTGGTCCTGACGCAGGCGCTCCTCGCTCTCTTGGGACTCCTGGACTACGCTGCGCGCGCAAGGCCTTCGGGAACGATCGGCCAGGCTCTCTCGACGCGTTCATAGCGTCCTTCTCGTCGGAAGTATTGCTCCAGCGACGCGGCCTGCTCGGCCGCCCAGGGAACCTGTGCACGGTGCAAGACGCGTAGGTCCATGTCACGCAGCTCGGCAACGGTCGCTCCGAGCCTGTACGCGACCCTCGCGGCGGCAACCGCATCGGCGTTGGCTGCGTGAGCGTCATCGAGCGTGACGCGGTAATGCTCACAGACCGCTCCCAAGGTGCGCTTCCCGCGCCGGAAGCGGTCGAACTGTTTGTCGAGTATGCGCGGATCGACAACGAGCATCCCATTCAGCCCACCTACCCGGTCGAGCAGCGGTCGAAGTCCGTGTCGATGGGTCTCGCGATCCAGGACGGTCAGGTCGAAGCGTGCGTTGAACGCGACGATCGGCACGCCGTTCCGCAACTCTTCGGCCAGCGCAGCCGCGATCTCCTCGATTGCCTCATCCGAGATGCGCCCCTCGGCTTGTGCCAGCTCGGTCGTGATGCCATGCACGGATGTCGCATCAGCCGGTATGTCGATGCCGGGATCCACCAGCCATGATCGATGCTCGGCCGGTTGACCGCCGCCAACGACGCTGACGGCTGCCGTCACGATGCGATCGTGCTCAGGGTCGACGCCGGTGGTCTCGATGTCGAACGCCGCAAGACGTCCCGTGTGCCAGTTCATGCAACAAGACTAAGAACACACCCGGACGAGTTTCTCCACGCTATAGCGCGAGATGCCGAAGGGCAGGAGCCTCACCCTCGTCGGCACCTCAAAGAAGCCGCAGGATTCTCCGAAGGGACATCAGCGCAACAGCGAAAGGAACTCGACGACCGCCTTGAACTTGGCGGCGGGCAGACGACTGAAAGACGGCATCGGCGCGCGCGGGTCGATGATGGCATGTTCGAGCTGCGGCGTGGAGAGCGTCGATCCGATGTGGGTCAGGTTGGGGCCGGGTCCCGCGTTGCCGACATCACCGAGCCGATGGCACGCCGCGCAGCCTGATTGTGCGTAGACCGTTCTCCCCGCCTTGAAGTCGCTTAGCTCTTTGCCGCCGACACGTCGCACCGCCGCGGGCACCTCTGGCAACGGCGGCTCTTCAGGAGAAGACACGATTGCGAGTGCCAACACACTGGAATTCGCTGGGCACCCAGTCCTATGCAGGGGAATCCCACAGCCTTTGATTTTGACCAGCAGTGCCGGTGAGGCAAGCAGCCACCTTCCCGCGATCTCTTCGAGCTTGAGCAACGTCGCGTCAAAGGCGACCGACTTGATGTTCCGCTTACCCTTGGTTTCGGTACTCACGAGCTCTGCCGAAGCGCGATCCCCATGGATGACGATGTCCTGCACTTTTGCGCCAGCCAGCGATGGCTTATAGACAGTGGTTGCCGAGGTGAGCGCTTCTTCGGCCGCGGCTTGGCAGGTCGATCCCGGGCGAGCCTTGGGCACGAGTTCAGCCGCGACCGCTGGCACGAAGTCAGCACACAGGGCGGAAGCGTTTTGGCTGGCGATCGCTTCCCAGGGGGCCAGCACGGCGTGCGCGATTTCCACGGAGACATGCGACTCGCCACGGCTCGACTCGCCACGGGCCGTCGTCCCCAGCAGCACCATCGCGAGGATCGGCAGAGCCAGGAAGTGCCACCGGGACATGACCTGACGGAGCATACAGCCGACCCAGGCGCGCTGTTCCGGAAAGCATGAGACACGGGCCGGCGGCCAGATACACACTGTCTTCGGACACCGGTAGGTTTCTGTCGATCCGAACGGAACCCTGATGCCAGACAAATTGCTCGAACTCGATCGGCTCCTGCACGACATGAGCGACGACGAAATTGCGAAGACCTGGGCGCGCTGCATGCGGATGCTTCGCGTCCGCGACCTGGTGCGAACGGCGAACACACCCATGGGCGATTATGCCGAGCGCATCTGCTGTGATCGCTTCAAGCTGGAGCGGAAGGGTTTGCCGAGAAGTCGATCGATGCAGTCGATGCGAAAGGTATTCGGTATCAAATCAAGGGAAGACGACTCACACCGGAGAACCGCAGCCGACAACTGAGCCCTATCCGCGACATCGAGAAGAATCCTTTCGACGTCCTACTCGCGGTGTTCTTCAACGATGACCTCGACGTCCAGGAGATATGGAGCATTCCGTGCGAGGTGGTGAAGGAGGCGTCATTCGTAGCCCGGACCAACTCAACACGATTCGTGCTCACCCAGGCGAGACGGAACGACCCACGAGTTCGTCAGCTCGTGTAAACCGTAAGAAGGCCCTGGTCGCTGATTACGCCGGAGCAAGCTTCTCGCATCTTGAACCGCCCAAGATCATTGAGGACCGGCCCAGCCGTCACTGAGGTCGGGCTGGGCGAGCGCGTTCCAGTCGAAGTTGTTGGGGGTGTAGGTCTGGATGAGGGCGGCATCGAGAATCCGCGTAGCGTCTGCGGTCAGGCGCGTGATGCGCGGCGCGTGGTCCAGGAGCGCCTGACTGACGGTCGCCGGCCGGTAGATCAGGGCCGCGGCATGACCGCCGTACTCATCGTGGCCTTCTACTTGGGCGTCGAGCAGCATGGGCTCGACCTGCGGTAGATACATGAAGCCCTGTAGCGTGTATCCGTCCCGGAGCTTGCGCAGCTCGTTGTTCTTCATGCCCCATGCCTTGAGCGTCCTCAGCGAGACGATCGGCGCGAGCAGCCGGAACTCGTGCGCGTAGCCCCTGGTGCCGGGAGGCTGTGCCGTGATGCCGCAGGTGTAGTGCAGCACGACTCCGAGGCCGTGATGGGACGTGACGACCGCCTGGTCGGGGTCGGCGGCGTCCGGGCGCTTGCGAGCTCCGGCAGCCTCGAACTCGGGGGAGAACATCGTCGCGTGCACGAACGGCACGCCGGCATGGATGTCGCCCTGAGCCGTGTGGGCCACGTCTCGCTCGGCGTAGTAGTGCTGAGGGTCGTCCAGCTTCACGGCGCCAAGGCTAGGCACGGAGGCGGACGGGCATCATCGGGCGCTCAGGTCAGGGCAGGTGACCCTGCGCTCGCTCGAGCGTGTCGAGCTGCCCGGGGGGAGCTGTGGGCTTGCCAAGCTCGACCGCGCTCTCCGGCACACCGAACATCTCGCGCGTGCGACGTTCGACAGAGTCCAACAGCACCTTCCGGCGGCCCGTTGGGCTTATGTAGCCCTTGAGGATGCCGCCGTCAAACCACGCCCGCACGGTGTTCTCATGCACACCCAGACGAGCCGCCGCAGCCTTGATCGAGATCGTGGGTGGAGCCAGAACGGTACTCATGATGGAGTGATTGTAGCTTATGTAGATGTCATAGTCAATGTAGATCTTGTTGATCGCGGCGCGACGTGGCAAGCGCGCGAGAGGCTCCCCAAAGGCTCCCCATTCGAGCGTTTTTTGGGGGCATCTGAGAGCACCTGAGGTCCCCGAAAACCGCTTAGATAAGCGGAGAACCGCACTTCCGGGAGCACTGCAAAGCCGTCTACACCGGTTCGATTCCGGTCGTCGCCTTGGAAAAGCCCTGCAAAACGGCACCTTTTAATCAGCCCGCAGCGCAGACGGTCGTCTACTCTCCCGGAACTCTCCCAAAAGGCCGTCTACATGGCTCGATTTTTGTGCCCATTTGCAGGGCATTTGTCTGGCGCCCGACTCGTCGATTCCAGTGCCGGGCCAAAAAAGCCGTTGACGGTTGCCCATTGGGCAAGGGATCGTCGGCCGGACGTTGACGAGCGCGCTTGCTTGTCGTCCGCTGCAGGCGTGTCGCAGACGCCGATGCGCGCGCCTGCTGTTGGCGAGGAGCGGGTCGATCGCCCTCCTATTTGCGCAGCCCTCCTTTCCCGACGGCCAGGCATAGTTTGTGCCGGCTGTCGCTGCCGGATCGTGCGGAGAGCAGCAGCCTCGCCGAGAGTGCTGCGGCGACAGAGGGGGTGCCGGGTGGCTAGGTCCTCGGGGCGCCGACCAAGGGCGACTGCGTGCGCGACGTGCGAGGCAGACAGCCGAGAGGAGTGGGCCGAGGACGAAGAACGCCGGCAGCGCGATCCGCCGGCGGGTACGCTGACGCCATGCCGATGCCGAAGCGGTCAAGCGTCGATGACTTCTTCGCGCAACTGGGCGACGTCCAGCGGCCGCACCTCGAGGCACTCAGGCAGCTGAGCCGTGATGCCGACCCGGAGGCGCGAGAGGAACTGAAGTGGAATCTGCCGGTGTACGTCCGCGGCGAGAAGACGAGCCTGTGGATGCTTCAGAACTTCAAGAACCACTGCTCGCTGCGATTCCCACCACCGTTCTTCGCCACCCAGAAGGCCGCGGTGCAGGCCGCTGGATACGAGGCCGGTGAGGGCTTCATCAAGCTCCCTTACAGTCGCGTGCTGCCGACCGAGCTTCTGAGGGCGCTGATGCAGGCGCGGGTCGAGGAGTACGCAGCGACCGGTGCCGGCTGGAACGACCGCTGACCCCGGCTACGTCCCGTGCCGATCACGGTCCCGGATCGCGCGGCCGCGGCGTTCGCGGCCGACGTCTGCGTCCTGTGGGTCGGGAACCTGGTCCGATGAGTCTGGCGTCATCATCCGGCAGCCTCTTACAGTAGGTGCGACACAGAAGGGGAGCGAGATGAGCAAGCTGAGACTCAGCATCACGATGTCGCTGGACGGCTACGTCGCCGGCCCAGGTCAAGACGAGGAGAACCCGCTCGGTTCCGGCGGGCTGGATCTGCACGAGTGGTTCTTCCCGCTCAAGGCGTTTCGGGAGATGCACGGCGAGGAGGGCGGCGACGTGAATGCCAGCTCTGCGGTGGTCGAGGAGCGCTTGGCGAACGTAGGCGCCACGATCATGGGTCGCAACATGTTCGGGCCAGTCCGGGGTCCGTGGATGGATGAGTCTTGGCGGGGTTGGTGGGGCGAGACTCCTCCGTTCCACCATCCGGTGTTCGTGCTCACCCACCACCCGCGCGAGCCACTCGAGATGGAGGGCGGCACCACCTTCCACTTCGTCAGCGACGGGATCGAGTCAGCGCTGAGGCAGGCGAAGGACGTCGCACAGGGACGCGACATCTCGCTACCCGGGGGCGCGTCGGTGGTCAACCAATATCTGGCCGCAGGACTGGTTCGACGAGATCGACATCTCGATCGCGCCACTGATCCTCGGTACCGGTGATCGCCTATTCGCGGGACTCGACCGCCGGACGCTCAAGCTCAAGCAGATCCGGGCAGTCGATGCGCCCGGCGTTACACACATCAAGTACGAACTCGGCTGACCTGCTTTTCACCAGTCGTGCGTTCTCCACGCACGTCCCGGTAAGACCTGCTCAGCGCGGGAAGCAGGCTGGCGGCGCCTCCTTTGCCTCGGCAAGCGGGAGCCAGCCGGACTGCCGATCTGTTGACCACAATGGACGACTTTCGGAGCGTATCGTCCGGCGGTCGCAGGATGCCTGCCTTCGCATCTCGGAGCGGGAGCGCGGGTTCGACGCCAGCTCGCAGCTGGAGCTCGTCCTGAGCAACAGCGCCACGCCCGGTTCGCCGCACGCTCGCAACGCCATCTAAGCATCAGCGTGGACGAGTTCTTGGCTGGCTCCGCAGAGCGCCCCGGCTGGGCATAGCTCGGCGGCGACCCTGCGGTGGGGATTGCGGATCCCGGCGAGTGCGATCAGTCCTCCGCTGGCGACGAGGATGGCTGCGATCGTGTCCGCGACACGGAAGGCATGTACGGATGCGTCCTCGAGGGTGGCTCGTAGGAGAACCAGCTCGCCGGAGGGCACTCCAGCTAGGCTGGGCGGGCCGAGAGGCTGTCGCTTGGCGCGGGTGATCGCCGAGCGGCTGCCGGAACCGAGCGCGGTCCGTCGTAGCGTCGCGTCGACTCGGCTAGCAAACGCTAGCGAGACGACGGTTCCCAGCACAGCGACCGCGAAGAGCTGCGCGACGCGTGACAGCGTCGTATTCACCGCGGCGGCGACGCCTGCGTGATCCTCCTCCACTGCCCCAAGGACTGTGGCGGTCAACGGCGCGACAAGCATCGCGAGTCCCAACCCGAACACGAGCAGCGCCGGCAGGACCTCGCTGAGGTAGTCGGCGCGCTGATCGACACGCGCCAAGAGCAGAAGGCCGCCTGCAGCGACCAGCGCCCCGAGGCTGATCGGCACCCGCGACCCGATGCGGTCGGCGAGCGCGCCGAAGCGGCGGGAGAGCACGATCATCAGCGAGGTGACCGGCAGAAGCGCAAGCCCCGCCTGAACGGGGCTGTAGCCGCTGACCTCCTGCAGAAACACGGGCAGCAGAAAGATCACACCCCCCAGCCCAAGGTAGGCGGTCAATGTCGCCACGTTTCCGATCGTGAAGTTGCGCTCGCGAAACAGGCTCAACGGGAGCATCGGCGCCCGAGCTCGCGCCTCGCGCGCAACAAACGCGATGGCTCCCAGAATCCCCGCCGCAAGCGAGCCGATCACCAGGGTGCTCCATCCGCGCGCCGGCTCCTCGGTCACGGCGAACACCGAACCCGAGAGCGCGAGCGCCGCCAAGAGAGCCCCAGGGAGGTCCAGGCGCCCGGCGGTGCCCGCGCTTGCGCTCCCAGGCACGCCACGAGCAATCAGCGTCACGGTCACTAGTACGAGCGGCGCATTGAGCACAAAGATCAGGCGCCACGAGCCGGCAGCGATCAACACTCCCCCGATGAACGGCCCGATAACCCCCACGATCGAGCTGAGGGCAGTCCATGTCCCAATCGCCCTGGCCCGCTCGTCTTCGGGAAACACGTGGATGATCACCGCCAACGCGGTAGGCGTCATCAGCGCCGCGCACACCCCTGCATCGAACGAAACACACACAACTCGGGGATCGACGAGGCGACCGCGCAGAGAGCCGAAGTGAGTCCGAACCCGGCAACGCCAACCAGGAACACGCGCTTCTGACCCAATACATCTCCAAGCGAGCCGCCGATCAACAACAGCGAGGAAAGCGTCAGCAGGTACGCGTTCGTGACCCACTGCTGGCCCGCCAGACCACCACCAAGGTCGCCTCGAATCGCCGGCAACGCGACACTCGTTACGGTCGCGTCGAGGAACACCACGCTCGTACCCAGCACGGCTGCGAGCAGAGTCAGCTGCTTCTCGCGCGGTGTGGCCACTGCTCGGATGTCTGGCACACGCGCAGATTCGCACGTCACGAGCGCCGTTCGCCTCCCCGACCGCACCGTCGGCAAGCGTCGGTGCTGGCGCTCCGCTTATGCGCCTGTGAACCGATACTCAGTCTGCCAAGCGTCCTTCGAGTCGGTGTGGGCGGTCCAGAAAAGCTCCGCGATGTTGTCCGGATCGAAGTCCGTCCCCGGCTTGACGACACCGGCGATCGTGACGGCGGCGGCGTGGATGCCGTCGTCCCGGACGCCGGCGGCAATCAGCGTCTGCGCCGAGCGCAGGGCGGCCTTCCCCATCGAGAGGCTCGCCAGTGCGGGCAGTGGATTGTCGGCGAACCCCCCGCTGGTGACCAGCAGGGTGCCGCCGCCGGCTGCCCGCAGGACGGGCGCGGCTACCTGTGCCGCGACGACGGCGCCGAGGACATCGACGTCATGGGCGGTTCGGAGCCGCTCGACGGTGGTGTCGAGGATCTGGCCTGGATCTGGCAGGGCAGCGTTGTACACGACGACACCGGGGGCTCCCGGGGCGCTGAAGATCCGTTCGAGCGTCTCGCGGTAGCCGTCCAGGTCCTCGATATCCGCGCCGATCGCCTCTATCTCAAGGCCGCCGCTGCGCAGTTCGGGGGCGAGCTGGTCGAGCGTTTTGCTGTGGGAGATGAGTGTGCTGCGAAAGCCCTCGCGGCCGAAGCGCCGAACGACGCCGGCGCCGACTCCTGGTCCGGCCCCGATCAGGAGGAGATGACGGGAGTCAATAGGCTCGGGCATATACTACCTCCGGGTAGAGCTTTCGCACTGTCAGCCTGGGCCACTGTCCTTGGCGTCGAATCACCAGACGAACGTTTTACCAGGGTTCGATCAATCTCAACCGCAGTACGCACGTACCGCACCTGCGCCAAAAGAGGCGTCTCCACGCCCCTCTGCCACGCTAGCGCGTCGGACGAACTGCAAGCGCAGTGGCAACGCTGGGGGTTGACCCCCTTACCGCCGCCGCGGGCATTCGATGATGGTCGCCGAGGTAATCCTACCCACATTGCTAGTCAGTGGGTATGATTACCTCTATGAAGACGGCCGACCCACGCGAGCTACTCAACGATACGTTCAGCTACCGCGAGGCCAGAGAGGCGGGTCTCAGCGATACCCGCATCTACGGACTGCGCGATGCCGGAGCGATCCTGGCGCTGGGCGGCGGCGTCTATCGGTGGGCCGACGCGCCACCTGCCGACCTCGACCTGATCGAGATCGCCGAGCGCGTCCCCCGTGCGATGCTTTGCCTAGAGACGGCGCTCGCACGTCATGAGCTGATCGACGCGATCCCGGCCGCCATCGACGTCGCGATCCCACGTGGGATGACACGACCAGCCCTGAGAGCACCGTGCCGCCTGCACCAGTTCGACCCCCGGACGTTCGACCTTGGGCGGGAAACGCTCGAGATCGGCGCGCGCACTCCGCTGGGCATCTACTCCGCTGAGCGCTCCCTCGTCAACATCGTCCGAACCCGCCATCTCCAAGGCAGCGAAATCGCATGGGAAGCACTGCGACGATGGCTGCGCCGACCCGGAAGCAGCCCCGCGCAGCTCATCGAGATCGCCAAGCATTTCGCAGGCGCAGAGCCGGCAATCCGCAAGGCGCTCGAGGTCCTGCTATGAGCGCCCCGACTCGTGCGAGCACAGCAGGGCGCGCGTACCTCGAACTGCGCAAGCTCGCGCGTGAGAGCCGCCGCCCCGTCGATGAGCTGCTGCAGTTCTACGTCCTCGAGGCATTCCTCGCTCGGCTGGCGAGCTCGCGATTCGCCGAGCAACTCGTGCTGAAGGGCGGAGTCCTGCTGGCCGCCTTCGATGAGCGCCGACCAACACGCGACATCGACCTGCAAGCCCAAGCAGTCGAGAACGACGCCCAGACGATCCTCGCTACGACGTGCGAGATCGCCGCGATCACGCTCGACGACGGTGTCGTCTTCGACGTCGAGACCGCGACCGCGGAACCCATACGAGACGAGGAGATCTACAGCGGTGTTCGAGTGACGATGCGAGCACAACTGGCGACCGCACGCCACCATTTCCACGTCGACACGAACGTGGGCGACCCGATCAGCCCCGCCCCGAAGGACGTGCGCCTGCCACGGCTGCTCGGCGGAGAGATCATTCTGCGCGGCTACCCCCTGACGATGGTGTATGCGGAGAAGATCGTGACCGCGATCGCGCGGGGCACAGTCAACACGAGGTGGCGCGACTTCGCCGACATCTACATGCTCGCCCGACATCACGCCATCGCCGGAACGGAGCTCGTCCGATCCACCCGCCGCGTCGCTGAACACCGTCAAGTGCAGCTCGTCCCGCTCGCGCAGGCCCTCGTCGACTACGGGCAGATCGGTCAGCAGAAATGGACGGCGTGGCGCCGCCGGCAGCAGCTCGAGGACCGGCTGCCGGAGCCCTTCGGTGACGTCATCGCGGCCGTCATCGACTTCGCCGATCCCGCGGTCATCGGCTCCGCCGACAGCCGTTCATGGGATCCGGCCATCCAGAAGTGGCGGTGACCGCAGCCTGGGAGCGGCCGTCTCCGATACTCTCCCAAACTCTCCCAGCACGAGCGTTTTTTGAGGGCACCTGAGAGCACTCGAGGTCTCCGAAAACCGCTCAGGTAAGCGGAGAGCACCGCTTTCATGCGCACTGCAAAGCCGTCTACACCGGTTCGATTCCGGTCGTCGCCTCCACAACGCGTGTAGGGCTAGCTGCCCAGACGCTTGTCCAGCAGCTGATCGGCGCGCGCCATCAGCTCACTGGGGCGGATGTGCAGCCCCCGACAGAGCTTCAGGACGGTCGTGTATGTCGGGTTGCCCTGACCTCGCACCAGATCGCCGACCTGTTTGACGGTCAGGCCACCATCCATCGCGACGGTTTCGTAAGTCATGTGCGCGCTCTCAGCGATGAAAAGCTCGATCGCTTGCCCGAGCGCCGCAAGGTACGGGCTGCGCGGTATGGATTTCCTCTGAGGTGGCATAGACGGATGGCTACGCGTCTCTAGGGAGAAACGTTGAGTCGTTTTTGGGGTATAGTCTCGCTGACACTTGTCTTACACCAAGTATCTCATCCTCCTCGGCAGAGCACTTCGAGAAGTGCGCGAGCAGCACGGCCTCAGCGTCCCCGATCTGGCCGCCGCCTCGGGCGTGGCCCCGGCACGCGTCGCGGCTCTGGAAGACGGGCAGCTCGACCCGGACTTTGAACTGCTGCGCACGCTCGCGCAGAGCATGGGTGTCCGCCAGATCGCTTTCTACATGCGGGCCGAAGAGCTAGGCAGTAGCCAGGACGCCGCAGGGGGGGCCGAGGATGAATAGAGGTCTCAGGCCGATGCGACCAGCCACGCTATCCCCCCCGGCCGTAGCCAGCGCATCCAGGGTCTCACCCCGTGCTTCTGGGCCGGGCGCAGTCGCCGGGGCTGACCAGCCGAGCGGCTCAGCCGGTCGCGACGGTCGTCAGAACCATCACCGGGATGACGCGCCCGGCCTTCGCCTCGTAGTCGGCGAATTGCGGGACGCGCTCGGCCTGCGTGCGGAAGAGGCGCTCGCGTTCCTCGCCGGTCGCCTCGGCGGCGAGGACGTCGATCGTGTCGGTCCCGACCTCGATCGCGACGGAGGGGTGAGCCTTGAGGTTGTGGTACCAGTCGGGATTGGTCGGCGCCCCAGCCTTCGAGGCGAAGATCACGTAGCGCCCACCGTCGGCCTGGTAGGCGAGCGGGTTGACGCGGCGCTTGCCGGACTTCGCACCGGTGTGGTGCAACAGCAACAGCGGCAGACCCTCGAACATGCCTCCGACGCGCCCTTCGTTGGCGTGGAACTCCTCGATGATCTGGGCGTTGAAGTCTGCCGGCGACGTGGACATCGTGCTCTCCTCAGAACGTGTGGACAGGGCGTAGCGCTCAAGGGTAACGCCGAACGGCGAGTTGACGACCTAGCAACGTTGACGGGAGCGGCCCCGCTTACCCCGGCGCAGTGCGCACCCGCGGGCGGTCCTTGGCGGCGTACATCGCGCGGTCGGCATCCATCAGAACCGCCTCGCCGCCCGGGGCGTCCTGGTCGATCGCGGCGATGCCGACGGAGGCGGTGACCGACACACGCCCGCCGTCGGCTTCCACCGAACAGGCGGCGACCGCGTCGGCGAGGACGGTGGAGACCTTGCGGGCGGCCTCCGCGGAGGTGCCGGGGAGCAGCACCGCGAACTCGTCGCCGCCGTGGCGGGCGACCATGTCGGTGCCGCGCAGGCGGTGCTGGAGCTCGCGGGCGACCGCTGTGAGCAACTCGTCGCCGACCTTGTGGCCGTAGGTGTCGTTGACCGCCTTGAAGCCGTCGAGGTCGAGCACGAGCAACGCTGCCTGCTCGCCGTAGCGCCGGCAGCGGGCGACCTGCATCGCGAGCTGGCGCTCGAGCAGGCGGCGGTTGTGAAGACCGGTGAGGGAGTCGTGCTCGGCGAGGTGGCGCAGGCGCTCCTCGATCAACTTGCGCTCGGTGATGTCCTGGATCTGGGCGATGAAGTGCTGCGGGCGGCCCTGGCGGTCGCGCATCACCGAGACGGAGAGCACCGTGGAGATCACGTGCCCGCGCGCGTGGAAGTAGCGGCGCTCCATCTCGTAGTGCGTGATCTCGCCCGCGAGCAGGCGCCGCACGTACTCGAGGTCGGCCGAGAGGTCGTCGGGGTGGGTGATCTCCTCGAGCGACTTCGCGAGCAACTCCTCGGAGGTGTACCCGGTGATCGTCAGCAGCGCAGGGTTCACGCGCACCCACCGACCCTCGGGCGTGAGCAGCGCCATCCCGATGGGGGCCTGCTCGAAGACGAGCTCGAAGCGCTCCTGCGCGTGGCGGCGGGCCTCCTCGGCGTGCTTGCGAGGAGTGATGTCGCGCGAGACCGCCACGCCGCCCACGATCTGCCCGGCGCCGCCGCGCAGCGGCCCGACCTCGACCTGGTAACAGCGGGTGTCGTCGGAGGACCAGACCTCCAGCGAGCGGGTCTCGCCGTTCAGCGCGGAGCGGTAGAGCGGCTCGTAGGTGCTCCAGCGCTCCCCGACGAGGACCTCCTCGGCGGGCATCCCCTCGAGCTCGGCGGCGTCGAGGCCCTCGTGCTCCAGAGCGTGCCCCCCGGCGAGCACGTAGCGCAGGTCGCTGTCGAACACCACCGCCGAGGCGGCGGGCAGGGTGCGGAGCACGGTGAGGGCGATCTCGCCCGCCGAGAGGCCCTCCAGCGGGTTGCGCTGTGAGGCGGACATACTCGAACTATCGGCACGTCGGGGGTGGGCCTTGAAAGGCTGAGTGTCCTACGCGCCCAGCCGCGCGCGGCCCGCCGGCGCGCACACCCCGCGCGAGGCGGCCCCGGCGAAGAGGGCGACGCGGTTGTTGGCGGTGTCCGCCACCAGCACGTCGCCGCGGCAGTCCACGGCAAGGCCAGAGGGCGCACTGAGCTCACCGGGCGCGCCACCCGGGGCCCCCCACGCGGCGAGCAGGCGCCCGCGGGCGGAGAACTCCTGCACACGGTCCGCGGCGCGGTCGGAGACGAACACGTGCCCCGCGGAGTCCACCGCGAGCCCGGCCGGTGCGAGGAAGCGCCCGGGCGCGGAGCCGGCACCCCCCCAGGAAGCGAGCAGCGCCCCGGCGGGTGTGAGCTCGAAGACGCGGCGCAGGCCGGCGTCGGCGACGTACACCACTCCTCCGGGGCCGACTGCGAGCGCGACGGGGCGCACGAACGCGACCGAGCCCAGGGCGCCCAGGGGCTGCCCGGAGGAGGTGAAGCGCACGATGCGCCCGGCGCCGGTGTCGGCGACGTAGACCACCGCGCCGGAGGGGGAGAGCGCGACCCCGAGCGGTTCCAGGAGCGCGTCGGCGGCGCCAGACCCCCCGCCCCCGTACGCACCTGCGTCGGCGCCGTCGGACGCGACCGGGGAGCCGGGCGCGGTGGGCACACCGAGCGCGCCGAGGAAGGCCCCGCCGGAGGAGAGGTGGCGCACGAGGCCGTTGCGGGGGTCGGTGACCCACACCGACCCATCGGGGGCGACGGTGGCGGCGGTCGGGCCGAACCAGTGGCTGCCGATGATGGCGCCCCCGCCGCGCTGCCACTCGCCGAGGTAGCGCAGCGAGGAGTCGAAGCGGTAGATGGGGCTGCGCGAGCCGTAGGTCTCGACCACGAAGAGACCCCCCGCTGCGTCGGTGGCAACCCCGAGCGGGGCGACGAACTGTCCGGGAGCGGTGCCGGGCGTGCCGAACGCGAGCAGCCCGCGCCCGAAGGGGTCGAAGGCGACGACGCGTTCGTGGCCGGTGTCCGCGACGTACACGCTGCCGGACGGCGCGACCGCCGCGGCGCGGATGTAGGAGAGGTGGTAGGAGCCTTCCCCGGACCACTCTTCCACGTAGCGCAGCGTGCGCGTGAGCACGACAAGGCGGTTGTTGTTGTCGTCGACCACGTACACGCGCCCGCCGTGGACGGCGACACCGAAGGGGTTGACGAACTGCCCGGGCCCTTCCCCGAAGGAGCCCTCGGCGTACAGCGGCCGGCCGTCGAGGGCGAGCGCCTGCACGCGGTGGTTGCCCTCGTCGGCGACGTACACCACGCCCCCGGCGACGGCGAGCCCGCGCGGCGAGGAGAACTCCCCGAGCGCGGAGCCGGGCCGCCCCCAGAGCACCGGGTGGGAGCCATCGAGGCGAAAGCTGACGACGCGGTTGGCGGCGGAGTCCGAGACGTACACGTACCCCCCACCCACTGCAAGCCCGCCACCCGGCGGCTTGTCGGGCCCGAAGCCGGGACCGAAGTCAAACTCCCCGAGCGCCCGGCCGGGCTGCCCCCATTCGCCAAGCAGACGCCCCGAGGAGGTGAAGCGCTCGACGCGGTCGTGCGTGGAGTCGAGCACGTACACGTCCCCCGCGGCGTCCACCGCAAGCCCGTCGACCGCGCCGAACTGCCCGGGCCCAGAGCCAAAGGAGCCCCACTGGCCGAGAAAGCGCCCGCCGGGGGTGAAGCGCTGCACGACGTGGGAGAACTGGTCGGCAACGTAGAGATCGCCGTCGGGCGCGAAGGCAAGCGCCTCGGGGCAGCGCAGCACCCCCGCCCCACGCCGACCGAGAAAGCGCACGCGGGTGTAGGGACAGACCCCGCCAACCACACCGGGACAGGCGCGCAGGAGCGCAACGCGCGAGTCGGACCCCCCACCCCCACACCCCGCGCACGCGAGGACCGCGGCGACCAGCACAGCGAGAGGGAGTGGTTTTGGGAGAAGGAGAGGGCGTTCGCAGTGGCGCCCCTGGCGTGGTGGAGTGCGCTTGAGAGCGGGGGACGGGAGGGCGCGGGTAAGCTGGCGCAACAAGGGCGCGGGCGAGCGAGAGAAACGCGGGAGCACGGCCCGTATCGTCGTGGATGACGTCCCCGCGCGCGCCGGCGCCCCCACACGCGGTGCACGGCCGCCCCGGCAGAGATCGTCCCGTTCGTCGGGTATCGCCAGGCGGGTCGGCGTTCGTCCCACGCACCCAGGCGAGGTCGGAGTAAGAGAAAGTGGCCCCTACAATCAGACTCGTGACAGCCAAGGAACGCCTGCATCGGCTGGTCGATGGACTCTCCGAGACCGAGGCCGACGAGGCGCTGGAGTACATCGTCTCGCGGCACGAGGATAGAGACGGCTTCACCCGCTGGCTTGCCTCCCATCCCGAGGACGACGAGCCGCTGACACCACAGGACGAAGAGGCGATCGCCCAGGGTCGCGCCGACATCGCCGCCGGGCGCCTGACCTCCCTCGAGGAGATCAAGCGCGAACTCGGGTACGAGTCTGCGTGAGCGACGGCCCGAGACGCGTCGGCTTCACCCGCGGTGGCGGGAAGGAGCTGCACCGTCTCGATCCCCAGGGCCAGCAGCGCGTTCTGAAAGCCCTTGAACGCCTCGCCGCGAGCGACCCGTCGCTCGACGTCCGTCGCCTGACCGGCTCAGAGCAGTTGCGCATTCGCGTGGGAGACCTGCGTGTGATATTCGAACTCGACAGCAAGACCAATCAAATCGCCGTACACAGTGTCCTGCCCAGAGGGCAGGCCTATAGACGCCGAGGCAAGTGAAAGCAACTCGCGGCCTCCGCGCGGACGGGGCGTATCCTCGGGACCCTGATTCGAATGGTCCACCACCCGCACACCCAACGTCCTCGCAGCGCCCTCCCTCCGAGAAGCCCGGTGCGCAGGCTCGTCACTCACACGCTGCGGGGCCTCGCGGTGTCAGTGGGGCTCACCCTGGCGTTGACGCTCGTGGTCTCGCGGATGATCTCCTCCACCGGGAGTACCCACCACGGAGGCTCCTCCGCACAGACGGCGGTGAGATCGGAACCAGCCCACCCCGCGCACCCGATGCCCGCCCACCCGCGCGCGGGCGATCCCGCCGGTGCGGGCTCTGCGGCTGGGACCGCGAGCGCGCTTGACCCGCCGCAGGGGACCCCGGTGAACGTGAGCATCGCCGCACGGCCCGCAGGGTCCGCGGTGCCCACGGACTTCCTCGGGCTCTCCTTCGAGGTACGCAGCCTGCCCGCAATCGCGGGGTATGCCGACCGCGGGAACCTGGTGGCGCTGCTGCGCTCGCTGGGACCTGGGGTGATGCGCTTCGGCGGGATCTCCGCCGACGAACAGGCGGCGTGGGTCGGCAACGGCGCGGCGCAGCCGAGGTGGGCGAGAGTCGCGATCGACGAAGCTGACCTTGCCGGGCTTGCGACGCTCGCCCAGGAGACCGGGTGGCGGGTGCTGCTGACCGTGAACCTTGGCCACTACGACCCCGCCGCCGCTGCGCTGGAGGCCGCGGCGGCGCACCGGTTGCTGGGCTCGGCCCTCGAGGGGATCGAGATCGGCAACGAGCCCGACCTGTTAGTGCGCAAGCACCTGCGCGGGCCCGGGTGGGGCATCGTCGCCTACGGACCTCAAGCGCGCGCGTACCGCGCGGCGATCGCGGCAGCCGCGCCGGGGACGCCGATCGCCGGCCCCGACCCCTCCACCGGGGTGGCCGGCCTGGGCTGGCTGCGCACCGTCGCCTCCTCTCCGACACTGCGCCCCGCGCTGCTCACCGACCACTACTACCCGCTCTCCAGCTGTGGGTACCGGCCCACCGTCTCGGAACTGCTGAGCCCGAACGTGCGTCGTGCCGAGAGCGACATGCTCGGCAAAGCGGTGGAGATCGCCCGCGCGCACGGGCTGGCACTGCGGATGGACGAGACCAACAACGTCTCCTGCGAAGGGGAGCCCGGGGTCTCGGACACCTTCGCCTCGGCGCTGTGGGCGCTCGACTACGCCGCGCGCGTGGCGAGCGCGGGGGTCGCGGGGCTCAACTTCCACGACCTTCTTGACAAGACCGACGCCTACAGCGCGCTGTTCGCCCCCACCCCCGCCGCGCTGGGGGCCGGGGCGCTGCACGCGGCGCCCGAGTGGTACGCGCTGCTCGCCGCCCGGGCACTGCTCGGCGGCCGTCCGCTGCCCGCCACCGTCGCGGGCGACGCCCCCGAGGAGCTGAGCGCGAGCGCGGTGCGCGGCCCCGGCGGGCAGCTGCGCCTGGTGCTCGTCGACTACGACCCGCCCGGGGACTCGCCGCTCGCGGTGCGTCTGCACGTGCCGCGCGGCCTCGGTGGCGGGAGCGTGCTGCGCCTCACCGCCCCCTCCCCCACGGCCACCTCCGGGGTGCTCCTCGGTGGTCGCGCGGTCGCGCCCGACGGGACCTTCACGCTGCCCTCGGCCCTGCCCCGCGTGTCCGGGCGCGCCGGGTCACTCGCCGTGGGGATGCCGCCCGACTCCGCTGCTGTGGTGACCCTCTCGCGCTGAGCCGGCCGGCGTGCCCCGCTGCTCGCGCTGTCGCGGGGCACGGAGGCCCCGCGCACATTCGCCTCGGTGGCCACACTCACACACGCGG
The DNA here is from genome assembly GCA_963725535.1 of uncultured Solirubrobacterales bacterium. Lineage (GTDB taxonomy): Bacteria > Actinomycetota > Thermoleophilia > Solirubrobacterales > Solirubrobacteraceae > Palsa-744. The sequence goes on from CAVRYX010000005.1 coordinate 137,750, forward strand.
ACGATCCCCAAATACCCTCCCTCTCCTCTTCGCGCATCGGAGGCTCCGTGCCCTGCGCAGTCTCGTCCCGGTTCTACTGGGCGGCGAGCAGCGGCACGTCGTGGGCGATTTCGCTGGGATTCCACGTGCCGCCGATGTACAGCGTGCGCATCCTGCCCGTCGCGTCGATCCCGTACACCAGCGCCGAGTGGTTGACGATGTCCGGCTGCTGCGCGTCGCGTTCGGAGCCCACACCCCACGCCTGCCACACCTTGCCCAGTTCCTTCGGGGAGCCGATCAGGTACTTCATGCGGCCCGTCATCCCGTGCAGCTTCAGGAACCCTGCCACCGTCTGCGGGGTGTCCCCGCGGGGGTCCACTGAGACCGCGATGATCTGTACTTTCGCCGTCGTCGCCGCGCCCATCTCGTTCTGCGCCACCCGCAGGTTCGCCGCGATCAGTGGGCACACGTCGGGGCAGTGCGTGTACAGGAACGTCACCAGCACGGCCTTGCCCCGGTAGCTGTTTATGTTCACCAGTTCCCCCGTGTAGTTGTGCAGCGACAGTGGGGGGGCCTGCTTGGGGGGCGATAGTTCGTTGCCCTGGAAGGTCGTCGAGTGCGTGCTGTGCACGCCCGCGGCCAGTGGCTGGGAGTTTTTGCCCGTGCTCTGCAGCAGCACCGCGATGCCCGCCGCGAGCACCAGCACCGCGACCAGCGGCAGCACCGCCCGGCGGTCCATCCGCCCGCGTCGCGGCGTGGGGCCCTCCCCCACCGGGCCATCCTCAGCGGGTGCCCGCCCAGCGGGTTCCACAGCCGGCCGATCCTCTGGCTCGAAGGCGCCCATCTCTCAGCCAGTGTACCCTCGCTCTCCGGGCCGTTCGCCGCCTCGCACAGCGGCCACCCGGAGCGCTCCACAGCTGGGAGCGGTCGGCAAGGATATCCCAGCTACGCCGCCAGTCGCACAACGGACCTTCTCGTACGAGGCTCGCCGCCGTAGCTCCGACGTGACCACGGTTTCGGTCTTGCTCGTAAGTCAGCGGGTGGCTACCGTCGTCGGGAGCCGTATAGGGCCCTCGGCATCGCATATCCCAGCTACGCCGCCAGTCGCACGACGAACCTTCTCGTACGAGGCTCGCCGCCGTAGCTCCGACGTGACCACGGTTTCGGTCTTGCTCGTGAGTCAGCGCGTGGCTACCGCCTTCGGGTAGTGTGCCCTCGGCACGGATTGGCCGGTCTTCGAGGACTCCACACGGTGGGCGTCGTCGGCAAGAAGCGTTGCACTCCTTCCCGTGTGATGCATCTTGCACCGATACCTGGTACGGTGCCCTCGTTCGTGCCGAGTCTCGCTCCTTACGAGGAGGGGGAGCGGGGGACCCAGTGCAGCCCTTCCGGGCTGCGGGGGCGAATCGCCACCGTTTGTGGCGTAGCGCACTGCGCGAGCCCGACAGCTAACCCCGTAGGCGCCCACGTCAGTCAGAAAGGACGTCTGCGCATGTCGGGATACGCCCGTGACCTTGCCACCCTTGAGCCCTGGGAGGCTTCGCTTGCACGCTCCCGTGCCCGCCGCCGCAGGGCTGCTGGCAGCTCGGCCGGCCGCGGCCGCGCCGCGACGCTCGCAACCGTCTCGCCGGTCTCGCTCGTCGCGCTGCTGGATGCCCGCCGCGAAGCCCGTGACCTCGCTGCACACGAGCCCTGGGAGCTCTCCCTCGGGCGCTCCCGGGCACGGCGCCGCGCCGCGCAGCTGCGCTTCGTGCCCGCCTCCTCGCGCGCCCGGCGGCTCTCGCTCGGGGCGCTCGTCGCGCTGACCGCCGCGCCTGCCTCCATGCTGCTGGAGTCCGGGGGCACCTCGCTCGCCGGCGCCGCTCCCGCCGAGCCCGAACCGGCCGTCACCACCACCACGCACCACATCGTGCTTTCCTCGGGCTCCGAAGGCCGTCAGGTGCGCCTGCTGCAGCTCGCGCTCGGAATCCGCGCCGACGGCGTCTACGGCCCCCGCACCGAAGCCGCCGTGCGGCGCTTCCAGGCCTCCCGCGGGCTCGCCGTCGACGGCATCGTCGGCCCGCTCACCGCCCACGCGCTCGCCGTCCACGCCCCCCCTGCGCTCTCCGGGTCCGCCGTGTTGCGCGACCTTGATGGCGAAGTTCGCGAACCGGCGCCCGGGGACGTGAGCGAAACGGCGCTCGGCTCCGCGGCCCCCGCCGCCGGGCGGGACGGTGCGAGCGCCGGGGCGACGGTGGCCGAAGCCGGTGAAGCCGCCGCCGCTTCGAGCACCGGCTCGGGCGCAGCCGGCGCGAGCACGGTCTCCCTTGCGGACGACGCCTCCGGCGCGGGAGCGAGCTCGGGCGAAACCGGCGGTACGACCCTCCCCCCCGAACCGGAAGTTCCCGGCGGCGTCCGGGCTCCCGTCGAGCTCGAAGCCTCCGGCGGGACCTCCGCGCCCGCAGAAGGCGCCGCTGGCGGCGCGGGCGAAGGCGCCACGGAAGGCCAGAGCGCGCGCGCCGCTGAAACCCAGGGCAGTGCCGAAGGCCAGGGCGCTGGTGAAGTCCAGGGCGCCACGGCCGCGCCGACGCCCGCAGAAGTCGAAGTCGCCCACGCCGAAAGTGTCGCCGCGGAAGCCCGCGCACACGCCGAACAGGCAGCTGCGGCAGCCGAAACCCACGCCGTGCGGCGCCTGCAGGCCGCGCTGGGCGTCGCCGTTGACGGTGAATTCGGGCCGCGCACCGAGGCCGCCCTGCGTAGCCTCCAGGCCCGTGACAGGCTCGCGGTCGACGGCGTCGCCGGCCCCGCCACCTGGCACGCGCTCGGCCTCCACGGCCTGCCCGAGCTGACCCCTCCCCCCTCTGCGCTGCCGCAGCCGGTCCACCACGGGGACGGCGGACGCTCGGAGATCGCCCAGCGCGGAGACCTCCTCGGCGGGACCGACTCCGCCGGCGGCGGCGGCGCCCCTCGCCCCACTGGGCACCTCTCCCACAGCGTCGCGGTCCGCCGCCTGCAGGAAGGGCTCCACGTCGCCGTGGACGGCGAATTCGGCCCCGAAACCGAGGCGGCTGTGCGCAACTTCCAGGAAGCCCACGGCCTCGCCGTCGACGGGGTCGTCGGCCCCGCCACCTGGAGCGCGCTCGGGGCCTCCGGCCTGCCCGAACTGCACCCGCCCCACTGGGCGCTCGCCGGCGGGGGCTCCTCCTCCTCCACCGCCGGTGGGGGCTCCTCCGCGGGCGGCTCCTCCACCACCACCGGCGAAGGCGAAGGCGTTGTGGCGCGCGTGATCGCCGCCGCCGACGAAATCGCCACCCGCCCCTACGTTTACGGCGGCGGCCACGGCTCGTTCATCTCCGACGGCTACGACTGCTCTGGCTCGGTCTCCTACGCGCTGCACGGCGGCGGCCTGCTCGCCTCCCCCGAGGACTCCTCCGAACTGGAGTCCTACGGCGAACCGGGCCCCGGCCGCTACATCACGATCTACGCCAACGCCGAACACGCCTACATGACGATCGACGGCCGCCGCTTCGACACGGTCGCGCTCGCCGAAGACGGCTCCCGCTGGGCCTCCTCGCCCGGCGATGACGGCGGCGACTTCGTGGAGCGCCACCCCGACGGGCTGTAGGGGGCAGGACACCCTCACCTGCGGCAACTGCTCTCCTCAGGCGCCATAGTCACATAGTCAGCCATCTGGCACTACTGGCCTCGCGGCGGCTACTACTCTGCCTCGTCAACCGACTTGACTTCATTCGGGAATCTCCATACGTCTCACGCAGATCCCGCGGCAAGCCCCAACAGCTCGGCCGCCTTTACGACCGCGGAATGTTCGACTGTCAGAGACTCCATCCCGGCGACGGTTAGATGAGGTGCAGCGCGGTCGAAGAGCGTGAGGTTGATCAGGCTCGCCTCGAGCGTCGACCACCAGCGCAGGCCGAGCGCGAGAGGAACCTCATCGAACACGCGCGCTGCGTAGGCCTGCGTGACCGCGCGTCTGCGGGTGGCGACGCGGGAGGGACGTAGGCCGCGGCCTGCCAGCACGCGGGGGTCGTCGAGGTCCACCGTGCCCGCATCCTCGGCGAGCTCCAGCCGCGCGAGTGTGAGGGGCAGGCCACTGCGCAGGAGCATCCCCGGCGCAAGCGCACCCGCCCCGCGGAACGGCGCCAGCGCCTCCACGCTCGCGCCAACCGCCGTCTCGGAGACGTACAGACAGCCGTAGCGGTCCGGGTTGTCGTGACGCCCGAGGCCCTGCAGTTCGCGCGGGAACCACAGCGCCCCGCCGGGCTCCCGCGGCGGCGCCTGCGCCCGCCACGGCAGCACCCGCCAGAGGTTCACGCGTAGCTGCCCGCGCGCTCCTGCGCAATCGCGTCGAGTAGCTCGCGGGAGCGCCCCGCACGTACGAGGTCGATCGGCCGGCGGTCGCCGAGGTGCGGGTTGAAGGCGTGCAACCACTGCTCGGCCGCCTCGGGCGGGTACAGCCTCAGCAGGCTCGACATCACCATCTCCAGCAGATCCACCCGCTGGGCGTTCGCCTCATCGATCCCCTGCCCACGACGCCAGCGCGTGACCTGCGCGGGACTGACCTCCATCAGCTCCGCCAGGCGGCGCTGGGAGTGGAAGTCGTGGCTCAGGGCGGTGACCTTCTCGGCGGTACTGACAGGCATAGGTCATAGCATAGCGCAATGGAAAGTGTTGCGCAAACTGGGCCGCGCGAGCGTACCGTCCCAAGCGCGGCCTACCGTGCGGACAGTCGTCTGACGGCGACTCTGACCACAGGTCCGACACGAAGGAGACACCATGCTTGCGCGGGCACGTACGTTCACGATCGAGGGGTTCGAGACGCAGCCTGTGGCCGTGGAGGTGGACATCCGCGCGGGGCTGCCCGCGTTCACGATCGTCGGCCTCGCCGACGCCGCGGTGCGCGAGGCGCGCGACCGGGTGCGCGCGGCGATCCTCAACTGCGGCTACGAGTTCCCGGAGCGGCGCATCACCGCGAACCTCGCCCCCGGAGACGTCCCCAAGGTGGGCCCCGGCCTCGACCTCGCGCTCGCCTGCGCCGTCCTCGCCGCCTCCGGCCAACTCCCGGGAGACCGTCTGGAGACCCACGCGCTGTTTGGGGAGCTCTCGCTCGACGGCGAGGTGCGCCCCTGCCACGGCACCCTCGCGATCGCGCAGGCCACGCAGGAGGAGGGCCTCTGCACACTGGTGCTCGCGGGCGCGCGTGCACGCGAGGCGGCGCTCGTGGAGGGCCTCGAGGTCGTGGTCGCGGAGCGCCTCTCCAGCGCCGTGCGCGTGCTCAGGGGCGGGGCCGGCGATCCACTCCCCGCGCCGGTCGAGCAGGGGGACGGCGACGGCTGCTCGGACTGCGCCGGCGAGGAGGGGGATGGACCTGGGAGCCTCGACCTCGCCGACGTGCGCGGCCAGCCGCACGCCATCGAAGCGCTCGTGCTCGCCGCGGCGGGCGCCCACAACCTGCTGCTGAGCGGCCCCCCGGGCACCGGCAAGACGATGCTCGCGCAGCGCCTGCCCACGATCCTGCCACCGTTGAGCCGCTCGGAGGCGATCGAGGTTACGCGCATCCACTCCATCACCGGCCGCTTGGAGGCCGGGGAGCTCATCCGCCGCCGCCCCTTCCGCGCTCCCCACCACTCGATCACCACCGCCGGCCTGGTGGGCGGCGCGCGGCGGGGGTGGGTCGGCGAGGTGGTGCTCGCCCACCGCGGCGTGCTGTTCCTCGACGAGCTCTCCGAGTTCGCGCGCCCCACCCTGGAGGCGCTGCGCCAACCGCTGGAGGACGGGCGCGTGGCGATCGTGCGCGCCCGGCACTCCGCGGTGTACCCAGCGTGCTTCGCGCTCGTCGCCGCCACCAACCCCTGCCCCTGCGGCTACCTCGGCGACGGCGAGCGGTGCCGGTGCACCGAAGCCGACCTCGCCCGCCACCGCCGACGCCTCAGCGGGCCGCTGCTCGACCGCATCGACCTCGTCGCCCACCTCGAGCGGCCGGGAGGGCGCCGCCACGGTCTCGGAGAGTCCGAGCGGACGTGGTCCGGCGTGGGTTGGCCCGGCGGGAGGCAGACGGGCAGTGGCCGATTTGGGGATGCTGGCCGGTTCGGGGATGCGAGCGAAGCGAGTGTCTCCCGGTCCGGCGGAGCGAGTGTCTCCCCAATCGGTTCCCGTTTCGACCATCCCCGTTTCGGCCAGCGGGGGGACAGCCGGTCCGTTGCATCCCCGGCCGCCCCCGGTGACCGCGCTCCGAGCACCGCGCCCGCCGTCAGCTCCGCGAAGGTCCGCGAGCGAGTGGTGCACGCCCGCGAACGTCAGGAGGCACGCCTGCGCGAGGAGGGGGTGAGCGCCAACGCCCACCTGGACACCCGCCTGCTACGCCGCCACGTGGCGCTGAGCGAGGGCGCGGCGCAGCTGTTGCGCGGCGCCCAGGAGCAGGGCACGATGAGCGCGCGCGGCATCGCCCGCGTGCTGCGCGTCGCGCGCACCGCGGCCGACCTGGAGGGCAGCGCCCGCACCCGCGAGCAGGACGTTTCGCTCGCCCTCTCGCTGCGCCCGGAGTCCGGCTCCTTGCGCCGGCGAGTGGCGTGAGCGGGGCGGCCGACCTGCCCGGCTTGTCCGGCGCGAGCCGGGCCCTCCGCGCGAGCCGCCTCACCGGCGTGACCCGGGCGTCCGGTGTGAACAGCGGCCCCGGCGCGGGCCGCGCCCTTGATGGGAGTCGCACCCCCGAGGTGAGCGACGCCTGCACCAGGGAGACGGGGTCTCCGCGCGAGGGCGCCTGCCTGGCGTGTCTGCGCCACGCCTGGGTGCTGGGAGAGTTGAACGGGCGGCTCTCCTACTACCGGCGCGACCCCGAGCGCCTACTGAGACTGCTCGGGCTCGCCGACGAGCAGCTCGTGCGGGCACTCGCCGGCAAGTGGCGGGAGTCACTGCAGGCACGCTACGCACAGTTCGAGCGCTCGCAGGCGCCCCCAGCCGTGGGCGTGCAGCGGATCTGCCGGCACGACCCCCGCTACCCCCGCGCGCTCGCGGGCGACGGCTCGCCACGAGCGCTGCACGTGGCGGGCTCCCTCGCGCGCCTGGAGGAGCTGCTGGCGCAGCCGGCGGTGGCGATCGTGGGGACCCGCAGGGCGAGCGACTACGGCATGGAGGTCGCGCACGGCCTCGCGCGGGCGCTGGCGGCGAGCGGTATCACTGTGGTGAGCGGTCTCGCGGAGGGCATCCCCGCGGCGGCGCACCTCGGAGCGCTGCGGGCGAGCGCGCCCACGCTGACCGTGACGGCGGGCGGCGTGAACGTGGCCCACCCCGCGAGCTGCCGCGAGCTGCACCGGCGCATCGCCGCGGAGGGCTGTGCGCTGGCGGAGCTGCCGTGCGGCTGCGCGCCGGGCCCCTGGTGCCACCTCGCCCGCGCGCGGATCGTGGCGGCACTGGCACGCCTGGTGATCGTGGTGGAGGCGGAGGACCGCCCTGCGGACCTGCTGTACGCGCGCCTCGCAGCGGCCGCGAGCGCGATCGTCGCGGCGGTCCCCGGCCGGGTGAGCGCCCCCGCCGCGCGTGGCCCGCACCGGCTGCTCCGAGAGGGGGCGCTGCTGGTGCGCGACCCCCAGGACGCGCTGGATGCGCTCTACGGAGTGGGCGAGCGCTACGCCCCCGCGACGCGCCGCGAGCCCCGGCCCCACCTGCCTGAGCTGGAGCCCCGCCTGCGAGCGGTGCTGGAGCAGGTGGGCGCCGGCTGTGACACCGTGACCCGCCTCGCCGCGCAGGGCGTGGGGACCTACGAGACGCTGCTCGCGCTCGCGCAGCTGGAGCTGAGCGGCGCAGTGGCGCGCGGGGACGGTGGGCGCTACGTGGTTTGCGTGTAAGCGGTGTGGCGTGAAGGCAATCTTGCACCCCACTGCGGCGCCGGAGCAGTGCGGTATGGTCCGCTGAACCAGATGGAGCCCTGGCGTGGCGGTCGCTAGCGACCGCCCGAACCGCCCACGTAGGAGAAGGGCTGATGGCTCCTTTCGCGAACTCGACCACGCGAGAGGAGCTTCCAGCAGTATGCGTCCCTCCCCCACGTCCAGCCTGGACAGACGCGAGCTCGCCGCGATCTTTCTCGGCGGTGCCGCCGGAGCACTGCTGCGCGTGTGGCTCGGTGAGACGTTCGCGGGTGGCACGGGCGGGTGGCCGTGGACGACGTTCGCAATCAACCTCACCGGCTCGTTCGCGCTCGGCTGCATTGCGACCCGCCTGCAGGAGCGTCTGCCGCTCTCGACCTACCGACGCCCGCTGCTGAGCACCGGCTTCTGCGGCGCCTACACCACGTTCGCGACGATGCAGGTGGAGCTCCTCACGATGCTCGACCGTCACCGCTACGGTCTCGCCGCGAGTTACGCCGCGGTGAGCGTGACCGCCGGCTACCTGGCCATCTGGGTGGCGAGCGCGAGCGTGCGGCGCACCCGGGTGCTCGCATGAGCGCGTGGGTGTGGGCCGCTGTCGCGCTGCTCGGCGGCGCCGGGGCGATCGCGCGTTTCGTGCTCGACGGCGCCGTCGGCTCGCGCGCACGGAGGGCGGGCGACTTTCCGCTCGGCACCCTTGCGGTCAACGTGAGCGGCGCGCTGCTCCTAGGCCTGCTCAGCGGAGCGGCGCTCACGGGCGCGGCGCTGGTGCTCGCCGGCACCGCGACGCTCGGCTCGTACACCACCTTCTCCACCTGGATGTTCGAGTCCCAGCGCCTGGCCGAGGACGCGGACCCCCGCGGGGCGGTGCTCAACGTCCTGCTCAGCCTCGCCGTGGGTCTCGCCGCGGCCGCGCTCGGACGCACAATCGGAGCGCACCTGTGAACGGAGACTGCCTGAAGCTCACTACCTACTTCGGCGAGCGCGACCGGACCTCGGGGGGGCTGCTCGCCGACGAACTGCTCGACCTCTACGGCGCCCAGCGTCTGCAGGCGAGCGTCCTGCTGCGGGGCACCGAGGGCTTCGGGCGCCTGCACCACCTGCACACCGACAGGCTGCTGAGCCTCTCCGAAGACCTGCCCGTCGTCTCCGTCGCGGTCGACCGGCGCGAGCGAATCGAAGCGACGCTCGAGCGCGTCCTTCAGATCAAGCGCCGGGGACTGATCACCCTGGAGCGCACGCGCCTGCTCACCGGCGCCGCCGAGCCTGTGCAGCTGCCCGAGCAGCTCAGCGAGGCAACCAAGCTGACCGTGTACCTTGGCCGCCACGAGCGCGTCGACGGCGCCCCCGCGTTCGTCGCGATCTGCGAGCTGCTGCACCGCGGCGGGATCGCGGGCGCGAGCGTGCTGCTCGGCGTAGACGGCACCCGCAACGGACACCGCGCCCGCGCCCGGTTCTTCAGCGCCAACGTGAACGTTCCCACGATGCTCATCGCAGTCGGCTCCGGTGCGCAGATCGCACAGGTCCTGCCGGAGCTCACCCGCCTGCTGAGCGAACCGCTGCTCACGCTCGAGCGAGTGCGAGTCTGCAAGCGCGACGGGCGCCTGCTCGCCACCCCGCACGAGCTCCCCGCGAGTGATGAGCGCGGACTCGGGCTCTGGCAGAAGCTGATGATCTACACCTCCCAGAGCGCGACCTACGAGGGACACCCCCTCAATCTCCAGCTCATCCGGCGGCTGCGCGAATCCGACGCCGCCGGGGCCACCACCCTGCGGGGCATCTGGGGTTTCCACGGCGCTCACGCCCCCCACGGCGACCGGTTTCTTCAGCTCCGCCGCCACGTCCCGATCGTGACGATCATCATCGACACCCCCGAGCGCATCGCCCACTCGTTTCAGATCGTCGACGAGCTAACCGCCGAGCACGGCCTCGTCACCAGCGAGATGGTCCCCGCGATGAGCGCCCTCAGCGAGACCCAGACCCGCGGCGGGCTGCGGCTCGCCCGGCACGAGTTCTGAGCCGGGCGGCGGGGACCGGCGCTTGGGCCAACCTTGCCCGAGGTGTCTATAGTTCTGGCCTCGCGCGGATGTAGCTCAGTTGGCTAGAGCGTCTGCTTGCCATGCAGGGATTCTTAGCAGCTTTTTCCCTGGAAATTGGCGCTTTTTGAGAAGTTTCTCCCGAAAGTTTCTCCCCGGGAGAGCCAGTACGTCCGGAAGGTCCATGCCTGACTTGCCCGACACACCATCTGAATGCTGGCAGCGACGGATGCGAAGGGTGTGCCTGACGGCTGGCACGGTGGCTGTTGTGGCCGGCGTGCTGGCTTGCGTCTCGCCCGCCGCTGCCTCGGCAGAACACGGGGACGTGGCCGCGACCGACACGTACCTCACGGCCGTCGATGCGTACGAGCAGGCGGCACTGGCGAACGCCCAGGCGTCGCTGGCGGCCGTTGAAGGGCTTGCGGGGACGATCGGCGCTGAATGCCCGGGGGTGCTGAAGGGGGCGCCGCCGGAATCCCCTCCGGGCTCGCATACATCATTCGCGCGTCACGTTGGTGAATCAAAGCGCGAGGATGAACAGCTGTCCGAACTGGAAAGCGAGATGAGTCGGGCCTTGATCTCAACGCTCGAACAGTCCGACCGTCAGGCGCTGCTCACGTTTGCCGCTGCGGTCCGCTCCTTGCATTGGAGCAACCCAGTCCTGACGCAGCTTGTGAGCGCCGAGGTCACCGAATTTGAAGAACGCCTCGCCCAACCAATTCCGGACGTGTGCGCCGACATGAAGGCGTGGGTCTCGAGCGGTTACAAGACGCTCTCCCCCGCAACGCAAGCGTACCGAGCCAAGCAGGAAGAAGCCGCCTCGAGAAACCTACACGTTCGTCCCACGCCGTCGCTCGCGAGCCTGATGGCGCGCTACGAGGGTCCTCCCGAGAAGGCGCTGATCGCGAAGGCCAAGAAGCTCAACAAAGAGAGGAGGGAGGCCCTGAGCGGGATCAACGGTGCCTATAAGCAACTTGCGGCGACGTTGGGGGTGGCTCACGAACCAGAACCATCGGTTTCGCATCCTGCCGCGGGCTCAATCGTCGTCGGCAAGGGCAGGATCGCGACGGGCGGCACATATGAAGTGCGGCTGGAACCGAACGAAACGTCCGCTGGGCACGGCCAGAGCGAATGCTCGCCGAAGGATCCGTTGAGGGTAAGGATCCTCACCACTCTCCACACTGGCGTCAGTGGGTGTTTTTCGCGCTCTGAAGGAGGGTCGCCGCCGAGGGTCAACTGCCAGGAAGGACTCCTGACGATCGAAGCCCGGACGCCCGCGGCCGTCCGGAGCGTGCGCCTGCGACTCAGCAACGGCCGGCGGATCACCTCGCGTGTGGCATTTGTTCCGGCGTGGCTGGGAGGCCCTACCGGCTTCTACTACCAGGTGGTCCGCGGCCCCTCGCCGATCCCCGTCTCGCTCACCGAGCTCGACGCCCACGGCAAATTGTTGCGCGCGTTCAAGCTCCATCGCTTCATGGGATGCACCAAGCATCTCCTGAAGTTCCTGCCCGGCGGCATCCGCACGCTCGTCCGCGACCGAGTCCCACAGGGACCGACGTTCTCGATCGTGGGCCAAGCCTACCGGTTCTTCGGACACATTCACTTCGCGCTCCAAGTCGAAGCCGAAGGCCAGGGCGGTCACGGCGAAAGCGCCTCCGGCCGACGACCCCGCCTCTTCTCCTGGGCGAGCTGGGCTGTCTGCCAGCCGCACCCGTACGGGATCATCTACGGCCTGCTGAAGGCTCCTCGCGACACCGTGCTCGAGCGAACCGCGGGCACGCTGAGCCCGCTGCAGCACATCACGATCCCCGCGCACCTTCACGCCGGCGGCGTCCTCGTCTACGCGGCGTCCCCCACCCTGCCCAGCGAACTGATCGTCCGCGGCCTAAGTGGGCGGACGATCCTCACCGAAAAGCTCGGGCGACTCGGCGCCGAAGCGCTGGAAACGTGCGAAGGCGAAGCCGAAGGCAGCGACGGGTAAGCCGGGCTGCCGTCGCAGGAGAAGCCGCCAGCGGCGGAAATTGCAGTTATCCGCTGTCGTCGATATCGCGGCTCTTTGGGTGCTCGGCCAGGCTCGCCAGGAGCGCCGCCTCCGTTCTCCGTCTCAACACGCCAGGGCTCGCCCTGCGACCCGGGCCGCCCGCCGGCCTGGAGTACGTGTGGCCAGGCGTAGAGCGCTCGGCAAACTGTCCTGCCAGCCAGTCCTCGAGCATCGTCCGCGTGAATCGCATGTGACGCCCTACACGCAGACACGGCAACTGGCCCAGCCGGGCAGCATCCCGCACCCACGAGACCCGCACGTTCAACAGTGCCGCCGCCGCGGTGCAATCGAGCAACGGCTCATCCAACGCCACCTCGGCCCGCTCGGCGAGCATGGCACTGGGTACGTCCTGCTGGCTCCTACCCATCTCTTGCTCCTTCCATGCGCGTGTCCAGCGGACAAATGCGTCATCCACCGCTCATTGGTTCGTCGGGATGCGGGCCGCGGTGCCCCCCTACGAATTTGGCGCCTCGCCATCCTTCCCTTTGGCTGCCCGCAACCTCCGTGACCCGTTCTACGGGGATAACTGCGGAAGGGTGATCTGCAATTTGGGCTTTCGCGGATTCCTCTCGGGCATAGGACGGCTGAGGGCGACCAGTGGATGGTGGTCTGTGCCGTGCAGTGATGGATGGTGGGTGGGCACGCTGACGGGCCACAGGAGCGGCGCCGTGCCACAACAAGGGGTGGATGCTCCGGGGGCTTGGGCAAGAGGTCGATCCAGGAAGATGGGCGGGAACCTGGATGCGATGGACTACCAGGTGCTACGAGGCCCCGACAAGCGGGGGTGCCAGACACGAGGTCGTGGGCAACAAAGAGCAAGGCACTGTACAGCACGGTGTAGCGGAAGCGAGTAATCCCATGCAGCCAACAGAAGGACACGATCAGCGCAGGGCAGTTGGATACGGCCGAGGGGCACGAGTAGACCATCACCTGGGCACCACGCACGGACGAGCGGGCAACCAGCGGAGATGCCCACACCCACACTTCCCGGAAGGTAGGTACGCCAGAAGTCAAGGGCAGACCTACCGGCCTACACCCATATTCCATCACCGTGTCGTACTCAGCCGCGAATCCGCCGAAAAGCCCGTCGTTACAGGCTTTTTGTCCGCTGAGGCAGCCTCGACGGACCGCGATTCGCGGCGGACTTTGGCCTCTACGCCGTACTCCGCCGCGAATACCCGTTTCGCCAGTGTTGAAGCTAAATACATGGTGGTTGACAGTTCGATTCGCGGCGGTGTATAACCCATTCGCGGCGGACTAAACCCCATTCACGGCAGAGGCCCTATTTGTCGATCCAACATGGTTGGTAACCCGAGGCGCCAATCTGTCGGCAGCAGGGACCTCAAGCCCGAGGCAAAACCGGTCGATGTCAAGAGCACGTGCACCGGACCTTTGCATGGTTGACCGACGGGCGGGTGCGACTGATGCTGCTGCTGGGAGTACTGTCGGCGCTCGTCCTGTACGTCCTCGCCACGCGAACCCAGGCCCTCGACACCGCTGCCGGCACCGCCGGAATGGGCGCGAGCACGGCGGTGGACTGCCCCGCCCAGAGCACCCCGTCTGTCGAGACCGTGAGCCGCGCCACGCTGCGGGGGCTCCGTGAAGATCTGCGCGGCGTGATGTTAGGCAGAGGCCGTCGCCTTTACGAACAGGGCGTCGTGGCGTCGAGCTACGCGTGGTCAGACGACGAACCGGGCAAGCGGATGTCGTTGCCGCCAGGCCCCCGCGATCCCGGGGGCTATGAGCTGCGTTGGTGGGCCGCCGACGGCGATGACGTGGTCGCCGATGTCTTCGTGTTCGCCGACGCAGGCCGAGCGCGCGACTTCTTCGAGCAGGCCTCTAGCACCCGCTGCCAGCCATCGAGTGTCGCGCTCGCCGCAGCCTCTCCGCCGGGTGGACGAGACCTCGCGTGGCGCAACCCCGATCGCTTTGCCCAAGATGACGTGTACCTGCTTCGCGGCCCACGCGTCTACCGCGTAAGCGTCGTGCCCGCCGGGGCCGGTCCCAGCTTCACCCCAGCCGGCAGGAGCGCTGCCTTCTCGCTCGTGAACGGCCTCGCGTGCGCCCTGCCCAGCGCCGCGTGCCATCCGCAGAGCGATCAGGCACTCGCACAGCAGATGCTCGCCGAACAGCTTGTGCTGCTGCGACGCCAGCTCCCCGGGGGCGAACCGCGAGGGGGCACTGGCCCCGGCGCGTGTGCGAACGCGAGCGGGGCCTACGGCGGCGAGACCGGTTCGGCGCTCTCCGAATCGCTCTACTACGGCGATGGCTTCGGGCTGCGAATCGGGATTCACGTCTACGCTAGCGACGCCGCGGCTCGGCCGGCCCTGGCGCATTACGCGACGCCGGCAGCCCTGAGCTGCCTCGCACGGTTTCTCGCATCGGTCCTGCGCGAGCGCCGCGCTCACCCCGGCCCGCCACGAGACCGCCTCACCTCGGCGCCCATCGGGGAGGGCGCGTTCGTCGGCGAAGTGGAGGTTCCCTTCAGCTACCGCGGTCGGTCATACGCGTGGGCGCTCGACGGGGTGTTCGTGAGAGAGGGCCGCATCATTGACGACCTGAGCACACTCGCACCGGCCACGAACCTCCGGAGCGACGAACGTCTTGCTACGCAACTGGCACAGATCACTGCGGGCAAACAGCGATAACCGGAGTACGCAATGCCCGCAACCGGAGCACACAGATAACGTATGCTACGAAAACAGCGTATCTCCGATAAATCCTCCGGGCTGCGCTCCGGGCGGGCAGGCGAAGATCGCGCTCGAGGTATGCAGGGTGTGTCGGTTGAGCGCGTCGGAGGCCGCCAGGCGCCGTTGCAGGGGTATGAACTGCCGGCCGGGGCTGCGCTGGAAGGCGATGAAGAAGAGGCCCGCGTCGATCTCGCCGCTGCCGGGTTCCACGGCTTCGCTGTAGGAGTAGCCGCGTCTGAGGATGCGCTGCCCGTTGTTGTTCTGGGGGTTGGCGAGGCGAATGTGCGCGTCGGCGGGGATCAGCAGTTCGCCGCTTGTGCCCGTCGCCTGGAGATCGACAAGGTCGTACTCGCTTCGGCTGCCCAGCGGGGCACCGGTGAGCTTGTCGCGGCCGATCACGCGCTGCTGGTCTTCGAGGGTGGTAGTGTCCCATACGTCGAAGAGGATCTTGATGCGCCGCGCGATCAGATAACTCCCGCCTGCCATCCATCCCGGCCCGTCACCGGGCTGGACCCACACAAAGTCGTTCATTGCGCCAGTCTCCTCCGCGCGGATATCGTCGGTGCCGTCCTTGAAGCCCATCAGGTTCCTTGGGGTGCCCTGGGAGCGACTGGTGGAGGAGGTCCGCCCGAAACCCTGCTGGGTGTAGCGCAGCGTCGCCGCGCTGCTCGCTATGCGCGAGAGGACGTGGATCGCGTGAAACGCGACCTGGGGGTCATCCGCGCACGCCTGCACGCAGAGATCCCCGCCCGAGCTTTCCGGGTCAAGGTCCTCGCCTTGGAACGACGGGAGCGGCCGCAGCTCCGCTGGCCTCAGATGCGCAAGGCCAAACCTGTTGGTGCCATCCGAGCCGAACAGGCTCGGACCCACGCCGATCGTGATTGTCAATCGCGATGGTCCCAGACCGATCGCCTCCCTGTATCGACCGGCGGTTCATCCGCCGCCTGAGCGACAGGTTGGTAAGGCTCCCCAGCGGTCAGCCGCGCGGCGGCGGCCGTCCACTGTTCAAGAACGCTCCGCAAGTCGTCGGCCGCGTCACTCGTAACATCGAACGCAGCGAAGTGCAGGTAGTCCTGCGCCGTCGTGGCGACCCCGGCCTGATGGGGCTCGAAGAACGGCACCACCTCGACGGGCGATTCGCCTGCCAGTTGGGCCGCGCGCGTCCCATGCGACGGTTTGGTCAGGATGTGATCGATCCCGACGCCGACTCCCACCAGAGCCGCGCTCCGAATCACTTCGCGGCGCGTATTCCCTCGTCCGCTCCGACCCGCGGTCTGCTCGCTCGTATGATCGCCTTGAGCTGTCAATCTAACTCCACACGATGCCACCGCATGGCAGTCACCGCGAAGCACGGTACGCGACCTGTGCCGCAATCGCACACACAACCAGGAAGACAAGGCCCGACACTACCCCGAATTGATGCGTTACCCAGCCACTGGCGCCCACGATCACCCACGCCACCACTTGCCAGCCCCAGCCCGCCCAGCGCAGCATAGGTAAGTGATAGCACATGCTACCCCGTCCGCCCAAGCAGTTCGTCTAACGATGCATGCCACTCACTCCCGGCTACTATTCGTGTTTCAAATTGCCAATCATCAACCACACATCGTGCCAGAATTGACCGTACGAACCGATCCATCTACCTTGCCGTGGCCTGAGGCCGCAATCTCCCAAGTACCGCCCTCGGCCAGCGAGCCCACCTACCGCGCCCTACTCCGCCATCTCACAACGAAGAACATCACGGGCATACACACAACTATCACAACGGCCAAGGTTGCTATCCATCCGAACACGCGATCTACTACGAGTGCTGCTACTACTAGAACAATCAATAACAGCGACTCAAACCGATCGAACGGCCCCAAAAAAGTCTTGCTGTCCCTAGCTGGCATCTACGCCTCCTTGTGGTACTGATGACATAACCTCCACCTATCCCACGAGTTCTTCAGCGCGTTCCTTGAGGATTTCTCCCGTTGACTGAATCGTGCCCGCCACACACCCGGTAGCCCCGCCGGCCGCAGCCCCAGCGCCAGCTCCCACTCCGCCCGCCGCGGCGCCGGCCGCACCGCCGATGCCCGCCCCAATGGCCCCGCCTATGGCGCAGCCTCCCAGTATTTTGCCAGCCCTTTCTTTCGTGCCTTTTTCATATTCGCTTTCTGGTTCGCTCGGCTGAGGGCTTTCGGGCTCGCTCCTTTCAAAAGCCTGGCAAGGCAGCCAACTATTCCCTGACGACAAGCTCCCACCCTTCGCACCAGGCCCTCCTGAGCATGATCCCCCGCCCGGACCGGGCGATCCCGGAGCACCTGATGTCCCGCCGGAACCTCCGCTAACACCACCACCCGAGGTGCCACCACCTCCACCTCCACCGCCTCCGCCGCCCCCCGCACCCGGACCGGGGGCGGGGGCGGGGGCGGGGCTGGGTGTGGGCGGCGCGAGATGAGTGCCGTAGGAGTCGACTGCGTTGACGGGGTCGTCGCCGGTGTAGAGGTAGAGGTTGGGTCCGCCGGCGGCGGGGCCGCTGGGGTCTTGGCTTAGGAAGCGGGCGGCTGCGGGACTGTAGAAGCGAGCGCGGTCGTAATAGATGCCGTTGCCTTCGTCTTCCTGCCCGGCGTACTGGGTGGCGTTTTCGCTCGCGGTGCCTTCTTTGGTGGTGGTACCGAAGGGGTCGTAGGTGTAGCTGGTTTCGACACTGCCGGTGCTGCCGGCGAGCGCGATGGTGCTGCCGAGCGCGTCGGTGAGCAGGTTTTCGGTCGCTTTGCTGGTGGTGCGGGCGAACACTTTGCTGGGGAGTGGGCCGGTGAGGATGTTCGCGGTGGCTTTGCCTCCCTGGATTTCCTGGACGACGTTCGGGCCGTCGTAGAGGAGTTCGGTGGTGGTGCTTCCGATTGTGTGGCTGGTGCGTTGTCCGAAGGGGTTGTAGGCGAAGGTGTCTTTGATCGTCCCGGTGATTTTGGTCAGCTGGCCGCGTGCGTTCCATGTGTATTCGTTGGTGCCGTCGGAGGTCAGGTTGCCGTCGGCGTCGTAGCTGAGTTTTTTGCTGGCGCGTTCGGTCTGCTCGTTGTCGGCGTTGTATTTGGCGGAGCTGACGGCTTCCGGGAGGGCTGTGCGGGCGTAGCTGCCCCAGACGGCTTCGCGGCGGCCGTCTTGGTCGTAGCTGTAGTCCAGTTCGCCGAGCGTGGTGGCGCCTTTCTTGTAGGCGATCGAGGTCGGCTCGCTTGGCTTCGTCGTAGCCGTACTGCTCTTCGACGCCGTCGGGTAGCGTGGTCGTGGTCGGCATGTTGGCTTCATTGTAGGCGAACGACACGCTCTGCGAGCCTCGTTTTAGTTCTTTGAGGCGGTTTGCTTCGTCATAGGTATATTTGAGCGCTTCCTGGCCGGGCACGGTCATGCTGGTCCGCCGGTTCGCTTCGTCGTATTCGTATTTGACCGTGCCCTGCGGGGTGGCGAGGGACTTCAGGCGGTTCAGTTCGTCGTATTCGGAGGTGTAGGTGCCGTTGGTGCTGTCGATGACCTTGGTGAGTCGGTTGCCGTTGTCGTATTCGTATTTGATCGTGCTTTCGGCGGTTTCGCCGGAGACGCCGTACTTCGCTTCGGTGAGGCGGTTCAAAGGGTCGTAGGTGAACTTGTCGAGCTTGCCGCGGCGGTCGGTGAGTTCGGTGAGGTTGCCCTCGGTGTCGTACACTGCCGTGGTTTTCTTCGTCAGTGGGTCTTCTTCGCTTTCGAGCAGATCCATTTTGGTGTATGCGTAGGTGGTCTTGTTTTTCAGGGGGTCGGTGATCGCGGTGAGGTCACCGTCGGCGTCGTATTCGTAGGTGGTCGCGTTCCCGATCGGGTCGGTCATCTTCGTGACCTGGTTGTCGTTGTCGTATTCGTAGGCGGTGCGCTGCCCTCCCGGCAGCGTAGTCGAGAGGACACGGCCTGCGGCGTCGATGAACTGTTTGGTGGTTCGGCCGAGCGGGTCGGTTACGGCAACGGGAGCGCCGAGTTCGTAGGTGATCGTCGTTTTCTTGCCGAGTGGGTTGGTGATGATCGTTGGCTGCCCGTCGCTGTTGTATTCGTAGTGGGTGGTGTGCCCGAGCGCGTCCTTGCTCGCGGTGAGCTCTCCTAGACTGTTGTATTCGTAGGTTGTTGCGTGGCCGAGCGGGTCGGTGACTTTGGTCACCTCGGTGGTATCCGGTTCGTAGGCGTATTTGTAGGTCTGTGCGGACGAGGTGCCCGCGAGCCGCGTGACGGCGGTCACGTTGCCGTAGCTGTTGTATTCGTAGGCGGTCTTGCGAGAGCGCGCGTCCGTGCTGGAGAGCAGAAGCCCGGTGCCTGCCTGGCGTTCGAAGCTGGTCGTCTCTTCGACCGAGCTTCCGAGACCGGCTGTTTCGCTGGTTGGGTAGTCTTCTGTGTTGAACGTGACCTTGCGCTTGTTGGCGCGTGGTTCGGTGACGGTCGTGCTTTCCACGTTGCCTTCTTTCAGCGCGTAGCTGAATTCGTAAGTGCCGCTGTTCGCCATGGTCTGCTTGGAGACCAGGCCACCGCTGTAGGTAGTTTCCAGGTACTTGTTGCCCCGCGGGTCCGTGATCGAGGTCATGTCCCCTTCGCCGTTGTATTCGTATTTGGTCGTCCGGCTCGCCGGGTCGGTCGCGGATTCCAGAAAGCCTTCTTTGTTGTAGGCGTATTTCAACGTACGCCCGGTGTTGTCTTTGATTTCCGTGATGTCATGTTGGAGCTGTTGTAGGTGAACTTCGCCCAGTGGCCGTGCGGGGAGGTGATCTGGGTGATGTTCCCGCTGTGGCCTTCTGAGCGCGTGATCGTGAGCTGTTGGCCCTGCTTGTTACGGATCGCCTGCAGCGGCGCGAGCTCCCCGAAGATGTAGGTCGTGCCATTCGTCAGCGTCAGTTCCCACCCGGGCTCGGATGGGTCCCATTTGATCGTTGAGTCGTAGAAGATGCTGGGTGTTTCGGTCGCCTTGTATTCCGCTTCGAGGTACCCTACGCCGGGGGAGGTGCGTTTGTAGAGCACCTTCCCGCCGTTGGGGAGCACGAGATCCGCTTCGTGATAGTTGTTTTCCGACCACAACCGCAGGTCGTAGAGGCTGCTCGTCCCCACACCGAAGCTGTAGGAGTTCGAGTCGCCCTGCCGGTAGGTCCGTTCGATCACGATCGGGATCGTGTCCGGGATCATCAGGTCGGTCCTGCGGTAGACCATCAGGCCAGTGCCCAGGTCCACAGGGTCCCCACCATGCGTAGAGCCGCCCGGCTTCGGGCCGCTATGCGGCGGTTTGGGGGTGCTCGTGATCATCGCCCCCGTGAATTCCCACACCCGCACCCCCGGGTCGGGCACGACCTGCTTGCCGTTCGGGGTTACCGTGCCCTGCCCGTAGATGTACCAGCCACGACCGGTCGGGTCGTAGTTCCAGAAGTCCACGCGCGCACCGGGCCGCAGATGCGTGTAGTTGGGGTAGATGATCTGCGCGCCCTTGCTCAGATACGCCCGGCCGGGCTGGACCGTGAAGTAGATTGGGACTTCGGAGAAGAACGGCAGCGGGAACGGCGGCCGGTCGACCGGGATCGCCGTGATGTTCAGCTGGCGCATGACCTTCCCCGCGGCGTCGTGGATCACGGTCCCCGCGGGCAGCCTGACTTCAAGGCCGGGGATCTGCGGTGTCGTGATCCGCGTTTCCCGCCTGGTAGGGGATGCGACCGTGCGGTCCCCGGCCGGGTCAAGCGGCGTCATCCAGATCGGTGCGTCGAGCGTGGTCTCCTTCCCTGCGGCGAGCTGCACCCCGACCGCGAACGTGCCGTAGCGCTGCCCCGCGACCATGCCGCCCTCCAGAACCAGCACCTGGTGCCCCGCAGGCAGCCCCGTGAGCAGAAAACGCCCGCTCGAGTCCGTCACGGCCGCCGCATCGGTGCCCGCGAGGGCGACATGCAGGCCCGCGAGCGGGAGGCCATTGAGCTTCAGCGCCTGCCCACCCAACGACGTCCCGGCACCCGCCAGCGGCGCGAGGGGCGCGAGACTCGCCCACGGGCCCGCCGGGCCCCCGATGCTCCAGTTGACGCGGCCGTCGTGCACGTTCGGAGACCACGCCCCCGAGCCGCTGGGGTCAAACGACCTCACCGCCCGCGGGAGCGCGAGCACTGCGCTCCTGCCCACAGCCACCGCTCCCCGCCCCGTGGAGCCCGGCTTCCCGACGATCCCAGACTGGGTCCCAACGCGGCCGTGCGAGAGCTCGCCGGCGTTCCGCCTCTCGCTTGCCGGCCCACGCGATCTCGACGCGGTGAGCGCTGCCGTGTCCACATCGACGGTTGGGCGCAGCTCGTGACCCCTCGCCCGACCCGCACCATCCTCGGGTGCCTTGCGCTCAAGCGCCGAGGCGAACCCCGGGAAGACCGGGTTTTCTGCGCCCGGCGTCGCCGCGAGCGCCACACCGCTCATCGGGCCCCCAGCCGGTGTCGTGCCACTCGCTGGCTTGCTCTCGCCGGCGGGGCCACGGATCACCAGGCCATGCGGCGGTTTGCCGATGTACGCGGTCACCTTGACCGAGCCGCTTTCGCCTTTCGGCTCGATGAAGATCGTGTACGTGCCGTTGCTCGATAGCGAAACAGGCCCGAGAGTCGTTTCGCCGCTCGACCCGAAGCTCTTTTCTTCACCAACGATAGACCCTTCGGGATTCTCGATCGATACGTGCCCCGTTTTGATAGTCGATTCCGACAGCACCACCGATACTTCTTCCCCTGATTTCCCCGAGAACGTGACTTTCGCGTTCTGCCCCGGCGCATTCGTCGTGACAACTTTCGATTCCCCGCCACTGCTCGGTTTGATCGTGCCAGTAATCGCCGAATATGCGGTAACCCCCAACGACCCAGGGTTCAACCCATAGGGGTTGATTTCCAGGTCGTAAGTGCCGGTTTTCGAGAACAACAACGATTCCGTGAACCCGTTTTCCCTGAACGACGTACGCTGGAGCAGACCGGTCCCGGCCAGGGTCCATTCCACTTCCACCGCTTTTGTAAACGACGAGAATTCGCCGATCTTTAGTGATACTTCCTCACCAGCAGTGCCCGACACCGTGTACTTCGCTTTCTGGCCGGGGATGAGCAGCGACGTTTTTTCCGACGCGCCGGTCGTACTCGGAGATATCGACCCGGTTACTTCGGGCGCTTTGTACGCGGTTACCTTGACGCTGCCCGTTTCTCCTTCTCTCGCCCTGATATGAATCGTATACGTCTCTGTTTCGGGAAGCGTAAGCGCTTCCGTTGACCCGTCCATCACTGTGGACGTACTGAGACTAACGCTCGAACCCGCAACGTTGAAGCCCCCCGGCGTCAGGACTTCCACCGCTCCGTTTTTGATCGTTGATTCGGAGAACACAAAAGACACTTGTTCCCCGGCGCTACCGGCGAAAGTAATATTCGCTCTCTGCCCCGGCACCGTCG
Source organism: uncultured Solirubrobacterales bacterium (assembly GCA_963725535.1). Lineage (GTDB taxonomy): Bacteria > Actinomycetota > Thermoleophilia > Solirubrobacterales > Solirubrobacteraceae > Palsa-744. The sequence continues at coordinate 159,782 of CAVRYX010000005.1, forward strand.
TCGTGATCGTTTTCGATTCCCCGCCGCTGGTGGGCGTGATAGACCCGGTCACAGGCGTCGCGTTATACGCAGTAAGCTTCAGCGAACCCGTATTCACCCCATTCGGCTTGACAATCAAAGTGTAGTTCCCAGTCGTTTCGAACTTCACAGGTTCCATGAACCCGTTACTTCCAAAGCCCTGCCTTTCGAGGTAGTAACCTTCAGGCGTGATCCATTCGAGTTCCACCGCGCTTGTAAATGATGTGAATTCGCTTATTTTCAGTGACACTTCCTCGCCAGCCGTGCCCGCCACCGTATACTTCGCGATCTGGCCGGGTATCGGCAGCGACACTGTTTCCGAAGCACCAGACGTGCTCGGCGATATCGACCCCGTCACCTCGGGTGCTTTGTAAGCGGTTACCTTAACGCTGCCGGTTTCTTCTTCTTTCCCCCTAACATGGACCGTATACGTCTCCGTTTCGGGGAGCGTAAGCGCTTCCGTTGACCCGTCCATCACCATGGACGTACCAAGACTAATGGTCGAACCCGCAACGTTGAAACCCCCCGGCGTCAACACTTCTACAGCCGCGTTTGTGAACGTAGATTCCGAGAACACAAAGGACACTTGTTCCCCGGCACTACCGGAAAACGTGAGATTCGCTACCTGGCCAGGAACCGTGGTGGTCACCGTTTTGGATTCCCCGCCACTGGTCGGCGTGATCGACCCCGTCACAGCGGTAGCATTATACGCGGTCAGTTTCAGCGACCCCGTGTTCGAACCGTTAGGGTTAACGACCAGGGTATAGCTACCCGTCGTGGGGAACTTCACCGCTTTCATAAACCCGTCCCTATTGAACGATTCTCGTTCAAGAAACCCACCCTCAGGGTTGAGCCATTCAAGTTCCACCGCGTGCGGAAACGAGAATTCGCTTACTTTCAGCGACACTTCCTCGCCTTCCGTCCCATTTATTGTGTAAATACCTTGCTGGTACGAGGTAGCGAGCGAAACTGTCTGTTTAGCGCCTTCGGAAGTTGGCGTAATCGTCCCGGTGACAGCGGGCACGACAGAAAGAGTTACGCTACCCGTATAAGTAGCTTCAGGCTTCACCAGGAGTGTATACATTCCTGTAGCCGTTACAGTCACCTGTTCGACGGTGGTTTCGCCTTCGCGCAGACCAACGCTCTTTGATTCCATGTCTTGTGGATTAAAAACCGATACTCGACCAGAGTGGATCGTGTCTTCCGAGGCCACGAGCGAGAAGTGCTCACCCGCGGTCGCTTCGAACAGAACAAGCCCTACCTTTTCGGCCGTAGAAAGTTTGATCGTCACCGATTTACCCGACGACATCTGTTCAGTCGCCCCAACCTTCGACGTGGAGATCCCTTCAGGCGGAACATATAGATCCGGGCCGCTCACCGATCCCTGTGGTGTAGTCACCGACACATGCCCACCAGTCGTAGCAGCCGGCACCTTGACTTTAAGCGACGTGCTCGACGCCGACACCACTTCCGCATCCGTCTGATTCACACGCACAACATCATCAGCAGCCGTCGTTTCGAAGTTCGTGCCCGAAATCGTGACCGTCGCCGCGGCTTCCGCGAGCGATGCAGACAACGACGTGATCGTCGGCGCACCCACCGCGCTCGCGACCGTAAACGTCTGCGAGCTCGTCACCGGCCCTTCGGTCGTCGTCTGCACCGTCACCGTCCCCGTCGTGGCCCCCGACGGGACTTTCACGGCCAGCTCATACGCGCTCGCAGTGCTCACCGTCGCCGCGGTTCCGTGGAACTTCACCGTGTCGTTGGACGGGGTGCTCGAGAACCCCGTTCCCCAGATATCGACCGTTTCCCCAACCGCGCCCTTACTCGATTCAAGCTGAATGATCGACAGTTTTGTCGACGATTTCTTCGCAACCGACGATAGATTGCCGGCTGCGTCCCACGTGTAGAGCCCATATTCGGCTTCCGGTTTGATCACCGCGCTCAACTGGCTGTCTGGCGTGTAGGTATACCGGATCGCCGTACTCGGCACCGACGCGACCACCTGCGACGCACCAAGCCAGCAACTCAACAGCACGACCGTTGCGGTGCCGAAGGCTAACCTCGATTGTCGGTTCGATAATTCGATTGAGGATTTTGGCGTTTTGAGCTATCGGGCGGGGAAGCTGTAGCTGAGGGTGCGTCCGCCCCACCAGGGCACCTTGATGCGCTTGTCCTGGTATGCGGCGTCGAGCAGCGCAGGGGTGTGGGTGCGGCGTCGGAGGGCGACCTCAACGTGGCCGGGGCTGAAGCGCAGCTCGCCGATCCCGTCGATCAGCTGGGCGCGGAGCGTGTCGGGGCTCTGGCGGCGGTAAGCGGCGTGCAGGCCATGCGCGAAGTGCCGGTAGACGATGTCGGCCAGGACGGTGAGCGCGATGTCGAAGTCCACAGCGAGCGGCACCTGGGAGCAGAGGGAGTCCAGGTGGAAGGCGCGGATCTGTTCGGCGAGCTGGTTCTCGATCCCCCAGCGCTTGGCGTAGCGCTCGATCAGCTGCTTGGGCGTCATTTCCTGGCGGTTGGTGAGGATCAGCGTCGGCTGGTCGCGGCCGAGGCCCTGGACGGCGAGCTGGCGGAAAGCTCTGCCCTCGATCGTGACCTGCTGCTCGTAGTAGCTGGCGGTCTTGTGCTTGCCTGCACGGTCGAGCCGGGTCTTGGTCCAAGCGCTGGCGGGGAGAGCTTCGAGCATGCCGATCAGCTTCGGGGAGCGCTGACGCAATGTGATGAAGCCGACCTCGATCTCGTCGAGCTCGGCGAGGTGCTCGTGGGTGGTGAGCTTGCCGTCGAAGACCAGCAGCTTCGGCAGCTCGCCGTGGGTCTTCTCGTAGAAGCGGCAGAACTCGATCACCTCGCCGGACTGCGCGCGGGCGGTCAGTTCGGCGTTGGCGTAGATGATCGTGTGCTCAGCCCCATCCTGGGCGATGAAGCTCAGCACCGAGCGAGTGCGCTGTGAGCGGCGGGGAACGTAGTGCTTCTCGAGGATCGTCTCCTGCCCGTAGCTCATGATCGCGTGAAAGTCGAGGTTCAGGCCCTGCTCGCCGCGCAGCCCGGCGTCGCGCAGCCGGGGCTGCAGCGCCTCAAAGAACGCGAGCTGCTGGGCGCGGGTGGTGCGATATGAGTAGGTCTTCAGGTGCCATGTCTTGGGCAGCGCGTTCAGAGAGCAGAACAGGCCGAGTGCCGGGTCATGAACGACGTTTGCCACGTGGCTGCGCCGCCGGCGCCCGGAAAGCTTGAGCGCCATCAGCGCCAGCACCGAGTGCAGCGCGTCGAGCTGGCTGGTGGACGGCCAGCCGGCCGCATCCACCAGCCCGGGCAGGTCGAGTGCGATCAGGTCCCCGATCAACAGGAACAGCCCGGCGTGCTGGGTCTCAAGACGCCCCGTCTCGGGCCACTCGCCCTCTCCCAGCACGCGCACCTTCTCCGCGGCAAGCCGCCCTGGCTCTGGCCCGGTCTTCGGTGGGAAGGCCGGCCTGGGCATCCGCGAGAGCCCCTCCTCCCGCAGGATCTCCCACACCGCGGTGCGCGAGAGAGGCGTCCCCGCCCGCGCAAGCTCTGCGACGATCTCCTCGATCCCGTGCCGCTCACGGCGCAGGACGAGCACCCGCTCGCGGGCGGCGTCCTTCTTGGGCTGGCGCTTGGGACCAGGGCGCGAGCGGGCGAACAGCTCGGCGAGGTCCGCCTGCCGGTAGCGGGAGATCAGTGTCTGCACGCTGCCCTTGCTGTAGCCGAAGCGCTCAGCGATCTCGCCAGCCGAGCGCTCCTCGACCCAGTACGCACGCAGCGCCTCGTAACGACGCTGCGCGGCGAGCGTCGGCTCGGTGAAGCGCTCATGTCCTGAACGGCCCATCTCTCAACGCGATTGGTGGACGATCATGGGAGTATTGTTGCAGTGGCTTCGGACGGAATCGTCGCTACGATCACGCCCCACCAAGCCAAGCACGCCCAATCCGTGGCCCTGGCTGCCGACCCGCGCCGGCCAACCAGATCACGCACTGCGCCGGGCGCGTCCACTCATTCCGCTGAGGCACGCCCCACCCGACACAGCGCAAGCCCCACGCCACCAGCCCATCGCCGCCCACCCACTCGCCCCGCTTACAACGAAACTAGTGGACAAACCCCCCGCCGACCATCCAGGCTAAACCACGCCGCAAACGCGCAGCACCCGGCATGTTACGCCAGAACCCGTCCAGCATGACTATCCCCTCGTATTCGGTCGTACGTTTGTGCACCATAGACTGCTCCTGCTCGGTCGCAGGTTGGCCTTTCACGTTTTCGCAACTCTTCCGCGACAAAACGACCCGGGGCGAACACCCAAGAGCGTCATCTTCGAATAATCATCTGTGGTCCCCGAGTGTCGAGAGATCGCTCACGCACTCGTTGACAGACACTCTATTCAAGAAACTTAGACGAGTCAATCCTAATGGCCAAAGAAAAGTAACGCATTTTGCGGGATTTTGTTGCAGCGAAGGTTTCGGATGACCCGAGCAAAGGGTTTTATGCGGCTGTGCCGGGCGCTGTCACCGTTCTCGGCCACGTTGTGCCCCACTGGTGTGGCTCGTGGAACGGTTGGGCTCATACTCCACCGAGCACGAGGCCGATCGATACACGCTCGGCGGTGGAGGTCAGGCGCGGCGCGGCGTCGCGCAGGAGATCCTCGGGGGTGACCGCGGCGGTGGGCGCTTCAACTGCCAGTGCCGCGACGGCCGCACCGTTGGAGTCTCTTATCGGGGCGGCGATCGATAGTAGCGCCTTCGTGAGCTCGCGGTCGCTGAGCGCAAGACCTGTGGCCTGGATGCGCTGGAGCTCCTCCCGGAGCACGGTCTTGGTCGCGATTGAACGTGGACCTTGCCGTGTGAGCTTCAACGACGCTATGCGCTTGCGCTGCTCGGGCTCCGGGAGGCTCGCGAGCAGCAGCTTGCCCATCGCGGTGCAGTACGCCGGCGCGCGGCATCCCACGCGCAGCCCGTGGGCTCCGAGGTCAAGCTCGAACTGTCCCCGCGCGTAGCTGGGCAGGCGCTCCAGGTAGAGCACCTCGGTGCCCTCCAGCACACCGAGACTCACGGCGTACCCCGTCTGCTCACGCAGCCCCAGGAGCCGTTCGCGGGAGCACTGGCGGACCGGCTGGCTGTCGAGCACTACGCGCCCGAGGTTCGCCGCCTGCGGCGCGAGCCTGTACTTGGAAGACAACGTGTGTTCCACATAGCCGAGCGTCGCGAGCGTCGTCATGTACCTGTGCGTGGTCGAGCGGCCAAGCTCGGTCTCATCGCCGACATCGGCGATACCCCGCACGCGCCGGTCCGCTCTGAAGCACCGCAGGACCGCCAACCCGGCCTGCAGGGACTGCGAATAGCGCAGCTCGTTGTACTCGACGCACACAGCATCCGCCGTAGCCGACCTGCCCCCGCCGACGCCGGTGTCTGCCCGCGCTCTACGGGGCCGCGCCGCCCTCACGCGAGCACCCCGCCTGGCGCGACCGCGAGCCGGCCGCCACTCCGCTCATCAGCCCGCCGGTACCCCAGCCTCGCCGAGAGCCGGCCAGCCGCCGCGAGGAGATGCGGGCCGAGCGCACCCACCAGCTCCACGAAAGAGACCATCGAACTGTGCGCCTCAAGACCGATCCCCGCCACGACCTCGGATGCCGAGCGCAACGGCGCCGCGATCTCATACACGCCCGCGGCGAACTCCTCCTCGGCCACCACCAGACCCACCCCACGGATCCGATCCAGCTCGCTGCGCAACGCACGCCTATCTGAGACCCTGTTCGGCCCCCGCTTGGAAAAAGACACCTCCGCGAGCTGCTCTCGCAACGCGCGTTTGGGGAGGCTCGCGAGCAGCAGCTTCCCTACCGCCGTGCAGTACGCCGGCCGCCGGGCACCCAACTGCAAACCCTGATCCAGCAGACGCTCACCGCGACGGCTGCCGCGCACCCGCTCGACGACCAGAACCTCCGGCCCATCGAGCACCCCGACATAGACCGAGAACCCGGTCTGCCCGCGCAGCTCCTCCAGGAACGGCCGGGAGTGCACCCCCAGGCTCGTCCCGCTCAACGCCGAGAGCCCAAGCTTGGTGACCGCCAGCGTCAGACGGTACTTCCGCTGCCGGCCGTGCACCACGTACCCCAGGCGCTCCAACGTGCTGACATACCTGTGCGTCGTCGAGGTGCTCATTCCCAGCGCGCCCGCGATCTCCGCGATCCCAAGGACCGGCTGCTCAGGCGTAAAGCACGCGAGAATCTGAAGACCCCAATCCAGCGACTGCGAATACCGCGACTCCCGCAGCATTGGAACCGACCGGCCCACCTCCCAGTCGGGCGTCAACACGGGCCGCGTCACTCTAGGCATACACCGGTGGCCTCTCCGGCCGCGGTCTGCCGGTGAGACGACGAGCCGCGCGTCCCCCGAAGCGCCCGGCTCGCCGCCCACTCGGTTGCCCTCCCTCACCCCTGCCAGGGCAGCACCGCTCTCGACGGCGCTGCGCCCACACCCCCGCGGCTCGCGCCTCGGGGTACCCCTGCCCTCTCGCACGCCAGGGCAGCGCCACGCTTTCTTCGGCCCTTGGACTCCGAGCGTTGTCGCCTTGTGTGCCCATGACCGGAAGCATCCTGACGACGTTGCCCCGCCTTGCCTAGCAACTAGTTGTTATGGTTCGACTGCTCCATATCCGGGCGATGGGGTCGCGAGCTCACGTCGTGGCTGCCTGTCGGGCATCGGCATCAGGGTGCCCGTGCGAGCGTCCCGGGCCGAAGCTCGTGGCCCTGCGGTCGCGGGGGCCGAGCACGACTCGTGAGCCGGCGTGGGGCGTGACGATCACGCTGCGCCAGCGCGGGCGCTCCATACGCCTGCCGGCAGGGAGTACCGTCGCGCGCGACAGCACCGCGCGCAGGACCGTCTTCATCTCCAGCATCGCCATATGCAAGCCGGGGCAGCGCCTGCGGCCCCCTCCCCACGGCAGCCACAGGTGCGGCGATGGCGGCGCGTCGAGAAAGCGCTCAGGGCGGAACCTGTCGGGCTCGGGATAGATGCCCCGGTCGTGATGCAGTAGGTAAATGCAGCCGAGCAGCCGCGCCGGCGGGTTGTATGTCCGGCCGCCGATCTCGGTTGGCTTGACCACCGCGCGGGGGATCGTAAAGAGGAAGACGTTGCGGTGGCGTAGGGTCTCCTGAACGGTCGCGGTCAGGTACCGCTCGCCGGCTTCGCCGTCGATCTCACGGGCCAGCCTCCTCTGCACGTCCGGGTTGTGCGCTAGGAGCTGGAACGACCATGCCAGCTCCGATGCGGTCGTCTCGTGTCCGGCGAGGATGATGGACATGACGTTGTCACGCGCCTGCTGGCGCGACGCGGGCGAGCCGTCTGGATTGCGCGCTGCGAGGATCATGGTGAGCACATCACCAGGGTCGGCCGGGATATCGCGGTGCTTGTCGATGAGTGCGTAGATCAGCCCGTCGGCTTCTGTCCGGTGGCGTAGGAAGCGCTCCCAGATTTGCCGCCCCGGGCCGTGACGTAGAGAGGGCTCTGGGATCACGAGACTTGCAGTCACCGAGAGCATCGCCAGCAGCCGGTCGCGCAGCCTGTGGATTTCATCCTCAGAAGTGAACTGTGACGAGGGGAAGACTCTTCGCAGGACGATATCGAGCGTCAGTGCTCGAAGTTTTGGATAAAGAGCTATGGGCGCATCCCGCGGCCATGACGCCACCTCGCGCCGTATGATGCTCGTCACCAGGTTGGCATGTTCTTGTACCGCCTTGCCATGAAAGGCCGGTGCTATAGCTCTACGCCCGTTCATATGCTTGTCGTCGTCATGTAGCATGAACGACTCTTCACCGACGATTGGCGTAATCATCGCTCCGCCCTCCCCAGGATGTAGGGTATCGGCCGGAGCTGATAGCATAGTCCTTATCTCGTGGGCATTTGAGAGGAATACCAATGGTGGCATTCCGGCAACATTAAGCGTAAAGCGACTGCCATAACGACTGCGACAGCACTCCAGGTAGGTAAATGGCCATGTCCAAAACACATACGCCTGGGCCACCGCGGGCAAGCGCATACTTGAAGGCAATTCAGATCGACTGGCTCGTCGGCGCATCCCTCACTCCAGGAGTGTATAGGGCCGACCTCAGTGCTCATGACCGCAATCCCCCCACTCGGCAGATACACAAAAAGCGCCTTCTGATTTGTTTCCGACTCGGGTCGGCGGCGCAACACTCACGAGTTTGGATGTGGATATGGGCGCACGCCAGCCGTGCGATACCCGGGTATCGCGACAATCGCAGCTGCGACGGCGGTGACGACCACGAAGCTGCCGATAGCGGCTGGAATCCTGGCCGAGAAGACCACCGGGAAGCCGGTGACGGCCAGCAGGGCGTGACTCAGAAGAAGCTGGCCGTAGACGCCGAATGCGGCTCCGACCAGGCAGCCGGTGCCGAGCAGCAGTGCGCTCTCCCAGATGAGCGCAAACCACAGCACCTTCCTATGGAATCCCTGCACCCTCATGCGCGCGAACCGGCGACGACGCTGCCAGATCAGCGTGCCCATCGATACCGCCGTTGCGAGGACTCCAGCGATCAATACCAGCAAGGCTATTTGTGTTAGGCGCCCCAGACCCCGACGACTCGCCGCTCGATAGCTCTGTTCGCGCTGTTGCGCGGTCTCCACGATCAAGCCCGACGCAGAGCCGAGCGCCTGCCTGATCTCACGACCAACTGCCTCAGACGACGCGCCTCGCCCAAGCATGATGTTGTACGCGCCAGAATCGGTGCTCCCCCACGCCCGGGCGTAGTCGTTAGCGTTGAGGATGATCGCTCCAGGCGGCCATCCGAGATTGGTAGCTCAGCGCCGCGACGCGGAAGTCTGTTGACCGGGGCGAGGGCAGGGTGAAATATGAACCGATGTGCAAGTGATGTTCATCTGCAAGCGTTTGCGAGAGGACTGCCCAGCCGCCCTCACGAAGCCTGGCGGTCGCAAGCGTGAGGTTGCCTGTCACCAGCTGGCTCGGCGGAAGGGCATCGGCAGCGGTAGGCGGCGGGGCGAGTACATAGATACGGCGACCGCTGTATTCGAGAAAACCGGCACGGTACAGCCCTACGGCCCGAACACCCGGTAGACGCGCCAGAGCGGATGCGGCGGTACCCGGAAAGGGTGTGGTCACCAGCAAGTCCTGTTCGCCGGGCGGGATCACCCACAAATTGGCGACAACCGATAGCTGATGCACGACGCGGTCGAGGCCACCCTGAAGATTCGTGTGTGACCCCTGGATCGTGACGCTGCCGAACACGGCGATTGCCCCGGTCGCGGCGATCGCGACCGATCGTACCCGGGTCTTGGGGGATTGCAGTTCGATGACGGCGATCTCGGTCGATCCGGCGCCGATCGGGCGCTGCAGGCGGTCAAAGACAGCGACGACCCCGTCGATCAGCAGCGGCAGGAGCAACAGCAGTGCGAGGATCAATGTCACGATGCCGACGATCGCTGACTGCGGCGCGGCGAACAGGATGACGGTCGTCACCGCGAGGCAGGCAAGTCCGCCGGTGAGCGTCGCGGCGGTCCACCAGTTGAGAATCGGTCGTTCGCGGGGCACGTCGGTGCGTCGTGCGCGTGTCCAGATGTCGCGCAGCGGGGTCAGCACACCGACGCACGCGGCGAGCAGTCCCGCGCCGGCGGCGATGGCGACGCTCTGCCAGGTCACGATCCGCTGCGAGCCGACGGGGAACGCGAACGAGAGGTACCCGGGGTTTGAGCCGAACACGAGGATCGATAGCAGCTCTCCGAGTGCGAGCCCCAGCAGCGATGCGAGGCTGCCGAGGACCAGCGCGTCGAAGAGGAGCGCCTTGACGGCCTCCCAGCGGGTCGCGCCGCTGAGCCGCAGTTCTCTGACGAGGCCCTGGCGTAGGGGCATCGTGAGCAGCATCGAGCAGTACGCGAACATGAACCCGACCAGGGCGCAGATCGCCGCAAAGGTCTGCGTGGACTGGTCGATCGGCGTTGCGGCCTGCGCGAAGAGCGTCGCGTCGTAGTCTCCCGGCTCGACGTTCAGGCGCCCGCTGGCCAGCCTCACGAGACCTGCATGCACCTCGCCGATGTCCCCGGGCTTGGCCTGGACGAAGATGCGGGTCACCATGCCTGGCATGCCGGTGAGCTTCTGCGCGTAGGCGAGCGGCGCGAGCGCGATCGGGCTGTGGACCAGCGGCCCGATTTCCGAGGGTTGCAAGATCGTGGCGAGCAGAGTCGGTACGACGCTCGCGCCGACCTGCAGCTTGATCGGTTCGAGCGAGGACGCGCCGATCGCCTGCGCTACCGGGGCGGGGACCGCGAGCGCCTGCTGACCCGCCAACTGCCGGGCGGAGAAGTGGCGCAGCAGCGGGCCGGCCAGGTACACGTAGCGCGGGTCGGTCGCGATCAGGTCGACCGCCGCCTGGCGGCCGGTCGGGCCGATCACGCTCGCCTCGTGCTCGAGCACCGGCACCGAGACGCGCACCCCGGGCAGACGCTGCACGTCGGCGAGCATTCCTTCGCTGAAGCCCTCTGAGCCGCGCGCCTTGAGCTGATACTGGGAGTGGCCGACGATCCCGTTGGTGAGCTGGCGCACCGATCCGTTGAGGCTGGTGCTCGCCACCTGGGAGGCGAATAGCAGCGCCACACCGACCGCGATCCCCACGACCGCGAACAGCTCCTGCACGAGCACGATCCTCGCCTTCAGGCGCACCCGGTAGAGGTGGGCGATGTCGTAGAGCCGCATCGGCCGTCTACCGCCTGAGCAGCGGCCCGAACACCGCATCGGGATCGAACGGCACCACCCGCCCGTCGCGCAACATCTGCACACGGTCGGCGAACACGGTCGCCTGCGGGTCGTGGGTGACCAGCAGCACCGCGGTGCCGTGCTCGCGGCAGACCTCGCCGAGCAGTTCCAGCACTTCGCCGCTGCGCTGGGTGTCGAGGTTGCCCGTCGGCTCGTCCGCGAGCACGAGCTTGGGCTCGGTCGAAAGCGCCCGGGCGATCGCCACCCGCTGGCGCTCGCCCATCGAGAGATGTTCAGCGCGATGCTTCAGACGCGCCTCCAGCCCCAGTCGCACGAGCAGCGGCTCGATCCGGCGCTTGCCCTCGTGGACACCGACCGCTATCCACAGCTTCAGCGAGGCGTTCTGGACCACGTTGCCGCCCGGCAGCAGGTCAAGGGACTGGTCCACATACCCGAGGTCGTGCAGCCGGTAGTGCGAAGCCTCGTTGTCCGAGAGTGTCGAGATGTCGCGGCCGTCGATGATCACCGCGCCGCTGTCGGGGCGCAGCAGCGCCGCGATCAAGTTCAACAGCGTGGTCTTCCCGGACCCGCTTGGCCCGTACAACGCGACCATCTCCCCCGCGTGTACCTGCAGCGAGGCGCCGTCCACCGCGCGCACCGGCTCCCCATCACCGATCGGGTAGTACTTGACGAGATCCCGCAGCTCCAGCACAAGCGCGAACGTTACGCGGGCACCCCGCGCCCCGCGCCTCGTTCAGACCGATCGGCGCCCGGGAAGTCCACGACCTTGCTGCGCCTGCGCCGCGGGTCGCCGTCGGGTACCACCAGCTCTCCGCTCGAGAGCGTCGCCACCCGCTCGGACCATGCGGCCTCCTCCATGCTCGAGACGCTCGCCAGGACGCCCAGCTCTCGCTCCTGCGCCAGTTCGGCGAGTAGCCGCGTGATCTCGTCGGCCTCACGACCCTTCAGCATCGCCGTCAGATCATCGACGACCAGTAGCCTCGGCTCGCGCACGATCGCCCGCGCGAGCGCCACAAGCGCACGCTCCGCATCGGAGAGGCTCCCCCAACGCTGCTCGACGCAATCCCCAGCGCCGACCCGCTCGAGCGCATCCCGCGCACGACCGGTCGCCACGTCCGTGCCCAGCGCGACTTTCAGCGGGATCGCGACATGTTCGAGCACCGGCACATCGAGCTCCGGCACTGCGTTCGTGACCCATCCCACCGAGCGGGACAGCAGCCGCGAGCGCTGACGGTCCGAGAGACCCCACACGTTCGTGCCCTCGACGCTCACCCGGCCCTCGACGGGCTCCTCGAACCCGGCCGCCACCCGCAGCAGCGTCGACTTGCCCCGGCCACGCTGCGCCCACACGCAGACGACTTCCCCCGCCCACACGTCGAGCGAGACGCTGGCGAGCACCACCACCGCATGACGCCGCCCCCGCTGGTAGTGCAGGCTCACTCCGGCAAGCGAGAGCAGCGCGTCCATCGCGTCAAGCCTGCGGGGACGCTGCGGCCCGCCGTTCAGCCTGGAAGAGCTTCCACTCCTCCTCCAGGTCGCCGCGGAGGTTCTGAAGCCATGTGATCCTCGCTTCCCACCACGCGAGATCCCCACGCATCACGACGACACACGTCCGCTTGCGCCACTCCCTCACACTCTCCACAACGCGGCGTTCCTCACGCACACGCCGGTTGAGATCGCCAACTATGACCACGCACGCCAGCTCGGAGTCGCGGACCACCGCGATCAGCCGCGGCAGATCCTCCACCCGGCACAACGCGATCTTCGCGAGCAGCTCCTCGCGCACAGGCGGCAACGGAAGCGACGCGGACAACCAGTCCTTGAAGTGCTCGACCCCGCGCGACGTCGCCACGTACTCTCCATCCGCCGAACGCACGAACCCCTGCTTTTCAAGCCGCTCAAGCGCGTTGGACACCGTCTGGACCGCGAACTGCGTCGAGCCCAAACGCTCGTTCAACCGCTGCGCCACCCGGGAGCTCGTGGCGGGCTGCTCGATCACCAGACCCAGCGCAACCTCACCCGCGGACGTCTGCGATCTCGGCGTAGGACTGGCCATACAACCGAGACCGTATCGAAATCCGCGACAAATCGGCTCCCTCAACAAAACCATGCCGATAGCTGGACAACTGACAGACAGCCGCCATACGGCTTATCTACCCCGAGGCGAACGGCGGCCTGACGGGAAGCTCGACCACCTCACCCCCACCCCCACGACGCGAACCCGGCGGCACCATCAGTTCGCCGCCGTAGAGCGTCGCGACCCGGTCAGACCACGTCGTCGCGCTCAAGTCCGGGACGCTCGCCAGCACACCGACGCCCCGCTCTCGCGCCAGCGAGGCGAGCAACTCCACAACCGCATCGGCCCTACGGACGCTGAGCATCGCCGCCAGATCATCGACGACCAGCAGCCTCGGCTCGCGCACGATCCCCCGCGCGAGCGCGACACGCGCACGCTCAGACTCATCCAGGCTCCCCCACACCTGCTCCGCGCACTGCGCCGCCCCAACCCACTCGAGCGCCTCCTCCGCACGCGCATAAGCCCCACGACGCCCACCGGCACGCAGCGCCGGCATCGCCACATACCTCAGCATCGACGCACCGACAGCCTCCGGCGCCACACGCTCGACCCACCCGATCCCCCCACCCAGCAACTCCGCACGCTCCTCGTCCGCCATCGTCCACACATCGCGGCCCTCAAAGAGCACCTGGCCGCCACCAGGCCGCTCGAGCCCCGCCGCCACCCGCAACAACGTCGTCTTGCCCTGGCCACGCTGCGCCCACACGCAAACGACTTCCCCCGCCCGGACCTTCAGCGACACCCCCTCCAGCACCCGCACCACATGACGTGCTCCACGCACGTAGTGCAGACGCACCTCCCGCAACGACAGCAACTCGCCCATCGATGACAAAGGATGACGCATCCTCCGCCTCGCGGCCCGGAGTCAACGTGGGACCGACAAACGGGGGCCAGCCACGGCGGGTTGCTTCGGCTCGACAGTGTCGTCGGGAGCCTGCTGTAGCGTCGAAAGATGGCTTCGAAGTCGCTCAAGGACTGGCGGACGGAGGCCTGGGCCGCGTTCGACGAGATCGAGAACGCTCATCAGGCGGTCGGGGGGACGAAACCCGGCAGGCGGTTCCTGACCCAGCAGCTCAACTACGCCTACACGATGTTGCTGGCAGCGCGGTTCCAGGGGTTCGCTCGCGCGCTACACGCGCAGACCGCGGACGCCATCGCGCTCGGAGCGCACAACGCTACCTACAGGGAGCTCCTGCATGGGAACCTGACGAACAACACGGCGCTCGAACGGCACAACGCGCAGCCCAACTCGATCTCGGATGACTTCGAACGCTTCGGACTCGACATCTGGACCGAGGTCGATATGCAGCGCAGCGGCAACGACGAGCGCCGCAAGAAGCTCTGGGCGCTCATCACGTGGCGCAACGCGATCGCGCACGACGACATCGACGCCAAACTCGCGAAGGGTGCCCTGGAACCAACGACGATCAGCCTCAGTACGTGCCGTAGCTGGCGCAGCGCGCTCAACATCCTTGCCACATCGCTTGATAAAGTCGCGGCTGACCGGTGCCAAGCGCTGGGACTTCCGCGTCCCTGGTGATACCTTCAAGACCATGGCCCACACTCAAACAGCCCCTACCGACTCGCTGAAAGTCGGCGACCATGTGGTCTCGAAGGTTCCAGGTTTCGACTGGAAGGGCGTCATCGTCAAGGATCTCGGCCCACTCGGTGTCGGCGGCAGCCAGATCTTCGTGATCCGCGTCGGCAACGAGGACGAAGGCCGGCAATTCGACGTGCGCGCTGAAAACCTTGAGCGCGTAGCGGCGTAGCCAGCCATTCACGGCAACCGTGTCTGCGGCCGGCGCTGCTGGGACACCCGGCCGCAGGTGAGCACGGCCCCGACGGTGCGCGCTGCTGCTCGCGCAAATCCGAGGGGTTTGTTGAAGCGGATGATGGGATTCGAACCCACGACCTTCGCCATGGCAAGGCGACGCTCTAGCCAGCTGAGCTACATCCGCACGAATCGCCCATTCTAGCCGGCGCTGCAGCCGAGCGTACTCTCGCGCGGGGACGCTCAAGCAGCCTCGTCGAGCGCCCTGGCCTTGGGCCGGAAGGCGCTCGACAGCAGGCGTGCGTCGTCCGCTCGGCTCTTGTGGTGCAGGTAGCGCATCGTGGTCTTGATGTCGGCGTGGCCCATCCACGCCTGGACCTGGACGATCGAGGCCGAGTTGATCGCCAGCGACCCGAAGGTGTGGCGCAGGTCGTGGAAGCGCAGAAAGCGCAGCCCGGCACGGTCCAGATCGGCGACGTAGCGACGGCGCAGCGCCGAGCCGTCGATCGGCTCGCCGTCCTCGCCCGCGAATACGGGGTTCTTCGGTTGGGTGTGGCGCTCCCGGGCCTTCAGGCGCTTCAGGGCGCCGGCCACGTCCTCGACCATCGGGACCGTGCGCGACTTGCGCGACTTCGGCCGTCCGCGCTCGCGCTGGGTGACGGTCTCCCACACCCGGATCGAGTGGTTCTCGAAGTCGACGTCCTCCCAGAGCAGCGCGACCAGCTCGCCGCGTCGCAGGCCGCTGAAGGCCGCCGTGAGATACACCACGCCGTCCTGAGAGCTCTCCGCCTTGGCGACGAGCTTGCCGATCTCCTCGGGCGAGTAGAAGTCGAAGCGCGCGGCATCGTAGGATTCGCGCAGCTTCTCAACGTCGCGGGCGGGGTTGTGCAGCAGGCCGTGTCTGCGCACCGCGTACTCGAAGACGCCGTGGAGGATCGCCAGCAGCTTGTTGGCGTTGCGACGGCTCATACCGTGGGCCTGAACCTGCTCGTCGCGCCACCGTTCGATGCGGGCGGAGCTGACCGACTCGATCCGCAGCGCGCCGAAGGTCTCGATCAGGTGATGGTCGAGCACGGATCGATAGTCGCGCTGGGTGCTCGACGACCAGTCGCGCTTGAGCTTGCCCGAGGCGTACCACCCCTCGGCGACATCCCTGAACGTGACCCCCGTGCGTCCCTGCGCCGCGGCGCCGCGGCGCGCGTCCACGAGGATCGCGTCAAGCTCGGCCTGCGCATCCTTTTCGCGCAGGAACCCTGGCGCGGGCTGGCCAGATGCGTTCCAGTCCTTGCCGAGGCGCCTCTCGTGCTGGCCGGTCGCATCGCGCCACTTGGCGTACCAGACGCCGCCGCGCTTTCCGGTCCGCAGACGGATGTGGCCGGAGACGGAGATGGGGGAAGACATTTGCTTGGCTCCTCTCGCTCAGCGTGCCGTCCGAGCCCTCTGCATCACTGATGGTGTGCGCAACGGGCGATTTCTGGGTCGGCTCATTACCCCAGCATACACAGGGAATCGGCGGACCTTCTCCCGAACTTTCTCCCCAAACTACTCGGAGGGGCCTTGGGCAAACGGACCCAATATGGCTCTAACAAGCGCCTTATGAACTACAACCTTCTCCCGTGGCGAATTGCCATGCAGAAGGTCGTGGGTTCGAGTCCCATCATCCGCTTTTGGGAAAGCCCTGCAAATGCGGGTCTTTTCTCGTTAAGCGGCCTTTTGCTCGCCGGCGTTCGAGGGCTCCAGATCGCCCCGTTTGCCCATATTCGCCCAATGGCCACCTTCGATCAGCGTGCGGAGCGCGGCCTTCTCGTCCTCGCCGCGGCGCATCGACTGGCGGTAGACGCGCAGCGCGAGGCCCGGATCGGTGTGGCCCATTTCGTCCATGACCACGCCGGGGTCCTCCCCGAGGGCGTACAGCAGCGAGCAGAATGTCCGGCGGAGCGAGTGCGGCGTGAGCTTGTCCGGGAGCGGTGGCAAGCCACGCGCCGCGAGGTTCGCGTTCGCGCGCTCCACTGCGCCCCCGAGCGTCCGGGAGCGCACGTTGTCCGGGCTCATCCGGGCGCCGCTGCGCGTGGCGAACACGTGGGCATCCTGGCCTGCCTGCGGCCACCGTGCGCGCAGGTCGAGCAGAACGTCCCGGAGCGCCCCGCGAATCTTCACGACCCGGTAGCCCGCGTCTGTCTTGGAGCCGGTGTGCAGCCACCCCGCGGCGAGGTCCACGTCACGCCAGCGCAGCGCACACAGCTCGCCGATCCGCAGCCCCGCGAACGTGAGCGTGGCGAGTATCGCGCGACGCTCGACGTGGCGGCGCTCCCTTGTGGCCTCGTGGTCCAGCTCGCCGCCCGCGTCCAGTAGGGCCGCGATCTGCTCAGCCGTCTCCAGGTAGGAGCGGCTGGGCGCCCGTTCGCGGACCCTGCGGCCCTTCCCCTTCGCCGGGTTGCGCGCGATCAGCTCCCGCTCCACTGCGCCCTCCAGGATCGCGCCGAGCAAGATCACGGTCATGTTGATCGACCGGGGCGAGAGCGGCTTGTCCTCCGCGAGCTTCGCGGCGATGTAGCGCTCCACTATGTCGAACGTGATCGCGTCCAAGCGCAGCTCCGCGAAGTACGGCAGCAGGTGGGCCTCCAGCCGCCAACGGTAATCCGTCCGGGTCTTCGCGGCGAACCGCTTCTCGTTGCGTACCCACCATTCCTCGCTGAAGACGTGGAACGTCGGGACCTCGATCTCGACGGGGACCTCGACAACCGTAGGCGGTTTCCACAAGCCGCGCGCCACGTCCGCCATGACGCACGCAAGCTCCCGCTCGGCATCCGCACGGGAGACGACCCCAAGCGGCACCGTGTGGCGCCGGCCCCCGGTGCGGAATCTCAGCGAGCGGCGGACCGCTCCCGTCGCGTCCGCGCGCTCGACTATCTGGCCTGTCGCCGGCCGTCCCATCACCTGCTCCCTTCAGTCGTCGTATCCCACATTCTCCCCTACAACACGGCGCAGTTGAGCCTCCGGCCAGCAGCCTTGCGCTCAGGCGTGTGGGCGTCAGCCATCACGCACCCCCTATGCCGCCGCTCGCTCTCTTTCGCGGAGGTAGGCAGCGCGCTTGGCGCAGCCATCCGAGCAGTACCGCGCGTTGCGGTGGCGGTCGGCCGCGACCTCCTCGCCGCACTGCTCGCACGCGCGTTCCGGTAGCGGCGTCCCGCCGGGCATCACGATCTCGAGCACCGCGCGTTCCGCGCCCGTGGAGGCGCGACGCTCCCATCCCGCGCGCCACGTCTCGACCATGCCGGCGAGAACGTCCCGCCACTCCTCCCGTTCCCACTGCACGGTGCTCACTGCTGACGCGAGCGCCACGGGCCACGCCTCATCGAAGCTCATGCCGGCCCGCCGCGCGGCGGCGAGCCGTTCCCTGAGCACGACCGGAGGGCGCCATCGCACTCCGCGCCCGATCTCGCCGGGCATCAGATCGACACCAGTTCAAGCGCGTCGAGTATCCGCGCGCAGAGCGACGCCTGGATCGCCTCGTCATCGCCGACCGTCACGACGCCCTCCGCTGCTAGGTCCTCGATCGCGACCTCGACGCCCTCCCGCGGGAAGTCCGATAGCTGGCGTTCAAGCTCGGCCCGCGTCCACTGCTCGGGGTGGTCATCGCGGAGCACCTGCATGACGATCGCGCGCTTGATCCTCCACTCTTCGGGGTCGATCGCCGTCGGCTGCTGCTCACTGGTCATCTGCGGTTCCTCCTTGTCGTGGAGGCCCCGAGGACTGCTCTTGGCGAGCGAGGCACCCAGCCTGTCTCGGTAGGGTGTCTGGCGTGCCGGGAGTGTCAGCTCTCGGTGCCACGCCCCCGGCCGTGCAAGCGGCGCGGGGGCACTATTGTGTCTGGCGATGGGAATGATACTCCGTGGATATTCGCACGTCAATCGGCGACGCTCCAGACGATGCCGAAGGGGAAACCTCCAACGTCCGCTCAAATGGCGCTTGGCGACGCCATGCGGGCCATACGAGAGGAGCAGGGCACCTTCAGGAACGCCTCGCACTGACCGCTGGCATCGACCGGAGCTACTTCAGCGCCATCGAGCGCGGCGAGTTCAACGTGACGCTCGGCGTCCTGCTGAAGGTCGCGTCTGCCCTCGGCGTTCCTGCCTGGAAGCTGCTGAAGCGCGCGAAGCTGTAGCTCGCGCCGTTCAGCTCGCGGGACTCGGCCAGGTCCGCCATTCCTCGAAGCGCCGCTCGCTGGCATCGAGCACTTCGCGCCAGTCCTCCCTCAGCGGCTCCACGCCAAGCTCGGCTATAGCGCAGCGCAGAAGCGACTCGAGCGCGACCCGGCCAGTCGCAAGGTGGGCACCCTTCAGCCGCTCGTGCCCCATCAGCGCGCCCTCCCCCAGGTGCAGGTGGGGATGCGCTTCCCCCCCGCGGCCCTCGGGGTGCCAGTGGTAGGCCAAGACCTCGCGGGAACGCACGTCATCAAGCGCGTACAGGTAGCCGACGCTGCTCGCTTTCCATGGCCCGCGTGCACCCTCCGCTTCGATGATCCGGTAGTGGTGCGTGACTCTCAGCGCCAGCTCACCGGGACCGCGCATCTGTACCGGCGCCTCGACGCCCAGCGTCAGCGCATGGGGAGCCTCTGCCACGTGGTAGCCGCCGTGAACATCGAGCACGGCCAGCGTGACGCAAGAAACCGCTCGCTGTAGCGGGGCCAGGAAGTTGGCGACCGCCTCAGCGGGGCTACGACCGGCCAACGAGCGGGAGCAGCATTACCACCTGCGCGACCTCGGGGCGCTCCACGTCCTCGAACTCGCCGGCGTCCCACGCCGCGACGAACTCATCCCCGCTCATACCCAAGTAGCGATGCGTGGCGCGATCGAAGACCTCGCGCGATTCCTCGGCTGTGCGGTAGTGCTCAGGCGCTATCTGCGTGACGGGATTCATTGTGACCGCTCCTGTTCCGTCCATCGCCACGGGCGGCGTAGGACTTAATCCCATCTTACCGCCGCAGACGGATACGCTGGCAGCGCCGGCTCGATGGGGGTCAGCGTGCCGTGATGGCCTTGGGAGGTGGCCTGCGTGGACAAAGTGGGCGCCGCGCAACGCAGGCCACCGGGGCACCCGGGAACTCAAGCTCCAGCTCCCGGTGGGCGCGTCGCTCCACGGGACGCACAGCGAGAACGCCACCGGGCCGCGGCAGACTAGCGGTCGAACGAGGACGGCCGCGACGGCGAACAGGCGGGCTCTGGGGCCGAGTCGAGCCGGGGAGGCCCGCCGGCGGCCGTTGGCTGCCGCCGATGAGCGCTTCGCGGGCACGCTGAACGTCGAAGCGCAAACGTGGCTTTGCGCCAGTCCCGAGTTGTACGGCGCCGAGTTCATCGCGGTGTTCGTAGATCCACGAGCGCGTGACCCCAAGCTCGGCGGCGAGGGTCGCCGCGTCGACCAGTCCGCGAGAGGAGGAGGAGGAGGCACCCTCGCCGCGCATCAGCTCAACCACCCGTCGCGCGACGGCCTCCACGGAGGCCGCGTCAAGCGTGGCGCTGGCGTGGCGCTCAGGGTGGTGGGCGAGCTGCGGACGGTTTTGTGGGGCCATCAGTGTTAATGACCGTAAGCCGCCCGGAACGGCCATGTAGTTTCTGTGGGGCCTGCTGGGGCCCTGTTGTGGGCGGGCTGGCCGTCGTGGAGCTGAGCCCGTTAGGGCGTGGTTTGGCGGGGCTATGCAGTGGTGTCCGGTGCCCCGTAGAGGGTGTGGCAGGCGACGGGATGACTCGAATAAAACGGCTGGCCCCGTTTGGGTGCCTTTTGTTGGATCTGTCTCCCGCCGCCTGTCACGGACGCCGCCATGACTTCATAGAAGCGTGCCTATCGCTCGACATGGCTTTGTCTGGCGGCCTCCAATCACCAGCGCCAACCAGCAGATAGGAGACCAAGTTCATGATCGCAGTAGGCGTGGACACCCACAAGGAGCAGCATCTCGCCGTCGCCTTGGACAAGCTCGGACAGCTTCTCGGCGAGATCACGATCACGGCCGACCTGGCCGGCTACCGCAGGTTCGCCAACTGGGTCGGCGAGCTCGAGGGGCACGTGCTGGTCGGTATCGAGGGCGCCGGCAGCTTCGGGGCCGGGCTCTGCGAGTACCTGCAGGCTGAGGGTGTCGAGGTGTTCGAGGTGGAGCGTCCGCGTCGTCGTGAGCGGCGGACTGGGAAGTCCGATCGCCTCGATGCTCTCATTGCCGCGAAGAAGGTCCTCGCCGGTGAGGGCCTGTCGACCCCCCGCGGGTCTGGGACACGTCTGGCGCTACAGATGCTGCTCGTCGCCTACCGTTCCGTCGTCGGCGAGCGCTCGAGACTCTACAACCAGCTGCAAGCCCTCAACGTCGGCGCACCAGGCGCTCTGCGGGAAAGGATCGGCCCAGCGCGCAACGGCGCCAAGCTCGCGGAGCGTCTCACCGGGATGCGGACACGCCCGACCGCGAGCCTGCAAGAGAACACCACCCTGCAAGTCCTCCGCGACATCGCCAACCGCGCCAGAGCGCTCGACGTGCAGGCCGAGAACTACACCCGCGAAATCGAGACGCTCGTCCGCTCCCTCGCCCCGAAGCTCATGGAGGAGCCCGGTGTCGGGCCGATCTGCGCCGGCAAGCTCCTAGCGTTCAACCCGGCGCGCTTCACCAGCGAGGCAGCATTCGCGCGCGCCAACGGCACCGCACCACAACCCGCATCCTCCGGCAAAACTATCCGCCACCGCCTCAGCCGCGGAGGCGACCGACAAATCAACGCGGCGATCTACACGATCGCTCTCTCGCGCTCCGTCCACCACCCCCCGAGCCGCGCCTACATGCAGCGCAGAATCAACGAGGGGAAGACCAAGCGCGAGGCCATGCGATCGCTGAAGCGACACCTCTCCCGCCACCTCTACAACCAGCTCGCAACAACGCCCTTGACAACATAGAAGCATCCACCGAGTTCGTCACACAGTGATCACACAGCGCTCGCACGGCCGTGCATCTGCGGATGAAAAGTCAAGGGTTTGCGCGAGCTTTTCTTCGGGTTGCTGAGGGCGTTGCTCGGCACTTGAGGGTCCATGCGGGCGGCACGGCGATGGGCTCGGCGCCTGGAGGGCCGATGCTTCTATGTTGTCAAGGGCGTTGTTGCGAGCTGGTTGTAGAGGTGGCGGGAGAGGTGTCGCTTCAGCGATCGCATGGCCTCGCGCTTGGTCTTCCCCTCGTTGATTCTGCGCTGCATGTAGGCGCGGCTCGGGGGGTGGTGGACGGAGCGCGAGAGAGCGATCGTGTAGATCGCCGCGTTGATTTGTCGGTCGCCTCCGCGGCTGAGGCGGTGGCGGATAGTTTTGCCGGAGGATGCGGGTTGTGGTGCGGTGCCGTTGGCGCGCGCGAATGCTGCCTCGCTGGTGAAGCGCGCCGGGTTGAACGCTAGGAGCTTGCCGGCGCAGATCGGCCCGACACCGGGCTCCTCCATGAGCTTCGGGGCGAGGGAGCGGACGAGCGTCTCGATTTCGCGGGTGTAGTTCTCGGCCTGCACGTCGAGCGCTCTGGCGCGGTTGGCGATGTCGCGGAGGACTTGCAGGGTGGTGTTCTCTTGCAGGCTCGCGGTCGGGCGTGTCCGCATCCCGGTGAGACGCTCCGCGAGCTTGGCGCCGTTGCGCGCTGGGCCGATCCTTTCCCGCAGAGCGCCTGGTGCGCCGACGTTGAGGGCTTGCAGCTGGTTGTAGAGTCTCGAGCGCTCGCCGACGACGGAACGGTAGGCGACGAGCAGCATCTGTAGCGCCAGACGTGTCCCAGACCCGCGGGGGGTTGACAGGCCCTCACCGGCGAGGACCTTCTTCGCGGCAATGAGAGCATCGAGGCGATCGGACTTCCCAGTCCGCCGCTCACGACGACGCGGACGCTCCACCTCGAACACCTCGACACCCTCAGCCTGCAGGTACTCGCAGAGCCCGGCCCCGAAGCTGCCGGCGCCCTCGATACCGACCAGCACGTGCCCCTCGAGCTCGCCGACCCAGTTGGCGAACCTGCGGTAGCCGGCCAGGTCGGCCGTGATCGTGATCTCGCCGAGAAGCTGTCCGAGCTTGTCCAAGGCGACGGCGAGATGCTGCTCCTTGTGGGTGTCCACGCCTACTGCGATCATGAACTTGGTCTCCTATCTGCTGGTTGGCGCTGGTGATTGGAGGCCGCCAGACAAAGCCATGTCGAGCGATAGGCACGCTTCTATGAAGTCATGGCGGCGTCCGTGACAGGCGGCGGGAGACAGATCCAACAAAAGGCACCCAAACGGGGCCAGCCGTTTTATTCGAGTCATCCCGTCGCCTGCCACACCCTCTACGGGGCACCGGACACCACTGCATAGCCCCGCCAAACCACGCCCTAACGGGCTCAGCTCCACGACGGCCAGCCCGCCCACAACAGGGCCCCAGCAGGCCCCACAGAAACTACATGGCCGGTTGAGCGCGCTCGCGGTCAATAACCATGTGATGACCGCAGCCAGCATCGGTGCCGCCAGGGGCGGCGGGTACGCCCGCTACCTGGAGAGCAAGACCGTGGAGCCCGAGCGCGGGGACTACTACCTGACCCCGGACGGCGAGCTGGCCCAGGCCCCCGGCACGTGGCTTGCCGACGCCAGGACCCTGGAGAGGTTGGGGATCGAGGCGGGCGGCCCGGTGGATGGCGCGGACTTCATCGCGCTGATGGAGGGCCACCACCCCGGCACAGGTCGGTGGCTTCGACCCGAGGGCGCCGGTGGCGGCCGTGGCGGCGGGATCGACGTGACGTTCAGCGCGCCGAAGTCCGTCTCGACGTTGTGGGCACTCGGGGACCCGTGGCAGCGCGAGCAGATCGAGCAGGCCCACGCCAGAGCGGTCGAGCAGACAATCCACCACCTGCGAGAGCAGGTGCCCGTCGTGCGACGCCGCTACAGCGGCCAGGTCGTGGAAGAGCACGCCAAGGACGTGATCGCCACCGAGTACCGGCACACCACCGCCCGCGGAGTCTCCGGCGCCCAGGCTCCAGACCCCCAACTGCACAGCCACGTCGTCATCACCGGCGCCGTCCGCGAGGACGACCGGATCGTGGCCGTAGCGTCACGGCCAATCTTCCGCAGCGCGCGGGAGCTTGGCGCGTTCTACCGCGCCGCGCTCGCCGAGGAGCTTGCGCGGGAGGGGTATGCGATCGAGCAGGGCACAGGCAAGGACGGCAGGTACTTCGAGATCGAGCGTGTCCCCCGCGAACTATGCGAGGCGTTCTCAGGTCGCTCCCGTGAGGTCGCCGGGGCGGCGGAGCGCTTCCGTGCCCGCTACGGCCGGGCACCCGAGCGCGGCGAGCTTCGCAACCTCGCGCTCGAGAACCGCAGATCCAAGGCACTGACCACACGCTCAGACCTCCAACGAGCATGGGCAGAGACCGGGCGCAGGCACGGATTCGGCCCTGATGAGGCCGTGCGGCTGGTCGGCTCATCCGAGCGCCCTGAAGCCGAGCACGCGATCGAGGATCGAGTCGAGGCGAAGCTGACCGAGCAGCACGCCGTCTTCGAGGAGCGCGACCTGCGCGCCGTCGTGCTGGAGCAGGCCGCCGGGGAGCTGGCACCCGATGAAGCGCTAGCCGTCGCGCGGGGGATGGTCCGCGACCGGCGGGTACTGACCTTGGAGGGCGGGCAGATGACCACCCTGGCGGTCCGCGCTCAAGAGCAGGCGATCGAACGCCGCGCCCGCCAGCTCTCCCAGCCCGCAAGCCGGGATGTAGGCGGCGTCGCCCGCAAACACGCTGCTCGTGAGGTCGCCGAGCGCATCGGCGGGCCACTCAGCGCCGAGCAACACCACGCGCTCGAAATCCTCACTGGACCCGAGCGCGCCGCGGTCCTCGTTGGCCCCGCCGGCACCGGCAAGGGAGTGGTGATCGATGCCGCCGCACGCGCGGAGCAGCACGCCGGGCGGAAGACGATCGGGATCGCCGTGTCCGGCTCCACCGCCGAGCGGCTCGGCGCCGACAGCCCCGCGCTGGCCGGGCAGACACTCACCCTTGACTCGCTGGTCGCCCGGGCGAACACGGGAACCGTCCACGTAAGCCACGACACCACGATCATCCTCGACGAGGCGGGGATGGTCGACCACAAGCGCCTCGATGGGCTGACCGCGCTCGTGGAGCGCTCCGGGGCGAAGCTGATCGCCGTCGGCGACGGCAAGCAGCTCCCCTCGATCGGCCCCGGCGGGATGTTCGACCGGCTCACCAATCACGCGCCCACCGCCGAACTCGCGAATATCCACCGCACCAAGGACCCAGCCGACCAGCGCGCATGGCAAGCGCTACGCGCGGGAGAACCGGAGCGCGCGATGGCGCACTACGCCTCACGCGGCCAGCTACACCTCTCCGACACCCGCGACCAAGCCGCCGAGCAAGCCGTCCAAACATGGGCCACCCTCACGGAGGGCCGCGATATCCGCGAGGTCGCGCTGATCGCCGACGCCTCCAACCAGGAGATCGACCGGCTCAACGCCCGCGCACAGCACCTCCGCGCACAGCGCGGCGAACTCGGACACCACGAGATTCCACTCCCCGGCGTCCACTACGGGCTGCGCGAAGGTGACCCCGTCGCGTTCACCAAGCAGCACCGTCCGCATGGGCAGCCGCGAGTCGAGAACGGCACCCGCGGCCAGGTCAGCACCATCCACGAGCGGGGCGTGACCGTCACGCTCGACGGATCACAACGTCGGGTGCAGCTCGCGAGCGACGATCTGGAGTCGCTGAGGCTGGCGTATGCGCAGCATGTCTACCGGCAGCAGGGCGCGACCGTCGATCGCTCCGTCGTGCTCACCGGCGGCTGGCAGACCAGCAAGGAGACAGCATACGTCGAGGCGACCAGGGCGCGCCACCGTACCGACTGGTTCATCGCGCGCGACGACCTTGGCAACGACGGACAGGACCCCCTACGAATCACGCGCCTCGCTCAGAAGATGACCAACAGCCGCATCAAGATCCCATCGCTCGCGTATCCAGAGCGCACCGACCCTAGATGGATATTGAGCCGCCACTCTCTACGACTGCACACGATCACCTCACCAACACGCTTGCTCACGCGCGCAATGCGACGTCATCCGCCTGCCTCAAGTCTGGATCATGGACGCTAAATCCGCACTGGTCACGTGGATGAGCGTGTCGACACTGTCGCCACTACCAAGGACGCGATCTGGCTGTTGAGTTCGAATCCGATAGCCGCACTTGGATTATTGGACCACTGGTCATAAACGGTGTCCAGAAGATCGACGGCTGACTCGTGAATGCGCCCTTCTTCACGGAATAGCTGCGCGACGCGGTTGATGGGTCTCGTAAAGCCGCGGAGGCTGCGGCTCTGCGGATAGTCACCGATATTGTAGACCTTCTCGCGATCGATAAAGCCGCCTTGACGTGCCGCGTAGGTAATTGCCGCCTCTTGGACAGGGGCCTCGTCGCCGAGCTGATTCAGCAGTGCGACAATTGCGTCCGTGTTCCAACCGCCATCGGGAAGCACGATCTCCTCATCGGATAGAAGGCGATCCACCCTGTCAGCGTCCTCAACAGATTCGTCGTGCACAGTCACTGCAAGAAGTTCGCGCGCCAAGCTCAGCAAGATCGACGGCCTTCGAGTAAGCCACATCGTCGAGACGACACCCCACCCGACCATCGAGAATAGTCTCCAGTCGCTTGAGGACAGAGTCCTTGTCTGTGTCGCGAGCCGAGTCGATTGCTGATGCATCGCTAAACCGGTCAACTCCATCTATGACCATATTAAACCCGTCGTTCAAAGAAGTGGTCAGGCTCGTCAATTGCTCAGCCGGCAGCGACACCCGATTTGCCCACGCGCGGAACGTGGCGAGGGGCCCGGTCGCGGGCCTCGGACATTTCTTGCACAGTCTTCTCGGTGTCACGAGGATCACGCAAAACGACTTCGCGGTTTCGCCAGAACTCCACTAGCACTTGGTTTGGAACCCATAACTGATCGCCCAGTCGTTCTAGCACTGACAGTAGGTCGTCCCGGGCGTGGTCGGTATACCGGTATAGATTGAGCAGCACGTTGGCATCGGTGACCACCATGCCCTCGCTGAACACTCGGCGATAGTCCTCGGTCGTGGGCGTCCGATATCCCTCAAAGCCGTCATATAGCCCCTTAGCTGCCGTTTGCTGAGGCTCTACGGATACGCCGATGATATCGCCCATGCTGGAAGCGTCTCACATTCTAGTGGGTTCCCCGGCAACGTTTGCCGGGTTGGGTAGCGAGGGGTGATGGCGTTGGTGGCGAAGTTCTGTGGTCGAGATCGATACTCGACCGGGAGGGGCTATGGCTGCCAGGGTGCAGTTGCGGGAGATCACCAACGAGGAGGGCAACCGGCTGCTTCGGATCGTGCGGCGCACGTCTGGGTCGGTCGTGACGTGGCGCCGCGCTCAGATCGTGCTGCTCTCCGCGCAGGGCATGTCACCGCCGCGGATCAGCGAGGTGGTGTTCACGGACCCGGACACCGTCCGGGATGTGATCCACAACTTCAACGCCGATGGGTTCGATGCGCTCTACCCGCGTTACCGCGGCGGGCGGCCGCAGACGTTCACGCTGCCAAAGCGCCAGGAGATCAAGCGGATCGCGCTGAGCGACCCCCAGGACCTCGACCAGCCGTTCGCGACGTGGAGCCTGTCCAAGCTCGCGGACTATCTGGTCGCCGAGGGGGTGGTCACGGACATCTCCCACGAGGGGCTGCGTCAGCTCCTGCGCGAGGAGAACGTCCGCTTTCAAGCCGTGAGGACGTGGAAGCGCTCAACCGACCCGGCTTTCAAGGCCAAGCACGACCGGATCGTCGAGCTCTACGAGATGGCCGAGTCCAGTGAGGCCGTCGTGATCTGCCTCGATGAGTTCGGGCCGCTGAACCTGCAACCCCAGCCCGGCGGCAAGGGCTGGGCGCCCAGAGCGAAGCCCAAGCGGATACGCGCGACCTACACCCGCCCGCACGGTGTCAGACACCTGATCTCCGCCTACGACGTTGGCGCCGACCGGCTCTACGGGCACATCAAGAAGCGCAAGGACCGCGCGCACTTTCTGGAGTTCTGCCGGTACATCCGCTCGCTCTACCCAGCCCAGACGCGCCTGCACCTCATCCTCGACAACTTCAGCCCCCACCACGGCAAGAAGATGCGCGGATGGGCCGCCCTGAACAACATCGAGCTGGCGTACACCCCGCACTACGCCTCCTGGCTGAACAGGATCGAGGCGCAGTTCCGCGCGCTGCGGTACTTCACACTCGCCGGCACCGACCACCCCGACCACGCCATCCAAGCCCGCCTCATCCGCCGATACATCCACTGGCGAAACCGCAACACCAACAACCCCCGCCTCAAACGACTCATCAACACGGCAAACGTTGCCTGACACCCCACTAGCTCGACGCCGGTCAGTGGCCTTGTCAAGGGTGCGACGAAGGCGGAAGGTAGCCAATACGTCCGCGAAAGACAAGCTATACTTGTCCTATGCAGGACGCGCCACACCCCGACGTGCTCGGTCTGGAGGCTGAGGCATATCAGCAAGGCGGCTACTTCAACGCGAGTCAAGCCCGAGCGCACGGGGTCAGTCGCCAGCTCCTTGACCACCACGTGAGCCGTGGGCGTTTCGAGCGCGTTCGCCGCGGGCTGTACCGCGTCCAGGGCTTTCCGACCACCGAGCATGACGATATGCGCGAGGCATGGATGGCCGTTCGCGGGGCCGATGCGCTCCTCTCTCACGACAGCGCGCTCGCGCTGCTGGACCTCAGCGACAGTATCCCCGACGCAATCCACCTGCTCGTCCCACGCCGCCACCGCGGACTGCGCCAGCCCCCCGGCGTCATCCTCCACACCCGCCCCGACAACGAAGACATCGCCACCAACTGGCGTGACGGCCTGCCGCTGACCGCCCCCGCGCGCACGCTGCTCGATGTCGCCGACCGCCTCCAGCCCGAGCAGCTCTCGATGGCCGTCAAACAGGGTCTGCGCCGCGGGCTGGTCACGGCCGACCAGCTTCAGGAGGAAGCCGAGCGCCGCCACAAACAGAACGCGATCGCCGGCATCCTGTCCACCGAGATACGCGCGTGAAGTACACGAGCGCCGTAGCGTTCCGCCAAGCGCTTGAGCAGCGCCTCAAGAACGAAGCCGCCGCCACCGACCTCGGACTGGCAAGGCTGCGCAAGCGCGTTGCGTTCGAGCTGTTTCTGCGGAGACTTCTCGCCGTGGCACCGGATCGCTGGGTGCTCAAGGGCGCGCTTGCGCTGGACTTCCGT
The DNA here is from genome assembly GCA_963725535.1 of uncultured Solirubrobacterales bacterium. Classification (GTDB taxonomy): domain Bacteria; phylum Actinomycetota; class Thermoleophilia; order Solirubrobacterales; family Solirubrobacteraceae; genus Palsa-744. The sequence continues at coordinate 188,656 of CAVRYX010000005.1, forward strand.
CTCGCCACCACTACCCGCTCGACCAAGGACATCGACCTCGGCCGCGACGACGACGAGGCCGCCGCGATCCGCGACATCACCGCCGCCCAGCAGCTCGCGATGGACGACTTCTTCACCTTCGCCGCCATTAGGACCGACGAGCTGGACGACACCGACGAGTTCTCCGCAGTGCGCTTCCACGTCACCGCCCAGCTCGCCGGACGCACCTTCGAGCAGTTTCTCGTAGACATCGGCTTCGGCGACACGACCTCCTGGACACCCGACACGATCCACACGTCAGACCTGCTCTCCTTCGCCGGCATCGAGCCTCTCGCGCTTCCAGCGATCCCACTCCCGCAGCACCTCGCCGAGAAGGTCCACGCCTACACCCGTAGATACGGGGCTTCAGGACAGCCAAGCACCCGCCCGAAGGATCTCATCGACATCCTGCTGATCGCGAACTCGACAACGATCGACGCCGGCACCTTGACGCACGCGCTGGAGAGCACCTTCGCCGAGCGTGCCCGCCAGCCACTACCCACCTGTCTCCCACCGCCCCCGGCCACCTGGGGAGACCCCTACAAGCGCCTGGCCGAGACCGTCAACGTCGAGGCGGACCTCATCGCCGCCTTCGACCGCGCCGCTGCCTTCCTCGATCCGGCACTCGCCGGGCGCACCAGTGGACGATGGGACCCCGAGCGCCGGGAATGGGTTGCGCCGGCCGGGTAACGGCGCTCACCTACACTGGGTCGGTGAATGCCCCAGGTAAGGCTCTCCCGTTTTGGCGGTGATCCCCCTGGGGCTCCGTCGTTCTGAGGATGCCTTCCCAAGCGCTCCGGAACGATCCCAGAGCGTTGCTGTCGAGACTCGGCTGACGGAAACGTCGGAATGGGCGTATGCGCCCAAACCCCCGAGATCGTCCGCAAACTGCGGCTATTCGCCCGCTCAGTGCCGGAACGGCGCGGAGGCCGAAATCCCTGTATCCATGCGGATTTGCGTCCCTTCGCACACCCCCGACAGCGACGCTTGCCATGCAGAAGGTCGTGGGTTCGAGTCCCATCATCCGCTCTCGGGAAGGCCCCTAATCGCGGGGTTTTCTGCTTCCTGGGCGCGGGGCTCGCGCGAAAGGGCCGCGGGTACCAAATCGGTGTCGTTCGTGCACAGATTGGAGGGGTAGCCAGCGGTGGGGATCGCTCTGATCACGTCCGGTTGGGGGGCGATGCTGAGATGCCGTGGAGAGCAAGCCACCCAATGAGACCATCGACCCGAACGGCGCGCGGGTCGTTTCGAGCGACGCCCTTTGGCGCGAAAAGATCGTCCGGGACCACGCGGAGATCGCTGCGTATAGGGCTGAGGTGCTGCAAGCCGTGTCCGCGCCCGATTATGTCGCCCGCGACCCGAACTTCGTACGCCGCACGCGCTACTACGCGCGCGGTGTGGACCCGAGCCACTGGCTGCTGGTCGTCGTAAGCTATGAGCAGGCGCCGGCACGCATCGTCTCGGCGTTCGCCAACCGGAAGGACCAAAATCATGGAGCGCGTGAACATCGCGATCGGGTCGCTGCACTTCGACCACGCTGACTACGACGCCGAGAACGACGTGCTCTATCTGCACATCGGCGAGCCCGCAGCAGGCGAGGGCGAGGAGACGCCCGAGGGCCACGTCGTGCGTTATGCGCCCGGGACGAGCCGGGTGGTGGGTCTAACCTCGATTGTCGGTTCGATAATTCGATTGAGGATTTTGGCGTTTTGAGCTATCGGGCGGGGAAGCTGTAGCTGAGGGTGCGTCCGCCCCACCAGGGCACCTTGATGCGCTTGTCCTGGTATGCGGCGTCGAGCAGCGCAGGGGTGTGGGTGCGGCGTCGGAGGGCGACCTCAACGTGGCCGGGGCTGAAGCGCAGCTCGCCGATCCCGTCGATCAGCTGGGCGCGGAGCGTGTCGGGGCTCTGGCGGCGGTAAGCGGCGTGCAGGCCATGCGCGAAGTGCCGGTAGACGATGTCGGCCAGGACGGTGAGCGCGATGTCGAAGTCCACAGCGAGCGGCACCTGGGAGCAGAGGGAGTCCAGGTGGAAGGCGCGGATCTGTTCGGCGAGCTGGTTCTCGATCCCCCAGCGCTTGGCGTAGCGCTCGATCAGCTGCTTGGGCGTCATTTCCTGGCGGTTGGTGAGGATCAGCGTCGGCTGGTCGCGGCCGAGGCCCTGGACGGCGAGCTGGCGGAAAGCTCTGCCCTCGATCGTGACCTGCTGCTCGTAGTAGCTGGCGGTCTTGTGCTTGCCTGCACGGTCGAGCCGGGTCTTGGTCCAAGCGCTGGCGGGGAGAGCTTCGAGCATGCCGATCAGCTTCGGGGAGCGCTGACGCAATGTGATGAAGCCGACCTCGATCTCGTCGAGCTCGGCGAGGTGCTCGTGGGTGGTGAGCTTGCCGTCGAAGACCAGCAGCTTCGGCAGCTCGCCGTGGGTCTTCTCGTAGAAGCGGCAGAACTCGATCACCTCGCCGGACTGCGCGCGGGCGGTCAGTTCGGCGTTGGCGTAGATGATCGTGTGCTCAGCCCCATCCTGGGCGATGAAGCTCAGCACCGAGCGAGTGCGCTGTGAGCGGCGGGGAACGTAGTGCTTCTCGAGGATCGTCTCCTGCCCGTAGCTCATGATCGCGTGAAAGTCGAGGTTCAGGCCCTGCTCGCCGCGCAGCCCGGCGTCGCGCAGCCGGGGCTGCAGCGCCTCAAAGAACGCGAGCTGCTGGGCGCGGGTGGTGCGATATGAGTAGGTCTTCAGGTGCCATGTCTTGGGCAGCGCGTTCAGAGAGCAGAACAGGCCGAGTGCCGGGTCATGAACGACGTTTGCCACGTGGCTGCGCCGCCGGCGCCCGGAAAGCTTGAGCGCCATCAGCGCCAGCACCGAGTGCAGCGCGTCGAGCTGGCTGGTGGACGGCCAGCCGGCCGCATCCACCAGCCCGGGCAGGTCGAGTGCGATCAGGTCCCCGATCAACAGGAACAGCCCGGCGTGCTGGGTCTCAAGACGCCCCGTCTCGGGCCACTCGCCCTCTCCCAGCACGCGCACCTTCTCCGCGGCAAGCCGCCCTGGCTCTGGCCCGGTCTTCGGTGGGAAGGCCGGCCTGGGCATCCGCGAGAGCCCCTCCTCCCGCAGGATCTCCCACACCGCGGTGCGCGAGAGAGGCGTCCCCGCCCGCGCAAGCTCTGCGACGATCTCCTCGATCCCGTGCCGCTCACGGCGCAGGACGAGCACCCGCTCGCGGGCGGCGTCCTTCTTGGGCTGGCGCTTGGGACCAGGGCGCGAGCGGGCGAACAGCTCGGCGAGGTCCGCCTGCCGGTAGCGGGAGATCAGTGTCTGCACGCTGCCCTTGCTGTAGCCGAAGCGCTCAGCGATCTCGCCAGCCGAGCGCTCCTCGACCCAGTACGCACGCAGCGCCTCGTAACGACGCTGCGCGGCGAGCGTCGGCTCGGTGAAGCGCTCATGTCCTGAACGGCCCATCTCTCAACGCGATTGGTGGACGATCATGGGAGTATTGTTGCAGTGGCTTCGGACGGAATCGTCGCTACGATCACGCCCCACCAAGCCAAGCACGCCCAATCCGTGGCCCTGGCTGCCGACCCGCGCCGGCCAACCAGATCACGCACTGCGCCGGGCGCGTCCACTCATTCCGCTGAGGCACGCCCCACCCGACACAGCGCAAGCCCCACGCCACCAGCCCATCGCCGCCCACCCACTCGCCCCGCTTACAACGAAACTAGTGGACAAACCCCCCGCCGACCATCCAGGCTAACGGTCCTGGGCGCCCGGCGCGTCTTGGAGCGCGACGGCCGGCTTGTCGTAACGATCCCAGAGACGGTCGAGACCGGTGCCGAGGACTTGGCGCCGGCGCTGGCGGCAGTCTGAGCGAGATCCTCTGCTCTACGGAACGTGTCGCCGCTTTTCTGCGGATCATGCAAGGTTCAAAGCCATGCTCCTCGCTTGAGAAGTTCCGCTACGCCGATCCTTTCGACGCGCTATCTCTCGACCGGGCTGGCGCACTGGAGACCGTCGTCGCCGTACAGGAGTGGGCCACCCGCGTGATCAGAGCGAAGGAGCAGGAAAACCAAGACACTCCCAGCCACCGCAGCCCTCACCCCAAGAAGAACTGCTGAAAGAGCAGAAAGACGTTGAGCGCGCTGATCAGACCGGCGCAGGACCACGCGAGGTACGTGGTGAGGCGGCGGTTGACGTGAACCCCCATGACGTCCCGGTTGCAGGTCAGAAGGACAAGCGGGACGAGCGCGAGCGGGATGCCGAAGGAAAGCACTACCTGGCTCAGCACCAGCGCGGAGGTGGGGCTGACGCCGAGGGCGAGGATTACGAGGGCGGGGATCATGGTGACCGCGCGGCGCAGCAGCAGCGGGAAGCGGACGTTGATGAAGCCAGCCATCACTACCTGCCCGGCGTAGGTGCCGACGGAGGAGGAGGAGGCGCCGGAGGCGAGCAGCGCGACCGCGAACGCGAGCGCGGCGGTGCCGCCGACGAGGTGACCGAACTGCGCGTGGGCGGCGGGGAGCGTGCTCAACCCGGAGAGCGCGGGGGTGTGGAAGAGCTTCGCGGCGACGGCCAGCATCGCCAGGTTGACGAGGCCGGCGAGGCCGAGCGCGATGATCACGTCGAGGCGCTCGAAGCGCAGCACGCGGCCGCGCTCGCGGTCGTTGCGGCAGGGCATCCGGCCGTTGGTCAGCGCCGAGTGCAGGTAGATCACGTGCGGCATCACGGTCGCGCCGATGATGCCGACTGCGAGGTAGAGCGAGGTGGCGCCGTGCAGGCCGGGCAGGAGGCCTCGCAGCGAGGCGTGGGCGGAGGGGCCGATGCGCAGCGTCTCGTAGAGGAAGCCCGCGAAGATGATCCCGAGCAGCGCGGTGATCGCGAGCTCGAAGCGGCGGAAGCCGTGCGTCTGCAGCTCGAGGATCGCGAACGCGATCACGCCGGTGATCAGGCCGGCGGGTAGCAGCGGCACGCCGAAGAGCAGGTTCAGCCCCAGGGCGGCGCCGAGGAACTCGGCAACGTCGGTCGACATCGCCATGATCTCGGCCTGTACCCACATGCCCCACGTGAACACGCGCGGGAAGCGCTCGCGCACGACTTCGGGGTAGTTGCTGTCGGTGACGATCCCCAGCTTCGCGGAGAGGTACTGGATCAGCATCGCCATCAGGTTCGCGACCAGCACGACCCACAGCAGCAGGTAGCCGTACTGCGCGCCACCCTGCAGGTTGGTGGCAAAGTTCCCCGGGTCGACGTAGGCGATCGAGGCGACGAACGCCGGGCCGAGCATCGCCAGCGTCGCGCGCACGCGACCCCGGGAGAGCAGCTGCTCGAGCGCGGAGGGCCCCGCGAGCGCTCCACCCAGCTCCCCCGGCAGCGCAACCGAAGCGCCCTCGAGCGCAGGAACCGGGGCGGGGCTGAGCGGTGTCACCGGCCCTCTCCAAAGCTCAGCGCGGTCACTGTCCCTCCCTGGCGCAGCGAGTCCACCGGCCCTCCCGAGCTCAGCGGCCCGCGGAGGTGCAACGCTGTCACGAGCCCTCTCCGGTGTCGATGCGCATCGCCCGCGCGAGCGCCCCGCCGATCGGGTACGACCGAGCGCCGAAGCGTACGAACACGGGCCCGCCGAACGGTTGACGGTCGACGACCTCCAGGCGGTCGCCGAGCGCGATGCCCTGCTCGGCGAGGTAGCGCAGCATCGCCGGGTCGGAGTCCGAGACGCGCACGAAGCGCCCGGCGGCGCCCGGCGGCAACTCGTCCAGGGAGTGGGTGGGGCGCTCCTGCACCCCGAGCTCCACCGTGGGGATCGGGTCGCCGTGCGGATCGACGGTGGGGTCGCCCAAACGCGCAGCGATCAGTTCCTCGAGCTCCTCGGAGAGCACGTGCTCGAGCACCTCGGCCTCGGCGTGCACGCGGTCCCAGGGCATCCCGAGCTCCTCGGCCAGGAACAGCTCGAGCAGCCGGTGGTGGCGCAGCACCTCGAGCGCGACCCGGCGTCCCTGGGAGGTGAGCCGCACACCGCGGTAGGGCTCGTGCTCGACCAACCCCACCTCGGAGAGCTTGCGCACCATCGCCGAGACCGAGCCCGGCGTGACGCCGAGGCGCTCGGCGAGCTCGTTGGTCGAGACCGCGGAGCCCTTGCGGACCTCCAGTGCGTACACCGCCTTGGCGTAGTCTTGGACGGATGCGGAGATCGGATCGGGTAGGGCCACAGATGTAGTTTAGGCAGACCAAAACCAGTTGTCAAGGAGGCACAACTTTCTCTGAAGGCACCCCACTGGCCGTCCAGCCAGTAAGATCCGGGGAGGCGTCCGCCACCGAGAACCAGCGAGCGGGAGGTCAACTAGAGATGGCAGCGGTCAGCAGCGAGCCGGGCGGCGGCTCTCCCACGGTGGAGAGCGGGGGTCCTCAGGCGGCGGTCGAAGGGCTCGAGGGCGTACTCGTGGTCGAGCGCGAGCGGTGGCAGGACGGCCCGCCGTACGAGCTGTTCGGGCGGCTGCGCCGAGAGTGCCCGGTGCACTGGACCAAGGAAGTCCCGGAGTTCCCGATCGAGGAGGGTTTCTGGTCGGTGACGCGTTCCGGAGGACGTCCTCGCGGTGAGCCGCGACTGGCGCACGTACTCCTCGGAGCTCGGCGGCGTGACGCTCGCCTCGGCGGTCTTCCCGATCGAGCTCACCCGGGCGATGTTCATCGGCATGGACCCCCCCAAGCACGACCGCGTGAAGGCGCTCTTCCAGGCGGGCTTCACGCCGAAGCGGATCGCGGCGCACGAGCAGGCGATCAGGGGCATCGTCACGCGCGTGCTCGACCGCATGGAGAGCCGGGAGCGGTGCGACCTCGTAAACGACGTCGCGCAGCCGGTCGTCTCCCGGGTGATCGGGAGCTTCATGGGGATTCCCGAGGAGGACGACGCGGCGTGGGCGCGCCTGATGAACGCGACGCTGGGAGCGGGCGACCCGGACCTCAACCCGGGCGGCGTGGAGGGCGCGCTGGCGCAGGATGTCCCGGAGATCTTCGAGCGCTGCCGCGCGATGATCGACGAGCGCTCCGAGCACCCGACCGACGACCTGACGAGCGTGCTGGTGCACGCCGAGGTGGACGGGGAGCGCCTGGAGGAGCACGAGATCGTGATGGGCTTCTTCCTGCTGGTGGCAGCGGGCAACGACAGCACGAAGGCGACGTACTGCAGCGGGATGCGAGCGCTGATGGAAAACCCCGAGCAGCGCGACCTGCTGCTGGAGGACCCGACGCTCGTCCCCGGCGCCGTGGAGGAGGCACTGCGGATGTTCCCCGCCTTCGCGCACTTCCGGCGCACGGCCACCTGCGACACCGAGCTCGCGGGCCAGCCGATCAAGGAGGGCGAGAAGGTCGTGATGTGGTACGTCGCCACGGGCCGCGACGAGCGTCGCTACGAGGACCCCGACCGCTTCGACGTGACCCGAAACCCCGAGCACCAGGCGTTCGGCGCGGGCGGCCGGCACTTCTGCCTGGGCACAGCGCTGGCGCGCCTGGAGCTGAAGGTGATGTTCGAGGAGACGGTCCAGCGCTTCCCCACGATGGCGCTCGACGGCCCCCAGACGGTGGTCGAGTCGGCGTTCATCAACCAGCTGAAGACGCTGCCCGTGAAGCTCGCCCCTTAGAACGTTTTTCAGAAAGACCGGCACCCCCGGATGTGCCCCCGATACGCGGCGCTGAATCGCCACGTGCCGGCTTGCCCGTGCTACCAGCACGAGCTTCACCGTCCCGCGTCGCCCAGCTTGGTCCGGGAACGCCCCGGAGGCACCGCCTATTTTGAAACACGTTCTTAGACGCCTTTCAAAAGGCAGCCCCGCACTGGCGGCGCGGGGCTGCCTCGCTCAGATGCTCAGCGGCCGGCGCCGGGGCGCCCGCGCAGGGCAAGGCGGATCGAGAGCCCAGACGCGAGCAGGAGCAGGCCGCCGCCCACCACCCAGCGCAGGTCGAGGCCTGTGAAGGGCAGCGTTGACGCCTTCGCCGTCGGTGTGGTGGTCGTCGGTTCGACCGTCGTCGTGGGGGTGGTCGCGGCTTTCTTTTCTTCTTTGGCCGGTTCCACTTCTTTTTTCGGTTCGGTTTTGGTCGTCGGGACGGGCGGTTTCTGGTTGTAGCCCGAGGTCCCCGTGCTCGACGTCCCGCTCGTCGCCGCTACGGCCGGCGCAGCGGGGACGAGCAGCGCCAGCGCAGTCAGCAGGGCGAGCAGCTCGCGGCGTGCTGGCCGATCTTTGATCGGTCGCCGGCGGGTGCGGTGCGCCAGACGGCGGAGGGACATCTCGTTCATCGCTGCTGCTGTGTGGGACCTGCTTGAAGTCGGTCCTTCGGTCCGCGTCATGCGCACCTCCGTGTTCGGTGTTCGTGTGGGCCCTTCGGGGTCGGGGCCCGTGGGGTTCCGGCGAAGTCTATTGCGCTCGCAGGATCGCTTCTCTCCCGTTCTACCGCCACGGCCTTTCTCCTGCTCCAGCGGACCCATGGCGGCCTTGTTGCGACCTCAACGCGAGGCAGTGGGGGCGCCGGCGCGCGCGACGACCGTCACGCGCCCCTCCAGGGTCCCGTCCTGCAAGCGCGCGCGCAGCGCCACTCAGCGGGAGGGGGTCAGGCCCCCCTCCCGGGCCTCCCCCCGGCGAGGGACAGACACACGGCCGGCGAGTGTCCCGTCAGCGAGCTGAGCGCGCAGCGCCTTCTTGTCGAACTTGCCGACGCTCGTTTTGGGGACTTCCGCGATGAACGCCAACTCGTCGGGCAGCCACCACTTCGCCACCCGCGGGCGCAGGTGCTCGATCAGTTCCTCGGCGTTTGCGGTCGCGCCCTCGCGCAGCACCACGCAGCACAGCGGACGCTCGGCCCAGCGCTCGTCGGGCTTGGCGATCACCGCCGCCTCCACCACGTCGGGGTGGGCCATCAGCTCGTTCTCGAGCTCGACCGAGCTGATCCACTCCCCGCCCGACTTGATCACGTCCTTCGCGCGGTCGGTGATCCGTACGAACGCCTGCTCGTCGATCGCCGCGATGTCGCCCGTGCGCAGCCACCCCGCGTCGAACTTCTCGTCGCCCGAGTCGTCGTTGTAGTAGCTGCTCGCGATCCACGGCCCGCGCACCTCGATCTCCCCGGTGGACTCGCCGTCCCACTGGACCTCCTGGCCGTCGTCGCCCACCAGGCGCAGCTCCACCCACGGCAGCGGCTTGCCCTGCAGCGCCCGTTCGTCCCAGTAGCGCTCGTCGTGCCCGCGGCCCTCCGGGGGGTCGGAGAACGTCGCGACGGGGCTCGTCTCGGTCATCCCCCACCCCTGATGGATCACCACCCCGTGGCGCTCCTGGAAGTCCCGCATCAGCTGCCGCGGCACAGCGGAGCCCCCGCACACCGAGTTGCTCAGCGAGGTCAGGTCCACCGCATGGGAGTCCGCGTAGCGCAGCAGGTCCGCGAAGATCGTCGGCACGCAGCCCACCACCGTCGGGCGCTCGGACTCGATCGCGCGCGCCAGCGGCTCGGCCTGCAGAAAGCGGTCGGGCATCACCAGGTCCGCGCCGCACAGCGCTGCGGCGTGCGGCAGGCCCCACGCATTGGCGTGGAACATCGGGACCACCACCAGCACGCGCTCGCGGCGGGAGAGCCCGAGGTTGTCGGCCAGCAACGAGGCCGTCGCGTGCAGGCAGAGCGAGCGGTGCGAGTACAGCACCCCCTTGGGGTTGCCGGTCGTGCCGCTCGTGTAGCAGAGCGCCGCCGCCTGGCGCTCGTCGAGCTCGGGGTACTCGTAGGAGCCTGGCCCGGCCTCCTCCAGCAGCTCCTCGTAGCGCAGCACGTTGGGCAGTGAACCCGCGTCTCCATCGCCCATCACTACAAAGTGGCGGACCCCCTTGAAAGTGGGAGCGAGCGGCTCCAGCAGCGGCACGACCGAGGCGTCGACGAAGATCACCTGGTCCTCGGCGTGGTTGACGATGTACGTCAGCTGCTCGGCGAACAGGCGAATGTTCAGCGTGTGCAGCACCGCGCCCACGCACGGGATCGCCATGTACAGCTCGAAGTGGCGCTGGTTGTTCCACGCGAACGTCCCCACCCGGTCCCCGTCGCCGATCCCCAGGCGCCCCAGCACCCGCGCGAGGCGGTCGACTCGCTCGTTGACCTCCCCGAAGCTCGCGCGCACCGGCCCTCCCTCGGTGAGCGTCACCACCTGCGCGGCCGGGTGGCAGTCGCGCATCCGCCGCCGCGCGTGCTGGAGGGTCAGCGGAAAGTCGTTCTGCATCAGCCCTTCGAGCATCTCTCCCGTCCTCCTTGGCTACCTCGGTGCGTGCGTCGGTGCGACGACGCTCCGGTCATGGTAAACGTCAGCAGAGTCCTACGGGAGTGAGCAGGTTTTTTATTAAGGCCCCCACAAGGGGGGCCGGGATCGGGTCGCGCAGTGCGGTGACGGCGGCCAGGAGGAGGTCCCCTCATGGCACCTCTCCGCGCAGCAGCGCGACCAGCAGCCCCACTTCCGAGCCTCGCGGGGTCGGCAGGGCGTCCATCGCGAACCACCGCGCCTCCGCGATCTCGACCGGGTCCACCTTCACCTGCGCCGGGTCGGGCAGCTCCGCGTGCACGCACACGATGTGCACCGCGATCCGCTCCAGGCGCATGTCCATGCTCGCCATGTCCCGCAGCGGCAGCCCGCTCACCCCGAGCTCCTCCTCGAGCTCCCGCGCCGCCGCCTGCATCATCGGCTCCCCGCGGCGGGCCGCCCCGCCCGGCACGTACCACGTGTCCCGCCTGCCGTAGGAGTGGCGCACCAGCAGCACCTCCCCCTCGTGGGTAATCAGGCACTTCACCCCCCTGCCCCGGCGCGGCCACACCTGCGCGCGCAGCTGCACCCCCCGCCACGCCACGCGGTACAGGCACCGCAGCACCGCCACGCGCACCGCGCTCAGCGACACCCGTTGCACTCCCCGTGCGCCTTGTCCTCGGCGGCAGCCACTCCCGCCCTCACGAACGACGAACTCGCCCGCGCGCGCGGTCTGCACGCTGCGCGCCGACGCCTTGCCGCGTCCCCTGCGCGTACAACGCGTCCCCTCCCGGCCCCCCTTGTGGGGGCCCTCATCCCAGCAAAAAGGCGCGCGGGCACCTCACACGCGCTGGCCGAAACTGGGCTGCTGGTCGAACGGGGGATGCTCGTCGGAGGTGAGTGTCTCCCCGCTTCGGTCCGTGCGCCGGCCCGCGGTCAGCTCACGGTAGACCCCGCGTGTGCGGCGCGCTACATCGCTCCAGTCGAAGCTCAACACGTGCTCGCTCGCCTCCGCTACAAGGCGCTCGCACAGCTGCGCGTCGGTCAGCAGGCGCTCGATCATCACGCCGAGGTGCGTCGCGTCCCCGCCGTTGAAGCGCAGCCCCACCCGCTCGCCCGCGGGCACCACCTCGCGCAGGCCGCCGGTGTCCGCCACGATGCACGGGCACCCCGACGCCATCGCCTCCAGCGCCACGAACCCGAACGGCTCGTAGATCGAGGGCACCACGCACAGGTCCGCGATCCGGTACAGCGAGTGCAGCGCGTCGTCGCCGATCCACCCCAGGAACGCCCCGTGGTCGAGTAGGCCGAGGCGCTCCGCCTGCTCCTTGAGCTCGTGCTCGTGCGTGCCGCTGCCCGCCACCAGGAAGCGCACGTTCCCGACCCGCTCGATCACGCCCGGCAGCGCGTCCAAGGCCAGCTGGAAGCCCTTCTCGTACACCAGGCGCCCCACCAGCACCACGAGGCGCTCCTGCGGCGCGGCGAACTCCGCCCGCAACGCCTCCAGGTCCCCCACCGGGCGCATGTCCCCCGGGTCGATCCCGTTCGGGATCACCGTGATCCGGTCCTCCTCGATGTCGAAGATGTCCGCCACGTGGCCGCGCATGTAGTGCGAGCAGACGATCACCCCGTCCGCGCGCTTGGCCATCCACCGCTCCACCGCGTGGATGTGCGCCTGGGGCTCGTCCTGCACCCACCCCTGGTGGCGCCCGTGCTCGGTCGCGTGGACGGTCGTCAGGTACGGCACCCCCACGCGCTCGGCGAGCGTCGCGCCCGCGTGCGCCACCAGCCAGTCGTGGCCGTGCACGAGGTCGTAGTCGCGCTCCCGCGCGAGCGCTTCGCCCGCCTGCACCATGTCCTCGTTCATCCGCTGCACCCACCCCACGAAGCGGTCGAGATCGCGCGGCCACTGCGGCTCGCGCACGCGGTGCACGCTCACCCCCTCCCGCTGCTCGGCCTCTTGGCCGACGTGCGAGCGCTCGCCGGTGCCGCGCGTCAGCACGTCGACCTCCACGCCCTGGCGCACCAACTCCTCGGCGAGCTTGCGCACGTGCCGCGCGAGGCCCCCCTCGATCACGGGCGGGTACTCCCACGAGAGAATCAGCACGCGGTCGGCCACCGCCCCACCCTACCTCGCTCGGCCCCTCACCGCTGACGTAGGCGGCCGGCGCCGGGGAGGAAGGTACTTACCCCGGCGCCGGCCAGCCGGCGCATGACGGACCCTTGGAGTTATCACGGCCGGCAGCTTGTGCGGCGCTGAGCGCCGAAGCTCTTCCCCCTGCCCTGTAGCTCTTGCGCCGTAGGCTATCTGTCGGAGCGGCGGCCCGCTCCCCCGCGGGCGCGGCTCGCAGGCCACCCGGCCTGAGGACCGCTGGAGCGGGCGAGCGTGAGGCGCTCTACCCCGCGGACGCCGTCTCCCCCTCGCCGTCAACCCCCCACCGGCTCACCGTGCGCCGCAGCTGCAGGTACGCCACCGCACCCGGCACGCTCGGCAGCCAGAAGGCGATCAGGCGGTACACCAGCACCGCCGGCACCGCCAGGTTCGGGCTGACCCCGAACGCGACGAACGCACCGATCATGCCGCCCTCGACCACGCCGATTCCGCCCGGCAGCGGCAGCAGGTTGGCGAGCATCCCCACGAAGTACGCCTGCACCAACACCGCCACGGGGGGAGCCTGCCCGAAGGCACGGAACGACGCGTACAGCACCGCGATGTTGAATCCCCACCACGTCACCACCCCGATCATCGCCAGGTCGGGTTTGCGCAGCTTTGCGACCGCGAAGCGCACCCCGCCGGAGATCGACGCCGGGCCGCTCGCGAGCCGGCGCAGCCACCGCGCGCTGCGGGGACGGCGCGCGCCCAGGCGCTCCAGGCGACGCTCGAGGTCCTCGGGCACGAACGCGACCGCGAGGCACACCGCGATCCCCACGGCGCCGACGATCGCGGGGACGATCGTGATCGCGAACGGATGCGCCCCCGGGAACAGGCCGGTGTACAGGCCCACCCCGCACACCACGAGCGCGGCCATGTACACCCCGTAGAGCAGCACCAGGAACGCGATCATCCGCTGCGCCACCTCCTTGCCATCCATCCCCGAGCGGCGCAGCGCCCACGCGGTGACCGCCACCCCGCCGGCGCCGCCCGCGGCGAACAGGCGCGTGGCCGCGAGACCCGCCATCGTGATCTGGTAGCTGTGGCGCAGGCCGATCGGCGAGCCCGGGGGGACGTGCACCCCTTGGAAGATCGCGATGTAGCTCGCCATCGAGACGACCTCCACGACCAGCGCCACCGCGATCCACCGCGCGTCGCCTTCGCCGAGCTTGTCCCACGTGTGCCTCACGCCGCCCACCTGAGGCAGCACCACGTACAGGAACGCCAGCGCCGCCGCCACGAACGCCGCGAACGCCAGCGCCCTTCTGCGGGTCACCTGCAGGCGCGGTCCCTCCTCGCGGATCGGGTCCGCCTCGGCCGTCCGACGCGCGTCCGGCCTCACCACGCCCGGCCGTGCTCCCACCGCCTCGCTCCTCACCCGCGCTGCCTCCACCGCCCCCTCACCCCGCTCCGTGGGCGCTCGCCTCGAGCCCCGACACCGCGCGCCGGACGCGTTCGAGGAGTGGGCCCGCCCGTGGCCCCAGCCGGCGCACCGCCACCGTCAGCGCCGCGCCCCCGATCAGGTCCGCGGCGTAGTGCTCCCCGAGGTACACCAGCGCGAACCCGAGCGTCCCCGTATACGCCCAGCCGACCGCGCCCGCCGCTGGCCCCGTCTCGGCGAGCAGTAGCGCAGCCATCACGGATGTCGCAAAGTGCAACGAGGGCATCGCAGCCAAAGGATTGCCTCCGAACACACTGTAGAGGGGCCCCCAGTCGTCACGCCAGAACGACGCCCCATACTCGACCATCATCCGCCGCACCTCGACCATCCTGTGCGGCGCCCGGTGCTGGCCGAACGGGGGATGCTCGCCGGAGGCGCGTGTCTCCCGGCTTCGGTCGGAGGCGAGTGTCCCCCCGCTTCGGTCCTCCGCCTCGCCGCGTTGGCCCCCGCCGGCCGCGCCGCTGTCGCCGGCTTTCCCCCACCAGGTCCGATGGCCACCGCCGGTCGAGGGGCTGAGGCCGTTCTCCGGGGCCGCCGCCGCATACCACGGTGGGGCCGTGGGCAACACCCAGTAGACCATCGCTCCGATATCGAACACCGCGTACGTCATCGCCGCCGCGCGCTCGAAGCGCCCTGGGTGGCGCAGCATGATGTACACCAGCGTGCCGTGGGGCACCATGAACCACGACCAGTGCGCCCACACGAGCGCCTTGTCGAGCTTCCGCCACCGCGGGCCCTCGGGGCCGACCCGCGCGAGCCTGTGCTGCAGGCGTACCGTGGGGAGCTCGCCGAGGCCAATCACCCTGTCGACCGCGATCGGGTAGTCCACGTGCACCCGCCGCGTCTGCTCGGCCGGATCGTCGTGGGGCGACTTGTAGGCGGCCATATACGCCCACATCTGCAGGCAGCACACCGCCACGTCGCGCGTCCTCGAGCGCCGCACCGCCACGCTCAGGCCGACCGGCGCGCAGTACGCGACCGTCTGCACCACGAGCGGCGGCGCCTTCACCCTCCTGCGCACCAGGGGTGCCGCCACCCCCGCCGCGACCACTGCCCATGCGGTTGCTCTGATCGCCCTGGACCGCCGCACAGGGCGAGCAGTATATGGACCGCTCAGACGCTCGCCCGGGTCGCTGCCTGCACCAGCGCGCGCACGAACGGGCTGCTCGGATCGGCCTCGGGATGCCACTGCACGCCGAGCACGAAGCGCCGGTCTGCCAGCTCGATCGCCTCGGGCAACTCGTCGCGCACCGAGTAGCCGCTCACCGTGAGGCCGTCGCCGATGCGCTCGACCCCCTGATGGTGGTGGGACTTGGTGGCGTGCCTGGTCTCACCCGCGATCCGGGCCGCCAGCGAGCCCTCGACCAGGCGCACCTCGTGGTCGGCGCCGTCAAAGGAGCCCGGCACCGACAGGTGCTCGTGGTGGCCGAAGCGCTCGGGCAGGTGCTGCAGGAGCGTTCCTCCCTGGGCGACGTTGATCAGCTGCATCCCGCGACAGATGCCGAGCACCGGCATGTCGCGCCTGCTCGCCTCGTGGAAGATCGCGATCTCGCACGCGTCGCGCTCGGGGACGGTGCCCGTCGTCTCCGGATGCGCCTCGGCGCCGTAGGAGACCGGGTCGATATCTGCGCCGCCCGCCAGCATCAGCCCGTCGAGCAGCTCCAGCGCCTCGCCCGGATCCTCCACGAGCGCGGGATCGGGCGGGATCATCACCGCCAGCGCCCCCGCGCTCTGCACCGCCTCGACGTAGCTGCGCGGCAGCAGCACCGCCTGCTGATCCCACACGCTCCACTTGGCGCGCTCGAGGGCTGTGCAGATGCCGATCGTGGGACGGGGCATTGGGACACCATAGGATGCCTGATGCGACTCACCCACCGAAGCTGCACGCGACACACGCCACCACGCCACAGAAGCCGCACGCCCGCCACCCGCCGAGAGGAGTCCGCGATGAGCGAGACCGACGTCCCCGCCGACTTTGAGACCGTCAACCTGCAGCTCGGCCCCGTCGCCACGATCGAGCTGAACCGCCCCCACGCGCTGAACGCCTGGAACCAGCAGTTCGGTCTTGACCTGCTCGCCGCGCTGCGCCGCGTCGGCGCGGAGGAGTCGGTGCGCGCCGTGCTGATCGTCGGGGCCGGACGCGCGTTCTCCTCGGGGGCCGACCTGAAGGACCTGGGCGCCGACCTCACCCCCGACGGGCGCCCCGACGTCTACAAAACGCTCACCGAGCGCTATCACCCGATCATCCACGCCGTGCGCGAGCTGCCGCTGCCGGTGGTGGCGTGCGTCAACGGCCCCGCCGTCGGCATCGGCTGCTCGCTGGCGCTCTGCTGCGACCTCGTGCTCGCCGCGCAGTCCGCCTACTTCCTGCTCGCGTTCGTGAACATCGGCCTGGTGCCCGACGGGGGCTCCTCGCTGTTCGTGCCCACCCGCGTTGGCATGGCGCGCGCCACCGAGATGGCGATGCTCGGCGAACGGGTCTCCGCCGAGCAGGCCCTTCAGTGGGGCCTCGTCAACCGCGTCGTGCCCGACGAGCGCGTGCGCGAGGATGCCGCCGCGCTCGCCGCGCGCCTCGCCGCCGGGCCCACGCGCTCCTACGCGGGCACCAAGCGCCAGCTCAACAGCTGGCTGTACGCGCGCATGGACGAGCAGCTCGAGCTCGAGGCGCAGCTGCAGCGGGAGATGGCCGGCTCCGACGACCTCGTGGAGGGCGTCACCGCGTTCGCGCAGAAGCGCCCGCCGCGGTTCTCGGGCCGGTAGGCGGGCAGGTGGGAGCGGGCGGGTCGGAACGGGTGGGTGGGCGTCAAATCCCTGCCAAATCCCTAGTGGCAAACGTCATCAAGCGCGTTCCGCCCCGGGCTGAATAGAATCCCGCGCGCCTTGAACCACCTGCTCCCCACAACGCTTGCGCTCTTCACCCCGCAGTCGGGCGGGTCGTCGAACGCGAACGAGATCGACAGCCTCTACAAGATCATCCTCTACATCGCCCTCGTGATCTTCGTCGGCGTCGAGGGGGCGCTCGGGTACGCGCTCTACCGCTTCCGCGCCCGCAAGGGCGCCGTAGCGGCCCAGATCCACGGCAACACTCGCCTCGAGATCGGCTGGACCGCGGGCGCCGCGCTGATCGTGATCGTGCTCGCAATCATCACCTTCTTCAAGCTCTCCGCGATCCAGAACCCCCCGAACTCGGGCCCCGGCGGCGACGTGCTGGCCGCGGAAAACGGCGAGCTCCTCGCCACCGCCGACCGCCGCCTGCCGCCCAACGGCAAATCGCTCAACATCACGATCATCGGGCGCCAGTACATCTGGCAGTACATCTACCCCGGCGCCACCAACCCCGACGGCCTCGGGGCGCCGTACTCCTACGAGGAAATGGTCGTCCCCACGAAAACCACGGTGACGCTCAACATCGTCTCCGCGGACGTCGTGCACTCGTGGTGGATCCCTGCCCTCGGAGGCAAGTTCCAGGCCGTCCCCGGCTACCACAACTACACCTGGTTCAAGATCGAAAAGCCCGGTGTCTTCCACGGGCAGTGCGCGAACATGTGCGGGCGCGGGCACGCCCGCATGATCGCCACGGTGCGCGCGATCCCGCCCGCGCAGTTCGATGCGTGGCTGGCCGAACGCAAACGGTTGATCGAAGAAGCCAACGCCGACGCGAAGGTCGAACGGGCCACGCTCAACAGCCAGACCGGCCCCGGACGGGTCGAGAACCCCTAGGAGAACCCCTAAAGGCAGGCCCGGGTGGGCGGGCCTTCAGACCCCCTCCCCACCAAACCCACACCACCAACTTCCCCACGGACACGGACAGACGAAGAGCCGCCAGCCCACCAGACAGAGATCCAGCCAGCCCACCAACACCAGACAGAGATCCAGCTACAGCGAGCACGAGAAAGAGAAAGCAAGCACCCTCATGGCCACCTACGCCGCCCCCGTACCCCAGGTAGTCGCCCACCGCGCCGAGCGCGAGGAGCGCGGCTTCATGAGCTGGCTGACGACCACCGACCACAAGCGGATCGGGATCATGTACATGGTCCTCACGTTTGTGTTCTTCATCCTCGGCGGCACCGAGGCGCTGATGATCCGCCTGCAGCTGGGGGTGCCCGACAACAACCTGGTCACCCCCCAGACCTACAACCAGCTGTTCACGATGCACGGCACCACGATGGTCTTCCTGTTCGTCGTGCCGATGATGGCGGGCCTGGCCAACTACTTCCTGCCGCTGATGATCGGCGCGCGCGACATGGCCTACCCGCGCCTGAACGCGCTCTCCTTCTGGCTGCTGCTCGCCGGTGGGATCGTCTTCTACGCCTCGATCTTCTGGAACCCCCCGGAAGCCGGCTGGACCAGCTACCCGCCGCTCTCCAACGCCTTCTTCTCCCCCTCCGGGGGGCAGGACGCGTGGATCTACCTGATCCACCTCACCGGCCTCTCCTCACTCGTGGGGGCGATCAACTTCTACGCGACGGTCGCCAACATGCGCGCTCCCGGCATGAGCTGGGGCCGGCTGCCGCTGTTCGTGTGGGCGATGCTGACCTACTCGGTGCTGCTGATCTTCGCGCTTCCCGTGGTCGCCGCCGCGGTGACGATGCTGCTCACCGACCGGCACTTCGGCACCCACTTCTTCGACGCCGGTCTCGGCGGCTCGCCGCTCTTGTGGCAGGACCTCTTCTGGTTCTTCGGGCACCCAGAGGTGTACATCATGGTGCTCCCCGGCTTCGGGCTCGTCTCGGAGATCCTGCCCGTGTTCGCGCGCAAGCCGATCTTCGGCTACCGGGCGATCGCGGTCTCCACCGTGTCGATCGGGTTCCTCGGCTTCCTCGTCTGGGCGCACCACATGTTCGCCGCCCCGATCCCCAAAGTCGTCCTCTACTTCGCGATGATGAGCTCGCTGCTGATCGCGATCCCCACCGGCGTGAAGATCTTCAACTGGATCGCCACCCTGTGGCAGGGCACGATCGAATTCAAGACACCGCTGCTGTTCTGCGCCGGCTTCATCGGACTGTTCGTGATCGGCGGCATCTCCGGCGTGTTCCTCGCGATCTTCCCCGTGGACTGGCAGCTCAACGAAACGTACTTCGTGGTCGCGCACATCCACTTCGTGCTGGTCGGCGGGGCGGTGCTGCCGATCTTCGCCGGGATCTACTACTGGTTCCCCAAGATCACGGGACGGATGCTCAGCGAAGGGCTCGGCAAGCTCAGCTTCTGGCTGATGTTCGTGGGCATCCTTGCGACCTTCCTGATCCAGCACCAGCTCGGCCTCGAAGGGATGCCCCGGCGTGTGTACGAGTACGAAAACGTCGGCCACCTCGCGCTCTTCAACCTGATCTCCACGATCGGGGCGTTCATCCTCGCCTCCGGTGTGCTGGTCACAATCGTCAACGTCGTGCGCAGCCTGAAGACGGGCGCGATCGCGGGGCCCGACCCGTGGAAAGCGAACACGCTAGAGTGGTTCACCAGCTCCCCGCCGGCGGTCAACAACTTCGACGTGATCCCGCGCGTGCGCTCGGGAGAACCAATGAAGGACATCCGTCTGGACATCGAGCGCCGGACCACCTCCGCGCCGGCCCCGGGGCGCGCGACGGTGCCCACGGGCGCCACGCAGGTGGGCGTGTAGTGGCCTGCGGCCCCCCGGCCTCCGTGTCCTGCGGCGCACCGACCCGCCTGCGCGCCTAGACTCACCTGCGATGGACGGCTCCTCCACCCCCCTCGGCGCCACACCAGCGCTCCAGGCACCACTCCCCGCCACCGCCGTCGCAGTCCCCGGCGCGTCCGTCCACGAGCGCCGGCCGGTCTCGCGCACCCGCCAGCTGCTCTGCGATTACCTGGAGCTGACCAAGCCGAAGGTCCAGTCGCTGCTGCTGCTGACCACGATCACCACGATGTACGTCGCCGGCGATCCCTCGCCGCTGTTGGTGGCCCTCACCTGCCTCGGCGGCTACCTCTCCGCAGGTGGCGCGGGAGCCGTCAACCACTGGTTCGACCGCGACATCGACGCGCGCATGACACGGACCGCCAGCCGCCCGATCCCCGCCGGGCGGATCGCCCCGGGGGCCGCGCTGGCGTTCGGCTGCGCGCTGGCGGCGCTCTCGTTCGCAGAGCTCTCGCTGACGGTCAACGTGCTCGCCGCGAGCCTCGCGCTATCGGGCTTCCTCGGGTACGTGCTCGTGTACACCGTGTGGCTGAAGCGGCGCACCCCGCAGAACATCGTGATCGGCGGCGCTGCCGGCGCCGTCCCGCCGCTGGTCGCGTGGGCCGCCGTGACGGGCTCCGTGAGCGGCGTCGCGGTGCTGCTGTTCTTCATCGTCTTCTTCTGGACTCCCCCCCACTTCTGGGCGCTCTCGCTGCTGATGAAGGACGAGTACGCGAAGGTCGGCGTACCGATGCTCCCCGTGGTGCGCGGCGAGGCCGAGACCCGTCGGCAGATCCTGCTCTACACGGTCCTGCTCTACGCCGTCACCCAGCTGCCCTTCTGCGCCGGGGGCTTCGGCGGCATCTACCTGGTCGCCTCGCTGACGCTCGGCCTCGGCTTCATCGCCGGCGCCGTGCGCCTCTACCGCCGGGCCGACCGGCGCAGCGCGCTACAGCTCTACCTCTTCTCGCTCGCCTACCTCGCGCTGCTGTTCTGCGCGATGGTGCTCGACGCCCACGTTCATCTATAGACTGCACGCCACGATGACTCGTCGCCTAGCACGCAAGAACATCCGCACCGGCCTGATCATCATGGCGATCTCAATGTTCATGTTCGGTATCTCGTTCGTAGTCGCCGCCCTGTACGTCTCGTGAGCGAGCTCGACCCCGAGATCCCACCCGCCGGCGAGGAGATCCACCTCCCCGGCCCGAGCCTGCTGCCGCTGCTCACCGCGGTGGGGGTCACGCTCGCGCTCGTGGGCGTCACGACCTTCATCGAGCTGACCGTGATCGGCGTGGTCCTCACGGTCGTCTGCGTGGCTCGCTGGATCGGAGACACGCGCCGCGAAATCGACGAGCTTCCGCTCGATCCTCACTGAGGCGGTCCAGGGGCGCGTTCGGCTGGCGGAACGGGACCAGGAGGCCTGACGACCTTAATGCGTTCGGCGGGGTGGCGTATCAGTTTGGGGCTATATCATCGACTGGACCTGTGGGTAGCAACCAGATGGCAGTTATCAGAGGTCCAGTAGCTGCATGTTCGCCAAATGCACTATCCGGCTCTCGCGGGTCTACGGGTCCCGGCCAAACTGAGACACTGCCCAGTTTGGGGGTATATCACCGACTGGACCTGTGGGTAGCAACCAGATGGCAGTTATGAGAGGTCCAGTAGCTGCATGTTCGCCAAATGCACTATCCGGCTCTCGCGGGTCTACGGGTCCCGGCCAAACTGAGACACTGCCCAGTTTGGGGGTATATCACCGACTGGACCTGTGGGTAGCAACCAGATGGCAGTTATGAGAGGTCCAGTAGCTGCATGTTCGCCAAATGCACTATCCGGCTCTCGCGGGTCTGCGGGTCCCGGCCAAACTGAGACACTACCGGCGGCGGAGCAGGGGGTTGTGTGGCCTGCGCCGCCACGGAAGTGGATCACGACGGCCGTGAGGGCTTGCCGGCCGAGGTCGCGAGTCCTACACGCCAGGTCAAGTTACAGAGACCGTCGAAGAAGGTGCCGCGACCCAATCGCGGTCGGCGAAGCCCTGCTTGGTGAGGCACTGCGCGCGTGGTTCCTCGCGGGATGCGTGCGGCCTACACCGCCAGAGGGGGGAGGGGGTGTCGGGGGAGGGCCCACCCTCCCCGACGGGGAGGGGGTCGGGGGGAGGGTACCCCCTCCCCCCGCGACGAAGTCGGTGAGGCACCGCGCGTGGTCCCTCCCACCACGCACGGCCCCATCGGCGGCGGCGTAACCCGTTCCCCAGCGGGTACCTCGCCCCTCTCTCACCCCACCGCGGCGCCTGCTGGCACGGGACAGACAGCCCCATCGGTTGTCCAGCAGCGCACGATGTCTCGAACGGAGAGGATGCCCACGGACTCCCCTCCCTCGACGACGATCAGATGACGGAAGCCGCCCCGCACCATCGCTGCGGCGGCCTCCTCCAGCGACCAGTCGGGGGCCGCGTACACGACCTCTCTGGTCAGGTGCTCGGCGACGCGCTCGCCGTCGGGGTCCTGCCCGGCGCCTACCGAGAGCAGGATGTCGCGCTCGGTGAGGATGCCCGGGCCGGGCCCGTCGGGGTCGATCACGACCGCCGCGCCCACGCTGCGCTCGGACATTAGCCGCGCGGCGTCGCGCAGCGTGTGGCCGGGGCCGACCGCCAGGATCGTCGGAGTCATCCCTTCGCGAACCTCCATGACAGCTCCTTTCTCACGTCGGTCCCGGTCGTCCTCGCCCGAGGCAGTTTGCAACGATTGCCTCAATGTAGAGCCTATCGGGCTCCGCGTCAAGGGGGGCTGTCATTCGTCGGGCGAAGGCAATAGGATCTTGCGCGGGATGGAAGGGCTCGTAGCAATTCGTCGAACAGGCGCCGCTGGGGAGCTGGCCGCCGGTGTCCACGCCTAGGACCCCCAGCAAACGTTCGCTGACCTGGGCGATCCTCGCCGGCGTGCTCGCCACGGCGATCGGCATCGTCCTGAGCTACGTGATCCACTGGTTCCCGCCGGTAGCCTCCGAGCAGGCCAAGCACACCGACTTCTTCTACCACGTGCTGGTGATCGCCTCGATCCCGATCTTCGTGCTCGTGGTCACCGTGATCCTCTACTGCGTCTGGCAGTTCCACATGCGCCCGGGCCAGGAGCTCCTGGACGGACCGCCGATCCACGGCAACACTCGCCTTGAGGTCTTCTGGACGGCGATCCCCGCGGTCCTCGTCATTGGCCTCGTCTCCTACTCGTTCGTGGTGCTCAACGAAAACGAACGCAAACCGCCCGGCAAGGAAATCCAGGTGAACGTGACCGGCCAGCAGTTCTTCTGGAGCTACGAGTACCCCCCCTCGGTGACCGGCGGGGCGCCGCTGCGCAGCTACTCGCTGTACGTGCCCAAGGGCGAGTCGGTCTACTTCCACATCCACTCCAGAGACGTCATCCACGCCTTCTACATCCCCGCCTTCCGCCTGCAGGAGGACGCGGTGCCGGGCATCACCACCCACATCCGCGCGACGCCGATCCGACTCGGCACGTATCCGGTCGTCTGCAACCTGCTGTGCGGAGCCGGACACTCGCTGATGCGCTCGGCCATCCACGTGGTGACGCCCGCGCGCTTCGAAGCGTGGATCAAAAGCCAGCTGAAGGTCCCCTCGACCGTGGCCACGGGGTAAGGTTTGATGGCTGCTCAGAGATCCTTGGAGGGAGCTGACAGATGGCTGTGAGACTTCGTGCACCTGGCTTCTACCGCGCCTTCCTGGCCGCAGCCCTCGCGGTCGCGTTCGCCACAGCGCTGACGTGGGTGGTGCGGACCGCCACCGGACACGCGACCTACACCCACTACCTCAGCGGCGACGCGATCCTGACGGTCTCGCTGATCGCTTGCCCGCTGTTCTTCCTGGTCGGCCTGGGCGTCTTCGACTACTGGTTCCACTGGGCGGCCGGCCGGCCGACGCGCCCGGAGAGCCACGCCAACCACGGCGCGTACACGTGGAAGGACTACTTCAAGGTCAACACCGACCACAAGGTGATCGGCGTGCAGTACGTGGTGACCTCCTTCTTCTTCCTGCTCGTCGGCGGGATGATCGCGATGCTGATGCGCATCCAGCTGGCCCAGCCGGGGGCGAAGTTCGTGGACGCCAACACCTACAACGGCCTCTTCTCGGTGCACGCCACGATCCTGATCTTCTTCTTCGTGATCCCCGTGTTCGCCGGCCTCGCGAACTTCGTGCTGCCGCTGATGATCGGCGCGCCCGACATGGCCTTCCCGCGCCTGAACGCGCTCTCCTTCTGGATGCTGCCGCTCGGCGGGATCATCATCCTGCTGAGCTTCCTCGCCCCCGGCGGCGCGTTCGCCGACGGCTGGACCGCCTACGCGCCGCTCTCGACCGTGACTCCGATCGGGCAGAACTTCTTCTCGATCGGGGTGCAGTTCGCGGGCGCCTCCTCGGTCGCCACCGCGCTCAACTTCCTTGTGACGATCATCACGATGCGAGCGCCGGGGATGAGCTTCTTCCGGATGCCGCTGCTCGTGTGGGCGAACTTCTCGACCTCGCTGCTGGTCGTGATCGCCACGCCGTTCGTGGCGGCCTCGCAGTTCATGATCCTGCTCGACCGCGCCCTGGGCTTCAACTTCTTCGACGCCGACAAGGGCGGCAACGTGCTGATGTACCAGCACATCTTCTGGTTCTACTCCCACCCGGCGGTCTACATCATGATGCTGCCCGGCTTCGGGATCATCAGCGAAATCGTCGCCGTGAAGGCGCGCAAACCGATCTTCGGCTACCGCATGATGGCCTTCTCGCTGCTGGCGATCGTGGGGCTCGGATTCACGGTGTGGGCGCACCACATGTTCACCTCGGGGATGCCCGGGTGGGTGCGCATCCCGATGGCGGTCACCACCGTGATCATCGCGGTGCCGACCGGCATCAAGATCTTCTCGTGGCTGGCCACGCTGTGGCGCGGGGTGCTGCACCTCGATACCTCGATGCTGTTCGCCCTGGGCTTCCTGGTCGCGTTCTCGGCGGGCGGGATCAGCGGGATCATGCTCGCGATGCTCCCGTTCGACATCCACGTGAGCGCCACCTACTTCATCGTCGCCCACATCCACTACGTGCTGTTCGGCGGCTCGCTGATGACGATCTTCGCGGGCGTCTACTACTGGTTCCCGAAGATGACCGGGCGCATGTACGACGAGCGCCTGGGCAAGTGGCACTTCTGGATGACCTTCATCTTCTTCAACCTCACGTTCGGGCCGATGCACATCCTCGGTCTGCAGGGGATGCCCCGCCGCGTGGCCACCTACGCCGCCCAGTTCGCGGACATGAACCTGTTCATCTCGATCTGCAGCTGGATCCTCGGGGCGGCGACGCTGATCTTCCTCTACAACATGGTCAACTCCTGGCGCCACGGCCCGCGCGCTGTGGCCAACCCCTGGCGCGGGATGACGCTGGAGTGGCAGGTCTCCTCGCCGCCCCCGATCTTCAACTTCGACAGGGTGCCCACGGTCGTGGGCGGGGCCTACGAGTACGGCGTCCCCGGTGCGGTGCATGGGATCTTCACGCCCGCGCCGCTGCCCTCGGAAGTCAGAACGCAGACGGCCGGCAGCGTGCCGGTACCCAGTGGTGGCGAGTGAGCATCGGCATGACTCAGGGCCCACGAACCCTCAGCGTAAGAGAGACGAGCAGCTCGTGTTCGTAGTGACGACATCGGAAGAGGTGGCGCGATGAAGGAGATACTGGTGGTGGCCAACCGCACGCTGGGGGGCCGCAGGCTGCTAGACAGAGTGCGCGAGCTCGCGGCGGGCGGCGACGTGCGCTTTCGCCTCGTGGTGCCCCAGAGCAAGCCCTCCTCGGGCCTCGTGATCTACGACGAGGCGGTGCGCGAGTCCGCCCAGGTGCGGATCGACCTCGCAGTCTCGCTGCTTGCCGAGGAGGGTATCGAGGCTAGTGGCACGGTCGGCGACGCGGATCCCTTCCTGGCCACGATGGACGAGATCGCCGAGCGCCGTCCGAGCGAGGTGATCATCTCAACTCACCCGATCACGCACTCCGGCTGGCTGCGGCGCGACCTGATCGAACGCGTCCACAACGCCTCGGGACTGCCGGTCGAGCACATCGTCACCGACCTCGAGCAGGAGGGCCTGCCCTTCCGCGTGACGCTCGTGATCGCCAACAAAACCTCCAGCGGCGAGGAGCTGGTCGAGCGCCTGCGGGAGACGGCGGCCCACGGCGAGCGCCACCTGTTCGTCGCGGTCGTGCCCCAGCAAGGCGGCCACGGCGCCGCGCCGCGCGAGGCGCGTACGCGCCTTCGGGCGATGCTCGAGAAGCTGCGCGCCGCGGGGCTGCTCAGCTCGGGCATGATCGGCGACCCCGACCCCTACACCGCGGCGATGAACGCGCTGGAGCTGTTCCGAGTCGACGACGTGGTGATCTCCACGCTGCCCGACGAGCGATCGGGTTGGATGCGCTCGAACCTGATCGAGCGCGTGCGTGGGGCCACGACGGTTCCCGTGGAGCACGTCGTGGTCGACCTGCAGGCAGCCGAGGCGACCCCGGCCGCCGCGGGGAGCTGACGGAGAAGCCCCCCGTGGAGGCCGCCAGCATCCCCCACCCCACGGCAGGCCACGCCGCCGAGCACGCTCACGGGGGCGCGGACGAGCACCACGGCCCGCCGCCGGCCAACCACAGCTCGCGCGTGGACCCCCAGTTGCTCGGGATGCTGCTTTTCATCATCTCCGAGATCATGATCTTCGGCGCGTTCTTCACGGCCTACTTCTTCATCCGCGTCGCCCAGGGCGACCCCTGGCCGGCACCCGGAACCAAATTGCCGGTCAACGTCGCGGGCGTGAACACCCTGATCCTCGTCTCCTCGTCGTTCACGATGCACTGGGCGCAGACCTCGATCAAGAAAGGCAACCGCTTCGGGCTGAAGGCCGGCATGGTCGCGACCTTCCTGCTCGGCTGCACCTTCCTGTTCATCCAGATCAACGAGTACGCCAACATCGGCTTCGCCCCCCAGGACGCCGCCCAGCAGACGATCTTCTACTCGCTCACCGGCCTGCACGGGGCGCACGTGACGATCGGCCTGATCCTGCTGTTGATCGTCACGGTCAGGGCCTTCCGCGGGCACTTCACCCCCGAGGAGCACCGCGGCGTTGAGGTGCCCGGGATCTACTGGCACTTTGTGGACATCATGTGGATCGTGGTCTTCACCACCGTTTATGTAATCTGAGAGCGACCCGGCGGCTCTGGTCGATCTCCGATCGGTCTGGTCTGCGTCCTCAGCCGCTCACATACAAAGCACGCCACGGCCTCTTGCCCTTTGGCCTACTTGGCCCACGACCCTCGGGGCGTAGTGAGCCCCCGAACGTCAGCTCGCGCACCCGCCTGCGGCGATCGTCGGGGGCGTATCGTTCTCGTGTGGGACCGTCACCGCGTAGCCCGTGCCGCCACCCACACACACATCGATCAGATCGGCTTCCGGACCGGTGGCTTCGCTGACGGTCGCGCTCTGGGAGGCGTAGGGGCCCGCCGCGAGGAGCGTGGCAAAGCTCGCGCTCGTGCCATCGCGGGTGAACTGGAGCGCCCAGCTTGGCTGCTTGAAGCCGTAGCCTGAGGAGTACCAGCCCTGCATGGGGTTGATCGCGCCGTCGAAGCTCTGCAGCGTCATCCCCGAAGGACTCGCCTGGGTGATCTGCAGCTGCGGTTTACCACTCACCATCGCGGTGACGTTCTCAGCACTTGCGCTCGGCGTCGCGGTCGGCGCCAGATGCCAGGTTTGGCTGTATTCGTGGGAGCTCTGGCTGCTCAACTGATCGCGCACGAGCACGAGCCCCTGCCGGAGGATCACCACCGTGCGGTGATGAGTGACGCCTGGATAGAGCTTGCTCACCCCGCTCGCCCACGTCGAGTCTTCGGAGGAGCCGTAGCTGCCCGCCACCGAAGAGCCCTCTTCCTGGTCTTTACCGTCCACCACCACCGTGTTGTGCGAGCGCGTGCCGTGGAAGTACTCGAGGCCCGGTTCTTCGGTGTAGGTGTAGAGCCCAGAGGTGGGTAGCACCTCCGCGCCGTTTGAGTACATCGTGATCCCCATCGCATCGAGGTCTGAGTGACTCGTCCGGTAGGTGCCCGAGTTGAAGGTGAGGAACGTCTGGTTTGGCAGGTTGGCGACCGACCCGAGCGGCGAGCGCATCAGGAACAGTCCCGAGATCGGGAAGAGCACCGTACCGTCGGGGGGCGGGGTCCCCTGCGCGCCGCGCGTGAAGGCGAAGTCGAATTCGGGGTCTGCGGCGGCCATCGGCCCGTAGACGTTGGGGTCCTGGCTGGGCATGTACGTGGTGGCGGTCGCGCCGAGCATCGGCAGGTAGCCGTCGGGCTCGGTGACGTCGGCCGTGAACCTGAGCATCTTGTTGGCTGCTTCGGAGTAGGGGCCTGCGAGTTCGGGCTCGTAGTGCTTGGCCCACTGGGCTATCTGGTAGACGAGCCCGAGAACGTAGACTTGGTAGAAGGGAGAGTTCTCGACCTCGACGCCGTCGGCGTCGATCGTGTTGGAGAGCATCTCCTTCAAGCGTTCCAGTGCGAGCGCCCGCCAGCTGCTCGCACCGGGCATGTGGGGGAAGTTGTCGGCCAGCAGTAGCAGCGCGGCGCCCTCGTTGAAGCCGTGGTTGTAGTCGGCCTCGAAGTGCTTGGCTTCCGCAAGAAAGGCCCCCAGCTTCTCCAGCGAGCGAGCGAGACCTTCTTCGAGATCTACGGGCAGCGCGTGGGCGATCTTCAGCTTCACATAGAAGTTGATCAGCTCCATCGTGCGATAGGCAGAGGTGTGGTCGTTGTCGAACGTGGTTGTGTCTTCCGGGCGGACCCGGTCGTAGGCCACATAGGAGCGCAGGATCGCGATCAGCTTTTCCAGGTAGGCAGCCCTTCCAGTCGTCTCCCACTCGTACAGCAGGGTCGCCTCGGGTCGCAGCCCGTAGAAGTAAAACTCCCAGTAAGCTTCGTGGTAGGGATCCTCCTGCCAGGTGAGCGGCCACTGTAGGTAGGGCAGGGGAAAGCCGCGGGCGGGCCACACGTTTTCCAGGAGATCCTGCGCGGTCGCTTCTTCGCCCTCGTTCAGTTCGGAGTACACGCTCTCCTCGCCGAAAGGCAGCGGCGTGGGGTAGCTGGTGAGGTTGTGGACGTCCACTGTCACCTGCGTGCTCACGGGCGTCGCGGCACCGGGGCCCCAGAGCTTCACGCTCAGCGTGTGCGGCCCGTTGGACTCCGCCCTCGTGTACCAGGTGTACTGGTAGGGAGCCTCGGCGGGCTTTGCGTACCTGTACTGCCCATCGACGTCGAACTCGATGCGGTCGGCGGGCAGCCCGTAGAGGGTGGCCTCGACGGCAAGCGTGCCACTCACGGTCTCCCCTTCGCTGAGGCCGTCGATGCCCGCCGCGACCACGTTGCCGTGCCCGTCGTCGACCGGCCCTTCGCTCTGCCCGGTGACGCTCGCGCTGTGGCTGGCGCCCGTCGACGTGACTGTCGCAGAGAGGGTGTCGCCGAGATCGGCGAGCGTGGGGGTGTAGGAGGCGCCGCGAGCACCCGCGATCGTCGCGCAGGGAGCGTTGGTGCCGTCGGCATAGCGAGCGGCGACGTGCGCCCGGGCGATCGCGTCGGGGTAGATCGCGACGTCCGCGAGGTCACCCGCAAAGAAGCCCGAGCTTCCCCCCGCCCCCGCGCCGATCGTGACGGGGTTGGCGACCGGATCAAGCGGAGCAGTCGTGGCCCTTGAGCCGACCTGCACCCCGTCCACGAACAGCCTCATCGTCGAGCCGTCGTAGCTCGCAAGCACCTGACTCCACACGTCGAGCGGCAGCCCCGCCGCGTAGGTGATCGACGCGCTCACACCGCCACTCCAGCGCTCGAAGCCGAGCCCCGCCTTCGAGAGCCAGACGCCGGTGCCGGCCCGTTTGCCCGCGACGGTTTCCTCGTCGGAGATCAGGAACCGGTAGACCCCGTCGATCTCCGTCGGTCGCGCCCACAGCTCGAACGTAAAGGCACCCACTCCCTGCGGGCCGGCAGCCCCGGGGAGCGTCACCGCAGAGGTGCTCCCGTCGAACGCCGCCCCCACTCCGCCCTGTTCGATCAGCGGCCCGCTTGGGGCTGGAACGTGCGCGCCAAGGTAACGCCCGGACGAGGAGCCCACCAGGTCCTCGGCGCTGCCAGAGGCGTCGTCCAGGGGCCACAGATGGGCCGCGCCGTCGGCGGAGACCATCGTGGTGTAGAAGGAGCAGCGTCGCCATGCGTACCCGACTTCGCCGGCTTCGGGCAGTACGGGGGACGCCGGGGCGCTGAGCGGGACCCCAAGATGGGCCCTGCCGAGGGACACCGGTTCCGCGGCGGCCCACGCAGCGGTGGAGCCAGTCCACAGAACCGTGAGGAGCGTCACCGCGAGCGAGAAGATCGTTCTCAAGCGGCCCGAGACGACCGCTCTCCCGCAGAACGCGATCGTCTTCAGGCCGCGGGCGACGATCATCCTCCGCGGAAGGGTCGAATCCTGGTCATCGCGAGCTTTGCAACCTAGCGCCACGGGTCGGCGCGGACGCGAGCGCTGGACGCAAAGACGAGTCGATCCTCTACTGTGCCGGTCCGATGCTCAACCCGCTGCGCTCCGAGGGCGAGATGTTCCGCCTGCTGCTCTACGTGATCGCCGTCTTCGCGGTGATCATCGCGGTGATCCTCGTAGTCCGCGCGATCTCCTGAGCCATCTATTCATTCACAAGCCCCAATGACGGTCGTGGACCAAGCAGGCTCAGGACGCAGTGAGCGAAATGTGCTCAGGCACATGAGCGATCGAGGACGCCGGCCAGCGCAGCGTCCACGGCCGTCATTTGACCGTGAGCGTGCCGACCATCCCCGCGGCGCGGTGGCCGGGGGCCTGGCAGAAGAAGGTGTAGGTGCCGGGCTTCAGGTTGACGGTGAAGGAGGCGGTGCCCTTGGGCTCCAGCGGAGTCGCGCCCAGCACGGGGCCAGAGGTGCCCGACTGGATCGCGAGGTTGTGCGTCACCCCGGACATGTTTTTCATGGAGATCGTCACCGGGCCGGCGGTGGCAACGGCTTTGTTGGTGGTGTAGGCGAGCTGCCCGGTGGGGTTGGCTTCCAGTTCGAGTTTGCCGGCCTGCTCGACCGCCGGCTTGCCGGAGCCCGCGGGGGCGACGGCGCTGGCGAGCAGACCGGAGTCGCTGCCGGGCCTCGCCGCGGCGTAGGCGACGTAGGCGGCGATGTCCTTCAGCACGGAGCCGCTCGCGAGGCCTTTGGGCATCACGTTTTCGGGGTTGGGGTATTCGACCTGGTACTGCACGACGCTGGGAATCGTGCTGCGCCCAAGTCCTTCGGCGACGCTGT
Organism: uncultured Solirubrobacterales bacterium; assembly: GCA_963725535.1. GTDB lineage: Bacteria > Actinomycetota > Thermoleophilia > Solirubrobacterales > Solirubrobacteraceae > Palsa-744. The sequence continues at coordinate 219,490 of CAVRYX010000005.1, forward strand.
GACGGAACGCTTCGTCGAGGTTGGGCCCGACGGTGCCCTTCGTGTTGGCCCGCGCGAGCGTGTGGCAGGCGCCGCACTTGGCGACGAACTGCTGCTTGCCGACGATCAGGTTGGCGTTCTCGTTGTGCTTGACAGAGCCGCAGCCGCTCGCCACGAGCAGCGCGACGCTCGCTGTGAGCAACATCCCCATGTTGCGCAGTCCCCTCACTCGGCGCGAACTCTATCCGACTGAGCGGGCGGCGTCCTGTAGCTTGCGGGCTCCCCGCGGCGCCCCGGTGTCCACGTCCACACAGCGGAGCCCTGTAGCGGCTCTCCCTCCGCGGGCTGCTGTAAAGTCCTCGCGATGAGCGTGCAGCAGCGCTACCGACTGCGCAACCCCGCCAGCGGGCGAGAGGTCATCCTTGAGGCGCAGCCGGAGGAGATCTACCGCGACCGGGAGTCGGGCGAGCCGATGGAGATCGTGGGCAAGGTGCTACCCCTGGCGCCCTCCACCTCGCGGCTTCCGTGGGCGGTCGAGAACCTGCGCTTCTGCCCCTGGTGCCAGCAACTCGCGCAGAAGGACCTGAACGACTGTCCAACCTGCGGCCGCCGGATGGGACCGCTGGAGCCGTGAGGCGTCGGCCACCGGCCGGCCGCCGACCGCTCGCCGCGCTCCTCGCGGGCGCGACGGCGCTTCTCCTAGCCCTGACGCTGGGGGCCTGCGGAGGCGGCGGCAACACGGCCGACGTGGTACCCCACAGCACCCCAGAAATCACCCCGCCGACCAGCACCCAGGCCGAAAGCGAAGCGACGCACGGCACCTCCACGACGACCACCTCGACCACCTCCACCTCCACGACCGCCTCGGGCTCCGCAGCGAGCGCAAACGAAGCAAGCTCGAGCTCTGGCGAACAGGCGGCGAGCACAGCGGGCGAAAGCTCGAGCTCGGGCGGCAGCTCGGCGGGAGGGACCTCCTCTACAACCGCACCCTCGGAAGCAAGCTCCGGCGCCAGCGGCGGCACCGGGGGCGGCGCAGCGGAACCCTCCAGCGGTAAAAGTGGCTCTGCCGGGCCCCCGAGCAGCCCCACCGGCGGAGCCGGAGCGCCCTAGAGCCGGTTTCGAAATAGGCGGTGCGTCCGGGGCGTTCCTGGACCAAGCTGGGCGACGCGGGCCGGTGAAGCCCGTGCTGGTAGCACGGGTAAGACGGACCGTGGCGATCCAGCGCCGCGTACAGGGGCGCATCCGGGCGTGCCGGTCTTTTTGAAATCGGCTCTTAGAGCCAGCCGCGCTCCGTGGCGATCAGCACGGCCTGCGCGCGGTCCACGGCGCCGAGCTTGCCGTAGATATTGTGCAGGTGGGTGCGCACTGTGCTCGTGGAGAGCGAGAGCTCGTGCGCGATCTGCTTGTACACCTTGCCCTCTGCCAGCCGCTGTAGCACGCCGAGCTCGCGCCCCGACAGCGGGCAGGGGTCAACGTGGCGCTGGCGCTGGTTGTTGGAGTTGGGCAGCTCGTACATCACCCTGCGCAGCTCCTCTGGCCCGAGGCCAACCGTGCGCGCGGTGCGCAGCATCTCCGCCGGGGAGACCGGGGCCCCCTGGGTGTAGTGGGCGAGCATGTCTGCCAGGCGCACGAACGCCGCCTCTCCCGTCGCTTCCGTACTGTGGTGGCGTTCGATCACGCTCGCCACGGACACCGGCAGGCCCCACCGCCGCGCCAGCACCCCGCCCACGAGCGCGTGGTCCACACCCAGCTCGCGGCGCTCCTGGTGGATGCGCTCCTCGGGGGTCTGCGCCCCCTGGTGCACCTGCACGGGGTAGCCCGGGTAAGCGTGCTGCAGCACCAGCTTGCCGATGTCGTGCATCAGGCTCGTCACCGTCAGACGGTCGCGGTTCTCATAGCCGACCTCCGCCGCCACCCTGTCGGCCGCGTGCTGCGTGGCCAGCGCGTGCAGACGGAAGCGCTCGGGGGCCGCGTCCCACACGCTCGCGCGCTCAAAGAAATCGAACTTCCGCACCCGCCCCGCCAACGCCTGCACGGTCTGCGGGGAGAGCACCTCCACGGCTCCCACCACCGTCTCAACGCGGCCCCGCGCCTGCGGCGCCCGGTTGGCCATGCGCAGCACCGTCGTGACGAGCGCCACATCGGACTCCACCGCGCTCACCACATCCGCCGTGGCGATGTGATCCTTGGAGGTCACCGCCAGCAGCCGCTTGCACGACTCCGCCAGTGCGGGGAACCCCTCGAGCGCTTCGAACGCCTGGGTCAGGCGCCGGCCGTGGCCCTCGTTCTGGTGACGGCCGCCCGCGGGGGCGGACTCGCCGGCTGCGGCGGGCCGCTCCTTGGCCCTCTGTTGCCGTGTGGTGGCTGTTGCCTGCATGCTCCTGCGCACCTCTCTGTCGCATACCGCCCAATCCGTTGGGCGTCTGGTCCTCTCCACTATCGGCAGGGGTGGACGTTCGGTTGAGGTGTTTGGCCGCAGGTACGTCTCGGTAATCGGCCGCAGGTCGAGCTTTTCGAGTCGTAATCGGCCGCAAGCCGAGCGTCTGAAGTCTCACGCCGCGCGTGCAAGGGCGGCGTCGATGCGCCGCAGGGTCTCCTCGCGGCCCAGGAGCGCCACACTCTCGAAGATTCCCGGGGAGACCGCGGTGCCGGCGAGCGCCACGCGCAGCGGCTGGTAGACATCACGCGGCTTTACCCCCAAACGCTGCTGCACCCCGGTGAGCGCCTCTTGCACCTCGTCCTCCGTGAACCCCCCGGCCTGCTCCAACGCCCCCCGCACCTGCGCGAGCGTCTGCCTGCCTCGCTCGTCGAGCCACCGCTCCCGCGCGCGCTGGTCCTCGACGGGCCGCTCGAAGAGAAACCCCGCCAGCGGCCAAAAGTCCGCGAGCGTCTGGATCTTCTCCTGGCTGATCGCCACCGCTCGCTCCAGGCGCTGACGGTCGTCCTCCGCTCCTCCGCCCTGCTGGCTGGTCTCCGATCGGCGTGCGATTCCGCGCGCCTGCGTAGGCCCCTCGCGGTCGAGGTGCTCCGCGATGCGCAACGCGAGCTCCCCCACCGGCAGCCCGCGGATGTAGATCCCGTTCATCCACCGCAGCTTCGTCTCGTCGAACTGCGCCGGGTTGCGGCTCACCCGCTCCAGCGCGAAGCGCTCGACGAGCTGCTCGGTGGACATCACCGCGTCATCCCCCGCGCCCCACCCCAGCAGCGCGAGGTAGTTGCGCACTGCCTCAGGCAGGAAGCCGGCCGCGCGCAGCTCCTGCACGGAGGCCGCGCCGTGGCGCTTTGAGAGCTTGCGCCCGTCGGGGCCGTGCAGCAGCGGCAGGTGCGCGTAGAGCGGCTGCGGAGCCCCCAGGGCCTCCAGCACGAGCAGCTGCTTGGGAGTGTTGGAGAGGTGGTCCTCCCCGCGTACCACGTGCGTGATGCCCGCGTCGAGGTCGTCCACGGCGACCGCGAAGTTGTAGAGCACCGACCCGTCCGAGCGCGCGATCACGGGGTCGTCGAGGTGCACGTGCTCGAAGCGCGTCTCCCCCCGGATCGCGTCGTGGACCACGGTGGCTCCCTCGTCGGGGACGCGCAGACGCACCGCGCCCTCCTGCTCCCCCGCCCGCCCCTCCCCGCGGAAGCCACGCTCGGCGCCGTGGCGCTGCTTGTACGCCTTGACGTCCTCCGCGGTGGCGGTCGAGTGGTAGGCGTGCCCCGCCTCCAACAACTGCTGGAGCACCTCGTGGTGGCGGGCAGCGCGCTCGGACTGGAAGATCGGCCCCTCGTCCCAGTCGAGCTGCAGCCACCGCAGCGCGTCGAGGATCTGCTCGACGTTCTCCGGCGTGGAGCGCTCGCGGTCGGTGTCCTCGATGCGCAGCACCAGGGTGCCCCCCGAGCCACGGGCGAGCAGCCAGTTGAACAGCGCGGTGCGCGCCCCCCCGATGTGCAGCGCCCCCGTGGGGGACGGAGCGAACCTTACGCGCAAGAGCCGTCTCGTCGGGGAGCGTGGAAGCAGACGTAGACCATAAGATCGCTGCCATGCTAATCGGAGCGCACGTCTCACCGGCGGGCGGCCTGCCCCGAGCCGTGGAGCGCGGGGTGCAGCGCGGCTGCCGGGCGATCCAGATCTTCAACCAGTCCCCGCGCCAGTGGCGCCCCACGGCCTACCGTGAGGAGGACGTCGCCGCCTTCCGTGAGGCGCTCGCCGCGAGCCCGATCGACGCGGTGCTGATCCACGCGGTGTACCTGCTGAACTGCGCCTCCGAGGACCCCGACATCCGCGCCAAATCGCTGGCGTCGCTGACCTACTCGCTGCGCGTGGGGGCCCAGATCGGGGCCTGCGGGGTCGTGCTGCACCCCGGCTCGGCGAAGGGTGGCGACGTCGGGGAGGCGGTGGCCCGCGCAGGCGCCACGATCCGTGAGGCGCTCGCGGAGAGCGAGGGCTGCCCGCTGCACCTGGAGAACACCGCGGGCGCCGGGGGCACTCTGGGGCGCTCGGTGGGGGAGCTCGCCGCACTGATCGACGCCGCAGGAGGCGGTGAGCGGCTGGGGGTGTGTCTGGACTCATGCCACCTCTACGCCTCCGGCTACGACATCCGCACACCCGCGGGACTCGACTCCCTGCTGGAGGAGGTCTCCGCAGGGATCGGCCTTGAGCGCCTGGGCTCGCTGCACCTCAACGACTCCCAGGGCACCCTGGGATCGAACCGCGACCGCCACGCCAACATCGGGGAGGGCGAGCTCGGGGAGCGCGGCTGCGCGACATTCCTCGCTGCCCCCGCCTTCGAGGGGCTGCCGTGCGTGCTCGAGACACCGGGTGGCGACGGTGGACCCACGGCCGAGGAGGTCGCGCTGGCGATGGCCTTGCGCAAGCGCGGCCTACAGGCGCGCAGGAGGCGCAAGACCACAGGAGTTGGCCGTCGGGCGTCCTCGCGGTAGGAGCCTGAGACCAGCTGCTCTACGCCGCCGCGAGCGCGGGAGCGACGAGCTGCTCGAGCTCAGAGTGGAGCATGGGGGTCGGCGCGACGCGGTAGGCCTCGCCGAGACACAGGCGGCGCAGACCGGTACGGGTGGCCATCTCGAGCACCAGCTCCACAGGGCCGGGGTGGCCCTCGATCAGGTGCTTGAGGTCTTCAATGAAGCTCGCGGGCAGGCGGGTGGCGTCCACCCGCAGGTGGATCTGGTCTGTACCAGCGGTTGGTGTGGGTGGGACCCCGTTGACTCGCGTGGACCGTGCCGCGGCCGCCCCGGCCTGCTCGATCTCCTGCGCGGTGGGTTGGAAGGCCTCGGCGGACTGCACCACCAGGCACGTCTTGCCGGCTTCCTTGTGGTCAACGCGCCCACGCACCAGTGCCACTTGGTCAACGGCAAGGACCGCCTCGTGCTCGGCGAGAGCCTTGCCGAACACGAGCATCTCTACGGACCCCTCGAGGTCGTCCAGGGTCGCGAACATCATGTGGTCGCCACTGCGGGTACGGATGCGCTTGGCCTCGGTGACGATCCCTCCGACGGTGACCCAATCCTTGTCACGCCGCTCGGAGAGCGCAGTAAGCGGGCAGTCCACGCGGGCGCGCAGCGCCTCGCGCACCGGCTTGAGGGGGTGGGCTGAGACGAACAGCCCGATCGCCTCCTTCTCGGCGGCAAGCAGCTCGGCCTGCTCGAACTCCTCCGCTGGGATCGGCGGATGGCTGGGACGCATCAGGCCGGCGCCTGGGCCGGACCCACCGCCGGTCGCAGTGGATGCTGCTCCCGCTTCACCCGCGCCATCGAGGTCGAAGATCGAGCCCTGACCGATCTCCGCGTCCTGCTGGGACTTCTGCCCGGCCGCCTGGGCCTGCTCGAGTACGAACAGCATCCCCTTGCGGGTGGCCCCGGTGGACCCGAGCGCGCCGCACTTGATCAGCGCCTCGATCGCCTTCTTGTTGACGGCGCGGTTGTCCACGCGTTCGCAGAAGTCCCACAGCGATTTGAATGGAGTCCCGTCCACCCCAGGGTGGGCGGGACTCGACTCCCCGCGTGCGCGCTTGATCGCCTCGACGGCCTGGTAGCCGACGCCCTTGACGGCGTCCAGACCAAAGCGGATGTTGCCCTCGACCACGGTGAACTCGTGGTCTGAGAAGGTTAACGTCGGGGGGCAGGATCTCAATCCCCATCTCCTCGCACCGCGCCACGAAGAAAGGCACCTTGTCCTTGGTGGACATAACGGAGGAGATCAGCGCTGCCATGTACTCCGCGGTGTAGTTGGCCTTCAACCACGCGGTGCGGTAGGCGATCAGTCCGTAGCAGGCGGCGTGGGACTTGTTGAAGGAGTAGTCAGCTGACTTTTCGTTGGTTTGCCAGAGGAACTCGATCACCTCCGGCTTGGTCCCCGACGCGCGGCAGCCCTCGACGAACTCAGGCTTCAGCGCCGCCATCGCCTGGCGGTTCTTCTTGCCGATCGCCTTGCGCAGGTCGTCCGCCTTGGCCCCAGAGAAGCCGGCGAGCTCCTTGGCGATCTGCATCGCCTGCTCCTGGTAGAGGATCACCCCCTTGGAGGACTCGAGGATGCTCCGCAGGCGCTCGTCGGGGTAGGTGATCGTCTCGGGGCTGCGCTTGCCCTTCGCGTACACGGGGATCTGATCCATCGCCCCGGGGCGGTAGAGGGCGTTGAGCGCGACGAGGTCGTTGAACTCGTCGGGACGCACCCTCTTGAGCGCCTCGCGCATGCCCTCGGACTCGAACTGGAAGACCCCGATCGAGTCGCCACGAGCGAGCATCTCGTACGTCTTTGCGTCGTCCAGTGGCAGCGCCGTCATGTCGGGGCGCTCCCCGGTGGAGCGCTCGATGATGTCGAGCGCGTCCTCGATCACGTCGAGGTTGCGCAGCCCGAGAAAATCCATCTTCAGCAGGCCGATCTCCTCGATCGGCTTCATCGAGAACTGCGTGACGGTGCGGTAGTTGCGCTCGCCGTTGCCGCCAGCCCCGGCGTCGGCGAGCTGCAGCGGCACGATGTCGGTGAGCGGTCGGTCCGCGATCACGACGGCGGCGGCGTGGATCGAGGAGTTGCGCACGATCCCCTCGAGGCCCCGCGCGGTGTCGATGATGCGCCGCGCGTCGGGCTCCTCGTCGTAGGCCTTGCGCAGCTGCTCACCGGCCTTCAGGCACTCCTCGAAGGAGGGCGCGCGGCCCATGATCGGATCGGGGATCAGCTTCGCGAGGCGGTCGCCGGCGCCGTAGTCGAAGCCGAGCACGCGTGCCGCGTCGCGCGTGGCGGCGCGGGGGAGCATCTTGCCGAAGGTGACGATCTGCGCGACCGACTCGCGCCCGTACTTGTCGGTCACGTAGCGCATCACGCGCTCGCGCCCGCGCACGGAGAAGTCGATGTCGATGTCCGGCATCGAGACCCGCTCGGGGTTCAGGAAACGCTCGAACAACAGCTCGTAGCGCAGCGGGTCCACGTCGGTGATCTGCAGGCAGTACGACACGAGCGACCCGGCCGCCGAGCCGCGTCCGGGGCCCACGGCGATGCCGTGCTCCTTGGCGTACTTGACGAAGTCCCACACGATCAGGAAGTAGGCGTTGAAGCCCATGCGCTCGATCACGCCGAGCTCCATCTCCATGCGCTCCACCGCCTCGGCGGGCGGGGGATCGCCGTAGCGTGCGCGCAGCCCCTCCTGCACGCGGGCGCGCAGGTACTCTCCCTCGGAGACCCCCTCGGGGGTGGGAAAGCGCGGGATCAGCTGCTTGCCGAGCTCGAGCTCCACCGCGCAGCGCTCGGCGATCTCCACGGTGGAGGCGATCGCCTCAGGCCACTGCGCGAAGGCCTCGACCATCTGCGCGGAGTCGCGCAGGTAAAACTCGTTGGTGTCAAAGGTGAGCTTGGGGGCGGCGATCGTGCTCTTGGTCTGCACGCACAGCAGCGCGGTGTGGTGGTCGTAGTCCTCGCGGCGCAGGTAGTGCACGTCACCCGTGCCCACCAGGCGCCCGCCGACTTCGCGCGCGATGCGCTCGATCCCCTCGTTGCACTTCTCCTGGGCGGCGAGTCCGTTCTTCTGCAGCTCGAAGTAGACGTTCTCGGGGCCGAAGACGCCAAGCAGCTCGTCCGCGTGGGCGCGTGCATCGCCGGGGCGGTCTTCGGTGAGGCGCTGGCAGAAGCGGGAGGCCAGGCAACCGGTGAGCGCGATCACGCCCTCGGCGTGGCGTGCGACCTGCTCGAGGTCCACCGTCGGCTTGCCCCGCTGCAGGCCTTCCAGGAAACCCGCAGAGGAGAGCTTGACGAGGTTGCGGTAGCCAGTGTCGTCGGCGGCAAGCAGCGTGAGGTGGTTGCGCTCTGTTCGCCCTCCCCCCCCACCGTGGGCGCCGTGTGGTCGTTCACGAGGTAGATCTCGCAGCCGACGATCGGCTTGACGCCGTGCTTGGCGCACGCCTTGTGCAGCTCCACCGCGCCGTTCATCACGCCGTGGTCGGTCAGCCCCAGGGCGGGCTGCTCGAACTGGGCGGCGCGTTCGGCGAGCGCCTCGATCTTGCAGGCGCCGTCGAGCAGGGAGTACTCGGAGTGTACGTGCAGGTGGGCGCAGGAAGACTTGGACACCGGAGTGCATCTTAGGCTTGGGAGCGGCGGAGCGAGTGAGGCTGCTCGGTACTAGCGGGGTGATTCTTGGGCGGGGCCGGCCCACTCGGCCAGCCGCGCGGCGATGCGCCGAGCCACCGGGCGCAGCCGCCCAACGCGGCCTCCGCCTCCGGGAGACAGGCGGTGCACCACGAACACCGTGGGGATCTCCTGCGGGGAAGCGGGGGTGGCGGAGGCGGGAGCCTCGGTGGCGTCGAGCTCAGGAGAGCAGGCAGGAGTCTCGGAAGCGATCTCAGGAGAAGGAACTACAGGAGCCGGGGCCTCACTAGTAGGTACCTCGGGAGCCGGCGTCTCAGGCCCAGGGACTGCGCGTGCGCGCAGGCGCTCCGCCGCGGCGGTGAGCGCCCCGGCCATCTGCTCGCGGTGGACAGGGTTCTTGGAGTCCGAAGGACCCCCGGGGGAACGTGCGAGCTCGAGCTCTCGCTCCAATTCGGCGATGTGTGCCCGGGCAGCGAGTTGGTCGCGCTCGAAGGTGGCGCGCAGCTCGGCGGCGACGCCCTGCAGGGCGTCGATGCCGAGCTCCAGGCGGGCGCAGCTCTGGCTCACATCGGCCAGGCGCGCGGCGAGCGCGTCACGCTGCTCCTCGGCGCGCCGTGCGGCGGCGTGCGCCTCCTCGGCGCGTCGCTGCAGCCGCTCGAGCTCGGCGCGGTGGCCACGACGCAGGCGCACGACCGCCTCTTCGGCCTCGACGCGCAACTGCTGCTCGGCGTACTCACGCTGCTTGACCCGGCGCAGCTCGCGCTCGCGCGCGGTGAGCTGTGCGGCGGCGGACTCCCGCTCACGCTCAGCCTCCACCTGGCGGTGGCGCAGGTCAGCGAGGTGGGCCTCCAGCGTGTGCACCGTCGCCTCCGCCGCCTCGGCGCGACGAGCGAGGGCAGGGCTTGAGAGCCACGCGCGGCGAGCGCGGCGCTCGGCCAGCGCGTCGCGCTCGCTCTCCTGCGAGGGGCGACCGCCAAGCGCCTTGTCCTCCTCGGGTATCACCGTCCCTCAGAGTATGGGCGGGTTCGGACGTGATCCGGGGAGCTACTCGGGGTGGCGCAGCCGCCAGGCCATGCGCGACTGCAGCGAGAAGAGCTCGATGAAGCCGGGGGAGGCGGTCTGCGAGAAGAGGCCCCCGGACTCCGAGAAGGAGGCGAGGCTGGCGTCGTAGACGGCGTGGGGGGACTCGCGGGTGACGACGCGGGCGTGGCCCTTGTAGAGCTTCAGGCCGATCGTGCCGGTGACGCGCTCGTTGACCGAGTCCATGTAGGCGTCGAGGTCGCCGCGCAGGGGCTCCCACCAGAGCCCGGCGTAGACGAGGTAGGCCCACTGGCGGTCGAGCAGCGGCTTGAACTGGTTCTGGTGGATCGTGCCGACGAGCCGCTCGAGGTCCTGGTGGGCGGGGAGGATCAGCGCGGCGGCGGGAGCCTCGTAGATGTCGCGCACCTTCAGCCCGACGATGCGGTCCTCGATGTGGTCGATGATCCCAACGCCGTGGCGAGCGCCGAGCGCTGCGGCCCGTTCGAGCAGCTCCACGAGGCCGAGGCGCTCGCCGTCGAGCGCGACGGGCACCCCGCGCTCGAAGCCGACGCTCACGGTCTCGGGCTCGTCGGGGGCGCGCTCGGGGGGGGTGACGAGCTGAAAGACGTCCTCCTCGGGGGCGTGGGCGAGGTCCTCGATCCAGCGTCCCTCCGAGGAGCGCCCCCAGAGGTTGTCGTCGATCGAGTAGGGCACGGTCTCCGAGCCGCCCTTGACAGGGATGCCGTGCTCGCGCGCGTAGGCGATCTCCTCCTCGCGGCCCATCTGCCAGGAGCGCACGGGGGCGATCACCCGCAGCTCGGGGCCGAGGGTGGCGACCGTGGCCTCGATGCGGACCTGGTCGTTGCCCTTGCCGGTGCAGCCGTGCGCAACGGTGTCGCAGCCTGCGCGGCGGGCGTACTCGACGGCGAGTTTGGCGATCAGGGGCCGCCCGAGCGCGGTGAACAGCGGGTAGCCGCCGCCGTAGAGGGCGTTGGCGCGGATCGCGGGCGTGAGGAAGTCGCGGGCGAACTCCTCGCGAGCGTCCACGACGTGGCACTCCAGCGCCCCGAGCCGGCGGGCCTTCTCTTCGATCACCGCGTAGTCCTCGCCGGGCTGCCCCAGGTTGACGGTGAGGCAGACGACCTCGGCGTCGTAGCGCTCCTGGATCCAGCGGAGCATCACGGAGGTGTCGAGGCCTCCGGAGTAGAGCAGCAGCACCCGGTGCACCTGCTCGGGGTCGGCCTCGTAGGAGGCAGTGCGCACCACCATCAGCGCTTTTTCTTTTTCTTCCTCGGCCGGTGCAGCATCGTGGAGCGCGTGAGCGGCGCGCTCGGGCGCAGTCCCGCGGCGTTTGTGACGGTCGCAGTGAAGGTGAGCGGCTCGCCGAGCGGCAGGCCGGCGCCCGACGCGCTGTAGGCGCCCGCCGCGGGGGAGCCGACCGGCAACGCGACCGCGTGCGTCGCGTGGCAAATGGGCTGCCTGCCCCTCCTGCGGTGGCCGCGCTTGGCGTGGCAGCGCACCACGACCTCGTAGGAGACCGCAGCGGTGACCGTGAGCGCGAGCCCGTTTGGGTCGCTCGCTGTGAGTGACAGCGTGCACGCCTGCGCGTGGCACTCAAGCGCCGTGAGCGCGGCGGTAGGGGGAGCGTCGGCGGCGACGGCGGGGCTCGGGGCACTGAAGTCGGTGGCCACCCCGCCGGCGTTGCTCGCCTGCACCGCGCACACGAGCGCGGTGCCGACGAGGGTGGTGGGCGGGGCGAACACGTTGCCCGCCCCGCTCTGCAGCGCCGGGGCAGCAGCGCTCGCGGGCTGGAAGGCGTACGTGAGCGTGGGCGAGCCGCTCCAGCTGCCCGGTTCGCACGTCAGCGGGCTGAGCGCCGCCGGCGCTGTTCCGACCGACTTGAGCGCCGGCGGGGAGGCCGGCCGCGGCGCCCGCGGCGGGCTTTCGCTGCCTTCGATGAACGCGCGTATCTCGGGGGCCGCCACGTTCGTGAAGATATCGGGCTTGCCCACGGGGCAGCCGGCGGGCCCGAGGTCCACGATGCCGACCTGCACGGCGGGACTGCCCTCCGTGATGGGGCTGCCGCTGTCGCCCTGGCAGGTCGCCGAGCTCGGCGACTGTGCACACAGCAGCACAGCCGAGCTCGCCGCCACCGTCGCCTGCAGCGCCTGTTCGGACTCTTCCAGGCAGGTGCGGGGGGCGATCGTGGTGAGCGTCGTGGAGTAGAGGTTGCCGTTGGGGTTGCTTTCGGGCGCCCCGTCCTCCTTGCCGAAGCCGCTGACGGCAAGCGTCGTGCCCGGCGTCGGGGTGGCGCCGGCGGAGACGAGCGCGATCGGCTGCACGGCCGAGGAAGAGGTGAGCGGTTGCGAGAGCGTGAGGATCGCGACGTCGTCGCCCACCGGAGACACGCTGTAGTAGGGGTCTCTGCGGATGCTGGCCACGCTGCGCAGCTCCATCGTGGGCGACTCCAGGTAGTCGTAGGAGTCGCCCGCCAGGATCTCGTAGGCTTGCGGCGGCTCCGGTGTCGTGGTCCCCTCGATGTCAACACAGTGGGCGGCTGTAAGGATGTGCACTGAGTCGAGGATCGCGCCGCCACAGGAGGTCGTGAAGGTCTTGCCGTCTTCTTCGAACGGCCCGCCTTCGACGTAGACCAGCCACGGCGTCTGTTCGATCGAGGCTTCCTGGCCGTTGATGATCTGCGGCGCGAACGCATCCTGTCGCAGCGCGCGCGGCGAGAGCGCTCCGGCGGAGCTCGCCGTGAGCAAACAGGCGCCCAGCACAACCGCGGCCAGCACCACAGAGCGGCGCAGGGTCTTGCGCAGGCGTGAGTGGACCGCCGGCATGTCTACCACCATCGGCTGGTCCCCAGGAGGCCTGAAGGGGTGAAGCTCACCCGGCGAGCGCCTCCCCCAGTCGTTGCAGGCCCTCGTCGGCCTCGGCCTCGGTGAGCGTCAGGGGGGGCAGCAGCCGCACGGTGGTGGGGCCGGTGGCGTTGACGACGAGCCGCTGCTCCAGCAGCGCGCGACGCACGACCTCAGGCGCGGAGACGTCGAGCTCGCAGGCGAGCATCAGCCCGCGCCCCCGCACGGAGAGCACGTGCGGGAGCTCCTCCAGGCCGGCGGCAAGGCGCAGGCCGAGCTTACGCACGTAGGCCAGCAGCGCGGGATCCTCGATGATCTCCAGAGCGGCGAGCGCGGCGGACGCGATCACGGGACCGCCGGCGAAGGTCGAGCCGTGGTCACCAGGGGTGAGGACGTCGGCAAGGTGTGGTGCGGTGACGAGCGCGCCGATCGGCAGGCCCCCGCCGAGCGCCTTGGCGGTTGTGAACGCGTCGGGTGTGACACTGGTCTGCTCATAGGCCCACAGCGAGCCGGTGCGGCCCATGCCGCACTGGATCTCGTCGAAGACAAGCGCGGCGCCGTACTCATCGCAGGCTGAGCGGGCCACGCGCAGGAACTCCTCGGAGAGCACGTTGACCCCGGTCTCGCCCTGGATTGGCTCCAGCAACACGGCGGCGGTGTGCGCGTCGATCGCTCCGCGGAGCGCTTCGGGTTCGGGGGCGACGGCGCGGAAGCCGGGGACGAGCGGGGCGAAGGGCGCCTGCTTGGACTCCTGCGGGGTGGCCGAGAGCGCGCCGTAGGTGCGCCCGTGAAAGGCGCCCAGGACCGAGACGACGTCCCCTCCGGGGCGCGCCTTGCGGGCGAGCTTGATCGCGGCCTCGTTGGCCTCGGCACCGGAGTTGCAGAAGAAGACCTTGCCGCCTAGACCCCCCTGCGAGAGCCGCTCCGCCAAACGCATGGCAGGAGCGGTGTAGAAGAGGTTGGAGACGTGCGTCAGCCGCCCGACCTGCTCGCGCACGGCCGCGACGACCCGGGGGTGACAGTGCCCGACGTTGGTCACCGAGACACCGCAGAGGAAGTCGAGGTACTCCTCGCCCGCGGCGTCCCACAGGCGGGCGCCCTCGCCGCGCACGAACTCCACAGGCAGGCGTGCGTAGGTTGACATCACGCACGCGGCCTCGGCCTCCTGGAGCTCAGTCAGAGTCACGGAGCGGCCTCGATCTTCGTGCCGATCCCTGCGTCGGTGAAGAACTCCAACAGCAGCGAATGGGGCAGGCGCCCGTCGATGATGTGCGCGGAGCCGACGCCACCCTGGATCGCCTCCAGACAGGCCTGGAGCTTGGGCCCCATGCCTCCCTCCGAGCCGGGCAGAGCGTCGCGGACCTGCTCGGCGGTGGCGTGGCCGATCAGGCTCGTGGGGTCCTCGGGGTCGGCGAGCCAGCCGGGGACGTCGGTGAGGAACACCACTTTGTAGGCGCCAAGCGCTCGTGCGACCGCGGCGGCGGCGTCGTCGGCGTTGACGTTGTACGAGCGCCCCTCGCGGTCGGCGCCGACGGAGGCGATCACCGGGATGTAGTCACGGGCGATGTGCTGCAGGACATCGACGTTGACGCGCTCGATACTCCCGACGAAGCCGATGTCCTCGCCGCCGGGGCCCGGGCGGCGGGCGACGCGGAAGAGCGAACCGTCGTCGCCGCAGAGCCCCACGGCGGGCTGGCCGTGGCGGGCGAGGCGCCCAACGATCTCCTTGTTGACCTTGCCGACGAGCACCATCTTGGCGACCTCGACGGTGGCCTCGTCGGAGACCCGTAGGCCGCCGACGAACTGCACGGGCAGGCCGAGGCGCTCCATGTAGGCGGTGATGTCGGGCCCGCCGCCGTGGACCACGACCGGCTCGAGGCCGACGTACTTGAGCAGCACCACGTCGCGGGCGAACTCCTCGCGCAGCGCGGGGTCCTCCATCGCGGCGCCGCCGTACTTGATCACCGCCGTGCGGCCGTGGAACTCGCGGATGTAGGGGAGCGCCTCGAGGAGGGTGGCGACGTCGCGCATCAGGTCGTGTACTCCGCGTTGATTCGCACGTACTCGTGGGAAAGGTCGGAGAAGAAGACCTCGGTTTCGGCGCCGTCGCCGGGGATCGCTATCTCGTATTCGACCTCGCGCCTCTGGATCGCCCGCCCTAGCGCGTCGGCGTCGTAGTCGAGTGCTGTGGAGGCCACGCATACGGGGATACCCTCGATCACGATGTCCACGGGCAGCGGCGCCAAGCCCGGCAAGGCCGCCCCCGCGGTCATCACGAGCCGTCCCCAGTTGTAGTCGGCGCTGTGCAGCGCGGCTTTCACCAGAGGGGAGTTGGCGACGCTGCGCGCGACCGCCTCAACCTGCTCGGCGCTGCCGCCCCGCACGACCACGCGCGCAATCCGCGCCGCGCCCTCGCCGTCGGTAACCAACAAAATCCCCAACTGGCGCAGCAGCGCGTCGAGCGCCTCGCCGAAGCGCAACTCGTCCTCGCTCTCGGGCGCGATTGCCACGCCGCTCGCCCCGGAGGCGATCAGCACCGCGGTGTCGTTGGTGGAGAGGTCGCCGTCCACTGAGCAGCGATCGAAGGAGCGTTTGACGCACACGCCGAGCAACAGGTCTGCCGTGTGGGCCTCCAGCGCGGCATCGGTCTCCACGAAGCAGAGCATCGTGGCGAAGTTCGGCGAGATCATGCCCGCCCCCTTGCACTGGGCGCACAGCCGTACCGTCCCCGACGGGAGCGTCACCTCGAGGTTGGCGCGCTTCTCGAACGCGTCGGTGGTCTGGATAGCGTGCTGGAAGTCTACGTCGCCCTCGCGACGCAGCTCGGCGCTCGCGGCAAGGATCCCCTTCAGCGCCGCGTCGACGGGCAGGTACCAGCTGATCCCGCCGGTCGAGCCGAGCACCACCTCCTCGGGCTCTACGCCCAACGCGAGCGCGGCTGCGCCCTGCGTCTTAGCGGCGTCGTCCAGACCTCGCTTGCCGGTTGCGGCATTGGCGCAGCCGGAGTTGGCGAGCATCCCGCGCAGCGCGTCGAGGCGGCAACGCTCGCGGCTGATCAGCACTGGCGCGGCGGCGGTGGCGCTCGCCGTGAAACGCGCGGCGCTCACTGGCCGCTCGGCGTCGCAGATCAAAAGGCCGAGGTCAGGGTTGCCACTGGCCTTGATCCCACACGCCACGCCAGCCGCACGAAAGCCGGCTGGCAAGCCGCTGTCGAGCGCCAGTTCGCGTACGTGCGCGGGCGCCGTCACCCAGCGCGAGCCGAAGAACGGCTGCGGCGGCCCGTCGCTCGACCGATCGCCCCACACGTCGTTGCCGGCGCTCATCCCAACCTCCTCATCGACCTCTTACAAATGCCAAGCACTGCGCCGCCGATGTTCACAGCAGTCCCTCCCTCTCGTCCAAACCGAACATCACGTTGAGGTTCTGCACCGCCTGCGAGGAGGTGCCCTTCCAGAGGTTGTCGATCGCCGAGAGCACGACCAGCTTGCCCGTGTGCGAGTCGGCGGCGGCGAACAGCCGGCAGAAGTTGGTGGCGCACACCTCGCGCGTGCCCGGCGGCGCGTCGGCCACCTCGACGAACGGCTCGGAGCGGTAGGCGGCGTCGTAGAGCTCGCGCAGCTCGGTCTCCTCGATGGGCCGTGTGGGGGTTACATAACAGCTCGCGAGCTCCCCCTGGTCGAGCGGCACGAGGTGCGCCTGAAACTGCACGCGCAAGCCAGGGTGGGCGGGATCTAGCGCATCGAGCTGCTCCTCGATCTCAGGCGTGTGGCGGTGGGCGGCGACCTTGTAGGGGAGGATGTTCTCGCTGGCGTAGGAGAGGTGGGTGGTCTCGTCGAACGCGCGCCCCGCACCGGAGATGCCCTGCTTGGCGTCGATCACCACGTCCGCGAGCAGCCCCGCGCGGGCGAGCGGGGCGAGCGCGAGCACCGCGGCGGTGGGGTAGCAGCCGGGGTTGGCGACGATCCCCGCGGCGGCGATCTGCTCGCGGTGCAGCTCGGTGAGGCCGTAGACCGCCTCGTTCAGCAGCTCGGGCCGGGGGTGAGGCCCGTACCAGCGCTCGTAGGTGGCGAGCTCGCGCAGGCGGAAGTCCGCGGAGAGATCCACGACGCGCACCCCGTGTTCGCGTAGCACGGCCACAGCGGGGGCAGCCGCGGCGTGCGGGTAGGCGACCACGGCAGCGTCGAGGCGCTCACCCGCGGCGAGCTCGTTCCCAAGGCGGTCGAGGTCGAGCTCCCGGATCTCCAGCGGCACGCGGTAGCGGGGGTAGAGCTCCTCCAGGCGCCGCCCCACCTCTGAGCGCCCGGTGAGGCCCGCGAGCTCGAAGCGGGGGTGGCGCCAGAGCAAGTGCGCGGCGAGCGCCCCCGCGAAGCCGGTGGCCCCGGCGACGAGCACCCGGGGGGAGCCGGGGGCGAAGCGCTGCTCAGCGCCCGCTCCAGTGGCGCCGCCGTGGGGAGCCTGGTCGCTGAGAGCACCGCCGTGGGACGCGCCACCGTCAGCCACGCAGCTCACCCCCCAACCGCTCGCTCAGCGCCGCCACGATCCGCGCGCGCACGGGGGCGACGTCCTCATCGGCCAGGGTCCGCTCGCCCGTGCGGAAGGAGAGGGCAAGCGCGAGCGAGCGCAGGCCCTCCCCCACCTGGGGACCCTCGTACACGTCGAACACCCGCACGTCCGCGAGCAGCGCGCCTGCGGCCTCACGCACCACCTCCAGCACAGCCGCGGCGGGCACCTGCCGGGGCAGCACCACCGCGAGGTCGAGGCGCAGCGCGGGGAAGGAGATCAGGTCGGTGTACTTGCGTACCTCGGCCCCCTGCACGGCGGCGGCGAGCAGGCGGTCGAGGTCGAGCTCCATCACAGCCACGCCCTGGAGGTCCCGCTCGGCCACGAGCGGGTGCAGCTCGCCGAGCCAGCCGAGCGGCTCTCCCGCCGCGAAGACCTCCGCCGCGCGACCCGGGTGCAGGAAGGGGTGGCGTCCGGCGGCGGCGCGGCACTCCACCGGCACGCGCACCGCCGCGGCGAGCGCCTCCAGGACGCCTTGGACCGCGTAGAGATCCGCGCGTGGCGGGTTGGGCGCCCTCCATGTGGGCGGCGTCACACGCCCGCTGAGCAGTACGCCGAGCGCGCAGTGCTCCTCGACTCCGGTGTCGTGCAGCGGGTCACCCGACGCCTCCTCCGGGCCGGGTGAGGACCCACCGGCGGCGCCCGCAGGAGCCTCTCCGGCGCCCCCCTGCGGGGGCCGCGGCCCCCGCGGCCGGCTGAAGACCGTGCCCACCTCGAAGATCCGCAGGTCGGAGTGCTCGCGCGCGGCGTTTCGGGCGGCGGTGTCGAGCAGCGAGCCGAGCAGCGTCGTGCGCAGCAGCGCGTGCTCCTCCGACAGCGGGTTCTCCAGGGCCACCGCGCCCGCGCGGCGCGGGTCCTCCTCCTCCAGGCGCAGGCGCGCGACGGCCTCGTGCGAGGTGAAGGTCCACCCCACGGTCTCGTACAGCCCGCGCCCCACCAGCGCGTCGACCGCCCGGCGGCGCAGGCGCTGCGCGGGGGAGAGCAGGCCCGCGGGGCGGTGGCGGGGTAGGGTGGCGGGCAGCTTCTCCAAGCCGTCGATGCGAGCGACCTCCTCGATCAGGTCGGCCTCGCGAGTTACGTCCGCTCGACGCAGGGGGGGCACGGTGACCTCCAGGCCGTCGGGTGTCTCCTGCGTCTGAAAGTCGAGCGCCCCGAGAATCTCCTGCTGGCGCGCACGGGTGACGGGCACGCCGAGGATCGCCTGTACGCGCGCCTCGCGTAGGCAGATGCGCCGCGGCGCGCGCTCCCACTCGCCGACGTCGACTGTGCCGGGGACGAGGGTCGCGCCGCACAGCTCGACCATCAGACGCGCGGCGAGCGCCTGCGCGTAGTCGCACTGCTCGGGGGCGAGGCCCTTCTCGAAGCGCGTGGAGGCCTCGCTGCGCAGCCCCAGCGCCCACGAGGCGCGGTGGATGGTGGGCCCGTACCAGTTGGCGACCTCCATCAGTACCCGCGTGGTGCCCTCCCCCACCTCCGAGCGCGCGCCACCCATCAGCCCCGCGATCGAGGTGGGGCCCTCGCCATCCTCGATCACCACCATCTCCCCGTCCAGGGTGCGGGTCTGCCCGTCGAGCGTCTGCACCTGCTCGCCCTCGTGTGCGCGGCGCACCACCAGCCGTCCGCCCGCGACGCGCTCGAGGTCGAACGCGTGCAGCGGCTGGCCGGTGAGCAGCATCACGTAGTTGGTTATGTCGACCACGTTGTCGATCGGACGCTGCCCCGCGGCGCTGAGGCGCGCCTTCAGCCACGGCGGCGAGGGTCCAACCGTCACGTTCTCGAAGACCCGCGCGGTGAAGCGGGGGCAGAGGTCGGGGCAGCGCACCTCGACCTCGGCGACGACCGGGACCCCACCCGCCACGGGCGCGAGCGGCGCCGCGCCGCCGGGCACGCCCCCAAGCGGACCCGCGCTGCCGGGGTCCTCGCTCCACGGCGCCGGCGCTAGCGGGGCGCCGGTGGCAGCGTGCAGCTCGCGCGCCACTCCGTACACGCCCAGGCAGTCCGGCCGGTTGGAGGTCACCTCCAGCTCGAGCACCTCCGTGGCGATCGGTAGCACCTGCGCGAGCGGGGTACCGGGAGCCGGGGTGCCCACGACGGGAGGCGCGCCCGCGGCGGACGGAGCGGCGCTCTGATCGGTGGGCGGGGTCGCCGAGGGTCGGCGGCCGGCGTCGAGGAGGCCGTCCAGCACCATGATCCCCTCTCCTCCGGTGCCAATCGCAAGCTCCCGCTCCGCACAGATCATCCCTTCGGAGACCACGCCGCGAAGCTTGGCCCGCTTGATCTCCATGCCGTCGGGCATCACCGCACCGGGGCACGCCACCGCGACGGCCTGTCCCGCGGCGACGTTGGGCGCCCCGCACACGATCGTCGCCGGCCCCTCCGGGGCTGCGTCTCCGAGATCGACTTGGCAGACGCTCAGGCGGTCGGCGTTGGGGTGGCGCTCGCACGCGAGCACCCGCCCCACCACGAAGCGCTCGGGCGCGCCCACCCCGTGGTGGTGGATCGCCTCCACCTTGGTCCCGGTCATCGTCAGGCGCTCCTCGATCCCGCGCACGTCCAGGCCCGGGTCGCAGTACTCACGCAGCCACTCCAGCGGCACCCTCATCAGCAGACCCTCGCTGCCGCCGCGCGCCCCTGATGGGCACGCAGGCCAAGCTGGCCAAGGACGCAAGGAGCGAAGTGTGCTTGGCACACGAGCGATCGAGGACACCGGCCAGCGCCGGCATGCGGGCCCATCAGCCGAACTGCTCCAAGAACCTCAAGTCATTCTCGAAGTACAGCCGCAGGTCGGGCACCCCGTACTTGAGCATCGCGATCCGCTCGACCCCCATCCCCCACGCGAAGCCCTGCACCCGCTCGGGGTCGTACCCCGGGGCGTTGCGCTCGGTGGTGGGGACGTACGAGTACACGTTCGGGTCCACCTCGCCCGCGCCCAACACCTCCAGCCACCCCTCCCCCTTACACAGGTAGCAGCGTGCACCGTCGGCGAGAAAGCCCTTGCCGGAGCAGTTGAAGCAGGAGACGTCCACCTCCACGGAGGGCTCGGTGAAGGGAAAGAAGTGGGGGCGCAGGCGTACCTCGCGCTGATCCCCGAAAACCGCGCGCGCGAACGCCAGCAGCGTGCCCTTGAGGTCCGCCAGCGTGATGTCCTCGTCCACCGCCAGCCCCTCCACCTGGTGGAACTGGGGGGTGTGGGTGGCGTCGTTGTCGGGCCGGTACACCCGGCCAGGTATCACCACGTACAGCGGCGGCGGGTGCGCTTCCATCGCGCGGACCTGAGCCGGGGAGGTGTGGGTGCGTAGCACCACTTCGTCGGCCACGTAGAACGTGTCTGTGCGCGCCCGCGCTGGGTGGGTCGGGGAGTGGTTGAGCGCGTCGAAGTTGTAGTGCACCGTCTCCACCTCCGGCCCCTCCGTCACGGTGAAGCCGAGCCCCACGAAGATGTCCTCGAGCTCACGCTGCGTGGCGGTGAGCACGTGCAGGCGCCCCACCGGCTGCGGGGGGTCGCCGGGCAGGGTCACGTCGAGGACGTCCTCGCGCAGGCGCGTCTCCAACTCCGCCTCCCCCACCTGCGCGGCGCGCTGCTCGATCAGCGACTCCAGCGCCACGCGCGCCTCGTTGGCGGCCTTGCCGACCGCGCCCCGTTCCTGGGCGGGCAGCTCGCGCACGCCGCGCAGCAGTTGCGGCAACTCCGCGCGGCGGCCGAGGTGGCGCACGCGTAGCGCCTCCAGCGCCTCCGCGCTTGTGGCCGCCGCGATCTCGCCCTCAGCCTCTGCGCGCAGCTGTTCGATCCGTTCGATCACGACGCCGGGACCTTAACTGGAGAAGCGGAGCCCGGCTCGCCGACCTCCGGCCGAGCGCACCACGCCCTGGTCATTTCATACAGCGCGACGGTCGCCGCCTGCGCGGCGTTGAGGGAGTCGCTGGCGATCGGGATGTACGCCACGTGCTCGCACGCCGCGACGACCTCCGCCGGCAGGCCCTCGCGCTCGGCGCCCACCAGCAGGCTGAATGCGGGCGCGGCAGCGCTCGGAGCGGCGCCCGGCCTCCCCACGCGAACGCCGCTGGCCCCGGAGGGGCCTCTTCCCTCCTGCCCACTCGCTGCGGTCCTTCTCGCGCGCGGGGCCGACGAGGCGACGCACCGTTTCGAGTGGCTGGGCGGGCGGGCGTGAGTTGGCCACCAGCGCGATCCGCTTCCCCGGCAGTTCCTCCACGGCGTGTGCGCGGGCGAGGGGAACGGCGAAGATCGCGCCCATCCCCGCGCGCACCGCCTTCGGCGAGCACGGGTCCGCGCAGCCCGGGCCCAGCGCCACGCACGAGGCCCCGAACGCGAGCGCCGCGCGCAGCACTGCGCCGACGTTTCCGGGGTCGGCGACCCCGTGCAGGTACACGCACACCGGCCCCCGCGGGGCCTGAAGCCAGCGCTGCTCGTAGACCCCGATCACCCGCGCGCCCGAGCCGAGCGTCGAGACCTCCGCGAGCGTCGCAGGCTCGACGTCGAGGAAGCCCGCGCCCCCGAGGCCGCTGCCGGACACGCGGAAGCCCGCCACCGCCGGCCATCCCGCGCGCCGCGCAGCCGCGACGAGGTCCTCGCCCTCGGCCAGGAACCGTCCGCTGCGCGCGCGCTCGCGGCGGCGCCGTAGCCGGCGCAGCTCCTGGAGACGGGGGTTGTGGGGGGAGGCGATGGTGGTCACTTTTGGGATCTTCCTCACTGCTTGGGACGGAACACTCGGCCGGCGGTCTTCACAAAAAAGGGCGCCGTCCTTTGCAGGAGCGGCGCCCGGGAGGCTCTCGTGTCGGCGGCCTGTGGTCAGGCGGCCGACGCCTCTCGGGCGACCTCGGCGAAACGTCGGAACGCGTCGGCGTCGCGCACCGCCACGTCCGCGAGCACCTTGCGGTCGAGCTCGACGCCCGCCAGCTTCAAGCCGTGCATGAACTGGGAGTAGCTCATCCCGTTCTGGCGCGCCGCCGCGTTGATGCGTGTGATCCACAGCCGCCGGAAGTCGCGCTTGCGGTTGCGCCGGTCGCGGTAGGCGTACGTGTCCGCCTTGATCAGCGCCTCCTTGGCGCGTCTGTAGTTGGAGTGCGCCTCCCCCCGAAAGCCCTTCGTCAGCTCGAGGGTCGCGCGACGCTTCTTGCGCGCGTGCACGGAGCGCTTGACCCTCACGACCCGCTCCCTTCACTTCTCGCCCCGCCTGCCCCGCCTGCCCTGCGCGCGCCGCGAGCGCTCTTGGCGCCAACCCCCAACATCCGCTTCACGCGCGGGGTGTCGTGCGCGGAGATCTCCGCGGGCGCCCCCAGCGTGCGCTTGCGCTTGGGGGACTTCTTCTCCAGGATGTGGCTCGTGAAGGCGTGCCTGCCGCGCACCTTGCCGGTGGCGGTCACTTTGAAGCGCTTCTTCGCGCCGGAGTGCGTCTTCATCTTGGGCATCTGATTGAGGAAGAGGGGCTCGGCTCGCCGGCCTGGAGCCGGCTGCGCCACCCTCTTGGCGGTGATTATGGCAGACCGGCCCCCGGGGGCTCCTTACGCGGGCTGTGCCTCTCCTCCCTGGCCAGAGGGCTGTCCAGCGGACGCGGAGGCTGTTATGTCGCGGGGCCTGCCAGCCGATGTGTAGGTGGATGGAGAGAGCTTCTCCCGCACACCCCGCCCTCGCGCAACCCGAGGGACTGTCCGCCGACGCCCCCGCAGCGATCGCACAGGCGCTGCGGGAGATCGCGGAGGCGGGCACGCTCGACACCGAGCGCGCGCTAGACCTCGCTTGTGAGCGCCTTGCCCAGTCGATCGCCGCGGCCGAGCGCCTGCGCGGCGAGCTGCGCGCGCGGCGAACGGAGCTGCGGGTACTCGAGAACCGTATGCACATCACCTCCGAGATGCTCTCCGAGGGGATCCTCGTGTTCGACCCTCACGGGCGGGTGGTGTACGCCAACAACGGCGCCGGGCGCATCCTGCGCATGAGCCACGACCAGTTGCTCTCCCGCCACGCCCGCGACCGGCGCTGGCGCCTGCTGCACGAGGACGGCTCCCCCTGGGCGCTGGCCACCCACCCAATCGCCGAGACCCTCCAGACCGGGCGCTCGCGGCGCGCGGTCACGGTGGGCGTGCTCGGGCACGGCGGCGCCGTCACCTGGATCCTACTCTGCACCCGCCCCGCGCTCGACGGCCAGGGACGCCCCTGCGGGGTGATCGCGACCTTCGCGGACATCTCCGAGCGGCGCACCATCCTCGAGCAGCTTCAGCACCAGGCCCACCACGACCAGCTCACCGACCTCGCCAACCGGCGCCTCTTTCACAAGGAGCTCGACCGCGCCATCGCCCGCGCCCAGCGCCACGGGTGCGCGGTGGCGCTCGTATACATGGACCTCAACGGGTTCAAGCAGGTCAACGACACCCTCGGCCACCGCGCCGGGGACGCCGTGCTGCGCGCGCTCGCCGCGCGGCTCACGGGGGCGATCCGCGAGGAGGAGCTGATCTCGCGCTACGGGGGCGACGAGTTCGTGGCGCTGCTCTCGATGCTGCGCCACCCCTCCCGCGAGGTGACCGCGTTCATGGAGCGCATGCGCCACACCCTCTCGGAGCCGCTGCGCATCGACGCGGGCGCGGTGAAAGTCGGGGCTAGCCTCGGCGCGTCCATCTATCCGCACGACGGCTCCTCTGCCGAGCAGCTGCTGCACCACGCCGACGCCGCGATGTTCGCGATGAAGGGCTCCCGCGCCGCCGCGTGAGGGCCGGTCGAGCTCGACCCTGACGAGCCGGACCCGGGCTACTGCTCGGAGTCGGCGCCCTCGGGGGCGGCCTCTCGGGCCACACCCTCGGGCACAGCCGCGGCCTTGGGGGCCACACCCTCCGACACGGCGGCGGCCTCGGGGGGCCCATCCCCCTGCACGGCAACGGCCTCGGGGGCCGCCTCCCGCGCGCCCTCGACCTCGGCGCTCCCGCTCACAGCGACAGCCTCGGCGGCGCCATTGGCCTGCGCGCTCTCGGCCGCCGCGCCGTCCTCTGTGGGGCCCGCGCCGTCGGGGGAAGCGTCGAAGCGGCCGGCCAGCACCGCTTTGGAGGGGCCGAGCATCATCGTCATGTTGCGTCCCTCCTGCATCGGGCGCTGCTCGACGACGCCGAGCTCCGCGAGCTCCTCCGCGAGCCGGTCGAGGATCAGGGTGCCGCGCTCGGGGTGGGTGACCTCGCGCCCGCGGAACATGATCGTGACCTTCACCTTGTCCTTGTGGCGCAGGAACCGTTCGACGTGGTGCTTCTTGGTGTCGTAGTCGTGTTGGGCGATCTTCGGGCGGAACTTGATCTCGCGCACCGTGATCTGCTGCTGGTGCTTGCGCGCCTGCTTGAGCTTCTGCGCCTGCTCGTACTTGTACTTCGAGTAGTCCAGCACCCGGCACACCGGGGGGCGCGCCTCGGGGGCGACCTCGACGAGGTCCAGGTCGCGCTCCTGGGCGAAGCGCAACGCGTCGGGCGTCTTTAGCACGCCCACCTGGCCGCCCTGGTCGTCGATCAGACGCACCTCGGGTACCCGGATGCGCTCGTTGACCCTCGTCGTGTCCCGCTCAGGCGGGCGCCGGTCGAACCTGCGGGGTACGGCCACTAGCTGTCCTGATCGCGCGTCAAGCTTGTATCAGGCGCGGCGCTCTATGGATGCAGGCACTCAAGGCTGCCGAGTATACCGGGGTACCGGCTGCGCGCAAGGGGACCTCCACGATCGTCTCAGAACGTCTTTCGAAATAGACGGTGCGACCGGGGCGTCTCTGGACCAAGCTGGGCGACGCGGGGTGGCGAAGCCCGTGCTGGTCGCACGGGCAAGCCGGCTCGTGGCGATCCAGCGCCGTGTCCAGGGGCGTATCCGGGCGTGCCGGTCTTTTTGAAAGCCGTTCTCAGTCCGGCCCGGTCCGCTCGCGGCGGCGGGCCCGCGTGGCCAGGCGCTGCGCCACCTCCTGCACCGGGATGCTCTCGACCCGGCCCTTCGCGTCGTGTGTCCCGCCGACGCGGCGCTCGCGCACCGCCGCGGTGCCCTCCTGCTCCTCGCGCTCACCGACCACGAGCATGTGGGGGATGCGGCGCAGTTCCGCGTCGCGCACCTTGCGTCCGACCGACTCACCCCGGTCGTCCAGCTCGCAGCGCAGCGCAGCCTCGCGCAGGCGGGCCTGCACGGAGGCGCCGTACCTGTTGAAGCGGTCTGAGACGGGCAGCACGATCGCCTGCACCGGCGCCAGCCACAGCGGCAGCTCGCCCGCGTAGTGCTCGATCAGGATGCCGATGAAGCGCTCGAAGGAGCCCAGCAGCGCGCGGTGGATCATCACCGGGCGGTGCTCGGCGTTGTCCGCACCGGTGTACGCGAGCTCGAAACGCTCGGGCATCGAGTAGTCGAGCTGCACCGTTCCCAACTGCCACGAGCGACCGATCGAGTCGGTCATGTGCAGGTCGATCTTCGGGCCGTAGAACGCGCCGTCGCCCGGGTTGACCTCGTAGGCGAGACCCTCCGCCTCGAGCGCCCCTTCGAGCGCCGCCTCCGCGCGGTCCCACATCTCCTCGCTGCCGATCCGCTGGGCGGGGCGTGTCGAGAGCTCCAGGCGCGGCTTGAAGTCGAACAGCTCGTAGAGGTGAAAGCCGAAGCGCAGGCACTCCACGACCTCCTCCTGCACCTGCTCCTCGGTGCAGAAGATGTGCGCGTCGTCCTGGGTTATGTGTCGCACCCGCAGCAGGCCGTGCAGCACCCCGGAGGGCTCGTGGCGGTGCACGAGACCCGCCTCGGAGTAGCGCACCGGCAGCTCGCGATAGGAGTGGCGGGCATCCTTGTAGATCTGGATGTGCGCCGGGCAGTTCATCGGCTTGAGGCCCATCGGGCGCTCCTCGACCTCGGTGAAGTACATGTTCTCGCGGTACTTCTCCCAGTGCCCGGACTGCTTGAAGAGGTCCACGTCGAACAGGATCGGCGTTTTGACCTCCTCGTAGCCGCGCGCGCGGTTCTCCTCGCGCCACAGCTCGGTCAGCGCGTTCCACACCACCATCCCCGCCGGCTTCCACAACGGCGCCCCCGGGGTCAGCTCGGAGAACTGGAAGAGCTCGAGCTCCCGCCCCAGCTTGCGGTGGTCGCGCGCGCGGGCCTGCTCCAGGCGCTCCAGGTGCTCCTCGAGGTCTCTTTTGGAGAAGAACGCCGTGCCGTAGATGCGGGTCAGCATCGTGCGCGTCGAGTCCCCCCGCCAGTACGCCCCCGCGACCGACTGCAGCCGGAACGCCCCCACTGTCTTCGTGGACGGTGCGTGCGGGCCCCGGCAGAGGTCGGTGAAGGGGCCGTTGGTGTACAGCGAGACGGTCTCCAGGCCCCGGCCGTTCCCGCCCGGGTCGGACTCCGCAGCGCGCACGAGGTCGTCGATCAGCTCCACCTTGTAGTCCTGCTGGGCCGCCTGGAAGCGCGCGCGCGCGTCGGCCACGGGGACGTCCTCGCGCTCGAAGCGCTCCGCCGCTTTGACGTGCGCGCGCATCCGGTCTTCGATCGCGGAGAAGTCCGCCTCGGAGACGCTCACCCCGTCGGGGAACTCGAAGTCGTAGTAGAAGCCCTGCTCGATCGCCGGCCCGATCGAGATCTTCACGCCCGGGTACAACTCCATCACCGCCGTTGCCAGTACGTGCGCCGCATCGTGGCGGATCAGCCGCAGCGGCTCCTGGCCCTCGCTGCGCGCGGTGAGGATCGCGATGCTCGCCCCGTCGGGCAGCGGGCGGGCGAGGTCGCGCACCTCGGGGGCCCCGGCGGAGCCCTGGGCCGTTGCCTCCCCTCCGGTCTCCGCCGCCGCCTGCCCTCCTGCTGCTTGCCCCGCTGCGGCTTGTCCGCCTGCCGCCCGCGCCTCGTCGCTGCCGATCCCGCGAATCTCCACCGCCAGTGCAGCGCGCGCCAGGCCGGGGCCGATCGCAGCGGCCGCGTCGGCGCCGGTGGCGCCGTCGGGGAGCTCCAGCGCCTTACCGTCGGGGAGAGAGACCGTGGTGCTCATGGTCGCGCTGGAGGCTACCCGCCTGCGGGGATAAACGGGAGGGCCGCTCGTGGGGATGTGCAGGACACCCGATCGGCGGCGCGACGCCAGGCGAGGCCACTCGGCCGCTCGCAGGTGAGGCCGCGGCTCAAATGGGCTGCCAGAGAGCGTCGTCGCCAAGCGCAGTGCGCCGCGCGCGCCCGTCTCCGACCAGCTCCACCAGCGCGCGCTCGGCGCCGGCGCGGTCGGGAGGGTTGTTCCCCCGCGCCATGACCGCCGCGACCTCCTGGGTGACAAGGCCCTGGGGGAAGCGCTCCAAGGCCGGCAGGGGGTTCTCCGGCGGAGCCTCTCGGACAAGCGTCGGGTCGAGGTTGGCAACCAGCACGTCATACGCCTCGATCGTCTGGAAACCGCCCGCCTCCAGGCGAAGCTCGCCGGCGGTGAAGATCAGCGAGGGCGCGGAGTAGCGCACCGGCCCGTCGGTCTGGCGCGCCTTGCGCTGGAAGTGGGTGGGACCGCCCTCGGCTTCGCGAGTCTCCTGCTTGTCAGCCTCATACGCTTCGCTCACGCGCTCCTCGTCGAGCGCGGCCACCACCGCTTGCGCGTCGAGGCCCGCCACGCGCTCCAGCGCCTTGGCGATGTCCCCGTCCTCGTCGAGCAGCAGCGTGGTGGTGAACCACGCGAACTGCAGCGCCCGCAGCGCCTCCAGCTCGCGCCCGGGGTTCAGCAGGCGCGTGGCCACGATCGCGCGGCACGCGCGCGCCGTGGCAAGCACCCTTGCGCGCGGTTCAAATGCGAATGGCATCCCGTAGCGCTCTCGGTACGTCATCTGCCCCAGCGTCGCGCGCGTCGGGGTGTAGCCGTTCTCGATGTAGCGCTCGACGCTCTCCGCGAGGCCGATCGTCACCAGGCGCCAGCGCAGCTGCTCGCCGTAGCGCCAGCGCAGCGCCGCCAGCGCGGGGCTGACCGAGTAGCCCCACGGGCAAGCCGGATCGTTGAAGTACGTGACCTCGATCTCGCCCACGCCCACGCCCACATAGTTGCACACGCAAGGACCGGTGTGGTCCTCGCGCCCTCTGCCGGGGCACGCTGCGCCTCCTACCGCCCGCGGCGTGGCTCGGCTGCAATGATGGTCGTGTGCGCCGGCTGTGGTTGCCAAGCCTCCTCTGTCTCTTCGGTCTGGTCGCGCCTGGGTCCGCCGCATCAGCGTCCGCCCCGCCGTCGGACGCGCAGCTGTGGACCGCGCTCGGCAACAACGTCACCTGTGGGGTGGCAATCCACCCACCCAACTCACCCCCGATGCAACTGCTCTGCAGCGCCACCTCGGTGCCGCCCCCGAAGGGCAACGAGGGGTTCGGCGATCCCGGCTTCGTCTTCCTCGGTTCGGACGGGCACCCGTCGCTCGCACGGCTCAGCCAGGACTCCTTCGTGGGCACGAACCCCGTGGCGCTTCGCAGTGGGCGCCGATGGGCAATCGGCCCGATCGACGTCACCTGCACGATCAGCACAACCGCGGTTCGCTGCGCCAACCGCTCGCATCACGGCTTTTCAATCACCAAGCACTCCTACCGCGCGTTCTGAGACGCATCGTCAGCGCCCAGAAGCCGTGTTGGAGACGACATATTGGCTGCTATCGGTGAGAGATGAACGGGGATACCTGCACGCGGTTTTCTGGACCGGGCGCTTTTTCACCAGGGGGAACCGCACAGTAGTCAAGACTGCTCACGCCGGCTCCCTCGTACTCAGCCGGAAAGGTAATTGGGAGCACGCTGGCTTGAGATGAACCTGACAAGGCAGCTACCGACCGATCTGAGGCCAGGCCAGGTCTCCGTCGAGTCGCGTGCATCGGTGGCTTCGATCGGTAGCGCTTCAACGCGACTGGCTCGCGATCGAGCTGAAGGGCTGTGCCGACTGGGCCGCCGCCATGACCTACGCGCAGACTGGTACGGTGCAGCGCTAGCGACCCCTGACCGGCCGTCTGACAGGAAAATAGCGTTCAGGCTGCCACCGCGTCTTGCAGCGTGACGGTGTGTCCGAGGGCTTCGAGCTGGGTGACGAGGCGTTTGGTGGTGCGTTGGGGGTCGCGTTTGCGGTAGTAGTCGCCGCCGAGGTCGTTGTAGAGCTCTCCGGTGGAGAGCATGTGCCAGCACGCGATGATGATGGAGTGCTTGACAGCGCCGAGGGCCTTCTTGTGGCCGCGGCGGGGTCTGAGGCGTTGGTATTGCGCTTGGAGGTAGACGTCGTTGGTGCGTGTTGCGGCGAGGGCGGCCTCCTCGAGCGCCCAGTCGAGCCACTTCGATCCCTTGCGAGTCTTGCCGGAGCGGCGTCTGCCTGCGGACTTGTCGTTGCCAGGGCACATCCCGGCCCAGGAAGCCAATTCCTTCGTAGTTGGGAAGACGCTCATGTCCACGCCGATCTCCGCGATGATCACCTCGGCGGTGCGCCGTTGAACGCCGGGGATCGTGCACAGCAGCTCAACGGCCTTTTCGAAAGGGGCGATCTGCTCCCCGATCGTCTCAGTAAGACCGGCGATCTGCTCGTCCAAGAAGTCCAGGTGGGCGAGAATCGCGCCGATCCACACGGCGATGCTTCTATGTTTGTCAAGTCTCGCTATTTGCGGGATTCGGTGGTGAGGCTTGGAGTAGCCGGTAGAGGTGGCGTGCGGTGTAGCGCTTGAGGCATCGCTTGATCTCGCGGGTGTTGCGGCCTTCGGCTTGGCGTCGGGCGGTGTAGGCGCGTGTTTGGGGGTCGTCGCGCATCCGGCAGAGCACGATCGTGTGTAGGGCTCGGTTGAGCTGGCGGTCGCCTGAGCGGTTCAGGCGGTGACGCACGGTTTGCCCGGAGGACGCCGGGATCGGAGCGACGCCGGCGAGTGAGGCGAAGGCGGCCTCGGAGCGGATGCGCCCGGGGTGGGAGTAGGCGCAGAGGATCTGCGCTGCGACGATCGCGCCGACGCCCATCTCCGCGAGCAGGCAGGGCGCCAGACGAGCGACGATCGGCTTGATCTCCGCTTCGAGTTCCTGTGCTTCCTCTGCAAGCGCGAGCGCTCGACGGGCGCTCGCGCGGATCGCGATCGTCGTCGCGCGCTGTTCTGAGTCTTGCGTGGAGCTGACGCGCAGGCGCAGGCGGGCACAGCGCGTGAGCTGTTCGTTTGTGGGCAGAGAGCGCAACCCTTCACGCAGGGCTGGCGCTGCCGAGACGAGCAGCCCCTTCATCAACGTGATCGCCGCTCGCTTGGAGCGCACCGCGCTGTCGCGCGTGGCCAACAGCACACGCAGCGCCTCGCGCTCTCCCCGCTGGCGGGGCCGCGCGAGATGCTCGCGTGTGAGCGCTTCGCGCGCTGCACGGATCGCGTCGAGCTCATCAGACTTGGCACGGTCACGACGCGCCGGTCGGCGAGGACGGTCGACCTCGAGCACCAGCTCGCCCTCCCGCTGAAGGAACACCGTCAATCCCGCGCCATAGCTGCCCGTTCCCTCGACTGCCCACGCTCTGCGGCCTGGCGCGCTCTCACGCGCGAAACGCAACAGCCGCCTGTAGCCGCGCTCATTCGCGGCGACGGTGATCTGTCCCTGCACGACCGCCGTGTCCGCGGCGAGGATCGCCGCGCTATGCGAGTCGCGGTGCGTGTCGATGCCGAGCACATGGTCGGCCTGGTCTGCCAGCATGAAATACGACCTCCTCTTCTGGGGGTTTGTCTGTCGGTGCTCGGCCTGGGAATAGGAACCGCGAAGGGCAAGACTGTGATGAGTCACGCCCCACACAACGGGGCGGACAGGCTTCTGATCAGGCCACAAGCGGAGGCCAGGCCGGGACCGGCAGCAACAGACGGACAGATCGGGACAAGAGCACCCACGCCAAGCGCAGGGCCAGTGCATATGAGGGTCACGTCCATCGCCACCGGGGCCAGCCTGAACACCAGGCCCGACGTTCCCCACGTGGGGAACGTCGACTACAACGCAGTCGCTGAACGCACCTTCACGACACAGCAATCGCTGTGCACACACTCACAGTGCAAATGGTCGAAGCGGCCCTCCAGAGTCTCCCGCAGCGCGGGGATCTTGGAGCGCAGACGGCCCTTGGCGAGGTCGGCGAGGACCTCAGGGTCGGTGGTGCCCGCCACAAGCGCGTCGAGCATCGTGCGCCCGGACTTGCCAAGGATGTCCGAGGCGACGCAATCCAGCTTGATCCCGGTGTCCTCCAAGGCCTTGTGCAAACGATTGGCCTCCCGCTGGCGCTCCTGGATCTGGGTCTTGCGATACCGGGTGAGGTTGCGCAGCGCACGGATCGGCTTCGGCGGCACGAAGCTCGCTTTCAACAACCCGGCCTCCGCGAGCTGACACAACCATTCGGCGTCCTTCACATCCGTCTTGCGACCAGGGACCTGCTTGACATGCCTCGCATTGACCAACAGCAGCTCGAACTCGTCCTCCAGGATCGCCCACACCGGCTTCCAGAACACGCCGGTCGCCTCCATCGTGACCTGCGTCACTCCGTGAGCGGCGAGCCAGTCCCGCAGCGTGAGCAGCCCCGCGACCGTCGTTTGAAACTCCGCGACGTGCTGCTCGCGACCCTTGCCATGCGCCGCGGGCACCCGCACGCACGCCGTCACCTGCGCTTTATGAACATCCAGCGCCCCAGGGCGCTCGACTACCGTCTCCATTGCAACCTCCCGAGAGATCGAAGAACACAATCGTCGCCCAGGAGTCTCTGAGAACTAGCGAATCTGACAGGCGTGCTCATAGCAACAGTCCGGAGGCCCGGGGAGACCCACACGCCAGACTAATCTCGGGCTCACAAGCACCAAGCGAAAATCGGCGTCGCGGGCGACACCCCAATCATCACCGTTTTCATCAGCCCGTGCGGGCCCGCAGCGCGGGCACGGGGACTAATGCGGGATTGGAGCGCCGAGCAGCGCGACGACGGCGCCTACCGTGCCGGCGGCGAGCAGCGTAAGGATGATGCTG
This sequence comes from uncultured Solirubrobacterales bacterium, assembly GCA_963725535.1. Classification (GTDB taxonomy): domain Bacteria; phylum Actinomycetota; class Thermoleophilia; order Solirubrobacterales; family Solirubrobacteraceae; genus Palsa-744. The sequence continues at coordinate 251,411 of CAVRYX010000005.1, forward strand.
CGACGCAGCGCAAGCAAGGCGATGGCCGCGGCAGCGAGCACGGAGTACTGCCACGTCTCGCTCAGGGCACCGGCGAGCGGGATCGCCGAGCCGATGATCGCCCCGGCCGCCGCGGGTGCCGCGCCGGCGAGGAACGCGGTCACTCGCTCGTTGAGCAACAGCCGCTCGAAGCGAGCTGCACCGAACAGGATGAAAGAGAACGACGGCAGGAACGCGACGAACGCAGCCAAAAGCGCTGAGGGAAACCCACCGGCGGCGTAGCCGACAACCGCGACGGTCTGCGTGAGTGGCCCCGGAGTGACCTGTCCGAGCGCGACGGCGTTGAGGAACTGCCCGTGGGTCATCCAATGGTAGGTGCCTACGGCGTCGGATTGCATCAGCGGAACGATCACGAACCCGCCGCCGAACGCGAGCGCCCCAACCTTCAACGCCGTCCACACGAGCGCGCCCGTCCCGCCCGGCTCTGCGATCGCCGCGAGCGGCGGCCAGGCATGAAAGCTCGCAACGCCTCCGGCGAGCTGGCGTTGCCATGCCAGCTCGATCGCGCCGCACGCCAGCAGGACGAGTACGAGCCACGGGCCGGTCGTAGCCGCCGCGATCCCCACTGCGAGCGCGTAGAGCAGGATGCGGGGCCGCTGAGCGTCCGTGGTGCGTCTCCAGATCGGAAGCGCGACTCCCAGCCCGGCCCTGACCGCGACAGCGGCGACGGCGGCGCCGGCTCCCATACCGGCGCCCCGTATCCATGCGGGCGGCGATCCGGCGAGGAACAGCACGGACAGCGCAAGGATCAGCACGAGGCCGGGCAGGATGAAGCCAAGGCCCCCGATGACGGCTCCCTTGGGGCCGCGTAGCCGCCAGGCGCAGTAGATCGCGAGCTGCGTAGATGCTGGTCCGGGCAGGATGTTGGTCGCCGCGATTGCCCGCTCGAACTGGTCCTCGGCGAGCCATTCCCTTCGTGTCACGCACAGCTCACGGAACAGTGCGACATGCGCAGGCGGGCCGCCGAACCCGATACACCCGATGCGGCCCCACTCACGCGCGATGGTGCGCAGCGACACCCCAGCTCGCGGCGGCGCGGCGGCTTGTGGGCCGCTCACTTCAGGGTCTCATCGGCGAGCAGCGAGTCGATGCGGCGGGCGATGTCATCGCGGATCGCGCGGACCTCATCCAGCGGACGGCCCTTCGGGTCGGGCAGGTTCCACTCGACGTAGCGCTTGCCGGGAATGTAGGGGCACTCATCGCCGCAGCCCATCGTCACGACGATATCCGCTTGCTCTGAAAGCTCGCGCGTAAGGAGCACAGGTCGCCGGCCCGATAGGTCGATGCCCAGTTCTTGCATTGTCTGCACGACCTCGGGATGGACGTGCTCGGCGGGCGTGGTGCCAGCCGATAGGGCCGTGTGTCGTCCGGCGACGGCGCGCTCGAACAGGGCTTGGCTCATCTGCGAGCGCCCGGCGTTATGCAGACAGACGAACAGGACGCTCGCCATCGACGGCTACCCCCTCAGTCGATTCGATGGAAACGAGCGACTTGGGGCCGCGCACGAACCCGTAGGCGAACACGCCGATGGCGGCGCCGATCAGCGGGCCGATGACGTAGACCCAAAAGCTGCTCCACGTACCAGAGGCCAACGCGGGGCCGAAGGAGCGCGCCGGGTTCATCGAGGCGCCGGTGATCGGGCCACCGAACAACGCATCGAGTCCCACGGTCCCACCGATCGCAATGGCAGCGGCGGCCCCCACCGCGCGAGTGTCGGTCGCAACGGCGGTGATGACAAACATCAGGAAGGCAGTCAGGACGATCTCATAGCCCAGGGCGGTTCCGTCCCCGACGCTCGGGAGCGTTGCTCCCAAGTGCGCGGGCTTGCTCGTCCACGCGGCCAGGAGCAGGAAAGCCGCCGCGCTCGCCCCGATGAGCTGTGCTGCGATGTAGGCCAGCGCATCGCGGATCGGGAAGTGCCGAGCGAGGGTGAACGCGATCGTGACGCTCGGGTTGTAATGCGCGCCAGAGAGATGCCCGCCCGCGTAGATCATCACCATTATCACCAGGCCGAAGGTGAGGCTCACGCCGACACCGCCGATCGAGTCGGCGTGCGTCGTGTTGGTGATGATCGCCCCGCACCCCGCCGTCACGAGCGCGAAGGTGCCAATCGCCTCCATCAGCGCGCGACGCGCGAGGTCGGGACGCTCCATTAGGCGACCACCAAGGGTTTCATAGCGCGGATCGTATTACATCGACAAGCATAGGTCTTATTGATATAAGTAGATTGATGTCCGTCGATTTGGAGCTGGCCCCCAAGCAGAAGCGGGCCGCCGGTGAGCGCTGTTGCGAGCCCGTCGTCTACCCCGACGTCCAGCGCGATCACGCACTCCGCATGGCCGAGGTCGCCAAGGCCCTCGGCGACCCGATCCGCCTTCAGCTCGTGGATGTGTTGCGCAGGCACGCGGGGAAGGTCTGCGTCTGCGAGCTGGTGCCGCTGTTCGACGTATCTCAGTCCACGCTCTCCCACCATCTAGGCAAGCTGCGTACCGCTGGGATCGTGGACTCCGAGAGGCAGGGCCTGTGGGCCTACTACTACGTGATCCCCGACGCACTCAAAGAGCTATCCGCATGGCTGAACTGACCACCCCCGAGACGACGCCGACCCGTGTTGCGCCTCCGAGCGGCAGGTCACTTGCTGCGAGCCGAGCACCAAAGCCGATTGCTCGTTGTGTGGGCTGGGTTTCCGGTGATGCCGGAGGAGGGACTCGAACCCCCGACACGCGGATTATGATTCGTCCCGGGTAGTGGCGTGGAGTGTCGCCGAGTCGGCTATCTGGCTCTACGGCAGGGCATCCGCCCTCTCTCGCTCCAGCCAACTTGGGCGCGATGGCGTGGGGCGTGTTTGCACTTTGTTTGCACCCCTGGCCGCTTCGTCCCGTCAGGCGAGCTCATCGGAGTCGTCGCCTGCGAGCGTATCGACCTTCAACAACTCCACCTTGCAGCCGAGCCCCTTGACCTTCGGCCAGTCGCCGTCAGCGCAGAGGACCGTTTCGATCTCCGACTGGAGGTCCGCCGTGGCGAGGATCAGCGCATCGGGCATCGACAGCGACTTGCGCTTGCCCCGTAGCGTCGCGGCGCGTGCTGCGACGGGCCTATCGACCGGCAGGAGATCCTTGACCAAGGCGTCGAAGAAGCCGTCCACATTCTCTTTGGGATGGTGCCCAAGCGAAACGCCGGTCATGACCTCCGCGTAGCTGATGACCGAGGCCACCAGGGGATGGCTGCCCACGATCTCCTTGAACCTGGCGACGGTAGTTTCGTGGAGGGCATCGTCGGCGTCCAGGAAGCCGACGATCACCGTCGAGTCGAGCAGGATCAATCCCACTCTTGGCGCAGCCCGCGCACGGTTCGACCAAGCTCGCCACCCGTGCTCAGGCAGCCCGCGTACTCATCTACGAGGTCATCCATGCGCGCAATCAAGACACGCCCACGTCCCTGGGCCTTGACCTGCACGACATCCCCCTCGCGCAACCCAGCCTCGCTGAAGGCCCCGATCGGGATAGTGATCTGATGCTTGCCGGAGACCCGGGAACGGCCGGCGCTGCGCCTTCCCATATCTCTTGATTTCTTTACATCTACAGCCATAAGTCAAGGATAGCGCACGGCGCGACTCTCCATCGAGCAAGTGTACGTACGTGGCAAGCGTGGACGCGGCGGAATGGTGGCCGAGCCACCGCTGGACCTGGATCACGTTGCGGTCTTGGGCGAACAGCATCGACGCGCGTATGCCGGAAGGCGTGGAATCCGACCCACGGCAAGCACGCCTCCTCACGGGCGGGCTGGAGCACGCGGCGAAAGACGTTTCGCGAGGCCACCACGGCCGGTGCCCGCAAGACGCCCGCTACACCGCCACATCGCCCACGACAGTGCGCCAGGGTGGACGCGAACGAAACCCGAACATCCAGGTTGAGGGTTTGGTGCGAATACTGCTGGGGCCGTTGGGACGAAGGGAGCGGCAGAGGCTCGTCGCTCTTCTCGGCAAGTAGGCCGGGATCGCTCTCCGATGGTCGCAAGAGTTAGGCTGGGCTGTCTCCGGGTGCTCCCGACAGTTGGGGGCTCGATAGGTCTTTGAGGTTTGGACGGGTTCCCCGGCCGGGGAACCCGTCCGCGCCTCGGCTCAGGCTGCCTCCTTCACCGCCAAGTGAAGAGAGAGGTTGAGCCTGATGACCAAGGATGACGTGCTGTTCGGCTACCGCCAGCAGCTTTTCGCGGAGGCAGCGAGGACGAACGTCTCAGCGGCATGCCGGACGTTCGGGGTGCACCGCTCCACCTATTACGCCTGGAAGCGCCAAGTCGACCGGCACGGCCTGGAGATGCTCAGGCCCAGAGAGCGTCGCCGGCCACAGATGCCCAACGCGCTGCCGAAGATGATCGAGGAGCGGATCGTATCGTTCTCGATTGCCCACCCCGGCCTTGGCCCGAGGCGTGTCTCATCGGAGCTGGCCAGAGAGAAGTGGGGCGGGATCATCGTCTCCCCGAACGGCGTGTGGAAGGTCCTTTGCCGCCACGGGTTGAACACTCGAGCGAAACGCCTCGGGCTGATCGCCGGCTATGCAGCGCCCTATGAGCCACCCAGAAACCCAGAGCCAGAGCGCCACATCGACGTCGAGCGGCCCGGTGAGCTGGTCGGGATCGACTGCTTCTACGTCGGCAGGCTGCGGGGCACTGAGGGCGCGATCTGGCAGCTCACCGCAATCGACATCGCTTCCTCCTACGCCTGGGCCGAGCTCGTGATCTGCAAGCAAGGCAACCCCACCGCCCGACAAACCAGCGTCCTCGCCAGACGTGTCGCACGGGAGCTGAAGGCCGCCGGCTGGAAGCTCGAGAGGATGCTCAGCGACAACGGCAACGAGTTCAAGGGCGACTTCACCACCACACTCCAGGCGCTGAAGGCGCGGCACACCCGTATCCACGCCGGCAGGCCGCAGACCAACGGGAACGTCGAGGCCCTACACAAGACGATCCTCGATGAATGCTGGCGACCCGCGTTCGCTCGCTACCTCTATCTGAGCCATCCTGTGTTTGACGGAGGCTTCGATGCCAGGGTTTGCCTGGCGGAGGGAGAAGTCTCGGGTCATGGCACATGCGAGGAAGTATTCAAAGGAGCTGCTGGACCGCGGTGCGCGTCTGGTGTTCGAATCGGGTCGGCCGGTCGCGCACGTCGCGAGGGACCTCGGCATCGAGAGCGAGACGCTTCGCAAACACGTTCGGCAGACCGAAGCTGACGAGGGCCGGCGCAAAGATGTCTTGAGCAGCCAGGAGCGCGAGGAGATCAAATCCCTGCGCCGTGAGGTCGCGCAGCTGCGCCGCGCGAACGAGATCCTGAAGGCCGCCAGCGTGTTTTTCGCCGGCGAGCTCGATCCACACCGTCCGAAGTGAGCGCGTTCATCGAGGAGCACCGCGCTCGTTTCGGGGTCGAGCCGATCTGCGAGACCTTGGGCGTGTCGGCGTCCGCCTACTACCAGCGCGCCACCGGCCAACGCTCAGCCCGCCAGCTCGAGGATGAGCGGCTGCTCGGCCTGATCACAGACCTACACGCACGCAACTACTACGCCTACGGCTCGCGGCGGATGTGGAAGGCGCTGCTCAGATCCGGTGAGCGGGTCGGGCGCAGCCGTGTCGAACGGTTGATGCGCCAGAACGGCATTCAGGGCGCCAAGCGCCGCGGCAAGCCGTGGCGGACTACCCGGCCGGACCAGACGGCTCTGCGCAGCCCGGACAGGGTGCAGCGCGACTTCACCGCGTCGGGGCCGGACGAGATGTGGTTCGCGGACTTCACGTATCTGCGCTGCTGGGAGGGGCTGGTGTTCTTCAGCTTCGTGATCGACGCCTACAGCCGGCGGATCGTGGGCTGGCAGTTCGCGTCGCACATGCGCACCACGCTCGTTCTCGACGCGCTCAGGATGGCGCTTCACCAACGGGCGCCAGGCGCTGATGTCGCGCTGGTGCACCACTCGGATGCCGGCAGTCAATACACCTCGATCGACTACACCCAGACCCTCGACGACGCTGGTGTCCTCGGCTCGATCGGCACCGTCGGTGATGCCTACGACAACGCCGTCGCTGAGAGCTTCGTCAACAGCTTCAAGACCGAGCTGATCTCAGACCGCACTTGGACCAGCCGCTCCCAGCTCGAGCTCGGCGTCCTGGAGTACGTCGCCTGGTTCAACAACGAGCGCATCCACGAATCACTCGACGACCGGCCACCACGCGAAGTCGAGGAACTCTACGCTGTGAAAACAGGGCCAACCACCCCCATCAGAAGAAGATAGGGAACCTACAAACACCGTCCCCGTCAAACCCAGGGCGGCTCAATCCCCGCTACACAGGACTCAAACGCGAGCTCGATACCTACCTGCGCTTCTACAACACCGACCGCGCACACCACGGCAGACTCACACAAGGACGCATCCCAGCAGACATCGTCTACCGTGCCCGAAAGATGGAGGCCAGATGAGCCACACCTGTCGGCACATCTCGGAGGCTGCCCAAGCTAGGCCGAATTGCAAGCCCCAGTGGCGGTCGAGATGCTAGTGAGCCAAGATTAAACTATCGAGCTTAGGTCGAGGGTTGCGCCGGGCGCTCGTAGAGGAGTCGGTGGCTCGGCAAGCCAGACGGCGAGCATCGAAAGACGATCCGTGCGCCAGCGGGTGTGATCGCGCCGCTGTCCGATGCTGCTTCCAATGCGCCGCCACCGAGCAGACCGACGAAACCAGACGCGGATATGATGCATAACTCCAAAGATACCGAATTGGCCAACTAGCAAACATTCAGGGGGTTTTATGTCAGATACTTACGCGATTGTTCGTCAGACTATCCTCGACAAGCACCAGATCATCGCGACGTATAACAACCACGTTCGTGAAATGTGTCCCCACGTGATAGGGATGAAGAACGGTCGGCCACAGGCTTTGTTCTTTCAGTTTGGTGGTACAAGCAGTTCCGCTTTGCCTCCCGGCGGGGAGTAGCGTTGCATCCCGATTGAGGGGCACGATAACGTTGTGAGTCAGGCTGGCGAATGGCACACAGCGGCCAATCATTCTCAGCCCCAAACGTGCGTCGACGTCATCGATGTAGAGGTTGCGTACTGACTGATCAGAGGTCGCCGGTAGCCGGTATCAGAGGAGACCAGAGTCTAACGTGAGGACGCAGTTCGCTGTGGGTCGCCTTACCCCAACACGTTTACGGTCAGCAGGTCTTCACCGTCGAGCGGCCGATCAGCCAGTGGAGAGCGCGCGTCTGCATCAGCGCTCGCCTGCTTGAAATCGTGTATGGCTGTCACTAGCTGTCGGAGTGTCTCAGGCATGTCGTCCTTCCTTGCCACCCATCGCAAGAATCAATGGATCGCCGAGATAGCCGCGCGTGCTGGCGTTGCGAGCGAGCGGCCCGTCGAGGGTCCATAGCTCAGCGCCCAGGTCATCGGCGAGAGCAAGATAAGCGGCATCGTAGGCGGAGCGCCGTTCGAGGACGAGCGTGGAGCGCACCACGCCCGGCCCGTCGCGCAGCGCGTGGTAGACGATCGGCAGCTCATCGAGGACATCCCAAGCCTCTCCCATCGCGTCGTCGCTGAGGCTTCCCGCCGCTGCCTTCTTGGCGAGCGCATTGGCGATCTCATAGCGGGCGAGCGCAGGCGCGTTCACGGCCGTTCCCTCGGAGCCCCAGCCGTGAAGGAGCTCCGTGACCTTTGGCGCAGCCGGCTCGTTGGTCACGAACGCGACAAGCGCGTTGGCGTCGATGACGACGCTCACCGGCGCTCTGCGCGCCGTTCGAGCTCGTCGCGGCCCTCACGAACCAGGGCCACAGCCTCGTCCGTGCGGGGCAGGCGAGCACGGAGCTGCGCGGCTCGCTCCAGCGTCCGCTCCAGCTTTGCCGCGTCGATCACAGACGCCGACAGCCGCTCGGCGAGCAGATCGTCGGCCGTCGTATCGACATCCCGATGACGGCGCTCGGCCTCCTCGCGCAGCAGCGCATAGGTTCGTGCTCCAACGTGGACTGTCCGATCGGCGGTCGCCATCCGGTGAGTTTAGACCCGGATCGCTGAAGATGGCTACCGTTCGGGCGCAACTGACAACTCCCGGAGGAGCGCGCCCGGTGGGTTCGGGACCAATCCGGGACTTTTTTGGCATTTTCGGCCTGTCGTCGGCTACCTCGCGAGCACCGAATCCCGTTTGAGAAAGCCAAGAATCAGGAGTGCCGGAGGAGGGACTCGAACCCCCGACACGCGGATTATGATTCGCGAGTCTCGCCCTCGATTTGGCTCTAGTTAGCGGGTTTTCGCCGTAGATTTTGCACGGTCGCCGTTGGCCTTGGCGTGGCAGCGGTTTCGTGGCCGCTTGTTGCCGCTCTCGCCATCGTTGGAGTTGGCCTTATGCTGGCGCCTCTGCTGCGGCTCGGCCCGTGGCATCAGGAGGATACGCAAGCGCTACCTCCAGGGGTGAGGGCTGGTCACGCCATCAGAGCCGGGGGCGATATCGATGCCGCCGGCCCAATTGAGGCTGGCCACGAGATCGCGGCCGGCGGCAATATCCGCTCATCTACCCGAGCTGAGCCGCCACACGCCGCCAGTATCGCTCAACGCAAAGCCAGTTTGGTAGCGCTGGGCCAGGTGAATCCACTCGTTGGCCACTTCCGACTTGAGCAGTTCGCGACGCCATTGGAGCACGATGAACGCGGATGCGTTTTTCGGGTCGTCATCGCTCCTGATTGTCGGCCAACCACCGGCGAACTCCGAACCGATATCAAGGACACACTCAAGGACGCTCTACTCACATCAAGCCTGGAGACCTGGGCCTCCGGCGAAGTCGGGAGGACCCAAGCATCAGCATCCACCAATTGGCTGCGTTCCGACCCTAACTCGGGCCAGATAGTTACCTTCAAGCGTGACTGGGGCACATCTCTTGATGCCGGCTTCATGCTGCGGGCAAAGGCGACCCTTCAACTTCCCCCAGGATTTCAGTTCGGTACACGCGTCGTATGCGTCCTTGACGTTATCGAGAGCGCCGCGGGAACGGACAGCCAGGCTTCCAGACTCCGCCTGTCACTCTCGCAACTGCATGGACTTCTACACACTCTCGCAACAACGGTTATAGAGGAGGTTGGCACAGTGGTCTTCCCGCTTGTTTGCGAGGACGCCGTGCCAACGATTCTCGGTCCGAATTATCAGATCAACTTCGGCGATCGCTCCCTGGAGACCTGTGTCGAGATTCCTGAGAGTTTCGACCGACCCCAAGACACGCCCAATATACCTTGGGCTGAAATCAACACGCCTGGCGATCGTGATTCACGCGACCTTGTTGTTCGAGATACCGTCATCCGCGAAGGGATACAAAAGGTTCTCCGCAATAATGGGTATGATCGCATCGAGGATGAGATCGCGAAACTGCCCCGCCCATCATGAGCTGCTTTCGGCCTCTCTTGATGCGGCGCTACGTACCTGAAACGACCGATCTTCGAGTGCGCTGGTGAGCAGTCCGCTCGCTTGAGTATCGAGCTCGGACGACATGAGACCCTTCTTCACCGCGGTCACCACTGCTGCCCTCAGTCTGCGACTTCCTTTCTCAAAGAGGGTCACCAACCGCTCACCGATCGCGAGCCGAACCGCAGACGTTCTCAGGGCGACGACATCTGCTGCGCCAATCGCCATGCGGACAGTAGCCTCATCCGGGTCAAAGAGGGCGCTGGCGATAGCGCCCTCTAGGACCTCAGACTGCCGGTCGCGTAGTGCTAGAGCCGCGGCCTCGATCGCGACCTGGCGCACGCGAGGCTCCTCGTCCCTGACGAGTGTGAGTATCTCGGCATCGAAGTTCTCGTTCTGCGTCGCGACAATCAGGGCGATACGTGCCACGTGAAGCAGTCGCGGCGTCACGAACTCAAATAGCGGTCCGGCACCGCCCTCCGATGTGTCCTTGATCCTCGCCGAGACATCGGCCGGAAGACCGGCATGGTGCGCGACGGCGGTGAGCCCTCTGATCGCCTCGAATCGTATGTCGGCGGACACGCGAACATCAGTGGCCGCCTCGACGAAGGCCGCGAGCGCATCTGGTGTCGGCCCACCTGCGCGCACTGTGCAACCGATCGCCAACATCGCGAACGGCTCATAGCTGCCCATGCCGCGACTGCCCTTCCGTGAATCGTCCATAACCACTCGGCACTCGGCTACGAGCGCTCCAAGCGCGCGATCGAGCAAATCGCCCTTTACGAGCGATGGCGCGTCGCGTCCAAGCAACACGATCGCTACAGCCGGTGCCACGGACAGATCCACGTCGCCTTGTCGATCGACGCTATCTGCGAGCACACCGACAACGTGGGCATCGTGAATGTCTCCCTCCGGTCTCGGGTTGTCCTGAACGAGCCGCAGCGCAGCCTCGATCGGCAAGCGCTCTGCAACCGGAACGGACAATCCTCGCAAGAGTTGTCGGCGCTGGGTCTCATCAAGCCGCACAAACTTTTCGTTCCACCTCTCCGGCGCTCGCAAGGATGCGAGCGCCCAGAGTGACGCCACTTTTACGACATAGGGATGATCCGAGAAAGATAGCGGTAGTCGCTCCATTAGCTCGATCGTCGTCCCCTCGCTGAGCAGGTCCCACATAGACAGTGCGAGGTCGATCAGGGGACCATCGCTCCAGTGACGCAGCGGCTCCCCGCGATTCACCTGCGCGATGATCTCCTCCGCAGAGTCGTGATCGAAACGCGCCTCCGCGAGTTCGACCACGCCATCGATGGTACTTGCGTTCGGCGCGCTGAGCGCCCACAGCGACACTGCTACGGCAGCCTGCCGGGGCTGCGTCGTCTCATCGAGCAGGATGTGGGCTGCAAGTTGCTGGCTGATCTCACGTCGGAGCCAGATCGCGCCTGCCCACTCGGCCTGCATGTACGCAGCGATGGCATCGTCGGTCTCGCTGAATCCGGCCCCGATCGTGATTGTCCAAGGCGAGCGCGAGCGCTCGGTGAGCTGTCCGACGAAACTCTTCGCGGTGGCGCTCCAGGCCAGTTCCCTGATCCAATCGTAGCTTGTCAGTTCGTCGGGCTCGTAGCCCCAATCCCGAGGCCAACGGGCTCCAAGGAGGTTGTACGTCTCCATCATCAGCATCGCGGCGATCATGCTTCCCTCTGGCGCCCACGCCTGCGCGCGAGAGAGAAGGTCAGGAAGCGCGTCGTCCCAGCGGTGGGCGAAAGCCGCTGCAATCAGCTTGCAGCACAGACGCGCTTGAAGGAGAGACTGACCCTCGAACGCCTCAATCGCACGAAGCGGCGCCGTCAACGTCTCAGGATCGTCGCTCGTCACCGACCATGCCGAGAGGAACATGCCCAGCATCCCAGCGTGCTCTGGCTCCGCCGAGAGAGCCGCGTACATCTCGCGTGCACGCACGGCGTCTCCCTGGATGTCCGCGGCTACGCCAACGGCCGCGATGTCGAGCGGCCGACGCGGCTCCGGTATCGAGTCAGGATCGAGCCGTCGGCTGAACGCATTAATGAAATGGTTGACATCCTCGCCGGCGTTGCGACGCAGCCTCGGGAGATTCCACAGCGCTGCGTCGAGGAAGAGGCTGCCGTTCTCAGACTCGGGCGACATACGGCCTCCGACCGGTACTTCGCAGGGCCATCAGGAGCACGTCGATCACGTTTGCGGCCAGCGCCTGCCACGCGAGTTCGCTGTCGGGGTGAACAATGCGGTTGTAAAAGACGTTGCTGGCTTCGCTGGTGAGAAAGCCCTCAACCTCACTCGCCGGCCAGAAGCGTGGGCGATGACGCGGGAACCACAGGACCTTCAGCTCAACTTCTTCGTCGTCCTTCACCGCCATCAGCTCTTCTCTGGTCCCAGGCCGCAGCTTGTCTCGTAGCAGGACGATCGTCACGCTGCTTTCACGAGCCATCTGGACGAAGAGATCGTTAGCGTTGCCGCCGGAGGGGGCTGTCGTTGAAGCACGCTCCTCCCAACGCCAGACCGCGAAATGCTCAGGCCGTCGGTTACGGGAGAGCTGGCTGTTGAGGGACTTCTCGACTAGGTTCTGGACCCGATCACGAAACGGCAACGCCTCGTTTGCCGAGGAGATGAACACGGGGAAGGTCAAGCCGCCGGTGGTATACGGACGAAGCGACCCAATGGATGGATGGCCAGCCATAAAGCGTTGGGAGGCGGATCAAGTCCCGCGCGAGAACGCTACTGGAGCCGGCGCGACGGAAGCAGCGAGCCCATGGTCGGCGTCTCAGCGGCTCGCAGCAGAAGCCGGAACTCAGCTCACCGCGTAGTCACGCACGCCTCGATGTGCGGGAGCCGGCTTGCCCGTCCATTTTCGCATCCGCTTCGGGATGCGGCCGGGACTGCGACCAGCCCCGCACCGGGCGGGGCCACCCATACCCAAAGGAGGGCGCTATGCCCACACGCACCCGCTGGCCTGGACAGGACGGAGACGACCGCATGACGTTCGCGCAGCGCATCGGCTGGGAGGCGATCCCGAGCTGGGGACTCAACGGCTGGGACCTCGGCTGCTGGCCGTTCGTCGTTTTATGCTACTTCCGCTATAATCTTGCTATGCGTAGTTCTGATCTTCTTGTGTCCGGCCGCCGGCGGGCGGGGCTTTCTCAGGAACACCTCGCTGAGCGCTTGGGGCGCCCGCAGTCAACCATCGCCCGCTGGGAGACAGGGCAGCAGCACCCGCCGCTTGAGAGCGTCATCGAGGCGCTGCGAGCCTGCGACCTTGAGCTCACCGTCGGCATCGCGCGCTACGACGACTCCTACGAGGCGCAGATCGCGCGGCAGCTGCGCCTCGACCCGGCCGAGCGCGTGCGGCGCATGACGCCGACGTGGGCCACGGAGGGCTTTGATCCGATCGGCACCCTCGCCGAGCTGGCGGGACAGGCACGCTTTGTCGTGATCGGCGATGTCGCCGGCGCCCTGCGCGGCTCCCCGGTCATGCTCGGCGCCCGCACACTGCACGTCGTACCCGCAGAGACCGCGCTGCGCCGCATCGAGCAGACCGCCCGACGCCTCGGTGCCAAGTCGATCGCCGATGGCACATCTCAGACCCAGCGTTGGACGCTACCCGCCGGCGGTGAGCTGCACGCCACGCCGCTGCCGCCAGGCACGCGCGGCTACCGCGACCTCGCGCGCGACGCCGAGACCATGCAGATCACCCCGCACACGTCCGTCAGGGTCGCCTCGCTGCTCGACCTCATCCGCATCGCCGAGGCGTCCCCGGACACCGGCGCCCGCGCCTCCGTCCCCGCGCTATGGGCCACCCTCGAAATGCACCGACGCCAAGCGGCGGAACCAACGCCGGCAACGACATGACCGACGACCACTGGATATAGACCAGGGCCGCCAGGCCATTCTTGACGCGCTTGAGCGCCATCAAGTGCGCTACGTCGTGATCGGCGGCGCCGCCACCCAGGCACGCGGATGGCCGGAACCGACCGATGACATCGACGTGACGCCTACTATGGATGGTCAAGGAGCCGATTCACGCGACCGACTCCTCCAAGGAGCTTCCCAATGGCTACCCGAACTGACAACCAAATCCGTGAGCTGAACCCCGAGGAATGGGTGCAGCGAGTCGATGAACAGGCACGCAAGTACCTGGGCATGAGCGGCGAGGAGTTCGAGGGGCGCCTGCGTGCGGGTGAGATCGACATAGACGACAGCCCCGCCGTCACGCGCCTTGCGATGATGCTCCCGCCTAATGGCACCCAGAAGTAGAACACCGGCCGAAGCCATCGAGGGCAATGCGAAAACAGAGCGAGACTTCGGCAAGAAGCTGCGCAACACGTCACTCGATCCACTCTTTGGCGCGCGAATCAAGCTCGAAGGTGGTGAAGTTGACTTGGATCATGGAGGGTCTCTTCAGGGCAACAGGGTTGAGAGGGTATCGAGCACCAACGCTCGCGCCTCGGCAAATGATGGCGCGTCCGGCGCCAGTCCAGGAACCGTCTGCTCATAAGCCCCGCGCAGCTGCTCCACGTTCGCTTCGATTCGCGCCCGCCGGTCGCCCTGCTTGACCAGCTCGAACTTCGCGCGCGCGAGTTGACGAACGTGGGCGCGGTCCAGTTGATCGTCGTGCTGGCCGAGGATCAACGCGAGGTCCGAGAGATCGGTCGGTCGCTGTCGCTGGAGCAACGTCCGCAGCTTCTCCGCGACGGTCTCAGCAAGGGTCAGAACGGGGATATGGAACTGCGCATAGTAGGGCAGTCCGATGGCCGTCCATTCAGGCTCGTCGGCCACGGCCTCCCGGTAGCTGATCTCGACAGCGATCTGCCCGTCGTGATGCGGCGTGTGAAAAGCGATCTGGTCGAAGTCGAGACTGTGCTGGGAGTCGGTGGCGGGCACACCTGGCTCGATGCGCAGCATGGGCTCGTCGGTGGCGCGCCTCATCGTTTCAGCGATCTCGGCAGCGGCAATCTTGTGCTTCGGAGGGTTGGTGCGGGTGGCGTCGAGGTCGGCTGAGAAGCGGCCGGACCCGCGGACGTGGCGCAGCACAAAACCGCCCTTGAAGCAGAGCTGGCCGGGGAATTGATCGGCAAGATGCGCAGCGACCGTCACCAGCGCGAAGTCGCGCTCGATCAACTCGATCGGCCGGTCCAGTTGTTCGGCGAGCTCCTGCAGGTCGTACTCGTTGTGGATGAGGCGGCGAGGAAGAGTCATCCGACCAACCTGTGCGCGAGCAAGGCATCGGGATCGACGTTGATCCGCAGACCCCATCGTGGACTGCTCGGCCCGCGATCCGGCGCGGAGGCGGAGAGCGGAACGTGGGCGTGGCTTCGCCCTCGCAACGCCAGCAGCGGCTCGGCGGCAACCGGGCCATGCAGAAGCTCAAGCAGATAGCCGAGTCGTCGCGCCACCGCGGCGCTCCCGTAGCGCACCGCCGCCCGGGCAAGGCGCTCGGGGCTCGTGCGGCCGGGCACGGCGCGATCGACCGCCTCTGCCGTCTGCGCCACGCTCACCCCCCAGCGTGGGTTTGCCAGGCAATCGAGGACCGCCCTCTCGGGCAAGGCGATCGAGGGACCATTCGGTGTGTATAGGCCCCATATCCGCTCCGGGGCAAGTAGCGCATAGCGGACCTGATCGCCCTGCCAGCTCCAGTCGTTCAGGCGATGGGAGGTCAGGACGATCACACGAAAGAAGTGCTGGTCGCTGAGGTTGAACTCCGTCAGCGCTCGACCCGCAGTAATGAGATAGGGCCTCGGCGTAACCGCGTCGATGAGCTCCAGCAGACGAACGTCGGTCGATCCCGTCGGCGCCACCAGGAGGTAGACGCCTCGCCTTACACGTCGCAAGCGGCCATCGCGGCTGAGCTGACGCAGCGCATCCTGGCTGCGCCGCCGAGAGCCCGTGGTTGCGTCCAGCGCCTTGATGTCGTCATCCAGACGGACGACCGGATGACGCCTGGCGTCCATAGCGCTACGACTCAGCGTAATGAACGCCCGCTCGCTGAGCGGCCGCTCGAACAGGGGGATAGCAGGAGAAGTCATGTCGATCCTTGTTGCATGAGCGATCTTACAATATTCTTGTTGTTTAGCTCAAGCAAACGGGAAGGCACGATCGACGCACCGCTACCGCCCCCGACTCGACCTACAGGGCTGCCTTTGCGGCCCCCCGCCCCCAACGCGGCCCTCCAGGGAAATCACAGGGAAATCCACCTAGTCGCCGAACCCGCGAAAATGGCTTGAACACAGGCTTTCCGCCATGCCGGAGGAGGGACTCGAACCCCCGACACGCGGATTATGATTCTACGGTGTTGGGTTTGACCCATTTGGATTTGGCTTATATAGAGGCAATAGCGGCGGGTAGGTCCGGGTAGAATCACGCGAGTTCGGGACCATTCCGGGACCCTTTTTGGTAGCATCCGGGCATGGCTTCGCCTGCCGTCAGCACTCCGCCCTCGCCGTTGACGCTCAGCGACCTACGGCCCCGGCCGGTCTCCGGGCATCTGCGGCGCGTCAAGCGCCAGTCCGGTGATCGCTGGCGCGTGAAGTGGCGCGACGCCGCGGGCGTGGAGCACAAGAGGTGCTCGGGCGTGTCTGGAGCGCCACCGGGCGCCCCCGCGAGGGCTACCTGACCAAGCAGCAGGCCCAGCACGCCCTGGATGAGATCCTCGCCGACGCGCGGCGCGTCGGTCCCGGCGCGCGGCGGCGCGTAGGCTCGCAGCCCACCTTCGCCGACGCTGCCCAGGAGTGGCTTCACTACGTCGAGTTCGACCGCAAGCGCCGCGCGAGCACGCTGCGCGACTACCGCCACGTCGTCGATAACGCGCTCGAGCCGATGTTCGGGGAGGTCCCCTTTGAACAGTTGACCAGCGAGATGATCGACGCCTACCGCGTCCACCTCGTCGCAGAAGACCGCCTCTCGGCGCGCACGATCAACAAGTACCTGGTGTTGATGAACGGCATCCTGCGCTACGCGCAGCGCCAGTGGGGCCTGACGGTCAACCCCGCGCTTGGCGTCGAGCGCCAGCCCGTGCGCCGCTCCGGGGAGTTCCGCGTGCTCAGCGCCGAAGAAGTCCATTCCCTCGCCACCGTTACCGCCCTTGGACGCCACCACGAGGAGCCCAAGCGCGAGCTGACCACCCCAGAGCTCGAGGCCCGCCGCACCCAAGACGCGCAGGACGCAGCGATGTTTACCACCGCCGCGTTCGCCGGCCTGCGCCTCGGGGAGCTGCGCGCGCTGCGCTGGGGCGACATCGACTTCCAGATGCGCGTCATCCACATACACCGCGCCTTCACGCAGAAGCTGGAGGACGTGCCCAAGTCCGGGCGCGTGCGCGCAACACCGATGGTCGACCAGGTCGCCGACGCGCTCAAGGACCTCGCGCGCCGCGAGCGCTTCACCGACAGTCAAGACCTCATCTTCCCCTCCCCGGACGGCGGCTACATGGAGGACTCGGCGCTACGCCGCCGCTACTACAAAGCCCTGAAAGCCGCCAAGATCCCGCACTTGCGCTTCCACGACCTGCGCCACACTTTCGGCACGCTCGCCGTCCAAGAGTTCCCGCTCTCCGACGTCAAGGCGTACATGGGCCACGCCGACATCACGACCACCATGATCTACGTCCACCACATACCCCAGCACGACGCCGCCGACCGCCTATCGGCGCGGCTTGCGAAGACCTCCGGTGCCGCCGCCACCTTGGTTGCCGAATGTCGTAGCTTGTAGCCCCGTGGCCGGTGACTGGATTGCAGGGGTGTGTGGTGACCTCAAGTAATGATCTCGACTGGCGCCTGACCGTCAAGTTCGAGTCCAAGACGCACGCTCATGGCGTGTTCTCCGCTCTAATGACTCACGCTTCAGCGACGCTAGCGGCCAACCGACTGAAAGACGGCTTCGTTGCTCAGCACGACGCAGAGTGGTTGCGAATCTATGCCGCGTCCGCCGACGCGCTGCGCCACGGCCGGGCCACCGTGGCGGACGTGATTGAACGGGAGGGCGTCCAGGCAGAGGAGCAGGCTGAGCATCGCATCGGCGAGAAAGCAGAGTGGGAATGGGTTGAGCTTCCACCGCTACCCGAACGCGATGCGAGTTTGGTCAGTGAGCACCATGGTAAAGGTCCCTGGGGTTCCGAGGTCGATCCCAACCGCATACAGGTACACTTTGAGCTGGACAGCAAGCACGCCGCACAGGCGTTTGCAAAGGAACTCACCGCTGACGGGTACGACGTCCACCAGGCGGGGGCGTTTGTGTTCATCTTCGCCGACGACAGCGCAGTTGCCCGCAAGCTCGGCAACGCGCTCAAAGCACGAGCGCCAGCAAGCGCGCAACTGTTTTTCGAGGGCGAAGGACGAACATTCTTCGTCTGAGCTCTACCGATGCAGGGCGTCTGCGGCGCGCGCATCCAGCCTGCGGCAGCGCCACCGCGCCGCGCGAAGCGCCTACCCCGAACCCGAGCAGCACTACGACCCTCGCCCAACTCTGGCCCGCTTACGCGCCATGGCAGGCACAACATTTGGCCACCGCGCTACGCGAGCGGACTCGGCCTAGCTATCATTGTTCGCTGATCAAGATGAGCCGACTATGGTCATCAAAACGCCTGCAGGCGGCCTACCTGCTTGTCGTCTCCCTCGCGGGGTTCGTACTTCGTATCACAGTATCGCGCGCGGCCATGTGGATATGGCTTCTGGCTGTCACCGTTCTACTCGTTGACCTAAGCATCGTCCTACACAGGCGTAGCATGTCGAAGCCTCCTCGGGCGGAACACGATCACGACCCCGCTCGGGGGTAGCCACTGGTTCGGACGCTATTGGCGAACTCCTCATGTTCGAGGCGGTCGCGTCCTCCTCTACGGGGCGGCGATCATTCCGATCTTGCCGTCGCTGTAGTCGGTGAACCATAGGTTGGATTCTGGGCCAACCGCTATCCCGAACGGGTTGCTCCCTGCCAGCTGGGCGTATTCGGTGATCACTCCAGAGGTCGTGATCTGCCCGAGCTTACTGGAGCCTGTCTCCGTGAACCACAGGTCGCCGTCCGGGCCAGCAACGATCGAACGCGGATAGCTACCTGGAGGCAGTTCGTATTCCTTTATTTCTTCATTCGATGGGTTGATCCTGCCGACCTTATTGCTGACGACATCCACGAACCACAAGTAGCCTTCCGGGCCAGCCACAATCCCGTCCGGCCGGCTTTCCGTCGGCAGTTTGTATTCCTTGATTTCATGAGACGACGGAACGATCCTCCCTATCTTGCTAGTGGTTCATCCGGCAGGTTCGTTGGTGCATGAGGCCGGCTGCACCAAGCCTACGAGCCATTTCAACCGCCCGCGAACTACGAAAACGGTCCACTAGTATAAGGGTTAGTAAACCACACATAGCCTTCAGGCCCCAGGGCAATACCAGCAGTCCCGCTTTCTTTCGTAGGCAGTTCATATTCTTCAATTTTACCTTCGGTGGTGACTCTCCCTACCTTGCTGGTCCCGGAGTCCGCGAACCACAGCGCTTTTTCGCCTTCCGGGCCAGCAACAATCCCATACGGGTCACTCCCAGAGGGTAGTCCGTATTCTTTGATTTCACCCCCCGTCGTTATCCTACCGATCTTATTGCTGTCATGGTCAGTGAACCACAACGCTTTTTCTTTTTCCGGGCCAGCGACAATCCCATACGGGGCACTTTCCCAAGCCTCGCTTTTCGCCGGCAGCGCATATTCTTTGACTTCGCCAGACGGCGTCATCCGCCCGATCATGCTGGTATCCCAATCCGTGAACCACAAATTACCGTCCGGACCCGCGACGACCTGTTCAGACCGAGCGCCGGCCGGCATAGGATATTCCACGACTAAAGCATTCGTAGTGAATATTCGATCTTCGCCGTAAGAAGTTCCAAAACTATTCGTAGCGACAATGCGGAAATGATAGAGTTTGTTAGCCTCGAGCCCAGTGATCGCCTTGCTCGCATCTAGGTGTTGACCCACTCCGGTTTCGGCCGTTTTTGTCCCGTACGCCGTTGTAAGGCCGTATTCGAAATAGTATTTCGTTTCTCCCCACGGATTCACAGTACCATTCAGCGTAGCCCCCGTTTCGGTCACGCCTGTTGCTGGTTTGGTTTCTACAGACGGCTTGCTAGCGGTCGTGAAATCCCGATCCGCACCATAGCTGGTCCCGCCTATGTTAGTGGCAACGATACGGTAGTGGTAGGTTGTATGTGGCTCCAACTCAGGGATACGCTCTTCCAGAGCTTTTTCGCTAGTTCCGGACCCCATTGGAAATGTCTGGCCCGATTTGCCGTAGGACGTGGTTTCGCCGTACTGAAAATAGGCACTCGTAGCCACCCCCTTCGGATTGACGTTCCCATGTAGAATGACTTCTTTTTCCGCTATGCCAGTTGCTGGTTCTGTCGTAGCCGCGGGCAACTGGGCTCCCGCGTATTCGGTGCGAAGCTGCAAGTTAGCTCCCCAGCCTCCTATTGCAGTGATGCCATCCCACCCCTCCAGTCCCTGCTCTACACCAATGAGGGCGTACGCACTGGGGCTAGTCGAGAGGTTCCAACCAGCACATTCAGCGTTAATCAGTTTAGCCGCGTTGACGAGATCGGCTTCTGTTATCTTTGCTTCGAAGTGCCCAGAACCGGATCCTCCTAATTCTACTTCAAAGGTGTTATTCGATCCCGGCATCTCGGTGGCATAGGACGTACCTGGCCAGAAATAGGTGTTCATCATAGAGAACGGGCTGTTACATTCTCCCTTGCGCTCATTTTTCCATTCTGGAGCGTTGTGGCTTGAGCGCCACTCTTGTAGGCAATACTCGATCACACCGTGAAATTCAGGTTCAGTGTCTTCCAGCTCGGGGCACACGTATCCCCATCCTCCATAGCTAGAGCCCGTAGCGCTAAAGGTATATACCCCCGCTTCTGCAGATATCACGAGTGACGGTTCTATAAGAGCAGAGTCCCATGGTCGATTATTAGTTCCTTGACTCGCAAAGGACACATAGTGTTTCATTCCACATGTTTCACTACAGCCTTTGCCAGATGGTCCCCGCACCGCTTGACCCCAGTACGTGCCATCAGCTTGGCAAGCGTTATAGGCACCCGAGGTTTTGTCGCCCTCTTGATAGCTGCTGTAGGGGGTAGGCATGCTTATCCCCGTGAGGGCTCCTTCGTTTGTCGAGTCCTGATACTTGAGTTCGGAACCTAGTCTGTAGTAGCTGCAATAGTCCCCGCTCGGAGACAGTTTGAAATCCTGGCCAACCCCCCCGCTGGTGTCTTCAAGCATGTGTGCGAGCCCACCCGTATATTCACCCGGTGTCGGGAGGTATCCTTCCCCCACTGAATCACATTTGCTACTTGACGAGCCGAGCTGGCCGGTTTGCCAACAAGTAGAATCACCTTCTCCATACCAATAGAAACTCCCCGCGGACGCTACCGATGCAGCGGCCAGAAATAGCACCACGACAACCAGCGACACCGCAGGTACCATCCGACGGAGCCCGTGCCCACCGCTTCGGTCCACTTTCAATGCTGTGTCTAGTCCCGGACTCGACATCGGCGACTCCTCATCCTCGTGGTATCGATCTCGCCGTCTATCCGTGGACTCTTGAACCCGGCTTCCTACGGTCCAACAGCAGTACCCATGTGGGTGCCACGTCACGAATCCGTACTAACAGACGCTTTGTGGACCAACCGTAGCCGACCTATGGCGACGTGTCTATCCCCGAAAAAGGGGGATCTTTGGGTGAGATCGGGGAGATCACTTGTTCGTGCCCGGCCCATCAGATAACATCTTGTGAGCAAATGCAGCCCGAGATCCTGATGCTGTTGCAATGCCCGTCGTGCGGCTCACCGAGCGGCTTGCAGCTTGACGCCACCGTGAACGACGAGCGAGAGATCCGTAAAGGCAGGCTTCACTGCCGGTTCTGCAAGTTGGAGCGTCCAATCCGCGACGGCGTGGCCGATCTGATGCTCGATCCAACCCCGGAGGTGCGCGCGGAGGCCGAGGGTCTGGAGCGCTTTGCGCTGGAGATGCGCCGGGACGGCTGGGATCGTGCCCGAGTGCTCAGCCTCCCTTACGAGAACAGCGGCTACTGGTGGAGTCAGCGGCGGTCGATGGAGCACCTGCTCGAGACGGTCCCCTTCGTGCCCGGGCAGAGCATTCTCGACATCGGAGCCAACACCTGCTGGGCCACGGCCACCTTCGCTCGCATCGGCCTACGCGCGGTGGCGCTCGACATCTCGATGGTCGAGATGCAGGGCCTTCGCACCGCTGACTGGTGGTTTGATGAGAAGGGGATATACTTTGAGAGGGTGTTGGCGCAGATGTCCACGCTGCCCTTTGCCGACGACAGCTTCGACTGGGTCTTCTGCTGCGAGGTGCTCCATCACAGTGACCGTCGGGGCATGACTGATGCTCTGCGTGAAGTTCATCGCGTGTTGCGTCCCGGCGGGAGCCTGCTGGTCATGAACGAGCCGCTGCGGTGGCCCACCGATCTCAAGCGCAACCACGGTGCCGAGGTCACTCGGTTTGCCGGCAACGAGCACGTATACTTCTTCCTGGAGTACCTATGGATGGCATTGCGCGCCGGCTTCCACCGTATCCACGTAACCGAACCCGCGTTCGACGACTTCTATTCGCATGACCCGATCCACCTTACGTTTGAGGCAAGCGCGCTGGGCTCGTTCAAGCTTGCAGCGATCAACGTCGCTCGCCAGCAAGCGTTCGTGCGTCGCCTGCACATGTGGTGGCGCTACCTAGTGGGATCACAGGTATCATTGCAGATGATCTGCACCAAGAGCACTCAGCCGAACACGGCCTAGTGGTTCATCCGGCAGGTTCGTTGGTGCATGAGGCCGGCTGCACCAAGCCTACGAGCCATTTCAACCGCCCGCGAACTACGAAAACGGTCCACTAGTGGATTTCTTGGGCCCTTTTATAAAGGTCGCTCCAAAATCGAGAGGCCAATCAACTCCCGCGTGCTGCTAGCACCGAGCTTGCTACGAATGTGCTTCGAGTGGGTGCGGATGGTCTCGATACCCAGCTGTAGGTCATGCGCGATTTCGGCGTGAGATTGCCCTCTACCGAGATACGCCAGCACGTCCGCCTCACGCGGCGTGAGGGACGCCATCTTGATGTGATAGCTGCGCTCGACCACGCGCCCGTGAGACATATACATATTTCTGCCCTCCGCTGTGCGATGAACAACGGCGAGAATGTCGGCGGCAGAGACATCCGTTGACATGTAGCTGGCTCCCTTTGCAAGTAGACGCATACCGTCTGCGAGAGCGGGCCTGTGTGTCAGCACGATTAGTCCGATTGCTGGTTGGGCAACTTTCAGACGCTCCAGGACGGAGGACCCAACTGCGGTCGCCTCATCAAGGATGGCGACCCGAGGGGCCCGCAGCGCGACCGTATGCTCGAGCGTAGCGGCATCCAGATCGGCGCCTATGACCTGAAGGTTTCCATCCTCACTCAGGATCTGCGCCAGGCCGCGACTCACCAGTGCGTCGAAGTAGCCCAGCACTACGGAGATACGTTCGGTGGCCCCATCAGCCACGCCGGTAGCTCCGACCAAGCCGAAATCTTCCGTGCCGGTCACTTTCGCAACCCTCAGCCCGGTTAATGTCACGCGACCAGCTCGGGCGATGACATCGCTCTACCGACTCACCCCAGCGCCGCAGTGATGCGCCGCGCGGTGGCGGTCACGTCGGGGCCGAGCTCCTTCGGCAACCGCCCACGGGCGTACGCCTGCACGGGGACCACCAGCTCTACGGCCGCGACCGCGGTGCCCTCACCGTCCACGACCACAGCGGCGATCGCTCGCCGACCGGCGAGCAGCTCCTCATCCTCCACCGCGATCCCTCCTGCGACGACCCGCTCGAGCTCAGTACGTAGGGCGGTCTTGGTCGTGATCGTCTTGGGGCCACGCTTGGGCAAGCGCAGTTTGATAATGAGGTCAAGCTGCTCCGCCGCGGGCAGGCACGCCAGGAGTGCCTTACCCGCGGCGGTGCAGTGGACGGGCCGGCGCGTGCCCAGCCCGATGCCCACATCGATCGCGTACTGCCCTCGGCGCGAACCCTGCCAACGGTCGATGTAAGCAACCTCGGTCCCCCCAAGGATCCCCAGGCTCGCGGTCCGCCCGGTCTGCGCCCTCATCTCCTTCAGATGCTCGCGGGCGACTCGGCGGACGACTATCGAGTTGAGCAGCGAGAGCCCGAAGTCCGAGACGCGCGGGTGAGTCGCCGGGGGGAGTCTCACCCCCCGGCGCTCGCAGAACCGGACTTGAGCCTCTCGACTCATCCGGCTCCCATCGTCCAGCTTCATGGCCGTACTCCCAAACGCCAATGGGCGAACAGGTCCGGCTGACGTCTTGCGACTTCAGCGATGAATCTGCGTGCCCGCTTGCGATGGCGACGCAACCGCTTGTACTTCCACATGGCCCACCTCACGAGTGCCTCATTGAGGTGGCGGAAGATCGGATACAACATGGACTTGTAGAAGCGCCCGTAATAGTTGATCCAACCCTGGATCACGGGGTTAAATATCCGTGCCAGGTCCGTGAGGGTCCCATTGCTACGCCTGCGCAAGCCCCAACGACGCATCTCACGCCGCATCCGCTTGCCTGCCTCTCCCGAGACTGCCGGCGAGAAGCTCAGGAATTGCTTCCCAAACTTGCTTTGCGACAGCCTCGGCCGGAAGGTATAGCCAAGGAAATCAAACGACGTACACCCGTAAGAGCCTCGTCGATTGGAGTCCTTACAGTACACCGCGCGGGTCTTCTGCTCATTGAGCCGTAGACCACATTCCGCCAGACGTGAAGCGACCGCCTCCCACAACTGCTGGGTCTCGCATTCGCTTCTGGCGTGAACAATAATGTCATCGCAATAACGCTCAAACCGGACCGCCGGAAACTCCCTGGCCATCCACGCATCGAACACGTAATGCAAAAACATATTAGCCAACAGAGGTGAAACCGCAGAACCCTGTGGGGTCCCGCGATCCCGCTCGACGAGGCTGCCATCCTCCTGCTGGAGCGGGGCTTTCAGCCACCGCCCCACATACAAAAGAACCCAGCGCTCATCAGCGTGGGCAGCAACCGCACGTAGAACGAGGTCATGCGAGACGCTGTCGAAAAATGACTGGATGTCAAGATCCAAAACCCAATCCGTTCCCCAACACCGCTTCCGACAGACCCCGACCGCTTCCAACGCCGAGCGGCCCGGCCGATACCCATAAGAGTCCGGGTGACACACTGGCTCCACCCCAGGCTCCAGGTACCTGCACACAACCGTCTGGGCGATTCTGTCCGCTACAGTCGGCACCCCAAGAACTCTTGAGCTACCATCCCGCTTTGGTATCTGCACCGCACGCACCGGCGGCGGGAAATAACTCCCAGACGACAGCCTATTCCAGAGCTTGTACAGGTTCCCCTTAAGGTCCCTTCTCAAACTCCGCGATCGACTGCTCATCAACACCGGCCGCTCCCTTGTTGGCCTTGACCGTCAACCAAGCCTTCCAAACAACCCGCTTGGAAACATCAAACGGCTTCAGCTTCGGCTCGCTCACCAGGCTCCTTCCACCAAAGATGGTTGACCTGAGACCAAACCTGGACGACCCATCCCCTTTGCTCCGCCCGCATTACCAAGCATCATCGCTACTACGGGATGGTCCGCCCCTGTGCCCCGCATAGGTACTCGACCCCTTACAGTTTCCTCTGCTTGGGGCTCTCCCTTCCACAAGCAACCGCAGGCCGATCCTGCACCACTGGCCACCCACAGACACGGAACGACAGGTTCCCACGTTCCACACGAGAGCCAAGACCACGCTCGCGCCACCTCCATGCCGGACACCACCTGGCCAATCAACAGGCACCCACCAGGCTCATCCCAGGAACTCTCCTCACCCCTGGTTTTGATGTCACCCATACAGTTACGACACGTCATCAGTGGTTTACTTGCGTTCGCCTTCGTGATCCACACCTGACGCGCTATGGACGCGCCTTTTCCCACGACGCTCACCACCACGGCTCTTAACCGCAGCAGCTCGGGGCGGTTTGCGGCCCTCTCCTGCAAGACGACCGCGGAGGACCACCGGGCCAACCACACCCCGGCTCCTCCATCTCTCATGCAGCATCGCATCCGTCGGTTCGTTCTACATCGATCCTCCTTTTGCGTTCGTGGCACACAGGAAAGCCTGTACTTACGCGAGGGCCCCTGCTCGAGGTAGCCGAGCGTCACGAGCGTGGTCGCGTACCAGTGCGTGGGTGCGCCACGAGGTGCCATGAGAAAGGAGATGACGTAGAAGCGAAGGACAACATCTCTCCGTGTCGGCTGGGATGCCGGCCCCGGGTTGATGCAGCGGCCCGGTGAAGCTGGGGGCAGTCCTGGCGTGGAATCGCACGCTGTGGGTGAGAGCGCCCCGATGACGTAGCGGCCGGGTGGTACTGCCAGATACCCGAGTGCGCGCAAGCGAGACCGAAAGGCAGAGCGGAAGCGAATCGATGGTAGAAGCCCCTTCACAGATAGACCGGCCCGAAACCTGGCGGACATGGGCTGGACGCAATGACGATGCTGCTCTCTACGCTGGCGGCTCGCTCCACGGACCTCTTCGGAGCTGGGGTGGAGGCCGGCGGGATACTGCGATTGCCCGCCGGATGTGTTGCAGGGGTAAAGTCGGCTGCCGACCCGGTCAAACGGATCATGGTGAACGTGGGAAGCGCCCTGTGCGTGCCTGCCCGGTGGGGGTAGGCAAGGCGCGATGTCCGCTGATGCGTATGGGGCGTGGCGGAGTCCGCGTAGTAGTCCGAGGGCGGGAAAGCCGCCCGCATGGCGAAGGCGGACAGCAGGACCGCAGCATGAGACGCCGTTCGGGAGGCCGGGTGTGAATACGCTCGCGTCGCTCTCGGCCCGTGAGGCTGAGCAGCGGGTACTGGGATGGCAGACCAAGCTGCACCGCTGGGCGGGGCAGGATGAGGACAAGCGCTTCGGCGACTTGTTCAACCTGCTCTGTGACCCCGCGACGCTGCTGGTCGCGTGGGAGCGGGTGAAGCGCAACCGGGGGTCTCGTACCCCCGGTGTCGATGGCATGACACGCAAACAGATCGAGGCGGTAGGCGTGGAGGTGTTCCTCGGCGAGCTCAGAGAGTCGCTGCGGAACCGGACCTTCACGGCGCTGCCGGTCCGCGAGCGCGAGATCCCCAAGCGCACACCCGGGAAGACCAGGAAACTAGGCATCCCGACGGTCACGTTATACCGCGTCGTTGTCCAACGAGTCTTTTGGTTCGTTGGTGGTGACGCATCCGTTTCACCCGCTTGTGGGGGAGTGTTTGCCGGTCTTGTTCGTGCGTCGTTTTGCGGGTTCGCGTGTGTATGTGTGCGAGGGCGGGCCGTTGGGGAGTGTGTCGTTGCCCGAGGATGCGACGGATCGTGGTGGGGAGCCGGCTTCGGGCCCGTTGACGGTGGAGGTGCTCGCCGAGCTCGTGGTTGTGGTGGGCGTGATCGGTGGGTCGCTGGTGGCGGGGAAGGATTGCTGATGTTGTGCGCGAATAGAGCACAAGATGGCGGACGGCGTGAGCTTCAGCGAGTTGAGTGTTTCTCAGCTGCGGGCGCGGCGGCGGCGCTTGGCGCGGTCGGTGGAGGATCCGCAGGCGACGCTGCGTGGAACGTTGCAGCGTCAGGGCAGGCGTTGCGGTCGCGCGGAGTGCCGCTGCGCGCGGGGCGAGTTGCATGGCCCGTACCTGTATCTGGCAATTCACGGGGATGGGGGCGCCCGGTCAATCTACGTGCCGGGGGCGATGGCGGGAACGGTCGGTGCACTGGTCGAAGCGACAGCGCGGCACGAGGCTGTGTTGGCGGAGATTTCACATATCAACCTGGAGCTGTTGCGCCGGCGGGCGCTGGAGTGATGGGCGGGCGCCGGGATGGATGGCGAGGCGTGTCATGCGCTGGCCAACATGCTGGAGGCGGCGCTCGCGGGGAGCGCGGCCGGTGAGCGCCCCGGCGAAGGTCACGAGTTCGCACCGCGAGCGGCTGGCGGTGATCTATGTGCGCCAGTCGACGCTCGCGCAGGTACGGTTCAACACGCAGTCGACCGACCGCCAGTACGGGCTGGCGGAGGAGGCGGCGCGGCTGGGGTGGGAGGAGCCGCGGATCGCGGTGATCGACTCAGACCTGGGCGTCTCGGGTCGTACCGCGAGCGAGCGGGAGGGGTTCAAGGAGCTCGTCGGGCGGGTGTGCGTCGGCGAGGTCGGCGCGATCTTCGGCCTGGAGGTTTCGCGGCTGGCGCGCAGCTCCGCGGATCTGCAGCGGCTGCTGGAGCTGTGCGGCCTGACTGACACGCTGATCGTAGACTCCGACGGGATCTATGATCTGCGCAGCTTCAACGATCGTCTGCTGGTCGGGTTGAAGGGAACGATGTCAGAGGCCGAGCTGCACATCCTCGCGGGCCGTTTGCAGGGCGCCAAGCGCGCGGCGGCTGAGCGCGGCGAGCTACGCTTCCCGCTGCCGGTCGGCCTCGTCTATGACGAGGCCGACCAGACGATCCTCGACCCCGATGAAGAGGTCAGGGCCGCGGTCGCGGAGGTGTTCTTCGCGTTCGCGAAGAGGGGGTCGGCGTACGGGGTGGTGGGCGAGTTTGACGGGCGGCGGTTCCCCAAGCGCGCCTATGGTGGTGCGTGGGCAGGCGAGCTGCGCTGGGGACGCTTGACGCATTCACGCGCGATCGGGGTGCTGTCAAACCCTGCGTACGCCGGGGCGTATGTGTTCGGGCGCTTTCGCTCTCGCCGCGTCGTCTTACCAGATGGCACGATTAAGGTAAAACTCTGTGAGCTGCCCCGCTCGGAGTGGCCGGTCGTGATCCAGTCTCACCATCCAGGCTATATCAGCTGGGAGACTTTCCTGGACAATGAGCGGCGCTTGCAGGCCAACAATACCCGCAAGGGTGCGCGTCCGGCCAGGGAGGGCCGCGCGCTGTGCCAGGGGATCGTGCGCTGCGGTGGCTGCGGGCGGATGATGTTGACCTCGCACCGGCGGCAGGGCAGCTACTACGAATGTTCACACTCCCGTGCGGATCACACCGCCACGCCTGCCTGCCGCTCCGTCTCCGCGGGTGTCGTCGATGAGCTTCTCGCGCACCGGCTGCTTGCGGCGCTCACGCCGCAGGAGATAGCGCTCGCGCTCGCTGCCGCGGATGAGGTGTCCGAGCGGCGTACGCGCTCCACGCGAGCGATCGAGCTGCGAGTTGAGCGCGCCAGCTACGAGGCCGCCCGTGCCGAGCGTGCCTTCCATGCCTGTGAGCCCGAGAACCGCCTCGTTGCTCGCAGCCTGGAGACACGCTGGGAGACCAAGCTCCGCGAGCTCGCCGACGCGGAAGCCGAGCTCGCCGAGCAAGCCACGCCGGCGCTCGAGCCCTCGCGTGAGCAGATCGAGCAGCTCGCGCGCGACATCCCCGCACTATGGAACGCCGAGACCACCGCCGAGCGCGACCGCAAGCGGCTGCTGCGCACACTCATCAGCGATGTCACACTCACCTCCGAGCAGGAGAACCGTGAGGTACGCGTCGGGATCCGCTGGCGCTCAGGCGCAGCCGAAGAACACACAGTGAAACGGCCACAAACAGCCGCGCAGGCACGACGAACACCCCCGGCAGCGATCGAGATACTCACGCGCCTCGGCCCCGCCAGCACCAACGAGGAACTCCTTGCCGAGCTGCACGCCGCTGGCCTGCGCACCGGCACCGGCCGCCAGTTCGACCTCAAGACCGTGCGCTGGCTGCGCTGGCAGTACAAGATTCCCTCGCCACCCGGCTGGCGTCCACAAGACGGCGAGCTGACAGTCGAGCAGGCCGCCCGGCGACTCGGCGTCTCAAGCGGAGCCATCTACTACTGGATCAGCCACGGCCAGCTCCAAGCACGCCGCGGCCCCAGAAACCAGCTATGCATCCCCTTCGACACTGACGTCGAGCGGGCCTGCCGCGAACGCATCACCAACTCTATTCACATCCCTACCCAAACCCAAGCCAATGCTGCGTGAGGTTCAATATGAAGCCACCGTGCCGGCCCTGCGTGACAGGATCGTCCAGATGGCGCTCAAGCTCGTGCTGGAGCCGATCATGGAGGCGGACTTCTGCCCGTCCTCCTACGGTTTCCGGCCCGGGCGACGAGCACAGGACGCCATCGAGGAAGTGCGGCACTTCATCCACCCACCCATCGGCTACCAATGGGTGGTAGAGGGAGATGTCGAGGACTGTTTGGTGCCATCGTCACACTGCCATCGCGTTCATGGGGGTGGTGTCGAAGAGGGCGTTTTCGGCTTGTGGGATGAGTATTCGCAGGCCTTTTCGGCGTCCGTTGCGGACGTGGAGGGCTTGCAGCTCGCCGCGCTTGACACGCTGCAACACTGTTTGGCGGGAGACGCCCAGGGTTCGCATCGCGTTGACGATCGGGACGTAGCCGGCGGGGGCGTCCTCGACGAACAGTGCGCGGAGCTCGTCGTTGACTCGGATCCGCCAGGGAGCGCCGGGGGTGTCTTGCTCGCCGGGGATGAACCCGGCTTGAAGCCAGCGGAAGATTGTGGATGCCGCGACACCGAGAACGTCGGCGGCCCTGCCGACGGGGAGCAGCTCGCCGTCGGGTGGCTCGGCGGGCGGCTTGTATTTGGGGATGTTGCGGTAGCGGCGCAGCCCGCCGACGATGATCACGGTGAATCGCTCGCCGGTCGCGGAGCGGCGGCCTTGGCGGTTGAGGATCCCGGCGATCTGGGCGTCGTCGTAGTGCGCGGCGAGCCGCTCCAGCAGTGTGATCGTGTCCTCGTCGGTGCGAACTGTCGGCTGGTGGCGCGGGAGCGCTACGGCGAGCTCGGTGATCGCTCCGCCGCGCCAGCGGACGGTG
>CAVRYX010000006.1:0-104234 GCA_963725535.1 uncultured Solirubrobacterales bacterium
CGTGCCGGTTGATGTTAATACCCTCTTGTCGGTAGACGTCAATATCTTCCTGTTGGTTGGTGTTAATTTGCTCGGGTCGGTTGACGTTAATAATTACCTCCTCGATCAGTGTTCGCATGAGTTGCTTGCGCTCGCGGTCGGTGGTCGTTGGCGCAGACCACACGCGGCCGAGGTCAGCGCCGAGGCAGAGGAGTCGCTGGCGCTCTGTGTCGGTGAGTGTGCGGGGGCGCTGGCGCTCGCGCAGCTCGAGCTCTGCTTGCGCGGCGTGCAGTGCTGTGAGTGCTTGCTCCCAGGCGCGCTCAAGGCCACGCGCGACGAGGCGGTGCTCGGGCTCGACTTGGTGGTAGCGGCGCTCGGCGCGCTCGGCTTGGTATTTGGTGCGCTCGACTTGGAGTCGCCATTGAGTGAGCGCGGCGTCGTGATCGGCCTCGAGAGCCTCGGCGGCGCGCAGCGCGGCCTTCACTCCGGCGGGGGTGAGTGCGGCCAGCAGCGCGCTGGCGACGGCTTGGTCGATCTGGCCTCCGCCGACTCGCATGCACCAGCTCCCGCGGTTCTCGACGAGGATGCTGTTGGGGCAGTGATAGGCGGGGCTCTGGTGTCCGCGGCGTCCTTGGTAGTGCACCTTCAGTTTGCGTCCGCAGTGTCCGCAGACCGCGATTCCTTGCAGGAGTGCTTGGCCCTCGCGAACGGCGCCGCCGGCCTGGTGCGCGCGTGGGCGCGTGTTACGCGCGATCCGTTCGCGATTGGCGTCGAACGTGGCCTTGTCGACGAAGCCGGGGTGGTGATCCCAGATCAAGACCTCCCATTCTGCCTGGGGCACACGACGCATCCGTGTGCGTGGCTGGCCGTGCTCGTCGATGTAGCGCTCGCGGCGGGTCTTGCCATAGGCGTATGCGCCCGCGTATACGGGGTTCTCGAGGACGCTGTGGATCTGGTGGTAGGTCGGAACGACCCACTGGATCTCGCCGTTCGGGAAACGCCGCAGCGGAAACTTGATGCCCTCGCGACGCATCCACAGCCACACCTGGCGCACCGAGCCGAGCTCGCTGAAACGCTCGAAGATTGTTTGGATCGCGCCGCGCACGGCCTCGTCGGGGTCGAGCAGGACTTCACCGTCCTCCTCGCCCCACACCAATCCGACGGGCAGTCCGCGGCGCAGCTCGCCACGGGCGGCCTTGTTGCGGATACCGCCCTGCAGCCTGGCGCGCAGCACGTGCAGCTCGGCCTCGCTCATCGTTCCCTTCAATCCCAAGAGCAGCCGGTCGTTGAACGAGCCGGGGTGATACAGCCCATCGCCGTCACCGATCACGGTGTCGGTCACGCCGCACAGATCCAACAGCCGATACCAGTCGGCGTTGTTTCTGGCCAGCCTGGAGACCTCCAGGCCGAGCACCAGCCCGGCGTGCCCGAGCCCGACCTCGGCCGCCAGCCGCGCGAACCCCGATCGGTCAGACAGGCCCGACCCCGAGATCCCCAGATCCTCGTCGATTACCTCAACCTGCTCGCGCGCGAATCCCAGCTCGACCGCGCGCTCCACCAGCGCGTACTGGCGCGCGGTCGACTCGACGTTGCGCTCAACCTGTGCTTGGGAGGACTGGCGCAGATACACGAACGCCTGACGGCGCAGATGCGCGACGGTCAGCTTCTCGTGCTCACTCACCGAGATCCTCCTCCTCGCGCTCCTGCTCGCGGGCGACGCACTGCGCGATCAGCGCCGCCAGCAGCGCCATCGCCGCTACGCGCTGCTCCTCGCCGAGGAGCTCCCACAGCGCCGCCGCGGGCGCCGGGCTCTCCGCCAGATCGAGGTGCAGCTGCACGATCGTTCTCCTTGATGCTCGGCTGCCCCAGATCATGCTCCCCGGCCAGGACGTCACGCCCGAGCATCCCATCGAGCGCCTGCCGCGCTGCCAGCAGATCCTCCAGCGAGCCCAGGGTCCCTGCTTCCTGTGGCCCGTCCGCGCCTTCCAGATCGGTCCACGTCGCCGGGATCAACAGATGGCTCCCGTCCGGCAACACCAGGATCAGATCAAGGCGCCCGTGCCGGCGCATCCACCCCATCACCGCAAGCGACTGGCCCTCCCATGCGTGACGTGCCCGCACAACTCGCACTCGCTCCGGGTAGCCATCGAGGTGGGCAGTGTGTCGTGTCTTCCTTCGGCAGCATCCACCACGGGTTGCTGCTCGCCGAGCTGCGCCGCCGGGTAACCGATAAGCGCGTGCTCGCAGTGATACGACAGTTCCTTGGCGCTGGTGTCATGCGTGAGCTTGGCACCCTCGCCGCCACGCCATCGGGCACACCGCAAGGAGCGATCCTCTCGCCGCTGTTGGCGAACGTCGCTCTTTCGGTACTCGACCGTCACTTCCAGAGAATCTGGGACGTGCGCACGGCAGGACAGCGTGCCTACGAACGAGCCAAGGGCCTGCCCGGCTATCGAATGATCCGCTACGCGGACGACTTCGTGATCCTGGTCAACGGCACACAGGCTCAGACCCAGACGATCAAGGAACAGACAATCGAGTTCATGCGTGAGCACATGCGGCTCACACTCTCGCCCGAGAAGACAGCGATCACCCATGTTGATGACGGCTTCGACTTCCTCGGCTTCCGCATCCAGCGGCGCCTCTGGAACAATCGATCGCTCGTCGCCTTCAGCTTCCCAAGCCAGCAAGCACTCGGGGACATCAAGTACCGCATCAAGCAGTTGACCGGGCGTCACACGACGAGCCTCTCGCTCGACGAACTGGTCCGCACGCTCAACCCAATCCTCCGGGGTTGGACCAACTACCATCGCCATAATGCCGCCTCGCGCACCTTCAGCTACCTCGACTACTACCTGTGGTGGCGAATAGTCAGATGGCTGCGCAAGAAGCACAAGCGGCTGACCTGGACACAGGTCAAGCGACGGTACTGGGGGCACAACTGGACCAGCCCCGAAGGGCACCGGCTCTACTGGCCCAGCGAGGTGAAAATCAAACGGTACCGCTACCGCGGATACCGAATACCCTCGCCGTGGACGACCACAGGAGAACCCCAATTCACCGATTGGACCGAGGTCGCCGACACCTAACCAACCAGCCCACAGCGAACAGCGCACGTCCTGCGGAGAGCCGGATGCGAGGGAACCCGCAAGTCCGGTTCGGCGGGCGGCGGCGAGGAAACCACCAGCCGCAAGACTGACAGGCGCCTCGCCGCCGACCCAACTCGACCGGCCCAGGCCGAGCTCCCCGGCCATGTCGGCGATCCCGCGCACGGGGTGCTCGGCGGTGAAGCACGTCAACATCGACAGGCCGGCGACCAGCGAGGAGGAGAACCTACCGGGATGCTCGGGATCCAGTGGCTTGGCCATCGCTCAAGGCCGATCCGTGATGTCAGGCGCGGTGCCAGCGGGGTTGCGGGTCAGGGCGGCGGGCTGATTTCCCGCCGATGTCGAGGCGGCCATGCTGGGTGTGGGTAGGCGTGCATCGATCGCGCGAGCGGCCCGCCGCCTCCTTGACGGCGGGCGCCCGTGCGGACCCGAACCCCGAGGTGTGCCAGGGTCGTGGCGAGGTCTTGGGGCAGATCTGCCGTGCCCAGATGACCTCGGTGCCCTTGGACTGGCTTTCGCGGCGGCTCGTCATTGCGAGTCGATCTTCGTGACTTGGTACGTCTGGGTGGAGCAATTTGCTCCTTTCGGAACCAAAGTTGTTCCTTTCGTAACTGGAAACGTTCCAAAAGGACATAATCAACCCCTGCCGAGCCGCGGTACAAGGGCGGCAAGCCCACTCCTATGCGGAGCGTTGACCGTAGACGGCTCGCCACAGACGCAGGATTGGAAGCAGTAGCCGTGTCGTGGAGCCGCTGGCACGTAGGAGCGTGGCGGTGCTAGTGCGGATGGGGGTGCTGCGCGCGCTGTCCTTGGAGAGGTACATGGCGACCATGCAGGCGGCGATCACGGTGTGGCGCTCGCCATCTGGCAGGGCGCGCGCCTCGGTGAGGGTGCGGCGTACCAGTTGGGTCATGGCCTCGACGGCGAGCTCGGGTGTGGGGTAGTGCGCGACGTAGACGTGGTCGCCGTGCGCGGTGTCCTGGGCTTGATCGACGTAGCTGTCGAGCATGGTCGCGACGGCCGAGGCCCACGGGAAGTAGGCGTTGTAGATGCGGTCGATGTCCGTGTCGGTGCACGCCGGGTCGGTGGCCAGGGCGAGGAGGGCGTAGATCGAGATTCCTGCGCCCGCGGCGCCGGCCAGCTCGAACCAGCTCGCCTCGTGGCCGGTGGGGAACTCACGGGCGACCCATGCGCGCAGGTCGGCGTTGCGCTTATTTGGGGCGAGGTCGTGGTTGATGGCCTGGACGTTGGCTCGGAAGGCCTCACGCACGAGCAGCGGCCGAACCCGCTGATGTGAGGGCAGCGGGACGCAGCGCTCGCGGCAGGATTTGACCAGGGCACGCAGGTAGCCGCCGTCGTCGCTCCACGGATGGTGGCGGTAGTGGTTGGAGATCTCGCGGCCGGAGTCGAGCGCGTTGACGAGCGCTAGGTGCAGCTGTCTGCCGTTGAGCTGTCCCGCGGTCGCTCCGCGCTCGCTTGCGGAGTCGAGGAAGTCCCACATGATTTGGTAGGTGGCCAGCAGGCGCAGCAGGGTTGGCTTGGGGGTGTGCGGGAGGGTCCAGAACAGCGCGGCGCCGTCGATGTTCGCGCGCTTGCGCGCGAGGGCGCTCAGCGCGTCGTGACGGATCGGCGCGTCGGGAATCCTCGCTGCGCACGCCCGCCATGCTTTGACCTCGTGAGCGACGGTGGACAGGCCCCATAGCAGCTCGCGTGTGGTAGCTGCGGCGAGAGCCGCGAGCTGGCGGGCCGAGAGTGGCGCTGGGTCAACGGTCCTCTTGAAAGGTCCGGGGCACGCTCAATACGCGGCGCTGACCGTGCTGGGGGGCACCCGCACCACGAGATAACCGGGCAACGCGACGGTCGCAACGGCGACGGCGCTCACCAGGGCAAAGCTGGACGCGGCGAGGATGGCTTCGATGTCGAGCGATGTCGGCAGGCCGGTCACACTACCGAGCGCGTGGCTGATCAGCAGCTGGCCGTAGAGCCCGAAGACGGCGCCGATCGAGCACCCCGCGGCGAGCAGCACGGCGCTCTCGCACAGCAGCCAGCGCCAAAGCACACCGCGCTGGAAGCCCTGGCACTTGATGAACGCGACCAGGTCGCGGCGCTGCCAGATCATCGAACCGAGCGCGCCTGCGACGGCGAGCGCGCCGGCGAGCAGCACGAGCAGCCTGATCTGCACGAGCCGGGAGAGGCCCTGGCGTACGAGGGTGAGGTGGCGTCGTGTGCGTTCAGCGACGGTTTCGACCGTGAGTCCCGTCGCCGGGCCTAGCGTGCGCTGGACGAGGCGACGCACGGCTGCTGGTGAGGCGCCCGGTTGGGTCTGGATCTCGTAGGCGCTCGGTTCGCTGCTTGCCCATGCGTGCGCGTACTCGTCGGAGCTCAGGATGATCGCTCCTGGTGGCCATCCGAGGTTCGTGCTCAGCGCCGCGACCCGCAGACGTGTCGGGTGCGGCGAGGGCAGTGTGAATGCCTGGCCGACGCTGAGATGGTGTTCGGAGGCGAGCGCTTGGGAGATGACTGCCCAGCCGCCTTCACGGATCCGAGTGACGGCCTGTGCGAGGTCGCTGGTCAGGAGCTGGCTTGGGGGGATCGGCTGCTTGCTGCTGTTGGGCGGCGCGAGCACCCACAGGCGTCGGTCGCCCCAGTCGAGGAAGCTGCCGCGGTACACGCCGAGCGCGGCGACGCCCGGCAGTCGCGCCAGGGCAGCAGTGTCGGTTGCTCTGAACGGGATTGTTGTCAAGAGGCTCGCTTCCCCGCTGGGGCTGACCCAGACCTTGGCGCCAGCGTCGATCTGGCGTGCGGAGGCATCAAGGCCGCGCTGGAGATTGACCTGTGCTCCTCCCACTGCGACCGTCCCGAACACCGCGATAGCGGCGGTCGCTGCGATTGCCAGGGCACGGACGCGCGTCTGCGGCGTTTGCAGCGCTGTGACGGAGAGCACGGTGGCGGCCCCATTGAGCAAACGCTGCACGCGCTCGAAGATCCACACGACTCCGTCGAAGAGCGATGGCAGCAGGCAGATCAGCGCAGCGACCAGCGTGATGCAGCCGACGAATGCGTCCTGTGGGTGGACGATCAAGATTATCGTCGTGAACGCCAGGCAGGCGAGCCCAACGGGAAGGCGAGCGGTCGCCCACCGGCGTGGTTTGCGTCCTGTGGCCTCCCCGGGCCGTGGCGCGCGGACGAGCACGTCGCGTAGAGGCCAGAGCACCCCCACGCAGGCCGCCGTCAGGCCCGCGCCGACGGCAAGCGCGACACTCTGCCACGCCACGATCCGCTCGTTGCCGACCGGGAATGCGGAGGCGAGATAGCCGGGTGTCGCGTGGAACGCGGCGACTGACAACAGCTCACCAAGTACAAGCCCGATCACGCACGCGGATACGCCGAGGACAGCCGCGTCGAATAGCAGGATCTGGGCCACCATCACGTCGGTGGCGCCCGCTGGGCGGATGTCTTCGATCAGCTTGCGACGCAGCGGCACCGTGACGAGCATCGCGTTTAGCGCGAACATGAAGCCCACGATCGCGCTGATCGCGGAGAACAGCGCCTCGCCCTGATCCTCCGGGGTCGATGCCACCCGAAACAGAGTTGAGTCAAACGTGGCCGGCTCCAGGTTCGCGCCGACGACGGCGGCGAGCCTGCCGAGACTCTTCCGGGCTTCCGCGATGCGCCCGGGCTGTACCCGAATGTAGACGCGGGTGATCCTCCCCTGTAGGCCGCTCAGCTGCTGCGCGTAGTCGATCGGCGCGACCGCGATCGGGCTGTTGGCCAGGCCCTCGACCTCGGTTTCGCTGAGCGTGGTACCTAGCAGAGCTTCCTCGACGTTTGCGCCGATCTGGAGCTTCACCACCTGCAGAGGCGCGACTCCGATCCCTTCCGCGATCGGGGTTGGTAGCGTGATCACGCGCTGGGCCGCGAGTTGCCTGGCGGAGAACCGCTGTAGCAATGACCCGCCGAACCGTGCGAACCTGGGGTCGGCGCCGATCAAGTCGACCGACCGCTGGCCGCCCGGCCCGATCACGTTCGCCTGTTGCTCGAGCATCGGTAGCGCGGCCTGCACACCTCGTACCTGTCGGGTCTCTGCGAGCAGCCGTTCGGGGAAGCCCGTGGGGCCTCGGGCGTCGATCTGAAGCTGGGTGTCGCCGACCACCTCCTTGGTGAGATCCGCCACCGAACGGGTCAAGCTCGTGCTCGCCACCTGGGAGGCGAACAGCAGCGCCACGCCGACCGCGATCCCGAGCACCGCGAAGCCCTCCTGCACGAGCACAGCTCTCGCGCTCAGCCGCGCGCGATACAGGAAGAGGATGTCCGACAGGCTCATCCAAGCCGCCCTCATGCTTTCCCCGGCGTGGACCCCGATGCCGCCACCAGCACGTGATCTGGCCGGTATGGCCCAAGGCGCCCGTCGCGCAGCTCATGTACGTGGTCTGCGAAGCCGGCCGCCTGGGGGTCGTGCGTCGCCAGCACGACCACCGTGCTTCGCTCGTGGCAGAGCTCGCGCAGCAGCGCCAGCACCTCCCGGGTCCGCCGGGTATCCAACGTCGCCGTCGGCTCGTCCGCGAGTACGAGCTTCGGGTCCAACGAAAGCGCCATCGCGATCAGCACGCGCTGACGCTCGCCCATCGACAGCTGCTCCGTGCGGTGCCACATCCGCTCCGCGAGCCCGAGCCGCTCGAGCAGCGGTTCGATCGAGTGCGACCGTCGCGCATTCGCCATCAGCAGCTTCAGCGAGGCGTTCTGTACCACACGTGCACCGGGCATCAACGTATGTGGCCCGCCGATGATCCCGACCTCCCGCAGCCGGTACTCATCGCTCTCCCGGCGCGACAGCGCGAAGATGTCACGGCCAGCGACATACACGGTGCCGCTGTCCGGTCGCCGCAGCCCCGCGATCAAATCGAGCAGCGTCGTCTTGCCGGAGCCGCTCGGGCCGTAGAGCGCCACGAACTCCGCCGCAGCGATCTTCATCGACACGTGGTCAACAGCGAGGATCGGCTCGCCGCTCCCAACCCGGTAGCACTTGACCAGCTCGCGTAGCTCAAGCACCTACGAGCCTACGCTTCGCGAGCTCCGGCCCTGGCTACCACCGTTCGGAAAGTCGATGATCGTGGCCTCGCCGCGAGACTGGTCGGACATCAACCTCAGCCGCCCATCCCGCTCGAACAACCAAATCCGGTCGGCGACCAACGCGGTCTCCAGGTCGTCAGCGCTCATCAGCACCCCACACCCCAGCTCCTCGACCAAATCGCGCAGCAAATCCCCAGCCTCCTGCATCTGGCGCACCGCCAGACCGTCCAGCAGATCATCGGCAATCATCCACCGTGGACGACCGGCGATCCCCCGCGCGAACCCGACCAGCACCTGCTCCCACACTGACAGCTCTCCCCAGCGCCGTTCCGCGCACGCCCCGATCCCAACCCGCTCGAGCGCCTTCCCAGCCAGACGGTGAGCCTCCCGACGACCCCGCCGGCGTCCGAACGCCAGCGGCAGAGCGACATAGTCACGAGCCTTCCAAGGCAACCTCGGCTCCTTGCGATCCGTCCATGCGATCTCATACCCCAACAGCCGCTCTCGCTCCCGACTCGACAGGCTCGCCAAATCCCGATCGCCGAGCCGCACCTCTCCCTCATCGGGCAGCTGGATCCCGGCCGCGATCTCCAGCAGCGTCGTCTTGCCCACGCCATCCGAGCCGACAACAGCGACGATCTCCCCCTGGTCGACCGTCAACGACAGGCCCGTCAAAACCTGCACAGGGCGACGGCCATCCCACGCGCCCTTGCAGACACCGCTCATCGCCAGCAGCTCACCCATCGTCAGACCCCCCGGCCGAACCCGACCCCTGGATCTCGTCGAGAACGACCTCGAATTTTCGCGAGCCCCCACCGCGGGCGTCCGCAAGAGGCCCGCTACGCCGCCAATCCGCCAGGACTGCGCCCAGCCCGCAGCCACCGTCAGGCAGTCCGGCAGCGCGCCGTCCTCCGGCGACACCGCGCGAGAGCCAGGGCGCCAACCCCCTCAACAGCAGCACCCGGGGGCGATGGGTCGCCGAGCGGTCAGACCGGCGCCGCGGCAGCACGAGGCGAGGCCAGAACCCTCACAGCACTCTTGAGGTTGCGGCCGGGTGGCCGCCGCTACGTGCACCCGAGGCGTCGGGCTGCGCCCTCCTGTTCAACAGGACCCGACCTTCGGGCGCGGGGATGTTTGCACCCCTCCCCTGGCAAGGCCGACTCGGCGCTACTCGATCAGGTTGACCCGATAGCCGCGTGTGCTGGCGTTGCGGGCGAGCGGCCCGACGCTCACCGGCGCTCTGCGCGCCGTTCAAGCTCGTCGCGGCCCTCACTGACAAGGGCCACTGCCTCGTCCGTGCGGGGCAGGCGAGCGCGGAGCCGGGCGACTCGCTCCAGCGTCCGCTCCAGCTTTGCTGCGTCGGTCACAGACGCCGACAGTCGCTCGGGGAGCAGATCGTCGGCCGTCGTATCGACATCCCGATGACAGCGCTCGGCCTCCTCACCGGCCGAGTCGGGCGCGATGGCGTGGGCGTGTTTGCACTTTGTTTGCACGTGGAGGATCCGGCGGCGCCCGGCGGCCGGGCCAGCCGGCTGCTTACGCGGCTGGCCGCAGCGCTTGGGCGAGATCGTCCGGGCTGACGTGGCCCGCAGGCAGGGTGATTGTGATCTCCCCATCGCGATCGAGCAGCCAGGACACGTTCGTGAGGGTCATGCCGACGACCCGGCCCGTCGCGTCGTACTCGATGTTGTGGCCCTCGGGGGTTGATGTGGCCTTGGCGGGCGGGCCTTCGTAGTGCGCCACGCTGAGATACAGCACGTCTCCGCGCTGGTCGTAGTGATGGTCCTCGAAGGTAGTGCCGGCGATTGTGATGCTCATGGGATTTGGTGTGGTCGGGGATCGTCGTCCTGGATCAGGACAGTGACGACCCAGGCCGGGACATCATTGAAGTCTACGACAACCCGCATCCATCGTCCCGGCGTGAGCGCATTCTGACGGTAGAAGCGCTCGCGTCCCGGCCGTGGATCGTACTCGCAGTAATCAGGACGTGCCACCGTCGTGAGAATCGTTTCCACGTGATCGAGCAGCCACGAGCGGCCACCTTGGGCTAGGTGCAGGTGCGAGCCGGAGTCGAACACAACCAGCCGACCATCCGGATCGACAACGCTCTGCTCTTGACTCTCCATAGCGGCCACGATACGCACTGGGGGAGACGGCGAAGCGCGGGCATTAGACTTGACCTGCAAGCCCCGGTGGACCGCTGACCTCGGTCATGTCGCCGGGGCTAAGTCGTTGTC
This sequence comes from uncultured Solirubrobacterales bacterium, assembly GCA_963725535.1. Lineage (GTDB taxonomy): Bacteria > Actinomycetota > Thermoleophilia > Solirubrobacterales > Solirubrobacteraceae > Palsa-744. The sequence goes on from CAVRYX010000006.1 coordinate 10,394, forward strand.
GTTGGGATGCTCCGCATGACCAGCATTCCCGGCAGGGTCATCGCTCTTCAGAGGGTAACGCCTTCTCCGGAGGCCATCAGTCGGTTCGGTGCTGCGCCGTCTGCGTTGCGTGCCCGCACGACAGGGTTTCGGGACCAATCCGGGACCTTTTTGGCATTTTCGGCCTGTCGTCGGCTACCTCGCGAGTACCGAATCCCGTTTGAGGAAGCCAAGAAGTCGGAGTGCCGGAGGAGGGACTCGAACCCCCGACACGCGGATTATGATTCCGCTGCTCTAACCAGCTGAGCTACTCCGGCGGGAGAACGGCGCAGTGTAGCCCTCAAGGCTGCAGCTTGAGCACATCAAGAATCTGCGTGTAGTCCGAGACGGCGTCGGCTTCGGCTTCGGCAAGCGGCGCTTCGAGCTGCTTGGTACGACGCACCAAGGAGACCTCGGCGGCGCTCTCAAAGGGCGAAAAGAGCCGCAGGGGAACCTCTTCGGCTTCGATGTCAACGGCGTAGTAGCTAGTGTCGAACTGCACGGTGCTCGCGGGCAGCGCCTGAAAGCCCCCCGCTGCCCATGCCCGGACGTCGCTGCAGACGTCGGGGGGCGCAAGTGCGGCGAGCCCACGGATCTGGGTGGCGTAGGTCCTGACGGCGCGCGTGAGAACACGGTTGCTCCAGTGCAAGCCCCCAACGGCGCGGGCGAAGGCGCCCATCGCGGCGGCGTCGGGGTGGTAGGCGACGATCGTCAGGGCGCCCGCGACCTCGTTGGAGAGCTGTTCGGAGTCGTGGTTCTCAGGAGATTCGGCGGCCGCGAGCGGGCATTCGCCGGTGATCTGGCGCACGAGGCTCTTGAGGGACGCGTTCCCAGTCGCGAGGTTGGCGCGCCCGGCGCGCACGAGCGCGTAGTTGGCCTGGATGTAGGCGCGTGTGGCAGCCGCGTTCCCCGAGCTGGCGAGCGCGGTGGACGGCGCCGCGGCGAGCGCGAGAACGGCAAGCAGGATCGAGGCAGGTCGCGGGACCACGGTGACAGGGTACGCGGTGGGGCGCGCCAGCGCGCAGCCACCCAGCTGTAGAACGACCGAACCGTCGGTTTCCTCAGAACTAGCCCGAAGGCGCCGGGGAGATGCGTTAGCCTGTGCCCTCATGGGCGCGCGTCCAGATCGCGGGCGAATCGTGGGTAGACGCCTCTTGGGTCGTCACGGTCACGTGGCAGCAGGCGACCCACAGCCGGGAGCGCACCGCAGACGGACCGTGCCAACCGGCGTGTTGCTGATGGCCGCGGTGGTCGTGGCGGTGGCCGTCGGCGCGGCGGTGGCGCACCGCCACAGCGTGGGCAACCTGTTGGGCTCTGGCCTGGCGGGCGCCTCGACGCCCCCGCCGCCGCTGACCCCGACGCGCCTGGTGAGCGTCCCCGGACGGACGGTCACCAACGGGACGGACCCGCTGAGCGTGACGCTGTCGGCGCCCCCCGCGAAGGACTCGCCGCGCCCGACGCTGATCCCGGCGGCGCCAGGCACGTGGAGCACGGTCGGCAACACCGAGGTCTTCACCCCCGCAGCAACCCTTGCGCCGTGCTCAACGTACACGCTGACGGTGTGGGCGCACACGTACGCGACCGGCCACTCGAGCCTGGGGCACCGGCACGTCCTGCCCCTGGACGTGCAGTGCCCGTCGATCACGGGCCTGCAGCAGGCGCTCGCGCGCCTGGGCTACCTGGGGGCCAGACTGCGCCCGCGCTACAAGGTGCACCTGGCCCCGCGCCAGGAGACGCTCAAGGAAGCCGCGGAACACGCCTTCCGCCCGCCCCACGGCAGGCTCGCCCCGGACCCCGCGAACGCCCCCCCGGTCGAAGAGGGCCAGCTCGACGAGACAACCAAAGGGGGGTTGGAGGTCTTTCAGGAAGATCACGACCTCGAACCGACGGGCGAACCGAACGCGCAGACGTGGCACCTGCTGTTGGTTGTCGAGTCCCTCTACCACCGCAACCCGCGCCCGTACACGTGGGTGACGGTCACCGAGTCGCTCCCGGAGACCCTGGAAGTGCATCAGGGCGACCGCGTGGCACTGAGCACCCCCGCGAACACGGGGGTGGCGGGCGCGGAAACGGCGCAGGGGATCTTCCCGATCTTCGCTCGCGACGTGTCAACGACGATGACGGGCACGGACCCCGACGGCGTCCACTACGTGGCGCCGGACGTCCCGTGGGTCAACTACTTCAACGGCGGCGACGCGGTGCACGGCTACCCGCGCGCCTCCTACGGCTTCCCCCAGTCCAACGGCTGCGTGGAGCTGCCGGTGGAAACCGCCGCGGCGGTGTACCCGATGCTGCAGATCGGGGACATCGTGTGGGTCACGTAGGGCTGGGCCCCTGCGCAGGCAGGGCATCGGCCCCAGCCTCCGCGGCGGCGCGGTTCTCCTCCTTGACGGCGAGCCAGATCTCCTCGCGGTAGATGGGCAGCCCCTGGGGCGCAGCGATCCCGAGGCGGACAGTCTGCCCGGAGACCTCCATGACGGTGACGAGCACGTCGTCGCCGATCACGACGCGCTCACCGGCGCGGCGCGTAAGAATCAGCATGGGGCGGGATTATGCAGCATCCGAAGCGCGAGCCCCGGAAGCCGACCCGCCCACCTCGCCCGCCCCGGGCGCAGCAAAGAGCGGCACCCGCAGCTCGGCCCCGGGCGCGGTGTTGAGCACCTGGTGGCCGCGAAGCTCCCAGACGACGAGGGGAGCGCGGAGATTCACGACGGTGTCAACTGGGTCCGGGGCGGTGCGCACCGTGACGTACAGCTGTGCAGAGGCAGGGTCGGGCGCGCCGACCCGCTCGCGGTCCTCGTCGGTGAGCTGCAGCGTAAAGTGGCGGAAGAATCGGCGGGGGTCAACGACGGGAAGCGCAAGGCCGGGGTCTTCGAGGGAGTGCAGCCAAAGGAAGCCAGAGCCGGGGTTGCGGTCGAGCAGCGCGTAACGCAGGCCCCCAAGGCCGATGAGCCCGAGCGGGAACTCGAGTACCTCCTCGGCGGGGATGGCGAACGTCCCAAAGCGGGAGCTCTCGTAAGTGGCGACGGTCACTGACATGAGGCTAGTACGTGGAGGTGAAGGAGACGTGAGGTTGTGAGGAGAGGGTTCGATAACACGGGAGGGTCGGGGGGCCCGCTAAGCCCCCTCCCGCTAACTAGTGCAGGAATTCGAGCAGAGACTCCTGGACGATCGACGCGCCGGCTTTCAACGCCGCTTCGAAGGCCGCGTGCTCGGTGGAGTATTCCATCGAGACCTTGGCGATGTTGGCGTCCTGGACGTTGGAGAGCTGCTCGGTAGCGGTGGTCTGCAGCGAGGAGATGCGGCTGAGCGCGAGGTTGAGCTGGTCGGTGACAGCCCCCGCTTCGGCCTGCAGGGTGGTGAGCGAGGTGAGGTTGGTGTCGAGGTCGCCGAGGTCGGTGGTGCTGAGCGCTTCCACGGCGGCGGGGTTGGCGCCTTCCCGGAGGTGCTGGGCGATCGTGCGCAGCGTGTCGAGCAGCTTGCCGTCGGCGGCGCCGGTGCCTGAGCCGAGCGCGGAGGAGAGGTTGACGGCGACGTTGACTGAGGCCCCCGGGCCAAGCGCACGGGCGATGGGGGCGGCGTTGCCGTGGTATTCGTCTTCCGGGCCCTGTTCGTACGGGGCAGTGGAGGTGAGCGTGCCGGAGAAAACGCACTGGCCGTCATACTGGGTATCGGCGTCCTGCTTGACGCCTTCAGTGAGCTTTTCCACGACGCCCGCGAGGTCGGCGAGATCGGAGGGGCTGTTCGTCCCGTTGGCAGCCTGCAGGAGCAGTTCGCGGACGCGCTGCACCTGGGAGTCGATCGAGGAGAGCGCGCCGGAGGCGGTGTTCATCCAGGAGACACCGTCCTGGGCGCTCTTTTCGTAGGAGGTGAGCCCGTCGAGGGCGCTCTGCAGGGTGACGACCTGGCTCGCGCCGAAGGGGTTGTCGGACGGTTCGAGGATCGTACGACCGGAGGTAAGTTCGGCCTGGGTACGCGCCATGGCGACCTGCGCGGAGTCGATCCCGGCAAGCGTAGAGGAGGTGACCATGTCGGAGGTGATGCGCGCGCTCATGGGGTGCTCACAAGCCGGTCTCGTTGATGAGGGTGTTGAGCATTTCGTTCATCACGTTGAGCGCCTGCGCGGAGGCCTGGTAGCCACGCTGGAAGGTGATGAGGTTGGTCATTTCTTCATCCAGGGAGACGCCAGAGACGGCCTGTCGCTGGTTGGAAACCGCGGTGAGCACGGCCTGGGAGGTTTCCTGGTCGGTCTTGGCGTTGCGCACGCCGGAGCCGATCTGGGTGACGAGCGCGGCGTAGCGCTGGTCGGCGGCGCCGCCGCGCAGGCCGGCGATTTCGAGCGCGATGTTGTTGCCCCCGGACGTGCCTTCCGAGGAGGCCTCGACCTGAGCGGGGGTGACGGCGACTTCGAGCGTCGCGGCGGTGGTGCCGCTGAAGAAGGGGGTAGCGGTGTGGATCGCGTTGACGGTGCTGGCAAGCGTCGCGGCGACTTCGTTGAGGCCGGCCTGGTAGGAGGCGAGGGCACCGGTGGGACTCGAAAGTTCCAGCAGCGCCCCGAGCTGCCCCCCCGCGGCCGGGGTGAGCGCCTGGGGCCACGTAACGGTGGACCCTTTGACGAGCGGCAGGGCGGCGTTGCCGAAGGTGACGGTGTCGGTGCCGTCAGCTTCCTTGGTGACGGTGACGGAGGCGAGCGCGGAGAGCTTGTCGAGCAGCAGATCGCGGTGGTCTTCGAGAGTGTTGGGCTGCTGGTGGGCCTGCAGGGAGAGCTTGATCTGGTGGTTGAGTTCGGCGAGCTGGGCGGCGTCGGAGGAGACTTCGCCGGAGGGCCCGGTGACCGCGGCGTACTGGGCGGCGGCCTGGCCTTCGATCGACTGGAGCTCGGAGGAGAGCTGGTGCAGGGTGCCGGTCAGCTGGGTGGCGGCGGAGACGACGCCGATCCGGGCGGGTTCGGAGGGCAAGACCGCGAGTTCGCTCCAGGAGTTCCAGAAGGCGGAGAGCTGGGAGGCGAGCCCGGTGGAGGAGGGTTCGTTCAGAACGCTCTGAGCCTGCCCGAGCTCTTCGGCCTGGGTCGAGGCGGCGCCGAGGGCGGTGGACTGAGCGCGAAACTGGGCGTCGAGGTAGGTGTTGCGGATGCGGGTGATCGTCGCCACCGTGACGCCGGTGCCCAGCTGGGCACCCTCGCCGGTGACGGCAGAGAGTGCGGGGATGTGCAGCGGTTCGGCGGTCTGCAGGACGGCGGTCTGCCGGGAGTAGCCTTCGGTGTTGGCGTTGGTGATGTTGGAGCCGGTGACGTCGATCGCGTCCTGCTGGGCGAGCAGGCCGGAGAGGGCGGTCTGGAGTCCCTGAAGAGTGGGGATGGACATGGGGAAACCTGCCTGCCGTCAGGCCGAGAGGTCGAGCACGCGCAGCGCGCCGTGGCGAGCGGCGCTCGCGCTGGAGGTGGTGGAACCGCGGGGGTCGTAGCCGTGCACTCCGGCGTCAAGCGCAAGCGACTGCATGAGGTGGTCGAGAAAGGAGAGCTCGATCTGCATCAGCGCGCGGTTGCAGGAGTGCTCGCGGCGGAGCTCCTCGAGCAGGCCCCGCAGCTGCGCGGAGCGCTCGGCGGCGAGCAGCGCGTGAGCGGGGTGCAGCAACACCGAGAGCCGGCTGAGCGTGACCGCCTGCGCAGGAATCCCGAGGAGGGCGCCGGCACGCTGCAGCAGCGCCGAGCGAGTGTCCTCGAGCGGGCCACGACGGGCGAGCTCGCCGTGCAGCAGCCCAGCGAAGCGCACGACGGTGTGCACGTCACGCGCGCGGATCGCGGCCCCCTGCTCGAGCACGATCTCGAGCAACCGCTGCACGGAGGCGAGCTGCCCGTCGAGGTGGGCGAGCACGTCGGAGGCCAGGGGGTCCGTTTCCACCAGGGCAGGGACCGGAGCCCCGTCCCCGCGGGCGAGCACGTCAGAGCCGAACGGATCGGCTTCCACGAGGGGGGGCAGGGGGGGATCGTCCACGTGTGTGAGCACGGCAACGGGCGCGTGCGCGCGGGGCGTCGTGCCCCGCGGCCCCGGTCGCAGCGTCGGCGTGGCGCTCATGCGGACGCACCCCCGGTCTGCACGGCGGCGCCGGGCGAGGCGGCGGCCGGCGGGGACGTAGCAACGGCGCCGTTCGCGACGGCGGTCGGCGCGGGCGCAGCAACGGTGCCATTCGTGGCGGCGACCGGCGCGGAGGCGGCGCCGGCGGGTGCAGATGCGCCACCGGTCACGTGGGCGCCCGTGGGCGCGGAGGTCGCAGAGGCGGAGGGGTCGAGCGAGTGCAGCAACTGCCCGGCGAGACCGAGGCCGCCCGCGCGCATCACCCCTTCGGTGAGCGTTTGGGGCAACAGCGAGGAGAGCATCCCACCACCCGCTTCGCCGCCTGCTTCCGAGGAGCCTTCTTCGCCTGAGCCTTCCCCGGACGATTCGCCTTCACCGGAGAGGCCGCTGCTCTGCACAAGCGAGGAGGAGAGCTGCTGCAGGAGCATCTCTTCGAAGCCCTGGGCGGAGGCGTAGGCCTGTTTGACCGACGCCGAGCCGTCGCGTACGGACGCCGGCGCGTGCGCTTCGTCAACCGTGGGCAGGCCGGTGGAGGCAAGCGACGCGGCGGTGAGTGGAGCGAGGGAGCTCATGAGGTGACGAGCTGGTTGGCGATCGAGAGCATCTGGTTTTCGGTCTGGATCGCGGAGCTCTCCAGTTGGTAGCTGCGCTGGGCTCCCATCATCTGGACCATGTCGTTGCCGACGTCCACGTTGGAGCCCTCCAGCGCCCCCTGCTTGATGGTCGCGCCCGAGGTCGGCCGAGGGCGCCCGGAGGAGGCACTCGCCGTGAACAGGTTGCCCCCGGCAGCGAGCAGGTGGTCGGGCGAGGCGACGGTGACGAGCGCGAGGCGGCCGATCGTTCGGGTCCCAACGCTGACGGCGCCGTCAGGGGAGATCGCAACTTCGCTAGGCGAGGACCCCCGGGGCAGCGTGAGCGGGGGATCGAGCAGAGCGCCTTCGGCGGTGGTGAGCTGCCCCTTGGCGTTCACCTGCAGGGAGCCGTCGCGCGTCAGCGCAACCGTGCCGCCCGGACGCCGGACGGTGAAGAACCCGGGGCCCTCGATCGCGACGTCGAGGGGGTTGCCGGTGCTCTGGATCGAGCCCTGGGCCTGGTCGCGACCGATCGTCTGCGCGGCGGCGCCGGCGCCCTGGGTGGTGACGGTGCCGGCGAGGTCGAACCTGGTTGTAGAGCAGTTCGCGGAAGCCCACGCGTTCGGCCTTGTAGCCGGTGGTCGAGGCGTTCGCTAGGTCGTTGCCGATCGCGTCGAGCTGCTGCTGCTGGGCTTCCATCCCCGAGGCGGCGGCGTACAGTCCTTCGAGCATTACACGCTCCTCGTCATCCGTCGAGGGAACCGACCTGGGTGGAGGCGGCCTGGAGGGTCTGGTTGATCGCCTGGATGGCCTGCTGGCCGGACTGGAAGTTGCGCAGGGAGCCGATCATTTCGACCATCGTGCGCGCGGGGTTGACACCCGATTCCTCGAGCACCCCCGAGCGCACGGTCCCCGTGGCGTGCCCGGAGGGCGTGCCGGTGTAGAGGTTTTCCCCCTGCTTGGTCGCGCCGGGAACGTTGAAGACGCCGAGCGAGCCGGGGGGCACGGTGCCGGCGGGGCCGACCGTGAGCGGAGCGCCGGACTGGCTGAGCACGGTGTCCCCGGCGCCGTCCACAAGCTGCCCGGAGGCGGAGGTCGTGAACTGCCCGTCGCGGGTGTAGCGGACCCCCTGGGGGGTGCGCACCGCGAAGAAGCCCGTACCGACGATGCCGAAGTCCAGCGGCTGGCCGGTCAACTGCATCCCCGCGGGCGCCAGGTCAACGACGCTCTTGCCAAGCTGCACCCCGGTGTTCATCGAGCCCACGGTCTGACCGGTGGAGGTGTTGGAGAGCAGCAGTTCCCCGAAGCTGTGCTGGGGTGACTGTTCGGCCTTGTAGCCGGGCGTGGAGGCGTTGGCGAGGTCGTTGGAGAGCTGCGCCTGGCGGGTCTGCTCAGAGACCATGCCAGAGGCTGCGATGAAGAGGCCGAGGTCCATCTCAGTGCGGGTGATCGCCCGGGGCCGGGGATTCTTTAGGTCCGCCGTGACCCTGACGGAAGCCACCACGCCGTCTAGACGGCCGCTGAGCAAGCGAGGCGCGAACGCAGGGAGCGAAATGTGCTGGCCGATCAGTCGATCGCATCTGATCGACGATCGGTACATGAGCGACCGAGGACAAAGCATCGCGCTGGCCGAAACGGGGACCGATCAGGGAGACACTCGCTCCGCTCGCATCCCCGAATCGACCAGCGCCGGAGGCGAGTGTCTCCCGGCTTCGGTCAGCGGCCGTCTAGACCACGGTGAACAGCGACTCGTCAGTGGCAAGGCGCTCGCGTAGACGGCGGCGCAGCTCGGTGTGGATCTGCGAGACGCGGCTCTCGGAGACCCCGAGGCGCGTACCGATGTCGCGCAGCGTGCGCCCCTCCACGTACAGCAGCACGGCGACCTGGCGCTCGCGCGGGGGCAGTTCGGCGAAGGCGGCGCGGAAGCGCTCCTTGGCCTCCGAGCGTTCGGCGGAGAGGGCGGGGTCGCAGCCTTCGTCCTCGCTCTCGAGCGTGTCGATGCGCTCGATCGTGGTGGAGTCCTCGGAGCGGATCGTCTTGTTGAGCGAGCCGACCTCCGCGAGCGCGAGCTCGTCGAGGCGGCCGCTGAGCTCGGCGGGGCTCATGCCGGCGGCGGCGGCGAGCTCCTCGCGCGAGGGCCGGCGCTCGTGTTCGGTGGTGAAGCTTTCGCGGGCGCCGTTGATCGCGCGCTCAGCGCGGCGCAGCGAGCGGGGCGCCCAGTCGTGGCGGCGCAGCTCGTCGAGCACGGCCCCGTGGACGCGCGTCCACGCGAACTGCTCCAGGGTGGCGCCCTTGGCGGGGTCGTAGCGCTCGATCGAGTGGATCAGCGCCTCCAGGCCACAGGAGAGGAAGTCCTCCACGTCGCACTGCGCGGGGACCTCGCGGACCTTGCGGTAGACGATGTAGCGGACCATCGGGGTGAACGTGAAGATCAGGCGGTCGCGGAGGCGGAGGTCCCCGGTGCGCTTGTACTCCCGCCACAGCGTCAGCACCTCGGTGGCCGAGATCCTGGCTGTGCGTTGGCCAAAACGAGGTGAGCCGGAGACGAGTGTCTCCTGGCCGCGGTCCATAGCTTTCATGTGGGTGCTCCGACTCTCGAGGGAAAGTGGTGCGTCCCCGCGGAGCGCCCCCCACGACCCGTTCCAGGATTGCGAGGGAGTCGATCCAGCAAAGACCCCGCACTGATCGGCACACCGGTGGGCGAGCTTGAGCGGTAGGCCGACGCTCGCAAGGAACCGGCCGCCGGCAAGTATTCAAATGCCGGCAGGCGCCCTCACAGATCACCCGGAGCGGTCGATGACCGTAAGTGCGTAGGAAAACCGCAGTCGCGGGCAGACACTCGAACGGCCTGAACGAACGGGCCTAAAGTTTTTCGACGACCAGCCGATCAGGATGCAAACACCCAAGAGCAAAGCGGCCCACGGAAGGGTCCGTGAAGAGTGCTTTCAGGAGGAAACCAGCATGAGCTCGCCGATCACGCCACCCCAGGGACCGACCGCCGCGCGGCCGGCGCCCCCCACCGAAGCGACGAGACCGTCCGCGGCGCTCCAGGGCACCGGCGCGTCGTTCGCAAGCGAGCTGGCGGTCTCGCTCGAGACCGTCCCCACGAGCCCCCCGCAGGAGGTGCTCGACCAGATGGCCGGCGCGGCGCAGAGGCACGAAGCGTTGAGCGCCCAGGGTCGTGAACTGCGCTTCTCGCGGGACGAGCAGAGCGGACGCACGAGGATCGAGGTGCGCGACCGCGGCGGCAACGTGCTGAAGACGCTCTCCCCCGCGCAGGCGCTCGAAGTCGCGGCCGGAGCGCCGGTGGAGTAGAGAAAGGAGCCGTCGATGACCACCGTGAGCTCATCCACCGCAGGCGCGCCGATCAGCTTCAACGGCCTCTCTTCGGGGCTGAACACCGGCGAAATCATCTCTGCGCTGCTGGGGGTCGAACGGGAGCCGATCACGCGTCTCACCGACGAGCAGACCACCCTGGAAGGGCAGCGCACGCAGCTGCAGTCGATCCAGAGCAACCTCACGCAGCTCACCTTCGATGCCCAGGAACTGGGCTCGCCGGCGCTGTTCGACACCTCCCAGGCGGTGAGCTCCAGCGAACCCACACGGATCGCGGCCACCGCCTCAACGGGCGCGGCGGTGGGCGGCTACGAGGTGGAAGTCACGAAGCTCGCGAACTCGGGGCAGCGCACGTTCACGTTCAAAATCCCCGCTGCCGCCGAAAAACTGACTGTGGACGGCGCGGAAATCGAAGTCGCGGCGGGCACAACCGCCGAAGAGCTCGCCAAACAGATCAACTCGGACTCCACCGCGACGGTCTACGCGGCGGCGGTGGGGAGCGAAACGGTGGTGCTCTCCACACGCGAAACGGGCGCGACGGGCACGGGCTTCATCGCGGTCTCCGACCCAGGTGGCATGCTCGTCGAACAGGCGGGGCTGGCGAAAGAAGGCGTGAACGCGGAATACACCGTCAACGGGGTCGCGGGGAGCTCCGCCTCGAACAAGCTCACGAGCGCGATCCCGGGGGTGACCCTGGAACTGAAGGCGCTGACCACGACCACGGGGCCGGTGACTGTCGAGGTACAACCCCCCGGGCCGAGCGTGAGCGCGATCGCCGCCCAGGTGCAGGCGTTCGTGACCCTCTACAACTCGACGATCGGGACGATCAACACGCAGCTGACGACCAAGCCCCCGGCCGACCCGGCGAGCACCGCCGAACTGCAGACGGGCACCCTGTTTGGGGACTTCGAACTGGGGAACCTGCTCACCGGGATGCGCCAGTCGATCTACGAACCGGGCAAGGAACTGCCGGCGGGGATGGCAAGCCTCGCGGACATCGGCATCAGCACGGGCGCCCCGACCGGCAATGCGACCCCCTCGCAGGCGGCGGTGGAAGGACAGCTGACGGTGAACACCGCGCAACTGGAAGCCGCGATCCAGGCCAACCCCACGGGCGTTGAAAAAATGCTGCAGAGCTGGTCGAAAGGCTTCCAGGAACTGGTCAACGCAAACGCCGGCCCGGGAGGCTCGCTGGAAGCGCGACTCACCGGCGACAGCACCCAGACCGCGGAACTGGGCACCAAGATCGCGACCATGAACGAAATGCTCGCGGTGCGCCAGAAAACGCTGGAGTCTGAAATTCGCCGCGATGGAAAAGGTGATGGCCGAAAGCCAGTCTCAGTCCTCGTGGCTGAGCGCTCAGCTCGCCTCGCTCGCCGGCGGATCGAGCTCCTCCGGCTCCAGCTCCTCCGGCTAAGGCCTACCGCGGCGAAGCCACCAGACGCAATCAGCCAGTGGGTGTCTCTTGAGGCGCGCCTCAACTTCGGGCAGACGCGACCGATCACCAGTACAGCCCACCGGCAAGCTGAGCAAAGGAGCGAACGAAGACCGTGACCCCCATGACGGCATCACCACAGGCATACCGCGAGAACGCCGTGCTCTGCGCTGCCCCGGCGCAACTGGTGGTGATGCTCTACGACAGTGCGCGCCGCTTCCTGCGCCAGGCGGCAGAGGCAATGCGAGCGCGCGAAGTCGAGCGCGCCCACAACACGCTGCGCCACGCCGAACAGATCGTCGCGCACCTCGACGGGGTCCTCGACTTCGAGCAGGGCGCCGAGCTCGCCGAGCAGTTGCACGCGATCTACCAGTTCAGCCTGGCCCACGTCAACCGTGCGCGCTGGAACCTCGACGCCGACAAGCTCGAAGAGGTCTCGGAGATCCTGGGTGACCTACGCGAGTCGTGGGTGGAGATCGCACAACGGAGAGCCGCGTGAGCACCGAGCGCGACACGGGCACCGCCACCGTGGCGAGCGTCGCCCCTGCGCCCACCACGGAGATCGACTCGCCGCTCGACCCCTACGCGGCGATCCTCGAGCTCGCCGAGCGGGAGCTGCAACTGGCTCGCGACGGCCGAATCGAGGATCTGCGCTCGCTGGCGCCCCAGTGGGACGCGCTGACCGCAGGACTCCCCGAGCAGCCCCCCGCCTCCGCGCGCACTCCCCTGGAGCGCGCCGCCGCCCTGCACGAGCGCACGAGCGCCACGCTGCAGTGCATGCGCGACGCGCTGCTGTGCGACCTGCGCACGACAGCCCGCGCCAGCCGCGCCGCCCACGGCTACGCCAACCAGGCCCCCCGCCGCGTGCACCGCGTGGACCACAGCGCGTAGCAGAGCGCCCGCACCCCCACCGCTATGCCCGCGCCCCGGCCTGAGGATCGAGGCGCGAGATGCTCACCGCGGCCATCAGCTGAGAGTTGACCCCGCCCAGGTACAGACCCTTGACCGGGGGCACGTCGGCGTAGAAGCGCCCGTGTCCGATCTTCACGTGGGTCTCCCCCGCCAGCCGGCGGTTGGTGGGATCGGCCCCCACCCACACCGGCTCGCCGTGGGTGGGTGAGTTAGCGTCCCCGGGCAGCAGGGCCTCGAGCCAGGCGTGGGTGTCCACCTCCACCGAGTCCGAGCCCCCGTCCTCGGGAGCCGCCCACAGGTAGCCCGACACGTAGCGGGCCGCGATCCCGCGGCGGCGCAGCAGCACCAGCGAGAAGGTGCACGAAGTCCTGGCACACCCCCGCCCGCGCGCGCAGCAGGTCGGCCACGCTCGAACCCACGTAGGTGACCCCCGGGCGGTACTCGAAGCGGTCGGGGATCAACTCGCACAGCCGCTCCACGGCCTGTAGGGGGCTGGCGGCGTCGAGTGCCGCGTCGAGCTCCCGCAGGCCGTCGATCGAGGGCTGGTCCTGCCACGGCAGCGCAAACTCTCCGGCCGCATCCAGGTAGGAGGGGCTCCGCAGGCTCGCCCACGACCCGGCGGGGGGGTGCGCCGGGTCGGAAGTCACCACCCGCGCGCGCACGTCGATCGTGAGCCGGTCGTGGTCGGTGGGGATGCCGAACTCGAGCACCTCGGTCCCGAAGTAGTCCAGGTGGCGGCTGACGCGCGCCTCGGGGTCGATGCGGGTGTGAAACTCGTCGCAGCGCTGCGAGGACGTCGTCGCCGGACGCACCCGCAGGGCGTTGAGGTTGTCGCTCACCGGAGCGTCGTACAGGTACTCGGTCAGGTAGCGGATCGCGAAGTGCACGCCCTCACCTCCTCCCGCCTGCAGGGGCCGCCCCGGCGAAGTAGCGCTCGCCCACGTCGGGGGCGAGCCACGCCGACTCCCAACGGGCGAGTCGCACAGTGCACCCGCGACCTCACCTCCTGACCCCTGCCGGCGTCGCCCCGGCGAAGTAGCGCTCGGCCACGTCGTGGTCGAGCCGCGCGAGCTCCTGCTGGGTGCGCTCGCAGATCCCCGTCAGCTCGGCCCCGTCGGGCAGCGTGCGGCGCTGGAAGTCCAGGTCGGCCGCCAGACGGCTGACGCGCAGCACCGGCTTTGAGTTGCGCGGCCCGGCGTCGGCGGCGGCGAACGCCTCGTGCAGCGAGTCCACGCACGCCGCCACGGAGTCGGGGTAGGCGCGCTCGAACAGCAGGAAGCGGGCCACCGGCTGGGCGTTCGGCGGGGCGGTCACCGCACGCAGGTAGGCGTGGAAGCCGCCCACCGCCTGCAGCAGGATCAGGGCCTGCCCATCCGCGGGCGCCTCCTCACCCGGGGGCAGCGCGATGCGCAACATCCGCAGCACCATGTCCGAGACCTCGATCGTGCCCCCCGCGTCCAGGAAGCACTTGGCTTCGTCGCGTAGCATCGAGCGATCGGCCACTCCCCAGATCAGCGCGGTGCGCTGCTTGACGTACTGAGAGGCCGCGTAGGGGCCGGCGGGCGCCGCCGAATGGAATCCCGCCCGGGCGGGTGGGCTCCAATCCGTCCCGCCGCGCAGGCCGAGGGTGGTGGTGTTGATCGCCTCCCACATCTCGGCGCTGATCACGTCGCGTACGGTGCGGGCCCCCTCGCGGGCGCGCTCGATGCTCGCCAGCATCGAACCCGGCCGCTGCCCGTCCAGCGTCAGGCTCCCCAGAGCCTCGCTGCGTCTCGAGCCTTCCCGCCCGGAGTCCCCCAGCATCGCCCGCAGGCCGCCCGAGCCGAAGCTGACGCCCGGGACGCCCTCCGAGGCCCCCTGCAGCTCGGCCTGGAAGACCGCCTCCACCGCTCGCGCGGTGAACTCGGCGCGAGCGAGGTTGCGACCCAGCCAGTAGAGCTCGTGGGCGATGCGTGCAAGCATCAGCCTCGCACCTGCTGCCGCTGCACGACGGTATGGCGCACACGCGCGGCCGCCCTCGCATACGCCGGCATCAGTCGGGGGACTCCCGGCCCTGCTGCTGCTGTTGCTGCTGGCCGGTCCACTCTCCATAACGCAAGTCCGGCAACGCCGGCGGCAGGGTGTCGGCGATCGGCGGCCCCGCACGGTCGGCATCGTCGCCGTCCTCCAGCACCCACGTGTCCTTCGAGCCCCCTCCGCGGGAGGAGTTGACGATCATCGAGCCCTCCTCCAGGGCCACCCGCGTGAGGCCGCCGGGGACGATGTCGATGTGCTCGCCGAACACCGCGAACGGCCGCAGGTCGACATGGCGGGGCTGCAGACGGCCCTCGGCGTCCACCGTGGGGACGGTCGAGAGGCGCACCACGTCCTGCGCGATCCACCGTTCGGGGTGTCCCCGGATCACCTCACGCATGTGGGCGATCTCGGCCTCCTGCGCGTGCGGGCCGATCATCACCCCGCGGCCCCCTGACTCCCCGGTGGGCTTGACCACGAGCTCCTCGAGGCGGCCGAGCACGTGCTCGAGCACCTCGGGGTCCGACAGCAGGTAGGTGCGGACGTTCTCGAGGATCGGCTCCTCCGCCAGGTAGAAGCGGATCATCTCCGGGACGAAGCAGTAGATCGCCTTGTCGTCGGCCACTCCGGTCCCGAACGCGTTCGCGACCGCCACGCTACCCGCCCGGTAGGCGCGCACCAGCCCGGGGACCCCCAGCAGCGAGTCGGGCCGGAACTCCAGCGGGTCGACGAAGTCATCGTCCAGGCGCCGGTAGACCGCGTGCACCCGCTCGAGGCCCCGGGTCGTGCGCATGTAGAGCACGTCGTCGCGCACCACCAGATCCGAGGCCTCGACCAGCTCCACGCCCATCTGCCGCGCCAGGAAGGCGTGCTCGAAGTACGCCGGGTTGGCGGGACCGGGTGTCCACACCACCACAGTCGCCTCGCTCTCCGCCGAGGGGGCCACCGATCGCAGCGCCCCGAGCAGCAGCTGGGGGTAGTGGTCGACGGGGCGTACCCGGTAGGAGGCGAACAGCTCGGGCACCAAGCGCGCCATCGCGGCGCGGTTCTCCAGCACGTAGGAGATGCCCGAGGGGATGCGCACGTTGTCCTCGATCACCTTCCACGCGCCGTCGCTGTCGCGCACGAGGTCGCAGCCCGCCACGTGCGTGTAGACGCCGCCGGGGGGTCTGATGCCGTGCACAGCCCGCGCAAAGTGAGGGCAGCCCGCCACCAGTCGCCACGGCACGAGCCCCTCGCGCACGATCTCGCGGGCGTGGTAGACGTCGTCGACGAAGTGGTTGAGCGCCCGGATGCGCTGTGCCAGGCCCCGCTTGATCTCGCGCCACTCCGCGCCGCTCAACACCCGCGGCACGAGGTCCAGCGGGAACGGCCGTTCGTGCGAGGCGCCGCTCTCGCCGCTGGTCTCGAAGGTGATGCCCTGCTGCATGAACACCGCGTCGCGACGGCGGCCCGCCTCGACCAGCCCCTCGGGTCCCAGCCTCTGCAGCTCCGCCACCAGCGGGCCGAAGGGGACCCCGCCGACTCGCGGCGTCCCGTCGCGGTCGAACAGCTCATCCAGGAACGGGGCACGGGCCCGGTACCCGAGGCCCACGGGCGTGCTCGGCGGAGTGCTCAGCGAGGAGCTCACCACGGGATTCTCCCGCGCGGGCGGGCACGCCACCTTCGACGGATGGAGCAACTGCGGGGTCCGCGGCTGCTCACCTGTCGCAACCCGCACGGCGGTCCCAGCGCCCACCCGCCGGCCCCGGCACCCACACGCCGCCCAACGCCCACCCGCCGGCCCCAGCACCCCACGCCGGCCAGCACCCACACGCCGCCCCAAGACCCCACACACCCCCCAGCACCCACACCAGTCGCACTGACGCGCCTCTCCAGATGCCTAAAGCTCCCCGTCGGCCTGCCGATGACCGGAGCAACCGGGCCTGCCCGGTGACGGCTCACACGGATGCGAGTCGGTCAGGCCCACGGAGGGCAGCTCACCGTTCACCCCCGTCCCTCACCGACCGGATGTCCCTGATCGATACCACCCAGCTTGCCTTGGAAAGCGCGGCGCGCGGCGCGTGGGCACGTCAGACGCTGCTCACCAACAACATCTCCAACGCCAACACCCCCGGCTACCGGCGCGAGGACCTCAACTTCCAGGGGGCGCTGCGCGCGGCGCTCGCCGACGGGGAGTCCCCCGCAGAAGTGCAGTTCAAGCCCGAAGTCAGCTCCCAGGTCGTCGGGCCCGAAGGCAACGGGGTGGACATCGACCAGGAATCCGCGCAGCTCGCCGAGAACGGCCTCGAATACGAGGCGATCGTGCAGGTGATGGGGACCCGCAACGAAATCCTGCGCTCCGCGATGGGGGTCAGCTGATGGGCCTCTTCGACGCCATCGAAATCGCCGGCAGCGGCCTCAGCGCCGAACGGGTGCGGATGGACGTCACCTCCGAGAACCTCGCCAACGCGCAGACCACCAAAGCCGCCAACGGGCAGCCCTACCAGCGCCAGGAGGTGCTCCTGCAGCAGACCGGCTCCGCCTCCTCGAACTTCGAAGCCACGCTCTCCGAAGCGCTCGGCTCCGGCGCCGCCGGCGCAAGCGATGCCGGACTCGCGCACCCGCCGGCGGGCGGCGTGCAGGTCGCCGGGATCGTCGCCGACAAAACACCCGACCAGGAGGTCTACGACCCCGGCAACCCCGAAGCCAACGCGCAGGGCTACGTGAAGATGCCCAACGTCAACACCGTCACCGAAATGGTCGACCTCATCTCCGAGTCGCGCTCCTACGAGTCCGACGTGACCGCGATGCAGACCGCCAAGTCGATGTTCACCGCGACCCTCGGGATCCTCAAGTGACGCTGCCCCCGATCGGCGCGATCGGCGGGGTGTTCTCGCAGAGCGTCGCCGGCCTGGGCCCGAGCGAAACGTCGGGCGTCACCGGCGCAGGCGCCGCCACCGGCCTGAGCCCGAGCACGCCGGCGCTCGGCGCCGAACAGAGCGCCGGCAGCAGCGCGAGCACTGGTGTGGGCGGGATCGGCGGGGTCTCCGAAGCTGGGGCGGGCGGAGCTTCCACGGGTGTCGAAGGCACCGGCAGCGGGGAATCCGGTGGCTTCGGAGCAGCGCTCACGCAGGCCATCTCCTCGCTCGACCAGAGCCAGCAGAGCGCCGCCGGCGCCGCTCAGGCGCTCGCCACCGGCACCGCCTCCAACCCCGAGAGCGCCGTGGTCACAGTCGAGGACGCCCAGCTCGCGATGCAGCTCGCCTCCCAGATTCGCACCAAGGCAGTCGAAGCCGCCCAGCAGATCTTCCAAACCCAGGTGTAGGCGCCCCGACCCCCTCCTCTCGCCGCTCCTCAGCACGCACGCTTCCTCACAGTCCCCACCACCTCTCACACCGACCTTCCCGCATCTCCACTCCCCTCCAAGCAATCCAACACCGGCCTTCCCACCACTCCACACCGACTTCACGTCTCCCCCCTCCCAAACCCCCCACCTGACCCATGCCCGTAAAACAGCTCGCCACTCGACTCACCCCCCGCGGATGGCTGATCCTCGGCGCCGGCGCCGTCGCCGGGATCCTGTTCATCTACCTCTTCGTGCACCTGGTCTCCCGGCCCTCCTACGCGACGCTTGCCACCGGCCTCGAACCCGCGCAGACCGGGAAGATGACGAGCACGCTCAGCGAGCAGGGAATCAGCTACGAACTACAGAACAACGGCACTGCGCTCGCGGTGCAGTCCAACCAGACGGCCCGCGCCCGGGTCGCGCTCGCCGGCGCCGGGCTGCTCGGCAACGCCCAGCCCGGGTTCTCGCTGTTTGAAAAATCGAGCCTCGGCGAAAGTCAGTTCCAGCAGCAGGTCACCTACCAGCGGGCGCTGCAGGGTCAGCTCGAGCAGACGATCGACAACATACAGGGGGTCTCCGGGGCCCAGGTCGAGCTCGTCCTGCCCAACCCCCAGAGTCAGGTCTTCGGCGAAGGCCAGAACGCCTCCTCGGCCGCCGTCCTGCTGAGCGGCACGAGTTCGCTGAGCTCGACCTCCGTGCACGGCATCGCCCAGCTCGTCGCCTCCTCCGTGCCCGGGCTGCAACTGCAGAAGGTCACCATCACCGACGGCACCGGACAGCTGCTGTGGCCCTCCCAGAACGGCGAAGCCGGCGGCGGCGCCAGCGGCAAGCAGGCTGCCCAGGAACGCTACGACGACGGTCAGGAGGCCAGCCTCGACGAGATGCTCGCCCAGACGATCGGGCCCGGCAAGGCCGTGGTGCAGGTGTACGCCAACCTCGACACCAACCAGACCACCCAGGAATCGCTCACCTACGGCAAGGCCGGCGTGCCGCTGCAGCAGAGCAAGAACATCGAAACGCTCACCGGCTCCGGCGGCGGGGCCGGCGCAACGGGCGCCGCCAACATCCCCGCCTACGCGCAGACCGGGACCTCTGGCAAGTCCAACTACAAGCACGAAATCACCGGCTCCACGCTTGGGGTCGCCCGGACCGTCACCCACTCCACCGTCGCGCCCGGCGAAGTCGAAAGCGAGCACGTCTCCGTGCTGCTCGACTCCACCGTGCCGGCCGCGTCGGTCACTGCGATCAAGGAAGCCGTCACCAACGCTGCCGGCCTGCAGTCCAAGCGCGGGGACACCGTGTCTGTTGCCCAGATGGCCTTCGCCAAGCCCACTGCCACCGCCGCGGAAGGCTCCTCCGGTGGAATGCTCGGCTACGCCAAGTACGCCCTGATCGGCCTCGCTTCAGCGCTCTTCCTGTTCTTCACCACCCGCGCGCTGCGCCGTCGCGAGCAGGAAGGGCTCGACAACGAACCTTCCTGGCTGCGTGAGCTCGAGCTGCCCGTGCGCCTCTCCGAGCTCGAACGCGAAGTCCCCCCGCGGCCCGCCGACGCGCCCACTCTCGTCGGCTCACCGGCGGGCGCAGGCGGAGCGGGTGGGGCGCCCATCCGCCGGCAGGTCGAGCAGCTCGCCGAGTCGAGCCCCGACCGCGTCGCCCAGCAGCTGCGCAGCTGGATGCAGGAGGAGTGATGAGGGGTGCGATCACGCCGGCTCACGATGCGGTGAGCAACGCCAGACGGATACCGAGCACCCAGGCGCAAGGCGCCTACGCCGTCATCAAGGCCGGCGTGATCGTGAGGCCGCCCCTGGTGGGGCGAGCGATCGCACCGGCTGACCAGGGCACAAGTGACCACGACTGCGTCTGCGCCGGCGTGATCGTGAGGCAGGCCTGATGGCTATCCAGCTGCCCCCCGCCTCCGACGGCCCGATGAGTGGAGGGGCACTGGTTCCCGCCGCGCGCCTCGGCGGCCGCCGCAAGGCCGCCGTGCTGATGGCCGCCCTCGGCGCCGAGCGCGCCGCGGAGGTCCTCCAGCACCTCCGCCAGGAGGAGGTCGAAAGCCTCTCGCTCGAAATGACCAAGCTCGGCGCGATCGAGGAGCGCACCACCGAGGCGATCCTGGCCGAGCTCGCCGCCGCCGCCGGCGCCGACGGCCTGGGCGACGTCGTCGGCGGGGTCGAGTTCGCCCGCGAAGTGCTCGAGCGCGCGCTTGGCCCCGAGCGCGCCGAGGAACTGCTCGCGCGGCTCGCCTCCGCCAACGAGGCGCGCTCCTTCGAGTTCCTGAGTCACACCCCCCCCGAGCAGGTGGTCGGCTTCCTGCGCACCGAGGCCCCACAGACGATCGCACTGGTGGTCGCCAACCTCCCCACCGCGCTCGCCGCCCAGGTTCTCGCCCGCCTGCCCGAGGAGCTGCAGCCCGACATCGCGCTGCGCATCGCGCGCATGGGCGAGACCAGCCCCTCCGTGATCCACCAGGTCGAAGAGGTGATCCGCCAGAAGGTCACCACCGTGGTCGAGCAGGACTACTCCACCGCCGGGGGGGCCAAGGCGCTCGCCGGCATCCTCAACCAGGCCGACCGCTCCACCGAGCGCGCCGTGCTCGAGCACCTCGCCGCCACCGACCCCGAGCTCGCCGAGGAGGTCCGCCGGATGCTGTTCGTCTTCGAGGACATCGCCAACCTCGAAGACCGTGCGATCCAGCAGGTGCTCCGCGAGGCCAACCAGAAGGACCTCGTGCTCGCGCTGCGCGGGGTGCCCGAGGCCGTCAAGGAGAGGCTCCTGACCAACATGTCCGAGCGCGGCGCCGCGATGCTCCAAGAGGAGATGGAGATCCAGCAGCCCCAGCGCCGCCGCGACGTCGAGGCCGCCCAGGGTCGCATCGTCGCCGTCGTGCGCCGCCTCGAGGAGGCCGGCACGATCGTGCTCTCCACCGGGGACGGGGAGAGCGAAGAGGAAGCGGTGGTGTGAGCTACCTCCTCGAGCAGCTCGAGCCCTCGGCGCCTCCGCCACCGGGCACCGCCGCGCGCATCCTCGCCGACGCCGCCGCCGAGGCCGAGCGCATCCGCGAGCTCGCCCGCGCGGAGGGCCACGCCGAGGGCCTCTCGCAGGGACGCGAGGACGGCCTCGCCGAGGCACACTCCGCCGCGAGCGCCCTCCGGCAGGCGCTCACCGAGGCGCTGACGCTGCGCGAGCAGCTCGCCGAGGAGACCGAGCGCGACGCCGTCGCGCTGGCGCTCGCACTCGCCGCGAAGATCCTTGCCGGCACACTGGAGGTGCAGCCCGAGCGGGTTCTCGACACGGTCCGCGGCGCGCTGCGGCGCGTGACCGACCGTCGGCGCGTCACCGTGCTGGTTGACCCCGCCGACCTGCACCTGGTCAGCGCCGCCTGCGCCGAGCTGGAGGCCCAGGTGGGTGGCATCGAGCACTGCGACGTCCAGGCCGACCGCCGCGTCGGGCGCGGAGGCGCGATCGTGCGCACACTCGAGAGCGAGGTCGACGCTACCGTCGAGACCCAGTTGGAGCGCGCGCGTGAGGTCATCCAGGCCGAGCTCGGCGGTGCGGAGACGCACCACCGCGAAGAGGCCGTGCGCGGCGAGGAGCCCCACCCCGACGAAGCGACCACCGCCGCGGGCAGGGAGCACCACCTGTGAGAACGCCCCGGCCCCGCACTGCGCATTGCCGCGGGGCACGATGCCCCGCGCCCACTACCGTCGTTCTCCGCCGCACACACGTGGACGATCCCAAAAAGACGATCTTGTTCGCCACCACCTCTGGGACCCAAGCTACTGCGAGGTCCACGTGAGCAGTGAGCTCCTCGACCGTGCTGGCGCAGCGCTCGCCGGCGCCGACCTCGCGCGCTGCCACGGGCGCGTGTCCAACCTCATCGGGCTGATCATCGAGGCCACCGGGCTGCAGGCCGAGGTCGGGGAGGTGTGCCTCGTCGGGGCGGACCGTCACCGCGAAGCGGTACCCGCCGAGGTCGTCGGCTTCCGCGAGGGGCGCACGCTGCTGATGCCCCTTGGCGAGCTCCAGGGCATCGGCCCCGGCACCAAGGTCCTCCCCACCGGCGCTCCCTTCCGCGTGCCCGTCGGCCCCCACCTGCTCGGGCGCATCCTCGACGGGCTCGGCGCTCCCCTCGACGGGCTTGGGGACGTGGCCGGAGAGGGTCGCGAGGGAGCGGGGCGCCGCTCGACGGTCGCCCCTCCGCCCTCTGCTCTGCGCCGACCCCGCATCCGTGAGCGTGTCGCGCTCGGCGTGCGCGCGCTCGACTCGCTCGTCCCCTGCGGGCGCGGGCAGCGCCTCGGGATCTTCGCCGGCTCCGGTGTGGGCAAGTCCTCGCTGCTGGGGATGATCGCCCGCTCGAGCGCCGCCACCGTCAACGTCATCGCGCTCGTCGGCGAGCGCGGCCGCGAGGTGCGGGAGTTCGTCGAGCGCGACCTCGGCGAGGCGCTCGAGCGCTCCGTCGTCGTCGTCGCCACCTCAGACGAGCCCGCGCTCGTGCGCATCAAGGCCGCCTTCACCGCCACCACCCTGGCCGAGCACTTCCGCGACCAGGGCCACCACGTGATGCTGATGATGGACTCCGTCACCCGCTTCGCCACCGCCCAGCGCGAGATCGGCCTCGCGATCGGCGAGCCCCCCGCCACGCGCGGCTACACCCCCTCGGTGTTCGCGCTGCTGCCGCGGCTGCTGGAGCGCGCGGGCACCTCCCCCGAGGGTTCCATCACGGGCCTCTACACCGTGCTGGTCGACGGCGACGACCTGAACGAGCCGATCGCCGACGCCGTGCGCTCGATCCTCGACGGGCACCTCGTCCTCACCCGCTCGCTCGCCCACGCCGGACACTACCCCGCGATCGACGTGCTTCAGTCCGTCTCGCGCCTCACCGGCGAGATCGTCTCACCCGAGCTCCTCGCCGCGGGGCAGCGCCTGCGCTCGGCGCTCGCCGCGCTGCGCGAGAAGGAGGACCTGATCGCGATCGGCGCCTACCACTCCGGCTCGGACCCGCTGCTCGACGCCACGCTCGAGCACCGCGCCCGGATCGAGGCGTTCCTGCGCCAGCGCGTCGAGGAGCCCGCCGACCCCGCCACCTCCGACGCGCGCCTGCTGGAGCTCGCGGCCTCGCTTGAGCGCTCCCTCGCCGAGCGCTCCGGTGAGATCCTCGACGCCGAGGAGATCCTCGTCGAGGAGCTCCCGGGGGTGGCCTCCGAGCTCGGGGACGCGCGGGCTGCCGACCTCTCCGGGACCTCCGCGATCCCCTCGCTCGGGCTCACTCTTTGAAGGTCTGAGGCTGAGGCTGAGGCTACACCGCCACGGGGCGGTACTCGCGCGTAGAGGGGTTCTGCTCCAGCAGGCCGACCGCCCGCAGCGTCTTCACGTAACGGTGGGTCGTTGAGGGTGACATCCCCAACTGCCCGGCCAGGTCGATGATCGCCCGCCACGGACGGTCTGGGCCGTAGGAGGCCAGGATCGCAAGGCCTCGCAGCAGCGACTGCGAGAGTTGCGGATCCTCGAGTGCCTCCTCCAGCGCCGCGCGCGTCGCCTTCTGCAACGGCGAGGGCCTCCCTCTACTGCTACCACCGTTCTTTTCTGCCGGTTGGTAGGCGTGGTCCAACGCCGCCAGCAGCAGGCTCGACACGGTCCCGTTGCGGTTGCGACCCGCGCCGCGCATCACCTGCTCCACCTGCAACGGAGAGAGCGTGATCACTACCTCGTCCGACTTTTTCTTGCTCATGTCTTCTTCCCCAGGGCGTGTTCGTTTGATCGGTCGGTCCCGCCGGACCGACTTCAGCTGTCTCTCCAGATCCATGCCTTGATGGTACGGATCCATACTTTATTTACGAATCATTGGGGAGTCTGGATCACGTTTCGATGAATCAATCCAACTGTCGGTCAAACCTCGTCTTCGGATTTTCCGGGAAAAACGATGGATTCGCCTCCGCGGCCGTGGCGGATACACAAGAGCTTACTCTGATCTGGTCGTGAGGTCCGGTCGTGAGGTCCTAAAGAGCGTTCATAGGGCTAAAGAACTGCGCCGCCCGTCCGATTACGCGGCCGTGAGCACCGCTCCCTCGTTCCGCTTTCGCCTCGAGCGCATCCGCGCCCTGCGCCAGCGCAAGGAGCACCTCGCCCGGCAGGAGCTCGCCCGCGCCCTCTCCCAGCGCGCCGGCAGTGAGGCCCGCCTGCGACGCGTCGAGGAGCACCTCGAGCAGGCTCTCACCCACCAGCGGCTCGCCGCTGAGGAAGGCGGGCACGCGAGCACCGTCAGCGCCGCCGAGCTCCTCGCGCGCCAGGCCTTCGTCGAGCACGTCGAGGCGCAGCGCACGATGGGCATGCGCGAGCTCGAGCGCCACGAGGCCGACGTCGCCGACCGTGACACCCAGCTCGGCCACGCCGCGCGCGAGCACGAGATCCTCGAGCGCCTCAAGGACCGCCGGCGGGCCGAGCACGAGCACGAGGTCGGTCGGCGCGAAGGTGAGCAGCTCGACGAGATCGCTCTCGAGCGCTTCCGCCGGAGCGCCGCGTGAGCGTCGCCGCCCTGGCTGGGTTGGAACCGATCGCCGCTGCCGGCGCGAGCGGTGGAGAACCTGTTAACGCCAACACCGCCACGGGCGCCGGCGAACGCGTCCAACAGTTGCACGCCCTTCTTGCTGAGCTCGAACACGGGCCGGGGAGCACGGGCGGGGTGAGCGGGGCTTCCAGCACCTTCGCCTCGGCCCTTGACGCCGCCCAGTCTGGGGACGGCTCTCCTGGCCTTCCTGAGACCGCCGGCGCCTACACGTCGTCCGAGCCCCTCGCCTACGCCTCCACAGCCGACACCTACCCGTCCGCCGTGCCCCCATCCGCCGTGCCCCTCGTCGGCGACTACCCCTCGACCCAGCCCACTTCGGTCTCCTACGCCTCCACCACGCCCACCGCGGATGCGGGTGCAGCCGGCGCGAGCTCCGCCTACGCACCGCTGATCGAACAGGCCGCAGCCCGCTACGGGCTCGACCCCGCGATCCTCTCCGGGCTGATCCAGCAGGAGTCCGGGTTCGACCCCTCCGCGCACAGCAGCGCCGGCGCGCTCGGGCTCACCCAGCTGATGCCCTCCACCGCCGCTTCGCTCGGTGTCACCGAACCGCTCGACCCCGCCCAGTCGATCGAAGGCGGCGCCCGCTACCTCTCCCAGTTGATGCACCAGTTTGCCGGCAACACCGCCGACGCGCTCGCCGCCTACAACGCCGGGCCCGGCGCCGTCCAGCAGTACGGCGGCGTGCCCCCCTACTCAGAAACCCAGCAGTACGTCACCAAAGTGCTCGGTTACGCCGCCGCCTACAGCCAGGACGGCGTGGGGGGGTCACCCTACACCGACACCTCCGCCCCAGCCTCCACCGGCCCCGCCGCCACCCCGGAGGTGGTCGTATGACCACCCCCGCCGCCCAGACCACCCCCACCGCTCCCGGTGGGCGGGAACCGATCCCTCCACCCACGGGCGGCGCTCCACCGGGTGCTCCCCCGGCAGGGGCGCCCTTCCAAAGCGCGCTCGACGCTGAGTCGGCCCGGACCGCCACTGCGGAAGGCCAGCAGCAGAGTCACTCGGCAAGCTCCTCCCCCACGACCTCCCACAACACCCCCGTTCACAGGGTGCGGGGATCGGGGACCGACGCCTCCTCCTCCACCCCCGCTCCTCCCTGTCCCTCGGGCAGCACTGCCGCCGTTGCCGGTGCCGGTGGGGCACGCGGCGCGGTCGAGGCTCCCGCCGCGAACGATCGTGCCGCAAAGACCACTGCGACGAACGTCACTGCCACGAACGACCCCGCCGGCGACGACCCCACCGCGAACGACCCCGCCACGAATCCAGCTGCCGGCACGCCTGACACCCCGGCCGTGCGCGACGCCCGCGACGGCGCTGTGAGCCCCCCAACTACGACTGAGCTGGAGGGGTCGTCCGCCAGCGCCAAGGACGCGGACACGGTCCAGGGCATCCACACGAGCGCGCTGCCGGCCGGTGACCCGACGCCGACCGCAAGCAGTCCCGCGCTCCCGGCCGGTGACCCGACAGCGATCACAGAGAACCCTGCGCTCCCGGCCTTCGACGGAGCCGCAGCCTCTCAGGTGGGTCACGGCTCAGCCACCGGCCAAGCCAAGGCGTCCCCGCCACCCTCGGGGGCACCCGCCGCGGGCGCCACCCTCAGCTCCGCCGCACACACGGAGGGCGCTGGGGCCGGGGGCGCCGGGAGCTGGAGCTCCCGGGCGGACGCGCGCCGTCCCGCCGAGCCGCAGGGCGCCCACTCGAGCGGCGACGCGAGCGCTCACGACAAGCTGTGGGTCCCCGACGCCGCCCAGGCGTCCCCGGGCGCCGACGCCGGTGGTGGTGGGGTGAGCGCCGGTGGGGCCGGCGGATTCGTCGAAGGCTCTGGCTCCGTGCAGGTCTCCGCCGCTCCGAGCGGCGAGGCGCCGGAGCTCGGCCAGGGGCCACTGCTCGACTACGGCGTGAGCCTGCAGCAGGCGATCGAGACACTGCACGGCACCATCCAACTAGCCGCCCGCCAGGGGCTCGCCCAGGCTCGCATCGCGCTGGAGCCGGAAGGACTGGGCGAGATCCGCATCCACCTCACCCAGACCGCCCAGGGCCTGCTCGCCCGCGTCACCGCCGAGACGCCCGCCGCCGCGCAGGCGCTCGCCGCCGCCCACGCCGAGCTGCGCCAGTCGCTCAGCTCGCTCGGCCTCGACCTCGCGCGGCTGAGCGTCGGCCGTCACGATCACGCCGCCACCCAGGACGGGGGCACAGCCCTCGGAGGGGGCGGCCGCGACGGCGCCGCCGGCAGCGGCGAAGCCTCCTCCAGCGGCACCCGCTCCGGACAGACCGCCGCGAGGGAAGCTCCTACCGACCCCACCCCCGACTCCGACTCCGCAGAGGACGTGCAACCTGCGTCCGCGCCCACGCGCGGGACGCTCGTCGACGTGCTCGCCTGACGTACCCCCGGACGACAGACAGACGACAGACAGACCCTACGTACACACCCACGCACGCCCACAGAACGACCGAGCAGACACCACCCGAAAGCACACACGCATCCCCAAGCACGAGAAGCGAGGCAACCCATGACCACAGTCACCCCCTCCCCCACCACCGCGGCGCTCCCTGCCGCCACCACCCCGAGCACCGGTAAGACCGGTTCCGCCACGGGCTCTCCCGCCGCGGAACCCGTCAACCCGAGCGGCGAACTCGGCAAGAACGCCTTTCTCCAGCTGATGGTCGCCCAACTGCAAGCGCAGAACCCCCTGGAACCGAGCAACGGCACCGAATACATCAGCGAGCTCGCCCAGTTCTCCCAGCTCGAGCAGACAACCAACATCGCCCAGGAGGGCACCCAGTCCGCCACCGCCCAGCGAGTCGCCCAAGCGGTCGCGCTGATCGGGCACACCGTCTCCTACACCAACCCCTCCACTGGTGCGACTCAGAGCGGTTCCGTGCAGAGCGCCGAGATCACACCCGAAGGCGCCACCCTCACCGTCGAAGGCACACCCGGGATCGAACTCGCCGGCGTGACGGAGGTCTCGTGAGCGTCGCGCTCAACCCCGCGCTGCTCCCTCCCGGAGCCCGCCCGCCCGCCGGCAGCCCGCAGACCGGTACCACGGCTGGCAAGCCCGCCACGGGTGCCGGGGGCTCCTCCGGCCCGTCCTTTGCCGAGGTCCTCAAGGACGCCGGCAAGACGAGCGGCTCCGGGGCGGGCGGGATGCAAATCAATTTCTCCAAGCACGCGCTCGAGCGCGCGCAGCGGCGTGGGATCGCGCTCGACCCCACCACCCTCGGCCGGCTGCAGGAGGGCGTCGGGCGCGCCGCCGGCAAGGGCTCACGCGACTCGCTCGTGCTCGTCGACGGCACCGCCTTCGTGGTGTCCGTCCCCAACCGCACCGTCATCACCGCGGTTGGCTCCGAACACATGCGCGAGCACGTGTTCACCAACATCGACACCGCCGTGCTCGCGTGAGGCCCGAGGCGTCGAGATGCCAGACAACCACGACCTTCGCCACCCGACCTCACCGAGCTCGGGGACGCAGACCGGCCGGCAGCGATGCCCACGCCGCGAGCACCACGACAACGACCACGGCCGGACCTCTTCGAGGAGGCCGCGAAAGGAAGTGACGCAACCATGATGTCAGGAATGTACGCCGCGATCAGCGGCCTCGACGCCAACGAGACAATGCTCAACGTGACCGCCAACAACCTCGCGAACATCAACACGATCGGCTACAAGTCCCAGCGTGTGACGTTCGCCGACTCGCTGGCGCAGATCGTGCGGGGAGCCTCCGGGCCGACCACCGGCAACGGCGGCACCAACCCCATGCAGGTGGGGCTCGGCGTGGTCGTCGCCTCGACCGACAACGAAATGACCGAGGGCTCCTTCCAGTCCACCAACAACCCCCTGGACGTCGCCATCCAGGGCGAAGGGTTCCTGCGCGTCGGCAGCGGCACGCCGCCCGCGGAACCCCCCTACACGGCCAAACTGCCGGCCGGCGTCCAGTACACCCGCGAGGGCGACCTCACGACCAACACGAAGGGCTTCCTCACCACCCAGGCCGGCGACTACGTGATTGGCCGCGAAGCAGTCGCGGTCGGCAAAGGAGCCGAAACCACCTACGAACCCGGCGCCAAGGACACCTACATTGTGATCCCCCCCGGCTCCGCCAACGTCTCGATCGGCGAGAACGGCGCGGTCAGCTACACCGACGAGAACCCCAAATCCCCGACCTACGAACAGCAGGTCACCGCGGGGTACCTCTCCCTGGCGCAGTTCCCCAACCAGGACGGCTTGGAGCGGCTCGGCGGATCGCTGTGGGGCCAAACCGCCAACTCGGGCGCGCCCACCGTGGGCACCCCCGACACCGGCGCTTTCGGCCAGACCGTCGCCGGAGAGCTCGAGATGTCGAACGTCGACCTGGCCACCGAGATGACCAGCATGATCACCGCCGAGCGCGGCTACCAGGCCAACTCGAAGGTGATCACCACCGCCGACGAAATGCTCCAGACGGTGGTGACCATGGTCCAGTAGCAGTCAAGGACGACACGAGGCGCCCGGGGGCGCGGCCGCGAGCGCGCCGCGCCCCACCGGGCGATACTCCCACCGAGAGAAGGCTCCCATGATCACCCTCCACCGGCTCGGACACACCGACGAGCCCTTCCAACTGAATCCCGATCTGATCGTCACCATCGAGTCCACACCCGACACCGTCGTGACGCTCGCCACCACCGCGAAGGTGGTGGTCGCCGAGAGCCCCGACGAGGTCGCCGCCGCGGTGCGCGCCTGGCGCGTGGACGTGCTCTCCGAGGCGATGCGCAACCGCCGGCCCGAGCACGAGCCCGGCGCCCGCTCGCGCGGGCGGCACGAGGGACCGCCGCTGTTCGCCGTGGACGACACACCGCCCGAGTAGCGGCTGGGGCCTGCTCCTACGCGGTGTGGGGTGCGACGCCCGGTGTAGGCGACCCCGAGAGAGTTCACACGATGGACGCCGAGGTCAACGCTGAGGTCGACGGCATGTGCGCCTTGCATCCACCTACGACCGGTGGGGGCGCCGGCCCACAGACAAGGTCGGCGCCCACGCTCGGCGAGTCCGAGTGCGTGTGCGAGAGGGGCAATCACGCTGTCGGTCCCTCATTTACGAGCGCCAAGACATAGAAAGAGGGCGCTCGCAAGCTTGTTGGTCTTTACCCCGACGCAGAGCGGCTCCTTTCAGCTCTTCCCTGGGCTTTTCCGCTGCGACTTGGCCCCACGCCTCTCCACCTTCGGACACCCGGCAACCGCAATCTTGGTGCTCTGGAGGATTGTGTCACCGTTCTGCGCGAGGAATTCGGTCGGCATCGAGAGCTGCTTGGCCTTGCAGAGGTTCGCGGGCGCCGCGAGAGCGGAGTACGGTCCCTCGGGGAGGGTCAGCTGGAAGCTGCCGACGGGAACGTCGGGGACGGTCTTGAACGTGGAGCTCGTGATCCCGTGCTTGCTGATGAACGTCGTGCCGACGAGGTCGACGGTGACGCCGTACCCCTGAAGGACGACGACCAGCGACGGGAACGCTTCGCCGCCGTGGGAGACGAAGTACGCCGGGCCTTCCAGCGGGACTGGGAGGATGGGCGTGATCGCCTTGGCGTGCCCCACGACGGACGCGGCCGGGCAGTCGGCTGGGTTCGCTTCGAACGTCGCCGCCGTGCACGCCTTCTGCAGCGTCTTCAGCCGCGAGGGCAACTGCTTGGGCAGTTCGACTTTGACGCGGGCGATGTTCGCCTCGGTGCCCTGGGGGGTGTCGGGGTAGGTCAGCTTCACGGTCAGACTCGCTCCGTCCTTTCGAGATGTGTGCCCTGAGGTCGCAACCTTGAAACCCGGTTTGAACGCGAGTGCGGCGCAGTTGGTCGCCTGGAAGTGGCTCGACGCGGGCGCGGTCATGCCCTGGGTGCTCGACAGCGTCCCGGTGACGCTCATCGGTTCGCAGCTGGTCGGGTTGAACACGAATTCCGGGCGGTTGATGTCGACGTTGACCGTCTTGACCTGGAAGGGGATACCGTCCTTGATCGTTGGCAACGCCCCATTGGAGACCGTCAGCTGCGCCGTGTGCGGATCCACTTTGACTGTCGCCCGCACCACTTCGCAGTCGCACAGGCCTTCGCCGAGGTCGAACGGCCCGGCCTTCTCCGGCACGTCGATCGAGAGGCCGAACGGAGCGCCCTCGTAGGGGCCAGTCAGGAAAACTCTGCCGCCCTTGATGAAGTACGGTTCGGGGCCCGGGCCAGCGCCCGCCGTCAGTTCGCCGATCTTGCTCGCTTCCGGACACGTCCCCTCCGCGGCCTGCTGTTCGTCGCACAGCGGGACCTTAGAGAGGTTGCCCGACAGGCCCGGGGGCGTCGTGACCGTGATCCCGCCGAGATCCTCATCGGCGTCTTCGCGGGAGAACGTCACACTCAGCGGGCTGTAGCCGCCGGCCTGGTTGCTCGTCGCGCCCGCCACGAACGACGGGGCGAACCGCGGCGAGCCGCAGCCGGTGACTTCGAACGGAAAGCTGGACGGCGTCACGTTCGGCTCGAACGGGGAGGTCCACGGCATCAGGTCGCTTTCGGCGCTGTACTCGCCGCACACGCTCGGGTTCGCAACGGTGGAGCGCGACCCGCCGTTCAACTGCACCCGCAGTTCGCTGAAGGGCTCCGCTGGGGTCTTGTCGAACGTCGTCGTGACCTGACCCGTCGCCGGATCCGGCATGGCCGAACCCTTGACCTTCACAAGGACGCCGTGACCTGCGAGGGTCAAATACACTTCGAACGGCGGCTTCCTGATCACCCCTTGCGACTGCTCGCCCAGATACAGAGCGCCCTTCAATTCGCCCGTAAGCGCCGGGGTAGTGAGCGAGACCTCCCCCAGCTTCGACGCATTGGGGCAACCCACCGGTTCGCTGTTAGCTTCCCCGTTCACCATCCCAAACTGCGCTTCGGTGCAAGCTTCGAGCCCATTCGCCGCCGACGGCGACAGTACGGTGCCCACCGGCAGCTTCACGACCGAGTCGCGCAGATCGGCTGCCGCCAAGCCTTCCGGACCTTCCGTCTGCGGGACCCTCAGATCCACCGCGTAGCCCGTCGGAATCGTCGCCTGAGACTGTTCGGGCGTGACCGCGATCGTCGGCGCGAACTTCAACGATTCACAGACCGTGAACGGCCCGATGGGCGCCGTCGCCTCGGACTTGGCACTCCCCCACGATTCGACGAACAGTTCCGCGAGCAACGGTTCGCTCGTGCACTGCGTCGGGTTCGCCAGATAAGCCGCTGGATTTTCGTTCGCCGCGACACCCCCGCCTTCACATTCATTTTCCTTTGGTTCCCCTTCCGGTTCGTTTCCGACCACTTTGCAGTGAAATTCATTGCCACGCTGGAAATCATGATTCGAAGCAGCCGGGATACCCCACACAGTTACGCGCTGACGGACGAGTTCCGCGGTGGAGATCACATTTGTGGCCCTCACATGTGCCCTGTAATCAGGACCAAGAGACACAACGACATTGCCGGATATGACGTGCAGGAAGGCGAAGCCAAACACCGCGGTCTCATTCGGCGACGGCACCATGTTGTACAACGGATAAAGCAGCTTCCAATAGGGGTCAGCAGAGGCGGGTTCGACCCGCAGCACCACTTCGATCGTGCCGATCTGCGCATCCACCGGACACCTTTCCAGCTCCAACTGGACAGGCGCACACGTCTTCACCGCCGTAGGATAGGCCGCAAAACCGACGGGCAACACCACTTCCGCGTTGCGCAACAACGCCCCCACAGCCCCAGCCCCATTCTGCACGAAAGCAAAACTGGTCGTGAGGTCCCCATGCGCACCCGCCCGATCGCTCGAAGGGCTCACCGCGAAGCTGCCCGGCTTCAGTTCAAACGCAGCCTGCGCCACGACAGGCAATGCACAACCACACAAAGCCACCACACCAGCACCGGCAACCAGCCTCCTCAAACGAGCCCTCACGATCACTGCCCCCCCTTGCTCACACGAGCCTGGCCGCCGCGGCTCCGCACTCCAGCTTTCAACGCTCCCCTGGTCCTCTTCCCAGCACCCCGCTTCTTTGCATGGCGCTTCTTCGCGCCACGCTTTTTCGACTTCGGCTTGACCTTCACGGGCGCAACCACCACGTTGCCCGAGCCCGCGAACGACACGCTCGCGGGAATGTTGAACAACGGCGGTGGGCTGCCGACACCCTGACAACTCAGGCATTCGGACGGAGGCAGCGGCGGCGCGAACCCGCCATCCACACGCGCATCGTAGATATTCGTGAATTCAGGAGTCGCCTGAGGCACGAGCTGCGCCGCGGACGAGAAGAAGACATTCTTACCGTCCGGAGTCGCACCCAACAGATATGACGGCCCCACCTCTTCGCCCGCGGAGAGCAGATGCGTACACCCATTTACCACGCCACAGAAAGCACCTGGTGCTTCTTCGGTCCCGTCCGCCTCCCACTCATACACGTCCATACCCGGGGTCCCACTTGTACTTGTGATTTCAGCTTCGGTGCTGTTTGTGTCCTGCGGCACAAGCTGCGCAGTCGTCTGAAAGAAGACCCTCTGCCCGTTGTCAGACATCGGAACGAAAGCAGGGATTTCATCGTGGGTGCGATCAACGACTCCATTGAATTCGATGGGCTCAAGCATTTCGCTGGTATTGCTTTTCCCGGTCGCGACTTCTTCCCCACAGGTGACACATATCACACTTTCGCTCGTACCATCATAACGGTAGAGCTCATTATGACCAGCTCCGCGAGGTTCACCGCCAACACCGTCGGCCGCAAACAACAGAAATTCGCCGCTCGGGATTGTATACGAAGCTTCCGAGTAAAACCTTGGAGTTTTCGCCGTGGCGACTAGGTTAGTCCTTCCGCTCACCATTTCGTAGCGGTAAACTTCCCAAAATTCGCTAGGATGCTCCCTCCCGCCAGCATTCTTCTCGTAGTAGACCGTTGACCCGTTTTCCGAAACATCGAAGAACCGCTTACTTCCATTACTTCTTTCGACCCCGCTGGCGATCAGCGTCAGAACGTGGGTAACCGTATCGTACCCAAACAGCTTCAATTCACCCTGTTCCCGCAGTGTCTCACCCGCGGTCAACGGAGTTTCTGTGTCGAAAAACACCATCGCACCATCCGGGGTCGCGCCAGCATAGTACACCGCCTTGCGTTCAGATGGCTCCACGCTCACATACTGAGGCGCCGACACTTCTACTGTTTCCCTGCCATCCACCCTCATGTACAGGTGCGAAGGTTCTTCGCAGGCAGTGCCCAGCCGACCGGCGGTGGGTTCTGGGCTCGTAAAGAAGATCTTCGATCCATCGGCCGAGACCGCGCCAACTGCACCCGGACCTTCGCCTGGAAAACCTTCCCCGAGGACCGCGCCGCACCGGTTGAGTGCTTCCGCGTTCGAGCCTTCGCCCTTGACGTTGACAAGCCGCAACTGCCCACCGGTCCAGTCGTACAGGTCGTTGGCTCCTTCAACTGCCTCTTCGGCGACGTCACGTTCCGTCCCCAGTGCAAGGAGTGCATGATCGCTCGACGAGAACAGCACGTCACTAAACGCAGGAACGCCGGCAGCACCGGTATTCGCGCCGGCGAGGTTCGTTTCAAACCCGCTCGGCACACTTTCCGCCATGGTGACATACGGGCCCCCCACCGGACCGACCTCTAGTGTCTTTGCAGAGTATTCTTCAAAGTTCAACGCGGTGCGCGATTCCAACGCGACCTGCGAGAGATCATCGCTGAAGAGCCCCATCGCAATATCGTTCACGCTGTCACCCGGGGTCGTCGCAGAATGCATCTGCCACCCCGTTGCAGTTCGCGCGAACACGACCTGAGTACCACCTGCACTAGGACTCGGTTCAAGCGCGGCAATCGACAACAACGCGATGTGTTCACCATCGCTGGATGGCACGGCATGGTCCGCACCCGTAAACGTCATATCCTGCGTTCGACCCAAGTCCGTCGGCGTCACGAGCTCATATGCGCGACAGTCCGGGAGATTTCTCGAAGGACCGACTCGGAACTGTTCATTCTCACACGCGAGCGCCGACGCGGACAACGCAGACCCCAAGAGCCCCACTACGCACACAAGTGCACACCCAGCCACCGCCAACCGGACGCATCCTACTTCAGACCTCCGTCGCTCCATACGCTCCCTCACATCTCGATCGACTTGAACACGTCCACATTTGCAATAGATCCCCCTCAACCGCTCACACACATACAAGCTGCACTCGTACCCGGGGGGACCGACACAACGCCGATCCCACCCAAGCATTCAAGGCTTTACCTACGCGGAAAGCCCTGCCCCACTGATCAATAAGGTTGAAGTCTGGCCTATGACTTCACCCTTTTCTGCTCCGCCGAGCGAGCATTTTGCTTTTGAGTTGGTTTTATTTAAGAAGGTACCTAATACTAATAATTCGAAGCCGCCAGTTCTCGGTGTTTTTACTCTTTCCAGAGTAATTAACGTTGGTGGCTTTCCCGATTCGGCAGTACACGTATCCGTTATTTTGCCAGCAGCGGATTTGCATGTAACTGCCCACCCCGGTTCTCCGTTAGTGGTGCCTTCGAGCTTATTCTGTACCTTTTTTTCTGTTTCAACCAATTCTGTTTGCCACGGCAAGTCAACCGCTTTTACTTCTTCGATTTTTCCCACTTCACAGGCTCCCGTTATTCTTTTACAGTTTGTTGAGGGGCTATTTACTTTACCTGATGTTATTCTACCCTTATTCCCCGGACCAACCGCTCCTTCCCCTTCCTCTTCAGCAGTGCACTGGATTGTTGATGATACCCCTTCATCTATCAGCGTCAGTGTCTCACCTTTGACTTTGACTCCTTCCGTACTTTTGATTTCATTCCACTCAAAAGAACCTCCAGATTCGGCGGTTTCACACTGATTGGTTTTATATTTGGTGAGACTACCACCTGTAGTGCATCCTTCCCATACCGGAGCTGCCGAGGCGGTCCCCGCCGCAACGATGCTCATCGTGAGCATAGCCACGAGGCAGAGCCCCGCCATCCGTAGTAACTTCATGGGTAAATTCACTGTGTTCCATCTCCTTGATTTTGAATCATTATGGACCTAGTAGATTGTTGGGCTGGCAGTGGGCCGGCTTAGATGCGTCCCCTTCGTCGGGACGCTCCAGTCCCGGCTCTCTATGATCTCCTTCGCAGTCCTCGTTGGGAGCCGTCGAGCGCAAAGCACTTTACGGTCAAAAGCTCAAAATATTGGACTGTCCTAACATCCTAGCAGTGCCAAAGGGTCATGTCAAGGGTTGTCTCCTGCTCTAAAGCCCACCTAAACTCGCCGCTGGCGTGTTTCCGATCGGGCCGTCGGTGCCCTTCTGGACTTCCGCGGAGTCTGCCGCCCGCGCCGCCCGCGCACCGCTCGCGGGGCGGTAGAGAGCCGCCGCTTTGGGCGCCGGAGTCGAGGAAAGCCGGCTCACCGACTGTCCGCCGCAGGCTCCGCGCGCGCTGCGGGTTCCCCGCAAACTGCCTGGATATCGGGACTTTGCGGTCATGCTGACTGCGCCCGAAACGGCTTTAGCGACGAGGCCGGTCGGCGCCTGGGTGCGCCTCTTCAACCAGCAGACACCGAGGTGCGCTCCTCCGCCCACACAGCGAGTCCCCACGCCCGCTATCACAGCCGCGGGCCCCTGTCGAGCGACTGTCACGGCTCCCAAGTCGCCGTCCGAGCCATAACATAAATGTTCGCTAAAGAGCTGGCGCCCTCGTAAGAATCCGGCGCTCCGACGCTGAGCACGAGGCCCAGCGCCCACGCACCCGGGCGGCCGCACGCACCCGCCCACGCGGATGATCCTCCTGCCCCACCCTTGCTGGCCACCCGGCCCCGGCATCCGACGGATTTTGCCCGGGAACACTGAAGGTTCGCCGCTTGCGGCCGATGATCGGGGGCGATGAAGGCTGCAACAGCTATCGGGATCGGGGTCGCGTTCGGCTCCCTGCTGATGTCCTCCATGATGGACGGCACCTCTCCGGCGTCGTTCATCAACATCCCTGCTCTGCTGATCATCCTTGGCGGCACCTGCGGGGTCACGCTCGCGAGTGTGGGGATGCAGTCGATGAAGCGCATCCCCTCCCTCTACAAGCTGACCTTCTCGGCCGAACCGCCCGACATGCGCGGGCGGCTTGACCTGCTCGTGTCGCTCGCCGACCAGGCCCGGCGCGACGGGCTGCTCGCGCTCGATGCGCAGCTCGGTGAGGTCGATGATCCCTTCACCCGCAACGCGCTGCAGTTGGTCGTGGACGGCACCGACCCCGAGATGGTCCACACGATCATGGAGGCCGAGGTCAACGGCATGGCCGCCCGGCACGCCGCTGGGGCCGCGCCGTTTGAGAAGGCCGGCGGGTTCGCGCCGACGATGGGCATCATCGGCACCGTGCTCGGGCTCGTGCACGTGCTCCAGAACCTCGCCGCACCCTCCACGCTCGGGCCCTCGATCTCCGCGGCCTTCCTCGCGACGCTGATGGGGGTCGGCGCGGCCAACGTGATCTTTCTGCCGATCGCCAACCGCCTCAAGGCGATCTCCGCCGAAGAGGTCGAGCTGCGGATGATGACGCTCGAGGGCATCCTCTCGCTGCAGGCCGGGGACAACCCGCGCCTCGTTGCGGAAAAGCTGATGTCCTACCTGCCGCCCGCCGAGCGCGACACCGAGGAGGGCGCCGGCGCCTCCTCGCCGAGCGAGAGCCTGCAGGCCGAGGCGGCCTAGCCATGGCGCGCGGGCACTCTCGCCGCCGCGGGCACGGCGCCGAGCACGACAACGACGAGCGCTGGCTGCTCACCTACGCGGACATGATCACGCTTCTGATGGCGCTCTTCATGGTCCTCTTCTCGATCTCCTCGGTCAACATCTCCAAGTACCGCACCCTCCAGATGGCGCTCAAGGCGGCCTTCTCGGGGGACATCCTGCCGGGCGGCAAGTCAATCGAGCAGCCCGGCGCGTCCGCCAACTCCAGCCGCGCCCCCACCGCGATCGACACGCCGGCGATCGTGCGACTCACCCCCAACGTCACCTCCGAACTCGAACACGTCTCCGGGGGGTCCTCGGGCAGCGCCCAGGCGCAGTCGAGCGCGCAGTCCGCGGCCGCCGCCGCCAGCGCCGCCACCGTGCAGGTCTCCGCCGCCCAGCAGGAGCAGGCCAGCTTCGAAGCGCTCGCGCGCGAGCTCAACGCCTACGCCGCCCGGCACGGGTTCGCACGCTCCGTCCACGTGTCCATCGAATCGCGCGGCCTGGCGATCCGCGTGCTCACCGACAGCCTCCTCTTCAGCTCCGGCTCCGCCACCCTGGAGAGCCAGGGCGCACCCCTGCTCACCGAGATCGCGGCGCTCTTGAACGTCGATCACGTCCACCCCATCGCCGTCGAAGGCAACACCGACAACGTGCCCATCACCGGCGGCGCCTTCCCGAGCAACTGGGAGCTCTCCACCGCCCGTGCGAGCTCCGTCGTGCGCTTTCTGATCGGCCGGGGGGTGGACCCCCAGCGGCTCTCCGCCACCGGCTACGCCGAACAACACCCGATCGCCACCAACTCCACCGCCGCCGGCCGCGCGCTGAACCGGCGTGTCGAGATCGTCCTGCAGCGCCTCTACTGATCCGCCGCCCCCGGCCGATACATACGACCAGGCCCTCCGCCCGACCACACCCAGCCCCGCCCCAACCCACACCTTTAGACCCGACCCGCACCCCACCACCCGCACACCCTTAGGCCGCACGGCCCCGACCTGCACCGACACCCACGACCGCCTATGTCCAAGAAGAAGCTCCTGATCCCCCTCGTGCTGCTGCTCGTGCTCGGCGTCGGCTACTCGATGAGCAAGCCGAAGAAGACGGTCAAGCAGAAGGTCCCCGGCACGATCTACCTGATGCCCCAGCCCTTCCTCGTGAACCTCGCCGAAGGCCACTACGCCAAGCTCTCGGTCGCGCTCGAGCTCGCGCCGGGGCAGTCCGACGGGGCCTCCGCCGCCGGTTCCTCGAGCTCGGGGGAAGGCGCAGGGACGCTGCCCGAGGAACCCCTGGTCCGTGAAATCGTCACCGACACCGTCACCGGCCTCTCCGGCGGCACGCTCACCTCCAGCCAGGGCCGCGCCTCGGTCAAGCACCGCATCCTCATGTCCATCGACCGGCAGACCGACGTCAAGGTCGAAGGCGTTTTGATCCCCGAACTGACGGTCCAGTAGAAGCAAGGCCATGAGCGAAGCGGTCTCCTACGAGCAGCTCGACCAGCCCCCCGCCCCCGCCGGGACAGCGCCGGCGCCCGGAACGGACGCCGACCTGCGCCGCCTCAGCGAGGTCCCCATGGAGCTCTCTGTCGAGATCGGCCGCACGCGGATGACCGTCGGCGAGACCCTGCAGCTTCGCGCCGGCTCGATCGTCACGCTCGAGCGGCTCGCCGGCGAACCCGTTGACCTGCTCGTAAACGGCACCCCGCTCGCCCGGGGTGAGGTGGTCATCGTCGACGAAGAGTTCGGCCTGCGCGTCACCGAGATCCTCGAGGACGACCCCGCGGCGAGCCTTGGTGAGGGAGAGCGTGGGGACCCGCTCTCCGCCGGCGTGGAGGGGGGGGACCTCATCGACACCGGAGAGGGTGGGGACCTCAATACCGGCCCCGCCGAGCAGGAGTGACCTGGGGGCCACGATGAGCGAGGCCGAGGAGCAGCCCCACGAGCTCGACGAGACCCCGCTCGGCGACGCCCGCGACCCCGCCCGCGCCGAGGTGGGCCCCGACACAGGGGAAGCCCCCTCGGCGGAGCGTCCCGCGGAGCCGACCGCGGAGTCGTCAGGGGAGCCGTCGGACCCCGCGGAGTCGTCAGACCCTGTGGGTCCGACCGCAGAGCCACCGGACCCCACGGGCCCCAAGGGCCCCACGGAGCCTTCGGACCCCGACCGACCCGACCCTGCGCTAACGCCGGAACCCTCGGACGAGGCGCGCGACTCGCCCGCCCGCGCCGACCCGCCTGCACCCGAGGAGCCCACCGACCCGCCGGCCAACGGCCGTGCCGGGGGGGGCGGACACCAGATCCGCACGGTGGACTTCTCCCAGCCCACCAAGTTCACGGCTGAGCTGCGCCGCCGGATCCTGCGCTCGCTCGGCTCCTTCTGCGAAGCCTTCGCGCTGCGCCTCTCCACCGAGCTGCGCGTCCCCGTGGAGTTCTCCGTCGTGGACTCCCACCAGCTCACCTGGGCCGCCGCCAAGGCGCAGCTGTCGGCGAACACGATCGCCGTCGCGCTCGGGGCGCAGCCGATCGACGCGCAGATGCTGCTCTGCATCGAGCCCCCGCTCATCCTGCAGGCGCTCGAATGCCTGCTCGGCGGCAACCCCTCCCAGGCCAGCTCCGAGCGGCGCTTCAGCGAAGTCGACTGGGCGCTGACCCACCGCCTCCTGGACTCGGCGATCGCCCTCCTCGGCCCCGCGTGGCGCGATCTCTCCGGCCTGGAGCTCACTCTCGGCGAGGTCAACCTGGAGGGTGATGCCGGCGTCGTCGTCCCGCCCGGGGAACCCACGTTCGCGCTCACCCTGGAGAGTCGCATCGACGCCCTCCCCTCCTCCATGACCCTGCTGATCCCCTGGTCGGCGATCGGACCCGTCGTGGATGAGATCCTCGGCTCCGGACCACGGCTGCAGGACCCAGACTCCCGCGAGGCCCGCGCGATGCGCCGCGGCCTCGCCGGCGCCCACGTCTGTCTGCGCGCCGAGGTCGGCTCCCTGGAGCTGCCCGTCGAGCGGGTGCTCGCGCTCACCCCCGGCACGCTGCTCGCGCTGCAGGACCGAGCCGAGGAGGGAGTGCGGCTGTTCGCCGAGGGCGTCCCCCTCGGCCGCTGCCGACCCGGTCTGCGCGGCGCGCGGCGTGCGGTCAAGTTGACCGAGGCCGTCGGGGCGGGCGGGCACCCAATCCCCGCGATCCAGCCGCTACTCGCACCGGCGGCCCACGGGGCGCCGCACCCCGCCGATCGCGATCTCGCCGCTGACCGCGACGCCGCCGACCAGACCGTGCCCACGCGCGAGAGCCTCGCGCGGATGCTGGACGTCTCGGTGCGCGTATGGGCCGAGCTCGGACGCGCCACGCTGCCCTTGGGCCAGGCCCTCGACCTGCCGCCAGGCTCCGTCGTCGAACTCGACCAGGGCGCCGACTCGCCGATCGATCTGTTCGTCAACGGCACGCGCTTCGCCCTCGGCACCCTCCAGGTGGGCGCCGACGGCGAGTGGGCGGTGCAGGTTGACGCGCTCGTCTGAGCGGTCGCGGGCAGCCCTCAAGCGATCTGGGCCGGCGCCGATAACCGGGGCGACTCTTCCTCGGAGTCGTCCCTCGATGAACAGGTTCATAACGCCTTCGCGCGCGGCCCCACGGGCCGCCCTTCCCGCGCTCGGCACGGCCCTGATGGGCCTTGCCGTGCTTGCTCACGCCTGCCCTGCGCAGGCCTTCACACCGAGCTCGAAGGGCGGCGGGGAAGCGGCGCCGCTCGACCTCTCGCCCACCACCGCCTCGCACACGAGCTCCGGGGGCGCGAGCATCGTGCGCACGATCGTCGGCCTGCTGATCGTGATCGCCGTGATCTGGGGGCTCACCTGGATCCTCAAGCAGGTCAAGACCGGGCGCGAGACCCGCTCTGCCGGCTCCGGCCTGACCAGCCTCGCCACGCTGGCGCTCGGCTCCGGGCGCACCCTGCACCTCGTGCGCGCCGGGCGCGACTACCTGCTCGTGGGCTCCGCGGAGCACGGGGTGGCTCCGATCCACCGCTACACCGAGCAACAGGCGCGCGACGCCGGCCTGCTCGACCTCCCTGCACCCCCCGACCCAGACGATGCTGGGGCAGGCGGGGCTTCCGGTCTGCTCCAGATCCCCGGCCAGGTACGGGCCTCCGGTCTACCGAGCGCGGTCTCGGACACGCTCGACCGCCTGCGTCAGTGGACGGTGCGCCAATGAACCTCAACTCCTCCAACGCCGTGCAGATCCTGCTGCTCGTCGGCGGGCTCACGCTGATCCCCGCGGTGCTGTTCACCGTCACCGGCTTCTCCCGCATCCTGATCGTGCTCGGCTTCATCCGCACCGCGGTCGGTACCACCAACGCGCCCCCCAACCAGGTGCTCGTCGGGATCGCCCTGTTCCTCACGATCTTCGTGATGTCCCCCACGATCAGCGCCATCAAGCGCAACGCGATCGAACCGCTCACCGCCAACCGCATCTCCACGACCACCGCGATCGCGCGGGCCGAGCAGCCGCTGCGCGAATTCATGTTCCACCAGACCCGCGTGCAGGACATCTCGCTGTTCGTCTCGCTCGCTCACGCCAAGACCCCCCACACCCGCGCCGAAGTGCCCACCGAGGTGCTGATCCCCGCGTTCATCGTCTCCGAGCTCAAGACCGCGTTTCAGATTGGTTTCCTGATCTTCCTGCCGTTCCTGATCATCGACCTGATCGTCTCCTCCACGCTGATGAGCATGGGGATGATCATGCTCCCTCCGACCTTCATCTCCCTGCCCTTCAAGATCCTCCTGTTCGTCCTCGTCAACGGCTGGGATCTCGTGATCAAGGCGCTCGTGCAGAGCTTTCACTGATCCATGGACCAGGACACCGTCATCAACCTCGCCTCGCAGGCGATGAGTCTCGCCTTCAAGGTCGCCGGCCCGCTGCTGCTCGGCGCGATGGTCGTCGGCCTGCTCGTCTCGATCTTCCAGGCCGTCACCCAGATCCAGGAGCAGAGCCTCACGCTGATTCCGAAGATCGCCGCGATCGCCGTGATCGCCGTGGTGCTCGGCCCGTGGATGCTCGACCAGCTCGTCGCCTACACGACCAACCTCTACACCTCGATCCCCTCGCTGGTGGGCTGATGCACTGCACTCTGCCCAGAAATTGTCGATTTGCCGGTGTACCGAACACAACTTCTGCTGTGGGCACTCGACCTCGCCTGGTGCAGCTAAAAACCTCGGCCGGCAAGCCCACACAAACCGCAGCCTCCTCCACACGCCAGGCGGCGCAGGCCCAATGACCCAGTCCGCGGTGGCAAAGATTCTCAGCCAGCTCGCGGGCAACG
This sequence comes from uncultured Solirubrobacterales bacterium, assembly GCA_963725535.1. Taxonomy (GTDB): domain Bacteria; phylum Actinomycetota; class Thermoleophilia; order Solirubrobacterales; family Solirubrobacteraceae; genus Palsa-744. The sequence continues at coordinate 52,654 of CAVRYX010000006.1, forward strand.
AGCTCGCCGGTTTCATCCTCGTGCTCGCGCGGGTGGGACCCCTGTTCCTGCTTGCCCCGCCATTTTCCTCGCCGATGGTCCCCCCGCGCGTGCGCGGGGTGCTCGCGGTAGGCATCTCGATCGGTCTCGCCCCGCTCGCCCTGCACGGCCAGCACATCCCCACCGACCCCCTCACGCTCGCGGCGCTGATCGTGGAGGGAATGCTCGTCGGCCTCGGCTTCGCCTTCTCCTTCGCCGTGCTGTTCGCCGCCGTCGAATCGGCCGGCTCGCTCGCCGACCTGGGCGCGGGCTTCTCCTACGGCAACCTCATCAACCCAGTCTCCGGCGAGGAAAGCGGACCGCTCACCCACGTCTACTCGCTCGTCGGCATAGCAGTGTTCCTCGTGATCGGCGGCGAAGCGTGGCTGCTGCGCGGCCTCGCCCGCACTTTCCAGCTCGTGCCCCTCACCTCCGCCCCCCGTCTCGCCACGCTCGTGGGCGGCGCGGAGCAGGTCTTCTCCACCGTGTTCACCTCCGCCGTGGAGATCGCCGCGCCCGTGCTGATCGCGCTGCTGATCACCGACGCCGCCTTCGGCGTCGTCTCCCGCGTGGTGCCCCAGCTGAACGTGTTCGCCGTCGGCTTCCCTGCCAAGGTCGCGGTCGCGCTGCTGCTCGTCGGCGCCTCGCTGCCGTTCGTCGCGGGCTGGATCTCAAACCAGCTCTCCACCTCCGTCGGCGCCGCGCTCGGCGCCCTGCACGTCGCGTGAGGATGCCCGACATGCACCACCTGACCACCTCGAACACAACCCGCCCCCTCGACAGCAGTGCAATCGCGATCCGTACAGCAGGAAGCCCGGAGTAGGCCATGGCGCAAGAGGACCGCACCGAGAAGGCCACTCCCAAGCACCGCAAGCGCGCGCGGGAGAAAGGTCAGGTCGCGCGCTCGGCCGACGTCGGCGGCTCGCTCGTGATCGCCGCCGGGCTATTCGCGATCGCGCTGCTCGGCCCCGCCGTCGTGGGCTCCGCGCAGGCCGCCTTCCGCGAGATCCTCGCCGAGATCGCGACACCCGCGAAAGCGACCACCGCTGCCGGGCTGCACTCGCTGATGGAGGTCGGGCTCACGACGCTCGAGCTCACCGTCGGGCCGATCGCCGCCATCTGCCTCGGCGCCGGCCTGCTCGCCGGTTCCGCCCAGGTCGGCTTCCGCCCGGCGCCGAAAGCGCTCGCGCTCGACTTCAAGCGGATCAACCCCGTCTCGGGGGCACGCAACCTGTTCGGGCCCAACTTCCTCTTTGAAACGCTCAAGGCGGTCACCAAGATCGCCGTCGTCGGGGGAGTCGCCGCCCTGGCGATCGTCCCCGGGATGAGCGCGCTGGCCGCCGAAGTCGGCATCCCCCCCGACGCGCTCGGCGTGGTGATGGGCCGGCGCGCGATGACCATCGCCCAGCACGCCACCTTCGCATACCTCGCGATCGCCGCCGTCGACTACGCGTGGCAGCGTCAGCGTACCGAGCGCAAGCTGCGCATGACCAAACAGGAGGTCAAGGACGAGCTGCGCCAGTACGGACTGCCGGCCGAGGTCAAAGCCGCGCTGCGCCGACGCCAGGCGCAGGCGGCCCGCAAGCGGATGATGGCGGCCGTCCCCGAGGCCGACGTGGTGATCGCCAACCCGACCCACTTCGCCGTCGCGCTGCGCTACGACGGCACCCGACCCGCCCCCGAGGTGGTGGCCAAGGGCCAGGACCTCCTCGCGCTGCAGATTCGGCGCATCGCCGAGGAACACGACGTCCCCGTCGTCTCCGACCCCCCGCTCGCGCGCGCGCTGCACGCCTCCGCCGAGATCGGCCAGGTGATCCCCGAGGAGCTCTACGCCGCCGTCGCGCGCGTGCTCGCGTTCGTCTACCGCCTCGCCCGGCGCCGTAGGTACGCACAATGAACCTCGACACCGTCCGCCGTCTGCTGCGCCACACCGACCTGCTCGCCGCCTGCGCGGTGGTGATGGTCGTGACGATGCTCGTGGTGCCGCTGCCCTCCGCGCTGCTGGACCTGCTGATCACGCTCAACATCTCCGCGGCGTTGACGATCGTGGTCGCCACGATGTACCTCGGCAAGGCGCTCGACTTCGCCTCGTTCCCCTCGCTGCTGCTGCTCACGACGATGTTCCGCCTCGCGATCAACGTGTCGGTCACGCGCCTGATCCTCACCACCGGGGACGCCGGCTCCGTGGTGAAGGCGTTCGGGTCGTTCGTCGTCTCCGGCAACGTCGTCGTCGGCCTCGTGATCTTCCTGATCCTCGTCGTGATCCAGTTCGTCGTCGTCACCAACGGCGCCGGACGCGTCGCCGAGGTCGGCGCGCGCTTCACGCTCGACGCGATGCCCGGCAAGCAGATGGCGATCGACGCCGACCTCAACGCCGGGTTGATCACCGACGAGCAGGCCCGCGCCCGGCGCTCGGAGATCGCCCGCGAAGCGGACTTCTACGGCGCGATGGACGGCGCCTCGAAGTTCGTCAAAGGCGACGCGATGGCGGCGCTGATCATCACCGCGATCAACCTCGTCGGGGGCATCATCGTGGGCGTGGCACAGCGCGGGCTGTCCTTCACTGAAGCGACCCACCAGTTCTCGCTGCTGACCGTCGGGGACGGCCTCGCTGCGCAGATCCCCGCGCTACTGATCTCGGTCGCCACCGGCATCATCGTCACCCGTGCCACCTCCGAGAAAGACCTCGGCTCGGACATCGCCTCCCAGATCCTGCGTCAGCGCAAAGCCCCCCTTGTCGCCGCGACCGTGATCGGGCTGTTCGCGCTCGTCCCCGGCCTGCCCAAGCTGCCGTTCCTCGCGATCGCCGCGATCTTCGCCGCGATCGGCTGGAGTGTCCGCCACGGCCTGCCTGGCGAGGAGGACGCCACCGAGGCGGCGCTCGCCCTCTCCGCGCCCGCACAGGCCGGCCGAGCAGGCCAGGCCGGGGACGGGCAGGGCTCCGAGGAGGCGCTGGAGCGGCTCTCCGTCAACGCGCTGGAGCTCGCCGTGGGCTTTGGCCTCGTCCCGCTCGTCAACGGCTCCTCCGGCGGAAACCTCCTGCGGCGCGTCTCGGCGATCCGCCGCCAGATCGCAGGCGAGCTCGGGATCGTGATCCCCGCGGTGCGCATCCACGACGAGCTCGGCCTGGAGTCCCACGAGTACGTGCTCAAGGTGCGCGGCTCGGAGGTCGCGCGCGCACGCATCATGCCCGGGCACCTGCTCGCGATGGACCCCGGCGACGCGAGCCCCGGCCTGCAGGGCATCCCCACAACCGAGCCGACCTACGGGCTGCCCGCCGTGTGGGTGCACTCCTCCGACCGCTCCGAGGCCGAAGCGCTCGGCTACACCGTCGTGGACGCCGAGTCGATGATCGTCACCCACCTGACGGAGACGATCCGCACCCACGCCTCGGAGCTGCTCACCCGCCAGGACGTGCGCACGCTGCTCGACCGCCTGAAGGAGACAAACGCCGCCGTCGTCGAGGAGATCGTGCCCGAGGCGCTCACACTCGGGGAGATCCAGCGCGTGCTGCGCTCGCTGCTCGCCGAAGGGGTCCCCGTGCGCGACCTCGGCACGATCATGGAGGCGATCGGGGACAAGGCGCGAATAACACGAGACACCGGCCTGCTGACCGAGTACGCCCGCCAGGCCCTGGGCCGCGCGATCACGGCCCCGCACCTGGACGAGCGGCTCTGCCTGCAGGCGATCACCCTCGACCCCGCGATCGAGCAGGAGGTCGCCACCTCCATCACCCAGACCACAGACGGCGAGTACCTCGCGATCGACCCGCCCCGCGCGCAGGCGATCGTCGGCGCGCTGCGCACCCAGGTCGAGCACGCCTCCGCGCGCGGCGCGCGCAACCCGATCCTGCTCTGCTCCGCGCGCGTGCGCCGCCACCTGCGCAGGCTGATCGCCCAGGCTCAGCCCCACCTGCCGGTCTGCTCCTACAACGAGATCGCGCCCGGCGTCAACGTCGAGACGATTGGAGTCATCCACGCATGAGCACCGCCTTCTACGACACCGCCACCTACGACGCCGCTCCGCGCGAGGGCCACCCGGCCGCTCCGCGCGAGGGCCACCCGGCCGCTCCGCGCGAGGGCCACCCGGCCGCTCCGCGCGAGGGCCACCCGGCCGCTCCGCCCGACCAGGCCCGGCAGCACCTTGGTCGCCACCGCGGCCCGCACGGCACCGCGCCCGGGGACTTTGCGCCCCGGATCTACCGCGGACGCTCCGTTCAACGAGCTGATCCCGCGGATCGTCGCCGAGCTCGGCGAGGACGCCGTCGTGATCCGCCACCACCGCGGGCTCACCGGCGGCTTCGCCGGCTTCTTCCAGCGGCCCTTCGTGGAAATCGAGGCTCGCCGCGGCGCCCCTGGGATCGACCTTTACGACGAGGATGACGCCGCCCCGGCGCTGCCCGACGAGGTCGCCCCCACGCCACACGACGATGCTCTCGCGGCGTCCGGCGAGCTCGAAGACGCTCGGACGCCGGTTGCGGGCGCACCCGCGGTGTGGGACGAACCGATGGAGGTCTGGGCGACAAACCCCTTCGCCGCTGCGCTCGCCGAGGCCGAGGCCGCGGTGCGCGCGGCCGAGCCCGCCGTCCCCCCCGACCTCGACGCCGCGCTCGCCGAAGCGCTCGCCGAAGCCGAAGAGGCGGAAGCGCCCGTCGAAGAGATCGTCGCCGCGCCTCCAGATCCTCTCTACGTGGAGCCCCTGGGGGTACCGGCCGAGGCCAAGGACACTGCCTTCCCCGCTGAGGTCGAAGACGCGGCGCTCCCCTCCGAGGCCGGGGCCGCGGAGGCTCCAGCGGAGCCTGTGGTCGCGGAGCTCTCTGCTGCGCCGACTACGCGCGAGCGCGCGCGCGGGGACGATGAAAGTGAACGAATTGAGCGTACGCTGCTCGAAGTGGGGTTCGGCGAGGAGTTCGCGCACGAGCTGATCGAGGGCGCCATCGCCCACGTGCTGCCACTGATGCCCTCCTCGACGAGCCTCGCGGGGGCGGTGCGTGCCGCACTCGCACAGCGAATCCCGGCGTGCCCGCCGCTGCCGGCCGTGGGCGCGAGGATCGCCGTCGTCGGCGCAGGCGGCAGCGGCAAGAGCGCCCTCTGCGCCGCCCTGGCGGAGGCCTACCGGGAGTACGGCACGCTGCCCGCCACGTGCCTCACGATCGCGCCCGGAATCGAGGCCGGCGCCGCGCCGGGGACCGCGGAGCCGGCGCCGCGCACGGGTCGCGAGGGTGGCTTGCTGCTGCTCGACACGCCCCCCGTCTCGGCCGCCGACCCCGGCTCGAGCGAAGCGCTCGCGGAGCTCCTGTCGCCGTGGGCCCCGGAGCGCGTGGTGCTCGCGCTTCCCGCCACGCTCGGCGCCACGCCCGCAGCCCAGCTGCTGCGGGCGCTGAGCCCGCTGCGCCCGAACGCGCTGGCGATCACTCACGCCGACGAGACCGACCAGCTCGGGGTGGCCGTGCAGGCGGCGTGCGCGGGTGGGCCGGCCCTCGCGTACCTGCTCGCGCGCGCCGAGCGCGGCGGCGCCGACGGGGGTCTCGACGGACGATTCGACGGCGCCCTCACGTGGATCGACCCCTGCCAGCTGCTCGACAGGCTGTTGCCGCCGCGATGAAGCTCAGGCGCCCCTCCAAGGCCCAGGATCGCGGGGAGCTCGTACTCCCGGAGCGCTCCGACCCGGTGACCGTCGTGCGTCCGAGCGGCGAGCGCATCCAGGCGCGGGTCGCCGAGCGCGACGGCGAGGGGTTGAGGGTGGCGCTGATGTTCCGCGCCGAGAAGCCCCTCGACGACGGGCGGCTCGACGAGCTGGTGCTCGAGTTCACCAGCCCCCGCGGGCGGGTCCGGCTGCAAGGCGCAGTGACGCTCGAGGATCCCGAGCTGCTGCGCTTTCGCGAGTTGCGCTCGCCCGAGCTGATCCAGGAACGCGAGTACGTCCGCGTCCAGTCCACCCGGCCGGTAATGGTGGTCACGGGGGGCAGTCAGGGCACGGTCCAGACCTACTCGGTGGACATCAGCGGCGGCGGGATCCTGCTCGCGGGACCGAGCACGCTGAAGGTCGGCGAGCAGGTCCACTTTCAGCTGACCACCGCGAAGGGGAGCCCGCCGATCCCGGGCGTGGGAACGGTCGTGCGCACCGACACCCAGGACCGACGCGCGATCTGCTTCGACGAGATCGCCGAGGGCGACCACCGGCGCCTGGTGCGCTACATCTTCGACTGCCAGCGCGCCGAACGGCGCCGCGGTCTAGGGGAAGGGAGTGGGCGTGGCAGGTAAGAGCAGCAAGGCCAAGGACGCCAAGGCAAAGAAGGGCAAGCCGGGGAAGCCCGCAGCCGGAGGAAGCGCGGGCGCGGGAGGGAGCTCCGCGGGCCTCGTCCTCGCCGAGCACCCCCGCGCGGTGCGGAGCATCGCACGGGCCAAGGCGTGGGGCGGTCTCGGCGGCTTCCTGGTGGGGGGGTACCTCTCGCTGCCCACCCAGACGCTCGCGGGCGCTGGTCTGCGGGCGCTGGCCGCTGGAGTGGTGTGTTATGTAGCAGTGTGGGCTGCCGCGGTATTCCTGTGGCGGCGCCTGGTGGTCGCCGAGTTGCGTGCCGCCCAGCAGGAGGCGCTCGCCGGTGAGCTCGCCAAGTTGCAGGCAAACGGGCGCCTTGGGGCCGCCGAGCCCAGGAGAGCGTGATGGACCCCATCCAACCGATCGGGCCCCGCCCTCCCTGGATCGCCGAGCTGGCGGCGGAGCAGACGCGGAGCCTCTCTCGCGAGCGTCGTGGGAGAGCCGGCGAGAGCGAGCGCAAGCGGGGACCCCGCCGCGAGCCGGCCCGCGAGGAGCACGGCCCCGAGGACGACGACCCAGACGGCCGGCACATCGACGTGCACGCCTGACACGCCGTCCAAGTTGCTCGGCCGGCCCTCAAGTATCGCCCTCGAATGACGATAAACCGGCGTGTAGAGGGTGGTGCAGTCGGCCTTAGGCCGACGAGCCGAGCCCCTCTTCAATCAGAACAAAGGGCTGACAGGGAGTTGGCCCGGGACTGACAACAAACCCGTCATCAAGGAGATGAACGCATGTCCCTCAGCATCAACACCAACATCGACTCGTTGATTGTTCAGCGCAACCTGAACACCAGCCAGGGCAAACTGACCACATCGATGGAACGTCTGTCCTCAGGTCTGCGGATCAACTCGGCCGCCGACGACGTGGCCGGGTACGCCGCCAACCAGCGTCTGCAGGGTCAGGTCAACGGCGTCATGCAGGCCGCGCAGAACACCCAGGAAGCGGTCGCGCTCGTGCAGACGGCGCAGGGCGCGCTCAACGACGTGGAGCAGATGCTCCAGCGCATCCGCGAGCTCGCAGTGCAGTTGGCCAACGGCACGAACTCGAAATCCGACGAAGAAGCGATCGAAAACGAGGGGAAACAGCTCGAAAAAGAGCTGACCCGAGTCGGTGAAACGACCAAGTTCAACGGCGTGGAACTCCTGGCCAAAGCGGAAAAAATCAAGTTCCAGGTCGGCGCGAACGAAAAAGAAACGATCGAAGTCGAAACCGCCGAACTCAAAAAAGACACCGAAGGCATCAAAATCAAAGAAATCAAAACGATTGAAGCCGCGATCGAAAAAGTCGCCACACTGGCTGGCGAATTCGGTTCGGTGCAGGATCGCCTCCAGTACACCGAGAGCAACCAGGCGATCTACGGAGAGAACCTCTCCGCGGCCCAGAGCTCGCTCGTGGACGCCAACATGGCGGCTGAAATGAGCAACTTCACCAAGGCCCAGGTGCTGCAGCAGGCCGACGTGGCGATCCTCGCCCAGGCCAACTCGCTGCCCCAGGCAGTCCTGCAGTTGGTTGAAGGCCGGTAGTAACCCAATCTTCCTCAGTGGCGGCGCCCTGAGCGCCGCCACTGCAGCGAAGCCACCCTGGGGCGGGTGAAAGCCCGCCCGGGGGTGGTCAACAACGCTTCCGACGGTCAGGGAAGGCCGGCACGAAGCTACATACCGCCGATTCATCGAGGGAACGGTGGTTGAACCGGACGGCACTTCGTGCCGTCCGGTTCACGTTTAAGCTGCGCGCGATTGTGCCGATCACCCGGTGCGATGTCGGTGGAATCCGTCCTCGCGCGCGTGGCCACGATCGAACAGGCTCTCGCCAACCCCGCCTCGCTGCTCGCCACCGCGGCCCGCACGGGTGGGACGGCGGCCCCCGCGGAAACAGGGGCCGAACCCGCTGCGCCCGCGGGGAGCGCCTCGTTCGCGGAAGTCCTGCAGAGCGCGAGCTCGGGCACACCGACTACAGGTCTGCCGCCGACCGCGAGCACCGCGCAAGTGGATTCGCCTACGCTCGGCGCCCCGGGCGCGGTGGGGACGACCGGCTTGGACGCGCTCGCGCCCACACAGGGGCTCACCGGCGCCCCGGGGAGCGTGGGCCAGCAGATCGTGCGGATCGCCGAAAGCCAGCTCGGGCAGACCGAGCAGCCCCCGGGTTCAAACGAATCGCCCGCGATCGCCGGCTACCGAACCGCCACCGCGGGGGCGATCCCGGGAGCGCCGTGGTGCGCGTACTTCGCCTCGTGGGCCGCGCGCCAGGCCGGTGAGCCGCTGGGTGCGAGCGGCGAAGGCCTGGGCTCGGTGGCGCAGGTCTGGTCGTGGGCGCAGAGCACCGGCCGCGCAATCCCCAACGGCCCCGGCGTCACCCCCCAGCCGGGTGACCTGATCGTGTTCGGCGACGAGCACGTGGGCATCGTCAGGGAAGTGCTCCCCAACGGGGACATCGCGACGATCGAGGGCAACTACGAAAACAAGGTGGCCGCGAACGTCCGCACCCCGACGGAAGCGACCGGTTACGTCAACATGAACTGAGCGCCCCACGGATGCCGCAGTGGCGTGTATCCGCAGGGTGTTATTTGGAGATCGTCCGCGTGAGTGGGTACGCCACCCAGGCGCGTGAGCGCCGGGGCCTCCGTGCCCCGCGTACCTCGCGCACAGGAGCAACGCGCGGTGTCACCCCTACTACACCAGACCGGGCTTGCCTACGCGACCGCGTCCGCCGTCCCGTCGCGGCGTCCACTCCCCCTGCACGACTGCCTCGGGGGCAAATATCTCGCTTGCGTCAGGGACAAAGGTCTCGTCTGCGTCGGGCGCGAAGGTCTCCTCCGCCGGCTGGGACTCGTACGCCGCAATCCTCCCATCGAGCTCGAGCTCCTCGGCGTACACCTCATGCACGCGAGTGTCGCCCGCAAACTGGTTGACGGGTTCACCGTCAGCCGCGCTCACCCATGAGCCGATCGCAAAGCGGAACTGCCCGCTCTCGTCCGTGACCCAGAAGGCCTCGCCCTCCTCCGCCGTCTCGTGCAGGATCGAGCGGTCGTAGTGCGCCGCTATCTGCGCCAGCGCGTCCATGTCCGCGACGTCGATCACCGGGACCCCGGGCAGCTGCCAGACGCGCTCGACCGGAACGATCATCCGGCCGTAGCGCGCCCGGATGGTTGACGACTCGTCTCGCACACGCGCTCGAACGAACGCCAGTACCGCCGCCAGGATGCAGACGATGATCGCAATCCCGCCGAGCACGATCTCGCGCGCGGTCGCGACCGACAGCTGCGCGACTGCGAAAGACAGTAGCCGCGGTTGGGAGCGCGTGCCCGTTACCGAGCCAGACGCCGACGGTGCGAACGGGCTCGCCACCGGCTGCCCGGTGGTCGAGGAGCTGCCCGTGGGGGCGCTCGACTGGAGCTCGCCCTGGCCGAGCGTGAATTGCGCCGGTGGCGAGAAGGCGGTGCTGAACGGCCGGTTCTCCAGGCGCCCGCTCGCGCGCACGTGCGGCACGAGCGTGAGTGTGTACGTGCCGCCCACTCCCGTCGTGGTGTTGACGCGGTGCACCAGCGCGAGCAGAGAGGTGAGGTCGAGCGTCCCCGTGACGAGCGCGCGATCTCCTCTGAAGCGGGTCGGCTGCCCGAGCTGGAGTGTCGTCTGCCAGCCGCTCGTGGAGGCGACCGTCGCGGAGAGCGAGGCCTCCCCCGCGAGCGAGTGCGCGGCGGCAGTGTGAAAGCGGTAGGCGAAGCGGAGGTCGACGAGGCTGACGACGCGGGTGAAGAGCGGTTCACCGGTCACGGCCCGGTTGTCCGGGTAGATGGGCCCAGGGGTCGCTTCGGCGGAGTAGGAGAGCGTCGCGCTCTGCCTGTAGGGAACTTTGAAGGGCACCGGCGCAGTGGAGGAACGGGTGAACGCGAGCAGCCCGAGCGCGAGGAACGGGAGCAGCGCGAGCAGTGCGAGCGCGAGCAGCTCGCCGGTGGGTCCCCCGGTGCTCCGCGGCGTGTGCTGCGATGGACGCGCGGTGCCTTCGGCGGCACGCCTCTCCCTGCCCCGGCGCCGCCGCTCGCGGGCGAACGAGACCCCGGTGAGCAGGAGCACCGCGAAGGCGACGAGCGCCCCAACCAGCGCCGGCGAGCTCAGTGACTTCAGGCGCGTCCCCCACCCGGGGAGGTGCAGCCACAGCGCGCCGATCAGCTGGCTGGCGGCCGGGTGTTCGAAGTCGACGAAGTTGTTGTTGTCGCCCTTGAACACGTACCGGTCGCCGGCGCGGGCGATGATCCGGTGCAGCACGACCGTGTGGTAGACCCTGCTGTTGTAGGCGACGATTTCACCGACGTGGTAGCTGCTCTGGCTACGGACAAGCGCCAGGTCGCCGGTGTGGAAGCGGGGCTCCATGCTGATCCCGTCGGTGACGACGTAGGTGGTGGAGCCGCCGAGGGCGACCGGGGCGAAGTAGTACCACAGCAGCCCCAGCGCGATCAGCGCGAGAGCGCCCGAGAGCAGCCTTCTGGTATGACGAGTTAGCATAGCCCTGGTGGGGTTCGCACGGTGGAAATGGGCGCGGGGCGGCCCGTGCGTCGGCCGCCCCGCATTGCCCAGGTCTGCTTGCTATTCGACTTCCGCTTTGCCGAACTGGTTGGCGACAACGGACATTTCTTCAGCGTCTTCGTTCGGGACACCGGTTGCGTAGGCTGTCGCACCAGTGAGGGTACATGTGGCCACCTTGGCGACTGTTTTGCCACAGTCGGCCCAGTCGCCTTTGACTGGGGCCACTCCTTTCTTGGAGTAGGCGACTTTTACGTCTTCGGCTTCTTCATTCATCGTGAAGACGACCTTGAGCATTTCCGTGCCCGGGTCGTTCCACTCATATTCGCTCGGCCCTTCGACTTTGTAGCCGGTCACGCCAGCGGCGCCACCACCTGCAAAGTGGGGAGTTACGGTGTTGCTCGCGGTGAACGCGTACGCGCCCACCCCTACCACGCCTGCGAGCACGAATGCGCACAGGCCCGCTATCTTTCGCTTACGGCTAGCGAAGGTTCGCTTGCCTTTACGCATAAACACGTCGAGCCCCCTTTGGGATTTGGACACTTATCGTGGACACTTGCGTGTCCTTTGCCGGGGCTATCGGCCAGCTATTAGAAACGCTTTAGACAGTATTTTCGGATGCAAGCATTTATGCGACGGCCGCCGGCAGGCCGACCCCGCCCGGTCGGCGACCCCCAGGGCAAGAGAGCGATCCGGCCCCAGCGGCCTCCACGGAGGCGTGGCGGTCCAGGCCTCAGCAACTCTCGCGGCTGGGCGCTCTGATACACCCACAGTGATGGGGAGCACCCTCTCGCAACGGCCCCGACGCCTGCGCAGGCGCGCAGCCGTGCTCGTCGCGATCCTGCTGCTCGGTGGAGTCCTCGCGTTCGCGCTCTCACGCCTCGGGCTGCACCGCATCGGCAGTGCGCTCACCTCCGCGCGGCCAGGCTGGATTGTGCTCGCGCTTGTGCTGATGGGACTCTCGCTGCTGCTGCGCGCTGCCTCCTGGCACGAGGTCCTGCGCGCGGCGCTGCCCGACATCCCGATCGCGTGGCCGCCCGTGATCCGCGCCACGATGATCGGCGTGATGGCCTCCGCGGTCTTCCCCGGGCGCATCGGCGAGCCGACCCGAATGCTCGTGCTCACCCGCCGCCTCCCCGGCTCCTCGCGCCGCCAGCTGCCGATCGTCGCCGGGACCGTCTTCTCGCAGACGCTCATCAACCTGCTCGCCCTCGCAATCCTCGCGACCGTCACGTTCACGAGCCTCGACCTCCTGCGCCAGCACGTCTCCGGCCTCGTGATCGCGCTCGCGGTGCCGCTGCTCGTCTGCCTGCTCGTGCTGCTCGGCCCCCGCCTGCTGCGCCTGGCGCAGCACTCGCACTCAGTGCGCGTGGCGCTCGCGGCCGCCGCGCTCGCCCGGCTGCTGGGACTCGCCCGGCAGGGCCTCGCTGCGTTCGCCAACCCCCGCCACGGGGTCCCCACCGTGCTCCTGCAGCTGCTCGCGTGGACGCTGCAGTGGCTGGCCTGCTACGCCGTCCTCTGCGCCCTGGGCCTGCAGGACGACGGCGGCCTCACGGCGGCCGCGGCGGTGCTGCTCGCCGTCAACGTCTCCGCCGTGCTGCCCGCGACGCCCTCCAACGTGGGCGTCTTCCAGGCCGCCTGCCTGGTCGTGCTCGCCGCCTACGGCGTCGGCGCCGGCCCCGCACTCGCCTACGGCATCATCCTGCAGGCCGTCGAGGTCCTCACCGCGCTCGGCCTCGGTCTCCCCGCGCTGCTGGGGGAGGGCATGACCTGGCGGGACATCCGCGCCGGGGCATCGCTGGAGGAGCAGACCACCGGAGAACGAGCGCCCGTCGCCTGACCCGAGTGCGCGTCAGACAAGGACCGCCGGGGAGCCCTGGTCCCGCCGTCAGCTGACCAGCGCCCGCAGCGACTGGCGCAGCGAGTGGGTCGTCTGCAGCACGGCCGTCGGCTCGTAGCCGCAGTGCGCCATGCAGTTCTCGCAGCGCGGGTCGCGCCCGCGGCCGTACTTGCTCCAGTCGGTCGTCTCGACGAGCTCCTTGTAGGTCTTCGTGTAGCCGTCGGACATCAGGTAGCAGGGGCGCTGCCAGCCGAACAGCGAGTAGCTGGGGATGCCCCACGCGGTGCAGTCGAATTCAGCCCTGCCTTCGAGGAAGTCGAGGAACAGCGGGCTGTGGTTCAGCCGCCAGCGCTTGCGCCGTCCCCCAGCGAACGCCTCGCGGAAGAGCTCGCGCGTCTGGCGCACGCCGAGGAAGTGCTCCTGGTCGGGCGCTTTCTCGTAGGCGTACGCCGGCGAGATCATCATCTCGTCGACGCCGAGCTCGTCGTTGAGGAAGTCGAGCACCTCGCGCACCGTCTTCGGGGAGTCCTGGGTGAAGAACGTCGTGTTGGTCGTCACCCGGAAGCCGCGCGCCTGCGCCGCCCTGATCGCGGAGACCGCCTTGTCGAAGACGCCCTCGCGTTCCACCGAGGCGTCGTGGCGCTCGCGCAGGCCGTCAACGTGGATCGCCCACGCGAAGTACGGGCTCGGCTTGAAGTTCTCTAGCTTGCGCTCCAGCAGGAGCGCGTTGGTGCACAGGTACACGAACCGCTTGCGCTTGACGAGCTCCGCAGCGATCGTGTGGATCTCAGGGTGGATCAGCGGCTCTCCGCCCGCGATCGAGACCATCGGCGCGCCGCTCTCCTCGATCGCCCCAACCGCCTGCGCGACCGACATCCGCCGGCTCAGCACGTGCTCGGGGTGCTGGATCTTGCCGCAGCCCGCGCACTCCAGGTTGCACTGGAACAGCGGCTCCAGCTCCACGATCAGCGGGAACTTCTCCCGACCCGCCAGGCGCTGGCGCAGCAGGTACAAGCCCATGCGCGTGCTCTGTCTCATCCGCGCCGCCACGCCGACTACCTTAGCCCCTCCGTCGCCCGCTCAGGCGCCCACTCGTGCAGCGCCCCCGCCGCGCGGCGCAGCGTGGCCATCGCGCGCGCCACCCCCGACACCGTTCGCAGGGGATTCGTCAGCTCCCTGGCCGGGGTGTCCGAGATCACCCGCACGACCGCGAACGGCCGCGCACCGGCGCCGGGGGCGAGCCACACCGACTCCATGTCCACCGCGATTGCCCCGCTCTCGCGCAGTCGCACCCGCGCGTCGCCCATCGCCAGGCGCGCCACCGAGGCGACCGTCCCGTGGTGCACCCGCAGCCCGCGACGCTCCAGCGCCTCTGCCAGCGCCTGCGCGCCCGCGCACTCCACTCGCTCGCCGTCGGGTCCCTGCACGGCGTCCGCCACGACCACGTCGCCCACGTCGCGGTGCTCGTCGAGACCGCCGCCGAAGCCCATCACCACCAGCGCCGCCCCCGGCCGGCTGAGCAGCGCCGGGGCCGCCGCGCGCGCGCGGCGCGGGCCCATGCCGGTGCGGTGCACCGCGGCGGATGGGTGGGAGCGAATCCCCGCGGAGATCGCCCACGCCTCCAGGCGCAGCGGAGCGGCGACCAGCAGACCGTTCACCTGGCGCCCGCCTCACTGCTCGCGGGCGCCGTTGCCGCCGCATCCGAGGCGACGACTCCGAGCGCCTCCAGCACGCACCGCGCCGCCGTGTGGCCACTCAGCACCGCGCCCTCGAGCGTCGCCGGCCAGCCCGTGTCGGTCCACGCGCCCGCCAGCACGAGCCCCGGGACGGAGGTACTGGGGCCGGGCCGCAGCGCCCCCGCCCCTGGCTGCGCGCGGAACGTCGCGGCGTGCTCGCGCGTGGCCAGGAAGCGCTCTACGCGCGCCGCGCGGGCCCGCGGGAAGAGCTCCGCGAGGGCCGGCAGGTAGAGCTCGCGCAGCGCGTCCACGCTCATGCCCATCTCCCTGTCAGCCCCCGACAGCGACACAGCCAGATACTGACAGCCCTCCCCCACGCCGCCCGCCTCGGTGCGGTCGAACACGTACTGCACCGGCGTGCCCACCCCCGCCGCGAACGGCAGCTCGCACACCCTGCGGTCGTACACCACGTGGAGGTTCACGATCGGCGAGTCCCGCAGCGCCCGCGCGTCCGCCGCCGCGTGCGGGTCCAGGGGCTCTATCAGGCTCGCCGCGCGCGCGTGCGGCAGCGCCACGATCACCGCGTCGGCCTCACGCCGTCGTCGTCGTTGCTCGCACCCTGCTCGCCGGCGTCCCCCTCGTACCCTCCGCATCCGGCGGACCCTTGCCTGCACCCTCGCCTTCCGGCGATCCTTCGCCCGCGTCGCCCGCCGGCGGCCCCGGACCGCACGCGCCACACCTCGAACCCCTCGCCGCGGGCGCTCACCCGCTCCGCGCGCCACCCCAGCCTCAGCTCCACCCCCGCCGCCCGCAGCGCCCGCTCCGCGGGGTCGCCCACGAGTCTCGCTCAGCGGGCGGCGGTGAAAGCCGATGTCCCCCGCGTCCGCGCGCTCCAGCAGGCCCCGCTGGAACACGAACGCCGCGAGCGCCAGCGACGCCTGCGCGGCGGGCAGGTTCAGGGCGGGCAGCGCGATCAGGTCCCACAGCGCCGCCACCGCCCGCGGGCCCTGTCCGTGCGCGGCCAGCCACTCGCCGAAGGTCCGCCGATCGAGCTCCGGCGCGCGCGGGTCGAGGCGCCCCAGCGCGAGCGCCGCACGGGCCGCCCCGACCCGCTCGGCCGACGTTCAGGTGGCGGTAGCGCAGCAGCGCACCCGCCAGGTGCAGCGGCGCCGGCAGCGAGGAGCGGCGCAGCACGCTCACCGCCCCGCCCGGGCTCACCACCGGGATCTCCAGGCGCCTCTGGACGAACACTCCGCCGTCGCTGCCGAGTCGTGCGAGCAGCGCGCGGTAGGCGGCACAGCAGCGCAGGAACACGTGCTGGCCGTTGTCCATCTGAAGGCCCTCCCGCTCGAAGGAGTACACCGCTCCACCCAGCCGCGGGCGCACCTCCACCAGTGTCACCCGCGCGCCGGCGTCCGCGCAGTCGAGCGCTGCTGCGATCCCCGCGAGGCCCCCGCCGACCACTACCAGCGTGCGCGGCCGGTCTGGACCCTGATCGCTCACGTGTCTTCTGGTTGCAGTTGTTCGGCCGGGTGGCGCTCGGGGATTCCCTTGCCCATCAGCGCGCGGGCCGCCACCCACGCCTTCTCTCGTTTCTTCAGCCGCGCGCGGCGCGTGAGCGTGCGGTCGGGACGCTCCTCGATGTGGTGCAGCAGGCGCCAGTAGATGCCCGCCATCGCCAGCACGCACGCCGCGCTGCGCCGGTCCAGCAGCGCCACCAGCTCCATGCCCCGGTGAAACCAGTTGCGCGAGCGCAGGCACTGGAAGCGCATCAGCGCGTACAGCTGGCCCACGTCGCCACCCTCGAACCCCGCCACCACGGAGGGCTCCGCCCGGCTCGCCTCGCGCGTGAGCGCCTGCAGCGCCAGCGCGTCCAGCGGGCCGTCGTCGTGCAGGTGGTAGCGCACAAGGTCCCTCGCCGGCAGGTACACACGCCCGCGTTCGGCGTCCTCGCGCAGGTCGCGTGCGATGTTCGCCAGCTGCAGCGCCACTCCCAGGTCGTCGGCGAGCTCACTCGCCGGACGGTTGCGCCCACCGGTGGAGCCCTCGCCAGCGACCTTGGAGCCGGAGCCCGCGCGGGAGAAGAGGCCGCGGCTGCCCGAAACGGGGATGCTGGCCGAAACCGGGATGCGAGCCGAAGGCGAGTGTCCCCGGCTCGTCCCGAAGATCGCCAGGCACAGCCGGCCCACCGAGCCCGCCACACGCCGGCAGTACACCTCGAGCTCGGCGAAGTCCGCGTAGGACGTTCCCACCACGTCCATCCTCACTCCCGCGATCAGGTCCCGCACGGACTCCTGCGGCAACCGGAAGCGGGCGCTCGCGTCCGCCAGCGCCGCCATCACCGGGTCCGGGTCCTCCGGGGAGAGCCGCTCGAGCGCCACCGCCACCGCGTCCAGCCGGCGCAGCTTCTCCTCCCGCTCCAGGCCCCCGTCGGCGATGTCGTCCACGCGCCGCGCGAACGCGTACACCGCGCACATCGCCCGACGCTTGCGCGGCGGCAGCAGGCGGATGCCCCAGTAGAAGTTGCCGGCCGCCGCCCGCGTCAGGGATTCGCACTGCCGGTACGCCTCCCGTGTGCGCGCTGGGAGCGCGCTCACCCGCGCCGCTCCGCCGAAGCCGGGAGACACGCGCCTCCGGCGCTGGCCGATTCGGGGATGCGAGCGAAAGCGAGTGTCACCCTAATCGGTCCCCGTTTCGACCGAAGCCGGGAGACACGCGCCTCCGGCGCTGGCCGATTCGGGGATGCGAGCGAAAGCGAGTGTCACCCTAATCGGTCCCCGTTTCGGCCAGCATCCGCGCGAGCGCCGCCGCGCGCCTCCAAGCACTCGCTCGCGGCGGGCCTGCCGAGCACGTCGTAGCCGGCCCGTTCGATCGCCCCGAGCGCCGCCAGCGGCGCCGCTCGCGAACGCGGCGACCGCCACCCGCTCGCGCCCGCGCAACGTGCCGAGGAGCGGCGCGCCCTCCGCCAGGAGCTCGCGCGTGCGCGCCACCTCGAACGCGACGAGGCCGCGCACGCGCCAGCCGGCGCGCGGCTCGCGCAGCTCGGACTCGCCGCAACCGAAGCGCTCGAGATCCTCTGCCGGCAGGTAGATCGCGCCCCCGCGCGAGGTCCTCCGCGACGTCCTGCCAGTGCTCGGCGAGCTGCAGCGCCGTGCAGACCTTGTTCGAGAGCGCGACCCGCTCCGGGCTCGCGCGGCCGAGCGCTGCCAGCACCAGCTCGCCCACGGGGTCCGCGGAGAGCCGGCAGTAGCCGAGCAGCTGCTCCCACGTCTCGTACCGTGCCACGCGCTGGTCCACGCGGTTGGCCTCGATCAGCCGCTCGAACGCCTCTCGCGGCAGCGCACACTCGCGCAGGGTCGCCTGCAGGCGCACCGTCAGCGGGTGGCGCGCGCGCCCCGCGTACGTCCGGTCGAGCTCCTCCGCGAGCCACTCCAGCGCCGCCAGTCTCGTTTGGGGCCCACCCGCCCCGGCGTCGCCGAGCTCGTCCGCCAGCCGTGCGAAGCCGTAGATCGCGAGCAGCCGCTCCCTGACGCGGCGGGGCAGCACGCGGCTGGCGACTGGGAAGTTCTCCCCGACGGCCCGTGCCATCACCACGCCGGCCGAGGGCACGCCCGGCGGCGGATCGTCCCGTCTCGCTGTCAGAGTCGGTTCCAAGGCAGGTGAGGCGGTCAAGGCTCCTGTGGACCAAGCTGGGCGACACGGGGACTGGCGAAGGCCGTGCTGGTGGCACGGTCGAGCCGGCACGTGGCGATCCAGCGCCGCGTCCACAGCGGCCGAGCGCCATGATCGGGAAGGTCAGGCGGTAGAGGTGGTAGTTGATGTAGTAGTCGCACGGGAACCCTGTGCCCGTGTACTGCGGCTCGTCCCACGTTCCGTCTGCGCGCTGCGTGGACACGAGCCACGCGACTCCGCGCTCCACCGCCTGGGCGGTCTCGATCTGCTCTCCCGCGGCGTGCAGCGCCAGCAGCGCCCACGCCGTCTGCGAGGCAGTCGAGGGGCCACGTCCGATCCACGCTGGATCGTCGTAGGAGCGCGGGTCCTCCCCCCAGCCGCCGTCCCCGTTCTGGTGCTCCTGCAGCCACGCGCACCGCCCGGCGGATGCGCGGGTCCTGCGGAGACATCCCGACCGCGACCAGCGCCGGCACAGCCGCGCCGGTCCCGTACACGTGGTTGATTCCCCACCGCCCGAACCACGACCCGTCGGCCTCCTGCTGGCCCAGCAGCCACCTCGAGCCCGCGCGTGCCGCCTCGCTGTCGGCGCGGCCCACCGCCGCGAGCATCTCCAGGGCGTGCGCGGTCACGTCCGCGCTCGGCGCGTCGATCACCTCGCCGAAGTCCAGGAACGGGAGCTCGCGCACCAGCGCCCGCGTGTTGTCCACGTCGAACGCGCCCCACCCGCCGTCAGCGCTCTGCATCCCCTCGACCCACGCCACCGCGCGGTCGATCGCGTCCTGCGTGCGCTCACGCACCCCCTGGTCGCCCTGCGCCGGCGGCAGGTCCCCGATCCGCCGGCGGTGGCGGTTCGCGCGCCGCACGAGCTCGGGCTCCAGCGGGGTCACCCCCAGCAGCGCGAGCACCACCTCGGCGGTGTCGTCCACGTCGGGGTAGTTGTCGTTCTCGAACTCGAACGCCCACCCTCCCGGCTCCAGCTCGGGCCGGACCACGGCCCAGTCGCCCCGCACCCGCACCTCCTCGTCCAGCAGCCACTCCGCCGCGCGCGCAGCGCCGGGTGCTCGCACGTGAGGCCCCCGTCGCCGAGCGCCACCATCGCGAGCGCCGTGTCCCACACCGGGGACTGGCACGCTTCCAGGCGCCGGCTCGGCGGGCGGGGTCCGGATCTGTTGGCGTTGGGTGAGCGGGGCTCGGACCCACCGGGGAGCCGGACTCGGGTCCGGGCGCCGGGTGAGCGGGGTTCGGGTCTTTCGACAGTCGACTGGGTGCGGCTCGGACCCACTGACGTCGGACACGCCGGGTGGGCGGGACTCGAAGCCAGCACCGCCGCGGTCCTCCACCATGAAGCGCTCGAGGCCCTCCAGGCCCCGACGCATCACCGCGTGCTCGAGCGGGTAGCCCCCCAGGTGCAGCGCCATCAGCGAGTACACCCACGGCGGCTGGATCCCGCCCCACGAGCCGTCCGCCTCCTGGCGGCGCACGATCCACTCCTGCGCCCGCGCCACCGCGAGCCGGCGCAGCGCGCGCAGCGGCCGGCGCTCGTAGAGGCGCAGACGCGCCGTCCAGGCGCACGAGCCACGCGCCCGCGGAGAAGTCGCCTCCGTACGGGGGCGCGACGCCGCGCCCACGGTCGCGGGCCGTGCAACTCGCGCAGGTCGAGCTCGAGCGTCCGCCGCGGGCGGCGCGCCGCCACCAGCGACAGCGCCACGATCGTCTGGCGCGCCCAGCACCCGAAGTCGTAGATGTTCAGCGGCGCCGACCGCGGCAGCAGCACGATCTCCGGGGGCAGCGCCGGCACGCGCTCCCACGGCCACAGCCCGAACAGCGCGAGCCACACGTGCGTGAACACCCGCGCCTGCTCCAGGCCGCCCGACTCGCGCACCCACTCCGCCGCGGTGCGCATGTGCGCCGCGTCCGGCTCGGGTCGCCCGCAAGGCGCAGCGCGAAGTACGCCTCGACGGTGGTCGAGAGGTCCCCGGGGCCGCCGTGGAAGTTCGTCCACGTCCCGTCCGCGCGCTGCTGGGAGCGGATCCACGCCGCCGAGCGCTCGGTCCCGGGCGCGGTGCGGATCCCCAGGAACTCGCGCAGCAGGATGTCCTCCGCGTCCATCGTGACGTTCGTCTGCAGCTCCCCCCGCCACCAGCCCGTCTCGTCCTGCAAGGAGAGCAGGTGCTCGCAGGCGCGCTCCAGCGCGATCCGTGCCTCGCTGCGGGTCTCAACGATGGACGTCGGCATGATCCAGCAGGCCTAATCCTTTCGTATCCGAGGACTGCGCGGGCGGTGATATCACGTTATGCGCCTGCCCGCCGCGCTCGCAACGGATTCGGCGGACGATCGACACGCCCCCACCGCCCACTCCCGACACGCTCTCACGGGACCAGCACCTCGGGATGCGCCGCTGTGATCACGTGTTCGCGCAGCGTCGCCTCGGAGACCGTGCGCGGGGTCGCAGATAGGAACCTGTAGAGGACCAGGCCGTTGACATCCCTGTGCGCAACCAGGCGAAAGCCCGGCGCCGGCGGTTCTCCGGCGCCCGCCACCAGCGGCGGGTAGCCCGTCTCGTCGATCTCGCTCACCCGCACGGTCGAGCCGAGCGGTGCGTTATGTAGCGGCGGCAGGTAGTACTCCAGCGGCGCCGCCCCCAGCTCCACGGTGGTGATCGCCCACGCTCGCCGCTCGCCCCCCCCGCCCCTCACAGCGCCGGCGCTCTCGCTCGCCGGGGCGGGAGCGCTCTCACCCCCGCGAATCGCCTGCGCGAGGCCCCGCCAGTCTCCTCGCTGCAGGCGAGGGCTGAGGTTCACGTCCACGCTGACCGCGAGGAACGCCAGCGCGATCACGCCCGCGAGCGCCATCCCCGTGCGGCCCGTGCGCTGCGCCGTCACGATCACCGCAATCCCCGCCGTGAGCGGAACCATCGCCGCCACCACGTTGCGCGGCGCGAGGTAGTCCGTTCCCGCCACCGCCATCGCCACCGGGATCAGCACCCCGCAGGCAGCCAGCCCCAGCGCCAGCAGCGCCGCATCAGCCTCGCGGGGGGTGAGCGCCCGCCATAGGCCGTAGCCCATCCCCGCCACGATCGTGAGCGCGACCAGCAGCTCCACCCCGTGGCCCAGCGGCGCCCCCGAGTAGCCCGTCAGGTAGTACTGCGGGATCGTTTCCAGGCGGCTGGCGAGCGCCCACTCCCCGATCCACTGGGTGCCGTGCCCGCCCTGCGCGAGCGCCAGCGGCACGAGCGCCACGCCGACTGCGCCGACCGCCGCCACCGCGGGCAGCATTACCTTCCAGCGCTCCCTCTTGCGCAGCAGCCACAGGCACATCGGCACGAGGAGGAACACCGCGAAGTAGTGCGTCGCAAGCGTAGCCGCGCCGCTCGCCGCGAACGCCGTCAGGCGTCCCGGAGTGGGGTTGCCGTCGGCGCGCAGCCAGCACCACATCGCGAGCGCCGTCAGCGCCACGAACAGGCCATACGCCCGCGCCTCCTGGGAGTACCACACGAGCAGTGGGTTCGTCGCTACGAGCACCGCAGTTGCGATCGCAGCGCGGTGGCCCGCCAGCTCCTTGCCGATCCCCCACGCCGCCGCCACGGTTGCGACCCCCGCCAGCGCCGACGGCAGTCGCAGCGCGACCTCCCCTGTGCCGAAGGTCCGCGACCACCCCCAGATCAGCACGTACCACAATGGCGGGGTGTTTTCCCTTTTCACCACCGCTTCCAGCGTCGCGCCGAGGCTCGCGTGCAGCGTGTGCACCGGCACGTACGCCTCGTCGTACCAGAAGCTCTGCAGGTCGAGCGTGCTCAGACGCAGCGCTGCTGCCAGTACCACCAACGCCGCCAACGGCCACCACGCCGCCAGGCCCTTGAGCTTCGCCCCCTCTCCGTGGAACGAACGCCCATCCAACCCCCCCTTGTGGGGGGTTTTATTAAAAATCCCTCCCCCACCCTCCGGGGCGAGCACTGCGGGATCGGCCACCCCTACCCTCCTGTCAACGGTTCGTCCGGCGCGCCCGGCGGGGTCGGCAGGCCGCACAGTTCTTCACTCACCGCCGTTCCGAAGCAGGCGTACCGGTATTCGGGCTTGTCAGGGAAGTACGGGGGCAGGTAGAAGCCGCCGTTCGCCGCGCGCCGTCCTTTCACCGTCGGGCCGGTCATGATCAGGCACGCCTGCGGGGTCGTCCCCGGTGGCGCCGGCCACGTGTTGCCGCACAGCACGTCGCGCGTCGTGCGGTGTTCGAGATCCTGCTCGATCGAGACGTTCTTGTAGTTGCGGCCCGTCACCGCCCGCCACGTTTGCAGGTCCACCGTCAGGCGTTCGTTGACGTGCACCTGCTCCACCACGTCGTTGACCACCGCCACCGCGAGCAGCAGGAACGCCAGCACCAGCAGCGTGCTCTCCACCCGCCGCAGGTCTCCGCGGCCGCGGCGCTCGGACGCGCGCGGGCGCAGGCGCTCGGGCAGGCGCTCCCAGCGGCTGCCCGGCTCGAT
The DNA here is from genome assembly GCA_963725535.1 of uncultured Solirubrobacterales bacterium. Lineage (GTDB taxonomy): Bacteria > Actinomycetota > Thermoleophilia > Solirubrobacterales > Solirubrobacteraceae > Palsa-744. Next base: position 75,175 of record CAVRYX010000006.1, read on the forward strand.
GCTCGGGGCCACCCCACTCATGACGACGCCGGGGAGAACAGCGGCGCGGTCTGGTGGACGATGAACAAGCCCTGCACCGCGAACGTTGCGATCAGCAGGCGCCGGTCGCGTGCGACCACCGCCAGCGGCAGCGTCCACAGCGTGTACCACGCCAGCAGCCACGTGCTCGTCACCGCCACCGCCAACAGCGCCCACCCCGACGCCGACACCCAGTCGTACCCCCGCCACGTGCGCCACGCCAGATGCGCCAAGATCACCACCAGCGCCACCTTCAGCAGGTCGTGGTCGACCGGGAAGACCCCCGGCTTGCCCAGCAGGTGCGCGATCTCCGTGGCGAAGCTGTCGGTCGATACCAGCGCCGCGTCGCGGTTCAGCGCCGAGACCACATCGAGGCCGTGCAATCCGAACACCGGGTAGGACACCGCCGCCACGGCTACCCCTGCCCCCACCGCCCCCGCGAGCCCCCGCCAGTTTCGCCGTGCGAGCAGCATGAACGGCAGCAGCACCGCCCCCGTCGCCTTCACCAACCCCGCCGCCACCACCGACGCGCCGGCCGGGGCGTCGCGTTCTGCGAACACGAACGCCACCGCGGCCATCATGAAGAACGTCATGATCAGGTCGTTGTGGGCGCCTCCCAGCCCGTACAGCACGTACAGCGGGTTGGCTCCCACCGCCACCAGCGCTACGGCCGGGTCATACCCACGCGCTCGCGCGCAGCGCCACGTCAGCGCAAGCGTCCCCGCGCTCGCCGCCAGCGCCTGCACCTTCGCGCCCCACAGCGCCCCCTTCGCCCCGAGCACCGCCAGTGGGTAGGAGATCAGCGTGTACAGCGGACCGTACGCCGTCGCCACCCTGAGCCAATCCTCGCCCACGTACTTGAAGATCGGGTCGCCTTCGATCGCGAGCGGGCCGTGCAGATACGGGTCGATCCCGTGCTCGACGCCCATGCGGGCGTAGGCGATATAGCTGAACACGTCCGTCGAGAGCAGGACGGGGCCAGCGAACACGATCACGTTGAGCGCCGCCACCAGTGCGATCGCCCACGTCGCCGCGCGCCGGTCAGCACCGAGGCGGCCAGTCAACGTCAGCGCCAGCAGGCCCGCGTACGCGCTGGTGAAGCTCAGCAGCGCGATCAGGAACACCCGGAAGCCGAGGCGCTCCCCGATACCCTGCAACCATCCAGAGATCCCCGGCGAGCCCGGGATCAGCGGCGAGTGGCCCACAGCGCCGTCGAGCACCACCTCGAGCGTCGCCGCCAGCAGCACCGCCGCGCACACGCCCGCCGCCGCCCACGTCCAGCGGCTCGAATGCGTGGCATCCGTCCGCGAGCCGGCTACCCCGCTCGTGGGGGTCGGCTGTGGCAGTACACCCGTCGAGGTCAATCTCCCGATTGGTCCTCGAAGCGCAGGAGCGTTAGCGCGCCGGTCACCTCGAACGCACGCTGCACCGCCGGCTCGCCCGGGCGCAACAGCAGCTCACAGCCGCGTTCGCGTGCCCGCGCATCCGCCTGCAGCAGCAGCCGCAGCCCCGTGGAGTCGATGAACGCGAGACGCCCCAGGTCCACGATCATCCGCGCCGGCTGCGTCTTCTCGGCCGCAGCCAGGCTCTCTTCCAGCGGGCGCGCGCCCGCCAGGTCGAGCTCGCCCTCGAGCGCGATGCTGACCGTCCCGTCCTCCGTGACGCTCGTTATGCCCAGGCGGCCGGGGGTGGTCACAGGGCCGTCCAGACGCTCTTGGTTTCCAGATACGCCTCCAGGCCCGCGTGGCCATGCTCGCGGCCCACGCCCGAGGCCTTGAAGCCACCGAACGGCGCCGAGGGGTCCACGGTGCCCCAGGTGTTGATGTACACCGACCCCGCGCGCAGCAGCGCCGCGAGACGATGCGCGGAGCTGACGTCGCGCGTCCACACGCCCGCCGCGAGGCCGTACTCGTTGTCGTTCGCACGGCGCGCCACCTCCTCCAGCGAGTCGTACGGCGAGGCCACCAGCACCGGACCGAAGATCTCCTCGCGCGCGATCCGCAGCTGGTCGGCGTCCTCGCCGGTGGCGGAGAACAGCGTCGGCGCGACGAAGTACCCGCCGCTGTCGGCGAGCGCCGCCTCGCCGCCGGTCACGAGCTCCGCCCCCTGCTCGCGGCCGGAGGCGATGTAGCCGAGTACCCGCTCGCGCTGCTCGGCGGAGACCAGCGGCCCCAGCTGCGTGGCGGGGTCGAGGCCCGCCCCCAGGCGCGTCGCAGCCGCGCGCTCGGCCAGCGCGCCCACGACCTCGTCGTAGCGCTCCCGCGGCACGAACAGCCGCGAGCCGGCGTTGCACGCCTGGCCGGAGTTGAAGTAGATCGCCTGGTAGGCGCCGCTCACCGCGGCCTGCACGTCGGCGTCGGGCAGGACGATGTTCGGCGACTTGCCACCCAGCTCGAGCGTCACGCGCTTGAGCGCCCGGCCCGCCTTCGCGCCGATCTCGCGGCCAACCGCGGTCGAGCCGGTGAACGCGATCTTGTCCACCCCCGGGTGGTCGACGAGCGCCGCCCCGGTCTCCCCGTCGCCGCTGAGCACGTTCAGCACCCCCGGCGGCAGCCCCGCCTCGAGCGCGAGCTCGCCGAGGCGCAGCGCGGACAGCGGCGTCTGCTCGGCCGGCTTGAGCACCACCGTGCAGCCCGCCGCCAGCGCCGGCGCGAGCTTCCAAATCGCCATCAGCAGCGGGAAGTTCCACGGCACGATCTGCCCGCACACGCCCACCGGCTCGCGGCGCGTGTAGCAGTGCATGTTCGGCGCCGTCACCGGCAGCACGTTGCCCTCGATCTTCGTCGGCCACCCCGCGAAGTAGCGCAGGTGCCCGGCGCTGCCGCCGACGTCCACGTACTGCGCGAGCCCCACCGGCTTGCCGTTGTCGAGCGACTCGATCTGTGCGAGCTCCGCCGCGTGCTCTTCCAGGGACTGCGCGAGCGCCCCCATCACCCGCTCGCGACCGCTGGGTGCCATCGTCGCCCAGAGGCCCTCCTCGAACGCCTCCCGCGCGGCGCGCACGGCGCGATCGACGTCCTCGGCGCCCGCCTGCGGGACCCGTGCAAGCTCCCGGCCGCTGGCGGGGTCGAGCGTGGCGAACGTGCGCCCGTCGGCCGCCTGCGCTCGCTCGGAGCCGATCAGCAGGGAGTGCGTGCCCGCGATGAACGCGCGCGCCTCGGCGCCGAGAGCCTCGGGCAGCTCGATGGTGGTTGTGCTCATTTTGTGGCTCCTATGGTCGGAGGACGATCTTCAGCGCCTCGCGGCGGTCGTACAAAGCGTACGCCTCTGGAGCGTCGTCGAGGCTCATGTGGTGCGTTACGAGCGGCCCGGGGTCGAGCACCCCCGCGGACATCAGCGCGAGCACACGGTCGATGTGTCCGATCACGTTGGCGTGGCCGGAGCACAGCCGCAGCGACTTGATCCACAGCAGGCCCATGTGCACCTCGGCGCGCTCGGCGTACACCCCGACGGCCTGCACGGTGCCGCACTTGCGCGTCAGGCGCAGCGCGAGATCGAGCGCCCTTGGGTGCCCGACGGCGTCGATGCACACGTCCACCCCACGCCCGTCGGTCGCGGCGCGGGCCGCCGCGCGCGGGTCCCCCTCCTCCAGGTGCACGGCCTGCGCGCCGAAGGACTCCGCCACCGCCAGGCGCTCGGGCACCGTGTCCACCGCGATCACGTGCGCCGCGCCGGCCGCGCGCGCGGCCTGCACCGCGCACAGCCCCACCGGCCCGAGGCCGAGCACCGCGGCGACGTCGCCCATCTGCAGGCCGCTGTCGTGCACGGCGTGAAAGCCGGTGCCCGCCACGTCGCCGGCGAACAGCGCCGCCTCGTCGCTCATCCCCTCCGGCACCCGGCGCAGCACGAGGTCGGCGCTCGGCACGAGCGCCCGCTCGGCCTGGGTGCCCTGCAGCGAGCCGAGCGCCGCCCCGTGGCCGAAGGTGCGCGAGTGCTCGCACTTGTGAAAGAGGCCGCGGCGGCAGAAGAAGCAGCGCCCGCACGCGGTCTGAAAGCAGCCGGCGACGCGGTCGCCCACCGCTACCTCGCGGACACTGTCGCCGACGGCGAGCACTGTGCCCACGTACTCGTGGCCGATCGTGAACCCCGGTTCGATCTGCACGCGGCCGTGGTAGATATGCAGGTCCGAGCCGCACACCCCCGTCGCCTCGATCTGCACGATCGCGTCCTCCGGCTCGGCGAGCTCGGGCTCCGGGACCTCCTGCACCGCCACCCTGCCGGGGGCCTGGAACGTGACCGCGCGCATCGCGCAGCACCCTACTAGAGGGTGGCGCAGGCGGCCGTAGGCCGCCGAGCCGAGGCCCCTCTTTTTTCAAAAAATCGCGTGCCCCGGACGTCCCCTAACCGCGCCGCGCAGCCAGCCTGCGGCGACCGCGGCGCCCCTCCACGAGCCGCGTGGTCTACCCTGATGGACCTCGTGGCGGCCAGAACGATCGTGACCTCCCACCCCGACGTGGCCTGCGACGTGTGCGGACGGCGCCTGCTGCGCGGCGAGCAGCCGGACACGTTTCTCGGTGCGGGACAGCGCCGGCTGGTGTGCGAGTTGTGCACCTCGCGAGCCACACACGAGGGGTGGCGTAGAGAGGCCGAGCAGCACACCGCCCGGCCCCGAGCGGAGGCTCCCCAGCGCGGGCGCTCGCTGCTTGGAAGGTTTCGCCCGTCCCGCCGGCCGACCCCCAGCCTCGACCCTGCCGGCCCGACTGCGAGCCCGGACGGGTCCGAGCTGCCGATCGAGGACTGGATCGCGCCGGTACGAGCCGTGGCGGTGGAGGAAGACGGCCGACCCGAGCGGCAAGCGGCCTTCGGGGAGAGCCCCGCGGCGCCCGCGGTGGAGGCTCCCGAAGCTGAGCGCCCCGACGCGGGCGTGAGTCGGGCCCTGGAGGTCTTCAACGCCGGCGAGCACCCGCGCCGCGTGGCGGGAGTCACGCGCTCGCTCGGCGCCCCCTCCGTGAGAGCGGCCCCGCTCACCGGCGCGACGGTGGCGATCGTAGTCGCGTGGGAGTTGTGCTGGTACCGCTACGAGGTTGACCTCGGGGACGAGGCGCAGGGAGCGCGACTGGCGGCTGAGGGGATGGAGCTCGGCGAACTCACCCCCGAGGAGCTGCTCGCCAACGCCGCCGCGGACGAGCGCGGAGCGCTCGCGTTGCTTGCCTAGAGGGTGGCGCAGGCGGCCGGAGGCCGGCTGGCCGAAACGGGGATTCGCGCCGGAAGGCGCGTGTCTCCCGGCTTCGGTCGGGCCCCTCGTTTTTCTGTCATCATTACTCCCACATGATCTACAGCGTGGTCCCCAAGCCGCTCGCGGATGAGCTCTACCCGAAGCTGGTGGAGCACTACGGCGACAATGAGAACGTGACCGTGATCGTCGACCGTCGCGAGGCTGACAGGCGCAGTCGGGGCGGTTCAGCCGATTCCGTCGTACGCCAGCAGCGCGTGGTGCGCGATCGTCGTCGCGCGCGGGTGCCCGGCGACCTGCCGGCGCTGGCGCGCCCCTGAGCCGCTGCGCCGCTCAATCGGGCAACGCGAGCGTGCCGTCCCTGACGCGGGGTAGGCTCCGCCGATGAAGGTGATCGTGCACGTTGACGGCGGCGCCAGAGGCAATCCCGGACCCGCGGCGGCTGCGTGTGTGGTCGCCGACACCTCGGGGGAGGTCCTCGAGGAGCGGGCGCGCCTGCTGGGGACCGCTACGAACAACGTCGCCGAGTACCGCGCTCTGCTGCTCGGCCTCGAGCGCGCCCGCGCGATGGGCGCCACCGAGGTGGAGGTGGTCAACGACTCCGAGCTCGTGGCCAAGCAGGTGCGGGGCCTCTACAAGGTCAAGCACGAGGCAATGCGCCCCCTGCACCGCGAGGCGATGGCCGCGCTGCGCGAGTTCGAGCGCTGGTCGATCCGCTCGGTTCCCCGCGCCCAGAACGCCGAGGCGGACGCGCTCGTCAACGCGGCGCTGGACGGTGCGCCCGCGGGCGCGGGAGGGTGACGTTCGCTGGGTGCGCTGGCGTGACGGCTCCGGGCACCAGCGCGGCAAGCGCTTCGCCAGCGAGTTTAGGGCCTATCCCTCTTGGGTCGCACGCCTGGATACGGCCGATGGCCTTACCCCTCCGGGACCCGTCACCGCGGCCTCGACGTGGGCCCACCACACCTTCGGGTGGGTGGGCATGAATCCTCGCCTCGCTCGACCCTCGACCGCCCCAGCCGCACGCCCCAATCGGGATAGGCCCTTAGCCAGCGGTTGCGCCCACCAACTGCGATCAATCGCGGCACCACCCCTCGGCACATTTTGGACCGCAGTCCAAAGGCGCGAAGGGCGCCGCGCGCCAATATCCTTACATGACCCGTTCGCTCTCCAACCCGCTGCCAAGCACCCCGCGACGGTTTCTGCTGTTGCCCGAGGAGTCGCTCGAGGCCCCCGGCCGGGGGCCTCGGATACGGCGCTACCGGCTGGCCAGCGTCGCTCGGCGCTCAGGGCCCGGCGGGGCCGAGCGGTCTCCGCGGCGACCGGGGACCGACGGCGGGGAAGGCCAGTAGCGCAGCAGTCACCGCGCGCGCCCGGCGCCGCCTGTGCTGGGCGACCGTGGTGTCGGTAGGTCCAGACCGGTCCACGACGGCGGACGTCAGCGCTTGCCGCCACTCCCTCACCGGCAGGTAGGCTCCAGCCGAACGCTGTCTCTTGCCCTGCCAACTTCGACTGAGAGCAACCCATGGATGTGCCGATCCTCCGCCTGCACGACTCCGCGCAGCAGCCACACTACGCCACCGCGGGCTCGAGCGGCTTTGACCTGTGCACCGCCGAAGCGGCGGACCTCGCCCCGGGGGAGATCGCTCTCGTGGGGACCGGGTTGGTCTTCGCCACGCCGCCCGGTTGGTGCCTGCTCGTGTGCCTGCGCTCCTCGACGCCACGCCGGTACGGGGTACTCCAGCCGCACGCTGTGGGCGTCATTGATGAGGACTACCGCGGCCCCGCCGACGAGTTGCGGCTGCAGTTGCTGAACTTCACGCCCGCGCCGACCCACATCCCGGCAGGCAGCCGGATCGCGCAGGGCGTGTTCGTGCGCACCGACCGAGCGCAGTGGAGCGTGCATAATCCCGCCGCGGACAGTCGCGGGGGCTTTGGCAGCACCGGCGGGTAGTCACGAGGACTGTTGCAGCAGCAGGTAGCACAGCTGAAAAACGCGCGCTGAGCACGGGCGGCGATGCTCAAGGTTGCATTCCATTGATCCGATGCGACCAAAGATTCACTCTGCTCATACTCGTCGTTACGACCGGAACGCTTGCGTGAGCTCCAGAAAGCAAAAAACGGCAGCCCTTTGGAAGAATCACGGCGATGATCGAAAGCTACCGGGACCTACCCGGCGACCTGGCCGTCCCGACGGACGACGGAGCTGCGGACCACCTGCCGGGGCGGCAGGTACCAGCGGTGCTGCTGCACTCCACGCACGGCGGGCAGCTCGACCTGAGCACGGCCACCGAACGGCTGGCGGTGGTCTACGTGTACCCCCGCACGGGCGTGCCGGGGCTACCGCTGCCCGCGGGCTGGGACGAGATCCCGGGCGCCCGCGGCTGCACCCCCCAGAACTGCGCCTTCCGCGACCACGTCCTCGAGCTCGCGGCCTACGGCGCCTCGGTGCTCGGCCTGAGCGCCCAGGCGCACTCCGAGCAGCGCGAGTTCGCGCGGCGCGAGCACATCCCCTACCCGCTGCTGTCCGACCCCGACCTGCGACTGGCCGACGTGTTGGGGCTGCCCACCTTCGAGGCGACCGGGACGCAGTTCTACCGGCGCCTGACCTTCATCGCGCGGAGACGGCAGATCACGAAGGTGTTCTACCCCGTCTTCCCCCCGCACCGCAACCCCTCAGAGGTACTGGACTGGCTTGCCCAGGAGTCCGCGTCACGTTGACGCTACGCGGCCGAAGCCCGCTCGGAGCCGGCCGCCGCGAGCGATCCCGGGGCGCCGAGCTCCTCCAGCCCCGCCCCTGCCCCCTCGGGCACGCCGTCCGGGAGCCCACGCAGCGAGACCATCCGCGCCGCCAGCGGGGCCGCGCACAGGACCGTGACGGCCATCGCCAGGAACGCCGCCGTGGGGTGGTGGACGAGCGCCTGCACGAGCAGCGCCACCACGAGACCCCCCGCGTTGCCAGCCATCCACACGATCGCCCCCGCCGTGCCAGCCGCCGGCCCCGCGAGCCGCTCGGCGACGGTCATGATCACTGGCAGCGCTGGCAGCAGCAGCGCTCCCATCACCACCATCACCACCGCCCGGCCCGCCATCCCCGGCACGAACGCAAGCGCCACGCTGCCCCCGCAGCCCACGGCGATCACCGCGGCCATGAAACCCCGCTCGGCCCCGTGGCGTGAGATCGGGGCGGGCAGCGCCGCGCAGCCGACCACCCCCGCCACGATCATCCCCACCAGCAGGGCCCCCGCGGCCGTTTCCGAGACGCCCGCGGGCGCCAGCAGAGTCTGCAGCCACGTGGACAGCGCCACGAACACCCCGAAGCCAAGGAACGCGAGGCCTGAGAGCACGCGCACCTCCGGGCGCGCCCACAGCGCCCGCGCGACCCCGCCTTCGATTGCCGTCCGCTCCCCCGCTCCGCTCCCGGGCCGGCGCAGCGCTAGTGCCAGGGCGCCCGCGGCGAGCACCGCGACCGCGGCCTGCACCTCCAGCAGCTCCTGCAGGTGGGCCGCTCCGAGGAGCGGGCCTGCCAGCAGCGCCACCAACATTCCCACGAAGCCCGCCGCCGAGGCGAGCGAGATTCCCAGCGCCCGCTCGCCCACGGGCAGGTATTCGCCCGGCAGCTTCGCCACGGCGCTCATCACCACCGGCTGGGCCACTGCCACCAGCACCTGCCCCGCCAGCGCCCACGCGAACGTGAGCCCCCCGAGGCGCACCAGCCCACCGGCCGCCACCAGCGCGCCCCCGAGTGCGAGGCTGGGGCGAAACCAGCGGTCCAGCAGCGCACCCGCCGGGATCGCGAGCGCCACGTAGAGCAGTGGGAAGATCTCCGCCAGCCACCCCACCGCGCCGACCGAGACCCCGTAGCGCCGGGCCGTGCCGGTGGTGATCGCGGCGTAGGTCAGCCACAACATCTGGGTGGCCGCCGCCACCGCGCCGTACGCGGCAACCACGCGCCACCCCCCGCCGACCGCGCGACCGCCAGCCGCGCCGTTGGCTGCCACCGCTGCGTTCTCCTGCGCGCCCCTCGCCATCGCCGACTTCCTAGCAGATACGCCGGCTGCGAGCCAGCGCCGAGGGCGTGGCGGCAAGGGCTGCGGGCGGCTGCGAGCGGGATGTGCGGCGGTTGGGCGGGGATGGGCAGGGGGTTCAGAGGGCCGCAAAAACCGCGCCATTCGATATTTAGTTTTGTCCCGCCTGCGCCGATACTTCACCGTGGCCGGGCAGAGCGACAGCGAGCAGCCGCTCCGACGCTTCCTGCCGCCCGCCGACGGGGCGACCGGGCGACCGCCAAGTACGTCCGGACCACCGAGAGGTACGCCCACGCCGCCGACGAGCACATCCGGCTCACCGCAGGGCACGCCCGAGCCGCTGCGGAGCACGCACGGGCGACCGGCGCTCCCGCCCCCACCGCCGAGACGAAGCACGCCCAGGCCACCGACGTTGCCGCCCCCACCGCCGACGCGGAGCACGGAGGCTCCGCGCACACCCGCCGGGGGAGCACCCGGCCCACGTGGACGATCTCAAACCAGCACTCCCGGCGAGCACCCGCTTCGGCGCTCCCTGCCCGCCCTCGTCACCGTGTGTGTGGCCGCGCTGGCCCTTGCGGGCGCATTCGCCGCCGACCGGCAGGCCCGCAGCAGCGCGCAGGCGCGGCGCGCGAGCCTCTCCGCGGACATCCGAGCGCAGGCGCTCGACACGGTGGGTGCCACGATCCGGCGCACGAGCGACCTCGCGGCGAGCCTGGGGGCGGACTGGAGTGCCCACGCGGTGATCTTCGCGGCGGTCGCCGGCGGACTGCAGCGGGAACCGGGGATCTCCGGCGTGGGGCTCATGGTCGCGGTGGGGGCCGCCCAGCGCGCCGGTTTCGAACGCCGCCACGGTCCGATCGAGCTGCGCACCCCGCGGGGCGCTCTGCGCCCGGCGCCACCACAGGCGAACTACTACGTGGTGCTCGACTCCGCCCGCCGCGGCGGGGGACCCTCCACAGTCGGCCTCGACGTCGGCACCGAGCGCACGCGCCTGGCCACGCTGCTGGCCGCGGCCCGCTCGGGGCGGCCCCGCGCGACGCCGCCCGTGCGCCTGATGAGCGGCCAGGCGGGCACGGTGCTGTACGTACCGGTCTACCGGCCCTCCCCGGTGCCCCTGCGCACCGCCCTGCAGCGGCTGCACGCCCTGCGGGGGTTCGTGTCGATCGGCTACTCCTACGCTCTGCTGGGACCCGCGCTGCGACGGGCGGCTCCGGCGGGCACCGCCTTCGTGCTCTCTGACGGCCGTGTGCAACTGGTCTCCCGGGGGGCTCCGAAGCACCCGACCGCCACGCGGCTGGCGGTGGCGGGCCGCACCTGGACGCTGACGGTCGGAGAGCCCTCACCCAACCTCTCGTTGGCGGTCACGATCCTGCTTGTGGGGCTGCTTGGGACGTTGCTCGTGGGCACGTTCGGGATGCAGGCCTGGCGGCGGGAGCGCTACGCGCAGGCGCTCGTCGCGCGGCGCCTGGCCGAGCGGGAACTGGCCGAGCAGGCGCTCGCCCGGGACCGCCGGCGCTACGAGTCCGAACTGCAGTACCTCGCCGACCACGACCCCCTCACCGGGCTGCTCAACCGCCGCGCGTTCGAGCACCGCCTGGAGGAGCACCTCGCGCGGGGTGAGCGCTACGGCCACGCGGGCGCGGTGCTGGTCGTGGACCTCGACGACTTCAAGGGGGTCAACGACACGCTCGGGCACTCCGCGGGGGACGAGCTGATCGGGCGCGTCGCGGGCGCTCTCGCCTCGCGCCTGCGCGAGTCCGACACGCTGGCGCGCCTCGGGGGCGACGAGTTCGCGATCCTCACCCCCGTCGGGGACCGCGCCGAGGCAGAGCGCCTCGCGCAGCTGCTACTGGGGGTCGTCCGCCGCGAGCACGCCGCGCGCGGGCCCGGCGGGCCGGAGCGGCCCACCACGGCCTCGATCGGCCTCGCGCCCCTAGAGGGGGCGCAGCCCGTCAGCGCCGAGGAGGCGCTGATCAACGCGGACCTCGCGATGTACGACGCCAAGGAGGCCGGCCGCGACCGCTCGGAGACCTACGGCGGGAACAGCCGCGGGCAGGCGCGCATCGAGGCCCGCCTGCAGTGGGTCGAGCGCATCCGCGCCGCGCTCGACGAGGACCGGCTCGTGCTGTACGCCCAGCCCGTCGTTGAGACCGCCACCGGGCGCACCACCCAGCACGAGCTGCTCGTGCGCATGGTGGACGCCCACGGCGAAGTGATCCCGCCCGGGTCCTTCCTGCCGATCGCCGAGCGCTTCGGGCTGATCAGGGAGATCGACCGCTGGGTGGTGACCCACGCGATCCGCTCGCTCGGCGCACACCGCGCCGAGGGCCGGCGGCCGACGGTCGAGCTCAACCTCTCCGCGCACTCGCTCGGGGACTCCCAGCTCGCCGCGCACATCGGCCGTGAGCTGCGCGCCGCGGGGGTGCACGCCACCCAGTTGATCTTCGAGATCACCGAGACCACCGCGATCGGCAACATCACAGCGGCGCGCGCCTTCGCGGAGCGCCTCGGCGAGCTGGGGTGCCGCTTCGCGCTGGACGACTTCGGGGCGGGCTTCGGCTCCTTCTACTACCTCAAGCACCTCCCCTTCGACTTCATCAAGATCGACGGGGAGTTCGTGCGCAACTGCACCACCGATCCCACCGACCGGCTCGTGATCGGGGCGGTCGTCGAGCTCGCGCGGGGCCTCGGCAAGCGCACGATCGCGGAGTTCGTGGGCGATGCGGCCACGCTCGCCACGCTGCGGGAGCTGGGCGTGGACTACGCGCAGGGCTTCCACCTGGGGGAACCAGCGCCGCTTGAGCAGTGGCTCGGTCTGACCTTGCCGCGGTAGCAGGGCCTTGAAAGCGACCAGCCCGCTCGGGAGCGGGCCGGTCTGGGAGGGAATGAGGGAGGGATGCTCCTCGGGGTTATGTTGCCCGAATGGACCAAACCCAAACCCCAGGTTGTCCAAATTGGAATCGTTGGACCGGGGCGCAATGACGAGGTGGCGCCCGACACACCGCAGGGCCGCCGAGGCAGCACAGACCGGCCGCGCCACGGCGCTACGTCGAGGGCAGCACCGACCCCACCCGCCACACCGCTACGTCGAGGGCAGCACCGACCCCACCCGCCACACCGCTACGTCGAGGGCAGCACCGACCCGGCGCGCCAGCTCTCCACCTGCGCCGGAGCGCGCTCGACAGACTGCTTGACGCGGTAGAGACTGCGGTCCGCACGGGCTAGGCAGGCGTCGAGGTCCTCCCCGGGTAGCCACTCGCTGACGCCCACCGACCAGCGCACGGGGAGTCCCTCAGCGCGGAGGCGCTCGAGCACACCCTCGGCCTCGCGCGGGGAGGTGGCGGGGAGCAGCAGCACGAACTCATCCCCCCCGTGGCGTGCCAGGACGTCCCCGGCGCGCAGCACCTCCCGCCACCTCCTCCCCAGGTCCGCCAGGAGTCGGTCTCCCGCGGCGTGCCCGAGGCGGTCGTTGACCTGCTTGAAGCCGTTGAGGTCGAGCATCGCGAGGGTCAGGGGAGCGCAGGTGCGTTCGGCGATCGCGTGCTCGCGCGCGGCGAGGGTGAGAAAGCCGCTGCGGTTGAGCAGGCCGGTGAGCGGGTCGGTGTCGGCCCGCCGGCGCAGGCTTTCGCTGAGGTTGGCGAGCACCAGGCCCGTGGACCACACGGTGCCGGTCACGACCACCCACACGATCGTCATGCCGGGCAGGCCACCCACGACGAGACCGGCCGCGAAGCCTACGGAGATCAGCAGCGACTGAGCGACCACCGCGCGACGGGAGAAGAAGTGCGCCACGTACATCGCGGTCCACGGGTAGGCGAACGCGGCCAGCATCACACCCCCGGGGGTGTGGGCGTTGGCGACCATCACACTCACCGTCACCGCGCTCAGCGCCATCAGCACCTGCATCAGCCGCACGGGCGCATTGCGCGCCAAGGTCCACAGGCCGACACCGAGCAGGCAGGCGAGCACCCCGACGGCGAGGTTCAGATGCACGGGCTCGCGAGCGCTCACGGGAAAGGCCACCGCCGCGAGACAGGTCAGGCCGCGACAGATGTACAGCAGGGCAGCGGCCCACACCGCCGGCGGACGCGTGCTGTGCAGCCGCGTCAGCGCGCCACGGGATATTCGCAGGGGACGCGAGTCGAGCATCTGCTCGTCTCTTCGGTGCGACCCCGCGCGGGCTTGAGCGCTCGGCGTCCAAAAAAACTCGCTGCTACGCAACATTTCAGTGCCTCGACCGTCCGGCGAGCGTCCGAAACGTGCGCGCGTCTGAGGAGCGTCCGGAGGAGCAGACGGGTCAGGCGAGGGCCAAGGCGGGCGAGGACGGCGGTATCGGCTAGCCTGGAGCACGTGCTCTTCAACCGGCACAAGACCCACATGACCGACCCCGCCGCCGCCCTTCCAGGCCGCGCGCAGGAGTTTCCGGTCCCGGCGCGCCACGAGGTGTTGGGCACACCCCTGCGGCCGCCCTTCCCGGAGGGGGTCGAGCAGGCGGTCTTCGGGATGGGCTGCTTCTGGGGCGCCGAGCGGCTCTTCTGGCAGGCACCCGGGGTGTACACCACAGCGGTGGGCTACGCGGGCGGCTACACCCCGAACCCGACCTACGAGGAGGTCTGCTCGGGTCGCACCGGCCACGCGGAGGTGGTGCTGGTCGCGTTCGACCCCGCCGCCACCACCTTTGAGGAGCTGCTGCGCCTCTTCTGGGAGGGCCACGACCCCACGCAGGGAATGCGCCAGGGCAACGACGCCGGCACCCAGTACCGTTCCGCGATCCTCTGGGAGGACGACTCGCAGCGCCGGCAGGCCGAAGCGTCGCTCGCGGCCTACCAGCAGGTGCTCACCGCGGCGGGACACGGGGCCATCACCACCGAACTGGCCGAGGGCCCTCCCGCGCACCCGTTCTACTACGCGGAGGACTACCACCAGCAGTACCTCGCCAAGAACCCGGGCGGCTACTGTGGCCTCGGGGGCACCGGGGTCTCCTGCCCCGTGGGGCTGGCTGCCGGCAGCTGAGACGAGCCTGAGCCCTGAGACCAGACACGAATGTCTGCAAACAGCGCCACCCGAGTTGAGAACGCCTCGGTGTAGCCCAACCCGGCTCGGGTCACCCCACAACTGCGGCGAGTCCCCACCCCACACGCACTACGGCCCCGCCGGAAGGCGGGGCCGTAGAGTCCATCGCGTAGGAGGAAGAGCGGGCCCAGAGGATGGCGCGCCTCCCGTTGGTAGCGTCCGTGCCTACGTTGCGGTCCCTACCGCGGGCTGCGGAGCCGGCTGCCACGCCGGCGGGTGCGGCCCCCCGAGGGTTGGAATGTCCGAGGGGTAGACCTCGTTGCCGTGGATCGCGTGGTCGCCGATCTCCAGTTCCTCGTCGGAGAGACGCAGCGGCAGGAAGATCCCCACGACCTTGAGGATGATGAACGTGACGACCGCGGTGTACACGATCACCCACAAGGCCGCCTCGGCCTGCCAGCGCAGCAGCGTCCAACTGCCACCGTAGAAGACCGAGGAGACGCCAGGCAGCGCGGTCGCGCCGCCGCCATGTGGGACGTACTCGACGATCGCCGGGTCAGCCAGCAGCCCGACCATCAGACCTCCTGCGAGACCGGCGATGCCGTGCGTGTAGATCACCCCCAGGGTGTCGTCCACGTGGCGGAACATCGGCGCTCGGGAGAGGTAGCGGATCGCCATCCACACGATCGTCGCGTCGACGACGCCGATGATGATCGCGCCCCATCCGTTGACGAACCCGGCGGCGGGCGTGATCCCCACCAGGCCCGTGATCATCCCGTTGACCGCCCCGAGCATGGAGGGCTTGTCGCGGAAAATGTAGTCCCACGCGATCCACACCATCATCGCCACGGCGGTGCACAGGTTGGTGTTGATCACGGCCGCGGAGGCGTCGGCGCCGGCGTAGTAGGAGTCCCCACCGTTGAAGCCGTTCCACCCCAGCCACAGCAACCCCGCGCCGCAGGCAACCATCAACAGGTTGTTGGGCGCGTCGATCTCTCGGTCTCGCTGCAGACGTGGGCCGATCACCGCGGCGAACACGAACCCTGAGATACCCGCGGAGAGGTGGATCACGTAACCACCGGAGTAGTCCAACGCGCCGTGCGCCGCGAAGTAGCCGCCGCCCCACAGCAGGAACGCGTTGACCGCGTACACGAACGTGATCCACAGGACCACGTACGGGATCCACGCCTTGAAGTTGACCCGGCCGAGCACCGAGCCGAGCGCGAGGATCGGGGTGATCGCCGCGAACACGAACTGGAAGTACACGAGCGAGGCGGTCGGGAAGTGGAAGTCCGGCCCCGTCGTGATCGAGGGGATGTCAGCCCGACCCTCCTCGCCGACGTGGCTGAGCACTGAGCCCGGTTCGCCCAGCGCCGTACCCAGGAACCCTTTCGTCCCGAAGATCCCCCCCCCACTGTGCGCGATCGGCGAGCCAAAGCCCATCTTGAACGCCCACAGGCACCAGACGATCAGCGTCACACAGAACGCGACGAACGTGAGCATCATGCTGTTCACCGACCAGCGCTTCTGCATGACGCCGCCGTACAGGACCGCGAGGCCCGGCAGGCTCATCAGCCCGACGAATGTGGCCGCGGTCATCTGCCACGCGTTGTCACCTGCGTTGAGCCAACTTGGGTATGCCAGCCAGGACATGTGCCTCCGTTCCCCTGTCGTTGTCGGGTCTTGTCACGGCGCCGACCCGCCCACGGGCGAGGGCACCTGTTGCAGTGCTGTTATGAAATCCGGCTTGCAGACCAGGGGGTAGGGACAGGGTGGCCAACACTTCGAGGAGGTCTTTCGACATTTGTCGAGACGCCCTCGGGACGTCGGCCGCGCGTCGGACGGGCGCACGGAGCACGCCCTCACGCGCGCGTCCAACCGAGCGCAGCCGGGACGGGTACGCGAGCGCAGCCGGACGGGTACGCAGGCCCGCCGACAGACCCTCAGCGGCGAGGATCGTACGGGAAGCCGGCCCGCCGACAGGCGGCGCGCAGCTCGGCGGCGATGCCGGTGAGCGCGCCCGGCGAGGCGCACACAGCGCGGGCCTGCGCGCCGCAGGCGTGCTCGACGGCGCCGCCCAGCGTGGAGGCGAACGTCACTTCGATGCAGTCCCTGCGCGCGGGCGCACCGCTCGTCAGGGCGAAGGCACCGAGGCCGGCGGCGGCCAGCGCCACGCACGTGAGCAGCACGGCGACGACGGTCCGCTCGCGCCGCCCCCAGTGCAGCGGTTCGGAGAGCCGCCGGGACTGGTCCTGCATGATCATCATGTGCGCAGAGGCTACTGTGCGGCGACGTCCGGCCCGGGCGGGGAGCCACCCGTCTCAGGGTCCCCGCCACTCGACCCCGGGACTCCGCCACCGGACTCGGCGTCCCCGGCAGACTCACCGCCAGGGGCGAAGGAGAGCGCGGCGGAGTTGATGCAGTAACGCTGTCCCTCGGGACCGGGGCCGTCGTCGAAGACGTGGCCGAGGTGCCCCCCGCAGCGGCGGCAGCGCACCTCGGTGCGGCGCATGAACAGCGAGTTGTCCGCCCGCAACTCCACGGCTGCCGCGACCGCCGGCTCGGTGAAGGAGGGCCAGCCGGTGCCCGACTCGAACTTGGTGTCCGAGGCGAACAGGTCCGCCCCGCAGCCCGCACAGCGGTACATGCCCGAGTCCTTGTTGTAGACGTACTCCCCCGTGAACGGCGCCTCGGTGCCAGCCCGGCGCAGGATCTCGTACTGCTCGGGGGTCAGCTGCTCGCGCCACTCGTGCTCAGACTTGACGACCTCGGCATCGCTCATGCGCTCCCTTTCTAGCACCCTGGCCACCTGCTATCCTGATCCTTACGTTCACGTCAGTTTCAACAAGACCTCGGTTCGGAGTGGCGGAAGGCCACAAGAACTACAAGTGGTGGGCGCTCTCGTGTACCAGCCTGGGGATGCTGCTCGCCGCCACCAACTCGGGGACGCTGATCATCGCGCTGCCCGACCTCGAGCGCTCGCTGCACGCCAGCCTGCTGGCGCTGGTGTGGGTGATCCTCGCCTACCTGATCGCCGCCACCGTGCTCGTGCTGATGGCCGGCCGGCTGTCGGATCTGTTCGGACGCAAGAAGGCGTATATAGGCGGCTTTCTCGTGTTCGCGCTCGCCTCCTTGGGGGCCGGCTTCTCGAGCAACGCCGAAGTGCTGATCGTGTGGCGCGTGCTACAGGGGATCGGCTCGGCCTTCCTGTTCGCCAACGCGGCCGCGCTCGTCACCGACGCGTTCCCGCACGACGAGCTCGGTCTCGCGATGGGGACCAACACGATGGTCGCCGCGTGCGGCCTGGCGATCGGGCCGGTGCTCGGCGGAGCGCTGGTCGCGATCTCGTGGCACTGGGTCTTCTGGTTCAACGTCCCGCTCAGCCTCGCCGGGGCCGCGTGGGGCGCGCTGATCCTGCGCGAGCTCTCGAAGCCCGACCAGGTGCGCGGCTACGACGTGCTCGGCAACGTCACCTTCGTGCTCGGCCTCACCGGCCTCGTGCTCGGCGTCTCGCGCGGTGGGCTCAGCGGCTGGAATGACACGATCGTGATCGCCGGGCTGGCCACGGCGGCCGTGCTGCTGCCCACGTGGGTGTTGATCGAGAACCGCTCGCGCGCCCCGATGCTCGACCTGACCCTGTTCAAAAACCGCCTGTTCGCGGCCGCCACCGCCGCCGCCTTCATCAACGGGCTGGCTCGCTTCGCGCTGATGTTCCTGTTCGTCTTCTACTTCCAGGGCGCGCAGGGCAACACCCCGATCGACGCCGGCATCAAGCTGATCCCGCTCGCCGTGGGGATGCTCGTCTCCTCCCCACTGGCCGGCATCTACGCCGACCGCCACGGCTCCCGCGGTCTCGCCTCACTGGGGATGCTCGTCAGCGCCGCCGGCCTCGCCGCGATGACCACGCTGCAGGTCGACACCCCCTACTGGCAGAGCACCCTGTGGCTGCTCATCGTCGGAGTGGGCTCGGGCATGTTCAACAGCCCCAACACCGCCGCGATGATGGGCACCGTGCCCGCCGATCGCCGCGGGATCGCCGCCGGCGCGCGCACGCTGCTGCAGAACACCGGCGCCGTGCTCTCGATCGCGTTCGTGCTCGCGATCGTCACCTCGGCGGTCCCCAAATCGACGCTCTTCGCCGTCTTCTCCGGCCTGGCAAAAGGCCTCTCGCCAGAGAAGCTCGCGCCGTTCATCGACAACATGCACGTCGCCCTGTGGGTGCTCACGGCCACGTCGCTGGTGGGTGCCGGGGTCTGCCTGCTGCGCCCCCGCCACGTCCAGGAGACCGAGCACGCCGGCGAGCAGCTGGCCGCGGCTGGAGCGCGCTCGTGAGCTGCCCCCTGCGCATTGGCGACGTCGCCCGGCTCGTCGGCACCACCCCGCGCACGATCCGCTACTACGAGGAGATCGGGCTGCTCCCCGAGGCGCCCGCGCGGCCCTCCGGGCAGCACCGCACCTACACCGAGGCCGAGGTCGAGCGCCTGCGCGAGGTGATGCGCCTGAAGAACCTGCTCGGGGTCTCCCTCGAGGAGCTCAAGACGCTGCTCTCCGCCGAGGAGGCCCGCGCTGCCGTGCGCGCCCAGCTGCAGCGCGATGACGTCCACCCCGAGCGCCGCCAGGAGCTGCTCGAGGAGGCGCTCGGACACATCGACCGTCAGCTGCAGCTCGTCGAGCACCGCGCCGGTGAGCTGGCGAAGCTCAAGGAGGAGCTCTGCCAGACCCGCGCGCGGGTGCGCCGCAAGCTGCGCGAGCTCCCCCAGGCGCCCGTCGCGAACGTCCTCGCCTGACCACCACGACCCAAGGAGCCTCCCGCCGATGTCCGACTCCCCCATCCCCCCCAGCCCCGAGGGTGTCCCCGGGGCTGTAACCGACCCCTCCCGCGTCAGCGACGAAGAGCTCACCTACACAGGCGCCGGCGGGTTCCAGGTCAACGGCTACCTCGCCCGGCCCGCCGCGCTCAGCGAGGGCGAGCAGGCTCCGGGGGTGGTCGTGATCCACGAGGCCGGGGGCCTCGGCGAGCACATCCGCGACGTCGTCCGCCGCTTCGCCAACGTCGGTTACGTCACCTTGGGCGTGGACCTCTACACCCGCGAAGGCGGGCCACCTCCGATGGACGACCTCCAGGCGCTGATGGCGCGCCTCTTCTCGATGTCCGACGCCGTCGTCCTTGGCGACCTCGAGGGCGCCGCCGACCACCTGCGCGCCCGCTCCGACGTCAGCGGGAGGGTGGGGTGCATCGGCTTCTGCATGGGCGGGCGCTACACCCTCCTGTTCGCCGGCGCCTCTGAGCGCCTCGACGCGGCCGTGGATTGCTGGGGCGGGTTCATCGATGCCGCCACCCCCGAAGAGCGCGTCACCGAGCTGCGGCCCCGCCCGCCGCTGGAGCTCGCGCCCCAGGTGCGCTGCCCGCTGATGGCCGCCGTCGGCGCCGAGGACCACAACCCCTCCCCCGAGGTGGTCGAGCGCCTGCGCGAGGCGCTCGCGCAGAGCCCGCACGAGACGCGCGTCAACGTCTACGAGGGCGCCGGGCACGCGTTCTTCGCTGACTACCGCCCCTCCTACCGGCCCGGCCCGGCCGCACAGCTGTGGGAGCAAGTCGTGCCCTTCCTCGCCGCTCACCTTGGGGAGGAGCGGGGGCAGAGCTGAAGACAGGCGCGCGGCGGGCGTGCCTACAGTGGGAGCACCGCAGTCCGGCACTGGGAAACAGGCAACGAAAGGAGCACAGCCGTGGATCGCAAATGGTGGACGCTGATCGCCGTCTCGGTGGCGATCTTCATGCTGTTGCTCGACATCACCGTCGTGAACGTCGCGCTGCCCTCGATCCAGCGCGAACTGCACTCCTCCTTCTCGGACCTGCAGTGGGTCGTCAATGCCTACGCCCTGACCCTCGCCGCCTTCCTGCTGACAGCAGGCTCGTTGGCCGACCTCGTGGGCCGTCGGCGCGTGTTCACCGCGGGCCTCGTGGTGTTCACCTGCTCCTCCGCGGTGTGCGGGCTCTCCTCCAGCCCGCTGATGCTCAACCTCGCCCGCGCCGTGCAGGGGGTCGGCGGAGCGATGATGTTCGCCACCTCCCTCGCCCTCCTCGCCCAGGCGTTCCGCGGGCGCGAGCGCGGGATCGCCTTCGGAGTGTTCGGAGCCGTCACCGGCGCCGCCGTCGCCGTGGGGCCGGTGGTCGGCGGGATCATCACGACCGGCATCGGCTGGCAGTGGATCTTCTTCGTCAACGTCCCGATCGGCGTGGCTGCCGTCGTCCTCACGCTCGCGCGGGTAAGCGAGTCGCGCGACCCGAACGCGACGGGCGTGGACTGGCTCGGCCTGGTGACCTTCTCGGGGTCGCTGTTCCTACTCGTGTACGCGCTGGAGCAGGGCAACGGAGACGGCTGGGGTTCCACGAAGATTCTCGCGATGTTGATCGCCTCCGCCCTGCTGCTCGCCGCGTTCCTGCTCGCCGAGCTGCGCCAGCAGCGGCCGATGCTCGACCTCACCCTCTTCCGCCGCCCCGCCTTCACGGGGGCCAACATCGTGGCGTTCGCCCTCTCCAGCTCGATCTTTGCGATGTTCCTCTACCTCACCCTCTACATTCAGGACGTGCTCGGCTACGGCGCCCTGCAGGCCGGCCTGCGCTTCCTGCCGATCACGCTGCTCTCCTTCTTCGTGGCGCCCATCTCCGGGCGGTTGACCGTGCGCGTGCCCGTACGACTGCTGCTCGGCGGGGGCCTGCTGCTGGTGAGCGGCGGGCTGCTCGCGATGACCGCTGTGAACGCGACCTCCGGGTGGACCGCGCTGATCCCCGGGTTCGTGCTCGCCGGAGCGGGCATCGGGATGATCAACCCCCCGCTCGCCTCCACCGCGATCGGGGTCGTGCACTACTCGCGCAGCGGCATGGCCTCCGGAATCAACAGCACCTTCCGCCAGGTCGGCATCGTCACCGGGATCGCGGGCCTCGGCGCCATCTTCGCGCACGAGGTCACCCATACCACCGCCTCCGGCCTCGCCGCCGGTGGGCAGAGGGGCGCGGTCCAGGCCGCCGCCCATGGGCAGCTCGCCAAACTGCTGCAGTCGGGCGAAGTCGGCCACCTCCTCTCGACCCTCTCCCCCGCCGCCCGCGGCGCCCTGGAGCACGCCTACCGCGTGGGGTTCACCGAAGCCTTCACCACGATCCTCCTGATCGCCGCCGCCGTCGCCCTGGTCGGGGCCGTGCTCGCGTTCGCGCTGATCCGCAGCCGCGACTTCGTCTCCTCCGCCGTGCCCGCCGCCGAGACTCCCGCGCGCGAGCCCGTGGGAGCGGCCGCGGGGTGAGGCCTGATCGCGTCAACTGCCGCCCCGCCGCTCGTACCCAGCGCAGTCCAACACCGGCAGGCGCGGGTAGCGTGGATACGCGGGGTCCTCGCGCGAGCGGTCGCACAGCGAGAAGGTCGAGCCCCGCGTGTTGGGCACCAGGCGCTGGAAGACGCAGGTGTCACAGAGCCCGAACGCCGGACTCTCGCGGGGCGTCGAGGACGTCCGGTCCGAGGACATGGACGCAGAGTAGTGGACCCTGCAATAATCGTTGACTAAGCAACTATGGCGACCTTCTACCGACTGCTCGGATTCCTGCGTCCCTACCGGCGCGGACTGACCGTCTCCTGGATCCTCGCCGGCCTCGCGATGGTGATGACCGTCGCGCTCCCTCTCCTCACCGGTCACGCGGTGGAAGCGATCAACAAGGGCGCCCACGCCGCCCAGCACCACCAGACGGCGCTGCGCGCGCACGAGCGCCACACGCTGCTGACCCTCACGCTTGCGATCCTCGCCGCGGTGCTCGTGCGCTGGGGGGCGATGTACTGGCGGCGGATGGTCGCCGGGCGGATGTCGCTTGACGTCGAATACGACCTGCGCGAGCGGATCTACGGCCACCTGCAGCGCCTGGAGCTCGGCTTCTTCGACCACCAGCAGACCGGTCAGCTGATGTCGCGAGCGACCGTGGACCTGCAGGCCGTGCGTTTCTTCCTCGGCTACGGGCTCGTGTTCATTCTGCAGTCGATCCTCACGATCGTGCTCGCCGGCATCGTGATGATTGCGGTGGACCCCGGGCTGGGCCTGATCGCGTTGGCACCGGTGCCGTTCGTAGTGGTCATCTCCTACCGCTACGGCCGCCGCGCGCGACCCGCGATCCAGGAGGTGCAGCAGCGCATCGGCGAGCTCACCGCCGACGCCGAGGAGAACATCACCGGGGTGCGGGTCGTCAAGGCGTTCGCCCGCGAGCCCCGCCAGCTCGAGCGCTTCCGGCGCAGCTCCGGGCGCGTCTTTGAGCAGGCGATGGTCACCACCCGCCTGGAAGCCACCTATAACCCCGTGATCGGCTTCCTGCCCCAGCTCGGCCTCGCCGCGGTGCTGCTGCTGGGGGGTGAGTCGGTGATCCACGCCCACCTGACGCTCGGCCAGTTCACCTCCTTCTACCTCTACCTGAACATGCTGATCAGCCCGATGCGCTCGCTCGGCGTGACGCTCAACCTCGCCCAGCGCGCCACCGCCTCGGGCGCGCGCATCTTCCAGGTGCTCGACCGCGAGCCCCGCCTCGCCGAGCCCCCCGGCGCCCCCCCGCTGCCCGCCGGCAACGGCCACGTGCAGCTGCGGGACGTCACGCTGCGCTATGAGGATCCCCACGACGAGCTGGCTGGCATCGGCTCCTCGGCGGCACACGCGCTCGACCGAAGCCGGGAGACACGCGCCTCCGGCGCTGGCCGATTTGGGGATGCGAGCGGAGCGAGTGTCTCCCCAATCGGTCCCCGTTTCGACCAGCATCCCCGTTTCGGCCAGCAGCAGGCGCGGGCAGTGCTGCACGACATCGACCTCGACGTGCCCGCGGGGCGCACCGTCGCGCTGGTGGGCGCCACCGGCTCGGGCAAGACGAGCCTCGTGGCGCTGATCTCGCGGCTGTACGACCCGGCCGTGGGGAGCGTCCTGCTCGACGGAGCGGACGTCCGCGAGGTGAGCCTGCGCTCGCTGCGCGGCGCCGTGGCGGTCGTCAGCGACGACCCCTTCCTGTTCTCGGCCTCCGTCGCCGAAAACATCGCCTACGCACGCCCGGACGCCTCGATCGAAGAGATCGAAGCGGCCGCCCGCCGCGCCCAGGCGCACGACTTCGTCGCTCGCCTGCCCCAGGGGTATGAGACCCAGATCGGCGAGCGCGGCCTGACGGTCTCCGGCGGCCAGCGTCAGCGCATCGCGATCGCCCGCGCGCTGCTGGCAAACCCGCGGGTGCTGGTGCTCGACGATGCGACCTCCTCGGTGGACGCCTCCACCGAGCAGAGCATCAAGCTCGCGCTCGCCGAGGCGATGGCCGGACGCACCACGTTCGTGATCGCCCACCGCCTCTCGACAATCGCGCTGGCGGATGAGATCGTCGTGCTGGACGGCGGGCGGATCGTCGCCCAGGGCGACCACACGGAACTGCTGGAGCAGTCCGAGCTGTACCGCGAGATCGTGGAGAAGGGCCTGCCCGAGCACGTGTTCCTCACGAAGGAGACCCGCGAGCGGGATCGGGGGGTGGCGCTGTGAGCCCCCCCGGCGGATTCGGAGGCGGCGGGATGGGTGGCGGCCGTGGCGGCGCCAACGCCGCCCGGCGCGGCCTCGGCCCGGGCTTTGGCCGCGGTGGGCAGCAGTGGGACGGGGAGCGCGCGAGCAAGGAAAGCCGCGCGCGCAATCTTCGTGGCCTGCTGGAGCTGCTGCGCCCCTACCGGCTGCGCGTCGCGGCGATGCTCACGGCGCTGATCGTCGGCACCGCCGCCTCGCTGGCGCCGCCGCTGCTCGCCAAGGTCGCGATCGACGAAGGGATCGAGCGCCATGACACGCACACGCTCGTGCTGGTCGTGCTCGCGTTCCTCGCCTCCGCGCTGGTGGTGTGGGGGATGACCTACGTGCAGACGTACCTCGTCGGCCTCGTCGGCCAGCGCGCACTCGCGGACCTGCGCATCCGCATCTTCACCCACCTGCAGCGCCAGCCGATCGGCTTCTATGAGAGCCGCCCCGCGGGGGTGCTGATCTCGCGCATCACCAACGACGTGGAGGCCCTGGAAAGCCTCGTCACCGACTCGGTGGTGACGCTCGTGCAGGCCGGCCTGACGCTGGTGGGGGCGATCGCCGTGCTGCTCTACCTCGACCCCGGGCTTGCGCTGCTGACGTTCTGCGTCGTGCCGTTCGTCGCCGGCCTGTCGATCTGGTTCCGGCTGGTGTCGGCGGGCGCGTTCCGGCGTACGCGCGAGACGATCGGGGCGATCACCGCCTACCTGCAGGAGACGCTCTCGGGCATCCGCGTCGTGCGCTCCTTCGGGCAGGAGCACCGCCACGAGGCGCGCTTCGCCGAGTACAACCGCGACAACTGCGACGCCAACATGGTGACCGTGCGGCTCAACGCCGCCTACTTCCCAGCCGTGGAAATGCTCTCCGGGGTCGCGCTCGCGCTGATCGTGCTGTACGGCGGCTACCAGGCGATCGCCGGCCACATCACCGCCGGTACGGTCGTCGCGTTCGTGGCGACGCTTTCGTTCCTGTTCGAACCGATCCAGCAGCTCTCCCAGCTGTACACGACCTACCAGTCCGGCATGGCCGCGCTGGAGAAGATCTTCCAGCTGCTCGACACCGCGCCGACGCTGGAGGACCGCCCCGGCGCGACCGCGCTCGGGGCGATCCGCGGCGACGTGCGCTTCGAGGAGGTCTCTTTCGCCTACAACCCGAGGCGCAAACGGCGGAAGGCCGCAACCGCGGGCAGTCCCAGCGACGGCGCCACAGCCACGATCGCGTCGGGGAGTCCAGGCGGCACCCCGGCAGATGCAACTTCAAACGGCGACGGTGTCATAGCTCCCCCAGTGCCTGCCAGCCCCAACGGCAACGGCGCGGCGCCGGTGGAGGTACTGGCGCTGGACCACATCGACCTCCACGTCCCCCCGGGCCAGACCGTCGCGCTGGTCGGCGCCACCGGCGCCGGCAAGTCCACGATGGCGAAGCTCGTCGCGCGCTTCTACGACCCGACCGCGGGCAGGGTACTGGTGGACGGACACGACCTGCGCGAGGTGAGCGCCCACTCGCTGCGCTCGCAGATGGGGATCGTCCCCCAGGAGGCGTTCCTGTTCAGCGGCACCGTCGCCGAGAACATCGCCTTCGGGCTACCCGAAGCCACGCCCGAGCAGATCCGCGAGGCCGCGCACGCCGTGGGCGCCGACGAGTTCATCGCGGCGCTGCCGCGCGGCTACGACACCGAGGTCGGCGAGCGCGGCGCGCAGCTCTCCGCCGGCCAGCGCCAGCTGATCGCGTTCGCGCGCGCGCTGATCGCCGACCCGCGCATCCTGATCCTCGACGAGGCGACCTCCAACGTGGACCTCCATACCGAGGGCCGCATCGAGGCCGGGCTGCGCCGCCTTCTGGCAGGCCGCACCGCGATCGTGATCGCTCACCGCCTCTCCACGATCCGCCGCGCCGGGCGAATCGTCGTGCTCGAGCACGGTCGCATCGTCGAGCAGGGCACTCACGACGAGCTGATCGCCGCCGAGGGCCGCTACCACGCCCTCTACCGCGACTGGTCCGCGCAGGCCGCGGCGTAGGGCGCCTGCACCCCGCCGTCTGACGATCCGGGACGGCCCGCCACCGGAGCATCGACGGCTCGATCGCCCGTTATCACAAGGTTTCACAAAAATATCACTTTTTCTGTTGACTTTATGAGGTTTATGTCCTAAGGTGCTCACCGTGGGCCGGCCCGGGCGGTCCACGACCCCTCATCACAAAGCCCTACCCATTGGCAGCTCGGCGGAAAGGACTCGAGCTTCACCCTCCAGGCGGCACCGGGACAGGTGCTCGACAGCGCGGGTGAGATATTCGCCTGGCAGCACGATCCCGAGCCATTGGGCAACGGGGTGTACACGTTCTTCGACAACGAGTCCTCCGGCGCACCGCTGCTCCCCTACAGCCGTGCGGTCACGGTGCGGTTGAATCCGTGGACGCACGTCGCCACGCTGCTCTCATCCGACAACCAGCCCGAGGGCCTGTCGGCGGCCTCGCAGGGCAACGCACAGACGACCGCCGACGGCGATCTCTTCGTGGGCTGGGGAGCGCTGCCGTACTTCTCGGAGTTCAACCGGCAGGGCAACCTCATATTCAACGCCGAGTTCCCCGCCGGGGTCAACACCTACCGCGCCTACCTCCTGCCGTGGAATCCCCCCGGAGGCCCCAGGTCGCCGTGGCGGCCGTGGAGCGCGGGAGGCCCCGGTAACGGCCAGCCGGTACGGCCCATAGAGCATCTCGGAGCGCCTGATCGGGTGCTCGCACCAAGTCCAAAGTTGGTCCCCTCCGGCCCGCCAGCACCGGGCCGGAGGGACC
Organism: uncultured Solirubrobacterales bacterium; assembly: GCA_963725535.1. Classification (GTDB taxonomy): domain Bacteria; phylum Actinomycetota; class Thermoleophilia; order Solirubrobacterales; family Solirubrobacteraceae; genus Palsa-744. The sequence goes on from CAVRYX010000006.1 coordinate 101,755, forward strand.
TCATGCTCCAGATGCCGGTCTTTGAAAGCCGTTCCTACTCCGAGACAGGGACTCGAACCGCGTAGAGGGCCCGGCCGGATCGCCAGCGATAGAGCCAGATTTGCCTCTGGCGCAAGGTTCTCGGCCGATCCGCTAATCCGGCGGAGTCCGGTTGAATCCGATTAGTCCCCGTGCCCGCGCTGCGGGCCCGCACGGGCTGATGAAAACGGTGATGATTGGGGTGTCGCCCGCGACGCCGATTTTCGCTTGGTGCTTGTGAGCCCGAGATTAGTCTGGCGTGTGGGTCTCCCCGGGCCTCCGGACTGTTGCTATGAGCACGCCTGTCAGATTCGCTAGTTCTCAGAGACTCCTGGGCGACGATTGTGTTCTTCGATCTCTCGGGAGGTTGCAATGGAGACGGTAGTCGAGCGCCCTGGGGCGCTGGATGTTCATAAAGCGCAGGTGACGGCGTGCGTGCGGGTGCCCGCGGCGCATGGCAAGGGTCGCGAGCAGCACGTCGCGGAGTTTCAAACGACGGTCGCGGGGCTGCTCACGCTGCGGGACTGGCTCGCCGCTCACGGAGTGACGCAGGTCACGATGGAGGCGACCGGCGTGTTCTGGAAGCCGGTGTGGGCGATCCTGGAGGACGAGTTCGAGCTGCTGTTGGTCAATGCGAGGCATGTCAAGCAGGTCCCTGGTCGCAAGACGGATGTGAAGGACGCCGAATGGTTGTGTCAGCTCGCGGAGGCCGGGTTGTTGAAAGCGAGCTTCGTGCCGCCGAAGCCGATCCGTGCGCTGCGCAACCTCACCCGGTATCGCAAGACCCAGATCCAGGAGCGCCAGCGGGAGGCCAATCGTTTGCACAAGGCCTTGGAGGACACCGGGATCAAGCTGGATTGCGTCGCCTCGGACATCCTTGGCAAGTCCGGGCGCACGATGCTCGACGCGCTTGTGGCGGGCACCACCGACCCTGAGGTCCTCGCCGACCTCGCCAAGGGCCGTCTGCGCTCCAAGATCCCCGCGCTGCGGGAGGCTCTGGAGGGCCGCTTCGACCATTTGCACGCCGTGTGGATCGGCGCGATTCTCGCCCACCTGGACTTCTTGGACGAGCAGATCGCCGGTCTTACTGAGACGATCGGGGAGCAGATCGCCCCTTTCGAAAAGGCCGTTGAGCTGCTGTGCACGATCCCCGGCGTTCAACGGCGCACCGCCGAGGTGATCATCGCGGAGATCGGCGTGGACATGAGCGTCTTCCCAACTACGAAGGAATTGGCTTCCTGGGCCGGGATGTGCCCTGGCAACGACAAGTCCGCAGGCAGACGCCGCTCCGGCAAGACTCGCAAGGGATCGAAGTGGCTCGACTGGGCGCTCGAGGAGGCCGCCCTCGCCGCAACACGCACCAACGACGTCTACCTCCAAGCGCAATACCAACGCCTCAGACCCCGCCGCGGCCACAAGAAGGCCCTCGGCGCTGTCAAGCACTCCATCATCATCGCGTGCTGGCACATGCTCTCCACCGGAGAGCTCTACAACGACCTCGGCGGCGACTACTACCGCAAACGCGACCCCCAACGCACCACCAAACGCCTCGTCACCCAGCTCGAAGCCCTCGGACACACCGTCACGCTGCAAGACGCGGTGGCAGCCTGAACGCTATTTTCCTGTCAGTTCGGGGCGTCACTGGCGCGAGACTGGTGCGAGCTTTACGCTATCGGCCGTTAACAAGCTGCGCGAGGTAGGCGTCCGTAGCGCCCCTGGCCTCGCCCAGCCCGCCGACACTCGGGGACCGGGGAGCACCCAGCTCTCCGAGAAGCGCATGGCCGAACTCGGGCACGCCGTGCATGACCGCGAGCAGGCACGAAGTCGCGCGCTTCTCCTGCTCCTCCTGACTTCGGATGCCGTAGGTCGGGATCAGGCGAGCGTGGGGCCATCCCGTCGCCACCGACGCGACATCACCCTCAACGGCCACAGTGGCCATAGTCAAAAGCTATCGAGAAGTGGGTGCCGCTGCTGATCAGCGCCATCCGTCGGCTCCGATGGCCGGCTCGAACACTTCAGGGACGCTCTGCGCCTCTCAGCCTCCATCGACGACGTCAGACTCAGCTGAGGACTTCTGTCAACCCTCAGACTCCTCAACCAGGGCCCGCGCCCACTGGACCGCGGCTGTCGCCCACCTCGACGCCGTCTCGCGCTCGACGGCGTGCACCGTATCGTCGTCGTAGCGCAGTTCCGCCGCGTAGGGCGAGAGCAAGTCCACCTCGGCGAGCTCCTCGGGCAGACGCACGCCCGCGTTCTCGCATTGTCCGATGAGCACTCGCAGGTCATGCCGATGGGCGAACTCCACCCCATATGCTGCCAGTACGGCCTTGAGCGCCTTCTCAACAGCCTGTTGAGCATGAAGCATACGAGCACGTCCGCTACTTCGTCGATCGGCAGCATCCCCTTGGCCCCAGCCGCGTCCTCGTCAGCGCGGCGTAGAAGTTGCTCTGCGAGATCCTGCG